>NZ_JBIDBX010000002.1:0-394011 GCF_043204395.1 Stenotrophomonas sp. NPDC047960 | reverse complement strand
GCGTTCACCCCGATCGTCAATGCACCGGAAGTGGCCATCCTGGGCGTGTCCAAGTCCTCGATCCAGCCGGTCTGGAACGGCAAGGAATTCGCTCCGAAGCTGATGCTGCCGTTGTCGCTGAGCTACGACCACCGCGTCATTGACGGTGCGCTGGCCGCGCGCTTCACCACGTACCTGTCGCAGGTGCTGGCCGACATGCGGCGCGTGCTGCTGTGAGGCAGCGCCTGGCGGGCGTTGCGGTGATATTGGCCGCCCTGGTCGTTGCGCCCGGCGCATCCGCCGCGTGCACGACCGATCTCGGCCGCGGCTGGCCGCCGGCGGTGGGCAACTACGGCCAGGCCGTGGAAACCCTGTTCGACGGCAAGGCACAGCCCGCGCTGGCGCTGACCATCCTGCCCAAGGGCGGGGTGGAAACCGGCGTGGCGCTGCTGCCCGGCAGCCAGGACCAGGCGTGGACCCTGCGCTACAGCCAGGCCGACAAGCGCGTGTACAACTGGAACAACAGTGCGCGCGGGGGTGGCCTGGAGCTGCGCGTGGACCAGGAACCGGACCAGTATCAGGTCGCCATCCCCGCCGCGCTGGCCCAGCGCCTGGTGCGCAGCTGGCAGGCCGCCCTTGAATCGGGCGTGCCGGCCGGGCGCAAGGCGCCGGTGACCGATGGCGAGGTGCTGTCCTTCCAGGTGGCGGGTGAGCGCTACAGCGGGCCCCGCTGGGAGTGCGGCGCCGGCAGGTTGATGATGAAACAGGTGGCGCTGCTGATCGAAGCCAGCGACACCAAGGAAAAGAAGCTCGACCGTCGCTGGCAGGATCTGGACGAGTCGCTCGACGAACTGCAGCAACTGCTCGCCGGCAACGCCGGCTGAGACCCAGGAGAACAACAATGGCCGCTATTGAAATCAAGGTTCCCGACATCGGCGATTACAGCGCGGTGCCGGTGATCGAACTGCTGGTCGCCGTGGGCGATACGGTGAAGAAGGACCAGGGCCTGGTCACGCTGGAATCGGACAAGGCCACCCTGGAAGTGCCGTCTTCGGCGGCCGGCGTGGTCAAGGAAATCAAGGTCAAGCTCGGCGACACGCTGTCCGAGGGCGACGTCGTGGTGGTGCTGGACGCCGAAGGCGCCGCTGCCGCACCGGCCGCACCTGCGGCCGAAGCGCCGAAGGCCGCCGCGCCGGCCAGCAAGCCGCCGGTGACCCCGTCGCACCGCGCCCCGGCCGAACCGGCCGCGCCGCAGCCGGCGCTGTCGTCGGGCAAGCCGGCCGACATCGAATGCCAGATGGTGGTGCTGGGGGCAGGCCCGGGCGGTTACACCGCCGCGTTCCGCTCCGCCGACCTGGGGGTGGATACGGTGCTGATCGAACGCTACGCCAGCCTGGGCGGCGTGTGCCTCAACGTGGGCTGCATTCCGTCCAAGGCGCTGCTGCATGCCGCCGCGGTGATTGATGAAGTGGCCCACGCCGGCGATTTCGGCGTGGAATTCAGCGCCCCGAAGATCACCCTGGACAAGCTGCGCGGCTACAAGGAAAAAGTGGTCACCCAGCTGACCAAGGGCCTGGCTGGCATGGCCAAGCAGCGCAAGGTACGCACGGTGCAGGGCGTGGCCACCTTCGTCTCGGCCAATGAGCTGGAGATCGTCGGCGACGACGGCAAGACCCAGCTGCTGCGCTTCCAGCAGTGCATCATCGCCGCTGGCTCGCAGGCGGTGAAGCTGCCGAACTTCCCGTGGGACGACCCGCGCGTGATGGATTCCACCGACGCGCTGGAGCTGGCCGACATTCCCGGCTCGCTGCTGGTGGTCGGTGGCGGCATCATCGGCCTGGAAATGGCCACCGTGTACGCCGCACTGGGCAGCAGGGTGACCGTGGTGGAGTTCATGGACCAGCTGATGCCCGGAGCCGACAAGGATCTGGTCAAGCCGTTGGCCGACCGCCTGAAGAAGCAGGGCGTCGAGGTCCACCTCAAGACCAAGGCGTCCGGCGTGAACGCGGACAAGAAGGGCATCACCGTGACCTTCGAAGCCGCTGCCGAAGGCGAGAAGCCGGGCCTGGAGCAGGGCAGCTTCGACCGCGTGCTGGTGGCCGTGGGCCGTTCGCCGAACGGTAAGAAGATCGGTGCCGAGAAGGCGGGCGTGGGTGTTACCGAGCGTGGCTTCATTCCGGTGGACCGCCAGATGCGCACCAATGTGCCGCACATCTTTGCCATCGGCGATATCGTCGGCAACCCGATGCTGGCCCACAAGGCCACGCACGAGGGCAAACTGGCGGCCGAAGTGGCTTCGGGCGAGAAGAAGGAATGGGTTGCGCGGGTGATTCCGTCTGTGGCCTACACCAACCCGGAAATCGCCTGGGTCGGCGTGACCGAGACCGAAGCCAAGGCGCAGGGCCTGAAGGTCGGCGTGGCCAAGTTCCCGTGGGCCGCCAGCGGCCGCGCGATCGGCATCGGTCGCACCGAAGGCTTCACCAAGCTGATCTTCGACGAGGACACCCACCGCATCATCGGCGGCGCGATCGTCGGCGTGCATGCGGGCGACCTGCTGGCCGAGATCGGCTTGGCGATCGAGATGGGCGCCGAAGCCGAAGACATCGGCCACACCATCCACGCCCACCCGACGCTGAGCGAATCGGTGGCGATGGCCGCGGAAATCTACGACAGCACGATCACCGATCTGTATATCCCGAAAAAGAAATAAAAGAAGCCCGGCGAAAGCCGGGCTTTTTTTATTCCGGTAGCTCACGACCGTTGGTCGTGAGACCGATTCCAACAAAAAACCCGGCGAAAGCCGGGTTTTCTGTGCGGTAACACACCAACCAACGGTTGGATCAGAACGAAACGCTGATGCCGGCCACGGGGCCCTTGAACTCCTGCTTCAGGCCGATGGTGCCATCGCTGCCACTCTGGTCGACGTCCAGGCGGAACCAGTCGTAGCCGGCAAACATGCCGAAATTGTCGGTGAACTTGTAATCGACGATCACGTTGGCACGGGTCAGGTCGCCGTCGTAGTCATCGAAGTTGCCCCAGTCGGTGTTCAGGTACTGGCCCTGCGCGGTGATCATCCACTTCTCGGACGGAGTGATGGTGAAGCGCGCACCCACCACCGGCGCCACACCGTCGGCCTTCTCATCCAGGAACTGGCCCTGGTACACGGTGCCCAGGTCGGCATAGGCCTTGGTGCTCACCTTGGCGTATTCCGCACCCAGCTGCAGGCCGAGGTCGAACTTTTCGGTATCCACCACCGAGTAGTCGTACACCAGGCTGGCCACCTGGTACTTGAGCTCGCCCTTGACGAAGCTGCCGGCCGGCACGGTTTCACCACCGAAGCTGATCCCGTCATTGAGGGTCTCGCGGCGATCCTTGTCGTACTTGAAGTAGTTGAAGATCAGACGCTGGCGGTCGCTGATGCGGAACAGGCCGTCAATGCGCGGTTCCCATTCCTTGCCACCCAGGCCGAAGTCCTCGGAGAAGCCCACATCCTGGCCCAGCACCGTGGTGTTGCCACGGATGGTGTTGTCCGAATCAATATTCATGGCGCCCAGGCGGAGCGCGAAGCGGTCGTCGCCCTCCGCGGCGCTGGCGGACGTGGCGTGGGTGAGGGCGGCCATGGCCAGCGGCAGGGCGAGCAGGGGAAGCAGACGCATCGTGGGTGTCCTTGCAGTGATTCGATGGAATGGAATCACTCTGCCCGAGCGTCGCGTCCACCATTCGTGAACGTATGGTGGACGGCATGTGTACCGTTCATGCGGAGGCTGGCCGGACAGTGCGCTTGATCACGTTACGGCGCCAACAATGGCGTGGCCGGAAAGAGGGCGGCCCCGGAGAGAGCTCGGGGCCGCCCGGTACCGGCCTGCATCAGGGGCGTCGACGAGGATCGAATGGCAGGCCCAACCCTATGACCGGCCCTCACGACCAAAGTTCAATATGGTGCGACGCGACATGAATTGGGGCCCCCATTGGCGGGATCGGCCCCGGCTGCGGGCCAAAATCTGTGGCGATGCAGCAACTTGCGGCGTCTGGGATGAACAGGCGCAGGTTGTCTCGCAAATTGTCCCGTTGCTATAATTTGGCGGCTCGACGGGGCATAGGCAGTTGCAGCCCCGGTCACTCCTCCCACAACCATGCAGGACATACGTGTGCTGAACTCCGTTGACGCGGGTCGGCGACTGATGCTGCGCGCAGCGGTGTACCCGCTGGCCGCAGTGGCTGTCCTGGCCCTGGCCTTTCTGCTGCTGGCAGGTCCCAAGTACGCGCTCGGCGCGCTGGCCTCGGGCGTGGCGGTATCGGCAGGCGGCTGGGTGGCGGCGCGGATGGCGCTGGGGGGCGGAGTGCAGGCGGCAGGTTCAGCGATGTCGCGGCTGATCCTGGCGGTGGTGGCAAAGTGGGCACTCGTATTCGGTGTCCTGGCGGTGGGTTTCGTGGTCTTCAAGCTGCCTGCACTGGCGCTGCTGGCCGGAATCGCCGTCGGACTGATGTTCCAGGTCCTGGCTCTGGCCAGGCGCTGATCCAATTTATTTAACTCAAGGTTCCGGACACATGGCAGGCGAGGCGCTTACACCCACCTCCTACATCCAACATCACCTGCACAACCTGACGTTCCACATGCAGGAAGGTGGTTTCTGGGCAATTCACGTCGACACCATTGTGACCTCGGTCCTGATGGGGTTGTTGATGGTGTTTGGCTTCTGGATGGCCACCCGCAAGGCCACGGCCGGAGTGCCGGGCAAGTGGCAGGCGTTCGTGGAGATCTGCCTGGAATTCGTTGACCGCCAGGCCAAGGACACCTACCACGGCACCAGCAAGCTGGTGACCCCGATCGCGATCACGATCTTCTTCTGGATCCTCCTGATGAATCTCATCAAGATGATCCCGGCCGACTTCATCGCGCTGCCGCTGGAAGCGCTGGGTATCCCTTACTGGAAGCCGGTTCCGACCGCCGACGTCAATGCCACCCTGGGCATGTCGATCAGCGTGTTCTTCCTGATGCTGTTCTTCGCGCTGCGTGCCAAGGGCCTGGGTGGTTTCACCAAGGAATTCCTGACCGCGCCGTTCGGCAAGTGGATGATGCCGTTCAACCTGATCCTCAACATCGTCGAGTGGCTGAGCAAGCCGATCTCGCTGGCGATGCGACTGTTCGGCAACATGTTCGGCGGCGAAATCGTGTTCCTGCTGATCTGGGTGCTGGGCAGTGCCGGCATCATGGGCGCCATCGCAGGCGGTGCCTTCGGCCTTGGCTGGATGCTGTTCCACCTGCTGGTGATTCCGCTGCAGGCATTCATTTTCATGATGCTGTCGATCGTGTACCTGAGCCTGTCGGAAGACGCTCACTGAGTTTCCGCTTCACCCTTCATCCGTTTCATTACCCTTAGCTACTTAAGTTTCCGGAGATAACCCATGTACTTTGCCGTCCTGACCAACCTCGCCCAAGTCCAGAGCTCCACCGTCCTCGCCGTCGGCATCATGATCGGCCTGGCCGCGCTGGGTGCCGGTCTCGGTCTGGCCATCATGGCCGGTAAGTTCCTGGAATCGGCTGCCCGCCAGCCGGAACTGATCCCGGTGCTGCAGGTCCGCATGTTCATCACCGCCGGCCTGATCGACGCCGCGTTCATCATCTCGGTCGCCGTCGGCCTGCTGCTGGCCTTCGCCAACCCGACCATCGCTGAGTTCGTTGCGCGTCTGCCGGCTGCTGGCTGATCCAGCGAAAGCGAAACGATCAGGCGCCTTGAGCGCCTGATCGCGGATGAAGGAACGGATGCGCCGCTCCTGCGGCGCATCCACCCCATCACCCCAGATTGAGCGAACCCCATGGAAATCGGTTTTACCCTCGTTGCCCAGGCACTGGCGTTCGCCGGTCTGATCTGGATCATCGCGACCAAGATCTGGCCGCCGCTGATGAACGCCATCGAAGAGCGCCAGCAGAAGATCGCTGAAGGGCTCGCTGCTGCCGATCGCAGCCAGAAGGATCTGGCGCAGGCACAGGAAAAGGTCAACGAAGCATTGAAGGATGCGCGCACCAAGGCCAACGAGATCATCGACCAGGCCCATGCCCGCGCCAACCAGATCGTTGATGCTGCCAAGAATGAAGCCATCGTCGAAGCGAACCGCCAGAAAGAACTGGCCCACGCCGAGATCGAACTGGCCGCCAACCGTGCCCGCGAAGATCTGCGCAAGCAGGTGTCCGTGCTGGCCGTGACCGGTGCCGAAAAGCTGCTCAAGCGCGAAATCGACGCCAACGCCCACAAGGCGCTGCTCGACGAGCTGGCCTCGGAGATCTGATCGATGAGCCAGGCCCTCACGCTTGCACGCCCGTATGCCCGCGCCGCGTTCGCGACCGCGCGCGACGAAGGCACGTTCGCGCCGTGGTCGGACGCGCTTGCGTTTTCCGCCCACGTAGCCGCCGATCCGCGCGTGTCGGCCCTGCTGTCGAACCCGGAGCTGGGCCGTGACGATGCCGTCGCGTTGCTGGCGCCGGAAAAGGCAGGCGAGTCGTTCGGTCGCTTCCTGGCCATCCTGGCCGAAGCGCACCGGCTTCCCTTGCTGCCGGAAATCGCAGGTATGTACGACCAGCTCCGTGCTGAAGCCGAACACGTGGTGAAAGCCACGGTGACCTCGGCCGCCGAGCTGTCCACCGCTGAGCTGGACGCCATCAAGGCCGCGCTGCGCAAGCGCTTCGGCCAAGAGGTCGACGTCACCACCGCCATCGATGCGTCGCTGATCGGCGGCGCGGTGATCGACGCTGGCGACGTGGTGATCGATGGCTCGCTCAAAGGCAAGCTGTCGCGCCTGCAGACCGCGCTCGCTAACTGAATTCATTTAACGTCCGGCGTGATCGCCGGCACTAGGACTTGACGATGGCAACCACGCTCAACCCCTCCGAAATCAGCGAACTGATCAAGAACCGCATCGAGAAGGTCAAGCTGGCCGCGGAATCGCGCAACGAAGGCACCGTGACCAGCGTGTCCGACGGCATCGTGCGCATCTTCGGCCTGGCCGACGTGATGCAGGGCGAAATGATCGAACTGCCGAACAACACCTTCGCCCTGGCCCTGAACCTGGAGCGCGACTCGGTCGGCGCCGTGGTCCTGGGTGGCTATGAGCACCTGCGCGAAGGCGACGTGGCCAAGACCACCGGCCGCATCCTGGAAGTGCCGGTCGGTCCGGAACTGCTGGGTCGCGTGGTCAACGCCCTCGGCGAGCCGATCGACGGCAAGGGCCCGATCGCTGCACAGGCCACCGCGCCGGTGGAGCGCGTTGCCCCGGGCGTGATCTGGCGCAAGTCCGTCGACCAGCCGGTGCAGACCGGCTACAAGTCCGTCGACTCCATGATCCCGATCGGCCGCGGCCAGCGCGAGCTGGTCATCGGTGACCGCCAGACCGGCAAGACCGCCCTGGCCATCGATGCGGTGATCAACCAGAAGGACACCGGCATCAAGTGCGTGTACGTCGCGATCGGCCAGAAGGCGTCGACCGTGGCCAACATCGTGCGCAAGCTGGAAGAAAACGGCGCCCTGGCCCACACCGTGGTCGTGGCCGCCACCGCCTCCGAATCGGCTGCCATGCAGTACATCAGCGCCTATTCGGGCTGCACCATGGGTGAGTACTTCATGGACCGCGGCCAGGACGCCCTGATCGTGTACGACGACCTGTCCAAGCAGGCCGTGGCCTACCGCCAGATCTCGCTGCTGCTGAAGCGCCCGCCGGGCCGTGAAGCCTACCCCGGTGACGTGTTCTACCTGCACTCGCGTCTGCTCGAGCGCGCAGCCCGCGTTTCGGAAGAGTACGTGGAGAAGTTCACCAACGGTGCCGTCAAGGGCCAGACCGGTTCGCTCACCGCGCTGCCGATCATCGAAACCCAGGCCGGCGACGTGTCCGCGTTCGTGCCGACCAACGTGATCTCGATCACCGACGGCCAGATCTTCCTGGAAACCGACCTGTTCAACTCGGGCATCCGCCCGGCCGTGAACGCCGGTATTTCGGTGTCGCGCGTCGGTGGTGCGGCCCAGACCAAGATCATCAAGAAGCTGTCGGGCGGCATCCGCATCTCGCTGGCCCAGTACCGCGAGCTGGCTGCGTTCGCGCAGTTCGCCTCGGACCTTGACGAAGCCACCCGCAAGCAGCTTGAGCGCGGCCAGCGCGTCACCGAGCTGATGAAGCAGAAGCAGTACGCCCCGATGTCGATCGCCAACCAGGCGCTGTCGATCTACGCCGTCAACGAGGGTTACCTCGACGACGTGCCGGTCAACAAGCTGCTGGCCTTCGAAGAAGGCCTGCATGCCCACTTCGCCAACACCCAGGGCGAACTGGTCGGCAAGGTCAACGCCACCGGCGGTTGGGACAACGACATCGAAGCGGCCTTCAAGAAGGGCATCTCCGAGTTCAAGACCACCGGCAGCTGGTAAGCCGCTTCGTGGGGTGGGGAGTGTTTCCCCGCTGCGCAAACGACAAAGCGGGGCATGGCCCCGCTCTACGGGAATAAGAGATGGCAAGCGGACGCGAAATCAAAACCAAGATCAAAAGCGTGCAGAACACCCGCAAGGTGACCCGCGCGCTTGAAATGGTCTCGGCCTCCAAAATCCGCAAGGCGCAGGAGCGGATGAAGACGTCGCGTCCGTATGCGCAGGCGATGAAGCAGGTGATCGGCCACCTGGCCCAGGCCAGCACCGATTACCAGCATCCGTTCCTGGTCCAGCGCGAGCAGGTGAAGCGCGTGGGCTACATCGTGGTCTCTTCCGACCGCGGCCTGGCCGGTGGCCTGAACAACAACCTGTTCCGCAAGATGCTCGGCGACGTGCGCGAGTGGCAGGACAAGGGCGCCGAGATCGATCTGGTGACCATCGGCCAGAAGGCCTCCACCTTCTTCCGCCGCGTCAAGGTCAACATGGTCGGCAGTGTCACCCACATGGGCGACGTGCCGCACCTGGAACAGCTGATCGGTGTCATCAAGGTCATGCTCGATGCCTTCTCCGAAGGCAAGGTCGACCGTGTGTACCTGGTCTACAACCGCTTCATCAACACGATGACGCAGAAGGCCAGCTTCGACCAGTTGCTGCCGTTGCCGGCGGCCGAGAAGCAGGTTGCACACCACGACTGGGATTACCTGTACGAACCCGACGCCGCGACCGTGCTCGAGCACGTGATGACGCGTTACGTCGAATCGCTGGTGTACCAGGCAGTGCTGGAAAACGTCGCGTCCGAGCATGCAGCCCGCATGGTCGCGATGAAGTCGGCCAGTGACAACGCCAACAAGCTGATCGGAACCCTGCAGCTGGTCTACAACAAGGCCCGCCAGGCAGCGATCACCCAGGAAATTTCGGAAATCGTCGGCGGCGCGGCAGCAGTCTGACGCGCGCAGTCAAAGCATTTAAATTAGAGGATGCAGCAATGAGTCAGGGCAAGATCGTTCAGATCATCGGCGCCGTCGTCGACGTGGAATTCCCCCGCGAGTCGGTGCCGAAGGTGTACCACGCGCTGAAGGTGGACAACACCGACATCACGCTGGAAGTGCAGCAGCAGCTCGGTGACGGCGTGGTCCGTTGCATCGCGCTGGGCTCCACCGACGGCCTGAAGCGCAACCTGGTGGCCACCAACACCGAACGCGCCATCTCGGTGCCGGTCGGTGCAGGCACCCTGGGCCGCATCATGGACGTGCTGGGCCGTCCGATCGACGAGGCCGGTCCGGTGACCGCCAGCGACAGCTGGGAAATCCACCGTGAAGCGCCGTCGTACGAAGACCAGTCCCCGGCCACCGAGCTGCTGGAAACCGGCATCAAGGTCATCGACCTGATGTGCCCGTTCGCCAAGGGCGGCAAGGTCGGCCTGTTCGGCGGCGCCGGCGTCGGCAAGACCGTCAACATGATGGAGCTGATCAACAACATCGCCAAGGCGCACAGCGGCCTGTCCGTGTTCGCCGGCGTGGGCGAGCGTACCCGTGAGGGCAACGACTTCTACCACGAGATGAAGGACTCCAACGTCCTGGACAAGGTCGCGATGGTGTACGGCCAGATGAACGAGCCGCCGGGCAACCGCCTGCGCGTCGCGCTGACCGGCCTGACCATGGCCGAGTACTTCCGCGACGAGAAGGACGAAAACGGCAAGGGCAAGGACGTGCTGCTGTTCGTCGACAACATCTACCGCTACACCCTGGCCGGTACCGAAGTGTCGGCACTGCTGGGCCGCATGCCGTCGGCCGTGGGTTACCAGCCGACCCTGGCAGAGGAAATGGGCGTCCTGCAGGAGCGCATCACCTCGACCAAGAACGGCTCGATCACCTCGATCCAGGCCGTCTACGTGCCGGCCGATGACTTGACCGACCCGTCCCCGGCGACCACCTTCGCCCACCTGGATTCGACCGTGACCCTGTCGCGTTCGATCGCCTCGCTGGGTATCTACCCGGCGGTGGATCCGCTGGATTCGACCAGCCGCCAGATGGACCCGCTGGTCATCGGCCACGAACACTACGACACCGCCCAGCGCGTCCAGCAGACCCTGCAGAAGTACAAGGAACTGAAGGACATCATCGCCATCTTGGGCATGGACGAGCTGTCCGAAGAAGACAAGCAGGCCGTGTCGCGCGCCCGTAAGATCGAGCGCTTCTTCAGCCAGCCGTTCCACGTGGCCGAAGTGTTCACCGGCTCGCCGGGCAAGTACGTCTCGCTGAAGGACACCATCCGTGGCTTCAAGGCCATCGTCGATGGCGAGTACGACCACCTGCCGGAACAGGCGTTCTACATGGTCGGCAGCATTGAAGAAGCGGTCGAGAAGGCCAAGAAGATGGCTGAGAAGGCCTGATCATGAGCACCATCCGTTGCGACATCGTCAGCGCCGAGCAGGAAATCTTCCGTGGTGAAGCGACTCTGGTCGTGGCTACGGGTGAGCTTGGCGAACTGGGCATCGCGCCCAAGCACGCCCCGCTGATCACCAAGCTCAAGCCGGGCAAGGTGGTGGTCACCCTGAGCACGGGTGAGCAGCTGGACTTCGCCATCTCCGGCGGCATCCTCGAGGTGCAGCCGCAGGTCGTGACCGTGCTGGCCGACACCGCGATCCGCGCACAGGACATCGACGAGTCCTCGGTCCGCAAGGCCAAGGAAGAAGCCGAGCGCATCCTGGCCAACCGCGGCGAAGCGATGGAAGTGGCCGAAGCCCAGCAGAAGCTGGCCGAAGCCGTGGTCCAGCTGCAGGCGCTGGAGCGCCTGCGCAAGACCCTCAAGCACTGAGTTCCAGCGCTTACCGCTGCATCGACAACGCCGGCTTCCGCCGGCGTTGTTGTTTCCGGCGCCCCGGAAAGCGGCACGTTGACGGCCGGCGTTCTAGAATCGCAGCCGTCACCTTTGATCAGCTTCCCTCACATGACCCAAGCCCTGCACGTCATCATCCTCGCCGCCGGCGCTGGCAAGCGCATGAAGTCCGACCTGCCGAAGGTCCTGCAGCCGATTGCCGGCCGCCCGATGCTGGCGCACGTGATCGATACCGCCCGCCAGCTGCGCCCCGACGCCATCCATGTGGTGTACGGCCACGGTGGTGAAGCGGTGCGCGCGGCGTTCGCCGACCAGCCTGACCTGCAGTGGGCCGAGCAGAGCCAGCAGCTGGGCACCGGCCACGCCGTGCAGCAGGCCATGCCGCAGGTGCCCGATGCTGCCACGGTGCTGGTGCTGTACGGCGACGTGCCGTTGATCCGGGTTGATACCCTGCAGCACCTGCTGTCGCAGCCGGGTCGGCTGGCGGTGCTGGTGGCCGACATGGTCAACCCGACCGGCTACGGACGGATCGTGCGCAATGCTGAAGGCAAGGTCGGCGCCATCGTAGAGCAGAAGGATGCCAGCGAAGAACAGCTGGCCATCCGCACCATCAACACCGGCATCATCACCGCCGAATCCACGGCGTTGCGTACCTGGCTGTCGCAGCTGTCCAACAGCAACGCGCAGGGCGAGTACTACCTGACCGACGTGTTCGCTTCCGCAGCGCGCGACTACACCCCGGCCGACATGGCCTTCGTCGTCGATGCCCAGGAGGCGGAAGGTGCCAACGATCCCTGGCAGCTGTCGCAGCTGGAGCGTGCCTGGCAGCTGCGCGAAGTGCGTGCGCTGTGCGGCCAGGGGGCGCGCGTGATCGATCCGGCGCGCGTGGATATCCGTGGCACGGTCACGGTGGGGCGCGACGTGCAGATCGACGTCAACGTGATCCTGGAAGGCACCGTGGTGCTGGGCGACGGGGTGAGCATCGGCCCGTTCACCCGGCTCAAGGATGTCACGCTGGCCGCCGGTACCGTGGTCAAGCCGCATTGCGACCTGGACGGTGTGGTCAGCGAGGGCGCGGCCGAGATCGGCCCGTTCGCGCGGCTGCGTCCGGGCACCGTGCTGGCCGAGGGGGCGCATGTAGGCAACTTCGTGGAGACCAAGAAAGTGCACCTCGGTGCCGGCAGCAAGGCCAACCACCTCACCTACCTGGGTGATGCGGTGATCGGCAGCAAGGTCAACATCGGCGCCGGCACCATCACCTGCAACTACGACGGCGTGAACAAGTCGCAGACCACCATCGGTGACAACGCCTTCATCGGCTCCAACAGCTCGCTGGTGGCCCCGGTGACGATCGGACAGGGCGCGACGATCGCGGCGGGTTCGGTGATCACCCGCAATGCGCCGGAAGGTGAGTTGACCGTCGCGCGCGCGCGCCAGCAGACGATTGAAGGCTGGCATCGCCCTACCAAACGTTGACGCGTGACGACCAACGGTCGTCACCTACCGCTGGCAGCTACGCCGCAACCGGCAGGTACCCACCGTTGGTGGGTAGACCGCACCGGGTAGGTGCCCACCGTTGGTGGGTACGCTTTACCCAGGCAGGAAAATCGCCACGCACAACCCGCCCTCGCGGCGGTTCTGCAGCGATATGCGGCCACCGTGGGCTTCGACGATTTCGCGGGTAAGCGCCAGGCCCAGCCCGGTGCCATTGCGCTTGGTGGAATAGAACGGCATCAGCGCGTTCTGCAGCACCGCTTCGTTCATGCCCTTGCCACGATCCAGCACTTCAAGCCGCAGCCACTGCGGCAGGCGAGTCAGGCGCAGCTCCACGTCATCGTTGGGTGGCTCGGCTTCGTTGCATGCCTCATGTGCGTTCTTGAGCAGGTTCAACAGCGCTTGGCCGAGCTGGGCGATGTCGACGCGGCCCTCCAGGTCATCAGGAATATCAGCCATGCGGAATGGAATCTGCAGCTGCAGGCCGGCCAGAAACTGTTTCCACTGCACGTTCTGCAGCTGCGGCTGCGGCAGCTTGGCAAAGCGCGCGTAGCCGCGGATGAAACCCTCCAGGTGCCGCGAACGGTCCTCGATGGTGGCGAACACCTCTTCCAGGCGGTCGATCTTGCCGCGCCGGACCAGCTCGCCGCCCGAATGCGCCAGAGACGCAATGGGGGCCAGCGAGTTGTTGAGTTCGTGGCTGATCACCCGGATCACCTTCTTCCAGGTCTGCACTTCCTGTCGCCGCAGCTCGGCGGTGAGCAGGCGGATCAGCAGCAGGTCGTGCGGGCGCCCGTTGAGATGGAAGCTGCGCCGCGACAGGTGGTAGACCTGCTCGTCATCGTCGTCGGCCTCATCATCCACGTCGCCGGCGCCGCTTACCGCGAACAGGCTGTCGCCGCCGCGCTCGATGGCGTCGCGCAGTTCCACCGGCATGGTTTCGAGCACGTTCTGCATGGCCTGGCCTTCCAGTTTCCAGCCGTTGTGCAGCAGCTTGCGTGCGGCCAGGTTGGAGAACACCACACGCTGCACGCCGTCACCACCGTTGGCCAGCAGCAGCATCGAGACCGGCGTGTTCTGCACCATGGTGTCCAGCAGCAGCTCGCGCTGCACCAGCCCCTGGCGTTGTTCGCGCAGCACATCGCCCAGCTCGCGGTGTGCCTGGACCAGGTCGCCCAGCTCATCATTGCCCGGCCAGTACACGCTGAAGTTGTATTCGCCATCGCGGTAGCTGCTGGTGGTGCCCGACAGCGCCCGCAGCAGCGAGCGTACCGGCGCGGTCGCGCGACGCAGTGTCCACCACATGAGTACCAGCAGCGCCACGCTCGACACCAGCGCGACCAGCCAGCCCCGGTCCATCCAGTAGGCCAGCAGCCACGGCCCGGCCGCAGCCAGCGCCAGCACCGGCAGCAGGCGCAGGAACAGGCGGAAGGTGAACGAGGTGCGCTTCATTCGCGCGGAATGCCGTAGCGATCCATGCGGCGGTACAGGGCCTGCCGACTCAGGCCGAGTTCGGCTGCGGCCTGGGCAATGATGCCGTGGCTGTGCGACAGCGCCGATTCAATCCGGCTGCGGTCCGGATCGGCGGTAGGGGCAGCCGCACGGGGCGCGGCAGCGCGTGGCAGGTTCAGGTCTGCCACTTCAATGCGCGGCCCCTGCGCTAGCAGGCCGGCGCGCTGGATCACGTTGCGCAGCTCGCGCACGTTGCCCGGCCACGCATGGCGCTGCAACGCGCTGGCGGCGGCATTGGACAGTGGCTTGCCATCGCCCAGGAAGCGTTCGGCCAGCGGCAGGATGTCGCCCGGGCGCTCGGCCAGCGGTGGCAATGCAAGTTCCACCGTGTTGAGGCGGTAGTACAGGTCTTCGCGGAACTGGCCGTCGCGGATCATCGCCGGCAGGTCGGCGTTGGTCGCGCTGATCACGCGTACCTTGACCTGACGCTCGCGGTTGGAGCCCAGCCGCTCGAATCGCCCGGTTTCCAGCACGCGCAGCAGTTTCATCTGGCCGCCCAGCGACAGGTTGCCGATCTCGTCGAGGAACAACGTGCCCCCATCAGCGGCCTCGAACTTGCCTTCGCGCGCTTTGTTGGCGCCGGTGTAGGCCCCGGCCTCGGTGCCAAACAGTTCGGCTTCAATCAGTTCGGAGGGAATGGCGCCGCAATTGAGCGCCACGAATGGACCCTTGGCGACCAGCGAATTGGCCTGGATGATCTCGGCGATCTTCTCCTTGCCTGCGCCGTTGGGCCCGGTGATCAGTACGGGCAGCTCCGAGCGCGCGACCTGGCAGGCCAGGCTCACCACGCGCTCGCTGGCCGGGTCGGCCACCACCGCGCCGCGCAGGTCGTAGCGCGCTTCCAATGCGCTGCGGTCACGCTGCTCGCGCGCACGGCGGCGGTCGAGTTCACGGCGGGTCTCAGACAGCTCCAGCAGGTTGTTGACCGTGGTCAGCAGCTTGCGGTCGTCCCACGGCTTGGCCAGGTAGTCGGCCGCGCCGGCCTTGACCAGGTCCACCGCACTGCTCAGGTGGGTCCAGGCGGTGAGCAGGATCACCGGCAGATCGGGGTGGCGTCCGCGGATCTGCTGGAACAGCGCCTCGCCTTCTTCACCGGAGGTGGTGTCCTCGGTGAAATTCATGTCCTGGATGACCAGGTCCACCGGTTGCTGCTCCAGCAGCGCCAGGCCTTCGTCCGGCGACAGCGCGTGCATGGCGTCGATGTCGTGGAGCGAGAACAGGACCTCCAGCGCGGTAGCCACGCTGGCGTTGTCGTCAATGATCAGGATCGAAGGCATGCGGCAACGAAAGACCGGAAAGTAGGCAGAGAGTACCCGAGCGCCGGGCCCCCCGGCAGGGTGGGGCCCGGAAACCGCTTACGGACGGTCCGGCGGCGAAGGCGGCGCCGGAGGCCGCGGTGGCGGTGGCGGCTGCACCGCGCGCCATGCCGCCGTCGGCACGCTGATCACCTGGTCGCGACCGGCGCGGCGCACCGTGACCGGCACGCTGGGTTTGTCACTGGCAGACAGCGCGTCGGTCAGCTCACCCACCTTGTGTACGGGAACCCCGTCCACGCGCAGCACCTGGTCGCCGGCCTGAACGCCGAAGCGGCCGGTCGGCGTGGCGGCGGTGATGCTGACCGTGCCCTGTGCGGAAGCGATGCCCAGCCGGGCACCATCCTGGCGCCAGTCCATGCGGGAGGATTCGGTGCGGGTGCCTTCGGCGCAGGCCGTGCTGCTGAGCAGCAGCAGGGCAGCAAGCGCGATGCGGATCGAGGAAGCTGTCATGTCATGCGCTCCGGGTGGCAACGGCTGGCGGCACGGCTGCAGCGCGGTGGGCGGGGCCGAACACCGCCACCTGGCCAAGCAGCCACAGCAATGCCGCGCCGATGGGCAGGTAGGTGATCGGCATGCGCGGCAGCTCGTAGGCGCCCATCAGCCACAGGTTGATCGAATACGCCAGCAGCATGCCCAGCACGATACCCACGGTGGCCAGCAGGAAGTTCTCGGTCTGGAAGTAGCGCAGGATCTGCCCACGGGTGGCGCCCAGCGCACGGCGGATGCCGATCTGCTTGGTCCGCTGCTGCACCCAGAAGCTGGCCAGGCCGACGATGCCCAGCGCGGTGACCACCAGCAGCGCAACGCACACGGTGATCAGCAGGCCGACCATGGCGCGGTCGTTCTGGAAGTATTTCTCGCGCTGTTCGGTGTAGGTGAGCTTGGCGCGCACCATGCGGCTGGTGTCCACCTTCTCCAGCGCGGCCACGGCGGCGGTGAGCACTTCCTGGCGGCGCGCCGCATCGGTCACCCGGATCAGGTACGTGCCCACATCGTAGTTGACCCGCACCGGCAGGATCATCGAATAGCCGGTGTCCGACTCCACCGTCACCGGGCGCGCCAGTTCCTTCACAACGCCTACGATGCGCAGCGGCATGCGCCCGCTGTAGATGGTCTTGCCGACCGCCTGCCCATCGGGGAACAGCTTGTTGGCGGCCTTGCTGCTCAGGATCACCGCAGAGCCGCGCTGCTCGATGGTGGTGTCCTTCTCGACGTCTTCCAGGTTGGCGAACTCGTCGCCTTCGAAGTCGCGGCCGGCTACCAGCTGCAGGCCCATCGTATCCAGCGTACCTTCCATCGAGAAGTACTGCGCGGCGTTGAAGTTGGGGCGTTCCTGATCGGGGATCAGCGACAGGCTGGTATTCCAGGAGTTGCGCCGGAACGGCAGCTGGTTGATCGCCACTGCGTTCTTGACCCCGGGAATGGAACGCAGCGCGGCCAGGTCCTCACGGGTACGCGCCGTGGCGTTGACCTGGGTGCCGATGCCGCCCAGGCGCACTTCAAGCAGTTCCTGCTCGGCAATGCCGCTGGGCTGGTTGATCTTCTCAAGGCGCTGGCCGATCAGGAACAGCGCGTTGCAGACGATCGCGCAGGTCAGCGCGATCTCCAGCACGATCAGTGCGGCGGCGGTCTTGTGCCGGCGCAACGTGCTCAGGATGGGTCGGATATCCATGGTGTGCTCCGGAACCTTACTGCGATTTGAGTTGGATGGCGGGCGCGACCTGCATGGCGCGCAGCGCCGGCAGGAAACCGGCCAGCAGGCTGGCGGCCAGGGTCAGGCCGAAGGTGAGCAGCAGCATCCTGCCGTCCAGCGTGGCCAGCTTGGCGTAGTCCACCGGCTGCTGGCGCACCGCGTACAGCCCCAGCAGGGCCAGGCCCAGACCCAGCACGCCACCGGCCAGGCCGACGGTGCCGGCTTCGACCAGCGACTGCAGGAAGATCTGGCCACGGCTGGCGCCCAGTGCGCGGCGCACGCCGATCTCGCCACTGCGGCGCAGGAACTTGGCCAGCAGCAGGCCTACCGTGTTGATCAGGCACACCGCCAGGAAGCCCAGGGCCAGCCACAGCTGCAGGCGAACGTCGCTGGGCACCACCTGCTTGAAGTCCAGCCACTCCATCACGTTGCGCAGGCGGACGTTGGACGGGCGCTGGAAGCGACCTGCGGCTTTCTGCTGCGCCGAGTAGTTCTCCAGATAGGCGCGGTAGTCGCCGGCATCGGCCGGCGAGGCCAGCTCCACCCAGTACTGCATCCACACGCACGGCGCGTTCAATGCGGTTTCTTCGCCGTTGGCGTTGTCCCAGCAGTTCATGTTGCCGTTGCGGCCAAAGTTCAGGTCCAGCGCGGTGAACACCGGCACGAAGATGTCTTCGCTGTCGCCGTAGCGGCCGGTTTCCAGGTCGTAGAAGTGCGGGTTGGGATTCCATTCGTCCAGCACGCCCACGATGTTGAAGGTGTGCCCATCCATGCGCAGTGGCTTGCCCACGCTGTTCTGGCCGTTGAACAGCTTCTCGTTCAGCGCCTTGGAGATCACCGCCACGCGGCCACGGCCTTCGTCCTGGTCGGCTTTCCAACCTTGGCCGTACTTGAACGGTGCATCGAACATGGTGAAGAAATCGGTGGAGGCATAGCGCGCATCGGTGGTGAACGGGCGCAGGGTGCTGCTGTCCGGTTCCACGGTGACGCCACCGCCGGTCATCAGCACCTGGTGCTTGGCCTTCTTTTCGCGCAGCAGGGTTTCGCCGTCGAAGCGGGTGACCTGTTCTTCGGGTTCCTCGCTGGGCTGGTAGCCGATCATCGGGCGCGGATCGACCTGCACGTTGAACAGGCGGTCGCTCTTCTGCGGAATCGGATCACCCGACAGCACATGGAACACGGTCAGGGTGGTCATGGAGGCGCCGATGCCCAGCGCGATGGCGATCACCATCAGCGCGGTCAGCACCTTGTTGCGCCGGAAGCTGCGCAGGGCCAGTCGGAAATAGTAGGCGAGCATGGTGGCGGGCCTCAGTCGTTGAGCGTGGCGACGGCAACGCGCGGGGTGGCCAGCACCGGTTCGCGCACCAGGTCGGTGGCCTGGCCATCGACGATGTGCACGTTGCGCTGGGCACGCGCGGCCAGTTCCGGGTCATGGGTGACCATGACGATGGTGGTGCCGGCGGCGTTGATCTCTTCCAGCAGTTCCATCACCCCACGGGCCATCTGGCTGTCCAGGTTGCCGGTCGGTTCGTCGGCCAGCAGCAGGCGAGGGCTGCCGGCCAAGGCGCGGGCGATGGCCGCGCGCTGCTGCTGGCCGCCCGACAGTTCCGAGGGGTAATGCTTCATGCGCGAGCCCAGGCCCACCTGGCCCAGCGCACGTTCGATGCGCTGCCTGCGCTCGCTGGCCGGCATGCCGCGGTAACGCAGCGGCACGTCGACGTTGTCGAACAGGTTGAGGTCGGAGATCAGGTTGAAGCCCTGGAAGATGAAACCGATCTTCTGGTTGCGCAGGCGGCTGCGGGCGTCGTCGCCCAGTTTGCTCACGTCCTGCCCATCGAGCATGTAGGTGCCGCTGGTGAAGGTTTCCAGCAGGCCGGCGATATTGAGGAAGGTGGTCTTGCCCGAACCGGACGGGCCGGTCACCGCGACGAACTCACCCTCGCGCACGTGCAGGTCCAGCGAACGCAGGGCATGGGTTTCCACCTGTTCGGTGCGGAATACTTTGGCGACCGAGCGCATCTCGAGCATGGCTGTTTCCTTGGTTGGAGAGGTGAGGGTGATCAGTTGATGGAGACGGATTCGGCATCGCCGAACAGTTCAGCGCCGGAGACAACCACGCGGTCGCCGGGTCGCAGGCCGGACAGGATTTCCACTTCGCCCAGGCTGCTGACACCCAGCTGCACCGGACGGCGGATCGCGGTATTGCCCTCCATGACGTAGGCCTGGCCGTTGCCCTGTTCCACGAACGGGCCACGTTCGACCTTGATGACGTTGCGGCGGGTATCGAGCACGATCCGCGACTGCATGCGCTGGCTCTGGCGCAGGCCCTGCGGCTGCTTGTCGGTGAAGCGGATGCGGGCGTTCACTTCGCCGGCCACCACTTCGGGCGACACCGCGCTGATCTCGCCCGGGAACGGCTGGCCGTTGCCGCTGGTGAGCTGGGCCGGAATGCCGATCGACAGGTCGCGGGCGAAGCTTTCCGGCACCTTGATCTCGATTTCGAAGCGCGACAGGTCGACCACGCCCAGGATCGGGGCGTTGGCCGCCACCTGGGTGTGCTGGGTGGCCTGCACCTGGCCTACCTGGCCATCGAACGGCGCGCGCAGGGTCAGCGCGTCCACCTGGCGCTGCACTTCCTCCACCACCGCGCGCTGGCGGTCGGCCAGCAGGCGCTTGTTGCGGGCATCCAGGTCCGCGCCCTGACCCTGCAGGCGCGCGTCGGTCCGGGCATTGGCCAGGGAAATGTCGGCCTTCTTCAGGCTGTCGTTGGCCTTGGCCAGGTCGATCTGCGGTACCGCGCCACCGTCGTAGCCGCGCTGGTAGCGCTGCAGGTCGCGTTCGGCGGCCTGGCGCTCGATGTTGGCCTGGTCGGTTTCCTTGCTGGCCTTGGCCCGCGCCAGGGTGGCATCGAGCACGGCGCGGCTGGCTTCGGCTTCCAGGCCGGCCAGGGTGGTGCGCTCCTGGGCCAGCTTGCTGCGCAGCTCGGGGCTGTCGATCACCGCCAGCTCCTGGCCTTTCTTGACCACGTCGCCGGCCACCACCTTCAGGTCCACCGTGCCGGCGGAGATCGCGTACAGGATCGGGCTGTTGGCGGCGATCACCCGGCCATCGGCGGCCAGGTCGCGGACCAGGTCGCCCTGCTTGACCTCGGCGATGCGCACCCGCGCGCTGTCGAACGAGCGGCTCGCGCCGAGCCAGGCGCGGGCGGCAAAGCCGATCGCCAGCACCACCACCAGCGCGGCGATGCCCGGCCACAGCCAGCGCTTCCACGGCGCGGCCGTGCCCGGGGTAGAGAGGGTCTGGTCCTGTGCGGAAGTGTCGCGGATCATCGGGCTCGTTCGCGGTTGGGGATGCGATATGCCAAGCACACCGCGTGCCAACATTCCGGCCTTTGAAAACAATGGGTTGCGAAGTCTGCGCGATTGTCCGGGTGTCCGCGGACAGCGCAGCGGACACTTTTGTTAAGCGGACAGCGTCCAAGCCGTACGGCCGCCCACGCTAGAATGCGTGTTCGACAGCAGGGATCTGAATCTATGTGCGGGATTGTGGGAGCGATCGCGGATCGCGATGTGGTGCCGGTACTGATCGAAGGACTGAAGCGGCTGGAATACCGGGGCTACGACTCGTCCGGCATCGCGGTGCTGGACCAGACCCGTGCCCAGGCCGACGTGCGCCGCGTGCGCCGCACCGGGCGCGTGGCCGAGATGGAAAAGGCCGCCGTTGCCGAAGGCTTCGACGCCACCCTCGGCATTGGCCATACCCGCTGGGCCACCCACGGCGGCGTGACCGAAGCCAATGCCCACCCGCACATCAGCCACGGCGTGGCGCTGGTGCACAACGGCATCATCGAGAACCACGAAGAGCAGCGTGAGCGCCTGCGTGGGCTGGGCTACGTGTTCGAGTCGCAGACCGACACCGAAGTCATTGCCCACCTGATGCACCACAACCTCAAGAACGGCGACAGCCTGCTGTCGGCGCTGCAGCGCACGGTCAAGGAACTGACCGGTGCCTACGCGCTGGCGGTGATGAGCCGTGCCGAGCCGGACCACTTCGTGTGCGCGCGCATGGGCTGCCCGCTGCTGGTCGGCCTGGGCAAAGGCGAGAACTTCGTCGCCTCCGACGTGTCGGCGGTGATCTCGGCCACCCGCAACGTGATCTTCCTGGAAGAGGGCGACACCGCCGACATCCGCCGCGATGGCGTGCAGGTGTATGACGAACACAACCAGCCGGTGGACCGGGGCGTGCACCAGTCGGACGTGTCGCTGGCCTCGCTGGAGCTGGGCCCGTACCGCCACTTCATGCAGAAGGAAATCCACGAACAGCCGCGCGCGCTGGGCGACACCATCGAAGCGGCGATCGACGCCGGTGGCTTCCCGGCCGAACTGTTCGGCAAGAATGCCGAAAGCGTGCTGGCCGGCATCGAAGGCGTGCAGATCCTCGCCTGCGGCACCAGCTACTACGCTGGCCTGACCGCACGCTACTGGATCGAATCCATCGCCGGCCTGCCGTGCAGCGTGGAGATCGCCAGCGAGTACCGCTACCGTGCCGCGTATGCCAACCCCAAGCACCTGATCGTCACCATCTCCCAGTCCGGTGAAACCCTGGACACGATGGAGGCGCTGAAGTACGCCAAATCGCTGGGCCACCTGCACACGCTGTCGATCTGCAACGTGCCGGAGAGCGCCATTCCGCGCGCCAGCGAACTGGTCTGCTACACCCGTGCGGGCGCCGAGATCGGCGTGGCCTCCACCAAGGCGTTCACCACCCAGCTGGCCGCGCTGTTCCAGCTGACCGTGGTGCTGGGCAAGCTGCACGGCCGCGTCGATGCGGCGCAGGAAGCGGAGTACCTGGAGCAGCTGCGCTTCCTGCCGGGCAGCGTGCAGCACGCGCTCAACATGGAACCGCAGATCGCCATCTGGGCCGAGCGTTTCGCGCGCAAGAGCAGCGCCCTGTTCCTCGGTCGTGGCCTGCATTACCCGATCGCGCTGGAAGGCGCGCTCAAGCTCAAGGAAATCACCTACATCCACGCCGAGGCCTACCCGGCCGGCGAGCTCAAGCACGGCCCGCTGGCGCTGGTGGATGAGGACATGCCGGTGGTGGTGATTGCGCCCAACGACAGCCTGCTGGAGAAGGTCAAATCCAACATGCAGGAAGTGCGCGCCCGCGGCGGCGAACTGTTCGTGTTCGCCGACCAGGACAGCAACTTCGTCGAATCCGAAGGCGTGCACGTCATCCGCACCCCGCGCCATGCCGGCGTGCTCAGCCCGGTGGTGCACACCATCCCGGTGCAGCTGCTGGCGTACCACACTGCATTGGCGCGCGGCACCGACGTGGACAAGCCGCGCAACCTGGCCAAGAGCGTGACGGTGGAATAGCCATCGACCAAGGTCGATGGCGGGTAGGTAACGACCGTTGGTCGTTACGCTTCTCCAAAAAGGGCGACCCTGAGGGGCCGCCCTTTTTGTTTTCCTCCGCCCGCCGGCCAGCCCGTTGTCAGCGTAAATGTAACGTTATAACATCGCGCCTCATTTGAAGGGGGATGTATGCGTCGCCACGTTCTAGCAGTTGCCGTTCTACTCACCATCCATAGCGCCTACGCAGCGGACGAGACCACGCTTCCAGAGGTCACCGTCGAAGCCGACCGCCCGTCGCGGATCGATACCGTGGTCGTCGTGGAAAACATCCAGGCCCAGAACCGCACGCTTGGCAACATGCTCGAGCATGTGTCGGGCGTGCAGAGCAGCGCCTTCGGGCCGAATGCCGGCGCGCCGGTGATCCGCAGCCTGGGCGGCAACCGCGTGCAGGTGCTGGAGGACGGTCAGTCCATCCTTGGCATGAATGCCTTGAGCGGCGACATCAACGTGCCCTTCGACCCGCTCTTCGTCAGGCGCGTGACCGTCAACAAGTCCTCCGACACGGTGCGCCATGGCGGCAACGCGCTCGGCGGCAGCGTCGACATCGATTCGGGCCTGGTTTCCCGTGAGATGGAAAGCAAAGACCAGGAAATGGAGCTGGTGCTGCGGCAGGGGTTCAACGATGTCGACGCCCAGGGCTTCCGCATGAACTTCAACAACCAGCGCAACGTGTCCACCAACGTGCAGATGTCCGTGCAGCGGATGTCGCATTACGACATCCCGGGCGACAGCAAGGCCGATGTATGCAACAGCCAGCTGTTTCCCGCCGCGGGCGGGGTCAATAGCGCGCTGGCCGATGCCTGCCAGAAGGAAGCGCGGATACAGCAGGTCTACAACAAGGCCTCGCAACCGTACATCGACCAGTTCATGACCGAAAACCCGGATTGGGCCGACGGCGAATTCTCGTACTACACCAACCGGCCCACCTCGGTGTGGATGGGCAGGACCTACGTCAATCCGGCAAACCCGCTGTACCAGGAAGGCACGCCGTCCTACGTGCAGAACCGGATCAACCGCGACGTCACCCCCAACTATCGCAGCACGCTGGGCAACAGCTATTCCCGCAACACGCACCTGGCCGTGGGCTCGACCTACTTCTTCGACCGTGGCTACCTGGCGGCCAGCATGGACTCGAAAGACAGCGAGTACGGCGTGCCCGGCTTCTCGATGGACAACCTCTCCTTCGGCACCGATCTCAGCCAGAGCCGACCGGTCGGCGTGAAACTCACGCAGGACCGCTACACGCTGGAAGGCACCCTGCGCGACCCGGTCCCTTTCCTCGAAACCGCCGAGCTCAAGCTGTCGCAGCTGAGCAACACATCGGGGGAGTACCTGGGCAGTTCGAAAGCCAATGCGTACGACTTCGAGACCTTCCAGGCAGAACTGCTGCTGGCCCACCAGCCGGTGGGCCCCCTGAGCGGTCTGTTCGGTGCCAGCCACCGCAACCGGACCATCCGCGGCAGTGGACCGCAGCGTTACCTTCCGGACGTGGACACCGAGGGCCTGGCTGCCTTCATCAAGGAAAGCCTGGACTTCAATTGGGCATCCTTTGACGCCGGCTTCCGCCACGAGCGCGTCGAGCACACGATCCAGCACAGTGCCTTCACCACCTCCAGGAACTCACCGAACGCCCCGCTGGAGGACCGCGCGTTCACGTTCAACAGCTACAACGCGGGTGGGTACGTGCAGCTGGGCCGCCTGTTTGGCGCCAAGGCCCGCTATTCCTCCTCGGCGCGCGCGCCTGACGTCAACGAGCTGTACGCCAGCAACCGGCACTATTCGGTGTTGACCCAGGAGGAGGGCGACCAGGACCTCAAGCCAGAGCGCGCCCGCAATGCCGAGTTCACCCTGTTGTTCAACAAGGGGGGCTTCGACATCACCGCCACCGCCTACCGCATGAAGATCGAGAACTTCCTGTACCAGGGCTACTCCGGCCTGCAGACTGCCAATCGCCTGCCCCTGAAGTACTGGAAGCAGACGGACACCACCGTCAAGGGCTTCGAAGTCGATGTTTCGCAGTCACTCGATCTGGGCAGCTACGGCAAGCTCGCGTTCTCGGCGTTTTCAGATCTGGTGAAGAACAAGGCCGACAACCCGGACTCCCTGCGCGCGCACAACGACGGCGAGTACCTGCCCAACATGCCGACCAACCGCTTCGGTGCCAATGTGGCCTGGGAGAGCGGTGGCTGGAAGGCGAAGGTGTCCAGTACGTACTACGACGAGCAGAAGTACCTGGGCAAGAACGTGAGCCAGGAGATACCGCTGGATGCGTTCAACCTGCTGGACGCCCAGCTCAGCTATGCCTTCGCCATGCGCAATGCAGTGGTGCAGGGCGTGGAGGTCTTCCTCAGTGGATCCAATCTGCTCGATGAGGACGCCCGGCCGCACAACTCGCCGCTGAAGTACATCGCACCGCTTCCCGGGCGTGGCTTCCAGGTGGGCGTGACCGTGAAGCTGTAACCGTCACGGTGATGGAGCTGCTCGTAATGGCCGCCACGTGTGGCGGTGTGGTGGCCTGCACGTGCCGGGGAACGGCAAGACATCAGGGAGTACGCGCCCCGGTAGCTGCCAGCCTCGGCGCGACCGCCAGATCGCCAGCCTCAAGCTGGCAGCAACGGGCACGTGCTCGACCAGGAAGTAAATGGGTAGGTACCGACCGTTGGTCGGTACACCCTCGAACAAAGGGCGGCCCACGGGGCCGCCCTTTGCCGTTTCTGGCGTCGGGAAAACTTTAGTCAAGTCCGCCCGCGACATTCAGCGTCGGTTCTAGTCGAAATGCGATTCTCGGGGTGTCAGCCGCTGGCTGCGTCAATCGGTCCCACCACGCAAGGCGTGTGGCTTCACCCAGTCTGCAACAGGAAAAAGAATGAACGTCCGCGAACTTCTGCAATCCAAGAAAGACTCCGTTGTCACCATCGACGTCGAAGACACGATCGGCGCCGCCGCCCACAAGATGAGCGCGCACAAGATCGCCGCGCTGGTGGTGATGAAGGACGATGTACCGGTCAGGATCATCTCCGAGAAAGACATCGTGCGCAGCTTGGCCGACGACGGCCCGCAGGCTGGGCGCCGGGTCATTTCCACGCTTCCCTCGGCGGGCCTGGAGGGCATCGCGCCCGAGGCGACCCTGAAGCAGGCCATGGCGCTGATGACCTATTCGCGCCATCGCCACCTGATGGTGACCGAGGGCAGCACGCTGGTGGGCATCCTGAGCCTGGGTGACATCGTCAAGAACCTGCTCAACGAGCTGGAGCTGGAGAAGGCGGTGCTGCAGGACATCTATATGGCCGCACACTGAAGAAGGCGGGGCAGTGGAGCGGACGTCCAGTCCGCTTCCACGCGGCGATGCGACGCTGGAGTGGCATCACGCACTGAGTGGTTCGCTCTACTCGGTGCGGCCGTTTCCAGCGTGGGTCGACAGCCTCTCCAGGTCACCCAGCAGCAGCTGATACGCTTCTTCCTGCGCTGCACCCACAGGCTGCCGCAACACCCAGGAAGGATGCACCGTCGCAAAGCCACGGGTGCCATCTTCCAACGCGTGCCAGCGGCCACGGTCGCGGCCCAGATTGAAGCCGGGGCCAAACACGGCGCGCGCTGCAGTGGCGCCCAGGCAGACGATCACCTTCGGGCTCACCTGTTCAATCTCCGCCAGCAGCCAGGGCCGGCACGCATTGATATGGGTGACCTGCGGCTTGGAATGGATGCGCTTCTTGCCGCGCCGCTCATAGCGGAAGTGCTTCACCGCGTTGGTCAGGTACAGCGCGCTGCGATCGATGCCCAGTGCCTGCAGCGCCCGGTTCAACAGCTGCCCGGCCGGGCCGACGAAGGGATGCCCGCTCAGGTCCTCGGAGTCCCCGGGTTGCTCGCCGACCAGCATCACCTGCGCATCGCGCGGGCCTTCGCCGAACACGGTCTGGGTGGCTGGCTCCCAGAGCGGGCAGCGCCGGCAACCGGCGGCCGCGGTGCGCAGCTCGTCGAGGGAATCGCCGTTCGCGGTTGCCGGGCCGCGCAGGGGAATGTGCTGCTCCGGTATCCGACGTTGTGGTGCCTGCGCTTCACGGTCATGCATTTCCTGCACGCGGTCACCGGCATCGCGCACCAGCGTGGGCAGCAGGCTCGCCTCCGGCAGGTGCTTCCAGTACCGGGTCGGCATTTCCTGCTGCATCATCCGGGTGTTCAGGCGGGCGGGATTGAAGATGTTGGCGTAGTAGGTGCGCCACAGTTCTTCGCGCGCATCCTCCACCGGCGCATCGGCCTGCTTGCTTCCGGGGCCGAAGGCCAGTTCCTGTCCGTCCCAGCGCACGCTGCGGGTGGGGGTGAGGATCGCCCAGCGCATGCCGGCGAAGCGGCGCGCGAAGAACGGCGCGACCCGGTCCACGATGTGGTGGTCGGGTTCGAACCACGCGATGAACGCGTTGTCCTCGCCGGGTACCTCGCGGAAGCGCACGAACGCTTTCATCTTGTGGCTGTCACGGCGTACCGCCTGGCCCAGTGCCATCGCACGCAGCACGTCCGGGTCGGCCGGGTTGGTCAGCAGGCCGCGCTCGCCGTGCACGATGCGCCAGAGCATCCGGTAGAGCAGGGCGTGCCGCTGTGGATCGCTGTGGCACAGGCAGGTGGACGCCAGTTCGACGAACGATTTCGGCACCGGGATGGTCGTGCCGTGGCTCTGCCGGGCGGGCAGACTGGCCAGCGGCGGCGCGTCCAGCAGCGACGCGTCGCCGCCCTGCAGCCAATCGAGCTGATCGGGTGCAACACCATGCTGCAGTCCCAATCGCGCCGCATCACGCCATGCCTGCACCGACCATGCCGGATCGACCCGCACACTCCAGCGGCTCATGCGGCGTCGGGAAACAGCGAGGCCTGACGCGGTGGCGGCGCCAGTCGTGCACGCAGGGCGGTGGGGTCATCCAAGGCGCGGCGCGGGTGATGGTCAGCCAGCTGCACGAACGGCAGCAGCTTGCTCATCGGCGCGCGCAGGCGGGCCACGTCGGCCACGCGCAGGCGCCCGTGCCGGCGTGCCATCAGCACGCGCTTGACGTTGCGCACGCCCAGCCCGGGCACGCGCAGCAGCATCTCCTTGGATGCCACGTTGAGGTCCACCGGGAAGCGCTCGGGGTGGCGGATTGCCCAGGCCAGCTTCGGGTCGATGTCCAGGTCGAGCATGCCGTTCTGCGTGGTGTCGGTGATTTCCTCCACGCCATAGCCGTAGAAGCGCAGCAGCCAGTCGGCCTGGTACAGCCGATGTTCGCGCGCCAGCGGCGGTGCCTGCACCGGCAGCAGCCGGCTGGCATCCGGAATCGGGCTGAACGCGGAGTAGTACACCCGGCGCATGCGGTAGTTGCCGTACAGGTTGTCGGCGGCGCCGAGGATCTGGTGGTCGCTGGCGCCGTCGGCGCCGACGATCATCTGCGTGCTCTGGCCGGCAGGGGCGAAGCGGGGTGCACGGGCGCGACCGGCGCGCTTGGTGGGGGAGGTTGGCGCCGGTGCCGCCACCGTAGTGGGCTTGGAGTCGCTGGCGGCCTTGGCCTCCTTGGCTTCTTCGATGCGCCAACGCAGTTCACCCATTGCGCCGCGAATGGAGGGCAGCGATTTTTCCGGCGCGAAGCTGCTCAGGCCTTCCTCGGTGGGCAGCTCGATGTTGATCGAGAGGCGGTCGGCATAGCGCCCCGCCGCCGCCAGCAGTTCCGGAGACGCTTCCGGAATTGTCTTGAGGTGGATGTAGCCGGAGAAACGATGCGCCTCGCGCAGCTGCCGCGCCACCTCCACCATCTGCTCCATGGTGTAGTCGGCATTGCGGATGATGCCGCTGGAGAGGAACAGACCTTCGATGTAGTTGCGCTTGTAGAAATCCATGGTCAACGCAACCACCTCGGCGACGTTGAAGCGCGCACGCGGCACATTGCTCGAAACCCGGTTCACGCAGTACGCGCAGTCGTAGATGCAGAAGTTGGTGAGCAGGATCTTCAGCAGCGATACGCAGCGCCCGTCGGGTGTGTAGCTGTGGCAGATGCCGGCGCCTTCGGTGCTGCCTATGCCGCCGGAGCTGCGCGAATCGCGGCGTCCCGCGCCACTGGAGGCGCAGGACGCGTCGTACTTGGCGGCATCGGCCAGGATCGCCAGTTTGCGTATCGTCTCCATGGGGAAACGGTAGGGGCGGCCAGTCTCATGTTGTGAGACTGGGGTCGGCGCCGGCTGAAGCGTTCAGGGGGCCGGCGTGGACGCAGCCACCCAGGGGGGGCTCTACGAAGGCGCGTCTGGGTTACGACGATACTCAGAACGTGACTTTCACCGAGTCGGCGCTGTAGCTCGCCGGGCCGTGGTACACGACCTCGATGTTGTTGCCGTCCGGATCGATCGCGAAGGCGGCGTAGTAGCCCGGGTGGTAGGGGCGTTCGCCGGGGGCGCCGTTGTCCTTGCCGCCTGCGGCCAATGCCGCCTTGTGGAAGGCATCGACGGTGGCGCGGTCGCGGGCCTGGAAGGCCAGGTGGTGGCGGCCGGTCAGTTCACCGGCGGCCGCTTCGCTGTCGGCGGTGGAAATGAACAGCTCATCGGCCCAGAAATACGTGTCGCCCTCGCCGGCGATGGGAATGCCGATGGTGTCGAACACGGCCTGGTAGAAGCGGCGGCTGGCCGGCAGGTCACGCACGATCAGTTGCAGGTGGTCGATCAGCCGGCCGCGGTGCAGTTCCATGGTTTCCATGCGGGTTCCTTCGGGTGGAAAGGAACGCAGGTATACCATCGGCGGTGCACGCCCGCCTTGGCAGGGCGTGCACATTGTTGAAGCCGGGGCAATCAGCCGATCGGGGTGTTGGAAATGATCTCCACCCAGTAGCCGTCCGGGTCCTTGATGAAGGCAAGGTGCTTCATGCGGCCGTCTTCCAGACGCTTCTGGTAAGGCACCTTGAGATCGTCAAAGCGCTTGCAGGCGGCCTGGATGTCGGGCACCGACACACAGATGTGGCCGAAGCCACGGGGGTCCTGGTTGCCGTCGTGGTAGACCGGGCCGTCCTGGGTTTCGGTGCCGTGGTTGTGGGTCAGCTCCAGCACGCCGGGAAGGCCGGCCATCCACAGCCGACGCGCATCGTCGCCTTCCGGGATCTGCGTACCCGCCGGCAGCAGGGCCAGGAAGTACAGGCTGAACTGGGCTTCGGGGAAGTCACGCTGGTCGAGCAGGCGGAAGCCGAGCACGCGGGTGTAGAAGTCCAGCGAGGCGGCGGCGTCCTTGACGCGCAGCATGGTGTGGTTGAACACGAAGCCGGTGGTTTCGGCCGGCGGCTGGGCGGCAACGCCCGGCTGGGACTGCAGGGAGGCAAGGCTCATGGGGGATCCTGTGGGAGGCCGCGCAACGCGGCTGGCCGTTCATTTTAGCGGGGCGCCGGCAAGGGGACGTAGAATGCTGCATCTTCCTGGCCCATCGTCGACATGTCGCAGCGTGAATGGGTGGCCGCCGCCATCCGCAAGATCGAAGCCGATTTCAACCGTTCGGCCGATACCCACCTCATTCCGATGGACCTGCCGGGCCACCCGGGCATCGAGCTGTACTTCAAGGATGAATCCAGCCATCCCACCGGCAGCCTGAAGCACCGCCTGGCGCGCTCGCTGTTCCTGTACGCGCTGGCCAACGGCTGGCTGCGCGAGGGACGCCCGGTGATCGAGGCGTCCAGCGGCTCCACGGCGGTGTCTGAAGCCTACTTCGCGCGCCTGCTGGGCCTGCCGTTCATTGCGGTGATGCCGGCGACCACCTCGCCGGAAAAGATTGCCGCCATCGAATTCCACGGCGGCCGCTGCCACCTGGTCGAACGCGCCTGCGACCTGAACTGTGATTCGGAAAAGCTGGCCCGCGAAACCGGCGGCCACTTCATGGACCAGTTCACCTACGCCGAACGCGCCACCGACTGGCGCGCCAACAACAACATCGCCGAATCCATCTTCAAGCAGATGGCCGAAGAGCCGCACCCCGTTCCGGAATGGATCGTGTGCAGCCCCGGCACCGGCGGCACCGCCGCTACGCTGGGCCGCTACGTGAGCTATCGCCGGCACGACACCCGCATCCTGTGTGCAGACCCGGAAGTGTCGGTGTTCTTCGACGGTTACCGCGCTGCCCTGGCCGGTGAACCGTGGCGCGAGCTCACCTGCAGCGGTGGTTCGCGGGTGGAAGGCATCGGTCGGCCCCGGGTGGAATCGAGCTTCATCCCGACCAGCGTGGATGCCATGGTCAAGGTGCCCGACGCGCTGAGCCTGGCCGCCATGCGCCATGTCAGCCGCCAGCTGGGGCGCCGCGTCGGCGGCTCCACCGGTACCAATTTCATCGGCGTGCTGCATGCCGCCGAGCGCATGCGTGCGGCCGGGCGCAGCGGCTCGATCGTGACGATCCTGTGCGACAGCGGCGAGCGCTATGCGCACAGCTACTACAACCCGGACTGGTACCCGCGTCAGGGCATCGACGTGGAGCAGGCCGATGCGGTGATCGCCGCGGCGGTGGCCGGGCAGGGCCTGCCGGAGCTGCCCAACGCCGCGCTGGAAGCGCTGTACTGAGCAACACCGACCGGTGAACGGCCACGAACCCGTGGCCGCCGGGGCTTGTGCAGCACCGGGTCCGGTGCCATATGGTGGGAAACGCCGGCGTGCCGGCCCCGCTGTCTGGAGACCCCGCTGTGACCCCTGCCAATCCCCTGCTTGATTTTTCCGGCCTGCCCCGTTTCGATGCGATCCAGCCCGAGCACATCGGCCCGGCCATCGATACCCTGTTGGCCCAGGCCGAGGCGGCGGTGAAAGCGGCCGAAACCGTGCAGCCGGTCAGCTGGGCCCGTTTCGTCGAGCCGCTGGACGATGCCACCGAACGCCTGTGGCGCGCCTGGGGCCAGGTCAGCCACCTGCAGGCAGTGGTGAACACGCCTGCGCTGCGCGAGGCCTACAACAGCAATCTGCCCAAGGTGACCCGCTTCGGCAGCGCCCTCGGCCAGAACCTGGCGCTGTTCCAGCAGTACCGCGCATTGGCGGCCACGCCGGAAGCGGCGCAGTATGACCCGGCCCGGCGCAAGGTGCTGGACAACGCACTGCGCGATTTCCGCCTGGGCGGCGCCGAACTGGACGAGGCCGGCAAGGCCCGGTACAGCGCGATCCGCGAGGAGCTCTCGGCGCTGTCGGCGACGTTCTCGCAGAACGTGCTTGATGCCACCGATGCCTGGTCGCTGCACGTGGAAGACCGCAGCGAACTGGCCGGCCTGCCCGAGGATGTGGTGGCCGCTGCCCGTGCCGCGGCGGAGAAGGATGGCCTCCCGGGCTGGAAGCTGACCCTGCAGATGCCGTGCTATCTGCCGGTGCAGACCTATGCCGAACACCGCCCGCTGCGCGAAGCGCTGTACCGCGCCAACGCGCTGCGTGCCTCCGAGTTCGGTGATGCCAAGCTGGACAACAGCGTGCACATCGACCGCATCCTGGCGCTGCGCGCCGAGCTGGCCTCGCTGCTGGGGTTTGCCAGCTACGCCGAATACTCCATCGAAACCAAGATGGCCGAAGACGCGCCGCAGGTGCTGGGCTTCCTGCGCGATCTGGCAGCACGCGCCAAGCCCTACGCGCAGCGCGACCGCGCCGAGCTGGACGCGTTCGCCCGCGACGAACTGGGCCTGCCTGCGTTGGAAGCGTGGGACCTCGCCTTTGCATCCGAGAAGCTGAAACAGGCGCGCTACAGCTATTCCGAGCAGGAAGTGAAGCAGTACTTCACCGAGCCGAAGGTGCTGGAGGGCCTGTTCAGCGTCATCCACGGCCTGTACGGCCTGCAGGTGCAGCCCGACCAGGCGCCGGTGTGGCATCCGGACGTGCGCTTCTTCCGCCTGGTCGATGCGCAGGGCGCACTGGTCGGGCAGTTCTACCTGGACCTGTACGCGCGCGAGGGCAAGCGTGGCGGCGCGTGGATGGACGACTGCCGCAACCGCCGCGACACCGCCCATGGCGTGCAGACGCCGGTGGTGTACCTGGTGTGCAACTTCGGCAAGGGCGCCGAAGGCAAGGTGTCGACCTTCAGCCACGACGAGGTGACTACGCTGTTCCATGAAATGGGCCATGGCCTGCATCAGTTGCTGACCCGCATCGGCGAGCTGGGCGTGGCCGGCATCAACGGCGTGGAGTGGGATGCGGTGGAACTGCCGAGCCAGTTCATGGAGAACTTCTGCTGGGAGTGGGACCGCGTGCAGGCGATGACCGCGCATGTGGAGACGGGCGAGCCGCTGCCGCGCGCGCTGTTCGAGCGCATGCTCGCCGCGCGCAACTTCCAGAGCGGCATGTTCACCGTGCGCCAGCTGGAGTTCGCGCTGTTCGACATGCAGCTGCACAGCAGCTTCGACCCCGTGCAGGACAGCGTGCTGCAGCTGCTTGAACGCGTGCGCGACGAAGTGGCGGTCAACCGCCCGCCGGAATGGAACCGCTTCCCGCACCAGTTCAGCCACATCTTCGCCGGGGGCTATGCGGCGGGGTACTACAGCTACAAATGGGCCGAGGTGCTCAGTGCCGATGCGTATGCGGCGTTCGAGGAAGCGCCGGATCAAGTGGCTGAAACCGGAAGGCGCTTCCGCGATGAAGTCTTGTCGCGCGGCGGCAGCCGCAGTGCGGCGGAGAACTTCGCCGCGTTCCGCGGGCGCGCACCGAACGTGGATGCGCTGTTGCGCCACAACGGCATGGCCGGTTGATCCCGTGTACCGACCAACGGTCGGTACCTACCTCAGCTGGTAGGTGCCGACCGTTGGTCGGCACGGCGCTGAATCATTCGGCGTAAATCATCGTGCGGCTCATGCCGCCATCGACCACGTGGTCCTGTCCGGTGATGAACCCGGACAGGTCCGAGAGCAGGAACACCGCCAGCGCACCGATATCCTCGGGCTGGCCGACCCGGCCGACTGCATGCTGGGCATGGTCGCGGCGCGACAGCTTCGGCGTGCGCCGCCGCGCCGGGGCCTGCCACGCATCGGTGGTGATCCAGCCGGGGCTGATGCTGTTGACCCGCACCTGTGGCCCGCTGCTGATCGCCAGCGCGTGGGTAAACGCCACCAGCCCGCCCTTTGCCGCAGCATAGGCTTCGCTGTCCGGCTCGGACTGCCACGCGCGGGTGGAGGCGATGTTGATGATTGACCCGCCGGCCTTGTCCGCCGCCTGCGTGCGCAGCGCCGGCAGTGCGTGTTTGCTGCACAGGAACGCCCCATGCAGGCTGGACAGGCGGCGCTGCCATTCGGCCAGCGTCATCTCCGCCAGTGGGGTGCCATGCGCGCTGGCGATGCCGGCGTTGTTGACCAGCCCGTCAATGCGCCCGAAGCGCTTCAGCGTGGCCTTGACCAGCGCCTGTACGCTGCGTTCGCGGGCCACATCCGCACGCTGGAAGGCGGCGCGCTCGGGCAGTGCCCATTCCTTCAGGCAGGCGCGGCCGGCGTCGGCGTCCAGGTCGGCGATCATCACGCTGCCTCCCGCCCCCAGCACCGCCTGCGCGATGCCACGGCCCACCCCCTGCGCACCACCGGTGACGATCACCACGCGGTCGCGCAAGGGCTGCGCGGGCCAGTCAGTGATGGCCGGGGTCAGTGGCATCGCGGGGTGTCCTTGCGGCCGAGCAGGCGGGTCCAGCCTTCAATGCCCAGCTTGTCGAGGGTTTCAATGTTGCGTTCGACGATCACGTCCGGATCCGGGAACGCGGCCACCGCGCGTTCCACGCTGTCTTCGCGCAGCAGGTGCAGGGTCGGGTAAGGCGAGCGGTTGGTGTAGTTGCTCACATCATCCGGCGCGACCCCGGCGAACTGGTACTGCGGGTGGAAGCTGGCCACCTGCAGGATGCCCTGCAGGTCCAGCGCCTCGATCGCGGCATCGGCGTTGTCGAGGAAGTCGTTGTAGTCCAGGAAATCGGTCAGCACGTCCGGGTGCACGATCAGCGTGGTGTCGATCTGCTCGGCCGGGGTGTCGCGCAGCAGCACCAGTTCTTCGGCGAGTTCTTCCACCAGTGCTTCGATGGTGGTCGCGTCGCTGAGCACGAAGCGCACCTGGTCCTTCACGTACACCGCCTTGGCGAACGGGCACAGGTTCAGGCCAATGACGATCTGCTCCAGCCAGCGCCGGGTTTCCGCGATGGGATCGCTGCCGTCAGGCGCGGTGTCGGCGGGCAGGGGCAGGTCATTCATGGCGGGCGATTTCGCGGGCTGGGCAGCGCATTGTACGGGGGCTGGCCAGGGCGGGCGTGATCGGGCCAGGGCCGGGCAGGGCCCGGCACCCGGCGCGCTGGATCAGTCGCGGAAATTGTCGAATTGCAGCGGGACCTCGAACTTTTCCTTTCTCAGCAGGGCCATCACGTCCTGCAGGTCGTCGCGCTTCTTGCCGGTCACGCGCAGCTTGTCGCCGTTGATCTGGCTATCGACCTTGAGCTTGGCTTCCTTGATCGCTGCGGCGATCTTCTTGGCAACCTTCTGTTCGATGCCCTGTTTAACCGTGATCTTCTGGCGGGCGCCGGCGAGATTGGTTTCGATATCGCCGAATTCCAGGCAGGCGGCGTCGATCTTCCGCGCGGTCAGGCGCTGGCGCAGGATGTCGGTCATCTGCTGCAGCTGGAAGTCGCTGGGAGCGGACTGGCTGATCACGCTGTCTTCCAGCACGAACCTGGCATCCACGCCCTTGAAGTCGAAACGGGTGGACAGCTCGCGGTTGGCCTGGTCGACCGCGTTGGTCAGTTCGTGGATGTCGACTTCGGAAACGACGTCAAATGAGGGCATGGGGATTCTCCTGCAGGTGAAGCCCCCATTCTAACCAACCGTGCATGGACGTCCCGGCAGGGGCGGCGATAATGGGCCATGAACACCCAACGCTCCCCCTCCCGTGCCGTCGCCTGGATGCTGATGGCGGTGGCCTGCTTCTCGCTGATGGATGCGGGCATGAAGCAGCTCGCCTCCAGCTACCCCACCCTTCAGGTCACCTTCCTGCGCGGCGCGGCTTCGTTGCCGTTCGTGCTGGTCTGGGTGCTGGCCACGGCCGGCCCGCGCTCGCTGATCCCCGTGCGCTGGGGCCTGCACCTGCTGCGCGGCCTGCTCGGCATGGCGATGATCGGCTGCTTCGTCTTCGCGCTGCGCAGCCTGCCGCTGTCCACCGCCTACACCATCTATTTCGTCGCACCGCTGCTGATCGCAGCGCTGTCGGTGCCGCTGCTGGGTGAGCATGTCGGGCCGCGCCGCTGGATCGCCATCGGCATCGGCCTGGTCGGAGTGGTGGTGGTGCTGCGCCCCGGGGTGGACGGCTTCATTTCGGTGCCGGGGCTGATGGTGCTGCTGGCGGCCACGGCCTACGCGGTGGCCGCCATCACTGTCAGCATGCTGACCCGCACCGATACCCCCCAGTCCATGGTGGTGTGGTTCCTGGTGATCCTGGCGCTCGGCGCGGGCCTGCTGGCCCTTCCGGACTGGCAGCCGCTGCAGCTGGGACACGCCGCGCTGATCGCTGGAATGGGCCTGGCCGGAGCCGGGGGCCAGGTAGCCCTGACCCGCGCCTTCCAGCTCGGCGAGGCCTCGTTGATCGCCCCGCTCGAATACACCGGGCTGGTCTGGGTGATTGGCTGGGACCTGGCGTTCTGGGGCGTGCTGCCGGACCGGTTCACCTGGCTGGGCGCAGCGATCATCGTGGCCTCCGGCCTGTACCTGCTGCACCGCGAGCGGGTCCGCCAGGTCCGTGCGCCGCAGCCGCTGGACCACCCCTGAGCCCCGCCAGGCGGGCGACGACGTTTCCTTATAAGCAAAGGGAATATCATTCGAATCTGCCGCGCGGGCCAGGGCCGTCCCGCGCTGGTAGGCTGCACGCCCCCTCCCGTCGATGCCCCGGTTGACCGCGAAGTGATCGAGTTCCAGCGCCTGCACAAATCCTACGTCGTCGGTGGCCGCGCGATCGCCGCGCTGCAGCCGCTGGACCTGACCATCGAGGCCGGCGAAGTGTTCGGCATCATCGGCCATTCCGGCGCGGGCAAATCGACCCTGATCCGGCTGATCAACCGCCTGGAAGAGCCGACCGGTGGCCGCCTGCTGATCAACGGCGAGGATGTCACCGCGCTGGACCGCGATGGCCTGCGCGCGCTGCGCCGCAGGATCGGCATGATCTTCCAGCACTTCAACCTGCTGTCGTCGCGCACGGTCGCGGCCAATGTGGCCTTCCCGCTGGAGCTGGCCGGCACTCCACGGGCGGACATCGACGCACGGGTAAGCGAACTGCTGCATACCGTGGGCCTGGAAGCGCACGCCAACAAGTATCCGGCACAGCTGTCCGGCGGTCAGAAGCAGCGCGTCGGCATCGCCCGCGCCCTGGCCACCCGCCCGCAGATCCTGCTGTGCGATGAAGCGACCAGCGCGCTCGACCCGCAGACCACCGCCTCGGTGCTCAAACTGCTGGGCCGGATCAATCGCGAGCTGGGCCTGACCATCGTGCTGATCACCCACGAGATGGATGTGATCCGCCGCGTCTGCGATCGCGTGGCCGTGCTCGATGCCGGCCACCTGGTGGAAACCGGGCCGGTCACCGAGGTGTTCCTGCATCCGCAGCACCCGACCACGCGCCGCTTCGTCAACGAATCCGAACAGGTCGACGAAGGCGAGCTGCACAAGGATTTCGACGCCGTGGCCGGGCGCATCGTGCGCCTGACCTTCCTCGGTACCGATACCTATGAGCCGGTGCTGGGCCGCATCGCGCGCGAGACGGGGGTGGACTACAACATCCTGTCCGGTCGCATCGACCGCATCAAAGACACCCCGTATGGCCAGCTGACGGTATCGCTGGTGGGCGGCGACGTGCAGGCCGCGCAGGCCGGCTTCGTGGCCGCCGGCGTTCACCTGGAGGAGCTGCGCCGATGATCATCGCTACTGCGGGCGGGTTCTTCCGCCATCTCGACGCGGCCAAATGGGCGGACATCGGCCAAGCGACCGTCGATACCCTGCTGATGCTGGCCGGCTCGCTGCCGCTCACCCTGGCCATCGGCCTGCCGCTGGGCGTGCTGCTGTTCCTGACCGGTTCGCCGCAGCTGCACCGCAAGCCGGTGCTGTACGGCGGGCTGGCACTGCTGGTCAACCTGCTGCGTTCGGTGCCTTTCATCATCCTGATGATCGTGCTGATCCCGATCACGCTGTGGATGATGGGCACCTCGCTCGGCGTGCGCGGTGCGATCGTGCCACTGGTGATCGGCGCAGCGCCGTTCTACGCGCGCCTGGTGGAAACCGCGCTGCGCGAAGTGGACCGCGGCGTGATCGAAGCCAGCCAGGCGATGGGCGCCACCACCTGGCAGCTGGTCAGCCGGGTACTGCTGCCCGAAGCACGGCCGGGCCTGATTGCCGGGGCCACCGTCACCGTGATCGCGCTGATCGGCTTCACCGCCATGGGGGGCGCGATCGGCTCAGGTGGCTTGGGCGACCTGGCCTTCCGCGACGGCTACCAGCGTTCGCACACCGATGTGGCCCTGGTCACCGTGGTGCTGCTGCTGGTACTGGTCCAGCTGCTGCAGATGCTGGGCGATTGGCTGGTAGGGCGGTATTCGCGCAAGTAAATTGATCTGACGTTCGGCCTGATCACCTTACGTTCGGAACCTCGTACCCCAGGCGGTCCACCTGCTCGGGGTGCTGCGGCACGCGCTTGAGCTTGTCGGTGTTGACCCCGTACTGATCGCGCAGGCGGGTGGCCAGCTCCTTGTACAGCTCCTTGTCCATGTCCGGCTTGCGCGCGAAGATCCAGGCCATCTCGCGGCCCGGGTAGCCCAGCATCGCCCAGGAATAGTCCGGCGCCACTTCCAGCACGCGGGTGTGGGTCGGTACCACCTTGTAGAACCAGGTGCGCCAGTTGTGGTTGCCACTCTCCTCATCCACCGAGGCGCGCACGGTCAGTTCCTGCTGCGGCTCGGAGAAGCCGTCGCGGAAACGATAGGTGATGGACACCTTCTGGTCGCCGCGCAGCGTGTACTGGTTGACGCTGGCCACGTGGCCGCGCTCGACCGGGTTCGGCACGCGGCCGATCACGTACCAGGTGCCCATGAACTTCTGCAGGTCGATCGGAGCGCTCGTCGCGGTACTGGCCACCGACGGCGGGGTCGGCTTGCTGTCGCCAAAGGAGCAGGCGGCCAACAGCGACAGCGACGACAGCAGCAGGGCAACGCAAAGCGGACGGTTCGATGACATGCGGCGGAAGGCTCCAGGGGCGTGCAGGGGCATGGTGGGTGGGACGACGAAGAACGTCAATGGTCGAAGCGTGGAAGGTCGCAGCCTGTGAGATGGATGCACGGCAAGGTAGCGCATCACTTTCGCACGGAGCCGTGTCATGCCCTTGTCGTCTTCGCGTCATTCCGCTTCTTCACGGTCCACCACGCGGTCGTTCGAAGCGCCGCACCCGCAGGTGCTGCGCGGGGTCCGGCAGGTCGCCCTGGCCGGCTTCGCCCTCGTCCTGGTGTGGCCGGCCGCGCGCGGCGACAGCCAGTGGCTGGGCTGGTTGCCGCTGTGGCTGGTGGGCATGCCGTGTCTGGCCTGGTGGAGCCTGTACCGGTTCCGGCTGCCGCTGGGCCTGTTGCGCCGCCAGGCCCAGCGCCGGCGCGGGCCGCAGGCCAGACGCCGCATCCGGCTGCAGCCGCGCCGGACGGCGCGCCCTGACCTTCGACAGGGGGGAGCGGGGCAGGCCGTGTGATAGCGTCCGGGGGATATGACCGTCTGGAGCCGCAATGTCACGACTCGCCTCTGCCTGCCTGATGGCAGGCCTGTTCTCCGCTGGTGCCGCTGGAAACGCTATGGCAACTGAGACCCCTGCCGATCCCTACGCCTGGTTGGAAGATGTCACCGGCGACAAGTCGCTGGACTGGGTCAAGCAGCAGAACGCCAAGTCCGAAGGCCGTCTGGCCCAGACCCCGGCCTTCAGGCAGATGGAAGCCAGCATCCGCGAGGTGCTCGATTCGGATGCCAAGATTCCCGGCGTGCAGAAGATCGGCGAGTACTACTACAACTTCTGGAAGGACAAGCAGCACGAGCGCGGCCTGTGGCGGCGCACCACGCTGGATGAGTACCGCAAGCCGGCGCCGAAGTGGGAGACCGTCCTCGACCTCGACGCGCTGAACAAGGCCGAAGGCGAGAACTGGGTGTGGCACGGCGCCGAATGCCTGCGCCCGGAGTACACCCGCTGCCTGATCGCGCTGTCGCGCGGTGGCGCCGACGCCGATGTGACCCGCGAATTCGACCTGGCCGACAAGCGCTGGATCAAGGACGGTTTCTTCCGTCCCGAATCCAAGGGCGGGTTGGGCTGGATCGACCGCGATACCGTGTTTGTCTACACCGATTTCGGCAAGGACAGCATGACCACCTCCGGCTACCCGCGGGTGGCCAAGCTGTGGAAGCGCGGCACGCCGCTGTCGGCAGCCAGCGTGGTCTACGAAGGCAAGCCCGATGACATGTACATCGCGGCGATGCATGACGATACGCCGGGGTATGAGCGCAATCTGGTCAGCCGCACGCTGGCCTTCTACAACAACGAGATCTACCTGCGTGCTGACGATGGCACACTGACCAGGATCGATGCGCCGAACTCGGCCGAGAAGGGCCTGCGGAAGCAGTGGCTGACCCTGGAGCTGCGCGATCCGTGGACGGTGGGGGGCAAGACCTATGCCGCCGGTTCGCTGCTGATTACCAGGCTGGACGACTTCATCGCCGGCAAGCGCGACTTCGAGGTACTGTTCGCCCCCACCGAAACCACCTCGCTGGCGGGCTCAAGCTGGACGAAAAACCATCTGGTGCTCAACGTGCTTGACGACGTCAAGAGCCGCCTGCAGGTACTGACCCCGTCGGCCGAGGGCTGGAAGAAGAGCGACTTCACCGGCGCGCCCTCGTTCGGTACCGTGGCGGTAGGCGCGGTGGATGCCGACGAAAGCGATGCGGTGTGGATGACCGTCACCGACTACCTGACCCCGACCACCCTGGCGCTGGCTGAAATCGGCAAGCAGCCGGAAGTGCTCAAGACCATGCCGGCGTTCTTCGATGCCGAAGGCAAGGTGATCGAGCAGCACTTCGCTACCAGCAAGGACGGCACCCGCGTGCCGTACTTCGTGGTGCATGCCAAGGACATGAAGCTGGACGGGTCCAACCCGACCCTGCTGTACGGTTACGGCGGCTTCGAGATCTCGCTGACCCCGTCGTACTCCGGCGGCATGGGCCGCGCCTGGCTGGAAAAGGGCGGCGTGTACGTGGTGGCCAACATCCGTGGCGGCGGCGAGTACGGCCCGCGCTGGCACCAGGCAGCGCTGAAGCAGAACCGCCACAAGGCTTATGAGGACATGGCCGCGGTCGCCCGTGACCTGGTGAGCCGCAAGATCACCTCGCCGAAGCACCTCGGCGTGCAGGGCGGCAGCAATGGTGGCCTGCTCACCGGCAACATGCTCACCCAGTACCCGGAGCTGTTCGGGGCCGTGGTGGTGCAGGTGCCGCTGCTGGACATGAAGCGCTACAGCCACCTGCTGGCCGGCGCCTCGTGGATGGCCGAATACGGCAACCCCGACACTGCCGACTGGGCGTACATTCAGACCTTCTCGCCGTACCACCTGTTCGACCCGAAGAAGACATATCCTCCGGTGCTGTTCACCACCTCGACCCGCGATGACCGCGTCCACCCGGGCCATGCCCGCAAGATGGCGGCGAAGATGATCGACGCGGGCAAGGATGTGACCTACTACGAGAACATCGAAGGCGGCCACGGTGGCGCAGCAAACAATGCGCAGGCGGCGCACATGTCGGCGCTGGCTTACAGCTTCCTGTGGGAACGGTTGAAATAAGAGGGTGTGCCGACCAGCGCTAGCCACCGATCGTTGGTCGGTGGGCATCTCCGGGTGGTGGGGCGTCTGGTTGGCTCCACCCCTTTTGAACGCCGCGCGTGATGCGCGGCGTTTTTTTACCGGGCGGCAGGCGCCGACTGTTGGGCGGTGCGCTTCCACGTGTCCAATCCGCGCGTGATCCTCGCCACGGCTTCCTGCAACCGCGGGACTTCCTGCGTATACGCCAATCGCACGTGCTGGTTGGCGCGGTAGTGGCCAAAATCCAGACCCGGGGTGAATGCCACATGCTCCGTTTCCAGGAAATGCGCGCAGAACGCCTGCGCGTCATCGGTGAACGCGCTTACATCGCAGTAGAGGTAGAACGCGCCCTTGGGTTCGACCTCGATGCGGAATCCGAGCGCACGCAGGGCCGGCAGCAGGTAATCGCGCCGCGCCTGGAAGGCGCGGCGGCGCCGTTCGAACATGGCGATGGTCTCCGGCTCGAAGCAGGCCAATGCGGCGTGCTGGGCAATGCTCGACGCGCTGATGTACAGGTTCTGCGCCAGCTTCTCCAGCTCGGGCACGGCCTGGGGCGGTGCCACCAGCCAGCCCAGCCGCCAGCCGGTCATGCCGAAGTACTTGGAGAAACTGTTGAGAACGAACGCCTCGTCGTCCACCTGCAGCACGCTGGACGCGTCCATGCCGTAGGTGAGGCCGTGGTAGATCTCATCCACCACCAGGTGGCCGCCGCGTGCCTTCAGTGAATCCGACAGTGCAGCCAGCTGCGCGGCCGACAGCACCGTGCCGGTCGGATTGGCCGGCGAGGCCACCAGGGCGCCGACGCTGGCGGCATTCCAATGGGTGTCCACCAATGAGGGGGTGAGCTGATAAGCGGTCTGCGGTCCTACCGGCACCAGTTGCGCTGCGCCTTCCACCAGCCGCAGGAAATGCCGGTTGCATGGGTAACCCGGGTCGGCCAGCAGCCAATGGCGGGCCGGATCGACCAGCAGGCTGCTGGCCAGCAGCAGCGCGCCGGAGCCGCCCGGGGTGACCAGGATGCGTTCCGGGTCCAGGTCCAGGTTGTAGCGGGTGCCGTAGAAGCCGGCGATGGCCGCGCGCAGGGCTGGCAATCCACGCGCGGCGGTGTAGCGGGTATGCCCGGCGGCCAGCGCGGCCTGGCCGGCCTGCACGATGGGCGCGGCCGTGGTGAAGTCCGGCTCGCCGATTTCCAGGTGGATAACATCATGACCGGCCTGTTCCAGCGCCTGCGCACGGGCCAGCAGGGACATCACGTGGAAGGGTTCGATTTCCTGGCTGCGGCGGCTGTAGCCGGCCGTGGGGATGCGAGTGCTCATACGCCCCATGATAGGCGAGGGCCTGCGCGCTTGCCGCGGGTACCGCTGCGCCGCCAGACTGGCCGCCATTGCATTCACTGGCAAGGAGCCCTATTTCGTGAAATCCCCTGTCCTCTTTCTGGTTGCCACCCTGATGACTGCTTCCGTGCATGCCGCCCCCGCGCTGACCCCACCCGACGCCGAGAAGCATCCGCACCCGGTCACCACCCCGTTCGGCGCAACCCGCAACGACGATTACTACTGGCTGCGGGACGACAAGCGCGAAGCACCCGCCATGCTGGCCTACCTGAATGCGGAAAATGCCTACACCGACCAGGTGATGGCCCCGCTCAAGCCGCTGCAGGAGACCCTGTACAAGGAAATCGTTGGCCGGATCAAGCAGGATGACGCCAGCGTGCCGGCGCGCGAGCGCGGTTACTGGTATTACAGCCGCTACGAAACCGGCAAGGACTACCCGATCCAGGCGCGCCGCAAGGGCAGCATGAAAGCGCCGGAAGAAATCCTGCTCGACCTCAACAGGATGGCCGAAGGCAAGGGCTATTTCGACGTGGGCGATGCCGACGTCAGCCAGGACAACCACCTGCTGGCCTGGGCCGAAGATGACGTGGGCCGCCGCCAGTATGTGATCCGCTTCAAGGACCTGCGCACGGGTGAGGTGCTGCCGGACCGCATCGAGAATGTCTCCGCCAACGTGGTCTGGGCCGACGACAATCGCACGCTGTTCTACGTGGAAAACGACCCGGAAACCCTGCTCACCGTGCGGGTGAAGAAGCACGTGCTGGGTACCCCGACCCACAGCGACGTGCTGGTGTACGAGGAAGCGGACGACAGCTTCTACATGGGCGTGGGCCGCACCCGTGACGACCGCTTCATCACCATCGACCTGCACAGCACGGTCAGTTCGGAAACCCGCTACGCGCCGGCCGCCAATCCGCAGCAGTTCAGCGTGCTGGCCCCACGTGCGCGCGACGTTGAATACGACGCCGACCATTTCGGCGGGCGCTGGGTGATCCGTACCAACGATGCCGGCGCGAAGAACTTCAAGATCGTCACCGCGCCTACCGATGCCACTGCACGCAGCCAGTGGACCGACTGGGTCGCGCACGATGACAACGTACTGGTGGAGGGCTTCGAACTGTTCGACGGCTTCACCGCGATCGCCGAGCGCTCCAACGCGCTGGAGCGGGTGCGCCTGCTGTTCGCCGATGGGCGCCAGGACTACGTCAAGGCCGACGAGCCGGTGTACTCCATGGGCCTGGCCGCCAATCCCGAAGCGGATACGCCGTGGCTGCGCTACGCCTACACCTCGCTCACCACGCCGACCACCACCTACGAACTCAACACCGTCACCGGCGAACGCCGCCAACTCAAGCAGCAGCCGGTGATCGGCTACGACCCGGCGCAATACACCACCGAGCGGGTCTGGGTCACCGCGCGTGACGGTGCGAAGGTGCCGGTGTCGCTGGTCTACCGCAACGGCTTCAAGAAAGACGGTACCGGCGCGTTGTACCAGTACGCCTATGGCAGCTACGGCATGTCGATGGACCCGGGCTTCAACCAGACCGTGGTCAGCCTGTTGGATCGCGGCGTGGTCTATGCGATCGCGCATATCCGCGGCGGCGAGGAAATGGGGCGTACCTGGTATGAGGACGGCAAGCTGCTGAAAAAGCAGAACACCTTCAACGACTTCGTCGATGTCACCCGCGAACTGGTCCGCCAGGGCTATGCCGCCAGGGACCGGGTGGCCGCATCCGGTGGCAGTGCCGGCGGCCTGCTGATGGGCGCGGTAGCCAACCAGGCCCCGCAGGATTACCGGGTAATGGTGGCGCAGGTGCCGTTCGTGGACGTGGTGACCACCATGCTGGATGCCAGCATCCCGCTGACCACCAACGAGTACGACGAATGGGGCAACCCGGAGAACCGCGAGTACTACGATTACATGCTGGGTTATTCCCCCTATGACAACGTGCAGCGCCAAGCCTACCCGGCGCTGTTCGTCGGCACCGGGCTGTGGGACTCGCAGGTGCAGTACTGGGAGCCGGCCAAGTGGGTGGCGCGGCTGCGCGACGACAACACCGGGACCGCGCCGATCGTGTTCCGCACCAACATGGAAGCCGGTCATGGCGGCAAGTCCGGCCGCTTCCAGCGTTACCGGGAGCTGGCCGAGTCGTATGCGTTCGTGCTCGACCAGCTGGGCGTCACTACGGCGCGGTGACGCTGCGTGCCCGCGCCGACCATCGCGGTCGGCGCGCAGCCTCGCTATCCTGACGGCATGACCCCGCCCGAACGCCCCGAGCCTCCCGATGCCCCGCCTGCGCGGCCACCGGTGCGCTTCCGCTGGGCATGGTGGTTGCTGGCGTATGTCAGCCTGGGCACCGGCATCGTCGGCATCTTCGTGCCTGGCCTGCCCACCACGGTGTTCATCCTGATTTCGGCCTGGGCCGCCTCGCGCGGCTCCGAGCGCCTGCACACCTGGCTGCTGCAGCACCCCCGGTTCGGCCCGGCCATCGGCAACTGGCAGGCGCATGGCGCGGTCAGCCGCAAGGGCAAGTGGATGGCCACCGTGACCATGGCGGTGTGCGCCGGCATCATGCTGTGGTGCGTGCCTGTCGCCTGGGTGAAGTGGCTGTCGATCGGCTGCATGACGCTGGTCGCGGCGTGGCTGTGGCGCCGGCCGCTGCCGCCCTAGCATCGCCTGGGCCGGCCAACGGCTGGCGCTGCCCGCGCCGGCCCCCACCTGGACATTCATTGAATCGGCACACCTGTCCTTTCGCTCACCGCTATACTCGGGCCATGAGCATCCCCCATCGCAATCGCATCCTGATTCCGTTGGCAGCGCTGGCGCTGCTGTTCCTTTCGGCCTGTGGCAACAAGGGCCCGCTGGTCATGCCGCAGAAGCCGGTGCCGGTGGAAGAGCAGGTGGTCGAGCCCGCCGCCGATGCCGATGCCGTCCCCGAAGACACCGATTCCACCGACGATCCGCCGGTCGTGCCTGATCCGGTCGACCCGCAGCTCGACTCCGACGACGGGAATGAGTAAGGCCGCCTCCACCGCGCTGCGCTTCAGCAAGATGCACGGCGCGGGTAACGACTTTGTCGTGCTCGATCTGCGCGACGGTACTCCCGCGCCCACTCCAGCGCTGGCGGCCCAGCTGGCCAACCGCCATACCGGCGTAGGCTGCGACCAGATCCTGACCATCGAGCCGCCGCGCGCGGAAGGCTCGGTTGCGGCCTACCGCATCTGGAATTCGGACGGTTCGCAGTCCGAGCAGTGTGGTAACGGCGCACGCTGCGTCGCCGCCTGGCTGGTGCGTGATGGGGCGGCGCAGGGCGAACGTTTCAACATCGACAGCCCGCTGGCCACCCATGGCATTGAACGTATCGGCGCCGACCAGTACGCGGTGGCCATGGGCGTGCCGCGCTTCGAACCGGACCAGGTGCCGCTGCTGGGCTTTGCGCGCGCGCGCGAGGAATACCTGCTGCCGCTGCAGGGCGATACCGTGCGCTTTGGCGCGGTCTCCATGGGCAACCCGCATGCCGTGATCGAAGTGGGCCTGGTCGATGCCGCGCCGGTCGAACGACTGGGCCCCTTGCTGCAGCAGCACGCGACCTTCCCGCAGTCGGTCAATGTCGGCTTCGTGCAGGTGATCGATCCGCAGCATGCGCGCCTGCGCGTGTTCGAACGCGGCGTCGGCGAAACGCTGGCCTGCGGCAGTGGCGCCTGCGCCGCCGCCGTGGTGATGATGCAGCGCGGCCGCCTGCAGCGCGACGCCACGGTGTCGCTGCCCGGTGGCGACCTGCGCCTGCGCTGGCCGGCCGACGACGCCCAGGTGGTGATGTCCGGCCCGGCTGCATTCGTCTTCGAAGGGGAGTGGAACGCATGAGCGACAGCATCGAGAAGATCGGCGCCCATGAAGTCGCCGCGTGGCTGCGCCGGCACCCGGCGTTCCTGAAGCAGTTCCCGGACCTGGCCTTGACCCTGGTGGTGCCGCGCGACGATGGCCCCACCGCGTCGCTGGCGAGCTACCAGCTGGAAGTGCTGCGCGACAAGAACCGCGAGCTGTCGCGCCGGCTGGCCGACCTGGCCGCCAACGCGCAGGTCAACGAACGCCTGGCCGTGCGCACCCACCAGCTCACGCTGGCGCTGATGAAGCAGGACAGCGCCGCCGATACCCTGCGCGCCATGGCCGCCTCGCTGGAGGAAGACTTCGCCGGTGACCTGGTGCGGCTGGTGGTGTTGCACCCGGTGCAGGGCCTGGAGCACGCGCCGTGGCTGCAGGTGATCGAAGAAGGCAGCCCGCTGCTGGCATCGTTCCGCGATTGCCTGAAGGATGGCGAGCCGATCTGCGGCCGTTTGCAGCCGGAGAAGAACACCGTGCTGTACGGCGGGCGCGTGGATGAAGTGCAGTCCAGCGCATTGCTGCCGCTGCCGGGCGTGGGCCTGATCGCGGTGGGCAGCCATGACGGCAACCGCTTCTACCCGGGCATGGGCACGCTGTTCCTGCGCATGATGGGCGAAGCGCTGGTCGTGGCACTCAAGCGCTTCGACCCGGCCTGAGACCGCACCGGCGCCATCCCGCATGAACGCCGTCCAGGATTTCCTCGGGTACCTGCAGGTGGAGCGCCGCGCGTCGGCGCACACGCTGGATGCCTACCGGCGTGACTTGGCCGCCCTGGATGCCTGGGCGACCCAGCAGGAGGGAAACGCCCAAGGGCTGGATGGTGCGCAGCTGCGCCAGTTCATCGCGGCCGAACACCGCCGCGGGCTGGCACCAAAATCGCTGCAGCGCCGGCTGTCGGCCTGCCGCAGTTTCTACGCGTGGCTGCTCAAGCACCATCGCATCGCGGTCAGTCCCGCCGCCGGCCTGAAGGCACCAAAGGCGCCGCGCAAACTGCCGCAGGTCCTCGATGCCGACGAAGCGGTGCGCCTGGTGGAACTGCCCACCGACGCGCCGCTCGGCCTGCGCGATCGCGCGCTGCTTGAGCTGTTCTATTCCTCCGGCCTGCGCCTGAGCGAACTGTGCGCGCTGATCTGGCGTGACCTGGATTTTGCCACCGGCCTGGTCAACGTGCTCGGCAAGGGCAATCGCCAGCGCCGCGTGCCATTTGGCTCGCATGCGCGCGAGGCGTTGCTGGGCTGGCGTGCGGAAAGTGGCGGCGGCGATGCGCAGCCGGTGTTCCCCGGGCGCAAGGGCGGGCCGATCACCCAGCGCGCGGTACAGATCCGCATCCGCCAGCTGGCCCAGCGCCAGGGTTTGTTCAAGCACGTGCACCCGCACATGCTGCGGCATAGTTTCGCCAGCCATATCCTCGAATCCTCCGGCGATCTGCGCGGCGTGCAGGAGCTGCTGGGCCATGCCGATATCGCCACCACCCAGATCTACACCCACCTGGATTTCCAGCATCTGGCCAAGGTGTACGACGCGGCGCACCCACGGGCAAAGCGGCGCACGGGCGACAACGAAAGCTGAACCGGGCCAGTGCGTCACCCGGGCGCAGGGCAGGGTGGCTTGAAGGATCAGCACGTGGCCCCACCTCTGTTCTTGTCACCCCGGAGGCTCCATGGACCCCAGTCAGAATCCCAACGTGTTTCACGCCACCACCATCATTTCGGTGCGCCGCAACGGTCATGTCGCCGTAGCCGGCGACGGCCAGGTCACCCTCGGCCACACGGTCATGAAGGGCAATGCGCGCAAGGTGCGCCGCTTGGGCCGCGAGGGCCAGGTGCTGGCCGGGTTCGCCGGTGCCGCCGCCGACGCGTTCACCCTGTTCGAGCTGTTCGAAGCCAAGCTCGAGAAGCATGGCCAGCTGCAGCGCGCCGCCGTGGAGCTGGCCAAGGATTGGCGTACCGAACGCCGCCTGGGCAAGCTCGAAGCGCTGCTCGCCGTGGCCGACAAGGACACCTCGCTGATCATCAGCGGCACCGGTGACGTGATCGAACCGGAAGACGGCATCATCGCGATCGGCTCCGGCGGTTCCTACGCCTTGTCCGCCGCGCGCGCACTGCTGGCCCACACCGAACTGGATGCGCGCACCATCGCCACCGAATCGATCAACATCGCCGGCGACATCTGCATCTACACCAACCGCAACGTGGTGGTCGAGGAGCTTTGACCCTGCGGGTCAAAGCTCGTAGAGCCACGCCCTGCGTGGCTGCGTTACCCGTCCAGCCACGCAGGGCGTGGCTCTACGCCCACCGTTACGCGTCTTACCGCATCCGGTCAGCCCCACCATTCCTCCAGAATTTTTTGTGAGCGCACCCATGCCGCACAACAACGAATCGTCTTCCGCCACCATGACCCCGCGCGAAATCGTGCAGGAGCTGGACCGCCACATCGTCGGCCAGCACGACGCCAAGCGCGCGGTCGCCATCGCCCTGCGCAACCGCTGGCGGCGCATGCAGCTGCCTGCCGAGCTGCGCGATGAAGTGATGCCCAAGAACATCCTGATGATCGGTCCGACCGGTGTTGGCAAGACCGAAATCGCACGCCGCCTGGCCACCCTGGCCAAGGCCCCGTTCGTCAAGGTTGAAGCCACCCGCTTCACCGAAGTGGGCTACGTCGGCAAGGACGTCGAACAGATCATCCGCGACCTGGCCGATACCGCGGTCAAGCTGTACCGCGAAATGGCCAAGGTGCGCGTGCGCAACCAGGCCGAAGAGCGTGCCGAAGACCGCATCCTTGACGCATTGCTGCCGCGTCGGGCCGGCGGCATCGGCTTCGACCCGGACGCTGCCCGCAACGAACCGTCCGCGCAGGACAACGAAACCCGCATCAAGTTCCGCCGCATGCTGCGCAACGGCGAGCTGGACGATCGCGAGATCGAACTGGAAGTGGCCGCCAATGTCGGCGTGGACATCATGACCCCGCCGGGCATGGAGGAAATGGGCCAGCAGCTGCGCCAGATGTTCTCCAGCCTGGGCGGCGGCAAGGCGCAGAAGCGCACCGTGACGATCAAGGCCGCGCGCCCGCTGCTGGTGGAAGAAGAAGCCGGCAAGCTGGTCAACGAAGACGACATCCGCAGCGCCGCGATCGAAGCCTGCGAACAGCACGGCATCGTGTTCATCGACGAGATCGACAAGGTCGCCAAGCGCGGCGACAACGTCGGCGGCGGCGATGTCTCCCGCGAAGGCGTGCAGCGCGATCTGTTGCCGCTGGTGGAAGGCTCCAACGTCTCCACCAAGTACGGTACGGTCAAGACCGACCACATCCTGTTCATCGCCTCCGGTGCGTTCCACCTGGCCAAGCCGAGCGACCTGATTCCCGAACTGCAGGGCCGCTTCCCGATCCGCGTGGAACTGGGCGCCCTGAGCAAGCAGGACTTCGTGCGCATCCTGACCGAGCCCAAGGCTGCGCTGACCAAGCAGTACGAAGCGCTGCTGGCCACGGAAGGCGTGACCGTGAACTTCACTGATGAAGCCGTGGATCGCCTGGCCGAAATCGCGTTCCAGGTGAACGAGCGCCAGGAGAACATCGGTGCGCGCCGCCTGCACACCGTGCTGGAGCGGCTGCTGGATTCGCTGAGCTACGAAGCACCGGACCGCGATGGCGAAACCCTGGCCATCGATGCCGCCTACGTCGACAAGCACCTGGGCGAACTGGTCAAGGATCCGGACCTGAGCCGGTACATCCTGTAACGAATGGAATGTTGGATCAAAAGCGGCGGCACCTCGGTGCCGCCGTTTCTGTTTACGTCGATCGGGGGGCAACGGCCCTCTGCGAGCGAGGTCATGCGTAACCGAACGTTGCAGCGTTCACGGCAGTCGTTTGGGAACCGACCCTACCCGCCCCGTGTCGCTCGCGTAGAGCCCCGCCCTGCGTGGCTGCTCTTCCCAGCCGCCCGCGCAATGCATGGAGGGGAGGCCGGCGGGCAGCCCCCGTAGGGACTGTCAAAAACATGGATGTTTTTGCCAAGCCTCCAGGGATGGATTCACGGCGTGTCCCGTAGGGGGCTGCCCGTCGGCCTCCCCAGCACGGATCAACTGAGACGCTGCTTTCAAGCTTTCAAGCCGCGCCGCCGAATCAAACCTCGTCGTCAGTCGGCAACGCAGTAGGCGGCGCACCCGGGGTGAACACACCCGGCATCACGAAGGCACCGAAGATCGCGTCCAGCGTCTGCTGGCCATCGCGTTCAAGCTCGAACAACTGCGGTTCCAGCATCGCGCTGTACAGCACGCCGGTCAGGCTGGTGCTGACGATGCGTGCCACCGTGTCCACGTCCACCCCCGGCCGCAGTTGGCCCAGCGAGGCCGCACGCTGGAAGGCGGCCGCGAAAATCGCCAACTCCTCACGTGATGCCTCCAGCTGCAGCTGCTGCATGGCCTGGCTTTCCACCGAGAGATCGTTGCGCAGCATGATCTCCATCATGTTGCGCAGCCGTTCGTCGGTGGCCAGTTCGTGGAACGAGACCAGCAGCGCCGAGCGCAGGTCCAGCACGGGCGTGTTGCGCCGTGACGAGGTCGTGCGCCGCAGCCGCTCGATGAACGGCACCCGCTCGCGGTCGATCATGGCCGTGAGCACTTCGGTCTTGTTCTTGAAATGCCAGTACACCGCGCCCCGGGTGTAACCGGCGCGCTCGCCGATCATCGCCAGGCTGGTGTTGGCGACCCCGAATTCGTGGAAGCAGCTCTGGGCCGCATCGAGGATGCCTTCCCGGGTGGCTTGGGCTGCCTCTTTGGTTTTTCTGGCCATGGCGCGGTGTGCATGTGCTGGATGAAACCGGCCTGAATTGTACCCGTTTACAAACAAACATACATGTATGTATATTTGCGCCCCACTGCTCCCCGGTGAGGCACGGCCGTACCTGCGTGCCGTCCCCCCGGTGGATCCGCCTGTGTGTGTGGTTCGACCTGTCGTCGTCCGGCCCTCCGGTTCGTCGAAGCCGGGTTGGCCTCTTCTTTCCGTCCTTTGCGAGCCCCCCCATGACCCGTTCTCCCTACCGCCTTCTCGCGCTGTCCCTCGTGGTCGCCCTGACCGTGTCTGCCTGCGGCGGGGGCGGTGAGGGGGCTCCGCAGGGCGGCCCAGGGCAGGTCACCGTGGCCACCCTGAAGGCCGAACAGGTCGGCCTCACCCGCGAGCTGCCGGGCCGCACCAATGCTTTCCTGGTGGCCGAAGTGCGCCCGCAGGTCAGCGGTATCGTCGCCCGGCGGCTGTTCACCGAGGGGGGGCTGGTCACTGCCGGCCAGCCGCTGTATCAGGTGGATGACGCCAGCTACCGCGCAGAAGCCAACAGCGCCCGCGCCCAGTTGGCCCGCGCCGAAGCCACCGCCAATGCCGCCCGTCTGAGCGCCAAGCGCATCACCGAGCTTGCCAAGGTCGATGCGGTCAGCCAGCAGGACCTGGAAAACGCCGTGGCCGCCCAGAAACAGGCCGAAGCCGATGTCGGCGCCGCCAAGGCCGCGCTGGACGCGGCCAACGTCACCCTGGGCTTTGCCCGGATCACCGCGCCGATCAGCGGGCGCATCGGCAAGTCCAGCGTCACCCAGGGCGCGCTGGTCAGCGCCGGCCAGGCCGACGCGCTGGCCACGGTGCAGCAGCTCGACCCGATCTACGTCGACCTGACCCAGTCGGCCAGCGAACTGCTGCAGCTGCGCCGCGAGCTGGCCAGTGGCCGCCTGCAGGACAACCAGAGCCTGCCGGTGACGGTGCTGCTCGATGACGGCACCGAGTTCGACCACAAGGGCACCCTGGAATTCTCTGAAGTCAGCGTCGACCCCACCACCGGCAGCTACGCGCTGCGGGTCAAGGTCGCCAACCCCGACCAGGTGCTCATGCCCGGCATGTACGTGCGTGCCGTTGTAGGCAGCGGCGTACGCGACAACGCGCTGCTGGTGCCCATGCAGGGCGTCGCCCGCGACGCCAAGGGCGACACCAGCGCCATGGTGGTCGGCAAGGACAACAAGGTCGAAGTACGACCGGTCAAGGTCAGCCGCGCGCTGGGCAGCAAGTGGCTGGTCGAAGACGGCCTGAAGCCCGGCGACAGGGTCATCGTTGAAGGCCTGCAGAAGATCCAGCCGGGCATGCCCGTGCAGGCCGCCGAGATGGGCGCCGCGCCGGCCAAGCCGGCCACGCCGGCGGCCGCGGCCGACAAGCAGTAAGCGGAGAATTCCATGGCTCGTTACTTCATTGATCGCCCCATCTTCGCGTGGGTGATTGCGATCATCATCATGCTCGCCGGTGCGCTGGCGGTGCTCAAGCTGCCGGTGTCGATGTACCCGGAAGTGGCACCGCCCGCCGTCGAGATCAGCGCGTCCTACCCGGGCGCATCGGCCAAGGTGGTCGAGGACTCGGTGACCCAGATCATCGAGCAGAACATGAAGGGCATCGATGGCCTGATCTACTTCTCCTCCAACAGCTCGGCCAACGGCCAGGCCACCATCACCCTCACCTTCGAAAGCGGCACCGATCCGGACATCGCCCAGGTCCAGGTGCAGAACAAGCTGCAGCTGGCCATGCCGCTGCTGCCGCAGGAAGTGCAGCGCCAGGGCATCAACGTGGCCAAGTCCAGCAGCGGCTTCCTGCAGGTGATCGGCTTCGTCTCCAACGATGGCAGCATGGATGCCAATGACATTTCCGACTACGTCGGCTCCAATGTCGTCGATCCGCTCAGCCGCGTGCCCGGCGTGGGCAACATCCAGGTGTTCGGTGGCAAGTACGCCATGCGCATCTGGCTGGACCCCAACAAGCTGCACACCTACAAACTCTCGCTGGATGACGTCACCGCGGCGATCACCGCACAGAACGCCCAGGTGGCCATCGGCCAGCTCGGCGGCGCGCCGTCGGTCAAGGGCCAGCAGCTCAACGCCACCATCAACGCGCAGGACCGTCTGCAGACCCCGGAACAGTTCCGCAACATCCTGGTCCGCGGCGGCACCGATGGCAGCGAGCTGCGCCTGGGCGATGTCGCCCGGGTCGAGCTCGGCGCCGAAAGCTATGACTTCGTGACCCGCTACAACGGCAAGCCCTCCAGCGGTATCGCCATCACCCTGGCCACCGGCGCCAACGCGCTGGATACCGCCAATGGCGTGCGCGCCGCGCTGGAGGACCTGAAGGAAAACTTCCCGGCCGGCCTCGAATCGGTGGTGCCGTATGACACCACCCCGTTCGTGCAGGTCTCGATCAAGGGCGTCATCAAGACGCTGATCGAAGCCATCGTGCTGGTGTTCGTGGTGATGTACCTGTTCCTGCAGAACTTCCGCGCCACCCTGATCCCCACCATCGCCGTACCGGTGGTGCTGCTGGGCACGTTCGGCATCCTGGCCGCGCTGGGCTTCTCGATCAACATGCTGACCATGTTCGCCATGGTGCTGGCGATCGGCCTGCTGGTGGACGATGCCATCGTGGTCGTGGAGAACGTCGAACGCATCATGTCCGAAGAAGGGTTGTCGCCGTTGGAGGCCACCCGCAAGTCGATGAGCCAGATCACCGGCGCACTGGTCGGCATCGGCCTGGTGCTGTCGGCGGTGTTCGTCCCGATGGCCTTCATGAGCGGCTCAACCGGCGTCATCTACCGGCAGTTCTCGGCCACGATCGTGTCCGCGATGGCGCTGTCGGTGCTGGTCGCCATCGTGCTCACCCCGGCGCTGTGCGCCACCATGCTCAAGCCGCTGAAGAAGGGCGAGCACCACGTGGCACACAAGGGCCTGGCCGGTCGCTTCTTCGGCGGCTTCAACCGCGGCTTTGACCGTTCCAGCGAAACCTACCAGCGCGGGGTCAAAGGCATCCTGGCGCGGCCGTGGCGCTTCATGGCCATCTTTGTGGCGCTGGCCGTGGCGATGGGCGTGCTGTTCGCGCGCCTGCCCAGCTCGTTCCTGCCCAATGAAGACCAGGGCATCCTGATGGCGCTGGTGCAGACCCCGGTCGGCGCCACCCAGGAACGTACCCTGGAGGCGATGTACAAGCTGGAAGACCACTTCCTGAAAAACGAAACCGACGCCGTCGAATCGGTGTTCTCGGTGCAGGGTTTCAGCTTCGCCGGCATGGGCCAGAACGCGGGCATGGCCTTCATCAAGCTCAAGGACTGGAAGGAGCGCGATGCCGACCAAGGCGTCGGCCCGATCACCGGGCGTGCGATGGCCGCACTGGGCCAGATCAAGGACGCCTTCATCTTCGCCTTCCCGCCGCCGGCCATGCCGGAGCTGGGCATCGGTTCGGGCTACACCTTCTTCCTGAAGGACAACAGCGGCCAGGGCCACGAGGCCCTGCTCAACGCGCGCAACCAGCTGCTGGGCGGCGCCGGGCAGAGCAAGCTGCTGGCCAACGTGCGCCCGAATGGCCAGGAAGACACCCCGCAGCTGCGCATCGACGTGGACGTGGAAAAAGCCAACGCGCTCGGTCTGTCCACCAGCTCGATCAACAGCACCCTGGCCGCCGCGTGGGGCAGCAGCTACATCGATGACTTCATCGACCGGGGCCGGGTCAAGCGCGTGTACGTGCAGTCCGATGCGCCGTTCCGCATGAACCCGGGCGACTTCAACCTGTGGTCGGTGAAGAACAGCGCCGGTGAGATGGTGCCGTTCAGTGCCTTCGCCTCCAAGCGCTGGGATTACGGTTCGCCGCGCCTGGAGCGCTACAACGGCGTGTCGGCGATGGAAATCCAGGGTGAGCCCGCACCGGGCGTGGCCTCGGGCGACGCCATGGCCGAGATCGAACGCATCGCCAAGGACCTGCCGCCGGGCTTCGAGATCGAATGGACCGCGCTGTCCTACCAGGAACGCCAGGCCGGTTCGCAGACGCCGCTGCTGTACACGCTGTCGCTGCTGATCGTGTTCCTGTGCCTGGCTGCACTGTATGAAAGCTGGAGCGTGCCGACCTCGGTGCTGCTGGTGGCGCCGCTGGGCATCCTTGGCGCGGTGCTGGCCAACACCATGCGCGGCATGGAGCGCGACATCTACTTCCAGGTGGCGATGCTGACCACGGTGGGCCTGACCAGCAAGAACGCGATCCTGATCGTGGAGTTCGCCAAGGAAAACCTGGAGAAGGGCGTGGGCGTGCTGGAAGCCACCATGCACGCGGTACGCGACCGCCTGCGGCCGATCATCATGACCTCGCTGGCCTTCGGCCTGGGCGTGCTGCCGCTGGCCATCGCCTCCGGGGCCGGCTCGGGTGCGCAGCGCGCGATCGGCACCGGCGTGCTCGGCGGCATGATCGTCGGCACCGTGCTGGGCCTGTTCTTCATTCCGCTGTTCTTCGTCGTGGTGCAGAAGCTGTTCAACCGCGGCAACAGAAACAGTGGGTCCCGACCGTCGGTCGGGACGAACTCCAATCAAGGTGACACCCATGAATAAGGCGCTCCTTGCCCTGGCCATGACCGCCGCCCTCTCCGGCTGCGCCATGCTCGAGCCGCGCAGTACCGAGGTCCCCGGCGATCCCGGCGCAGTGGCCGGCCACCACTTCCACCGCTGCGGCGGTGGAAGTGGCCGACATCGGCTGGCGCGATTACTTCGTCGACGAACGCCTGCAGTCGCTCATCGCCCAGTCGCTGGAGAACAATCGCGACCTGCGCGTGGCCGTGCTCAACGTGGACAAGGCGCGCGCGCAGTACCGCATCCAGCGTGCTGATCGGGTGCCCGCGCTCGGCGTGCAGGGGCAGATGACCCGCAGCGGCGGCGATGTGCCGGTCACCGAGCAGTTCAGCGCCAACTTGGGCGTGGTCGAGTTCGAACTGGACCTGTTCGGCCGCGTGCGCAACCTGAGCCAAGCGGCGCTGCAGCAGTACTTCGCCGAGGCGGCCAACCGCCGCAACGCGCAGTTGTCGCTGGTGGCCGAAGTGGCCAATGCGTGGCTGACCCTGGGCGCCGACAGCGAACAGCTGAAGATCGCCGAGGCGACCCTGGCCACCCATGAGGATTCGCTACGCCTGAGCGAGGCACGGCACCAGCTCGGTGGCGCCTCGGCGCTGGAGCTGAGCCAGACCCGCACGCTGGTGGAAACCGCGCGCACCGATGTGGCCCGCTACCAGGGCCAGGTCGCGCAGGACCGCAACGCGCTCGCGCTGCTGGCCGGTGGCCCGATCGACGAGGCGTTGCTGCCCGACAGCGAAGCCACCGACGTGGCCGCAGTGCGCGCGGTGCCGGCGGGCGTGCCCGGTGAGGTGCTGCTGCGCCGCCCGGACGTGATGGCGGCCGAGCACACGCTGCTGGCAGCCAATGCCAACATCGGCGCCGCACGCGCGGCGTTCTTCCCGTCGATCAGCCTTACCGGCAGCGTCGGGTCCACCTCGTCGGAACTGTCGGGGTTGTTCGACTCGGGCACCCGCGCGTGGAGCTTCATGCCCACGCTGAACCTGCCGATCTTCCAGGGTGGCAAGCTGCGCGCCGGGCTGGGCGTGGCCAATGCCAACCGCGATATCGCGCTGGCGCAGTACGAGAAGGCGATCCAGTCCGGCTTCCGCGAGGCCGCCGATGCACTGGCGCTCAACGACAGCCTGGATGCGCAGCTGTCTTCACAGCAGGCGCTGGTGGCGGCGGCCGAGCAGGCACGGACACTGTCGCAGGCGCGCTATGACGCTGGGCTGGACAGCTTCCTGACCCTGCTCGACGCGCGGCGGACGGCGTACACCGCGCGGCAGTCGCTGGTGACCACGCAGTTGAACCGGTTGTCCAACCAGGTCGCCTTGTACAAGGTGCTGGGCGGCGGGTGGTATGAACGCGGCGACGTTGCCGCGCGGTGATGGGGTAGGTGGGACACGCCATGCGTGTCAACGCGGCGCCGGAACGACACGCGCGGCGTCAGCCGTTCGGTTTGTCGGCCCGCACCTTTTCCAGGGCTTTTGTCGCATCGCGTGCCATCTGCTCGTAGGTGCGGCGAATCTCTTCCAGCCGCTCCTCATCCAGTTCTTCAAGGTCCAGCAGTTCGTTGTTGGCCTCGGCAGTCACCCGGATCAGCTCGTCGAGCTTGATCTGGATCGCGGCGGTGTCGGCGTTCTGGCTGTGCTGGATCAAAAACACCATCAGGAACGTGATGATGGTGGTGCCGGTGTTGATCACCAGCTGCCAGGTGTCGTTGAATTTGAATACCGGCCCGCTCAGGGCCCAGATCAGCACGATGCTGACCGCACTGAGGAAGGTCCACGGCGTACCCGCCGCGTAGGCCGCCTTCTTGGCGACGAGGTTGAAGACGCTGCGAAGTTTCATGGGTGCCAGGGCGGTGGATCGGGACCCATCAATGGCAGGCGCGCCGTGTAGGCGTCGTGCAGCCGCGGCTCAGGCGGTGGCGGTCAGGCGCGGGCGGGCATTCTGGTCGTGCTGGCTCATCAGATACACGTGTTCCCATACCTGTTCAACGAACCTGCGTGCCTCGTCCGGACTCAGCTTCGCCATGATCTGGCCCGCATAGTGGCTCTGGAAAGCCTGCTCACGGTCTTCATCGCTCGCCTTGGGATGGGTGATCAGCGAATCGCAGGCGAACTTGATCCAGGGCATGTAGTGCCCGAACGAGGCGGACGGAAGATCGCCGTCCGAGTGCTTCTGTCGCCAGTAACCGACTTCAGCGTCCACATTGATCACGGCGGGGATGGAAAGCGGGACAGAGGACATGGTTGCTTCGATTCGAATGAAGGAAAGGCATGCTGATAGTGCGTAACCGCCGGTGCATGCAGCGTCATGGCGATGTGCAGCGGGTGTGCGCGGGGCCCCATTCAACTGAAGCATTCATGACTGCGCTGCGCCGTCCGCATGAGGGACGGCGCATCCGGCATGTTCGACTGCGCCGATGCGCAGCAACCGGCGCTTACTCGCCGATGTCTTCGTTCCAGACCTCGGGATGTGCGGAGATGAATCCGCCCAGCAGGTCGATGCATTCCTGGCTCTGCATGTCGATCACCTGCACGCCGTTCTCGCGCAGCCAGTCGATGCCGCCCTGGAAGGTGACCGATTCACCGACCACCACCGTGCCGATGTTGAACTGGCGCACCAGGCCACTGCAGTACCAGCAGGGGGCCAGGGTGGTGACCATGATGGTGTCCCGATAGCGGCGCTGGCGGCCGGCCTTGCGGAATGCATCGGTCTCCCCGTGCACGGACGGGTCGCCTTCCTGGACCCGGCGGTTGTGGCCGCAGCCGAGCAGGCGGCCGTCGTTGTGGTAAAGCGCCGCGCCGATGGGGATGCCGCCCTCTGCCAGGCCCTGGCGGGCTTCGGCAATGGCGGTCTGGAGCAGGGCGGCGTAGTCGGGAGTGCTGATCATGGGCGGTCCGTTCAACTGAAGGGGCCATCATAAGGTGCCGCCGGCCGGCCAGCGGTGCGATAATCGGGGCCATGAGCGAATCCCCCTACAAGACCGGCACCACCCATTTCGGCTTCCGCGATGTCGCCGCCAAGGACAAGCAGAAGCTGGTGGGCGAAGTGTTCACCTCGGTCGCGCGCAACTACGACCTGATGAACGACCTGATGAGCCTGGGCATCCACCGGGCGTGGAAGCGCTACTACGTGGCCACCGCGCAGGTGAAGCCGGGCGACAGCGTGCTCGACCTGGCCGGCGGCACCGGCGACATCGCCGCACTGCTCAAGGAACGCGTGGGCGACGACGGCCAGGTGGTGGTCGGCGATATCAATGCCGGCATGCTCACCGTGGGGCGCGACCGCCTGACCAACCGCGGCCTGGTGGCCGGCCTGGATTTCGTCCAATGCAACGCCGAGGCGCTGCCGTTCCCGGATGCCAGCTTCGACCTGGTGACCATCGCCTTCGGCCTGCGCAACGTGACCGACAAGGACGCCGCCCTGCGCGAGATGTACCGCGTGCTCAAGGTGGGCGGCCAGGCGCGGGTGCTGGAGTTCTCCGAAGTCACCGCCGACTGGTTCAAGCCGATCTACGATTTCCACTCGTTCAAGATCCTGCCCAGGCTGGGCCAGCTGTTCGCCCGTGACGGCGACAGCTACCAGTACCTGGCCGAGAGCATCCGCAAGCATCCGCCGCAGGAACAGCTCAAGACCATGATGGGCGAGGCCGGTTTCGCGCGCTGCCATTACAAGAACCTGACCGGCGGCATCGTGTCGATCCACTCCGGCTACAAGGTTTGAGACACCGGTCCGGTTCCCGCTGAGGGAGCTCGGCCACACTGCAGGCAGGTTGCCAGAGAGGGCCTGCCATGCGTCTCTACCGCGGCCTGGCCCGCGTGTTTCCCCGTTCGTTCAGCGCCAAGCTGATGACGGTCGTGTTCATTGGCGTACATGTGCCGCTGCTTGTGCTGCTGCTGTGGATGGCCTTCAGCGGCCGCTACCAGCAGGAGACCATGTGGGCCGTGGTGGGCGTGGTGCTGGGCGCCACCCTGGTGGGGACGGGCATGGCGATGATGGCGCTGTACCGGCTGATGGCGCCGCTGCGCCAGGCCGCCGAGGCGCTGGAGGCGTATTACGACGAGCAGCGCCTGCCGCACCTTCCGGACCTGGGCCACGACGAAATCGGGCGCCTGCTGCGCGGGATCAACCGCAGCCTGCACGGTGTCGATGCCGGCCTGCGCGACCTGCGCCGCAGCGTGCTGCTCGACCCGCTCACCCAGGCGCTGAACCGGCGCGGCTGCGAACAGGCGCTGGCCGATTCGGCCCGGCAGGCGCAGGCGCGGCGGCAGCCGCTGACCCTGTTCGTGGTCGATCTGGACAACCTCAAGCCCATCAACGACGCGCACGGCCACCTGGCCGGCGACCAGGTGCTGGTGCGGCTGGTGGTGTCGGCGCGGCAGTGGCTGCAGCCCGGCGACTGGATCGGGCGCTGGGGCGGGGATGAGTTCCTGCTGGCGGTGCACGATAGCCACGAGGTGGCCTGCCGGCGGCTGAGGGAGTGGCTGGAACGACTGGCCGGGCCGGGCGACCCGGCCGACCCGCCGCTGAGTGCCAGCGCGGGCGCCGCCGGATACCGGCCGGGCGAGGACCTGCGCGAGTTGTACCGGCGTGCCGATACCGCGATGTACCGGGCCAAGGCCGCCGGCGGCGCCCGGCTGTTGTGCGAGGGTGACTGAATGGGGAATAAGGCGTAGACGGGGGTAAACTGGCGGTTTCACCCTGATCGGTCCCGATTCATGCGATCCCCGTTCCTGCTGATTCCCCTGGCCGTCGCGCTTGCCGCCGGCTGCTCCAAAGAGCCCGCCGCGCCGACCGCGGCCCCCGCCGCCCAGCCGAGCGCCGACACTGCCGTGAAAGCCGTCAACCGCAGCCACGATGAAAGTTCCTACGCCGAACCGGACAAGGTCGTCATCAAGGACCTGGGCCTGGACCTGAAGCTGGATTTCGACAGCAGGCAGATCGGCGGCACCGCCACCTACACCCTGGAGTGGAAGGACAAGGCAGCCAAGCAGCTGGTGCTGGACACCCGCGAGCTGACCATTGAAAAGGTCGAAGCCGTCGCCGCCGATGGCACCACCGCGCCGCTGCAGTTCGTGCTGGCGGCGGCCGACAAGGTATTCGGCAGCAAGCTGACCATCGAAGCCCCGCAACAGCCGGGCAAAGTGCGGGTCACCTACCACACCGCGCCGACCGCCTCGGGCCTGCAGTGGCTGGAGCCGTCGATGACCGAAGGCAAGCAGCTGCCCTTCATGTTCAGCCAGTCCCAGGCCATCCACGCGCGTTCGTGGGTGCCGCTGCAGGACACCCCGAGCGTGCGCTTCACCTATAGCGCGCACGTGGCCTCGCGCCCGGACGTGATGGTGCTGATGAGCGCCGACAATGATCCCAAGGCCGCGCGTGACGGTGATTACACCTTCAAGATGCCGCAGCCGATTCCGTCCTACCTGCTGGCCATCGCCGCCGGCGACCTGGTGTTCGAGCCGATCTCCGGCCGTTCCGGCGTCTGGGCCGAACCGACCATGGTGGGCAAGGCCGCCAAGGAGTTCGAAGACACCGAGAAGATGATCGGTGCAGCCGAGAAGCTCTATGGCGAGTACCGCTGGGGCCGCTACGACATGCTGGTGCTGCCGCCGTCGTTCCCGTTCGGCGGCATGGAAAACCCGCGCCTGACCTTCGCCACCCCGACCGTGATCGTGGGCGACAAGTCGCTGGTCTCGCTGGTGGCCCATGAGCTGGCGCACAGCTGGTCGGGCAACCTGGTGACCAACTCCAGCTGGAAGGACATCTGGCTCAACGAAGGCTTCACCACCTACGTGCAGGGTCGCATCACCGAAGCGCTGTATGGCCAGGAAATGGCCGAGATGGAGCGCGAAATCGACCAGAACGACCTGCTGGCCGAGGTCAAGGACATGAGCCCGGCCGACCAGGCCCTGGCGCTCCCGCCGCTGACCGAACGCGATCCGGACGAGGCGCTGAGCAACGTGGCCTACGTCAAGGGCTCGTGGTTCCTGCAGTTCCTGGAACAGCGCTTCGGGCGCGAGGTGTTCGATCCGTTCCTGCGTGGCTGGTTCGATGACCATGCGTTCCAGAGCGCCAACACCGACCAGTTCGTCGAATACCTGAAGAAGAACCTGCTGTCCAGGAAGCCCGGCGCGGTGACCGACGCCGAGCTGAAGGCATGGCTGGACGAGCCGGGCATCCCGGCGTTCGCCACCAAGGCGCGTTCGCGCAACTTCTCCATCGTGGATACCGCGCGCATTGCGTGGCAGGGCAGCGGCAAGCTGCCGAGCGCGCAGATCACCAGCGAGTGGGGTACCCAGGAATGGGTGCACTTCATCGACGGCATGGGCAAGACCCTGCCCGTGGACAAGCTGGCCGCGCTGGACAAGGCATACGCGTTCACCGGCACCGCCAACGGCGAAATCGCCATGCGCTGGTACCCGCTGGCGATCCGCAGCGGCTACCTGGAGGCCAATGAGGCCGCCGGTGCCTTCATCGAGCGCGTTGGTCGCCGCAAGCTGATCCTGCCGATCTACGCCGAACTGGTGAAGACCCCGGAAGGCCTGGCATTCGCCAAGGCGGCCTTCGAGAAGGCCAAGCCCAGCTACCACCCGATCACCACCGCATCGGTGCAGGACATGCTGGACAAGGCAAGCGCCGGCAAGTAACCGCCAGCACTGCGTTGATCAGGAACGGCGGGGGAAACCCCGCCGTTTTTCATTGTTAAAGTAGGCAGGTGACGCCCGCTGGCGTCCTCGCTGACACCTGGAGCCCGTAATGAAACGACTGATCCTTGCCGCCACTTGTGCGCTCGCCCTGGCTGCCTGCAGCAACCCGGAAGAAGAGCGCAAGGCGCAGGAAGCCGCGACCGCCGCCGCCAAGGCACAGCAGGAAGAGAAGGCCGAAGGCGTGGCCAAGCAGTACGACATGGCCGTGGCCGCGCAGGACTGGGAGCGCGCGCGCATCCATGGCGGTTCGCTGCTGGACCAGTACAAGGACACCGATGTGGCCGCGCGGATCGAGCCGGGCTACGCCGAGGTCAAGGCCAAGGCCGAAACCGCGCGCGAGCTGCGCCGCATGCAGGGCCTGTGGCAGTACAACCAGGTGCCGGTGGGCAGCAAGGGCAACCAGGTCTCGGCGTCGATCTACAGCAAGGAGCGCGTGGATGTGGACGGCAGCGGCCCCAAGCCGGTGCAGCTGATCTTCCGCGACCACCCCGAGTGGAAGCGCCATGCCTACCTGGTGCTGCAGGCCGGTGATTTCCGCTGCCCGCAGTGCACGGTGAAGGTGACCGTCGACGACGGCAAGCCGATCTCGATGGCCGCCTGGCGCCCCAAGACGGATGAGGCCATCGCCATGTTCATCACCGACCAGAAGGCGCTCTGGAAGCTCGCCCGCAAGGCCAAGACCATCACCATCGAATTCCCGGTCAAGGCCGGCGGCACCCGCACCGCAGTATTCGAAACCGGCGGCGTAGACGCCAGCCGAATGCCGAATTGGTGGAATTAACCGAGCGGTGAGGCAAAGTGTCGACCAACGATCGACACCTACCGAAATGACGGGCACCCCATGGCCCGATATCACGCGACCCGGTAGGTACCGACCGTTGGTCGGTACGGACGGCAAGGGTACTTTGCTGGAGAAACAGCCCCCTTCTGTTAAGGGGGCGCGCCGACAGGCGCGGGGTTAGGTGGAATGCAATGGGGCCCGCGATTCGCCAACGGCGAATCGTGGGCAGCGGTTGATCGCAGCGCGATCAACCGTTAAGCGCGTAACCGAACTGCTGTTTGAACTGCTCGTTGAACTCTTCGAACGTGAAACGCTGGTTCTGGGTACCCGGGTGCTCCACCTTGAGCGCGCCCATCAGGTTGCCCATGCGGCCGATGGTCAGCCAGTCGTAGCCCTTCTCGATGCCGTAGATCAGGCCGGCGCGGAAGGCATCGCCGCAGCCGGTCGGATCCACCACGCGACGCTCGTGCGCCGGCGGGATGTCATAGGTCTTTTCCGGGGTGTGGATGACCGCGCCCTTGGGGCCGCGGGTAGTGATGTAGGCCTTGACCCGGCTCACGATCTCCTTTTCGTCCCAGCCGGTGCGCTCCTGCAGCAGGTTGGACTCGTAGTCGTTGACCACCACGTAGTCGGCCTGCTCGATGAAGGTGCGCAGCTCCGGGCCGTTGAACAGCGGCATGGCCTGGCCCGGGTCGAAGATGAATGGCACGCCGGCCTCGAAGAACTCCTGCGAGTTCTGGATCATGCCCTCGCGGCCATCCGGGCCGACCAGGCCCAGGGTCACGCCCGGTACGTCCTTCACGTGGTTCTCGTAGGAGCGCATCATCGCGCCCGGGTGGAAGGCCGTGATCTGGTTGTTGTCGTGGTCGGTGGTGATGAACGCCTGCGGGGTGAACAGCTCGTCGATCACCTTGATCCGGCTCAGGTCGATGCCCAGGCCCTGGAAATACTCGCGGTACGGGCCGAAGTCCGAGCCCACCGTACCCATCGGGATCGGCTCCCCGCCCAGCAGGTGCAGGTTGTAGGCGATGTTGCCGGCGCAGCCACCGAACTCGCGGCGCATGCGCGGCACCAGGAACGACACGTTCAGGATGTGCACCTTGTCCGGCAGGATGTGATTCTTGAACTGGTCCGGGAACACCATGATGGTGTCGAAGGCAAGAGAACCACAGATCAAAGCGGACATCGATTAAGGCCTATGCGGAAGGGGTCTGAGGCCCGGCAGGCGGGCAACGAAACGGCGCCCTCAGGCGCCCAATGGCGCAAAGGTTAACGGGTGCGGCGCCGCAGGGCCAGAACCCCGGCTGTCCGGATTGGGCTGAATGGCCGCCAAGGCTGGCGTTGACGGACATTTCTCCTTGCTCGCGCACAGGGGGATTGCTAGGCTTGTCGACCTCGAATTCTGCCCAATTTTTCGCCATCCCGCGTTGGGCGCGACACCCCTCAGGATCAACTCCCAGATGTTCAAGAAACTGCGTGGCATGTTCTCCAATGACCTGTCCATCGACCTGGGCACGGCCAATACCCTCATCTACGTGCGCGGGCAGGGGATCGTGCTGAACGAACCGTCGGTCGTGGCCGTGCGCCAGGACCGTGCCATCGGTGGCACCCGCTCGGTGGCCGCCGTCGGCGCTGAAGCCAAGCAGATGCTGGGCCGTACCCCGGGTCACATCACCACCATTCGCCCGATGAAGGACGGCGTCATCGCCGACTTCACCTACACCGAGGCGATGCTCAAGCACTTCATCAAGAAGGTGCACAAGTCGCGCTTCCTGCGCCCGAGCCCGCGCGTGCTGGTCTGCGTGCCGGCCGGTTCGACCCAGGTCGAGCGCCGCGCCATCAAGGAATCGGCCGAGGAAGCCGGAGCCCGCGATGTGTTCCTGATCGAAGAGCCGATGGCCGCCGCGATCGGCGCCGGCATGCCGGTCACCGAAGCCCGTGGCTCGATGGTCATCGACATCGGCGGTGGCACCACCGAAGTGGCGGTGATCTCGCTGAACGGCATTGTCTATTCGGCCTCGGTGCGCATCGGCGGCGACCGTTTCGACGAGTCGATCACCAACTACGTGCGCCGCAACCACGGCATGCTCATCGGTGAAGCCACCGCTGAGCGGATCAAGGTCGAGCTGGGCTGCGCTTACCCGCAGGCAGAGGTCATCGAGATGGAAATCTCCGGCAGGAACCTCGCCGAGGGCGTGCCGAAGATGATCAAGATCAATTCCAACGAAGTGCTTGAAGCCCTGCACGAACCGCTGTCGGGCATCGTCAGCGCGGTCAAGCTGGCGCTGGAGCAGACCCCCCCGGAACTGTGCGCCGACGTCGCCGAGCGCGGCATCGTGCTGACCGGTGGCGGCGCCCTGCTGCGCGACCTGGACCGCCTCATTTCCGAAGAAACCGGCCTGCACGTGCAGGTGGCTGACGACCCGCTCACCTGCGTGGCCCGTGGGGGCGGTCGTGCGCTGGAGCTGGTGGACATGCACGGCAACGAGTTCTTTGCGCCGGAGTAAGCCGTACCGGTCCTGTGTGTTGGACGCGCCCCTGCGGCGTGATGCCCGCTGCGTGCCCGCCACGCCGGGCATCGCAGCGCCGGGGCGTTGTTGCATCCTGGTGCCGCCGAACATGGCGGCACCGCGCTCCCTTTCCACCTTGTCCAGTCGAAGCCAGTCGTGCCGCCCTACGCCGGTCCTCCCGTAGCCTCCCGCCAGGGTGATGCCAGCAGCCCCCTGCGGCTGCTTGCCTATCTGGCCCTGGCCATCACCCTGATCGTGCTCGACGACCAGGCCGGCTGGCTGGCGCGCGCACGCGCCCAGGCCAACGTGCTGGTGCAGCCGGTATGGGCACTGGCCGGACTGCCGGGCCGGCTGGGCACGCAGGTCAAGGACAACGCTGCCAGCCACGGCCAGCTGGTGGCTGAAAACCGCGAGCTGCGCAACCAGCTGCTGATCGCCAATGCACGCCTTACCCGCCTGCAGACCGCCGCGCTGGACAACGCGCAGCTGCGCGAGCTGCTGAACGTGGCCGAGCGCAGCGGACTGGACGTGCAGTTGGCCCCGATCCTGGACATCGACCTGGACCCGGTCCGGCAGCGCCTGGTGCTGGCTGCCGGCACCCGCGATGGCGTGCACACCGGGCAGGCGGTGATCGATGCCGGTGGCCTGATGGGGCAGGTGATCGCCACCACCGGCAGCACAGCCACCGTGCTGCTGCTCACTGACCCGGACCACGCGGTGCCGGTCACCGTGGCCCGCAATGGCGTGCGCCTGATCGTGTACGGCCGCGGTGATACCCTGGAACTGCGCGACATTCCGCTCAGTGCCGGGGTGGAAGTAGGCGACGAGATCGTCACCTCCGGCCTCGGCGGCCGTTTCCCGGCCGGTTTCCCGGTCGGAAAGATCACCGCCCTGCGCCCGGACGACACCCACGCCTTCCTGGTCGGCGAACTCAAGCCCGCCGCCCAGCTCGACCGCGGCCGCGACGTACTGCTTTTGAGACCGGGGGCAGCAATCCGCGTGCCTGTGGCACGCGAACTGCTTCAGCCGGATTCGTCTGCGACCAATCCGGCTGCCGGGGGGGCATCCCCCCTTGTCCCCGCGCCTTCGGCGCGCCCCCTTGGACAACAAGGGGGCTCCTCGCCGGCGACATTGGTGCCGCCATTGTCAACGGGGCCGACCCCATGAGCCGCCTGCGCGACAAACCCTGGGTGCTCCCGGTCAGCATCGTGCTGGCGCTCCTGCTGGGCCTGCTGCCGTTGCCGGCGCTGCTGCAGCCGCTGCGTCCGTACTGGCTGGCGCTGGTGCTGGCGTACTGGGTCATCGAGGCACCGGACCGGGTCGGTCTGGGCGTGGCCTTCAGCTGCGGCGTGATCGCCGACCTGCTCTACGGCGGCGTGCTCGGCGAACAGGCGCTGCGGTTGGTGATGCTCACCTTCATCCTGCAGCGCTTCCGTGCGCGCATCCGCTTCTTCCCGATGTCCCAGCAGGTGCTGGCGATCGGCGGCCTGCTGTTCAACGACCGCATCGTCAGTGCCGTGGTCCACATCGCCGTGGGCGAGCCGACCCTGCCATGGTCGTACTGGTGGGCGCCGCTTCTGGGCATGGGCCTGTGGCCGCTGGTGTTCGTGCTGCTCGACGCAGTCCGTTTCGGACGTCGCGGGCGCTGACATGTACGTGCGCCGCCAGGCCAAGAATCCGCGCGCCGAAGCCGAGCAGTTCCGGCGCCGTGCCGCGCTGGGCTTCCTTGGCGTGCTGGTCTGCCTGGTCGGGCTGGGCGGCTGGTACTTCAAGCTGCAGGTGCTGGACCACGACATCTACGCCACCCGTTCTGAAGCCAACCGCATCAAACCGCGGCCGGTGGTGCCCGGGCGCGGCATGATCTACGACCGCAACGGACGCCTGCTGGCCGAGAACGTGCCCGCCTTCCGGCTGGACATCACCCCGGACAAGGTCAAGGACATGGATGCCACCCTGGCGGGGTTGGCGAAGATCCTCACGATCACGCCGGAAGACCTGGAAACCTTCAACAAGTCGCGCAAGGCCCGCCGCAGCTTCCTGCCGGTAACGCTCAAGCTGCGGGTCACCGATGAGGAGATGGCGCGTTTCGCGGTGGACCGCTGGCGCTATCCCGGGGTGGAGCTGGAACCCTACCTGACCCGTCGCTACCCCTATGGCGACCTCTTCGCGCACATCATCGGTTACGTCGGCCGGGTCGACGACAAAGACCTGGAGACGCTGGGCGAGGGCAATGCTGCGCTGACCCACATCGGCAAGTCCGGGCTGGAGCGCTATTACGAGCAGCAGCTGCGCGGCAAGGTCGGTTACGAACAGGTCGAAACCAACGTGCAGGGCCGGGCCATCCGCACCATCGGCCGGGTCGCGGCGCAATCGGGCAACGACCTGCGCCTGTCCATCGATGCCGACCTGCAGCGGGCCATGGTGGCGGCCTTCGGCGATTTCGACGGCGCCGCCGTGGCGATGGATCCGCGCACGGGCGAGATCCTGGCCATGGTCAGCCTGCCCTCTTACGACCCGAACCTGTTTGTCAACGGCATCTCGCATGCCGACTTCAAGGCACTCAACGACAACCCCTCGCGGCCGCAGTTCAACCGCCTGGTGCTGGGTGGCGTAGCGCCCGGCTCGACCATCAAGCCGCTGATCGGCCTGGCCGGGCTGGACAGCGGCGTACGCAAGCCCGAGGACAAGGTTCTCTCCACCGGCATGTTCTACCTGCCCGGCACCTCGCGTGGCTGGGGCGATGCCAACCGCGGCGGCCACGGCTGGACCGACCTGCGCAAGTCGATCACCCAATCGGTCAACACGTATTACTACAAGCTGGCGCTGGACCTGGGCATCGAACGCTTCGACCACTACATGGGTTACTACGGCTTCGGCGAGCCGACCGGCATCGACCTCACCGGCGAGATCGGCGGCATCCTGCCGTCGCCGCAGAACAAGTACAAATCACGCAAGGAACGCTGGTATCCCGGGGACACGGTCAATGTCAGCATCGGCCAGGGCGACTGGAAGGTCACCCCGCTGCAGCTGGTGCATGGGGTGGGCGGCATTGCCGATGGCCAGCTGCGCACTCCGCATCTGGTGATGCAGCAGCGCGAGAGCTTCGACGCGGATTGGGTGTCCACCCCTGTCGGCAAGAGCAAGCCGGTGAGCCCCAGTCCCGGCAACCTGCAGGCCGTGCGCGAAGGCATGATGGGCACCATGCGCCCGGGCGGCAGTGGCGCGCGGGCGGCGGCCGGCGCGCCGTACACCATCGCCGGCAAGACCGGCACCGCCCAGGTGATCAGCCGGCGCGGCACCGCGGCGGTGAACCCCAAGAGCCTGCCGATGCACCTGCGTCACCGCTCGCTGTTCGTGGGCTTTGCCCCGGCCGAAAACCCGGTGATCGTGCTGGCCATTGCCGTCGAAGGCGGTGGCTACGGTGGCTCGGCGGCGGCGCCGATCGCGCGCAAGCTGTTCGATGCCTGGCTGCTGGGCAAGATGCCCGAGGGCATGGAGCCGCTGGACAGCCTGCGCGGCACCACCGCGATCGGCATCACCGCCGTTGAGGGCGACAGCGCCGCGCGCGAGGCCGGCGACGCCGCTGCCGCTGCGCTGGAGTCGTTGCCGGTGCTGGTGGGCCTGCCCGAACCCGCCCCCGTGCCTGTCCCCATGCCCGGTACGCCCCTGGTGCCCGCCGCCCAGCCACCCGCCCCGCCGGAGCGCACGCGATGAAGGACTTTCTGCGCTGGGCACGCGACATGGTCGTGCGCTTCTGCAGCACCCTGGACTGGGTCCTGTGCCTGGCACTGGGCGCGCTGATGCTGATCGGCCTGGCCGTACTCAAGAGCGCCGGCGGGGATGGCCTGGTGTTCGCCCAGGGCGCGCGCTTCGTGGTTGGCCTGGGCGCGATGTGGGCGATTTCGCGGATGCCGATCCTGCGCATCCGCTCGGCCACTCCGCTGATCTACGCAATATCCATGATCCCGCTGCTGGCCGTGTTCGTGCTCGGCACCGGCAAGTACGGCCGGCAGTGGCTGGATCTGAAGCTGTTCTACCTGCAGCCGGCCGAGCTGCTCAAGGTGAGCCTGCCGATGATGGTGGCGTGGTACCTGCACCGCATGCCGCTGCCGCCGCGCTTCTCCACGGTGATGGTCAGCGCGGTGATCATCGGGGTGCCGACCGGGCTGGTGATGCTGCAACCGGACTTCGGTACCGGCGTGCTGATCGCCGCCAGCGGCGCGTTCGTGCTGCTGCTGGCCGGACTGCCGTGGTGGTGGGTGGGCGTGGCGGTGGGCGGTGTTGCTGCGGCGGCCCCGGTTGCCTGGATCTGGCTGCTGCGGCCTTACCAGAAGGATCGCATCATGATGTTCCTGGACCCGGAAATGGACGCGCTGGGCGCCGGCTGGAACATCATCCAGTCCAAGATCGCCATCGGTTCCGGTGGTTTCGACGGCAAGGGCTGGGGGCAGGGTTCGCAGTCGCACCTGAATTTCATTCCCGAACAGACCACCGACTTCGCCTTTTCCGTGCTCAGCGAGGAATTCGGCTGGATTGGCGTGGCGCTGGTGCTGTTCCTGTATCTGGTGGTGATCGGGCGCTGCCTCTGGATCGCCTCACAGTCGCGCGATTCCTACTCGCGGCTGTTGGCCGGCGCCACCGGCCTGGCCTTCTTCGTCTACGTACTGGTCAACGGCGGGATGATCTCGGGCCTGCTGCCCGTGGTGGGCGTGCCGATGCCGCTGATCAGCTACGGCGGCACGTCGGCGGTCTCGCTGCTGGCCGGATTCGGGTTGGTCATGGCCGCACGAAGCCACAACCCGGTGCACGGCGGCTATAGCTGAGCGGGGCTCCCCCTGGCGGCATTCTGTCGCGCGGCCGGGAAAACGGATATGTCTAGTCAAAACTTCGGCGGCTGAGCGGCGCAATTCTGCGCAGATTCGTTATTGCAGTGTGATGGATATGCCGAAACCGGCACTCAGGCTGCAGTAAGCGTCAAGTTGCCGTCAAGAAAGTGGGATGAAGCGCACAAATATGAATGCGCTTGATTACGATCAATGGACTTGTCGCAATCGGCCTGCACAATGGCGGCCCGCAAGCAGCTGCGCATCGAGCCAAGCGACGCGCCAGGCACTGCGGGACGTAGTTGACCTAACGGGTACAGGGGGTGCGGCGTTGCGCTGGGGAGTAGCGCGCCGTGCCAGTATCGACCGGGTCGGTAGCCCGGTTGCGCCCATGGGGATGGGGGCGCAACCGGACGACCTTATCCGCCTTCGGCAGATTAGGTCCGGGCATTCTTCCTTCCTGGCCACCCGATCCGGAACCGCCGGGCATCCGCCCCGGGCACGTTAGGTTTACACGTGGTCTTAACGAACTCGCCGTACTTCAGGCAAATCGTTGGGATTCATGGTGTTAGGGGTTTTATTTCATCTTTGACCTGCTAACCTGCGGCGATGATTCGACGCACCTTGGCTTGCATGCTTACGCTCGGTTTGGTTGCCTGCGCGACCCAGCCGCACTCCCCGTCACCGCCGCCACAGGCGTCGGGTGCGCCCAACAAGCCGGGGGTTGCCCACAAGGGGCCCGCCGAAGCGGCGCCGGAAAGCGCCGCCGCCGCCGCGCCGCCGGTCGACCTGACCCCGGTACCGTTTGAAGTGGCACGCGCCAATTTCGTGCGCGAGACCGCCGCGCGCTACGGCATCCCCGCTGGACAGATCGAGGCCACGCTGGCCCAGGCGCAGGTGCGTGATCCGATCATTGCCGCCATGTCGCGCCCGGCTGAACGGGTCAAGCCGTGGAACGAATACCGGCCGATGTTCATCAGCCAGGCGCGGATCGAGGGCGGCAGGAAATTCCTTGCCCAGCACCGTGATGAACTGATGCGCGTGCAGGAGCGCACCGGCGTCCCGGCCGAAGTGATCGTGGCAATCATCGGCGTTGAAACCAGTTACGGCGCCAACACCGGCAGCTACCGCGTGCTCGATGCGCTGTATACGCTGGCCTTCAACTACCCGCGCAGTGGCGACCCGGCCAAGCTGGAACGCGAAGTGCGCCGCGAGCTGTTCTTCCGCGATGAGCTGGCGCGCCTGTTCGCGCTGAGCCGCGACGAGAAGCTCGACATCCTGTCCATCAAGGGCAGCTATGCCGGCGCGATGGGCATGGGCCAGTTCATGCCGTCCAGCTACCTGGACTTCGCCGTGGACGGCAACGGCGATGGTCGCCGCGACCTGTTCACCAGCTACGACGATGTGTTCTCGTCGATCGCCAATTACTTCGTCAAGAAGGGCGGCTGGGTGCGCGGCGGCCCGGTTGCGGTGCCGGCCACGCTTGCCTCCGGCCGCGCGCCGTTTGACCCCACCGACTGGACCCCGAGCTGGACCCTGCCTGATCTGGCCCAGCGTGGTTATCAGCCCACCGCAGCGGTACCGGCCGGGCTGACCGCCACCCCGATCACGCTGGAAGGCAGCACGGGCAAGCAGTACTGGCTGGGCTTCCAGAACTATTACGCGATCACGCGCTACAACCTGTCCAAGATGTACGCGATGGCCGTGTACCAGTTGTCACAGGCAATCGCCGGCCAGGAGCTGCCGCCGGCATGAACGTACGCGCACGCTGCAGATGGACGCTGCCCGGCCTGCTGATCCTGGCATTGGCGGCCTGCAGCAGCGCGCCCAAAAAACCGGCCACCGCCGGCGGCACGACCGGCAAGCCCGGCGGCACGCTGGTACAGGGGCAGGGCAAGGGCAAGGGTGGGCGTCCGGCGCACTGCCCTGAAGGCTCCCCGTACAAGGCCGCCGCCGAGGATCCCAGTACGCGGGGTGATTACCGCGCGGGCGGGCTGTACAAGCCGGGCGTCAATGACAGCACGCCCACCTACATTCCCAACGTGGCCTGCATTCCGGAACCGGACGTGGTGGACCTGCCGCGCTCGGCGATCGGCAACAAATCGCCCTATGTGGTGTTGGGCAAGAGCTATCAGGTGCTGGACCGGCCAAAAGGCTACGCGGAGAAGGGCACCGCGTCCTACTACGGGGCCAAGTTCCATGGGCGGCTCACCTCCAACCGCGAGGTGTATGACATGTACGCCTTCACCGCCGCGCACAAGACGCTGCCGCTGCCGAGCTTCGCGCGGGTGACCAACCTGGACAACGGTGAGTCGGTGATCGTGCGCGTCAACGATCGCGGCCCGTTCCATGATGGCCGGGTGATCGATCTCAGCTACGCCGCCGCCGTGCGCCTGGGCATCACCCAGCGCGGCACCGGCAACGTGGAAGTGCGCGCGCTGACCCCGGGCGAAGACAACCTGCTGGCCGACAAGCCTTCGCGCCGTGAGCGGCGCACGGCTGAAGCGGCCCCGACCGTGGCCGCCACAACGCCACCGGCCGCGGTACGCCGCGCCAGCGAAATGGACAGACTGGTTGGCGCATTGCCGGCCCCTGCCGCACATCCGGTGGGCGCTGCCCAGCCGGCAACGACCCAGGCGGCGACGCTGGATTCGGGATCCGTCGCGGTGAGCACACTGCCAGCGGCCGCACCCGGGATAGCCGCTGCGCGCCCCACCGCCGTGCCGGTCCCGCCCGCACCCCGCCCCTCGCTGCAGCAGCAGGTGGGCAATGTGCTGCTGCAGGTGGCCAGCTTCGCCAGCCGCGAAAACGCCACCAAGGCCTTGGGCCAGCTGTCCTCGGCCGGCATCGTCGGCGCCAGCATCAGCGACATCGTCAGCGGTGGCCGTACGCTGTGGCGCCTGCGTGTGCCGGCGGCCGACCATGCCAGCGCCTCGGAACTCGCCGGCCGCATTGTCGGTCTGGGATTCGGGTCGCCGCAGATCGTGAAAGAGTGAATGCGTCCTCCCGGGCGCGTCTGCGTCCCGGCACCCCGTGGGCCTACAATGGCCGTCCCTGTAACCCCCTTGGCGCCCTTCTGGAGCTTGCTGTCCGATGAAATTCCGCTTTGCCGCTGCTGCCATGGCCACGACCCTGTTCGTGGGCATGGTCTCCGCCCAGACCCCCTTGCCGACGCCGGCCCCGGCACCCGCTCCTGCCGCCGCCGCCCCCGTCACCGTGGCCACTCCGCCGGCGCCCAAGCCCAGCGTGGCCAAGGCCTGGATCCTGATGGATTACGCCACCGGGCAGGTGCTGGCCGGCGAGAACGTCCATGAACCGCTGGCGCCGGCCAGCATCACCAAGGTGATGACGTCGTACGTGGTCGCCGCCGAAGTGAAGAACGGCAAAGTCCGCACCGACGATCAGGTGATGATGAGCGAGCGCGCCTGGCGCGAAGGTGGCGCCGGCACTGACGGCAGCTACAGCGGGTTCCCGGTCAACCAGACCGCGCGTCTGGAAGACATGGAAAAGGGCATGGCGATCCAGTCGGGCAACGACGCCGCCATCGCGCTGGCCGAACACGTGGCCGGCAGCGAAGAAGCCTTCGCCTCGCTGATGAACAGCTACGCCGCCAGGATCGGCATGAAGGACTCGCACTTCGTCAACGCCCACGGCCTGAGCGCCGAAGGCCACCGCACCACCGCCTACGACCTGGCGCTGCTGGGCCGTGCGTTCGTGCGCGACTACCCGGAAACCTACGCGTACAACAAGGTGAAGGAATTCACCGTGGGCAATATCACCCAGCCCAACCGCAACCTGCTGCTGTGGCGCGACCAGAGCGTGGACGGCATCAAGACCGGGCACACCTCCGAAGCCGGTTACTGCCTGATGAGCTCGGCCCAGCGCGGCGACCAGCGCCTGATCGCGGTGGTGCTGGGCGGTGCGTCGGAGAAGCAGCGCGCCGATGACAGCCTGGCGCTGCTCAACTGGGGCTTCCGCTTCTTCGAAACGCACCGCATGTACGAGCCGGGCAAGGCCGTGGCCGAACACAAGGTGTGGAAGGGCAAGGCCGATACGCTGCAGCTGGGCGTGGCCCAGCCGCTGCTGGTGAGCGTGCCGCGCGGTCGTTACAACGATCTGAAGCCGAGCATCGACGTGCCCAAGACCCTGGAAGCGCCGTTTACCGCGGGCCAGGCAGTGGGCACGCTGAAGGTGACCCTGGACGGCAAGGTGGTGGCGCAGGCCCCGCTGGTGGCGGTGGCCGCCGTGGAAGAAGCCGGCTTCTTCAAGCGCCTGTGGGACAGCTTCTGGATGTGGTGGGAATCGGAATAACGGTTTCCCACGGAAGAGGCAAAAAAAAGACCGGCGGATGCCGGTCTTTTTTCTTTTCGGTGTACCGACCAACGGTCGGTACCTACAGCCGGTCGCTTAGAGCGACCGGCTGATCGTGAAGGACCCGTAGATCGGCGACTGGTCCTGCAGGTCGAACTCGCGGGTGCTGTGGTAGCGGGCGAGGGCGAACTTCCAGCGGTTGTACATCACCGCCAGGCCGTAACCGCCCTGGGCGACCCAGTTGCGCTTGTCCACGCTGTGGCTGTTGCGGAAGGTGTTGCCGTCCAGGGTGATGTCCCGGATCACCCAGGCCGCATCGGTGGTGGCGAACAGGTGGAACGACCAGCCCGTGGGCTTGCCGCCGCGGGTAGGCGCGGTGTTTTCGCCGGCCGGGCGCAGCGGTGTGCTGCCGAAATCATCCGGCAGCTTCCAGCCGAAGCGGACTTCGCCACCGGCGTTAAGGTGGGTGGCGAGGTTGCCGACCGCGCCGCCGTAGTGGCTGATCGCATCCCAGCCCCAGCCGGCCAGGTTGTCCTCGGCATCGCCCCAGCGGTGCATGCGCTCATGGGTCAGCATGAACACCGGCTCGTTGCGCAGCTGGTTGTCCCAGCCCTGGAATTTCTCATCGCCGAGCGCGTCATGCACCGCGTCCTGCACTTCCTTGCCCAGTGCCCACGGCCCGACCACGCCAAGCGCCAGCTGGGTGGTCTGCAGGCGGTCGCCCCTTCGGGCGTTGTATCCGAAGCTGCCGATCAGCACGCCGGCATAGGGCCGGTCGTCCTCGATCACGTCGCGGCGGGTGAAGTCCTTGGGTGTGTAGATCTGCTGCGCGAAGCTGAAGATCATGTTCTGCTGTTCGAACTCGCCGGGGGCGAGGCGTTCGAGATGGCGGTTCACCCAGCGGGCAAGCCGAGGCAGGCAGGGATCGTCGGTGTAATCAACCAGATTGGGCGAAACAAAGGTGATCTGCGCCCCGTTGGTGTAGCCCTGGTCCTGGTCCGCGCCGCCGAAGAGATCGTTGTCGACGCGGAAGTTGACCTGCGGCGGGTGCTCGCGCATGGCGTCGGGCCCGCATTGTTCGGCTGCCTGTACCGCAGGCGCGGCTGCTGCAAGAACACCGGCAAGTGCGGCCGGTACCGCGTATCGCTTCAGAAGCATAAGATCCCCGCTGATGGTTTATTCATTTTTAAGCGGGAGCAGGGTATTCAGGGCGTGATGCCCTGACCAGCGCCGCGCGCGCACTGGTGCGTCTTGTTCGTGAAGACCGATCTTCACGTAATGTTCGGCGCAGCTGTGGGCACGATCGCGCAGCGCTTGGGTTCAGGCGTTTCCATCCCCATAATCGGGGGCATGGAAATCAAGTCTGACAATCCCGAACACGGCTTCCAGTTCCCCGGTCAATTCGAGCTCAGCGCGATGGGCGCTGCGAACATCGGTCTGGAGCACGAACTCCCGCAGCTGCTGCATGTGGCGGGTATCCAGGTGCTCAAAGAGCGCATCACCTGGAAGACCTCGTCCAATGGCAAATACGTTGCCGTGAAGCTGGTCTTCAAGGCCGAAAACCGCGAACAGCTGGACCTGGCCCATGAGGCGCTGCGCAGCCATCCGGAAGTGAAGTGGACGCTGTAACCGGCGGCGATTCGAACGCTGCACCGGGCCAGCGCCCGGCGCAGCCGGCCATCGTGCGCGACCTGGGGCGCCAGCCCTATGCGCCGGTCTGGCATGCAATGCAGCGTTTCACGGATGCGCGCAACGACGACAGCCTGGATGAGCTGTGGGTGGTTGAGCACGACCCGGTATTCACTCTGGGCCAGGCCGGCAAGGACGAACACGTGCTGGCCCCGGGCGATATTCCGGTGCTGCATGTGGACCGTGGTGGCCAGGTGACCTATCACGGGCCGGGCCAGATCGTGGTCTATCCGCTGCTGCAGCTGCGCCGGCTGGGAATCGGGGTGCGCGATTACGTGTGCCGGATCGAGCAGGCGATCATCGATACGCTGGATGAATGGAATATCGGCGCTGAACGGCTGGATGGCGCGCCGGGGGTGTACGTGGGCGGGGCCAAGGTGGCCGCGCTGGGCATCCGGGTCCGCCGCGGCAGCACGTTCCATGGCCTGGCCTTCAATGTGGCCATGGACCTGGAGCCGTTCCACCGCATCAATCCCTGTGGCTACCAAGGGCTGCAGGTAACCTCGGTGGTAGACTTGGGGGGACCGTCCGGCATGGCGGCCGTCAAGCCGGTACTGCTGGGCCATCTGGCCCGCCAGTTCGGGTTGGACCTCCAGCCTGCCACGGACCTGCCCGATCTGACTGACGCGGCCTGAGCGCCGCCGACCAAGGCCATGACTGAAACCACCGCTCGCATCATTCCCCTGCAGGTCGTGCAGGGCGACACGCCGTCCGCCGCGCCGTTGCAGGCCGGGGTCAAACAGCTGGGCGGTGACAAGATCGGCCGCTCGCCGGTGCAGTTCGCCGACGCACCGGTGCTGCGCAAGCCCTCGTGGATCCGGGTCCGGATTCCATCGGGCAACGCGGTACAGACGCTGAAGGCCAAGCTGCGCGAGAACCGCCTGGTGACGGTCTGCGAAGAAGCCAGCTGCCCCAACATCCATGAGTGCTTCAGCCATGGCACCGCGACATTCATGATCCTCGGCGAGGTCTGCACGCGGCGCTGCTCGTTCTGCGACGTGGCCCACGGCCGACCGAAGCCGCCGGACGCGAATGAGCCGGCCAGCCTGGCGCAGACCGTGGCGGACATGGGCCTGAAGTACGTGGTGGTGACCAGCGTGGACCGCGACGACCTGCGCGACGGCGGTGCCCAGCACTTCGCCGACTGCATCGGGGCGATCCGGGCCAGGTCGCCGAACACGCGCATCGAGGTGCTCACCCCGGACTTCCGCGGCAAGGGCCGCATGGAGCGGGCGCTGGACATCCTGGCGACCAACCCGCCGGATGTGTTCAACCACAACATCGAAACCGTGCCGGACCTGTACCGCAACGTCCGCCCGGGCGCGGATTACCAGTGGTCGCTGACGCTGCTGAAGAACTTCAAGGCACAGCACCCGTCGATCGCGACCAAGTCCGGCATCATGCTGGGCCTGGGCGAGGACATGGACCAGGTGCGGGCGACCATGCGCGACCTGCGTGCCCACGACGTGGACATGATCACCATCGGCCAGTATCTGCAGCCGACGGCGCACCACCACCCGGTGCTGCGTTACTGGACGCCCGAGGAATACAAGGAACTGGAGGTCTACGGCTACGAGCTGGGCTTCAGCCACGTGGCCTCCGGCCCGATGGTGCGTTCTTCGTACCACGCGGATGTGCAGGCCAAGGGCGCTGGCGTCGCCTGAGCTTCCGTCAGACGCGGCTGCCGGTGAATCGAGCGCCGGGGCGGCATACCCTTTCCGGCGAATGTCCCCCGGCGTCGGCCAGAGGCCGACACCTCCTCCTTTACTTCGCCTCCAAGGGTATGCCGCCCCGGCACTCGACCCACCGGCGTTGCACCCCGCCTTCTGCTTTTCCATCGCTAACCGCAAGCCTTGCCCCGTCGCGGCCGGCAGGCTCCTGGCAAAGTAAAGGAGGAGGCCGTCGCCGCAGGGCGACCGCCGGGGGACATTTGCACAGGGGCCTGCCGGCCGCGGCGGGGCCCTGAACGCTCGCGATGAACCTGATCGAAGACCGTCAAGGCTTCCCGGCGCCTGAATGCCTGCCGACCGCCGAATGGTTCAGGCCGCCGCGCGGTTTCGCCCCTAAACCCCTTTCCACGCGGCAATTCCGCGTCATTCACAATTTGATACAGGCCGCCGTTTAGGCTGGAAATCCGCGTTCTGGCGCGGTGGATGACAAACCCCGCAACTTTCGGCACTGTCGTGTGGTCTGATCCGCACGCAGTCTCCCCGTTGGCAAGGTGCCATGAGCAAGTCGATGAAATTCAAAGCCCCCGCATTCCTGATGGCCCTGGCGCTGACCGCGCCGCTGGCGCTGGCTGCCTATGCCGATTCGCCGGCGCTGCCGTCGGCGGCCACGGCCGACCAGGTGACGACCTCCAAGCTGGTGTACGGGCTGCTCTCGGACAGCCGCTATGCGTACCGGCCGCGCGCGCTGGATGCGGCGACCTCCAAGGACGTGTTCAAGCGTTACCTGGAATCGCTGGACGGCAGCAAGCAGTTCTTCACCCAGGCCGACATCACCAAGTTCGCACCGTTCGAGTCGAACATTTCGTCGGCCATCCGCGGCGGTGAGCTGGAGCCGGCGTTCCAGGTGTTCGCGGTGTACAAGCAGCGGGTTGGCGAGCGCGTGGGTTACGCGCGCAAGCTGCTCAAGCAGGATTTCGATTTCAGCAGCGATGAGCGCTTCGAGTACGACCGCAAGGACGTGCCGTGGGCGGCCAGCAGCGCCGAGCTCGACGACCTGTGGCGCAAGTCGGTCAAGAACGATTGGCTGCGCCTGAAGCTGGCCGGCAAGCAGCCGGCCGAGATCCGCAAGACGCTGGACAAGCGCTACGCGCAGCTGGAGAAGTCGGTCAACGAACTGAAGGGGGAGGACGTGTTCCAGTTCTTCCTCAATGCCTATACCAGCGCGGTCGATCCGCACACCGATTACTTCACCCCGCGCACGGCCGAGAATTTCAACCAGGCCATGTCGCTGTCGCTGGAAGGGATCGGCGCGCAGCTGCAGCGCCAGGATGACATGGTGGTGATCCGCGAGGTCATCGCCGGTGGTCCGGCCGCCGTGAACGGCACGCTCAAGCCGGGTGATCGCATCGTGGGGGTGGGCCAGGGCAAGTCGGGTCCGGTCGAGGATGTGATCGGCTGGCGTATCGACGACGTGGTAGCCAAGATCCGCGGCAAGAAGGACACGCAGGTGCGGCTGGAATTCATTCCGGCCGAGGAAGGCGTGGACGGCAAGCCGCACATGCTGGTGCTGACCCGGCAGAAGGTGCGCCTGGCCGAGCAGGCAGCGAAGGGCGAAACGCTGACCATCCCGGCCAAGGATGGGGCACCGGCGCGCAAGGTCGGCGTGATCAAGCTGCCCACGTTCTACCAGGACTTCGAAGGCCGCCGCCGTAATGCGGCCGATTACGCCTCGGCCACGCGTGATGTGGCCAAGCTGTTGGCTGGCTTCAAGAACGACAAGCTCGATGGCGTGGTCCTTGACCTGCGCAATAACGGTGGCGGTTCGCTGGACGAGGCGATCGAGCTCACCGGCCTGTTCATCGAACAGGGCCCGGTGGTACAGGTGCGCGAATCCGGTGGCCGGGTCACGGTCAACAACGATCGCAGCGAAGCAGTGGCGTGGGACGGCCCGCTGGCCGTGCTGATCAACCGCGGTTCGGCTTCGGCTTCGGAAATTTTCGCCGGCGCCATCCAGGATTACGGCCGTGGGCTGGTGATCGGTGAAACGACCTTTGGCAAGGGCACCGTGCAGAACATCGTCGACCTGGACCGTTGGCCCAGCGGTGAGGCCCAGCGCTTCGGCCAAGTCAAGCTGACCATCGCGCAGTTCTTCCGCGTCAGCGGCAGCAGCACACAGCACAAGGGCGTGGTGCCGGACCTGGCCTTCCCGGCCAGCGTGGACGCCACCGAGTACGGTGAAAGCACCTACGACAACGCGCTGCCGTGGACCCGCATCGCCGCCGTGCCGCACACCCAGTACGGCAACTTCGGCCCGCTGCTGCCCAAGCTGGAAACCCTGCATGCCTCGCGCATCGCGTCGGACAAGGAATTCCAGTGGTGGAATGAGGACGTGGAGCAGTTCCGCACCGAAGCGGCCAAGAAGTACATCTCGCTCAACGAGGCCGAGCGCCGCACCGAGCGCGAGCGCCAGGAAACCCAGCGCAAGCAGCGTCAGGCAACCCGCAAGGAGCTGGGCCTGGACCTGGATCCGCTGGCCGATGACAGCAACGACGATGGCCTGACCGGCAACGAGCGCGACATCGTCAAGGATGCCGCCCGCGAGAAGGCCGCCGAAAAGCGTCCGGACCCGCTGCTGCGCGAGTCGGCCGCGATCCTGGCCGACGCGGTGAACCTGTTGGCGGAGGACCGCCCGTTGTCGGCGCAGGTGCTGCCGCAGTCGACCGCGGCCGGCCGCTGGGCTGACTGACGGGAGCGCACGACCAACGGTCGTGCGCTACCTGGTATCGGCCAACGGTCGTGCGCTACCGGGTGTCGGCGCACCGGGCCGGTAGGTCACGACCGTTGGTCGTGACCGCGTGAACCAACGGAAAACGAAGGGCCGGCGGAAACGCCGGCCCTTCGTGTTTAGACCCCACGCATACGCCGCCGGGCCTATGCTCAGGCGATCCCCTCCTGCAGGAGCGCCCATGCGGCCTTCCCATGCACTGGCGGCCAGCCTCCTGGCCGTGACCCTCAGCGCCTGCGGTGGCCGTGCCGCCGACAGCACCCTGCTGCGTGAATCCTTCGATTCCGGCGACATGTACTCGCGCACCGTGCCGGGCACCCCGGCGCAGGCCTGCGAGGCGGCCCGGCGTACCTTGCTGAGCCAGGGCTACGCGATTGCCCGCGCCGATCCGGACGCGGTCGAAGGCAACAAGAATTTCCAGCCGCGCGAAGACGAGCATGAGCAGCTGGTGCTGCGCATTTCCTGCGCCGCGCGCGGCGATGAGGCGCTGGTGTTCATCAGTGCGGTGCAGGACCGCTATGCGTTGAAGAAGAGCCCGACCTCGGCCAGCGTAGGCGTGGGCGCGCTGGGGTCGGTGTCGCTGCCGTTCGGCAGCAACGACGATTCGCTGGTGAAAGTGGCCAGCAGCACCGTGCAGGACGGCGACTTCTACCGCCGTTTCTTCACCCGCCTGCAGCAGTACCTGCCAGCGGCCAAGGCCAGCACGCCCGAGCCGGCACCCGCGACGGTTCCGCCGGCCCCCGTGCCGCCGGTGACGCCGGTTCCCGAGCCTGCGCAGGCGCCGGTTCCTGCATCGGTCCCGGCACCGCCTGCCACGCCCACGCCGCCCCCGGTGCCCGCCAGCGATACGCCAGACGCCGTGCACTGAGCGGGCGCGAAGCATGCCGGGCAGGGGCCGTCATCCCTCGCGCAGACTGCGCGCCGTGGGCGTACTGCTGACCGCGACAATGGGCGTGCTTGCGGTCGCGGAAGGGCGCACCGAGCCGGGCGCCTGCGTGCAACGGCTGGTCGAACGCCTTGGTTGGCAGCTCCAGGAAGCTGACATCGCCGCGCCCAGCGTGCACGGTGGCCCCGTCTGCGAGCGCGCCGACCTGCGCGAGGCGCAGGCTGCCGGCGATCTGCAGGTGCAGCTGCCGCGTGCGTGGCCCGGCCCACAGCGCGAGCGTTTCCTGCGCGCCCTGCTGGACGATCCGGCGACCGTATGCGCCTATGCGTTTGAACTGGGCAAGGCCACGCGTCGTGCCGCCACCCGCCTGCAGGACAACCCCGGTTACCGTTTTTCGGGTCTGCAGCTTGGCTGGATCGGCTTTGGGCCGGCCGGTGCACGTGCACAGGGCTGGCAAGGCTTCCGCAGCCTGGGGCGCGGCTACCAGCCACACGGATCCAACAGCGCGGCCGTGCAGGCCTTCTATGAGGGCCGGGTGCGCAGCGAATGCGGGGTAGGCCGGCAGGTGGCGCAGTTGGCCACCCAGCGCGAGCTCTATGGCGATACCGCGTTCGATAAGGCGTTTACCCCCGGCGAACTGTCCATCGGCACCTTCCTGACCCTGCACGACACCGACAGCATCCTGCTCGGCCACCATGCTGGCGGGTTCTTCGCCGATGGCAAGGCGGTGCGCACCTCGCAGCGCGGGCGCCAGGCGTTCGTCGGGGCGCCGGGCTTCATCGAGCACGTGTTCGATCCGGTGTACCTGGATGACATCAACAACCAGGCCGAGAACTTCGTCATCGTCGACGTGGGCGCGGCGGCCGCCGAGGCGCTGCGCATCCACGGGGGCTTTGCCTACTACGACCGCATCAACCGCCGGATCTGGGAGGTGGCCGGGCGCATGCCGGGGCCTGGGCTGCGTCGCTTCGAGCGGCTGCTGGCCGAGCGCGACCCGGCGCTGCGCGCTGCGTTGCCGGCCGACCAGCAGCCGCTGCTGGCTGAACTGGACGCGCTGCTGGACGATCCGTTCTATCGGGAGTTCGTGATTTATGTGCACCCGCGCGGTATACGTCCGGTGGGCTATCACATCGCACGCCTGCTCGACCGCAATCCGCGTACGCCGTTCGCGTTCGAGCTGGGCCTGCACAACCTGCACACCACGCTGTACCACCGCTGGATCCAGACGCAGCTCCAGCAGTGCACGGCAGCGTCAACCTATTCGCAACCCGAGCAAAGGTGAGTCATGGAAATTGCAATGATTGGACTGGGGCGCATGGGCGCCAACATGGCCGAACGGCTGCATCGCGGCGGCCACCGCGTGATCGGCGTGGACCCCGGTGAAGCGGCGCGCACCAGCGCTGCCGGGCGCGGCTTCGAAGTGAGCGCGACGGCGGCCGAGGCGCTGGCGAAGCTGTCGGTACCGCGCGTGGTGTGGCTGATGGTGCCGGCAGGCGAGGTGGTCGACCAGACCCTTGCCGCGCTGTCGCCGCATCTTTCCGAAGGTGACGTGGTGATCGACGGCGGCAACTCGTATTACAAGGATTCCATGCGCCGCGCCACGCAGCTGCTCGAGGAGGACGTGACCTTCCTTGACTGCGGCACCAGTGGCGGCGTGTGGGGCCTGCAGGAAGGCTACAGCCTGATGATCGGTGGCGACGCGGCCGCCGTCGAGCGCGTCGGTGCGATCTTCCGCACCCTGGCCCCGGCCGAGGATCGCGGCTGGGTCCACGCGGGACCAAGCGGGGCCGGCCACTACTGCAAGATGGTCCACAACGGCATCGAGTACGGAATGATGCAGGCCTATGCCGAAGGCTTCGCGCTGATGCAGCGCAAGACGGAGTTCAACCTCGACCTGGGCCAGGTCGCGGCGGCCTGGCAGCACGGCAGCGTGGTGCGGTCCTGGCTGCTGGACCTGAGTGCCGACGCCTTGGCCCGCAACCCGCAACTGGACGGTATCGCGCCGTTCGTGCCCGATTCCGGCGAAGGCCGCTGGACGGTGGCCGAAGCGATCGACCTGGATGTCTCCGCCCCGGTGATCACCCTGTCGCTGCTGGAGCGGCTGCGCTCACGCGAAAAGAATTCCTTCAGCGACCGCATGCTTTCCGCGCTGCGCAACCAGTTCGGCGGCCACGCGATGGTCAAGGAATAGCCTTACCGAAGATCCACGCGCCGGCCGCTGTCGGCGCTTTCACGGCCGGCCTCCAGCAGCCGCATCAGTTGCAATGCTTCTCCGGTGCTTACTGGCGCTTCGCCTTCGCCGAGAATCGCATCGCGGAACGCCGCGTAGAACCGGCGATAGTCGCCAATGGCATTGTCCACGGTCTGCCGATGGACCTTTCCTTCGGCATCCACCTGCACCCGTTGCCCATGCTGCGGGTCCAGGCCCCAGCCCGGGGCGCCCGGGGCGATGCCCTGGCGCAGCTGGTCTTCCTGCACATCCAGGCCTTCCTTGAGATAACTGCCGGCGCTGCCATGCACGGCGAACCGTGGCGCCGACGCGGCCACCAGCGAACCGGCATGCACGATGGCGCGCATCGCCGGGTAGTGCAGCACCGCGTGGAAGTAGTCGTCGCTGCGCGCGCCGTCGCGCTGCGCGGTGATGTCGGCGCTGATCGCCTCGGGCCAGCCGAACAGCTGCAGCATCTGGTCCAGCAGGTGCGGGCCCAGGTCCATCCACAATCCGCTGCCCGGCACATCGCTCTCGCGCCAGCGATCGCGCACCTGCGGGCGGAAGCGGTCGAAGTGCGAATGGCATTCGGCAACGCGGCCCAGCGTGCCGGACGCCAGCACAGTGCGCAGGCTCAGGAAGTCGGCGTCGTAGCGCCGGTTCTGGAACACGCACACCACGCGTTCGGCGTCGCGCGCCGCATCCACCACCGCCACTGCTTCGGCCGTGCTCAAGGCGAATGGTTTGTCGACCAGTACGTGCTTGCCCGCGCGCAACGCCGCCAGGGCCAGCGGTGCATGCTGTGCATTGGGCGTGGCAATCACCACGGCATCTACTGCCGGGTCCGCCAGCAGCGGTGCCACGTCCGCATGGATGTGCACATCGGTGAAGCTGCGCAGCAGCCGCTCGCGCTGCGAACTGACGATGCTGTGCAGGGCAATACCCGGCGTGTGCTGGATCAGCGGTGCATGGAAAACGCTTCCAGCCAGTCCGTATCCGATCAAGCCGACCTGCGCGATCGTGGTCATGTCTGCAGCTTCCAGGTTTGCGTACGGTAGGAATGATTGCAAATGATGCAGTGCGGAAACATGAACCGTCATCGGGATGAACCTGAGCGGTTCACGGCAGCGTGATCCTGCAGCGACGTGTTGTCCACGCCCCGGCGCCGACACTGGACCCACTAACCAGGGAGACACCGCACATGACCAACACTACCCGTAATCTGCTTGCTGCTTCGCTCGCTTTCGGCATGCTGCTGGGCACCTCGGCGGCCATGGCCAAGGACCCGCCGAAGACCACCGACAAAGCCGCCATGACCCACGCGGACATGCACGACTCGTCCGAGCCGGTGACCGATACCTGGATCACCACCAAGGTCAAGAGCGAGCTGATCGCCACCAAGAACGTGTCCGGTACCGAAGTAAAGGTTGAGACCGTCAACGGCGTGGTTTCGCTGTCGGGCACGGTGGATTCCAAGGCCGAGCATGACAAGGCCATTGCCAAGGCCAAGGCCATCAAGGGCGTGAAGAGCGTCGACGCGAGTGCGCTGATGGTTGCTTCGGCCGCCGCCAAGCGCTGATCCGCTGCACCAGATGAACACGGGGCGCGCCGTCAGGCGCGCCCTTTTTCGTGGCCGGCGGTGCTGTCCGCTCCCGTCCCGTATTCACGTTGGTGTGGAGTATATTCAGGAGGTCGCCGCTGTCGGCATCGTCGCTGGTCATGGATGACGCAGGCGGCGGAAGGGGAACATGCACGCCAACGAGGGTCTATGGCACTGGTTTTCAGTGATGAACTCTGGGACCGCTGGCGGTTGCCGGCCCTCGGCCTGGCGGCCGTGGCCATCATCGTGGTGCCATGGCTGACGTTGCGCCGCCTGTCCGACGAGAACCTCGACGCGATGCGCTGGGTCACCCACACCCAGGACGTGGGCGTTGCCGTGTACCAGTTGCAGGCCGACGTGCGCGACGTGGAATCGGCGGCACTGACCCTGTCCAAGGGCATCGACGCGCCAGGACTGCGCGAGCGGCTTGACCAGGCCCGCCACATCCCGGCGCGGCTGGCGCGGCTGACCGAGCTGACCCGCGACAATCCCGAACAACTGGTGCGCATCGGCCGCATCCAGTCACTGCTCGACCGGCGCATGGAGCTGGCCGCCGAGCTGGCGCGTTCCAGCCCCGACGACGACCAGCGCCAGCTGGTGCGGGACCTCACCACCCGCTACCCGATCCGTGGTCTGATCGAGGAGCTGCAGGACCGCGAGGAAGAACTGCTGGCCCAGCGTTCGGCGGTGTTCGCCCAGCAGCAGCGCCAGAGCGAGCTGGTCTCGTGGACCGCGCTGGTGGTCCAGTTGCTGTTGCTGGGCCTGGTGCTGTGGCTCCTGCATCGGCAGATGCTGCACCGCGCTACCGCCGAACGCGCCACGCGGCGTGCCTCGGCACGTGCGGCATCGGTGCTCAATACGGTGCGGGAGCCGATTGTGCTGCTTGACCGCGAATTGAGGGTCCAGCTGCACAACCCGGCGTTCTCCGAGCTGTATGGCCTGCATGACGACGCGGTCACCGACGGGCGTGCCCTGGAGACGCTGGGTGATGGCGCCTGGAGCGATCCGGCGGTGCGCCAGCGGCTGATGGACGTGCTGCTGCGCGGCCGTGAACTATGGGACTTCGAGCACGAACAGCGCACCGATGATGGCCAGGTACGCATCCTGCTGATCAACGCCAGGCGCATGCCCCTGCCGGATCGCGACGACGAAGTGGTGCTGATGACGATCACCGACGTGACCGTGCAGCGGGCCGTACAGCAACGCGTGGAGGAACTGAACCGCCAGCTCGAAGGCAAGGTGGAACAGGTGTCGGAGGTCAATCGCGAGCTGGAAGCCTTCAGCTATTCGGTGTCGCACGACCTGCGCGCGCCGCTGCGCCACGTCGCCGGTTTTTCGGACAAGCTGGCGCGGCATCTGGGGGAGGGTGTGGACGAAAGATCCCGCCACTACCTCGACGTGATTGCCGGCTCGGCGCGGCGCATGGCCGCACTGATCGACGACCTGCTGGTGTATTCGCGGCTGGGCCGTGCGGCGATGCGCCTGCAGGCGGTGGACATGCAGTCGCTGGTGGCGGATACCCGCGCGCTGCTCGACGCCAACGCCCGGAGTGACGCCGAGCAGGCCGGGGTGACGCGGCGCATTGAATGGAAGATCGCGCCGCTGCCGGTCCTGGTCGCCGACGACAACATGATGCGCCAGCTGTGGTTGAACCTGCTCGGCAATGCCGTGAAATACTCGGCCCACGCCGAACCGGCGCGCATCGAGGTGGCGTACGCGCGCCAGCCCGATGGCAGCCACCTGTTCAGCGTGCGCGACAATGGTGCCGGTTTCGACATGGCCTACGCCGACAAGTTGTTCGGGGTATTCCAGCGCCTGCACAAGGCCAGCGAATACCCCGGTACCGGCATCGGCCTGGCCAGCGTTCGCCGCGTGCTCGCCCGCCACGGTGGCCGCATCTGGGCCGAATCGGCGGTGGACCAGGGTGCTGCGTTCCACTTCCTGCTGCCTTCCTCTCTCGACGCACTCAACAAAGGCCCCGTCGCATGACCGCTCTTCGCACCATCCTGCTTGCCGAGGACAGCCCCGCCGATGCTGAAATGGCCATTGACGCCCTGAAGGAAGCGCGCCTGGCCAACCCCATCGTCCACGTCGAGGACGGCGTCGAGGCGATGGACTACCTCCTGCGCCGTGGTGCCTTCGCCAACCGTGACGAAGGCCTGCCTGCGGTGCTGCTGCTGGATATCAAGATGCCGCGCATGGATGGGCTGGAGGTGCTGCGACAGATCCGCAGCGCCGAGGAGCTCAAGCGCCTGCCGGTGGTGATCCTGTCCTCCTCGCGCGAAGAGAGCGACCTGGCCCGCAGCTGGGACCTGGGTGTCAATGCCTATGTGGTGAAGCCAGTGGACGTGGACCAGTTCTTCGGTGCCGTGCAGACGCTGGGAAAATTCTGGGCGGTGATCAACCAGGCCCCGGAGGTCGAATAACCCATGCCGCTCACTGGCCCCCCGCTGGGACACCTGCGCATCCTGCTGGTGGAGGATTCGCCCGAAGATGCCGAGTTGATGTGCGGGCAGATGCTCGACGCCGGGCTCGAGGCCAGCTTCGAGCGGGTCGAGACCGCTGCCGAACTGCGCGATGCGCTGCTGAGGTTTGCGCCTGACATCGTCCTCTCCGACCTGGCCATGCCGGGTTTTTCGGGGAACCAGGCATTGGAAATCGTGCGTGGCTGGCACCCGGATGTCCCCTTCATCTTCGTCTCGGGCACCATCGGCGAAGAGAACGCGGTGGCCGCCCTGCACCAGGGCGCCAACGATTACATCATCAAGCACCAGCCGGCGCGGCTGCCCTCGGCGGTCGCGCGCGCCGTGCGCGAGGCGCGCGGCACCATCGACCGCCAGCGGGTGGAAGCGGAGCTGATGCGCGCGCAGCGGCTGGAAAGCCTGTCGCTGCTGGCCGCTGGACTCAGCCACGACCTGCGCAACATCCTGCAGCCGCTGCTGATCATGCCCGAGCTGCTCAAGGCGCGTACCGACGATCCGCAGCTCCACCACCTGGCCGACGTGATTGCCGAATGTGGCCGACGCGGGCATGAAATGGCCGAATCGATGCTGTCGTTCGTGCGCGGCTCGCGCAGCCCGAGCGAGCGGATCCAGATCACCCACCTGTTCGAAGCGATCGAGCTGCTGTTGCGCAGCACCCTGCCGGCGCGGGTCAGCCTGCACCTGGACGTGGACGGCGCTGACCTGGCCGTGGATGCCAACTACACCGAGCTGCAGCAGGTGCTGTTGAACCTGGCGCTGAACGCGATCCAGGCCATGCCCAATGGCGGCCGGTTGACCCTGCGCGCGGCGGCCGATCCGGATGCGGACGGCCGGGACTGGCTGCGCATCTCGGTGTCGGACGAGGGCGTGGGCATGAGTGCCGAGGTGCTGGCGCACCTGTTCAATCCGTTCTTCACCACCAAGGTCAATGGCACGGGACTCGGGCTGATTTCCTGCAAGCGCATCATCGAGGGCGCCCAGGGCAGCATCCGGGTGGAAAGTACGCCGGGTGTGGGCAGCTGCTTCGAATTGCGGCTGCCAATGCACCAGGAGACGGTAGACGCTGAACCGCAGGCACAACCGGTAGCGGCAGGCGCGGGCCAGTCAATCCTGGTCGTGGATGGTGAAGCCACCCGCCTGTCGCTGCTGGGCAATGCCTTGTCCAGCCAGGGCTACCACCTGCAGCTGGCCTCGGATGGCGGCGCTGCGCTGCGCTGGATGCAGCAGGAGGCGATGCCGGCACTGGTGATCGCCGATGCCGGGGCCAAGCTGCTTTCAGCCAGCCATCTGCTCGATGAGATGGCCGCGCTGGGCTATCGCGGCCCGGCGCTGGTGCTGGAGGACGCCGAGGTTCCGGTACCGCTGGAAACCTTCCCGGACGGTGTCGAAGTGCACGTGCTGCGCAAACCGCTGGAAATGCAGCAGGTGTTCCGCTCGGTGGCCGAGGCGCTGGCGTTCACGCGGTAGGTCACGACCGTTGGTCGTGACCCTGGGGAATGCCGACCAACGAGCGGTGTCTACGCGTCTTCCCAAGGGAAGCTGGGCAGGCTGGCCACGGCGTGTTCCAGCCGGCGCGACCAGTTGCCATGGATCTCCGCATACAGCGGGCTGTCGCCGGCCAGGCGCATGCGGTGGCTGACGCGCAGGTCACCGGCGCGCAGCAGCACCAGGTCGATCGGCAGGCCCACTGAAAGGTTGGAACGGATGGTGGAATCCAGGGACACGATCGCCGTGCGCGCCGCATCATCCAGTCGGGTCTGCGGGCGGATGATCCGGTCCAGGATCGGCTTGCCGTACTTGGATTCACCGATCTGGAGGTAGGGCGTTTCCGGTGAGGCGGCAATCGCATTGCCCAGTGGATAGATCATGTACATGCCCGGGTGTTCGCCGCCGACCTGGCCACCCAGGATCAGGGTCGCCTGGGTGTTGACCCCATCATGGCCGTGTTCGGGACTGCTGCATTTGACCTGGCTGTCCACGAGCACCCGACCCACATACTCGGCTACCTCGAACAGGTGCCGGTAGGCGCGCAGGTTCTCCGGCCGCTGCTCCTCGATGTCGCGGTGCAGCCGGGAGATCAGCAGCTGGGTGGTGGCCAGGTTGCCGGCGGCCATGATCACGAACGCGGCCTCGCCGGGAAACTCGAATTCGTGCAGCTTGCGGTGCACGCGTACGTCGTCCAGCGACGCGTTGGTACGGGTATCGGCGGCGAAGACCAGGCCCTCGTCCACCACAATGCCGACGCAATAGGTCATGTCGGTGTCCTATGATGTGCACCCCGATTCTACGCGGAGCCCCTGTTGGCCCTGCGTGGATTCGCCTCACCTACGCTGAATACCATGACCACTGTGCTCCTCAGCCTGGGCAGCAACCTGCAACCGCAGCAGCACCTTCACGCTGCGGTGGCCGCGCTGCGCGGGCGTTTCGGCGATATCCGGGTGTCCCCGGCGTACCGCACCGCCGCCGTGGGCTTCGACGGCCCGGCCTTCCTCAACAATGCGGTCGCGATCGAGACCGATGAGCCGCTGGAGGAGCTGGACCGGTGGCTGCATGCGCTGGAGGACGCGCACGGGCGGGACCGCAGCGGGCCGCGTTTCAGCGACCGTACGCTGGATATCGACGTGGTGTTCTACGGCGACCTGATCGTGGAGGGACCGGGGCACCTGCGGATTCCGCGCCCGGAGCTGAAGCACGCGTTCGTGCTCAAGCCGCTGGCCGATATCGTGCCGGACTTCATCGACCCGGTCAGTGGCCTGGACCTGGCCACGTTGTGGCGGGCGCATCGGCAGTTCGGCGACGAATTCGAGGTGGTCGAGGTGTGACGACCAACGGTCGTCACCTACCGGTGATCGGGTAGGTATCGACCGTTGGTCGATACGGTTGATCGGGTAGGTATCGACCCGTTGGTCGATACGGTTGATCGGGTAGGTATCGACCGTTGGTCGATACGGTTGATCGGGTAGGTATCGACCGTTGGTCGATACGGTTGATCGGGTAGGTATCGACCGTTGGTCGATACGATGCCGGCAATCAGGTCAACTGCCGACCGCCATCCACCCGCAACGTGTGCCCGGTCACGAACGGGGCATCGCTGACCAGCCAGTAGACCGCCTCGGCGATCTCCTCCACCGTTCCGGTGCGGCCCAGCGGAGTCCGCGCCAGCAGCGCCTGCTGGGCGAAATCGTCCTTGCCCTGTTCGGGCCACAGGATCGCCCCCGGCGCCACCGCATTGACCCGCACCTTCGGCGCCAGCTCCAGCGCCAGCGAGCGGGTGATCATTTCCAGCGCCGCCTTGGCCGCGGCGTACACCGGGTGGTCGCGCATCGGCTGGGTGCCGTGCAGGTCGGTGAGGTTGACGATGCAGCCCTGGTGCCGGCGCAACTGCGGGGCGGCGGCCTGCGCCAGCAGCAGCGGCGCACGGGCATTCACCGCGAACAGGTCGTCCCACTGCGCGGCGGTGATCTGGCCAAGCAGGGTGGGGTAGAAGTTGGAGGCATTGTTGACCAGCGCATCCAGCCGCCCGAACTGGGCCACGGTCTGTTCCACCAGATCCGGCAGGGCGTCGGCGTCGCGCAGGTCGGCCTGCAGGGCCAGCACGCTGCCCGGACGCAGCATGTCCAGGTCAAAGGCCATCTGCTGCAGTTCGGCCGTGGAGGTGTGTGCGTGCAGCACCACCGACCAGCCACAGGAATGGAACTGGCGGGCAATGGCCGCGCCGATCCGGCGCGCACTGCCGGTGATCAGCACGACGGGTGTGGTGGCGGTCATCGGGGCTCCTTCCTGCTCGGCTATGCTGTGCATTGTCACCGCAATCGCCCGCACCATGCATTCTTCCCTGCCCACGCCCGATGCCGACGCCCTGGCCCACAGCGACGAACTGGCCGCCGCGCTGCGCGCCGAGATCCTCGCCAACGGCGGCGCCATGCCCTTTGCCCGGTTCATGGAACTGAGCCTGTATGCGCCGGGCTGGGGCTATTACAGCGCCGGCGCCAGCAAGTTCGGTGCGGATGGCGATTTCACCACCGCGCCGGAACTGGGGCCGCTGTTCACCGCGACCGTGGCCAACGCCGTTGCCCCGGTGATGCAGCAGCTCGGCCCGCAGGCGCGCTTCCTGGAGCTGGGCGGCGGCAGTGGCGCATTTGCCGAGATTCTGCTCAAGCGCATGCTGGAACTGGATGCGCTGCCGGAGCGCTACGCGATCCTGGAGCCCAGTGCGGACCTGCGCGAACGTCAGCGCGAGCGCCTCGAGAAGGCGCTGGTGCCACCGCTGTTCGCCCTGGTCGAATGGCTGGACCGCCCGTTCGATGATGACTGGGACGGCGTGGTGTTCGCCAACGAGGTGATCGACGCCCTGCCAACCCCGCGCTTCCTTGCCCGTGACGGCATGGTCTATGAGGAAACCGTAGAGCTGGATGCCGACGGGCGCTTCATCCGCGGCGCGCAGCCGGCCGATGCCATGCTGACCTCGGCCGTCCGGCACCTGGAGCGCTACCGGGAAAAGCCGTTCGCCGATGGCTACCGTTCCGAGCTGCTGCCGCACCTGCCGTACTGGATCCAGGCGGTGGCCGGCGGACTGAAGCGCGGCGCGATGCTGTTTGTTGATTACGGCTACCCGCGCAACGAGTACTACCGCGATGACCGCGACGATGGCACCGTGCGCGCCTTCTACCGCCACCACGTGCACAACGACGTGTTCCTGTGGCCGGGCCTGCAGGACCTGACCGCGTCGGTGGATTTCACCGCGCTGGCCGAAGCCGGTACCCATGCCGGTTTCGAGCTCGCCGGCTACTGCACGCAGTCCAGCTTCCTGCTTGGCAATGGCCTGGATGGATTGCTGGCACTTGCCGAGGAGCGTGCCGACGAGATCGGCAAGCTGCGCCTGCGTGACCAGGTGAAGAAACTCACCCTCCCCAGCGAAATGGGCGAGCGCTTCCAGGTGATGGGCTTCCAGCGCGACGTGGATTTCGACCCGGCGTTCCTGCTCGGCGACCTGACCTGGCGGCTCTGAGATGACCGAAACCGGAATGCTGAAGCCGCTGCGCTTCCCGCGCGTGTGGCTGGGCCTGTGGTGGCTGGCGATCGCGGTCACGATCGTGGTCTGCCTGATCCCGCCGCCGCCACTGGCATTGCCGCAGAACAGCGACAAGGTCGAGCACTTCCTGGCGTACTTCCTGCTGGCCTCGGCGGCGGTGCAGATCTACCGCACGCGCGCGGCGCTGCTGTGGGCGGGTGCCGGGCTGGTGCTGCTGGGCGTGGGCATTGAATTCCTGCAGGGGGCACTGACCACCGACCGCCTGGCCGACCCGATGGATGCGCTGGCCAACAGCGTTGGCGTGGTCGCCGGCATGGCGGTGGCCTTCACGCCGTTCCGTGACCTGCTCATTCGGATGAAAGGCTGATCGGGGTAGGGTCGGTTCCCAAACGACCGCCGATAACGGTTGTAACCCCGGTAACGCATTGCAATCAACGACAACGGCATTTGCTTCGGTGCAGGTCATGCGTTACCGGGCGTTGACTTGTTCACTGCGGTCGTTCGGGAACCGACCCTACCCCATTCCCCCGACAGCGGTGCCGGCCATCGGCCGGCACCCCTGATCGATCAATGCGGTACCAGCTCCAGCGTGTCCAGCACCCACATGGTGGGGCGGGTGTCGCCGGTGAAGCGCACGCACAGGTCCTGGCGGCCCTTCAGTGAACGCGGCAGCGCCGCTTCCAGCGTGATGAAGCCATCGGCACCGGGCTTGGCCGGCAGCGCCACGCTGGCCAGCGGCTTGCCATCGCACTGTGCGTTGAGGATGTCCATCTCGCCGTGTGCGCTGCGCGCAGGCACGAAGCGCCGCTGTGGCTCGTCGTGGGCCAGCTGGAAGTAGTACGGAATCTGCCCTGCGCGCACCCGCAGTTTCGCAATGCCCTCCACATCCGCGCCTTGCCACAGCCAGCACGGGTTGAAGATGTTGACGTTGAAGATGGCGCGTTCGCCGTCGGCCGGGCCATCGTCCTCCAGCCGCAGCAGCAGCTTGCCTTCGCCGGGGCACATCGCCAGATGCTCGTCGTTGCGGATCAGCAGCGACTGCGCGGTGATGTCGAAGCGGCTCGCCGATTTGGCCAGCGCCTGCCCGTTGAAGAAGGCAGCAGCCTGTACGCCCACCGGAAGCGGCTGGGTCAGCGGCGCGACGTAGCGCGGCGACTTCGCCGTGACCGCGCTGCCATCCACGCTGTAGCGGATGTCATAGTTGAGCGGGGTGCGCAGGGCCAGGGTGGCGGTGCCGGCCTTGCGGTCGTCGGTGACGTCCGCTTCCACTTCGAACGGCGTCTGCGCATACGCGATGCCCATCGCCTGCCAGCGCTGCAGCTGCGAGGGCAGCCGGGCCAGGAAGTCGGCGAAGTTGCGGCGGTCACGCGGCGTCCAGCCGGTTTCGGCGACCGCGGCCAGACGCGGGAACACGTTGTGGTGCAGCCGCGCCACGCTCCGCGTGTGCTCGGTGAACATGTTGGCCTGCAGGCCCAGGATGTGCTGCTCCTTGTCCCTGGCCAAGGCATCCGGCACCGGCTCGAAGCCATATACGCGGGCCAGCGGGGTGGTCAGCGGTCGGCCCGGCGGCTCGTTCTCCGAGTTGGTCTGCAGGTAGTCCATGTACATGTCGGTCACCGGCGACATCACCACGTCGTGGCCTTCGCTGGCGGCCTTGAGGCCACCCTCTGTGCCGCGCCAGGACATCACCGTGGCTTCCGGCGGCAGACCGCCTTCGAGGATCTCATCCCACCCGATCAGGCGGCGATCGTGCTGCTCCAGGAATTTCTCCAGGCGCTTGATCAGGTGCGCCTGCATTTCATTTTCAGTGCCCGCGCCCACCGCGCGCATGCGTTCCTGCACGCGTGGGCTGGCTTCCCACTGGTCCTTGACCGCTTCGTCGCCGCCCACGTGGACGTACTTGGCGGGGAACAGTTCGATGACCTCTTCAAGCACGTTCTCCAGGAACTGGAACGTGCTCTCCTCGGTGTTGAACAGGTTCGGGAACACGCCCCATTCGCTGAGCGGCTGCAGCGGGGTATTGAGGGTGCCCAATTCCGGATACGCGGCAATCGCTGCAGTGGCATGGCCCGGAACGTCAATTTCCGGAATGACCTGGATGTGCAGCGCGGCCGCATACGCGATCACCTCGCGGATCTGCGCCTGGGTGTAGAAGCCGCAATATGGGCGCGGCGCGCCGGTGGCCGGATCGCGGCCGCCATCGCCGGCCGGGATGCGGCAGCTGCCCACCCCGGTAAGCTTCGGGTAGCGCTTGATCTCCATGCGCCAGCCCTGGTCATCGGTGAGATGCCAGTGGAAGGTGTTGAGCTTCTGTTCGGCCATCGCGTCGAGCACGCGCTTGATCTCGTCCAGGCTCTGGAAATGGCGGGCCGAATCGAGCATCAGCCCGCGCCAGCTGAAGCGCGGCGCATCGTCGATGCGCAGCGCTGGTACGGCGCCGCTGCTGCTACCGGTGAGCAGCTGTGACAGGGTAGCCGCGCCATAGAACAGGCCGGCTTCGGTGGCGGCCTGCACGGTCACGCCACGCGCGTCGCTGCGCAGCTGGTAGCCCTCTGCGCCGGTTTTCAGCGTTCCGTCGAGCACGAAGCGGATGCCATCGGTGCCCCGGGTGGTGGACGGCTGCAGGGCGGGCCCGCCACTCTGGCGCAGCATCGAGGCGAACTGGCCGGCCACGCGCGCGGCTGCGGCGCCCTGCGCGCGCAGCGCGGTGGTGGCGGTCACGGTGTAATCGGCACCGTCCAGGCGTTCGACCTGGGCGGGGGCGGGAATCAGGGGGAGCGAGCCGGGCAGGGCGCGCGGGCCATCGGGGGCCTGGGCATCGGTGGCATGTGCCAGCGGGGCCAGCGAGAGCGCCAGGGCCAGCGGCAGCAGCGAAAGCGAGGTACGACGGGTGCGGGTGTGCATCGGGTCATTCCTTTGGTGCGGGTTAAAAAAACGGGCCCGGATGTCCGGGCCCGTTTCTGGTGTACAGCTTTACCACATGGCGCGGAGCTGTCAGTACTTGAAGCGGAAGTTCAGGTAGTACTGGCGCCCGTTGGAGTAGAACGAGGTCGGAATGGACGCGCTCTGGTAGTACTTGTAGGTCGGGTTGTTGAGGTTCAGGCCGTCCAGGGTGATGCTCATCCACTTGGTCGGCGCGTAGCTCAGCGAGGCCGAGAGCGTGCCGAAATCATCCTGGTAGTACGGGTTTGCACCGGACAGGCTGATCAGGAACGACGAACGGCGGGTATAGCTGACGCGTGCACCGAAGGTTTCGTTCTCGAAGAAGGCGCCCACGTTGTAGGTGTTCTTCGAGGTACCCAGCAGGTTGTGGCTGCCGTCGGCCCAGGTGTGCGCCGAGCTGCCGTTGGCGTAGGTGTAGTTGGCGTTGAAACCGAAGTTCTCGCCGATCGGCTGCTCGTACGCCACTTCCACGCCGGTGACCTTGCCGTCGGCATTGATCGGGGTGGAGACGGCGTAGGTTTCAAGCTGGTTGGTCAGTTCGCTGAAGAGCTGCTTGTTGATCACGTCGAACGCAACGTAGTCCTTCAGGTCGATGTGGTAAGCACCGACCGACAGCAGGCCGCGCGGCATGAAGTACCACTCCAGGTTGGCATCCAGGTTGCTGCCGATGGTCGGCTTCAGTTCCGGGTTGCCGCCACCGCCGGTCTTGTTCAGGTCCGAACCCCAGGCAGACGCACCCAGTGCCGAGTAATCGGGCAGGGTCTGGGTCTGCGATGCGGCTACGCGCAGTACCAGGTTGTCGTCCAGGTCGAACTTGATGTTGGCGCTCGGCAGCACGCGGCTGTGCTTGTTCTGGAAGGCCTGGCGCTGCCACATGCCAAACAGGCTGCTCACGTCGGCGCGCGAGGCATCGGCGACCGCCAGGTAGGTGTCGATGTCCTGCTTGATGTCTACGTAACGCAGGCCGACATTACCGCTCCACCAGTCACCGGTGAAGTTGGCCTGCACGTAGCCGGCGAAGTTCTTTTCCTTCACCTTCCACTCGGCGCCATAGTTGTGGCGGCCGGTCGGGCCGTCATTGTTGGACAGCCAGGTGGAGTTGTTGAGAATCGCCGTCTTCAGCGCGTCCGGCGTGTAATACCAGATGTCGCGCGGGAAGTTGCCGCCGATGCCGCTGGCGAAGTTCCCCGGGTAATTGCCGGTAGCGCTGCCCTGCAGGGCCGACCAGATGTCGCCCGGGCTGGCGCCTTCCGGCGACAGTGCTTCACGCTCGTGGTCGGCGAAGCGCAGGCCGAAGTCGATCGAGCTCAGCGCGCCCCCATTGGTGAAGTACTGGTTGAAGTCCAGCGACGCCCAGTCTTCCTTGTCTTCCGCCTTGACCTGCTGGTTGCCCCAGGTCCCGAAGCTGCTTACGCCGCTCGGGCTGGTGTCGCCGCCCACGGCCCAATCCACCGGCGAGCCTGCGCCGTGGGTGGCCCAGCTGGCGCCGCCGCCCTGGCCCAGGGTGACTTCGGCGATGAACTGACGCGGCGTCTCGCCGGTGCCCTTGGTGGTACCGGCCTGGAACTTGGCGGTCAGATTGTCGTTGATCGCCCAATCGGCATCGAAGGTGACATAGCTGGTCTTGGCCGTCGCTTCACGGTAAATCATGTCGTACACGGCGTAGTTGGTGCCCGGTACGCCCGCGTAGGTGGCGTTGCTCAGCACGCCATCGGTGATGGTGTAACCGGGGTTCGGCGCCTGCGACGCGGCGAAGTTGCCACCCCACATCATGTAGTTGCGGTTGTAGTTGTTTGCTTCCAGCTCGGACGTGAAGCCGCTCAGGCCGAGGGTCAGGTCGTCGATCGGCTTCCACTGCAGGGTGACCAGGCCACCCTTGCGCTCACGGGTCTGCTCGAACAGGGTCGAACCCAGCAGGCCGGGCACGTTGACGCCGACCAGGTCCGGGTTGGTTGCCGCTACCGGGTCGGTGGCCTTGATCTTGAAGAAGCCGCCCGGGATTTCCTGCGCCTCGCGGCGCAGCTCGCGCTTCTGGTAGAAGCCCTGCACCATCACGCCGAAGGTGCTGTCGGCGTTCTTGTAGTTGAACAGGCCCGAGAACTGCGGATCGGTGGAGTCGGCCTGGTCTGAACGCACCGCGCCCAACGACGCTTCAGCGCTCAGCTGCTTGGAGAATGCCAGTGGCTTGCGGGTGATGATGTTGACGGTACCCGTGGTGCCGCCGTCCTGCAGCTTGGCCTGCGAGGACTTGTTCACTTCCACCGAGCTGACCAGTTCGGACGGCAGCAGCGAGTAGCTGACGCTGCGGCCAACGTTGTTGCCCTGGCTGAGCACGAACCAGTCGGCCGAGCCGACGCTGTGGCCGTCGATCAGGGTCTGGGTGAGGCTGGGGCTGGTGCCGCGCAGGCTGACGCGGTCGGCCTCGTCGAAGCCACCTTCGTCGGCGCTGGCAGAGCTGATGTTCACGCCCGGCAGGCGCTGCAGGGTATCGGCCACGTTGTGCGCCGGCAGCTTGCCGACGTCTTCGGCGGTCACCACTTCCAGGCGCGCATTGGCTTCACGCTTGGTGTCGAGCGATTTCTCCATCGAACCGCGGATACCGGTGACGGTCACGGTGTCCAGGTCGGTTGCGGTGGGCTGTGCTTCCTGCGCCTGGGCGCCGAAGACGATACAGCTGAAAATGGCTGCCGAAAGCAGGCTCTTGCGGTGGTTCATGATGTCTCTCCTCATCAATCGTTGGTGCGCCAGCGACGGCGTGCGGTTTGCGAAGCGTGCGTTCAAGCGTCCGTGCGGCCGAGGTACCAGCTGGCGGCGCCGATGACGCCCAGCTGCCCGTGCTCGACCACCTTCACGGGTATGCGTTCCAGCGCCTCGCGCATCGGCCCCTTGTTGAGGTACCGGGAAACGAAGGTGCTGTTCAACAGGTATTCGCGGATCTGCGGCAGGATCCCGCCGGCCAGGTACACGCCACCATGGGCGCCGTACTGCAGCGCCATGTCACCGATGGTGCTGCCGAGCAGGCCGCAGAACACGTCCAGGCTCTGGCGGGCCAGCGCGTCCTGGTTGCTCACGGCCGCCGCGGTGATCGCATCGGGCGTGGCCAGCACGGCGGGCTGGCCTTCGATGGCGCACAGGGCGCGGTAGAGGTTCATCAGGCCCGGGCCGGACAGCGCATGTTCGACCGAGACGTGGGCAAGCTCGCGCTGCATCTGCCGGACGATTGCCATTTCCAGTTCGGTGCTCACCGCCAGCGTCGGCTGGCCGGCTTCGGTGGCCAGCACCACTGCGCCATGCGCGGTCGGGATCCACAGCGCCGCACCCAGTCCGGTGCCCGGGCCGACCACCAGGGTCGGGCCGCGCGGGGCGGTGGCCGGGCCGGTCAGCTGCAGCACGCCGCTGGCATCGACCTGCGCGGCGGCGTAGGCCACGGCCTCGAAGTCATTGACGATGTACACCGTTTCCAGGCCCAGGTCGGCCTCGATCTGCCGTGCCGACAGCGGCCACGGCACGTTGGCGGTGATTACCGTGCCGTCTTCGCGGGCATAACCGGCGGTGGCCACCACGCAGTGTGCGGGCCGCTCGCCATCGGCGATGAAGGCTTCCAGGATCGCGCTGAGGCCGGCGTAGTCGGCGTTGCGGAACTTGCGGTACTCGAGCAGCTGGACCGGATGGGCCGGGTCATGGCTGGCCTGCACGCGGCCCACGCGGACATGCGTGCCGCCCACGTCGGCCGCCAGGAACGGCGGCATCGAGAGGAGGGCATTGGCCGATACGGCGTGGGCGGCTGCGGTCACACGGGCTCCCTTGGGATACGTACGGCCAGGTCTGGACCCCGGCGATTGAGCGGAGTCTGTAATCGTTCTGACAACGATGTCAACGACAACCTCACACTTTCGATGCTGCGCCGCAGCGACCTACGTCACAGGAAAACGTTTTCAGTGTACTCCCGTCAAGATTTCGTAAAGCCGTTGCAAACAGAGGCTGTGTGAAGGCGTGGCGGGGCGTTGCGAGGATTCTGTGCACCTGCAGCATGGGGTTTTCCGCGATCTGCGCGGAAACCAATTGTTGACAAAGCCGGGTGGCCCATCGAATAAATGTGACAACGTTGTTCCCAGCCACTCTTCCGACGCCGCCCGCGCGCCGTCGACGCAGGAGCCTTCAAGATGTCTGCCGTGCCTGCTGCTACCGCGCGTTCGAGCGTGGCCACTTCGATCCTCATCATCGGCGTGCTGTTCTTCCTGATCGGCTTCTTCACCTGGCTCAATGGCCCGCTGATCACCTTCGTCAAACTGGCCTTCGAGCTGGACGAAGTCGGCGCCTTCCTGGTGCTGATGGTGTTCTACCTGTCCTACTTCTTCCTGGCGCTGCCGGCCTCGTGGATCCTCAAGCGCACCGGCATGAAGAAGGGCCTGAGCCTGAGCCTGCTGGTGATGGCCGCCGGTGCAGTGGTGTTCGCGCACTTCGCCCAGCAGCGCTGGTATCCCGGTGCGCTCAGCGGCCTGTTCATCATCGGCAGCGGCCTGGCCCTGCTGCAGACGGCGGTGAACCCGTACATCAGCATCCTGGGCCCGATCGAAACCGCCGCGCGCCGCATCGCGCTGATGGGCATCTGCAACAAGATCGCCGGCATGATCGCCCCGTTCCTGATCGGCACCCTGGTGCTGCACGGCATCGGCGACCTGTCCGAGCAGGTGGCCAGCGCCGACCCGGTGACCCGCAACGCACTGCTGGATACCTTCGCGGCGAAGATCCAGATGCCTTACATGGCCATGGCCGGCCTGCTGGTGGTGCTTGCGGTGGGCGTGCTGTTCTCGCCGCTGCCGGAAATCAAGACCGCCGAAGCCAACGCCACCCCGGCGCGCGCGCCCGGCCTGGCCGAACGCAGCAGCATCTTCCAGTTCCCGCACCTGTGGCTGGGCGTGCTGTGCCTGTTCGTGTATGTGGGCGTGGAAGTGATGGCCGGTGATGCCATCGGCACCTACGGGCACGGTTTCGGCCTGCCGCTGGACCAGACCAAGCTGTTCACCTCCATCACCCTGTTCGCCATGCTGGTGGGCTACCTGGCCGGCCTGGCGCTGATTCCGCACCTGGTCTCGCAGTCGCGCTACCTGAGCATTTCGGCCAGCCTGGGCGTGCTGTTCTGCATCGGCGCGCTGTTCACCCACGGCTATGTGTCGGTGGGCTTCGTGGCCGCGCTGGGTTTTGCCAACGCGATGATGTGGCCGGCGATCTTCCCGCTTGCGATCCGCGGGCTCGGTCGGTTCACCGAAACCGGCTCGGCACTGCTGGTGATGGCCATCGCCGGGGGCGCGATCATCCCGCAGGCGTTTGCCGTGCTGAAGCAGCATTTCGACTTCCAGTGGGTGTTCGCGGGCCTGATGGTGCCGTGCTACCTGTACATCCTGTTCTACTCCCTGCGCGGCCACCGGGTCGGGCTGCCCCGCGACGGGCAGTGATCGGCGATCATGGACGCCCAACCGGTGACCCAGGAAAAGAGCATGCGCAGAGCGACCATCAAGGATGTCGCCGAACGGGCCAAGGTGTCGTTGAAGACCGTATCGCGGGTCATCAACAACGAACCGTCGGTCATGCAGGCCACGCGCGCGCGCGTGCTGCGCGCCATTGCTGAACTCGATTACGAGCCCGATCCCGCCGCGCGCAACCTGCGCACCGGTACGACGCTGGTGATCGGGCTGGTCTATGACAACCCCAACCCGTACCACATCATCGGCGTGCAGAACGGCGTGCTCGCCGCGTGCCGCGAGACGGGCTTCGGACTGCAGATCCACCCCTGTGATTCCAGTTCGCCGATGCTGGCCGAAGAGCTCGCCGACTGGGTGCAGCGTTCGCGCCTGGCCGGGCTGGTGCTGACAGCGCCGATGTCCGAACGTGCCGACCTGGTCGCCGCGCTGACCGCGCGTGGCATCAAGCTCGTGCGCATCATCGCTGCCACCGCCGATCCGCAGGATGGCGCGTGCGTGTTCGTGGACGACCGCGAGGCCGCCTACGAAATCACCGAACACCTGATCCAGCTTGGCCACCAGCGCATCGGTTTCCTGTGGGGCGGTTCCTCGCACCGGTCCAGCGGCGAACGCCACGCCGGTTACGAAGCGGCGCTGCGCGACTACGGCATGACCGTGGACAAGCACCTGGTGGTGCAGGGCGACTACACCTTCGACGACGGCTTCCGTGGCGCGCGCCGCCTGTTGGCGCTGCGGGAACCTCCCACCGCGATCTTCGGTTCCAACGATGAAATCGCCGCCGGCGTGCTCGCGGCGGCCAAGTCGGCCGGCATGAACGTGCCCTACGACCTGTCCATCGCCGGCTTCGAGGACAGCCCGTTCTCGCGCCAGTCGTGGCCGCCGCTGACTACCGCCAAGCAGGCCACCGAAGACATCGCGCGGCACGCCGCGCGCCTGTTGATCGCGCAGCTGCGCAGCGATGCGTACGACGATGCGCCGCTGCAGCTGCAGAACCAGGGCTTCGTCCCGCAGCTGGTCGTGCGCGGTTCGACCGCGCCGATGCGGCCGGTCGGCACGCGGCCCCCCACCCCCGAAACCACCTGAGTCCCGCATGTCCCTGCCAGCCCCGCACGACACCCTGATGTTCCGCGAAGCCGCCGAAGCGGCCGACGTGATCGCCGCGCAGTTCGCGCGCAACGAAGCGACGGTGCAGACGCTGGCCGCGACCCTGCGGGCGGCGCCGCCGCCGTTCGTGGTGACCTGCGCGCGTGGCAGTTCCGACCACGCCGCCACGTATGCCAAGTACCTGCTGGAAACCAGGCTCGGCCTGGTGACGGCCTCGGCCTCGCCGTCGGTGGGGTCGGTGTACGAATCTCCGCTGCAGCTGCGTGGTGCGCTGTACATCGTCATTTCGCAGTCCGGCAAGAGCCCGGACCTGCTGCGCAACGCCGAGGCCGCGCGCGCGGCCGGTGCGCGCGTGGTGGCACTGGTCAACGTGGAAGATTCGCCGCTGGCGCAGCTGGCCGAAACCGTGATTCCGCTGGGCGCGGGCGCCGAGCGCAGCGTGGCAGCCACCAAGAGCTACCTCGCCTCGCTGTCGGCGATCCTGCAGCTTGTCGCGTACTGGAGCCAGGATGCCGGGCTGATCGCCTCGCTGCGCACGTTGCCCGACGCACTGCGCCAGGCCTGGAACAGCGACTGGTCCGCACTGACCGACGGCCTGGTGGCGGCGCACAACCTGTTCGTGGTCGGCCGTGGCCTGGGCCTGGGGGCAGCGCAGGAAGCGGCGCTGAAGTTCAAGGAAACCTGCGGCCTGCACGCCGAAGCCTACAGCTCGGCCGAGGTCAGGCACGGGCCGATGGCGCTGGTGGGCCCGGGCTTCCCGGTGCTGGCCTTCGCCCAGCCCGATGAAACCGGCGCGGGTACCCGCGCGGTGGCCGCCGAGTTCGCCGCGCGCGATGCGCAGGTCTGGCTGGCCGCCCCGGATGGCGACCTGCCGCTTCCGCCAGCGCCACACCCGGCGTGTGCGCCGCTGCTCACCGTGCAGGCGTTCTACAAGGCCATCAACGCGCTGGCACTGCGCCGCGGGCACAACCCGGACCTGCCGCCGCACCTGAACAAGGTTACGGAGACCGTCTGATGAAGACCGTCCTGCGCAATGCCCGCATCCTCACCGCCGACGGCTTCCGCGATGACCTGGCGGTGGTGATCGAAGCCGGGCGCATCACCGCGCTGGTCTCCGATGCCGCGCCGCAGCTGGGCAGTGCGGCCGAGCAGGTGGACCTGGGCGGTGGCTGGCTGCTGCCCGGGTTCATCGATGCGCAGGTCAATGGCGGTGGCGGCGTGCTGTTCAACAACACGCCCGACGTGGAAAGCCTGCGCGCGCTGGCCGCCGCGCACCGCCGCTTCGGCACCACCGCGCTGCTGCCAACGCTGATCAGCGATGATGTGCAGGTGATGCGCAAGGCGATCGACGCTACCCGCCAGGCGATTGTCGACGGCGTACCCGGGGTGATTGGCATCCACCTGGAAGGACCGTATATCGCACCGGCACGCAAGGGCACGCATGACGCGAACAAGTTCCGCGTACCCGATGCCGACGAAATCGCCATGGCGGCTTCGCTCGACAATGGCGTGACCCTGCTGACCCTGGCGCCGGAGCGGGTGCCGCTGGACAGCATCCGTGCGCTGGTCGAACGTGGCGTGATCGTGGCCGCCGGGCACACCGCGGCGACGTATGAGGAAGCGCGCGCAGGGCTGGATGCCGGCATCCGCGGTTTCACCCACCTGTACAACGCGATGTCACCACTGACCGGGCGCGAACCCGGCGCGGTGGGCGCGGCGCTGGAAGACCGCGGCAGCTGGGTCGGCATCATCGCCGACGGCGTGCACGTGCACCCGGCCAGCCTGCGCGTGGCGCTGGCGACCAAACCGCAGGGCAAGGTCATGCTGGTCACCGATGCGATGCCGCCGGTGGGTGCCGACAACCCCAGCTACGAACTGTATGGCGAAGTGATCACCGCCGTGGACGGGGTGGTGCGCAATGCGGCCGGTTCGCTGGCCGGTTCGGCGCTGGACATGGCCACGGCCGTGCGCAATGCGGTGCAGCTGCTGGGCCTGTCGCTGGAGGAGGCCGCGCGGATGGCGTCGCGCTATCCGGCGCAGTTCCTCAACGTGGATGACCGCCTGGGCGAAATTGCCGAGGGCTACCAGGCCGACCTGGTGCTGCTCGACGAGGCGCTGCAGGTGCGCGCCACCTGGATTGCCGGCCAGCGCGAGGACGCATGAACACTGCCGCATCATCGCGCATGGGCTCCATCGATGCCCTGCGCGGACTGACCGTGGCCGCCATGCTGCTGGTCAACAACCCGGGCGACTGGAGTCACGTGTATCCGCCGCTGCTGCATGCGGACTGGCACGGCTTCACCCCGACCGACCTGATCTTCCCGCTGTTCCTGTTCATTGCCGGCGTCTCGATGGCCTTCAGTCTCGTGCCGCGCGCCGTGGACCCGGGCGCGCGCGCCGCGCTGGGCCGCACGCTGCTGCAACGCGCGCTGCGCATTCTCGTCGCCGGTGCGTTGCTGCATGTGCTGGCGTGGTGGTTGTTCGAGCTGCCGGCCTATCGGCTGTGGGGCGTACTGCAGCGGATCGCGCTGTGCGTGGCGGTGGTCGGGCTGCTGGCCATCCACACCCGGCAATGCACGCAGTGGGCGGTATTGGGGGTCCTGTTGCTGGGCTATGCATCGCTGCTGCTGGGGGCCGACACGCTGGAGCCGTGGCTCAACCCGGTCAGCCGCGCCGATACCGCGCTGTTCGCACCGTTCCTCTACAAGTACGACGCCATCACCAGGCTCGGGCATGACCCGGAAGGCCTGCTCAGCAGCGCCGGTGCCATCGCCACCACGTTGCTGGGGTTGATTGCAGGGCGCTGGCTGCGTGCCGGCAGCCTGGGCGCACTGGCCGGACTCGCGCTGGTGCTGCTGGGCGGCGGCCTGCTGCTGGCACCGGTGCTGCCGTTCAACAAGAACCTGTGGACGCCCAGCTACGTGCTGTGGACCGGTGGCCTGTCGATCATGGCGCTGCTGCTAGCGCATCTTCTGGTCGACCGTTACCGCTGGCCGGCGCTGGGCCGCCGTTTTGGTGTCAACGCGATTGCCGCCTACCTCGGTTCGTCGGTCATGGCGCTGGTGCTGATCGCCAGTGGTGCTTGGGCGGCGTGTTGTGCCTCGCTGCTGCAGCTGTTGCCTTCCATGCCGGAACTCGCGTCGCTGATGTGCGCGGTGGGCTTCGTCCTGGTCTGGTGGGCCGTCGCCTGGGTGCTGGATGCGCGACGGATCTACCTCAAGATCTGACTCCTCACGGTTCCTATACCCGGCCATCACATCTCGGCCAGTAAGACTACGCGCACGGGGGCAGTAGTTTTACTGGAAAAAGCACGCTCAGTCGTACAACCGTATTCCTTCCTATGGAAAAGGATCGGGTCATGCTCCCCAGGATCGCGTTGTCGAGGCACCCCTTGGCCGACTGCATTGGCCGTATCACCCGCCTGGCCTGTGGCGCCGCGCTGCTGGCAGCCGCCAGTCCCGCTTGGGCGGGTTGCGATAACACCGCACCGGCTACGGGCCAGACAGTCACCTGTACGACCAGTCCGCCCAGCCCCCAGACCACGGCCATCACCAGTGTCGTCGGCTCCAGCAACGTCACCATCAACGTGCAGAGCGGTGCGCAGCTGGTGGTCGCTGGAGGCGCATCGATCGGGCTGAATGGCGGGGCGGGGCATCTGATCGACAACCGCGGCACGATCAGCAACACCGGTGGTGGCGCCATCGTGACCAATGCCGCCACGACCGTCATCAACCGTGGCGTCATCAGTGGGTCCAGCGGCATCATTTTCGGGACCGGCGCCGACCGCTTCGAGATGCTGGGCGGTACGCTCAGTGGCGGGGTTCTCCAAGGCGTGGGGAGCGACTCGATCGTCATCCGCGACGGAACGATGGACCGCATCGATCAGGGTGACGGCGAGGACAGCCTGGAGGTCAGCGGCGGGACCGTGACCGGCACGGTCCAGCAGGGATCGGGCATCGATACGTTCCTGATGACCGGAGGTACCATCGGTGCGTTGCTGCAGGGCGATGGGCTTGATCGCTTCCGCATGACCGACGGGCGCATCGTCGGCGCGTTCGATGATGGTGATTATGGCGAGATGACCGGCGGCCGCATCGGCCGGGTCAACATGAAGCTGGAAGACAATACCTTCCTGATGTCCGGCGGCACCATCGACGGCAATCTCGTCACAGGCTTCGGCAACGACACCATCGTGCTGTCCGATGGCTACATCGGTGGCAACATCAGCGTCAGCGGTGGCAACGATTCAGTCACGATCACCGGGGGCACCGTTCGCGGTGAGATCCGTCTCAGCTTCGGCAATGACCGCGTCGACTGGAATGGCGGTGGCGTGGTGCATGGCCTGGTCGATCTGGGCGAAGGCGATGACACGGCGACGTTGGGAAACCTCAATGTTTCCCACTTGGGTGCACTGCCTGCCTTCACCGGAGGCCTGGGCAACGACACCTTGAGCATGGGCAACGTCAAGACCAGCGGCGTGGCGCGCTTCACTGGTTGGGAAGCGGTGGCGCTGCGCAATGACACCCAGCTCACCTTCGATGGCGACCTGGTCCTTGGCGACAGCGCCAGCGGCACCGGCACGCTGGACGTGGATGCCACCAGCACGCTGTTCGCCGGCGGCGTCACTGCCGGCATCGTTGGCTTCAATGCGGCGTTGCCGGTGAGCGTGACCAATGCCGGGTGGATCGATCTGACCAACGGCACCAATGGCGCAGGCGACGTGTTCACCATTGCCGGCAACTACACCGGCAACGGCGGCGCACTGTACCTGGACACGGTGCTGGGCGCGGACGATTCCGTATCGGACCGGCTGGTGATCTCCAAAGGGGTTGCCGGCGGCACCACCGGCGTGGGCATCCTCAATGCGGGCGGAGCGGGGGCCGAGACGATAGCGGACGGCATCATGGTCGTGCAGGCCATCAATGGCGCCAGCACCAGCGCTACCGCTTTCGCGCTTTACAGTCCGGTGGCGGCCGGCGCGTTCGAGTACTTCCTCTTCAAGGGTGGCGTCAGCGCAGGGAGTGGCGAGAACTGGTATCTGCGTTCGACCCTGGTCAACGGCGTGGCCGCCGCAGCGGCTGCGCCTCCCACGGGTCTGGGCTCGGTCACGCCTGAGCCACCGCCGCCGGAGGCGCAGGGGGCGCCGCCGCCTGCGCTGCCGCCGCCCCCCTCACCGGATGTACCGGAGAACCCAGATCCGGTGGCCGCAGAACCCGCGCCGCCGCCGGAGCCGGCCCCGCCGCCGCCGGTGCCGGAACCGCAGGTGGAGGCGCCGCCACCGGTGCCAACCGAGGTGGCTGCTGTTCCCGGCCCATTGGCGGTGCCGCCGACGCCGGATGCACGTCCGTCGGAAGCGGCCATCGTGCCCCTGTACCGGCTGGAGACCAGTGTGTATTCGGTGGTGCCGCCGCTGCTGCGCGAGGCCAGCCTGGCCAGCCTGGGCACCTTCCACGAACGTCAGGGCGAGCAGCGCATCCTGGCCGGGCAGGGCGGCGTGCCTGCTGCCTGGGCGCGGCTGGTCGGGCAAAGCCACGACCAGCACTGGGAAGGCGATGCCCAACCCGGATTCGACGGAGATATCCAGGGCGTGCAGGCCGGGTTGGATCTGTACGCCAACGCTGAGGGCGGCCACCGCGATCAGTTCGGTGTCTTTGTCGGGCGCACCCGCGCGCAGGGCAACGTCAACGGCTTTGCGATCGGGTGGGAGAACGTCGCGGTGGGCAGTACCCGCCTGGACGACAAGCACGTGGGGCTGTACTGGACGCGCGCGGGCAGCGCCGGCGGCTACCTGGACGTGGTGGTCATGCAGAGCCGTTACGACGGAGAAGCCACATCCGCGCGTGGCATCGGGATCGACGTGGATGGCGACGGCACCACGGCGTCGGTGGAGCTCGGCAAGCCGCTGCTGCGCTTCGGCCAGTCGGCCTGGTGGCTGGAACCGCAGGTGCAGGTGATCTGGCAGCGCACCTCGGTGGACGATGCCGCCGACCGCATCGCGCAGCTGCGCTTCAATGCCGACAATGCCTGGACCGGCCGGGTCGGCCTGCGCCTGGCTGCCGACTACGACATTGCCGGCAACGGGTGGCAGCCGTACTTCAAGCTCAACTACTGGCAGACGCTCGACGGCGAAGACCGCATCGACTTCGACAGCAACCGCATCACCAACCAGCAGGATTCGCGCGCGCTGGAAGTCGGCTTCGGGGTGGTGGCGCGCTTCAACGCCAATGTCAGCGCGTTTGCGGTCGCCGACTACACGCGCGACCTGGAAAGCAGCCGTCAGAAGGAACGCAAGGTGATCGAAGGCACGGTCGGGATGCGGTTCGATTTCTAGCGGGAACCGGGCATTGTGTTGCTATTGGTGGCATTACCTCCGGCGGGGAAGTACGCTTTCCGGATGCGAACCAAGCCAAATGCCCAGCCCAACCAGAGCCTGATCGACGGTATTGCGACCCTGCAGGCGCTGGCGTCCTCGCCCGAGCCGGTGGGCTGCCGCGAACTGGCCCGGCAGCTGGATGCCAACCCCACCCGGGTCAACCGGCTGCTCAAGACGCTGGCCTACCTGGGCATTGCCCGGCAGACCGCCGACCGCAAATACACCGCCGGGCCGGGCATGCACGTGCTGGCCGCGCAGAGCCTGTTCGCCTCCGGGCTGATCCGCCGCGCGCTGCCCGTGCTGGAGCACCTGCGCCGGTTCGGCCATACCGTGGCGCTGGGCGTGCTGTGGAACGACAGCGTCAGCTACCTGTTCCATGCGCCGCCGGGCATCGAGGCGGCGCGGGGCCTGGGCCGCATCGGCCTGCTGCCAGCGACCACCAGTGGCATCGGCATCGTGCTGCTGGCCCAGCTGTCCGATGATGAAGTGCGCGAGCTGTACGCCGACCGCCCCATCCCGATGTTCCCGGAAGGCATCGAGCAGCTGCTGGCCACCCTGGAACAGACAAGGCGGCAGGGGCATGCACGCGTGCACGTGGCCGACGAACGCGACCACCACATCGTGGCCATTGCCATGGGCGATCCTGTGCATGCCGGCATTGCGATGTCCGGCTGGATCCCTGAATCGGCCACCGAAGAACTGGTCGCGGCACTGCGCACGGCGGCCGCCGAGATCGGCTGAAGGCTTTGCCGCAGTGCGGTTTGACATGTTGCTACAATAGCAATACGTTGCAGCCTTCCGAAGGGGAGGCATCGGCAATGTCCAAGCGTGCGGGCGCATGACCGGCGGCAGGAACACCAAGTGGGTGCTGCTGGCCCTGCTGTTCTTTTCCACGGTGATCAACTACCTGGACCGGCAGGCGCTGTCGATCCTGGCCACGACCATCCAGGCCGACCTCGGCATGAGCGACCTGGAATATGCCCGCGTGGTGCAGGTGTTCCTGTTCGCCTACGCAGCGGCCTACGTGATGGCCGGGCGGGTTACCGACTGGCTGGGCGCGCGCGTGGCGCTGCTGCTGTTCGTGGGCTGGTGGTCACTGGCCAATATCGCCACCGGCTTCGTGCGCAGTGCGTTCGAACTGGGCGCGGCGCGTTTCGCGCTGGGGCTGGGGGAGCCGGGCAATTACACCGTGGGCACCAAGGTAGTGTCGGAGCAGTTTCCGGCGCCGCAGCGCGGCCTGGCGCTGGGCCTGTACACCGCCGGCGCGATGATCGGCGCGACACTGGCGCCGCCGTTGATTGGTGGCATTGCATTGACGTATGGATGGCGCAGCGCGTTCTGGATCACTGGCGTGGCCGGGCTGTTGTGGATGATTGCGTGGTACCTGGTCTACCCGCGCCCGGCGCGGCAGACGGCCACGGCGGTGCCTGCGGCTGCGACGGCCGAAGCAGTTGCCACACCTGCACTCGAAACGCCCGCAGCAACCGCACCGGCGGTGTCGATGAAAGGGGTCTGGGGCCGGCTGGCGCGCGACCGCACGGTGTGGGCGCTGGTCGCCTCGCGCGCGGTGGCCGACCCGGTCTGGTACTTCTACCTGTTCTGGTTCCCCAAATACCTGGGCGATGCGCGCGGCATGAGTCTGGCCGCAATCGCCTCGCTGGCGTGGATCGTCTACGTTGCTGCGGACATTGGCAGCGTCGGTGGTGGCTTGATTTCAGGGCGGCTGGTCAAGCGCGGCATGAGCCCGGTGCGGGCCCGCCTGACCACCATGATCGGCGCGGCCTGCCTGGCGCCGATCGGCATGCTGGTGGCGCTTCATCCGCCGATCCCGCTGCTGCTCGCGCTGGCCTGCGTGGTGACGTTCGCGCACCTGACCTACCAGATCAACCTCACTGCGATGACGGTCGATCTGTTCCCCTCGCGCTACATCGCGTCAGTCGCCGGGTTGGTGGGCTGCGGCAGCGCGCTGGGTGGCATGGTCTCGGCGCAGGTGGTGGGCCACCTGGTCGCCGACGGCAACTTCGACCGCGCCTTCGTGCTGATGGCGTTCCTGCACCCCATTGCAGTGCTGCTGGCGTGGACCGCGCTGAGAAAAGCCAAGCGCTCCAGGATGACGTTGATCGGTCCAGACGCGCAGGTCGTGGCGGGCTGAGCGGGGAACGGCATGCGGTGATCGTCGCAGCGAACGCATGGCGTCGCCGGTAGGGTCGCATCCCTATCGAGCGCCGATGGACCATCCACGCCCGGTGATGGCATGACCATCATCGGGACGGCCTTTTCTCCGGCGAAGGTCATGCCCTTACCGAATGCGGACGATTCAATGGCGGTCGATTGGGATGCGACCCTACCGGCATCCCTGCGACGAGTGAGGCCGGAAACGCTCCGGCTCCAGTTTCAGGGGACGAACTCTGCGTGTTCCCAGAAACGTGCGTTGGGCTGCGCGCCCAGGCCATGACCGGAGGGCAGCGTGTAGCCCTCGCGCGCATACGCCATGTCGGTGTCCAGCATCTCCACCGAGCGCGAGAAGATCGAGTGCTGCCACTCGTGCCGCCACAGGCCCGCGATGACCGCCGACGCATGCAGGCTGGCCGCCATGAAGATGCCGCCGCCGATGGTGGCGTGCGGTGCGATCTGCACCCCGTGCGCTGCCGCCAGGAGTGCAATGCGCAGGAACTGGGTGATGCCGGTGTGGCCCATCTCCGGCTGCACATAGGCAAGCGTGTCGCCCACCAGCCGTAGCTGCGCGACGTACTCGGTAGGCCACTCTTCGCCGGCCGCGACCGGAATGGGGCTGTCGCGGCCCAAGGCAATCAGTCCGGCCACATCTTCAGGCTTGAGCGGCGCTTCAATGAAAGCCAGTTTTGCGGGCGCCAGCTGCCCTGCCAGGGCCAACGCCTGCGCGTGATCGAACTTCCAGTGCAGGTCCACCATCAGGTGCACCGCATCGCCCAGCTCGGTGCGCAGCGCCTGCATTTCTTCGACGATGCCCTCATGGCTCACCACCGCGTGCACCTTGAAGGCATCGTGGCCCTGCGCCGCAAACGCGCGCGCCATCGCCACCTTCTCCGCGACCGTTGCCGCCGGCAGGCCGGACACATAGCCGGGAATGGTGTCGCGTTGCCGCTCACCCAGCAGCGCCCACAGCGGCTGGCCGGCCGCACGCGCGCGCAGGTCCCATAGGGCGATGTCCAGCGCCGCCAGCGCATCGGTGTGGAACCCGCTGCCGCAGCCACGCACGCGCATCAGGCCGTAAAGGTCGTCCCAGATCTGCTCCACGTCGTCCGGCTCGCGCCCGATCAGTTCCGGCGCAAGCAGGTCGTTGATGATCTCGCAGGTCGCGCGCGGCGCGCAGATGCCATAGGTTTCGCCCCAGCCCACCGCGCCATCGGCGGTGGTGACGCGCACCAGCACCGAGCGGTCCACGGTGGGGTAGAGCGTCCCGTTGCCCTTGCGCACCAGGTAGCCGCGCGCGTTGACCCGCTCGCCCGGCCCCAGCGGCCCCAGGTAGGGCGTGGTGCGCGGAACGGTGAGGATGAAGGTTTCAACCTGGGTGACCTGGCTCACGCGTGGCTTCTCCGTGCCTGCCCGGGGACGGTGTCCAACGGCAGCAGGTCGCTGATGCGATCCAGCAGGATATCCAGTTCGCGTTCGTCGAAGCGGTCCAGTGCCGGTCCCGGTGCACGCACATGGTCGCTGCCGATCAGGCCGCGGCGCAGCAGGATGGCCTTGGTCAGGCGCCAGCGGAACACCGCCTGCATGCTGAGCAGCGGCAGGGTGCGCTCGAACAACGTTCGCGCACGCGACTGATCGCCTGCCGCCCAGGCCGCCAGCATCGCCACGTGCACCTCGGTGATTTCGCAGGCCGGCATCGTACCGACCGCCCCGCGCGTGAGTTCATCCAGTACATAGCGGGCGCCGGCACCGCCGAACACCGCGCGCACCCTGCTGCCGGCGCGTTCGGACAGCGCGGTGATGCGGTGGCCCGAGGGCATCGTCTCTTCCTTGACGTATTCAATGGCGGGGACACGCGCGGTCAGTGCCACCACCTCGTCGACGCCCAACCCGACGCCCATCGGCGCCGGTGCGTTCTGCAGCATCACCGCCACGCCCGATTCGCTGGCCAGGCGGCTGAAGAACGCGGCCATGCCCTCGGCATCACCGGCCAGCGCGTGCGGGGTGAGCACCATCGCCGCACTCGCACCGGCGTGGCCACCGGCCTGGGCCAGCCGCACCGCGTCTTCCAGCGTGCGCGCGCTGGCGCCGACGATGAACGGCACGCGGCCGCGGTTCCAGCGGCCGATGCAGGCCGTCAGGTGCAGGCGCTCATCCAGCGTGAGCATGTCGTACTCGCTGGCCAGGCCCGGAAACACCACCCCGGCCGCGCCGGCGGCCAGGATGTACTCGAACACGGCTTCGGTCCCGGCCTCGTCGAGCGCGCCGTGCGCGTCGAAGATGCTGGGCAGGATCGGGAAGACACCTTGCAGAACGGCCATTGCGCCGGGTCCTTGTTGGAAAGCGTGTGCCATGGATAGCAACACTATGGAAGGAAAGTGGCCGCAGACGCTACAGGCAGATCTTGATTCTTCGCTGCATTGCAGCGTGCGCGGTCAAATCATATTGCTATATTAGCTACACGCTGCCAAGCCGCAGCGCAGCAGCAACGACGAAAAAGCGCTGGATCCAGCTGGGCAGGTCGGGGGCCTGCAGCGGGATCCCTACCTTGGGAGAGGGCCGATACATGCTTCGTTTTCGACGTTCCACCTTGTTCACCGCCTTGGGCACCTGCCTGCTGGCGCCGATGCTGGCCGCCGCACAGGATGCTCCGCCCGCCACCACCACCACCGCCGGCGACCAACAGGCGCAGACGCTCGACGCCGTGAGCGTGGTCGGCATCCGCGGCAGCCTGGAAGCCTCGCGCGACCTCAAACGCGATTCGCCGCAGATCGTCGACGCGATCGTGGCCGATGACATCGGCAAGCTGCCCGACACCAACGTCGCCGAATCGCTGGGCCGGGTGGCCGGCGTGCAGCTCGAGCGCGGCATGGGCGAGGGCAGCGACATCCTGGTGCGCGGCCTGAAAGAGAACGTGCTGCTGTACAACGGCCGCCAGATCGTCGATGCCACCGGGCGCGGCGGCAACGGCCTGGACCAGCTGGCCACCTCCACCTACGGACTGCTCTCGCTGGTGCCCTCCGAACTGATCTCGCGGCTGGAAGTCACCAAGCTGGCCGGCGCCGACCAGATGTCCGGTGGGCTGGGTGGCATCGTCGACATCCACACCCGGCAGCCGCTGTCGGGCGACAGCGACCAGAACGTGGTCAGCCTGGCCGGCACCTACGACGACATGGCCGATTCCTGGGGCCACAACGCGTTCGGGCTGATCTCGCGGCGCAATGAGGACCGCACCTTCGGTGCGCTGCTGTCGGCCACGTACGGCCGCCGCAACGTGGTGCAGCAGGGCCTGGATACGTTCTCCGGGTATGCCCGCTTCAACGACCCGACCGACCCCACCCGCACGCGCTTCGGCAGCACCGACATGCGTGCGCAGAACATCGACGATGACCGCACCAAAGTTGGCCTGAGCGCGGTGCTGCAGTGGCGCCCGGCCGATGGCGTGGAGCTGTCCTGGGACACGTTTTATTCCCGGCAGAAGGCCGAGCGCGACCGCTACTGGATCGCCTTCAACCCCTCCGCCGGCCTGAGCAACGCGGTCTATTCCGACCACGACATCCTGCTGGCCGGCCGGTCCACCGGCACCGTGCTGCTCAACACCGAAGTGGCCGACATCGATTCGGACACCCTGTCCAGCGCGCTGCGCGCCAGCTTCCAGGTCGGCGAACGCGTGACCGGTTCGGCTGAACTGGACTGGGGGCGTTCCACCGCCAGTTACAACCAGCGCTACATGCGGCTGGCGCCGATGGCCGGGCTGACCTCGGTCACCGACTTCGACCTGCGCAGCGGCAGCTTCGGCAGCTTCAATGTCAGTGGCGTCAACGTGGTTGATCCGGCGCAGTGGCGCATGACCATCCTGTTCGACAACGACTGGCGCGCGCAGACCGACTCGCGCGCGCTGCGCACCGACTGGAGCCTGGCCTTCGACAATGGCCCGCTGCGTTCGCTGGACGTCGGCGCGCGCTTCAGCCGGCTGGAAAGCCTGCAGGACCCGCGCCGCGCCGACATCCGCCCGGCCGGCGGCATTCCGGTCACGCAGATGGATCCGTACATCCGCGTGTACAGCAACAACGACTTCCTGCCGGGTGAGTTCGCCGGCCTGCCGCGCGATTACCTGGGGGCGTTCCGCGGCACCTTCGGCGGCTGCGACAGCTTCACCACGTTGCCGCAGATCTCCCAGAACCCGCAGTGCCTGGATCCGGCCACTACCGCGCTGGCCTATTCGGCCACCTTCAGCGTCGATGAAGACTTCCTCGAGGCCTACGCCAAGCTCAACTGGGACGCCGAGGTGGGCGGCATGGCGCTGGGCGGCAACGTCGGCCTGCGCTTCGTGGGCCGTGACCTGACCTCGCGCGGCAACCTGATCAGCGGCACCGGCGTGCTGACCCCGTCGAACTTCGAACGGGATGACCGCAACGTACTGCCCTCGGCGGTGGCCAAGCTGCAGATCACCGACAGCCTGGTGCTGCGCGGCGGCGCGGCCAAGGTGGTCGCCTTCCCCAACACCGAAGACCTCAACAACGGCGTGACCCTCAACAACAACGCCGTGTTCGATGCCAACGGCGTGCAGACCTCGCCGGGCACCGGCAGCGGCGGCGCACCGGACCTGGATCCGTTCAAGGCCACCCAGTACGACCTGTCGCTGGAGTGGTACTACGGCGGCCAGGGCCTGCTTTCGGCCGGCCTGTTCTACAAGGACGTGTCCACCTTCATCGTGCAGCGCCAGAGCGCGGAAACCTACAGCAACGTCAACTTCCTGGTGCTGCGCAAGATCAACGGCGACAAGGCCAAGGTGAAGGGCGCCGAGCTGCTGGCGCAGGTGCCCTTCAGTGGCATGTTCGATGGCTTCGGCGTGGTGGCCACCTACACCTGGATCGACTCGGAAACCCCGATCACCGACATCAACGGCAATGCGATGACCTTCCCGGGCCTGTCCAAGAACAACGCCAACCTGATCGGCTACTACGAGAACGGTCCGTTCGGCATCCGCCTGGCCTACAACTGGCGTGACGAGTACCTGGTGGGATTGTCGGCGGCATCCACGGGCATCTACAACGATACCTACAAGGACCTGTCGGCATCGATGAGCTACGATTTCAGCGAGCGCTTGTCGCTGAAGCTGGAAGGCAACAACCTGCTCGACAGCGAACAGCGCACCTTCGACGGCTATGCCGAAGGCCTGCGTACCAACGTGGTGTTCGGCCGGTCCTACAAGGCCAGCCTGACCTACCGGTTCTGAGCATGGTTCCTCTGGAAAGGATGGGCAGGGCATGAGCGAGGCGGAGATGCAGGGGCGCACGGTGCTGGTGACCGGCGCGGCCAGCGGGATCGGCGCGGCGGTGGTGACGCGGCTGCGCGCCGATGGCGCCCGGGTGGCGGCGCTGGACCAGGGCGTGTCGAGCGGGGCGGACGCCAGTGCCGTGGCCGACCTGCGCTCGCCGGAGGCGGTCAGTGCTGCGATTGCCGAGGTGCGCACTGCGCTGGGGCCCTTTGATGCGCTGGTGCATTGCGCCGGCATCTGCCCGCCGGGCAGCACGCTCGACAGCACCGACGACCTTTGGCTGGACGTGTACTCGGTCAACGTGCTCGGTGCGCTGCGGGTGATGCGCGAGGTGGTGCCGGACATGCGCGGGCGCGGTGGCAGCATCGTGCTGGTGTCGTCGATCAACGCACGTTTTGCAACCCCGGGGCTGGCGGCCTATGCCGCGTCCAAGGCCGCGCTGGAGGAAATGGCGCGCACCGCCGCGCTGGAGTTTGCCCCGGACCACATCCGGGTCAACACCATCGCGCCGGCGTCGGTGGACACGCCGATGCTGCAGGCCTCGTTCGCGCGCGCCGCCGATCCGGCCGCCGCACGGCGCAGCAACGAGCAGCGTCATCCGCTGGGTCGCCTAGGCACCCCGGAAGACGCCGCCGAGCTGGCGTTGTTCCTGGCCTCGCCGCGCAGCGGCTGGATCACCGGTTCGGTGTTTCCATTGGACGGTGGTGCAGGGGTGACCCGGCGATGAGTGTGCAGGACACGAACTACATCATCGGCATCAACTGGGGCAGTACCAACTTCCGTGCTTACCGGATCGACGAAGACGGAACCGTCAGCGCGACGATCGAACAGCCGCGCGGCATTGCCGGGCTGGAGCGGTCGCAGATGCAGGCGCTGCTGGAGGAGGTAACAACGGCATGGCCGCACGCCTCGCGGATCTACGCCAGCGGCATGATTGGTTCGAACATCGGCTGGAGTGATGCGGGATACGTGGAGTGCCCGGCGTCACCGGACGCCATTGCCGGGCGCCTGCATGAGGTCCAGATCGGTGCGCATGCGGTGGCGATCGTTCCGGGGCTGGCCTGCCGGCGCGGCGACGGTGCACCGGACATCATGCGCGGGGAGGAAACCGAGCTGCTGGGGATGGTCGCGCTCGGGACGATTCCGGCCACGGGACTGGTGGCCTTGCCCGGCACGCACAGCAAGTGGGTGCGGCTGGAACAGGGCGTGGTGGTGGAGTTCATGACCGCGATGTCGGGCGAGATCTTCGACCGGCTCACCGCAGCCGGATTGCTGGCATCCGTGGTGGATGGACCGGCCGAAGACGGCGCGGCGTTCATCGATGGCGTGCGGGCCGCGCAGGGCGGTGCGGGCTTGGCCACGCTGCTGTTCGGCGCGCGGGCGCAGGTAATCCGGGGGGATCTGGCCCGACGCGATGGCGCCTCGTATCTGCGTGGACTGCTGATCGGCGCGGAGCTCGCCGATGTGCGCCGCTACTGGGTAGACGTAATGAACGAGGTGCCGTTGATCGGCGCAGCGCCGGTGTGTGCGCTGTATGCGCGCGCACTGCAGGAGCTGGGTAGCTCCGGCAGGCCCATCGCCTCGCAGCAGGCCTCGACCCGCGGGTTCATGGCACTGCACCGGGCAGCGGGGGCGATGGCATGAGTGCGCATGATGCGGTGTTCGACCGTGCACTGGCCGATACGGGACTGATTGCGATCCTGCGCGGGCTGACTGGCGACGAAGCGATTGCAGTGGTGGAGGCGCTGTATGCCGCCGGCGTGCGGCTGGCGGAAGTGCCGCTCAATTCGCCGGACCCGTTCCCCACCATCGCCGCACTGGCAGCGCATTTTGAAGGGCGCATGCTGATCGGTGCCGGCACGGTGGTGACCACCGATGCGGTCGAGCAGCTCGCTACCACCGGTTGCGCGTTCTGCGTGTCGCCCAATACCGATCCGGCCGTGATCGCTGCCGCACTGGCGAAGGGCATGATCCCCTTGCCCGGGTTCGCCACTGCAACCGAAGCGTTCGCCGCCAACGCCGCCGGTGCCCGCCATCTCAAGGCATTCCCGGCCCATGGCGCGCGACCGCAGTTGTCCGCGCTGTCGGCGGTGCTACCGGCCGGCGTGACGCTCATTGCCGTGGGCGGCGTGAGCGTGGGCGACATCGGCGCATACCGCCAGGCAGGTGTTCGCGCCTTCGGCGTCGGCACCGATCTGTACCGTCCCGGCCGGGCCGCCGATGACGTCGGCCGGCGTGCTGCCGCATGGATCCAGGCCTTGCAGGCGCCCCCGACGCCGGTGGCCATGTTGGTGCATGCCGCGCAGACGATGGTGGGCGAGTCGCCCCTCTTCGATGCCGAAGGCGCCTTGTGCTGGGTCGACCCGACCGTGCCGTGCCTGCTGCGCTGGGATGGTAAGGCGTGCACGCGCGTGCCGCTGACCGAACCGGTGTGGGCGTTGGGACGGGTGGGGTCCGCGCTGGTCGGCAATGGCGAGACACACTTCCTGCGGCTCGGGCCGGAGGGAAGCATCACTGTCGGCCCTGAGATCGATGTCGGTGTGGGATGCCGGCTCAACGATATGGTGGTGGACAGCCGGGGCGGGCTGTGGGGCGGTTCCATGCATCGCGGCCTGTTGTCCGGCCGTGGCGCGCTGTTCCATGCAACCCGCCCGGAAGCACCCGCGCAGCGCGTGGCAGAGGGGCTGGGCGTGGCCAACGGCATGGCCTTCTCTTCCGACGAACGCACGTTGTTCGTGATCGACACGCTGGCGCGCACGCTGCTCGCCTATCCGGCCGATATCGACACCGGCACGCTGGGCGAACCGCGCGTGGTGACCGACTTCCTCGGCCTGCCCGGCAAACCCGACGGCATGGCGATGGGACCCGACGGCCACCTGTGGGTGGCGATGTGGGGCGGCCATGCGGTGGTGGAACTCGCCCCCAACGGTGCGGTCCTGCGCTCGATCCCGGTCCCTGCCGCACACGTAGGCAGCCTCGCATTTGCACACGACGGACGCCTTTTCATCACTACCGCGCGGGCGCGCCTGTCCGACGCCGATCTCGCCCGCTCACCCGGAGCAGGCGGCCTGTTCGTGGTGCATCCATTTGACAAAGCGTTCGCGATGCATCGGTAGGGTCGCATCCCAATCGACGATGTGCATGGATGCACGAGTGGTGCGGCCGCAGGATGCGGAGGAGCACCACCGCCGTGGGATGATCAACATCCGGTTGTGGCATGACCTCCGTCGAGACCGCGCTTGTGCTTCGGCGCAGGTCATGCGTTACCGAACGTGGGCACGCTGAGGGCGGTTGTTTGGGAACCAACCCTACCGGGCGGCGGCGATTGCCTTGATGCGGGCTTGAGCCAGCGCCTCGCCTACTGCTGGACCTTTCAGGTGGGCCAGATCCAGGTCGCGGGCCTGCACTGACAACGCCGCCTGGTGCAGGCGCTTGAGCGTTTCACCCTGCGGGTAAGGCCGATCCTCGAAGCTGAGACGGCCGCGCGCATCTGCCTCGCAGCACACCGCGATCCTGGCGATCCGTTCGGGCCGCCGGAACCCATCGCAGCGGCCGAGCAGCTCCAGCACCGTGCCATCGCGCAGTTCATCGATACGGTGCACGTTGAGATGGTCGCGGCACACCGCCTCGGCCAGTTGGCGATGGTCCAGCGGCACTTTCAGGCGATCACACAGCGCACGCAGCGGTTCCAGTCCGCGCTGCTCATGCATCACATGGCGCGGCCATTCCGCCTGCGGGGTCAGTGCCTTGCCCAGGTCGTGGGTGAGCGCGGCAAAGCCGACCATGTCATCGCCCGGCGCCAGCTGCGCGGCAATATCGCTGACCATTTCCTGGTGCACGCCAGTATCCACCTCCGGGTGGTGTTCGGCGCGCTGCGGCACCCCGTACAGCGCTTCCAGCTCGGGCAGCACCGCGCCGAGCGCACCGGCATCGTGCAGCGTGCGCAGGAAGGCCGAGGGTTGGGCCGAACCGAGTACGCGGCGCAGCTCCTGCCAGACCCGTTCGGGCACCAACGCATCCAGCTCGCCGCTTTCGGCGATCTGCCGCATCAGCTGCATCGTTTCCGGCGCCACGCTGAAGCCCAGCGGTGCAAAGCGCGCCATGAAGCGCGCTGCACGCAGCACCCGAAGCGGATCTTCCACGAAGGCGGGGCCCACATGGCGCAGCACGCGCTGTTCAATGTCGCGCACGCCGCCGTAAGGGTCCACCAGCTCGCCGCTGGCCTCATCGCAGGCAATCGCATTGATGGTGAAATCGCGGCGCAGCAGGTCTTCTTCCAGCGTCACCGATGGATCGGCATCGACCACGAAGCCCCGGTAGCCGCGCCCGGATTTGCGTTCGGTCCGGGCCAGCGCGTATTCCTCGCCCGTGTCCGGGTGCAGGAATACCGGGAAGTCCTTGCCCACCGCCTTGTAGCCCAGCGCTTCCATTTCCGGCTGGGTGGCACCCACCACCACCCAGTCGCGGTCGCCGGCAGGACGCTGCAGCAGGCGGTCGCGCACCGCGCCGCCAACGAGATAGATCTTCATGGGTCAGTCGCCGCCCTTCTCCGCATCGGTCGGGCAGGTGAACGCCTTCCGCTTCGCCTGCAGCCGCCCGTTCATGCGGTCGGTCACCGGCAGCGCATCGCCGTTCAAGCGCCAGTCGTAGATCACGCTGAAGGCCAGGATCCGCGCCACGTACTCGCGGGTTTCCTTGTAGCTGATGGTCTCGATCCAGATGTCCGGGTCGAAGCCCGGCCGCTGCGACTGCCAGCGTGCGGTCGGGGTCGGCCCGGCGTTGTAGGCGGCGATGGTCACATACGGCAGGCCCTCGTACTTGTTCATCAGCTGGCGCAGGTAGGCGGTGCCGATGGCGATGTTGGTGTCGGCGTCATACAGGCTGGCCGCACCGCCGTAGTTGGTCAGGCCGATGGTCTTGGCCACGCTGGCACCGGTAGCCGGCAACACCTGCATCAGCCCCATCGCATTGGCTGGCGAACGCGCCTTCGGGTTGAAGATGCTCTCGGCGCGGATCTCGGCGGCCACCCAGGCCGGATCGATCGCGTTGCGGGCCGATTCGCGGCGGATCGCATCGTCGTGGTGCAGCGGGAAGCGCAAGCTGTACAGGCGCTGCTCTTCCGGTGTCTTGCCCAGCGAGAACACCGCGCGGTCGAACCAGCCGTTGTCGCGCGCCACTTCCACCGCGATGCGGCGCTGGGTGGTATCGAAGCGGGTCAGTGCATCATTCCACTCGGCCACGGCCCAGCCGGAACGTTCGATCTTGAACAGCTCCATCGCGCGCACGATCGCCGGGTCACGTGCCACCGTGGCCTGTGCCTGCGCACTGTCCTTGGGTTCCACCGGGCACAGCGTGTAGGTGCTCTGGCCCAGCTGGTCGGCGGCCAGGAAGCCATGGAAGGTGGCCGCGCGCGCTGCTTCGCGGTACAGCGGCAATGCCTCGTTGCGCTTGCCGGTCTTGTCCAGCATGCGCGCCTCGAAGTAGCGCCAGCGCGAGTCATTGCGCTGGGTCGGGCCCATCTTGCGGATCGCGGCCAGCGTGGCCGGCCAATCGCCGCGCGACATCGCCTCCCGCGCCCGCCATTCGTGCAGGCGCTCGTCATACGCCGAATCCGGCACGGCGTTGAGCCGGCGTGCGGAATCGGGCCCATAGGACGCCACCGTCCACAGCGCGATCTGGTACTTCACCTCCGCCTGCTGGGCGGCGCTCAGCTGCAGCGCGTTGGCGTACTGCGGCAGCTGCTGTTCGGTCGCGTCCGGGTCGGCCTTGGCCAGCTTGGCCAGGCCATCGGTGGCGATGCGCCGGCTGCGTTCGTTGCGCGGCCAATTCAGCGCGCTGGCATTGGGCTTGTCCACGAACGCGGCATAGGTGTTGGCCAGCGCCAGGTCGGCGGCCGGCAGCCCGCGCGCGGCACTGCGCATCACCGCCGGCTCCTGCGCGTCGGCCGCCGCATCGATGCGCTCCCAGCGCAGCGCAGCGCTCATCCCGCCCTTGGCATCCAGCACCGCAAAAACGGAATCGCAGGCATCGGGCAGCGACTTGCCCGTGCTGCGCCAGATCGCCTGGGCCTCGCTGACCCACTGCGCATCGGCCTTGCCGGTGGCTTGGCGCGCATTGAGCTGGGCGCAGCGCAGGCCGACATTCTCGGTGGGCGCCCAGTTCGCCAGCAGGGTGGGCCAGTCCTGGCGCCGGGCGACCGCCGGCAACCACACGCTGCGGAAGCTGCTGGCCACGGCCTGGCCGTTGTAGCGCTTGAGGAACTCCTGGGCCTGGGCCGTGGTGACCGTATCGATGTTGCGGCGCAGGTTGGCGTACTCCAGCCAGCCATACAGCGGGTGCTTTGCCAGCCCCGCCGCCTGGCCGGGATCGAACTGGCCGCGTTCGGCATTCTCGATGGCCGCCTTCATCTGCGCGCGCTGGGCGTCCAGGCTCTGGGCACCGGCATCGGCGCCCACGCCCGTGCAGGCGAGCAGGGTGGCGGAACTGAGGATCAGGAGGGGGAGTCGGTTCATGCCGAAAGGATAGCGGGCGGGGGTGAACGCCGGTGAGGGCAAGCCAACTCGATGATGAACGACACCCGTCGTCCCCCTGAACAGGCGCCATGCACGGGCGTAATGTCAAAGCCGCCAGCCCCGGCCGTTGGCCGGCCCGCAGGAACCCGACAACAAGGACCACACCATGGCATTCAGTGCAGCAGGCAACTCTGTACCACTGGCCGACATCAACGTCACCCCGTTGGTGGATGTAATGCTGGTGTTGTTGATCATCTTCATCGTGACCGCCCCGATGGTGTCCATGCCCATCCCGGTCAACCTGCCGCAACCCACCACCGTGGTACCGCCCACCGCACCGCCGCCGCCGATCGAGCTGCGCGTGGACGCCAGCAACCAGGTCAGCTGGAATGGAGAGATGGTTGCGGTCAGCTCGCTGCAGCAGCGCATGCAGGACGCCGCCCAGGCCAACACCGGCAACGTTCCCGAACTGCGCATCGCCACCGACCCCAACGCCGAGTACGACGTGATGGCCAAGGTGTTGGCAGCGGCCAACAACGCGCACATGGAAAAGATCGCGTTCGTGAACCCTTGAGCTGTATTCCAGAGTTGTCTATTCCCGGCCCTGTGAGGGGCCGGGAATCCAGGCAGAACTCAGCTGTGGCCAAGCAGGATGGCCCGTAATTCTACGCGAGGTGCTCAGTCCAATTTGCAGGTCACCGTGCGCCCGTCCCATGCGCATGACATTCTATTTCCTGCCGAAGTGGATCCAGTAACCGGAACTCCGTACTGTTGAGCGGAGCGAATCCAGCGATTCATATCGTTCGTCTGCCCGAAGTAGTACGAACCCGCATAGCTTGGCGCGGTCGCGGGGTCTGAAATGGATTCGTCCGGAACCTTGTTCCCGGTGGAATCGCGGCTCTCCCCCTTAACGTACGCTGCTTCCGTGACGTTGGTTGCCGTAATTTTGTAGATGGTTTTTGAGCCATCACCCCATGTGATAATAATTGTAATAGTTCCGCCGCCCTTTAAGCCTGACCATGTCAGCACTTGCTGCTGTATGGATTCGGCGAGCGCATTCCAGTTGGGGCTGTCCGTGTTTGCTCCAGAGATCTCGGCGGCAAGATACTGTCCCAGTCGAGTGCGCAGGGTGCTTGACTGCACCACGTCGAATGTATTCGATGACCTGTACGAATCCGGAAAAGTGATCGAATTTGTATTCCCTGGGTTGTCGGGATGCAGGAACAAGACGGGTCCGCCCCCTGACGCTACCTCAACCTTGGAGCTACGCAGCTGTAGGCTAGTAGTGGCATCCACTACTCGAAGAAATGACAACTGAATCTGAGGCGGAACGGGAGTGGGTAAAGCGCGCCACTTTCTAAGCTCGCGGTCATACTCGACATTGAATGCTGTGAGTTTAGCTCCGTCAAAGTCCATAACCACTGTCAACCCGGCCCCCGTGAGCAGGGCTGCGTCTCTAGGTGATGCGCAGTTGTTGCACTCGATTAGCCCGCCTGCCCTCACGTCACTGATCGAGCAAAAAAAGATCACGGCTGCTGCAAACGCTGCTTGGATTACTGTGACTCTCATGCGGACGCTCCTTGATACTTATGGGCGTGGGGAGTGCCATATATCTGTCTGCCGCACGTGTGAATCTGATGCTAGCGTCGCAATATCGAAAAATTGAGAATTTCCCTACGCCCGTTAGTCCGGTTTTCCGATCGTCAGGTTCTAAGGGCTGCACCGGCATAAGCTTTTCAAACCCTGTAATTTTGTTAAATGGATGTGAATCTGGCGAACTCATCACACCGTCATCTTTACAGGTTGTTTACAAAGGAGACGCTGCCGCGCTTCAAGGGGGAGGCGAGGCGGTCCCAGCAAGCCATTCCTTTGGAGAGAGAGCGAATGAACAACCTGCATTACCGCCCCTTGGCGGCTGCCGTAGCGCTGTGCCTGCTGTCCGTCCCCACCCTTGCCACCGCGCAGGATGCTCCCCGCACCACCACCGAACTGGACCGGGTGGAAGTCACCGGTACCCGCATCAAGCGGGCCGAGGTCGAAGGCCAGGTGCCGATCCAGACCCTTACCCGCAGTGAGATCGAACGCACCGGCCTGAATTCCATCGGCGAGGTGCTGCAGCAGCTGACCGGTTCCGGTTCGGCGCTCAACGCCAAGTTCAACTCGTCGGGCAACTTCGGCTTCCCGCCCGATGGCAGCGGCGTGGGCGCCGGTTCGGCCCAGGTCGACCTGCGCCACCTGGGCGCCAAGCGCGTGCTGGTGCTGGTGGATGGCATCCGTTGGGTCAATGAGTCCTCCGCCTCGGGCGTGGGCGCGGCCACCGACCTCAATACCATTCCGCTGGCGATCGTCGAGCGCATTGAAGTGCTCGAAGACGGCGCCTCGTCGCTGTACGGCTCGGACGCGATTGCCGGTGTGGTCAACATCATCACCCGCCGCGAGTTCGATGGCGGCCAGGTCACCGTGAACTATGGTGAGTACAGCAAGGGCGATGGCACCCAGAAGGGCGTGGACCTGGCTTGGGGCACCAGTGGCGACCGCTACAGCCTGTTCCTGGGCGCCAGCTGGACCAAGCAGGACGCGGTGTATGCCAACACCCGCGAACAGTCGCGTTACCCGATCCCGGGGACGGGTCTCTCATTCGGTAGTTCAGCAACTCCGACCGGGCGGTTCCGCTTTGTAGATCCGAATACTGGAATCGAACACAACATCACGCCCAACAATGGTGCGACGTCGCCGGCTTTCAACGGAGTTGGTGGATGTGATCGAACTGACGATTATCACTGCTTCACCACGGCGGACCGCTTCAACTTCGCCGAATACAACCTGCTGCTGACCCCGTCCGAGCGCAAGGGCATCTTCGGCCAGTTCCGCTTCGACATCACCGACAACGTACAGTGGTATATCAAGGCGCTGGCCAATCGCCGTGAGTCGACAAATCAAGCTGCGCCGGAGCCGTTGTTCTTTGGCCCCGACGGGGCGACCGGAAATCCGCTTGCTGACAACATCATTATCTCTGGCCTCAATCCGTACAACCCCTTTGGGTTCGATCTTGATGCTTCAGATAATCTGATCGTGATCGGCCGCCGCCCGGTGGAAGGCGGGCCGCGCATCTTCGAGCAGGAAGTGAACACCACCTACTTCGCCACTGGGCTGGTGGGCCTGTTCCAGGCCGCCGACCGCAGCTGGTCGTGGGACATCAACGGCATGTACAGCAAGAACAAGGCCGAACAGACCAACTACGGCAGCTACAACATCTACAACGCCAACATCGCGTTGGGTGACCCGGCCATCTGCGCGGCTACCCCGGGCTGCGTGCCGCTGAACATCTTCGGCGGCCCCGGCACCATCACCCGGCCGATGCTGGACTGGATCCAGCCGGTAGTGCACGACCGCAGCCAGAACGAGCTGACCCTGTTCACCGCCAACCTGAGCAGTGATCTGCTCACGCTGCCGGCCGGGCCACTGTCGTTCGCCACCGGTTACGAGTACCGCAAGTACGAAGGCGAATACCAGCCCGATCCGATCACGGTGCGGGGCCACTACAACGGCGTGCCGTCGCTGCCGACCTCCGGTTCGTACGACGTCAACGAGGTGTACCTGGAACTGGCGGTGCCGATCTTCGCCAAGAGCGCCCTCGGCGAGAAGCTGGACCTGAGCCTGGCCGGGCGCTATTCGGACTACTCCACCTTCGGTGGCGAGTTCACGCCCAAGTACGGCCTGCGCTGGCAGGTGACCAACGACTTCGTGCTGCGTACCAGCTACGCCGAAGGCTTCCGCGCACCGTCCATCGGTGAGCTGTACGGGTCGGCGGCGCGTGCGGACCTGCAGCTGTTCGATCCGTGCTCGGTGGGCCTGGGTGGCACGCCGCCGCGTGGCAGTGCGGCCAACTGTGCGGCGTTGGGCGTGCCAACCGGTTTCCAGCAGGCCAACTCGCAGATCTCGGTCACCACCGGCGGCAATGACCAGCTGGATCCGGAAACCTCGCGCAGCTTCAGCGCCGGCTTCGTATGGAGCCCGTGGTTCGGCAACAACGCTTCGTGGTCCGAACGCTTCGACGTGGAAGTGACCTTCTACCGCCACAACATCGAAGGCGCCATCCAGGCCATCAACGCCCAGACCCAGCTCGACCTATGCGTGGACACGCTGGACCCGCTGTACTGCGGCGGTATCACCCGTGCCTCCACCGGCGCGGTCAGCGGCTTCAACAACCGCCTCACCAACCTGGGCTCGATCAAGACCGACGGCTGGGACGTGGACCTGTTCTGGACGCTGCCGCAGACCGACGTGGGTCAGTTCAAGATCGGTTGGCAGAACACCTTCGTCGGCCGTTACGAGGCAGTGGGTGCAGCAGGCCAGCGGCAGCCGCAGGAACCGGGCGTGGAAGTCACCGACAGCTCGATTCCGGAATGGACCAGCAACGCGTCGCTGAGCTGGAACATGGCCAACTGGAATGCGTCGTGGACCGTGCGCCACATCTCCAAGCTCACCGAGCAGTGCGGCGACGCCGCCGCGTTCCCGGTGTGCAGCGACCAGGCGGCAGGCACCAACGAACTGGCGGCAACCACCTACAATGACTTCCAGGTGGGCTACAAGTTCGACTGGATGAAGGGCCTGCAGCTCAGCGCAGGCCTGAACAACGCGTTCGACAAGGATCCGCCGATCTGCCTGTCGTGCTCGTTGAACGGGTATGACGCGTCCACCTACGACATCCCGAAGGGGCGTTACTGGTACCTGCGCGCGGACCTGCGGTTCTGATGAAACGCAGAAAGCCGGGCATTGCCCGGCTTTCTGCTTGTTACCGGCCACCCGACCAACGGTCGGGTGCTACCGAGGTCAATCCGTCATCCAACCCACGGTCGGGTGTTAGCGGGGTCAATCCGCCACCCGACCCACGGTCGGGTGACGATCAGAACGACCAGGTAAAGGTGATCGAGCCGTTGCGGCCGTCGCCGTAGGCACCGTAGCCGTTGATCTGCGAGAAGTACTGCTTGTCCAGCAGGTTGTTGAGGTTGGCCTGCACGCTGAACTGCGGGGCCAGGCGGTAACGCACGAAGGCGCTGACCAGGGCGTAGCTGTCCTGCTCGATGCGGCCGTACGCGGGCACCGGGTAGTAGATGCCGTTCTGCCAGTTCACGCCACCGCCCACGGTGAGGTCGCTCAGCGACTGCGGGGTGTAGCTGGTGAACAGCTTGATGGTGGTCTGCGGCAGGTTGGTGTTGATGTCCGCGCCGTTGATGTCCTTGGCCACGTAACGCGAGGCGCCGAAGGTACCGTTCCAGCCCGGGGCCAGTTCACCGTTCAGTTCCAGCTCGAAACCACGGCTGACGGTGCCGCGTGCGCCGATGTAGGCAAACTCGCCCGGACGCGACGGAATCGGCTCATTGGTGACCTGGGCCACGTTGTCCTGTTCGATGCGGAACACGGCCAGAGAGGCGTTCAGACGGTTGTCGAACCAGGCGGCCTTGACGCCGACTTCGTAGCTCTTGCCGTCGACCGGATCGAGGTAGGTCGCGTTGCGGTCGCGCGCGGTCTGCGGCTGGAAGATCTCGGTGTACGCCGCGTAGGTGGTCCAGGTGTCGTTGAGGTCGTAGACCAGGCCCGCATAAGGCGTAGTTTCCTTGTGCGAACGATCCGAGCCTTCGCCCTCGCTCTTCCAGTCGGTGTACCGCGCGCCGAGGATCAGCTTGAGCGGATCGGCCAAGGACAGACGGGTAGCGGCGTAGCCGGCCTTCTGGGTAATGGTGCCTTCGCTCTGCAGCGGCAGGGTGCCCACCCAGTTCGGTTCGGAAATGTCACCGTTCCAGCCGAGGTAGCTGCTGAAGGGATCCCAGGGCAGGCCGGGGCCACCGACCTGGTAGTCACCGTAGTTGGCGTAGTCGCGCTTGTTGTAGCTCAGCCCGGCCATGACCTTGTGTTCCTGGTCGAACAGCTGGAACGGACCTTCCACGTAACCGTCGACGGCGTCGACCTTGCGCTCGGTGTTGTAGAAGCCGGCCGACGGGGACACGCCGGCACCGGTCACCGGGTCGAACAGCGAGGCACCGCTCACCCAGTCGTTGTAGGCCGGGTAGAACAGCTTGTCGTCGGCCTTGGTTTCGTCATGGGTTGCGCCGATGCGAACCTTCCAGTCATTGGCAAAGCCGTGTTCCAGCGTGGCGAACGCGCGCTTGCTGGTGGTGTCCCAGTAGGTCCACTTGGCGGCCGAGTTGAAGGTCTCGTCATACGGGGTCGGGCTGCCATCCGAGAACAGCATCGGGAAGCCACCCCAGGTGGCGCCGTTCGCGCGCTTCTGCTGGTAGTCGTAGCCCACGCTCAGCTGGGTGTCCGGGGTCAGGTCGGCGTCGATCACCGCATAGCCCAGCGTCTTGTGCTGGTCGTAGCGGTCCATCTGCGATTCGGTGTCGAGGTAGCTGCCGATCACGCGTGCACGCACCGAACCACTGGCATTCAGCGGCGTGGTTACGTCCACGGTGCTGCGGGTGCGGCCCCAGCTGCCGACGTTGACCGACACGCTGCCGGTCAGTTCGGCGCTGTCGGCGTGCTTGCGGATCAGGTTGACCGACGCCGACGGGTTGCCCGCGCCGGTCAGCAGGCCGGTGGCACCACGCACCACTTCCACGCGGTCATACAGGGCCAGGTCCAGGCCGGAATCGCCGTAGCTCCAGTTCTGCACCATCTGCGTAGGCAGGTTGTCGTACTGGTAGCTGTCGATATAGAAGCCGCGCGAGTAAAACTCGGTGCGCTCGGTATCGGACTGGGTGCTGCTCACGCCGGTGGTATTGGCCAGCACGTCGATGATGTCGTCGAGGTTCTGGTCCTCGATGCGCTGGTGGCTGATGATGCTCACCGACTGCGGAATCTCGCGCGGGGCCAGATCAAAGCGGGTGCCGGCGGAGGTGCGGCGGACCGAATAGCCTTCCGCGCGCTCACCCTTTACCACGATCTTGTCCAAGGTAGTGGCGTCGGGGCTGGCATCCTGCGCGAACGCCGGGGCAGCGGCAAACGTGGCCAGGGCAATCAGCAGCGCCTGCGGCAGGCGGCCGTGGGGCAGGGGGCGGGTCAGCACAGCGGCGGTACGGGGCATCAGCGGTTCCTGGGCGGCGGCGCACCAGGCGGCGATCCTCGGATGCCGGGCGCTGCGGACGGTGGGGGCAGTACGCGACGAGCGGGTGCGGTGCAGCGGCACGGGCTTTGGCAACTGATCGCCGTGCGCCTCCCTGGCGCGAACGGGATCGCATCATGGTAATGCGAATCAGTCCCATCCGCAATGTCCATCGGTTTCGGGTGAGTGACCCACCGGTCCTTAACGTGGCCAGGCCTACGGTGGGCGCACCCGGGCCGCGGCCCGTTCCCAGGAATGTCCGATGATCGCCAAGAACACGCTTTGTCTCTGGTACGACGGCGCCGCCGAGGAAGCCGCCGCCTTCTATGCCGCCACCTTCCCGCACAGTTCGGTGCAGGCCGTGCATCGCGCGCCGTCCGACTTCCCGTCCGGCAAGAAAGGCGATGTGCTGACCGTGGAGTTCACCGTAGTCGGCATTCCCTGCATCGGCTTGAACGGCGGGCCGGCGTTCAAGCACAGCGAAGCATTCTCGTTCCAGATCGCCACCGACGACCAGGCCGAGACCGATCGTCTGTGGAATGCCATCGTAGGCAACGGTGGCCAGGAGAGCGACTGCGGCTGGTGCAAGGACAAGTGGGGGTTGTCCTGGCAGATCACGCCGCGGGTGCTGACCGAGGCGTTCAACAGCACTGACCCGGCGGTGGCAAAACGCGCCTTCGAGGCGATGATGACCATGAAGAAGATCGACGTGGCGAAGATCGAGGCGGCAGTTCAGGGGTGACGGCACGCCTGCAGGCGAAGACGACATGCCCGAGGGCCACGTAGCGACACGCCATGCGTGTCCCACGTAGCATCCGGCACCGCGCGGGACACGCGTGGCGTGTCGCTGCGCTGGCATGCGGGTATCCTCACGCGATGACTTCGTCGCGCCTCTCCACGCTGTTCCCCGTCCTTGCCGTCCTCGGCTCGGTGACCGCACTTGCCGTGGGCACCTCGTTCGCCAAACAGCTGTTCCCGGTGATCGGCGCGCAGGGCACCAGCGCGCTGCGCGTGGGCTTCTCCGCGCTGGTACTGCTGGCGGTGTTCCGGCCGTGGCGCTGGACCACCACGCGCGCCGATGCGGGCGCGATCTTCCGCTACGGGATCACCCTGGGCGTGATGAACCTGCTGTTCTACATGGCGCTGCGCACGATTCCGTTCGGCATCGCGGTGGCCATCGAGTTCTGCGGGCCGCTGGCGGTGGCGATGTGGTCCTCACGGCGGCCGATCGATTTTGTCTGGGTGGGCTGCGCGGCTGCCGGCCTGCTGTTGCTGCTGCCGCTGGGCCATGGCGAACCGCTGGACCTGGGCGGCGTGCTGTATGCGCTGGGCGCGGCGGTGTGCTGGGCGCTGTACATCATCTTCGGCAAGCGTGCCGGCCACCTGCATGCCGGGCACACGGTGTCGCTGGGCCTGTGTGCGGCTGCGCTGGTCGTGGTGCCGGTGGGCGTGGCGCACGCCGGCATGGCGCTGCTGGACCCGAAGATCCTGCTGTTCGGGTTGGGCGTGGCGGTGGTCTCCAGCGCGATTCCCATGTCACTGGAAATGGCCGCGCTGAAGCGCCTGCCGAAGGAAACCTTCGGCATCCTGATCAGCATGGAACCGGCGGTAGCCGCGCTGCTGGCGATGGGCCTGCTGGCCGAACACCTGACCCCATTGCAGTGGGCGGCGATCGGCTGCACGGTGGCGGCGTCGATTGGCAGCACGGTCACTGCCAAGCGGCGCGAACCGGTGCTGACCCAACCGGTGGGGTAACCGTCAGCGCCGCACCGGCGCATCGCCGGCCACGTAGTACGTGGCCGTGCTGCGCGGCAACGGTTCGCGGCCCCGGATGCGGTCGGCGATCTTCTCGGCCATCATGATCGTGGTTGCGTTGAGATTGCCGGTGATGATGCGCGGCATGATCGAGGCGTCCACCACACGCAGGCCCTGCATGCCATGCACGCGGCCCTGGCCGTCCACCACGCTCATCGCATCGGTGCCCATCGCGCACGAACAGGACGGGTGGTAGGCGGTTTCGGCACGGGCGCGCACGAAGGCATCCAGCTCGGCATCGGTGCGGCAGTCCGCGCTGGGGCTGATCTCGCGGCCGCGGTATTCGTCCAGTGCCGGCTGGGCGATGATCTCGCGGGTGATCCGGATCGCATCGCGGAACTCCTGCCAATCCTGCTCGGTGGACTGGTAGTTGAACAGGATGGACGGGTGCTGGTGCGGGTCCAGCGAACGCGCATGCACGCGGCCCCGGCTGGGCGTGCGCATCGACCCCACATGCGCCTGGAAACCGTGTTCCTTCACCGCATGGGTGCCGTTGTAATTGATCGCCACCGGCAGGAAGTGATACTGGATGTTGGGCCAGGCGAAATCGTCGCGGGTGCGGATGAAGCCGCCGGCCTCGAACTGGTTGCTGGCACCCACGCCCGTGCCGGCGAACAACCACTCTGCCCCGATCGCCGGCTGGTTCCACCACTGCAGCGCCGGGTACAGCGACACCGGCTTGGTGCAGGCGTACTGGATGTAGACCTCGAGATGATCCTGCAGGTTCTCGCCCACGCCAGGCAGGTCGTGCACCAGCGGCACACCCAGCGACGCCAGCAATGCGGGCGCGCCCACGCCGGAGCGCTGCAGGATCTGTGGCGATGCAATCGCGCCAGCGCACAGCAGCACCTCGCGGCGCGCATGTACGTCGATCGGGTCGACACTGCTGCCAGCCAGGTAGCGCACGCCCACCGCGCGCTTGCCGTCGAACAGGATGCGATCGGTGGTGGCGTGGGTCACGATCTCCAGCCCGGGCCGGCCCTTGGCCATGTCCAGGTAGCCGCGCGCAGTGCTGGAGCGGCGCCCGCGCGGAGTGACGGTGCGGTCCATCGGACCGAAGCCCTCCTGCTGGTAGCCGTTGAGGTCGTCGGTGCGCGGGTAGCCGGCCTGCACGCCGGCCTCGACCATGGCGTGGAACAGCACGTTGTTGTCGTTCTTCGGGGTCGCCACGCTGACCGGGCCATCGCCGCCGTGGTAATCGTTAGGCCCGATGTCGCGGGTTTCAGCCTTGCGGAAGTAGGGCAGCACGTCCAGGTAACTCCAGTCCTCCAGCCCATCGAAGGTGGCCCACTGGTCGAAATCCAGCGCATTGCCACGGATGTAGCACATGCCGTTGATCAGCGAGGAGCCGCCCAGGCCCTTGCCGCGCCCGCATTCCATGCGCCGGTTGTCCATGTGCGGTTCGGGCTCGGTTTCGTAGGCCCAGTTGTAGCGCCGGCCCTGCAGCGGGTAGGCCAGCGCGGCCGGCATCTGCGTGCGGAAATCCAGGCGGTAGTCGGGGCCGCCGGCTTCCAGCAGCAGCACGCTCACGCCGGCGTCTTCGGTGAGGCGCGCAGCCAGCGTGTTGCCGGCCGAACCGGCGCCGATGATGATGTAATCGTATTCGCGCTTCATATTCAGAACACCGATGCGTAGCGGTCCAGTTCGATCTGGACGGATTTGGTGCGGGTGTAGGCTCGCAGCGTGGCCAGGCCGTTCTCGCGGCCCACGCCGGACTGCTTGTAGCCGCCCACCGGCATCGTGGCCGGCGATTCGCCCCAGCAGTTGACCCAGCAGATGCCTGCTTCCAGGCGGTGGATCAACCGGTGTGCGCGGCTGAGGTCCCGCGTCACCACGCCGGCCGCAAGGCCGTACTCGGTGGCATTGGCGCGGCGGATCGCCTCGTCTTCATCCTCATAGGTCAACAGGCTGAGCACCGGCCCGAAGATCTCTTCGCGCACGATGGCCATGTCGTCGCGGCAGTCGCTGAAGATGGTCGGGGCCACATAGCAGCCCTTGCCCAGCGCGCCGTCGGTGAGGCGCTGCCCACCGCATACCAGGCGCGCGCCCTCTGTCTTGCCGCTCTCGATGTGCGCCAGCACCCGGCGCATGTGCGCGGCGCTGACCAGCGGGCCGAAGTTGGTGTCTTCGGCAAGCGGGTCGCCGATGCGGATACGGGCCACGCGTTCGCGCAGCGCCTGTTCGACATCCGCCTGCAGGGCGTGCGGTACGAAAACGCGGGTGCCGTTGGTGCAGACCTGACCGGCGCTGTAGAAGTTGGCCATCATCGCCACATCGGCGGCCAGGTCGATATCCGCATCGGTGCAGATGATCAGCGGCGACTTGCCGCCCAGCTCCATGGTCACCTCCTTGAGCGTGGAACTGGATGCGCTGGCCATCACCTTGCGCCCGGTGGCGGTGCCGCCGGTGAAGGAGATCTTCTCGATGCGGGGGTGTTCAGTCAGCGCGGTGCCGACCCCCGCGCCATCGCCGGGCAGTACGTTGAACACGCCATCGGGCAGGCCGGCTTCGGTGAAGATTTCGGCGAGCTTCAGCGCGGTCAGCGGGGTCACTTCGCTGGGCTTGAAAATCATCGCGTTGCCGGCGGCGAGGGCGGGAGCGGCCTTCCACAGGGCGATCTGGATCGGGTAGTTCCAGGCGCCGATCGCACCGACCACCCCCAGCGGTTCCTGCCGCGTGTAGAAGAAGCTGCCTTCGCGCAGTGGTACCTGGCTGCCTTCCAGCCCGTGCATCACACCGGCGTAGTACTCCAGCACGTCCGCGCCGGTGACGATGTCCACGCTGCGGGTTTCGCCAAGCGGTTTACCGGTGTTGAGGCTTTCCAGTTCGGCCAGGCCGTCGTTGCGCTCGCGCAGCAACGCCACCGCGCGCAGCAGGATGCGCGAACGCTCGACCGTGGTGAGCGCGGCCCAGATTCTCTGGCCCGCATGGGCGCTTTCCACCGCTGCATCCAGGTCGTCGCTGTTGGCGCTGTGCACGTTGGCAAGCACCTCGCCGTTGGCCGGGTTGACCACCTCGAAGGTGCGGTTGCCCTGCGAGGCGACGTAGCGGCCGCCGATGTAGAGCAGCTGGTCGGGGAAGGTGGGCATGTCGATGACTCCTGTGTGCGTCGGGAGACCAGCGGGTTCAACGGGTCAGATGCAGGAACTGCAGGTGGCGCTCGTACTGGTCGATGATGTCGTTGATGATCTGCTGGCGGCTGTAGCCGACCAGTTCGTAATCCTGTCCACCTTCATAGAGGTGCACTTCGGCGCGGTAGTAGCGCTGGTTGCGGAAACGCTGTGCAGCGAACGAGGGGGTAAGGTAACCGCGCATCACCACCTGGTAGCGGAACACCTGCTGTTCGCCGTGGTTGACTTCCAGTTCCATCTGTCCGGGTTCGAACCGGGTGGTCACGTCCAGGCCCTGCTCGCGCAGCTGGGTGGCCACCGCTTCGATGGCTGGGCGCACGTCGGTGTCCATGAAGCGGTACACCTCGTCGCGCGCCGGGAAATGCACGGCCTGGGTGATGCGCTGGCGCCAGCCACGCTGGTGGCGCGATTGGCCGATCAGCGGGATCGGCGAGTATTGCGAGGCCTTTTTACGCTGCGATTCCTCGCCCAGTGCCCGGGTCAAGCCCCACAGCATCAGCAGCAGCACCACCGAGAACGGCAGCGACGCGAGCACCACCGCCGATTTGAGCGCATCCATGCTGCCGGCCAGCAGCAGCCCCGCGGTCACCAGCGCGGTCATCACCCCCCAGAACACCCGCAGCCAACGTGGCCCATCTTCCTCGGGCGCACCGCCATGCGAAGACAGGGTGGACAGCACGACGGTGCCCGAATCGGCGGAGGTGACAAAGAAGATGAAGCTGACGATGACCGTCACGGTGATCACCGCGCGGCTCCACGGGTAGCTGTCCAGCAGTGCGTAGAGCACGGTGGGCGGGTTGTCCACCGCCATCTGCGCCAGGTGCTCCTGGCCGTGGTGAAGTACCTGGTCGAGCGCGCTGTTGCCGAAGATCGACAGCCACGCGAGGGTGAAGCCCAGCGGGATCAGCAGCACGCCGAACACGAATTCGCGGATGGTCCGGCCGCGCGAAATACGCGCGATGAACAGCCCCACGAACGGCGCCCAGCCGATCCACCAGGCCCAGTAGAACACGGTCCAGTTACCCAGCCAGTCGGCGCGGCCGCCGTAGGCGTACACATCGAAACTCTTGCCCACCACATTGCCCAGGTAGTCGCCCAGGTTCTGCATGAGGGTGCTGAGCAGGTACTGGGTGGGGCCGGCGAACAGCATGAACAGCAGCAGTGCGATGGCCAGCAGCATGTTGATGTCCGACATCCAGCGCACGCCCTTCTCCACGCCGGAGACTGCCACGATGATCGCCGCGCCCATCATCAGCGCGATCAGCGCCACCTGTACCCACGGGGCGTGCGGGATAGGCAGCAGTACGTTCAGGCCGGCATTGAGGTGCAGCACGCCGAAACCCATGTCCGCGCCGATGCCGAACACGGTGGCGACGATGCCCAGTGCATCCACGGTGTAACCGATGGGGCCGTTGATACGTTTTCCGATCAACGGGTACAGGGCCGAACGCAGCGCCAGCGGCAGGTTGTGGCGGTACGCAAAGTAGGCCAGCGCCATCGCCGCCAGCGCGAACACGCCCCAGCCGTGCAGGCCCCAGTGCAGGAACAGCAGCTGCATGGCCTGGCGCGCGCCGGCTTCGCCACCGCCCACCCCGCCTTGTGGCGGCTGCAGATAATGGGTGAGTGGTTCGGACACGCAGAAAAAGAACAGGGTGATGCTGATTCCGGCCGCGAACAGCATGCCGGCCCACGAGAGATAGCTGAACTCCGGTTCGTCATGGTCCGCGCCCAGCTTCACCTGGCCGTAGCCCGACAGCGCCACGCCGACCACGAACACCAGGTACACGGTCATCGCCAGCAGGTAGTACCAGCCCACATTGCGCGATGCCCAGGTCTGCGCGTCCAGCAAAAGAACGCCGGAGGGAATGGGAAACGCGGTGACCAGAATGGCGAATGCCGCCACGATCGTGGCGGCAAGCAGGAAGACGGGTCGAAGCGTGCGCACCTCGCTGGGAGGCGTCTCCACGATGTTCATGGATGAAGGGCTCACAGTGCCGTTGCCGGCAGACCCCACGCATTAGCGCATACGCGCTGTGGACATCCCGTTTACGCGATCAGCGCAGGGCGTGGTTCGGCACATCGATCTCCATGGCCAGTGCCAGGTGATCGGAGAACGCCGCCGGTACCGCTTCGGCACTGCGTTGCTGCAGGCCGCTGCTGAGCAGGATGTGGTCGATGGCCCGGTCCGGCCGCCAGCTTGGGAAGGTGGGCACCGCGCAGCCGGGCGGCTGCAGGTTGGTCTTCTGGTACAGCACCTGCATTTCCGGACGTTCGGCAAGGCAGTTGAAATCGCCCATCAGCACAGCGTTGGAATGCTCGGACAACAGATCCGCGATGAAGGCCAACTGTGACATGCGCGAGTTGGTGCCCAGTGACAGGTGTGCCACGGCCACTGCCAGGCCCTCGTTGCCGTCTCCGAACTTGGCCAGCAGCACACCGCGCCCGCCAATCCGGCCGGGCAGGGCGTGGTCCTGGACTTCCACCGGTTCCAGCCGGCTCAACAGGCCGTTGGCACTGGAAGCCACCCCGCCCATGCGGCGGTTGGGTTGATGGCTCCAGTAATTGAAGCCGGCGCGCTCGGCCAGATAGTGGGTCTGGTTGGTGAAGCCCGAGCGCAGGCTGCCGGGGTCGGCCTCCTGCAGGCCGACGATGTCGTGACCGCGGGCCAGCTGGGCGATGGCGTCCAGGCTGGTCCGCTTGCGCCCCGCCGGCAGGGCATGCGACCAGCTGCGGGTCACATAGTCGCTGTAGCGGCGGGTGCTTGAGCCGGCCTGGATGTTGGCCGTCAGCAGGCGCAGGGTCCGCGTGTTGGGGGAAGTCACGACGGTTGCTTGCTCTTGGATGCTCAGTTGCCCTTGGCGGCACGTTCGCGGGCGATCAGGTGATCGGCGATGCGCAGCATGTCCGGGAAGCTCTTGCCCTTGACCAGATACTTGCCGTTGACGATCACCGACGGGGTGCCGGTGATCTGGCTGCGCTGCGCAAACTGCTTGGCAGCGCTGGTCTTGGCGCTCACCGCGAAGCTCGACATGGTGGCCTCGAACTGCTTGGCATCGGCGCCGTGCTTGGCGTAGAAGGCGGCGATATCCTGCACCGAATCACGGCCGCGCTCACCCTTCAGGGCCTGGTCGACGTGGATGGCCTTGTACAGCGCTTCGTGGGTCTTGTCTTCCAGTCCCAGTGCCTGCGCGGCGTAGAACGCCTTGGCATAGTCATCCCAGGTACCGCCGAACATGGCCGGCACGTACACGAAGTTCACATCGCTCGGCAGGCCGGCTTTCCAAGGCCCGATCAGCGGCTGGAACGCGGCACAGGCCGGGCAGACGAAGCCGAACACTTCTGCCACTTCGATCTTTCCGGTGGCCGGCTGGAACGGCTTGCCATTGGCGATGACCACGTAATCGGTGCCTTCTACCGGGGCCGGGCCCACCGGCTGCGAGGAGGCCGGTGCCGGTGCCGGGGTGGTGGCTTCGGCAGCAGCAGTTTCGGCGGCGGCGGTTTCGCCGCTGGCGGCCGGCGCAACCTCGGTCGGGGCCGGGGCGGTTTCAGCCGCCGGGGTGCTGGTCGGCGCAGCCGGCTCGGTCGGGGCGGCGGTGTTGGCGGTGCCATCCTGGGCCTTGCAGGCGGCCAGGATCGGCAGCAGGGCCATGAGCATGAGGGCGAAACGGGTCTTCATCGAAGCGTCTCCAGCAGAGCATGTTGGGGCCGGCGCATCGGGCGCCGGCCAGGGGGGAATGATGACACGCGGCCGCCGGGGCGCCGCGTGCAGGGTGCGTGACGGTTCAGCGAGCCTTCGCGGCGCGTTCGCGGGCGATCAGGGCATCGGCGTTGCGCAGCATCTCCTCGAACGAGGTGCCCTTGACCAGGTACTTGCCGTTGATCACCAGCGACGGCGTACCCTGCACCTTGACCCGCTGGGCGAAGGATCTGGCCACGGCCAGCTTGGCTTCCACTTCGTTACTCTTCAATGCGGTGGTGAACTGCTGTTCGTTCACGCCGTAGTCCTTGTAGAAGCCGGCCAGCTCCTTGGGGGATACGTTGGACAGGGGCAGCGAACCCTTTTCATGCAGTGCGTCGAACATCGCTGCATGGCTGCGCTTGGCCACGCCCAGCTGCTCGGCCGCGTAGTAGGCACGGGCATAGGAATCCCAGTAGCCGCCGAACACGGCCGGCACAGGGGTGAAGCGCACGTCCTTGGGCAGCTTCTTCTGCCAGGCCTGCAGCAGCGGCTCGAAGTGGGCGCAGTGCGGGCAGGTATAGCCGAACACTTCCGCCACTTCGATCTTGCCGGCCAGCGGCGCAAAGGGGCCGGGCGCTTCGATCACGGCGTAATCCCTGCCTTCCACCAGTGCGGCGGGGGCGGGCGCGGCCAGCAGGGACAGGGGGCTCAGGGCCAGCAGCAACAGCATCAGGCGGGGCAGCAACGTCATCTACATCCATCTCCATCGGAAAAAACAACGCCGGCCCAGTGCCGGCGTGGCAGTGAACATAACCCGCCGCCTGGGCGGGGCGCATCTGTCATCGGTTCTGGCACGCCGTCATTGCCGTGCGCCGCCCAGGGCCGAACGCGGCGCGGCGGCGGCCACGTCGTCGGCGCGGTTGTGCAGGCCCTGCAGGTAGCTGCCCAGTGCCTGGATTTCCTGTTCGGTCAGCGACTTGGCGATAGTGGCCATGATCTGGAAGTGCGCCTTGTCGGTCTGCTGGGTGACCCCGGCCTGGTACTCCTGCAGCCGCCGCGCCACATACGAGGCGTGCTGGCCGCCCACGTGCGGGTAAGCCGGGCCCGGGTTGCCGGCACCGGTGGGACCATGGCACGCCATGCACGCCGGAATGCCACGCTGGGCGTCACCGCCGCGGTAGAGCTGCTGGCCGATTTCGTAGAACTTCTTGTCCTTGTGCGGACCTTCGGTCACCAGGCTGTCATCGGCAAGCCCTGCGCTGGCCTTCTGCGTTGCGAAATACGCACCGATGTCACGCATGTCCTGCGGGGTGAGGTCCTGTACGAACGGCACCATCGCCGCCGCCGCCCCGGAAGTGCGCTGGCCATTGGCGATCAGGGCCATCTGCTGCGCAGCGTAGCGCTCGCTCTGGCCGGCGATGCTGGGGTACATCTCCACGGTCGAGTTGCCATCGGCCGAATGGCACGCCGCACACGCGGCAGCCTTGGTCTGGCCCGCCTTGGCATCGCCCCAGGTGGTCTTGCTGAAATCGACTTCGAGCGACGCCGTCCTCACCGGCGTGTTGTCCGGCAGCGGGGTCACTGCGGTCTGGGCGTACGCAACGGCGGCGAGCAACGATACAGCAACAGCGGAAACGGCAAGAACGCGAGCATGGCGCATGCGGAAGCTCCGTGTGGACCGGCCTGGCGTGTGCAGGCTGCACACGCGGGGATTGCCCGATTATCCATGCCGTTTCACGCCGGGGTCAACGCGGCAGTGCGGCAAAACCCGTGACCGGCAGCACGCGGCGAGCCCGGACATGCGATCCTATGCCCATGTCATTGCTCCTCGAACGCGCCCATTACCTGCTCTCGGCCCACAATACCCGGCAATTGCCGGATGACGTGGGGGCCGAAGTGGCCTTTGCCGGCCGCTCCAACGCCGGCAAATCCAGTGCCCTCAACGCCCTGACCCGCCAGAACAGCCTGGCCCGGGTCTCCAAGACCCCCGGCCGCACCCAGCAGCTGGTGTTCTTCGAAGTCACCCCGGACGCCAAGCTGGTCGATCTGCCCGGTTACGGCTACGCCAAGGTGCCGCTGGACCTGCAGGCGCACTGGCAGGCCTTCATCGACCAGTACTTCCGCACCCGCGAGGCCCTGCGCGGGCTGGTGGTGGTGATGGACATCCGCCACCCGCTCAAGGACTACGACCGGCAGATGCTGGCTTATGCGGTCCGGCGCGGGCTGCCGGCGCACGCGCTGCTGACCAAGGCCGACAAGCTCGGCCGTGGGCAGCAGGGCATTGCCCTGCAGAAGGTGCGCAAGGAACTGCAGTCCGCCTTTGGCGACACCGTCAGCGTGCAGACCTTCTCCGGCCCGGCCCGCCAGGGCGTGGACGAGGCGCGTGGGATCATCGGCGGCTGGCTGGGCCTCAACACGCCGGCGCCCGACGCGGCGTAACCCGTCACCCGACCGAGGGTAGGGTGACCGGTAGGTACCGACCGTTGGTCGGTACACATTCACCGCGCCGATAACGGCGCGAATTCGCCCGGGACCCACGCGAACGCGTCGCCTTCCCGGCGGACATGGCCCAACCCCGGGAACGGCAGGTGGGCACCGGCGACCCACCACCCCCCATCGGCGGCCTGCGCCATCATCGCGCGGCGGCTGGCAATGGCTGCGGTGCGGTCGCTGTCGGCCTCATAGGCGGCCTGTGGCTGGGCGAACTGCACGGCGTGGAAGTGCACGATGTCGCCCCACACCAGGACCGCCTGCCCATCACCGCCCTCGATCTTCCAGGACACATGGCCCGGGGTATGCCCGTGGCTGTCCAGCGCGGTGACGCCGTTCGGCAGCGCCTGGGCCGGGCTGAAGCGCTTCAGCTTGCCGCTGGCCACGTACGGTGCCACGGCCTCGCGGGCAAGGGCGAAAGCAAAACGCACGCCCTGCGGCGCGCCGGCCTCGCTGGCCGGCTCCAGCCAATAGGCCGCATCGGCGTCGGACAGCCACACGGTGGCGTTGGGATACGCGACCTTGTCCTGTGCATCGAGCAGGCCGCACAGGTGGTCCGGGTGGGCGTGGGTGAGCAGGACATCATCCACGTCGGCCGGGTCGTAGCCGGCCTTGCGCAGGTTACCCAGCACCTGGCCCAGCCCCGGACCGAAGCAGCCGGCGGTGCCGGTGTCGACCAGGGTGAGGTGGTTGCCGCGCTGGATCAGGTAGGCATTGACTGCGGTCTGCAGGCCCTTGGCGTCTTCGGGCACGTAGCGGTGGTCGAGCAGGCGGGTGACCGCGCCCGGTGCGATGCCGACCAGTTCCGAGCGACCCAGCGCCACGGTGCCGTCGAACAGGGCGGTGACGTCCAGTTCGCCGATCTGCTGGTGGTAAACGCCGGGTACCTGTTCCAGCGGGTGGTGGGTGGTGGTGGCGAACGCAGGTACGGCAACCGTGGCCAGCAGCAGGGCGGCGGCCAGGACACGCACACGGGGGAGGGACATGATCGTTTCCATACAAGGCGGCAGCGCCGCGGTACCTGCAGGGTGCGCGGGGCGGGCGCGGCGTTCCGCTCAGAATGCGCGGCGAAACGCTCGCGGTGCGCTCAGCTGTTGCCGATCGCTGTCGGTTCCAGCCCGTAGCGCGCGGCGAAGCGCTTGCTGAAACTGCCCGTCGAGCGGTAGCCGACCCGCGCGGCAATGGTCTTGAGCGGCAGTTGGGTGGTGTAGAGCAGGTTCATGGCGTGGGCCAGGCGCGCATCGGCGATCAGCTCGCGCACGCTGGACTGCTCGCTGGCCAGGCGGCGGCGCAGGGTGGCGCCGCTGAGGCCGAGCTGGTCTTCGAAATCGCGCGATTGCCAGTCGCGTTCGGGCTGGGCCGCAATCAGGTCGCGGATGCGTTCGCCCAGGCTGGGTTCGGGCGCCACCAGCAGGCTGCCATGGCCCAGCCGGCAGAACGCCAGCACCAGTGCTGCCAGTGCCAGCCGTGCTTCGGTGTACCGGGCGTGCTCAAGCGCGTGCCGCCACTGGCGCAGGGTGTCGGCATGGTCGTGCAGTGACAGCTTCGCCAGTACATCGCCGGCCTCGGGCAAGGGCTCGTTCCACAGCACGCGCGCGGCGGACAACGCTTCGGCGCACAGCGGCACGATCGCGCTGAGGTACAGCCCGCTCTGCGGATCGGGCGTGTTGACCACGTCGATCCGGCAGCGTCGGGTGATCAGGAACAGATCGCCGGGCACCAGCTGCAGGGTCTGGTGCGCGGTGCGCACCTGCTTGCGACCCTGCAGCAGGATGGCGAACTGCGGTTGCGGAATGTCCACCGACTGGGCGCCGTGTTCGCGGCGCGCGGTAACGCACGCATAGCCGCCCGCGCGCTGGCAGTCGGCAAGGCTGGCCATCTCGGCCAGCAGCGGATCGAGGGTAACGGGCATGTCCATTACCGTGCAGTATCGGCCAAGCCGCCGTGCCATGCCGCTGGCGGTCACCGGGCCGGGGGGCGCGCACGCCAGGCGCGGCGGGCATGGCGGGCGGTCAAGTCCCACCCAGTAGGATGCTGAAAACCGTCACGGTGGCATGACGGCTGGAACGGCCACCCTATACTGCGCCCTTGCGATGCAGGGCGATCAGCCCCACATCCCCGTCCAGTCCAGAATTCCTGCGAGCCTCCCCTTGTCGAGCCCCAGCCACGTCGCCGAGACGCCGATCACCGACCGTAATGAACTGGTCGCCACGTTGGCCTCCGGCGAAAAGCCCAAGGCGCAGTGGCGCATCGGCACCGAACACGAGAAGTTCGGCTTCCGGCTGGACGACCTGCGCCCGCCCACCTTCGAGGGTGACCGGGGTATCGAGGCGCTGCTCACCGGGCTGACCCGTTTCGGCTGGGCGCCGGTGCAGGAGAACGGCCGCACCATCGCGCTGCTGCGCGACAACGCGTCGGTCACGCTGGAGCCAGCCGGGCAGCTGGAGCTGTCGGGCGCGGCGCTGGAAAGCATCCACCAGACCTGTGTGGAAACGGGCACGCATCTCAACGAGGTGGCGCAGGTGGCGGCGGAGCTGGAGCTGGGCTTCCTGGGCATGGGCTTCCAGCCGAAGTGGACGCGCGGGGAGATGCCGTGGATGCCCAAGGGCCGCTACCGCATCATGCGCGATTACATGCCCAAGGTCGGCTCGCTGGGGCTGGACATGATGACGCGCACCTGCACGGTGCAGGTGAACCTGGATTACGCCACCGAAGCGGACATGGTGAAGAAGTTCCGGGTGTCGCTGGCGCTGCAGCCGATCGCCACGGCGCTGTTCGCCGATTCGCCGTTCACCGAGGGCAAGCCGAACGGTTACCTGAGCTACCGTTCGCACATCTGGACGGACACGGATGCGGACCGTACGGGCATGCTCGACTTCGTGTTCGAGGATGGCTTCGGTTACGAGCGTTACGTGGATTACCTGCTCGATGTGCCGATGTACTTCTCCTACCGCGATGGCGTCTACCACGATGCCAGTGGGCAGAGCTTCCGCGATTTCATGCTGGGCAAGCTGCCGGTGCTGCCTGGCCAGCTGCCGACGCTGCGCGACTGGTCGGATCACATGACCACGGCGTTCCCCGAAGTGCGTCTGAAGAAGTATCTGGAAATGCGCGGCGCCGATGGCGGCCCGTGGGCGCGGCTGTGCGCGCTGCCGGCGTTCTGGGTGGGGTTGCTGTACGACGATGCCGCGCTGGATGCGGCGTGGGACCTGGTGCGTGATTTCACTCTGGTAGAGCGCCATGCGCTGCGCGATGGCGTACCGAAGCATGCGCTGAACCTGCCGTTCCGCGGTGGCACGGTGCGCGACCTGGCGGCCGAGGCGTTGAAGATCGCGATCGCGGGCCTGAAGCGGCGCGCGGCGCGCAATGCGGACGGGCAGGATGAAAGCCACTTCCTGGATGTGCTGCAGGAGATCGTGGCGTCGGGTATCACCCCGGCCGAGCGCAAGCTGGCGCTGTACCACGGTGAGTGGAACCAGAGCGTGGACCCGGTGTTCAAGCAGTTCGCTTACTGATTCTTCTTGGTTGGTCGCTGAGAGCAGCGTTTCTGTTGCTGCGTGCTGGGCGGCCGGCGGTCAGCCCCCTACGCGACACGCCGTGAATCCGTCCATGGAGGCTTGTCAAAAACATCCATGTTTTTGACAGTCGCTACGGGGGCTGCCCGCCGGCCGCCCCCTCATGCATTGCGCGATGCGGTTGGCAAACGCGGTTATGCCGCCAACGTTGCCATGTCGATCACGAACCGATACCGCACATCGTTTTTCGCCATGCGCGCCCAGGCGTCGTTGACGGTCTTGATGTCGATCACTTCCACGTCGCTGACGATGTTGTGTTCGGCACAGAAATCCATCATTTCCTGGGTTTCGGCCATGCCGCCAATCGCCGAGCCGGTCACGTGCTTGCGACCGAAGATCACGCTGGAACCCATCAGCGGCGGGTCCAGTTCGGTGATCACGCCCACCAGGCACATGGTGGCGTCACGCTTGAGCAGCTGCATGTACGGGTTGGTGTCGTGGCTGACCGGGATGGTGTTGAGCAGGAAGTCGAAGCTGTTGGCGTGGGCCTTCATCTGCGCCGGATCGCGCGAGACCAGCACCTCATCGGCGCCCAGGCGCTTGGCATCGGCACCCTTTTCCGGGGTAGTGGTGATCATTACCACGGTGGCGCCCATCGCCTTGGCGAACTTCACGCCCATGTGGCCGAGGCCACCCAGGCCGATCACGCCGACCTTCTGGCCGGGGCCGACTTTCCAGTGGCGCAGGGGGGAGTAGGTGGTGATGCCGGCGCAGAGCAGCGGGGCGGCGGCCTTCAGGTCGAGCGTGTCGGACACCTTCACCACGAAGCGCTGCTCGACCACGATATGGTCGGAGTAGCCGCCGTAGGTGAGCTGGTCGCTGCCGCGCTCTTGGCTGTTGTAGGTGTAGGTCGGACCCTTTTCGCAGTACTGCTCCAGGTCGTGGTCGCAGGCGTCGCAATGGCGGCAGGAGTCGACCATGCAGCCGACGCCGGCGAAGTCGCCGACCTTGAAGCGGGTGACCTTGGCGCCGACGTCGGTGACCCGGCCGATGATTTCGTGGCCCGGGACCATCGGGAACCGGGCGCCGCCCCAGTCGTCGCGGGCCTGGTGCAGGTCGGAGTGGCAGATGCCGCTGTAGAGGATCTGGATGCGGACATCGTCGGCACCGACGGCGCGGCGTTCGAAGGAGAACGGCACCAGCGGCGCGGTCTGGTCATGCACGGCGTAGCCATGGGCAAGGGACATGGGAATATCCTGGGTTTTATGGAAAGGCGCTTTACAATACGCCCGGTTCCCATGGGTATACAGTCAGGATATCGGCATGCTTCATCAAGGCAGACTGCACAATCGTGGCCACTGACAACCTGACCCACCTGGCCGCGTTCGCGGCGGTGGCCCGTCACCGAAGCTTCCGCCGCGCGGGGGCGGAACTGGCGCTGTCGACCTCGGCGGTGAGCTATGCGATCCGCGCGCTGGAGGAGCGGTTGGGGGTAGGCCTGTTCCACCGTACCACCCGCAGCGTGGCGCTGACCGAGGCCGGACAGCGGCTGCTCGATCGCCTGCAGCCGGCACTGGGCCAGGTGCATGACGCGCTGGAAGAGATGAACCACTTCCGTGCGGCGCCGGCCGGGCTGTTGCGGATCAATGCCACCCGCGCGGCGGTACACACCCAGCTGGGACCTCGCCTGGCCCATTTCCTGCGCGTGCACCCGGATGTGCGGTTGGAGGTGGCGCAGGATGATGGCTTGGTGGATATCGTGGCCGAGGGCTACGACGCCGGCGTGCGGTTGCATGAGTTCGTGCCGGAAGACATGGTGGCGGTGCCGCTGGGGCCGCCGCTGCGCGGGCTGATCGTGGCGTCGCCGGCTTACCTGCAGGGGCGGGTGGTGCCACTGCACCCGCGTGAACTGGTCGAGCATGAGTGCGTGCGTTTTCGCTTCGCCAGCGGCCATCTGTACAAGTGGCAGTTCGAGCGTGATGGGCAGACGCTGGACATCGAAGTGCCGGGCCGGCTCACGCTCGGGGATCAGCACACGATCCTGCAGGCGGTGCTGGATGGCCTGGGCCTGGCCTACGTGCTTGAGGATGCCGCGCGCCCGTACCTTGACGACGGCCGGCTGGTGGCGGTGCTGCAAGACTGGAGCGAACCGTTCGCCGGCTGGGTGCTGTATTACCCCCGCCAGCGTCAGATGTCCTCGGCATTGCGCGCGTTCGTGGACATGCTGCGCGGCCCCTGGACGGGTTCGCTGATCTCGTCGTAGCCACGGCCGAGAAACTGCAGCAGGCAGAAGCCATGGCCGAACGGATCGGCGAGCAGGGCGATCCGGCCCCAGGCGTGGGTGGCCGGCGGCTGTTCCACGCGTGCGCCAGCGGCTACCGCGCGGGCCAGGGCGGCATCCAGGTCATCCACCACCCAGTCCAGGTGCAGCGGCGTCCAATGCCGGCGGTAATCGCGGCGGTCGCGCACCTGTGGTGTGGCCGAGCTGCCTGAAGCCTTGGCCAGCAGGTAGATCGGTGCCGGTCCACCCAGCAGTTCCACGCCGTCGCTTCCGAAGCGCCGCCCCACATGCAGGTCGAAGGCGCGCGTATAGAACGCCAGCCCCGCATCGAGATTGTCCACATCGATGTTGACCAGAAATTCCATGCGAAACCCTCTGCGGAAAGGAGCGGTCAGGCCCTGTATGACCGCCACGGTACACGTTCATCCGGACTGCGGTCCCGGGGCCGCCCATGCGTTGTCCGAATCCAGGAGCTCAATCAACGGCGAAGTCAGTTGATTCAGTCAGCGCACGCCAACGGTCGCGCTCGATCAGGTCATGCAACGAATCAGGGTTGCGCGCGGTGGCGACCAGCCGATGGCCTGCCGCCAGCACCGCTTCGGCCAGGGCGCGGCCAAGGCCCCGTGAGCTGCCGGTGATCAACCAGGTGGATGTCATGGGGAATGCTCCGTTGCGGCGAGTAGTTTGCGGATATGCGCTTCGGTGGCCGCGTAATCGCCTTCGCCGAAATGCCGGTAGACGATGCGGCCCTGCTGGTCGATCAGGTACAGCGCCGGCCAGTACTGGTTTCCGTACGCGCGCCAGGTCTGGTAAGCGTTGTCCTGCGCTACCGGCCAGGTGACACCGAGGCGTTTCACTGCCGCTTCCACGTTGCGCGGCAGCTTTTCATAGCCGAACTCGGGGGTGTGCACCCCGATCACGGTCAACCCCTGGCTAGCGTAGGTGTCATGCCAACGCTTCACGTGTGGCATCACGTTGAGGCAGTTGATGCAGGAGTAGGTCCAGAATTCCACCAGCACGACCTTGCCGCGCAGCTGCTGCAGCGATTGCGCCGGGCCGTTGAGCCAGTGCTCGATGCCGGTGAACTCCGGCGCCTGCGGCGCCGGCATGTTGGGGCTGGGCGGAACCGGGTCGGCCGCTGCGCCCGGCGTACAGGCGCTGGCGGAGATGCACGCGGCCAGCAGGGTGATGATCGGGCGAAGCATGCGCATGGTCTTTCTCCTCAGGCGACCGAGAGCTGTACGTCGATGTTGCCGCGCGTGGCCTTGGAGTACGGGCAGGTGCGGTGCGCTGCTTCCACCAGTGCCGTTGCCTGCGCACGGTCCATGCCGGGCACGCTCACCCGCAGCCGTGCCTGCAGCTGGTAGTCCTGGCCCACCATGCCGAGGTCGACTTCGGCATCGATGGCGGTGTCGGCGGGCAGGGTCAGGTCCAAGCTGCGCGCGGCCTTGGCCATCGCGCCCTGGAAGCAGGCCGACCAGCCCGCCGCGAACAGCTGCTCGGGGTTGCTGCCCGGCTTCCCGCTTCCCGGCGGGGACAGGCCGATGTCCAGTTGGCCGTCGTCGCTGTACGCGCGCCCGGCGCGGCCGCCGACGGTGTGGGTCTTGCCGGTGTAAAGCACCTTGTCGATTGCGTTCATGGGGATTGCCTCGGTGTGGATGAAGGGGGATGGATCAGAGCGCAGCGGCGTCGATCACCGCCTGGACGAACGCCTGCGGTGCTTCCTGCGGCGGGTTGTGGCCCACGCCACCCCGCAGCAGGCGATGCTCATAGGGACCGGTGAACTTGGCGGCGTACGCCTCGGCCTTGGGGTGTGGTGCGCCGTTGGCATCCCCTTCCAGGGTGATGGTCGGCACGCGGATGGTCGGTGCCTGCGCCAGGCGCTGCTCCAGCGCGGCGTACTTCGGCTCGCCGTCGGCCAGGCCCAGGCGCCAGCGGTAGTTGTGCGCCACGATGGCCACGTGGTCGGGGTTGTCGAGCGCGGCGGCGCTGCGCGCGAACGTTGAGTCGTCGAAGCGCCACTGCGGCGAGGCCAGCTGCCAGATCTGGCGGGCGAAGTCGTGCGTGTAGGTTGCGTAGCCGGCCTGGCCGCGATCGGTGGCGAAGTAGAACTGGTACCACCACTGCAGCTCGGCCTGCGGCGGCAACGGCGTCCTGCCGGCTGCCTGGCTGCCGATGAGATAGCCGCTGACCGAAACCAGCGACTTGACCCGCTCCGGCCACAGCGCGGCAACGATGTCGGCCGAGCGTGCGCCCCAGTCGAAGCCGGCCAGGTTGGCGCGCGGGATGTGCAGGGCATCAAGCAGGTTCAGTACATCGGACGCCAGCGCGGCCGGTTCGCCATTGCGCGGCGTCTGCGCCGACAGGAAGCGGGTGCTGCCGTAGCCACGCAGGTGCGGCACGATCACCCGGTAGCCTTTGGCCGCCAGCTGCGGCGCGACCTCGGCATAGGCATTGATGTCATAGGGCCAGCCGTGCAGCAGTACGACCACCTCGCCGTCGGCCGGTCCCAGCTCGGCGTAGGCCACGTCCAGGTCACCAGCGACGACATGCTTGTTCGCTTCCAGCGGGGGCGGCGCGTGTGCTGCCGCCACTGTCGGCGCAGGGACAGGCAAGGCAGTCGATGCGAGGGCGGATGCAGAGGCCGCCAAGGCCATCGCCATGGCCAGCAGGGAGGCGCTGAATGATCGGGGCGAACGGGACAGCGGGAAAGAAGTCGTGTGCATGGTGCTCTCCGTTGATGTTCAGATGGCCCAGCCGCCATCGATGGTCAGGCTGGAACCGGTCATGTAGGCCGGCGGCCGGCAACGGCGCGCCGGCGTTGGAGGCCATTCAACGCCCGCCCCGTATCCGGCAGGTGTCGGCGAACCCGGCGATTTGTCGCCTTTCCGCACCACGGCGGCGATTGATACACAGTCATACAAATGGATGCCCCCGCCTTGCCGCAGCGGCGCGGTGGCGGCGATACCATGCGTCCACGGACCCGCTGCGGGTCACCGATGGCCACCACGCGGAGCAGGCATGAGCACCCACACCGACCACATCCTGGTTGTCGATGACGACGCCGACATCCGCCAGCTGGCCGGCGACTATCTGCGCCGCAATGGCCTGCGCGTGAGCCAGGCGGCCGACGGGCGCGAGATGCGTGCCATGCTGGAGACCAGCGACGTGGACCTGATCGTGCTGGACGTGATGATGCCGGGCGAAGACGGGCTGTCGCTGTGCCGGAACCTGCGCGCCGGCAAGCACCGTGCGGTGCCGGTGGTGATGCTGACCGCGCGCGATGATGAAACCGATCGCATCATCGGGCTGGAAATGGGCGCCGACGATTACGTGGTCAAGCCGTTCTCCTCGCGCGAGCTGCTGGCGCGCATCAACGCGGTGATCCGCCGCGCGCGCATGCTGCCGCCGAACCTGCAGGTGAGCGAGGCCGCACGGTTGATCCGCTTTGGCAGCTGGCGGCTGGATACCAGTGCGCGGCACCTGCTGGATGAGGCCGGCACGGTCTATCCGCTCAGTGGCGGCGAGTTCCGCCTGTTGCGGGTGTTCGTTGACCATCCGCAGCGTGTGCTCAGCCGCGACCAGCTGCTCAACCTGACCCAGGGGCGCGACGCCGAACTGTTCGACCGCTCCATCGACCTGCTGGTCAGCCGCCTGCGCCAGCGCCTGGGCGATGGCGCGCGCGAGCAGACCTTCATCAAGACCGTGCGCAGCGAAGGCTATGTGTTCAGCCAGCCGGTCGTGCTGCTTGACGAGGGCGCATGAGCGCCGCGGTGCCACGCCGCAGGTTCCGCTGGCTGCCGCGCACGCTGGGTGCCCGCCTGTTGCTTATCCTGGCTGCCGGCATGCTGCTGGCGCACGGCCTGTCGTTCGCGCTGCTGTTCCACGAACGTGCCACCGCCACGCGCTCGATGATGTTGAGCAACATGGAGGACGACGTGCCGCTCAGCGTGGCGCTGCTCGAACACCTTTCACCGGCCGAACGCGCCGCGTGGCTGCCACAGCTGGAACGGCGCACCTACCGCTACCTGCTGCGCCTCGCACAGCCGGGCAGCGCGCTGGCCAGTGACCGCGCACGCCAGGTGACCGGGTTGATCGATGATTCGCTGGCACACCGCTATGCATTGCGCCCGCGCGCGGTCTCGGCGTCGCCCGAGCGCTACGAAGTAGAGCTGACCCTGGCCGATGGCCAGCCGTTGACCATTGAGGTCACGCCTTCGCTGCTGCCGATCGCGCGCTGGCTGCCCTGGGTGCTCGCCGCGCAGGTGCTGCTGTTGCTGGGCTGCGTGTGGCTGGCGGTGCGCCTGGCCACACGCCCGCTGGTACGGCTGGCCGACGCCGCCGACCGACTGGACGTGGCCGGGCGGGGCGAAGCGATCAGCGAACAGGGACCGCAGGAAGTGGAGGCCGCGGCACGCGCGCTGAACGCGCTGCAATCGCGCGTGGCCGCGCACGTCAGCGAGCGCATGCAGATCCTGGCGGCGATCTCGCACGACCTGCAGACGCCGATCACGCGACTGCGGCTGCGCATTGAATCGCTGGAAGAGACGCCTGCGCAGGAGCGCCTGCTGGGCGATGTGACCCAGCTCAGCCAGCTGGTGCGCGAGGGCATCGATTACGCGCGCAGCGCGACCGTCAGCATGGGCATCCCGGTGCAGCTCGATCTGCCCGCGTTTCTCGACAGCGTGGTGGGCGACTACGAGGAGGTGGGCAAACCGGTGCGGCGCGTGGCCGGTGCCCAGGCAGCGCTGCCGACCCACCCGCAGGTGCTGCGGCGGGTGGTGCAGAACCTGGTCGACAACGCGCTGGCGTACGCCGGCAGCGCCGACGTGGGTCTGACCATAGGCGCGCAGGGCGAGGTGAGCATTGATGTGATGGACCGCGGGCCAGGCATTCCCGAGGCGTCGCTGGCGGCGGTGCTGCAGCCCTTCCATCGGCTGGAGCCTTCGCGTGGCCGCATCAGCGGCGGTACCGGCTTGGGCTTGGCCATCGCCGACCAGCTGGCCCGCGCACTGGGTGGGCGGTTGACCCTGGCCAATCGGGAAGGTGGCGGGCTGCGTGCAACCCTGGAGCTGCCTCGGGAAAATGCTGCAGTGCGCACAAAGCCGACGCTTGAATCGATCTAAACTGCTCCCTCGATGATCTGGCATGGGAGGGCAGGGCATGGGGGTTCGCAGCACGATGATGGTGGCCGCAGCACTGGCGGCAGCGGTTTCGTTTGGCGCGGTGGCCGCGCCGATGTCCGGCAACCCGATCCTGCCCGGCTGGTATGCCGATCCGGAAGCGGCGGTGTTCGGCAAGACCTATTGGATCTTCCCGACCAGCTCGCGCCCGTATGCCGAGCAGACCGCGTTCGACGCGTTTTCGTCGCCCGACCTGGTGCAGTGGACCCGTCATCCGGGGGTGCTGAAGATCGAAGCGGTGTCCTGGGCCAAAGAAGCGCTGTGGGCCCCGTCAGTGGTGGAGAAGGACGGAAAGTACTACTTCTTCTTCTCTGCCAACGACATCAAGAACGACAACGAAGTGGGCGGCATCGGCGTTGCCGTTGCCGACCGGCCGGAGGGCCCGTACCGCGACCTGCTGGGCAAGCCGCTGATCGGCTCGTTCCACAACGGTGCCCAGCCCATCGACCAGTTCGTGTTCAAGGATGACGATGGCACCTGGTACATGCTCTACGGCGGCTGGAAGCACGCCAATATCGTACGGCTGAAGGACGATTTCACCGGGATCGAGCCGCTGGCCGATGGCACGCTGTACAAGGAGATCACCCCCGCGCCGGAGTATGTCGAGGGCTCGCTGATGTTCAAGCGCGGCGGCCGCTACTACTACATGTGGTCCGAAGGCGGCTGGGGCGAGCCGGACTATTCGGTGGCCTACGCGATCGCCGACACGCCCACCGGGCCGTTCAAGCGGATCGGCCGGATCCTCCAGCAGGACCCGGCCATTGCTACGAGCGCCGGCCACCATTCGCTCATCCATGCGCCCGACGACGACAGCTGGTACATCGTCTACCACCGGCGCCCGCTGGGGAAGACCGGCCGCAATGAACGCGCCACCGCCATCGACCGCATGGTCTTCGATGAACAGGGCCATATTCTTCCGGTGAAGATGACGCATGAAGGCGTGCCGGCCCATCCCGTGCGCTGACGCGGCATTCCGCGCGTACGGCGGACGATGGATGTGCCATGCTGGTCGCCACCAACAGGGAGCACGCCATCATGGCCAAGGGTCTGGACAAACAGAAAGAGCAGAAGAAGAAGCCTGCCAAAACCGCGAAGGAAAAAAAGGCGGAAAAGAACGAAAAGAAGGCCACGCGCGGGTTCGCGCCAACCTGATCCGTGCGGTCATCGCCGCGCGGACAGCGCGGCGGTGCCGAAGATCAGCTGCTGTGCCATCGGCCGGCCGATGAAGCGCGCCGGGAAGATGGGTGCCGGCGCGCTGGCGGCATCCAGCAGCGCCAGATGTTCCGCGCTGAGTCGAACGGCAAGGGCCCCCATGTTGTCTTCGGCCTGCGCGAGGGTGCGTGCGCCGATGATGGGTGACACCACGGCCGGGTTGACCAGCGTCCAGGCGATGGCCACCTGCGAACGCGACACGCCCAGTTCCCCGGCGACCATACCCACTGCATCGGCAATGTCCAGCGAACGCCGGTTGAGGTGCCCGGTGGAAGCAATGACGCCTCTCCGGCTCGGCGCGACATCTGCTCCGTTCTCGTCGGAAAGATCGGCCGCGCTGTACTTGCCGGTAAGGATGCCACCGCCCAGCGGTGACCACGGCAATACGCCCAGGCCCATGGCCTCCGCCATCGGCAGCAGTTCATGTTCGACCGTGCGTTCGACCAGACTGTACTCGATCTGCAGTGCGACCAGCGGCGCCCAGCCGCGCAGACCGGCCAGGGTCTGCATCTCGGCCACGCGCCAGGCCGGCGTGTTGCAGATGCCAAGGTAGAGGATCTTGCCGGCACGGACCAGATCGTCCAGTGCCCGCATCACTTCGTCCGGCCGGGTGGTGAAGTCCCATGCGTGGAGATACATCACATCGATACGGTCGGTATCCAGCTGGGCCAGGCTGGCTTCCACAGAGCGCACCAGGTTGAAGCGGTGGTTGCCACCGGAATTGATGTTGGCCGGATCGCGCGCCATCGTGAACTTGGTGGCGATCGCCAGCCGGTCGCGCTGGCGCTTGATGAAGCGGCCGAGGATGCGCTCGGACGCGCCATTGGTGTAGTTCACCGAGGTATCGATGAAATTCCCACCGCGGTCGACGTACGCATCGAAGATGCGTCGGGCCTCGGCCTCATCGGCGCCCCAGCCCCAGTCGGCACCGAATGTCATGGTGCCCAGGGAAAGGGGCGAGACACGCAGGCCGGAGCGGCCCAGCAGGCGGTAGTGGTCCAGCGAAGCGGGATGGCTCATGTGTGTTCTCCAGCGCACGGGTGGGGTGCCCAGTCTCGGTCGGCCGGGTACCAGGGCGGTAGCCGCACTGTGCGGAAAGCTTGCACGATCGTCCGGAGGCCCGCGATGATGGGGCATGCCACAGCTCACCCGATTCCGCGATGCCATCGCCCGGCATGCCCCTCATGACGGTACTTTCCCCACGGCCCTGCCCGGCGTCACGCTGATCCGCTGCGCGACTCCCACGTTGCCGATGCCGGTCATCTACGAGCCCACCGTGTGCTTCGTTGCCCAAGGCCGCAAGCGGGCGACGCTTGGCGCGCGCACCTTCCACTACGACCCGGCCAGCTATCTGGTGGCGTCAGTCGGGGTGCCGGTGATGGGCGCGGTGATCGAGGCCACGGCAGCGCAGCCGTATCTGAGCCTGCAGCTCGACCTGGATGCGGCCACGCTGGCGGAGCTGGCATTGCAGCATCCGCGTCCCCGGCAGCCGGACAGCGCGGTAGCGGGTCTGGCGCTTGAGACCATGACGCCGGGCCTGCTCGACGCGGCTACCCGTCTGGTGAGCTTGCTCGATACGCCCGCTGATGCCGCCGCGCTGGCACCATTGGCGGTCCGGGAAATCCTGTACCGCCTGCTCGCCGGGCCCAAGGGCGACGCCCTGCATGCACTGACCCGTGCCAACAGCCGGCAGGCGCAGATCGCGCGGGCCATCGCGTGGCTGCGGCTCAACTTCAGGCGCGCCTGCGCCATTGGCGACATCGCCGAGGCCGCCGGGATGAGCCGCTCTACGCTGCACGAGCACTTCAAGTCGGTCACCGACATGAGCCCGCTGGCGTTCCGCACCCGGCTGCGCATGCAGGAAGCGCGACGCCTCATGGTGGCAGATGGGCTGGACGCCGCCAGTGCGGGCTATGCCGTGGGCTATGACAGCCCCTCGCAGTTCAGCCGCGACTACGCACGCCTGTTCGGCGCACCGCCGGCGCGTGATGCCCAGCGCCTGCGGAAGCAGCGTTGACCCTGCGGCAGCAAGTAGATTTACCGGTCGGGCCACAGTGCAAGTTCGGATACGCCCGCAGCGCGTCGCGGCGACCATCACAGATGGCGTCCGCCCCGCCTGCCCGGCGTCCGATGCACCCCCATGGTCCAGCTGAAGTTCACTGATTTCGAGGCATATGCCAAGGCCGTGGCTGGCGTGGACGGTGATGTCCGGGTGATCGGACCGGACCGGGGTGGGTGGACGCTGGATGTGCTCGATGCCGGCGAACTGAATGCCATGCTTGGCCGGGAAGGTGCGCCGGTGCTGTACAGCGGCACCAACCATGCCGGTCGCTACGGTGCGTACATTTCCCTGCCCGGCAGCGACGCCTGCATGCAGGGCCAGCAGGCGACCGATGACCAGTTCATCTGGTACGCCCCCGGCAGCGATGTGCATGGCTACACGCGAAGGCCCTCGCGGTTCATCGGACTCGATCTGGACGGCACGGCGGTGGTAAGACGTGCGCGTGAAGTGGCCGGTCTGTTCGAGGAGCACATCGAGCGCACGTATCCCGTGGTGGTGGGCCGCAGTGAAATCGCCCCCATCATCGGTATGGTTACCCGTGCCCTGGCGGTCCATCGCGAGACGCCGGCGGTGTTCGACAGTGCAAGCGTGCGTGTTGCATTCAGCGGGCAGGTGATCCATGCCCTGCTGCGTTGCCTGGTCCTGCACAATGCCGGGGCTGTGCGACGTGTGCGGGGACGCCCTGCGGTACCTCGCAACGAGGTGATCCGCCGCAGCGTTGATCACATCCAGAGAAGCATCCGCGGCGAGGCAGCACTCGGTGACCTGCTGCTGAGCGCTGGTACCTCGCAGCGCTCGCTGAGCCGCGCGTTCGATGAAGTATTCGGCATGGGGCCGCAGCAGTACTACATGCTCGAACGCCTGCACGTGGTGCGCAAGGCGCTGCGCGAGGCTGCACCGGGCGATACCGTCACCTCGATCTGCACCCGTTTCGGAGTCTGGGACCAGGGCCGCTTCGCCGGCATGTACCACCGTACTTTCGGTCTGCGCCCGTCGGCGGAACTGGCCGCCGCGCTGGGAGGCGCGAAGTCAGCGCGCCGGACGCGTTGATCGGCTCATCGCGTCTCGCCCAGCACGGCGCGCACGCGGGTGGCCAGCGTATCGACAGTGAAGGGCTTGCCGATGAGCTGCACACCCGGGTCGATCACGCCGTCGCGTTCCAGCGCGTTGCGGCTGTAGCCGGTGGTAAACAGCACTTTCAGGCCGGGACGGCGCCGCAGCGCCTGGTCGGCCAACTGGCGTCCGTTGACTTCGGGCATCACCACGTCGGTGAACAACAGGGCGATGTCGGCGTGGCCGTCCAGCAGATCCAGCGCCGCAGCGGCGCCATCGGCAGAGAGCACCTCGTAGCCCAGCGCCGTCAGCGCCTCGACCGAGAACTGTCGCACTGCAGGCTCGTCTTCCACCACCAGGATGAGTTCGCGGCTGCCGGCGGGCAGCGTGGTGCCGCTGGTGATGGGCGTGTCCACCAGCGCGGCCTCGGCCAGCAACCTCGGCAGGTACAGCTTCACGGTGGTGCCATGGCCGACCTCCGAGCACAGCTTGACGTGCCCGGCGGACTGTTTGACGAACCCATAGACCTGCGACAGACCCAAGCCGGTGCCCTGGCCGACCTGCTTGGTGGTGAAGAACGGATCGAATGCCTTGGCGATGACCTCCTGTGACATGCCGACGCCGTTGTCCGACACCGTGATCAGGATGTACTCGCCGCCCGTCACCCCCGGATGCGTGTCAGCCGTCGCCGGGATTACCACGCAGTTGCTGGTCTCGACCGCCAGGCGCCCGCCGCCCGGCATCGCATCGCGGGCATTGACGGCGAGGTTGAGGATGACGTTCTCCAGCTGGTTGGCGTCGGCAAACGTCAGCCACAGGTCTGGCGCGAGCCGCGTCTCCAGGCGGATGCCACCACCCAGCGAATGCACGAACAGGTCCGACATGCCCGATACCAGCCGGTTGGCATCCACCGGTACCGGCTGAAGCGGCTGCTGCCGCGAAAATGCCAGCAGACGCTGGGTGAGCTGGGCGGCGCGGTTGGCACCATCGATGGCCATGTCGATATAGCGCGTGATCAACGGGTCGGCGTCTCCGAGGCGCAGCGCCAACAGGTCCAGCGGCCCGATCACCGCGGCCAGCATGTTGTTGAAATCGTGCGCGATTCCCCCCGTCAGCTGGCCCACTGCCTCCATCTTCTGGCTCTGCCGAAGTGCTTCCTCCACCCGCGTACGTTCAGCCACTTCTTCGGCCACGCGGCTTTCCAGGTGCTCGTTCAACTCCTGCAGGCGAGCATCGGCCGCCTTGCGCGCGGTAACGTCAATCACCACACCGACCACGCGCACGCAGCGGTCGCCCTCGAAATGGCCACGGCCCTTGGCCGCTACCCAACGCACCACGCCATCCTCCTTGCCGATGGTGCGGTACTCCACATCGTAGAGCGCGCGCCGGGCAGGATCGGCAGCCGCGGCGAACGCGGCACTGGTGAGCTCGCGGTCCAGCGGGTGCAGGCCGTTGTAGAAGTCGTCCAGCGAGACCTCGACCCCGGGCGAAATGCCGAACATGGCCTTGGTACGTGGCGGCCAGATGAGTACGTCGTGCACCAGGTCCACGTCCCAGAAGCCCATGTCGCCGGCTTCAGTGGCAAGGCGCAGGCGTTCTTCGCTTTCGGCCAGCGCTGCTTCCGCCGCCTTGCGGGCGGAGAGGTCCAGCATTGCGCCGATCATGCGCAGCGGCACGCCGTCTGCCCCGCGCAGCACCGCACCGCGGTCGAGTACATCGGCGTAAGTGCCATCGTTGCGACGGAAGCGATACTCGCTTTGCCACGCAGTGCCGTCGCTCTCGATCACCGAATGGATATCCGTATCGACGCGTGCCCGATCATCCGGATGGATGTGGTCGAGCCACCACTGCGCATCGGATTCCATCAGGCGATGGCCGAACAGATCGGCCAGTGCCTCGTTCCAGACAACCTGGCCATCGGCCATGCGCCAATCCCAGATCGCATCGTTGGTCGCGCGGGCCGCCAGCCGGTAGCGCTCTTCGATTTCCTGGTGGCGCGCTTCGGCAGCCTTGCGCTCGGTGATGTCCAGCGAGGTGCCGATCAGCCCGATCACGGTGCCCTCAGCGTCGCGCAGCGGCGCTTTGGTCGACAGCCAATGGGCGCGGCGGCCGTCGGGGAAGTTGACCTCTTCCTCCAGCTGCTGTGACTGTCCGGTGGACATGATGCGCTCGTCGGTCGCCATTACGGCGGCCGCCTGTGCGGGATCGCCCAGCAGCTCGGCATCGGTGCGCCCGACATACTGCTCGGGTGGCACGCCGATCAGCTCGGTGGTGCCATGGTTACCGATCAGCAGGCGCCCCTGCCGGTCCTTGGCGTACACCACGCCGGGCGCAGCATCCATGAAGGAGCGCAGCAGCGCCTGGGCATGGTCGCGCTCGGTTTCGATCTGGCGCCGTTCCTCGATGTCGATCAGAACGCCCTGGAAGCCGGTGGCGCGACCCGCCGTGTCCAGGTCGACCCGTCCGATCGCTTCGATCCAGCGGTACTGTCCTTCAGCATTGCGGGCGCGGTACTGATGCGCATAGCGCCCACCGCGCATCAGCGCATCGCTGATGGCCGTGGCCAGTTGGGCATGATCATCCGGATGCACGGCCGCCAGCACCTGTTCCAGGCGCAGCTCGCGATGCGCCGCGCCCGGCTCCAGTCCGAAGGCATGGGTCAAGGCCTCATCCACGGTCAGCCGGTCGTGCGCTACGTCCCAGAACCAGGTGCCGACGATGGCGCCAGCGGCCAGCGCCATTTTCACGCGCTCGCTGTCGCGCCCGCCGTGCTTGTCTGTAGGGTCGGTAGCGTTCAAGGAGGTCTCGCGGGCAGAATGGGGCGGGCGCAGGCCGGGTAGATTATCTGATCGCGTGTGGTGACCATGAAGACGGAATCCGCCGGGTCGGGACGCGAGCTGAAGGCTTCATTCTGGGTCGCCCAATGCCGCGCGCCGGGTCCGGTATACCTCTGGCGTCTGAGGCTTGACGAACAGCGCCACCAGTTCGGGGTATTCCTGTTTGACCGCGTGTTCGATGCGCGTGATGCAGGCCTCGATCTGCGGCGTGGCGCGGTCATCCTCGAATTCCGCGCTCAGCATCGCGACCACCTGGTCCGGCCCCATCTGCATGGTGATCACGCCATTGGCATTGCGCAGGTCCGCATCGGTGTTGGCCACGGCCATTATGCGTCGTGCCACATGCGGGTGGGCCGGCTCGCCGACCAGCAGGCCCTTGGTCTCGCGTGCCAGCAGGAAGGCAGTGGCGGCCAGGACGCCGGCGATACACAGCGAGGCCACCCCGTCCAGCACCGGCATGTCCAGCCATTGCGCCGCGGCAAGCCCGATGGCGGCAAACCCCAGGCCGAGCAGTGCGGCGCTGTCTTCAAGCAGCACGGTGAACGTGGTGGGGTCCTTGCTGCGCCGGAATGCTTCGAACCAGCCCTGTGACCCCTTGCTCGCGCGGAATTCGCGCAGCGCCACCCACCAGGAAACGCCTTCGAACGCGAACGAAATGCCCAGCACCACGTAGCTGACCGTATGGTTGGTGGCCGGTTCCGGGTGGCGGATGTGCTGGATGCCTTCGTAGGCCGACACGCCCGCGCCGGCGGCGAACACCAGCAATGCCACGATGAAGCTCCAGAAGTACAACTCCCGCCCGTAGCCGAACGGGTGCAGGGTGTCCGGCTTTTTTTCCGCACGGTGCAGGCCGTACAACAGCAGCAGTTCGTTGGTGGTGTCCACCAGTGAATGCACGCCTTCGCTGAGCATCGCCGAGCTGCCCGACAGTCCGGCGGCCACGAACTTGGCGATGGCTATGCACAGATTGCCGACCAGCGCGGCGTATACGACCAGACGGGAGCCGGACGGCTTGGCCATGTCAGCAACGAATGCTTTGGATCAGGAGCGCAGCGTGACCACCGGCGCGGCGGCGCGCAGCGCGGCCGGGGTGCGCATCATCGGTGCGGATGCGATGCTGGCGTCCAGGCGGGCATGGCTGATCGCCTGGTGCGAGCCGCAGCGCTCACAGCGGAACAGCGCGCCACCGGGCAGGTGGATCAGCTGGCTGGAGCCGCACGAGGAGGTCGCGCCGCAGCCGCAGTCCACGGTCAGCGACAGGATGCGTTCGACGCTGCCGGACGCGGCGTAGTTGGCCTCGAACGAGCGGACAGCGAAGGGAAGGGCGTCGGGCATCGTCAGTCCGGGTGGGGTGGGGTTGGAAAGAGCATCCATGGACGCCCGTGATGGCCTCGTGCAGCACCCGGATTCGAGCCGTGTATACTATCCCCCAGTATAGTTCTCTGGTCGCGCTGCCGTGCCGCATTCCCCGGAAGAAAAGAAGAAGGTACTGGCCCGGGTGCGGCGCATCCGCGGCCAGTGCGATGCGCTGGACCGTGCGCTGGAAGCCGGCGCCGACTGCGGCCCGGTGCTGCAGCAGATCGCCGCCATCCGTGGCGCCGTCAACGGGCTGATGTCCGAAGTGATGGAAGCCCACCTGCGCGAAGAATTCGGCCAGCCGGCGCAGTCCGATGCGCAGCGTGCCGAGCGCGTGCGCGACATGAGCGCGCTGATCCGTTCCTACCTGAAGTAAGCGCGCCTCGTGGCGCGCCGTCCCGTCATGCCATCTGTCCTGGAGACCTCCCCATGAAATCCCGTGCTGCCGTTGCCTTCGCCGCTGGCGAACCGCTGAAGATCGTCGAAATCGACGTTGCCCCGCCGCAGAAGGGCGAAGTGCTGGTGCGCATCACCCATACCGGGGTCTGCCACACCGATGCCTTCACCCTGTCCGGCGATGATCCGGAAGGTCTGTTCCCGGCCGTGCTGGGCCATGAAGGGGCCGGCATCGTGGTGGAAGTGGGCGAGGGCGTGACCAGCGTGAAGCCGGGCGACCACGTCATTCCGCTGTACACCGCCGAATGTGGTGAGTGCCTGTTCTGTACCTCGGGCAAGACCAACCTGTGCGTGGCCGTGCGTGCCACCCAGGGCAAGGGCGTGATGCCCGATGGCACCACCCGCTTCTCCTACAACGGCCAGCCGATCTACCACTACATGGGCTGCTCGACCTTCAGCGAGTACACCGTGGTGGCTGAAGTCTCGCTGGCGAAGATCAATCCGGAGGCCAACCCGGAGCATGTGTGCCTGCTCGGCTGTGGCGTGACCACCGGCATCGGCGCGGTGCACAACACCGCCAAGGTGCAGGAAGGTGATTCGGTGGCGGTGTTCGGGCTGGGCGGCATCGGCCTGGCGGTGATCCAGGGCGCGCGCCAGGCCAAGGCCGGCCGCATCTTCGCCATCGATACCAACCCGTCCAAGTTCGAACTGGCCAGGCAGTTCGGTGCCACCGACTGCATCAACCCGAAGGACTTCGACAAGCCGATCCAGCAGGTCATCGTGGAAATGACTACCTGGGGCGTGGACCACACGTTCGAATGCATCGGCAACGTCAACGTGATGCGTGCGGCGCTGGAATGCGCGCACCGGGGCTGGGGCCAGTCGGTAATCATCGGCGTGGCCGGCTCGGGCCAGGAAATCTCCACCCGCCCGTTCCAGCTGGTCACCGGTCGCTCGTGGAAGGGCACCGCCTTCGGCGGCGTGAAGGGTCGCAGCCAGCTGCCGGGCATGGTCGAAGATGCGATGAAGGGCGATATCGAACTGGCGCCGTTCGTCACCCACACCATGGGCCTGGAAGAGATCAACGACGCCTTCGAGCTGATGCATGAAGGCAAGTCGATCCGCTCGGTCGTCCACTACTGATCACGGCGGGAATGCCCATGGAACGCATCGAACACCGCGCCGCCTTCGGCGGCTGGCAGGACGTGTACCAGCACCGCTCGGCGGTGCTCAACTGTGAAATGAAAGTGGCCGTGTACCTGCCGCCGCAGGCGGCCACCCGGAAGCTGCCGGTGCTGTATTGGCTGAGCGGCCTGACCTGCACCGAGCAGAACTTCATCACCAAGGCCGGCGCGCAGCGGTATGCGGCCGAGCACGGGGTGATCCTGGTCGCGCCCGATACCAGCCCGCGCGGCGATGACGTGGCCGATGCCGAGGGCTACGACCTGGGCAAGGGCGCGGGGTTCTACCTCAACGCCACCGAGCAGCCCTGGGCGGCGCACTACCGCATGCACGACTACATCGTCGAAGAGCTGCCGGCGTTGATCGAGGCGCACCTTCCGGCCAGTGGCGCGCGCAGCATCAGCGGGCATTCGATGGGCGGCCACGGCGCGCTGGTGATCGCGCTGCGCAATCCTGGACGCTACCGCAGCGTCTCGGCATTCTCGCCGATCGTGGCCCCGACCCGGGTGCCGTGGGGGCAGAAGGCCTTCAGTGCGTATCTGGGCGAGGAACGCGGTGCCTGGACGCAGTGGGACGCCAGCGAACTGGTGGCCACGGCGACCGAACGGCTGCCGCTGCTGGTGGACCAGGGCGCCGGCGATGAGTTCCTGGACAGCCAACTGCAGCCGCAGTGGCTGCAGGCCGCGTGCACCGCGGTCGGGCATCCGCTGCAGCTGCGGATGCAGCCGGGCTATGACCACAGCTATTACTTCATTGGTACGTTCATCGGCGAGCACATCGCGTATCACGCGAAGGCGTTGTACGCCTGACGCGTGCCCAACGGGTTCCGTCAGGCGTCTTCTTCTTCCGCCGCTTCGCGGCCCTGCTGGCGGATCAGCGCTTCTTCGCGCGCATCGTTGATGGCGTGGCGCACGCTGTCCAGGTCGATGGTGGATTCGTCGTGGACGAATTCACCGGTCAGCGGGCTGTCCGGCAGCAGTTCGCCGGCCTCGAACAACGCCCACATCTCTTCGCCGTACCAGGTGTCCAGCAGCTCCGGGGCCGAACGCCCCAGGTAGGCGGTAAGGTTGTTGACGTCGCGCAGCAGCATGCTGCGCGCGGCGTTGTTGCCACCGGCGCTCACCACCTGCGGGAAATCGATCACCACCGGGCCATCAGGACCGACCAGCACGTTGTACGGCGACAGATCGCCGTGGATCAGGCCGCAGCACAGCATCAGCACCACCTGGCGGACCAGGATCCGGTGGAACTCACGGGCCTGGTCCGGCTCCAGCTCAACCTCGCCCAAGCGTGCGGCGGAAAAGCCGTCGGCATCGGTCACCAGTTCCATCACCAGCACGCCGTGGAAGTACCCATGCGGCTCGGGTACGCGCACGCCGGCATCGCGGAGCTGGTACAGCGCGTCGACTTCGGTGTTCTTCCAGGCGGTTTCCTGCTGCTTGCGGCCGTACTTGCTGGCTTTGCCCACCGCGCGCGCCTCGCGGCTGCCCCGCACCTTGCGGCCTTCCTGGTACTGCACGCGCTGCTGGAAGCTGCGCTGGGCCATGTCCTTGTAAACCTTGGCGCAGCGCACGTCGTCGCCGCTGCGTACAACGTACACGGCTGCTTCCTTGCCGCTCTTGAGCGGGCGCAGTACTTCGTCGATCACGCCGTCTTCGATCAGCGCCTGCAGGCTTTCGGGGGTCTTCACGTAGTCTCGGTCAGGGGGGCGGCGCCAATGCGCCAGCCGGCAAGGGAGGGCCGGCGATTCTCGCACCTTCGCGGCGGCCGGGCCAATTGCGCACCCCATCCCGGTTCAGCCAGGCCGGCCGGGGCAGGGCTCAGGGCAGGGCCTGCTCGCCGCGCAACACCGGGTAGGGATTGAGCGGTTCCCCCTTCCACCACTGCTTTTCCGGGCCCAGCCGGTGGATCTCGAAATGCAGGTGCGGGGCGTCCGGGCTGGCGTTGCCGGTATGCCCGACATAGCCGATCACGTCGCCACGCTTGATCACCTGCTTCTCGGCCAGCCCGTCGGCATAGCGCTGCAGGTGCGCGTAGTAGTAGCAGTAAGTGCCACCCGGTTCGAACTGGTACACGGTCAGCCCGCCGCGCTCGCTGTCGAACAGCTTTTCGATGGTACCGTCGGCCACGGCCAGCACCGGCGTGCCCTCGGCAGCCAGGATATCGATGGCATCGTGCACCCGGCCCTGGCTGCGCGCATCGGTAAAGGTGTCCTGCAGCTGCGCGGGGGTGATCCCCTGCACCGGCAGCAGCAGCCCCGGCGGGGCTGCTGCGACGGTAGCGCCGGCCGGTGGTCGGCCCACATCGGCCGCAACTGCAGGCGCCCTCTCCGCAGGCGCCACGTTGATCCCGGTAGAGCCAGGCCCTGCCTGGCTGCTTTCGCCAGCCGGAGCAGGAACTGCCGGCGCGGCCACAACCGCCTCCGGCACATCATTCCCGGACGCCAGCAACCACCACCCGGCCACGCCGATCACCACACCCAGTGCCAGCAGTCGCGTCAGCATCGTCGTTTACTCCTGCATCACCACGGGCACCGAGGCATCCACCGCGTCGGCCACCTGCAGCGCGTCCCAGTTGGTCATCCGAACGCAGCCGTGCGATTCGGTCTTGCCCACGTGGCCCGGTTCGGGCGTGCCGTGCAGGCCGTAATGCGGTTTGGAAATGTCGATCCAGACCGGCCCGACCGGGTTGTTGGGACCCGGCGGCAGGGTCGCCTTGCGGTCACCGGCCTTGGCGTCCCAGAACAGCTTCGGGTTGTAGTGGAACGGCGGATCGCGCGAGATGCCCAGGATTTTCCACTCGCCGATCGGCAGTGGGTCATGCTGGCTGCCCGACGACACCGGGAACTGCGCGTACACCTTCCCCTGCGCGTCATACAGGCGCAGCGTCGAATCGGACTTGTCGATGACCAGCTTGGCCGCCTTCGGCAGCGCCGCCGGCGCGATGTTGGGCACCTGGATCGTGCTGCCGGCCTTGGCCAGGTCTACGCCCGGGTTGAGCGCCTGCAGCAGCTTGGGGTCGGCGTGGAAACGTTCGCCGAGCGCTTCGCCCACGGAAGTAAAGCCCATCGCCTTGAGCTTGGCCTGCTCGGCAGGCTTCTTCGGAACGGGCTGGAAGGGGCCAGCCACGTCTTCGGCGGTGAGGGTGTAGCTGGCCAAGGGCGGCGTGCTGTCCGGCTGCAGCGCCTGCCAGGTGGCGTCGTCCAGCTCACCGGTCACCTTCAGTCCGCGCGCGGCCTGGAAGCCGGCCACCGCGCGCTTCTGGTTCGAACCCGTGAGCCCGTCGATCTGGCCCGGCGAGAAATGCGCGCGGTCCAGCAGCACCTGCGCATGCAGGTCAGAGCGTGGGCCGGTGGCCACGGCATCGCTTTCGGCGATGGGCGCGGGCAGGGTAGCCGGAGTCTGCGCCACTACCGGGGTTGCGGCGGCCAGGGCAAGGGCAAGCAGGGAAACGGAGGCAGGCAGGCGCAGCGGCATCGAATACTCCAGGGCAGGTTCATCCCCACCATGCCGGAGCGCGCTGCACAGGCCCCGTGAAATGCCTGACGGGCAGCTGACCGGCAACGCGCTGCAGCGGCGCCGCCGGTCGGCTTGGCTTTTACCGGACGTCGCGCAGTTCCCAGTGGTGGCCGGCGAGCAGGCGCAGCCGCTCCTTCAGCACATCGCTGTTGATGGTGGTGGTGACCACAAGGTTGATGCGCAGGTCTTTCTGCTCACCCGTCACGGTGGCAGCCGGGTCGGTTGCACCCCACTGCGGCTCGACGGCATCGGGATCCGGCTGCTTGGCGCGCCAGCGGTCGAACAGGCCGGTAGTGCGCAGTGCGGCCTCCAGCTCCTCTGCGAAGCCGCCGGCGCTCTGCGAACTGAAAGAAAGATCGGCATCGTTGCCGTGTGCCTTGGAAGGGTCCGGCAGGCTGATGAAATACTGCGACATGGTGGTCTCCGTTGAATGCGGCAAGGCTGGCAGATGCGCGGTGGAATCGGTGTGCAGAAACCGGCCGTGGTCTGTTGCTCAGGCGCTGAAGGTATGCGGCTCGTCCGCGAAACCAATGGTGACCGCGCCCTTGCCCACGTTGACCATGCCGGTCAGGCTCATCACCGATTCGTACACGTCGACCCCATGCGCTTTGCAGGTCTCGCGCAGGCCGGCATAGCCCGGCAGTGCCTGCAGGTCGGCCAGTTCGCCACCATAGCTGACGCACACCGTGGGCGTCAGCAGCCCCGCCCGCACGCGCTGTCCAACGAAATCGAACAGCTTCTGCACGGCGTTGTCGAAGCCCTTGATCTTGGCCACCGGACCGGTGGTGCCCCGGTAGCCGTGCAGCACCGGCTTGATGTCGAGGGCGCTGCCAAGCGCGGCGCTGATCAGGCCGACGCTGCGGTCGCCCTTGTGCCGGGCCCGGGCGCGCATGTAGTAGAGGTCGCGGGTGACCATGTAGCCGTGCACGTTCTGTGCCAGGCTTTCCAGCCGCTCGCGGATCTGCTGCACGCCGGCGCCGCTTTCGCGCAGGCGCACGGCTTCCACGGCCGTCACGCCCTGCGCGGCGAACAGGTTCTGGGTGTCCAGCACGCGCAGCGCGAACGGCGAGTTGTAGCCCGCGGCCTGGCGCACCGGTTTGTAGTCGTTGAGGATCGCGAAGCTGGCCTGCATCGCGTTGTCGTAGATCGGACTGCGGGTCTTGGTGATCGTCATGCAGAACACGTGGTCGTAATCGATCACCAGCTTGCCCAGGAACAGATCGCGGATCTGCACCACGCTGAAGGGAATGGTCTCGGCCTCGGCACCGTGTTCGGCCACGTGGGCGTGCAGGAAACTCAGGGTGGCCTGTTCGTCGCGGTGGTCGGCCAGTACGGCCTCGCCAATCCGGACGGTGATGGGCAGCCGCACGATGTTGTGCTGCTGGATGAAGTCCTGCGGCAGATCACAGGCAGAGTCGACCACGATTCCGATGCGCATCCTGTTTGCCCCCTCCAGGCAGGTGTCCGTTCGAAAGTGTGAAAGCTATCTCAAAACGCGTCCGGTTACCTGACCGCGCGGGTCAGCTCGGCCGGCTCCGTTCCACTGCTACCGGCAGCGCGTCGATCCGTTGCCATTCCGGCCGCTGCAGCAGGGCCGGATCGGCCAGCACCGCCGCCATCAACGCGTGGCTTTCGTTGCCCCAGAACAGCTCACCATCGATGGACAGGGTGGGGACCCCGAACACGCCGGCGGCGATGGCCGCCTCGGTGTTCTGGCGCAGCTGCTCCTTGACCGACGGCGCCGACACCGCGGCCACGACGTCGCCCACGTCCAGCATCGCCGCCGGCAGGGCCAGGGCCTGCGGCGTATCGGCCGCACGGCCGTCGCGCCAGATCCAGTTGAACAGGATGTCCAGCGACGCCGGCGTGGCGTTCGCCGCCAGGCACAGGCGCAGGGCGGCCAGCGGGTTGAACGGGTGGCCGGGCGGGAAGCGCAGCGGCACGCCCTGCTGCTGCGCCTGCCAGAGCACCTGACGGTAGGTGAAGCGGCGCTTGGCCGGGATTTCGGCCGGGCCCAGATTGCCCAGGTGATGCAGCACCGCCCCCAGCGCGATCGGCACCGGGGTGATGCGGTCGAACTGCGGCAGGGTTTTCAGCTGCTGCCAGTGCAGGTAGGCGAACGGGGAGACGAAGTCGAAGTACCAGCGCAGGGTCATGGGATTCCTTGGCCTTCAGCCAGGCGGGGCCTGGCTCTACGGGTCGTGTAAAAGACCTTAGCGCGAATATGCCCTGGGTTCGCGGGTGGCCGGGGCGGCATAGCGGTCGCGCAGCTCGGTCTGGCGCGAGCGCATCGGCATGCTCCGGCCGCCCAGCCAGACCTGCTCGGCGTAGTGGCTCACATCGAGCGGGTCGCCTTCCCACAGCACCAGGTCGGCCAGCTTGCCCGGCTCGATGCTGCCCAACGTGTCACCGACGCCCAGCACCTGCGCCGGAATCCGGGTCAGCCCGGCCAGGCCGTCCTGCCAGGGCAGGCCATTGGCCACTGCATTACCCGCCAGCTGGCGCATCTTGCGCGCGTTGTGCGAGGCATCGTCGCGCTGGGCGAAGCTGACCTGTACCCCGGCCGCATGCAGCCGGGCCGCATTTTCCAGGGTCGCGCCGAGCTGGTCGAAGCTGCTGGGCAGGTTGCCCAGCGCGTCCACGAACACCGGCACCTTCGCCTGCGCCAGCAGCGGCGCCACCCGCCAGGCTTCGGCACCGCCGGCAATGGCGATGCTCACCTTCTCGCGCGCGGCCCAGCGCAGCAACTGGCGGATGTCCGCGGCGCGGTCCACCTCCACCACCAGCCGTCCCTGCCCGGCCAGGTAGCGCGCCAGCGTGGCGCGGCCGGCAGGGGTGAGCAGGGCGTGCGGCGAATCGACCGGCACCCGGTTGCGGGCTTCGCTCACCATCTGCTCCAGCAACATCCACTGCGCCGCACGCGAGGTGCCGGTGAGTTCGGCGCCGGACGAGCCGAGGCGGATGAACAATGCACGCGGGCCGATCGGATCGGCGCTTCCATCCAGCCGCATCACCCCTCCCTGGCCGGCGATGAAGCTGCCGTCGCTGTTGGCGCCCAGGGCGGTGAAGCCTATGCCGTCAAGGCGCGCAACGGGGATCAACACCGAGGCCGGGTTGTAGGCCAGGGTGACGTCGAACTCCGGTCGCATCGGCTGGTCCTGCAGCTTCAGCGAACTGTCCACCGTGGTCGATTCGCCGGACACTTCGTCGATGCCGATATCGGTGATGCCCCCAAAGAACGCCGGGGTCAGCGGGCGGCCGTTGGCCTCCACCACCGTGGCGCCGGCCGGTGCGGCCAGGCCCGTGCCTACGGCGCGGATCACGCCGGCCTGCACCAGCACATCGCTGTGTTCCAGGCTGCCGCGCGCGCTGGCGGTGTGCACTGTGGCATTGCGGATCAGCAGGTCCTGCGCCCCGCTGGCGGGCGCAGCGCCAAGCAGTGCCAACACCAGCAGGCTGCGCTGCAGTACGCGGGTGGCGGTCATGGGCGCGCCTCCTGGCCAAGCATGAAGTCCGACAGCGGCTGGCGGCGCACGTCGTGGCGGTCGTAGACCTGGTGGCCGTCGATGTAGACCTTTTCAGTCATTGCGTAGGAGCTGAAGGGGTTGCCGTTCCACACCACCACATCGCCCATCTTGCCTACCTCCAGGCTGCCGGTCTGCTTCTCCACGCCCAGCGAGCGTGCTGCGTTGAAGGTCAGCCAGCCGATGGCGCGTTCGGGCGCGATCTGCATGCCGGCGCGGCGCGCGTTGGCGATCACCTTGGCTGCCTCCTGGTTGAGCCGCTGGATGCCCTCGGGCGAATCCGAGTGCACGATCGCGCAGCTGTTCGCCGGGCGGTCGACCAGCGCGATGTTTTCCTGGATGCCGTCAAAGGCTTCCATCTTGAAGCCCCACCAGTCCGCCCACAGCGCGCCGCAGACGCCTTCGGCGGCCAGCCGGTCGGCCAGCTTGTAGGCTTCCACGCCATGGTGGAACGCGGCTATCTTGAAGCCGAACTCCTTGGACAGGTCCAGCATGGTGGCCATTTCGTCGGCGCGGTAGCAGTGGATGTGCACGCGGATGTCGCCGTCGATGGCGCCAGCGAGCGTATCCAGCTTCAGGTCGCGCTTGCCGCCGGTATCGCCGGCGCTGTCGCCCTTGTCGCTGCCGCCGAACCAGCGCTTCTTCTTGACCTTCTTCGGCGCGTTCTTGGCCAGGTATTCGCTGGCGTCGATGAAGGCGGCGCGGTACCCGGCCACGTTGCCCATGCGGGTACCCGGTGCCACGCCCTTGCCGCCGCCGTATACCCGCTTGGGGTTTTCACCACAGGCCATTTTCAGGCCCCATGGTGCGCCGGGGAACTTCATTGCCTGGTAGGTGGTGGCCGGCACGTTCTTGAGCGTCACCCCGCGGCCGCCGACCAGGTTGGCAGAGCCGGGCAGCACCTGCATCGAGGTCACTCCGCCGGCCAGCGCAGCGGCAAAGCCCGGATCCTGCGGCCATACCGAATGTTCTGCCCAGACGTTGGCGGTGACCGGTGCGGTCATTTCATTGCCATCGCTGTGCGCGCTTACGCCGGGGCTGGGGTACACGCCCAGGTGCGAATGCACGTCGATGATGCCGGGGGTGACCCACTTGCCGGTGCCATCGACCTGCACCGCGTTGACCGGTGCCTCCAGCGCGCTGCCCAGCGCGGCGATGCGGCCATCGCGCAGCAGCAGGTCGGCCTGCTCCAGGCGCGCGCCGGTGCCGGTGAGCACGGTGGCGTTGCGGATCAGCACCGGGGCCGAGGCAATCGGCGCATAGGTGCTGGGGTAGGGGTCCTGGGTGAAGCGCGATGCGGCCGGCGCCGACGGCGCAGCCAAGCCGAACAGCGCCAGGCCCAGCCCGGCGGTCAATCGTGTACGCATGTCATCCCCGAAGCGGCGTGAAAGATCCCCCGCGACGCTAGCCGCTGGCCGGCGCGTTGCCAAGTGGCCAAGTGCATGCCCTGTCCGCCGCCGGCTTGCTTATTCGTTGCAGCGCACGACAATTGCCGCATTCAACGGGATGCCACGCCGAGCCGCGCCATGAAAAACAAACAGGAAATCGTCGAAAACTGGCTGCCGCGCTACACCGGCGTGGCGCTGGACCAGTTCGGCCCGCACGTACTGCTGACCAACTTCGGCGGCTACCTGCACGTGTTTTCCCAGCTCACCGGCGCGCCGGTGCAGGGCCTGGACCGGCCGATGGCCAGCGTCACCAGCGATGGCATCACCCTGATCAACTTCGGCATGGGCAGCCCCAACGCGGCCATCGTGATGGACCTGCTGTCGGCGGTGATGCCAAAGGCCGTGCTGTTCCTGGGCAAGTGTGGCGGGCTCAAACGCAAGAACCAGCTGGGCGACCTGATTCTCCCGATTGCAGCGATCCGCGGCGAGGGCACCTCCAGCGACTACCTGCCGCCGGAAGTTCCCGCGCTGCCGGCGTTCGCGCTGCAGCGTGCGGTGTCCACCACGATCCGCGACCTCGGTCACGATTACTGGACCGGCACCGTCTACACCACCAACCGGCGGGTCTGGGAACACGACGAGGCGTTCAAGGAAAAACTGCGGCTGATGCGCTGCATGGCCATCGACATGGAAACGGCCACCCTGTTCGCGGCCGGCTTCGCCAACCACATCCCGATCGGCGCCCTGCTGCTGGTGTCCGACCAGCCGATGATTCCAGATGGGGTCAAAACCGAGGCGTCCGACGCCAAGGTCAGCTCCCAGTTCGTTGAAAACCATATCCAGATCGGTATCGAGGCGCTTAAGCTTATACGGCGCAACGGCAAGTCGGTCCGCCACCTGCGCTTTGACGAATGATGGCAATGGCAGGGGTGGGCGCCTGGAAGGCGCGCCGCCCGCAGGGGTATTGAATGGACGTGGCGGCACAAGTAGTGGAATTCTGGCGCAACGCGGGACCCCAGCAGTGGTTCGCGCGCGATGACGCGTTCGATGCGCGTTTCCGCGAGGCATTCCTCGACGAACACTTCGCTGCCGCCCGGCGTGGGCGCGAGCATTGGCTGGAAACGGCCGATGGCGCACTGGCGCTGATGATCCTGCTCGACCAGTTCCCGCGCAACTGCTTCCGCGACACCGCCCATTCCTACGCCACCGACGGCCTGGCCCGCCACTACGCCATGCGCGCGGTGGAAGAAGGCCTGGACCTGCAGCTGGTGCCCAAGCTGCGCGCCTTCATCTACCTGCCATTCGAGCATTCCGAAGACCCGCAGGACCAGGAACGCTCGGTGGCCATGTTCGACGTGCTGGGCGACAAGGAATACCTGCAGTACGCCGAACTGCACCGCGACATCATCCGCCGCTTCGGGCGGTTCCCGCATCGCAATGCGGTGCTGGGGCGGATGCCGACCCCCGAAGAACTGGACTACCTCGCCGAAGGCGGCTTCGCCGGCTGACCGACCCCGCGCAGCGACGCAGGGCGTCGCTCTGCAGAATGGCACAATGGAGCATGTCGTCGTTTCAGGATGCACGGCGCTGGTAGCGTCGGTTCCCAAACGACGGCCGTGAGATCATCCGCGTTCTTTAACGTCGATGAATGATCGAACGCGCCGTCCGAAGTCAGGGTGGGGCGAGACATTCGAGAAGGCGTGGGTAAGGAATCATCCTCAGATTTCGTAGCCGTTTTCTGATTCTCTGGAACTGTCGCAATCACACATTGAGCGGCTCTTCGCTGGTGCGTACTTTCTCATTCCGCCTGGAGATGCTGTATGAGAGAAGTTACTGCCCAGGAAATCGAGGCTGTCGCCGGCGGGGTGGTGCCCATTGCGGTGGCGGTTGGCTGGGCGTTCGCGAAAGGTGCGTTCGCCGGGGCCTCAGCGGCTGGTGGGGTATATCTTGGATATCAGTTCTACCAGATGGCCAAGTAGACAGGCCCGCGAGGCCCGTTTGCCCCACGCTCTGGAGGGTGTCAATTGAAACTTGTCGAAGGCTTTGACCGCCAGCATAGAAACTTTTACTTCTGGTTTCTGGTTGTAATGGCATTCTGTTCTGGATTGATGTTGATCGCCGGATTCTTTGAGGAGTCCCCCCGCAATCTTCCAAAGCTGGTTCGCATTGCTCTGGCCACCCTGTCTTTATTTGCGGCCACGGCCAGCTACCTGTCAATCGACCGTTTCGACCGTTCGTACCCGCTGGTTGGCCTATCATCCGTGGTGTATGCGGCGTCACTCTGGGCGTTCGGGTTGCCAACCGCCCTGGTGCTGCTGATCGCCATTCCTTCACTCGTTCTGTCTGTGCTGTGCCTGATATTCAAAGGCGCGGCGGACCTTACGGATAAAGTGGATTGACATGAAAAACGCCGGCTTGCCGGCGTTTTTCTTTACCGCGTGACACGCAGGGCGTGTCACTACGCGCCATCAATACTTCGGCACGCTGTTGTCAACCGCATCCGACCAGGCATCGATGCCGCCGGTGATGTTGTAGACCTTGCTGAAGCCCAGCGCACGGAACTGTTCGGCGGCCTGCGCGCTGCGGCCACCGTGGTGGCACAGGAACGCCAGCGGGGTGTCCTTGGGCAGGGCTTCCAGCTCGGCACGGCTGTTGCCGTCGAAGGTCTTGAACTCGCCGCCAATCGAGGCAATCGCACGCTCATCGGCCGGGCGCACATCCACCACGGTCAGGGTGCCGGCGCGGCGCTGGTCGTCGGCATCGCGAACGGCCAGTTCCTGCACGGCCTTCGGCGCATTCGGGTTGTCGATGGCCAGGCCTTTGCCACGGATATCGTCCACCCAGTCGATGGTGATGCCCTCGGCGCGGCGCGCGCTCGCCAGGTCGAACTGCACGCGCAGGCCATTGGATTCAGCGGCAATGGCGCTGTCATCGTGCGGGGCCAGCTGGAAGTTCGGCTGGAAGCTGGCATCGATGCTCAGCTGCAGCGAAGCACCCGGTGCATCGGCCAGCGCACCGCGCAGCATTTCCACCGCGGCCGGGGTCACGGTGATGTTCGGCGGGGTGCGGTCCGGCGCGGCCAGGCCGAGCACGCTGCTCAGCTCACCGCTGCTGGCCATCTGCAGGATGATGTCGCTGCCGCCGACCAGTTCGCTGTCGATGTACAGCTGCGGGATGGTCGGCCAGTCGCCGTAGGCCTTGATGCCTTCACGGATTTCCGGGTCGGCCAGCACGTTGACGTGGGCGAACTCCACGCCCAGGTCCTGCAGCGCGCCCACGGCCTTGGCCGAGAACCCGCACTGCGGCATGGTCGGCTGGCCCTTCATGAACAGCACGACGCGGTTGGCGGTAAGGATGGATTCGATGCGCGAACGCAGGGCGGGATCAAGGGACATGGTGGTCGGGTCCGGAGTTTCGAACCTTACATTCTACGCGGCATGGCATCATGGGGCATGACCGTACCGGAAACGTTGCATCGCATTCCCCGCCGCCCGTGGCGCTGGCTGCCCTGGCTGCTGCTGTCCCAGCTGGCCGTGGTGCTGGCCTGGTGGGCCTGGGGCTGGGCCATCGGGCTGCCGTTGATGGTCGCCTCGCACGCCCTGTTCCTGGTGCCGGTGTTCCTGCCCAACAGCCGCTTCTACGCCCCGGTGCTGAGCCACCTGCCGGCCCCGGCTGAACAGGTCTGGCTGACGATTGATGACGGCCCCTCCGAAGAGACCCCGGCCGTGCTGGACCTGCTGGACCGCTATCAGGCCAAAGCCACCTTCTTCATGGTCGGCGAGCGCGCTGCCGCCCAGCCGGAACGGGTGCGGCAGGTGCTGGCCCGGGGCCACGATCTCGGCAACCACAGCCACCGCCACCCGCAGACCCGTTTCTGGCGGCTCGGCCCGGCGGCCATGGCCGACGAAATCGCCCGCTGCCAGCAGGCGCTGACCGCCATCGCCGGCACCCCGCCGCGCTGGTACCGCTCGGTGGTGGGCATGACCAACCCGTTCGTGGCCCCGGCACTGAAGCGCTGGGGCCTGACCCGGGTGGGCTGGAGTGCACGCGGTTTCGACGGCGTCGACTGCCAGCCGCAGGCCGTGGTCGACCGCATCGTCGCCCAGCTTCGTCCGGGCGCGATCGTGCTGCTGCACGAAGGCGCCGCCCACGGCCACAACCTCGCCATCATCGAAGCGGTATTGCAGGCCATCCAGGCGCGTGGTCTCAGTGCGGCGTTGCCTCTGCGCCCGCTGTCGGATGCGCATCCACCCATTGCTGGTGGATCCAGCTCCCCAGCGACGCCTGCGCCCACAACAACGTGATCGACAGCCCCAGCGCCAGCACGCCGGTCACCCGGCGTCGCTGGTGCTGCAGCGCGCTGCCGATGCCCAGCAGCAGGCCCACCACCGTGACACCCAGCGCCACGAACAGCATCACCAGCACCGCCACCGGCACCTCATGCATGCCCGCGTAGCGGGGCAGGTGCGCCACATGCGCGGTCACCGCGAACAGCACCAGCGCCACCAGGCTCACCGCCAGCGCGGCGATGCCCAGCGCAGAATGGCGGCGGCGGGAAGTCGTCATGCCGGCTGCCTGCGTACGGCCGTCACCAGCCAGTTGTTGAACGGTGTATTGCCGTACAGCGGCGTCATTGCCAACTGCAGCCCGGCGGCCTCCAGCGGTGCGCGCACGCTCGCCGCATCCGGGTAGTGCCGGGGCCGCGTGCCCATCCAGCCGACCAGGTGCGCCAGCATGTCGGTGATCCGCGTGGTACGGTCGCGCCCGCTGTTGTCGGCCAGCGTGGTGCGGATCACCAGCCGCCCGCCGGGTGCGACCCGTGCCGCCGCGTCGCGCAGCAGCACCGGCTGCGCGTCGGCCGGCAGGTATTGCAGCACGTCCAGCAACGCCACGCTTCCGTGGTGATCGGGCAGGGCAGCGCTGGCATCCACGCACTCAAAACGCGCATCGTGCAGCGCCGCGCGCGCACCCGCACGCTGCGCGCGGGCAATCTTGTCTGCATCGATATCCACGCCATGGTAGGACTGCGTGCGCTGGTTCTGCCGCAGCACGTGGGCCAGCAATCCCAGCCCGCAGCCAATATCCAGCAGGGGCAGCGAACACGGCGCGAGCGCACCGAGCACGCCCGGATACAGCGGGTCGCTGCCGAGTTTGCCGCGGCTGTAGTAGTAATCGCGGCGGTTGCCGAAGCGCTGCGCCGGCATGAAGGCATCGGCGATGCGGTGGGCCTGTTCCCTGGCCAGTGGTAACGCGTCCGTGCTCAGCGTGCTGCCTCGTCATCCAGGTGGGCGCGAACGAGCGGGAAGGCCCGGCGCGTCCATTCGGTATACATCGCCGCCGACGGATGCAACCCATCGTCGACCAGCATGTCAGGTTCCGCACCGCGTTCGCGGCTGATCGCGGTGATGTCCACGAACGCCACCGCGTGCTCGGCACAGATCGCCTGTGCGGCCGCGTTGTAGGCATCCAGCTCGTGTGCGATCTGCGCCGGATCGCGCTTGTTCTCGCGCGCATACGGGGTCACGCCCCAGTCCGGAATGGACAGCACAAACACCCGCCGTCGCTGCCGCCCGGCAAAGCCGAGCGCGCGCTGCAGCAGGGCAGCAAAGCGCGGGCGGTACTCCTCCACGCTGCGGCCGCGGTACTGGTCATTGACCCCGATCAGCAGGCTCACCAGTCCGAACGGGCCCGTTGGCGAGGCGGCATCGATGCCCGCATCCAGTTCGTCGGTGGTCCAGCCGGTGGTGGCGATGATCTGCGGTTCGGCCACCACGTGGCCGGCCTCCTGCAGCGCCGTGGCCAGCTGCACCGGCCAGCGCCCGCCCGCGGCCACGCCTTCACCGATGGTGTAGGAATCGCCCAGGGCCAGGTAGGACAGCGCCACCTCAGGCCACCGCGCTGCGCGGCTTGAGCGGTACCACCTTGGTATTGGCGTCGGCGCGGCGGGCCAGCGCCCGGTCGATGCGTGCGAACACATCGCGCATCACCTCGGCCTCCGGCAGCAGCGTCACCCGGAAGTGGTGGCGGTAGGGCACGTTGAAGCTCGAACCCGGCACTACCAGCACGCCTTCCTCGTTCATCAGTTCCAGCGCGAAATCGTGGTCGTCGAAGCTGCGCGCGGCTGCGCCCACCACCGCCGGGAACGCATAAAGCGCGCCGGCCGGAGCCACCAGCGACAGATGCTCGCTGGCGTCGCAGGCCTCGATCACCGCGCGCCGGGTTTCATACAGGCAGCCACCGGGGGCGCACAGCGCCGACACCGTGTCCGGGCCGTTGACCGCCGCATCAATGGCGTACTGGCCCGGCACGTTGGCGCACAGGCGCAGCGCGCTGAGAAGGTCCATCGCGGCGCGGAACTCACCCAGCCGTTCCGCCGCACCAGACAGCATGGCCCAGCCCACGCGCCAGCCGCACGCGCGGTGCACCTTGCTCAGGCCGCTGAAGGTGATGCACGGATGCTCGCCGGCCAGCGGGGCCACGGGCTGGAACTGCGCGTCGTCGTACAGGATCTGGTCGTAGATCTCATCGACCATCAGCAGCAGATTGTGCTTGGCCGCGATGGCCACGATACGCTCCAGCAGCTCGCGCGGATAGCTGGCGCCGCTGGGGTTGTTCGGGTTGATCAGTACGATGGCGCGGGTGCGCGAGGACACCAGCGTCTCGATCTCCACCGGGTCCGGCTGGAAGCCGTTCTCGGGCGCACAGCGGTAGTACACCGGGCGGCCGTCGTTGAGGATGGTTGCCGCCGACCACAGCGGATAGTCGGGCGAGGGCACCAGCACTTCGTCGCCGGGGTTGAGCAGGGCGCGCAGCGAGAGGTCGATCAGCTCGCTGACACCATTGCCGATGAATACCCGGTCCGGGTGTGCATCGGGCGCGCCACGGCGGGCATACGCGGCGGCGATGGCCTCGCGTGCCTCGGGCAGGCCCTGCTGGTGGGTGTACGGATCGGTGCGGCCCATGTCGTCGGCAATGGCACGCTGCAGGTGTTCCGGCGCGCGAAATCCAAAGTTGCCCGGGTTGCCGATGTTCAGCTTGATCAGCTTGCGGCCCTGCGCCTCCAGCTCACGCGCTCGCCGCGCCAGTTCGCCCCGGATCTCGTAGCGGACTTCGGACAGGCGCTCGCGGGTGGCAAGCGGCTTCAGCGGGGGCGTGGACATGACTGGGCCGTGGTTCGGGCATGGAAATCGCATACTAGCGGAAATGCTGCGTTGCAGGGCAAGGGCTCCCGGGCAAATTCCCAGCATTGGCGGGCAGTTGCCGCCGATGCCTCTAGAATGGGCACATGAGCGAACCGATCGACTACCGCGCCCTGCAGACCATGGGCTGGCCCTGGGCAGGCGCCCCCGAGCTGCCCAGCTGGCAGGCCCTGTTCGAGCAGTACCCACAGGCCCGCCCGGGCCGGGTGGTCGAACAGCACCGCACCGGCTACGTGGTGGCCGATGCCCCGGGCGCGGCGATCAAGACCGAATCCCCGGCCGAATGGCAGCGCCCGCGCTTCCCCAGCCACGAACGCGCGGCGGTCGGCGACTGGGTGCTGCTGGACGGCATCCTGATCGTAGCGCTGCTGCCCCGGCGCACCGCGATCAAGCGCGGTGCGGCCGGCGAGCATTACCACCAGCAGGTGATCGCGGCCAACATTGATACCGTGTTCATCGTCTGCGGGCTGGATTCGGACTTCAACCCGCGCCGGATCGAGCGTTACCTGATGCTGGTGGGCGGTGGCGGCGCGCAGCCGGTGGTGGTGCTGACCAAGGCCGACCAGACCGAGTACAGCGAAGACGCCCTGGCGGTGCTCGAAGAACTGGCCGCGCAGGACATCCCGCTGCTGGCCATCAACGGCCGCGACCCGGCCAGTGCCAGCGCGCTGCTGCCGTGGCTCGGCGCCGGGCAGACCGTGGTCCTGGTCGGCTCCTCCGGCGCCGGCAAGTCGACCCTCACCAACACGCTGCTTGGCTACGAGCTGATGAAGACCGCCGAAGTGCGGGGCAATGATTCCAAGGGCCGCCACACCACCACCCATCGCGCGCTGATTCCGATGCCGTCGGGCGCGTGCCTGATCGACACCCCTGGCATGCGTGAGCTCAAGCCGACCGGTGAAGAAGCGTTGGGCGAAGTGGGCTTTGCCGACGTGGAAGCGCTGGCTGCCCAGTGCCGCTTCCGCGACTGCGCGCACCAGCGTGAGCCGGGATGTGCGGTGCGCGCGGCGATCGACGCCGGTGAGCTGGACGAAGAACGGCTGCTCAACTACTTCAAGCTGAAGGACGAAGTCGCCGCCGCGGCGGCCAAGCTGGCCGTGCGCCAGGCCCAGCAGGCGCTGGAGCGCAAGCATGTGAGCAAGGGCGCGCAGTGGCGCCCGCCGGGCAGGAAGCGCTGACCAAAGCGCGCTGGCCCTACCAGGGGAGGGGCCGACAGCGCGGTTCGGGCCTGCTAATGTCCGCGTCATGAGCATCGCTCCTCACCGCCCGCCGATGACCGTGGACCGGGACGTGGCCCACCACACCGAGCTCGATGCCCGGCTGGTGCAGGCCGTGGGGGGGCTGCGGCTGCTGGGCCTGACCAGCTGGCCGGCCGCCCTGCAGGCCCCGTTCCTGGCCAGCGTGGCGCGCGGCCAGCCGGTGCTGCCGGTGCTGGAGTACCCGAAACTCGATTTTGCCGACACCCGCCGCGAACTGGCCGCGATCAGCGCACAGTGCGACGTGGACCACCCGATCGGCCTGTACATCCGCCGCTCCGCGCACAGCTGGGACCAGGCGGCCGGCCTGCTTGAATCGCTGGGCACCGCTGCGGTGGACGGGTATTCGGTGGAATTGTTCGGGTCGCCCGAACAGCCGCTGCCTGGCAATGGGCCCAGCACCCGCGACGCGGCCCGCCACTTCATCCAGATCGCCCAGGAACTGGACCACGAGCTGCTCGCACCCGAAGAGCAGGTGCCGGTATCGGCCACGGCCTTGCAGCTGCAGCTGCAGAGCGACCTGGATGCATTCTTTGAATCACGCATCATCAGCGTACAGCTGGACCCGGAATTGATCTCCAAGGCGGCCGCCGGCCCGACCCGCATCCGCCTGCGCACCAGTGCGCGCTTCAGCGCCTACGACCGCGCGCAGCTGTTCCACCACGAAGCACTGGTGCACTCGCTCACCGCGCTCAACGGCCGGGAGCAGCCGCACCTGCCCAGCCTGGCGTTGTCCTCGCCCCGAGTGACCGCTACCCAGGAAGGGCTGGCCACGTTCGCCGAACAGATCACCGGCAGCATCGACATCGAGCGGCTCAAACGCATCAGCCTGCGCACTGAAGCCATCGCGATGGCGCGCGAAGGCGCCGATTTCATCCAGGTGTTCCGCTACTTCTGCGATGCCGGACAGAACAACGAAGAGAGTTTCGCCTCGGCCCAGCGCGTGTTCCGCGGCGTGCCTGCCACCGGCGGCGCGGCCTTCACCAAGGACACCGTGTATCTGCGCGGGCTGGTGTCGGTGCACACCTTCTTCCGCCACATGCTGGCCGAAGACCGGCTGCAGAACTGCCGTTGGCTGTTCGCGGGCAAGATGTCACTGACCGACGCGGTGGATTTTGCGCCGCTGTTCGAGGAAGGCATCCTGCGCCCACCGCGCTGGTTGCCACACTGGGTCAGCCGCGCCAACGGGCTGGCCGGCATGCTGGCGTTCTCGCTGTTCGCCAACCGCATCCGCATGGACCAATTGGCAGCAGAGTAGGTGGCAGTACCTGCCCACCGTCGGTGGGCACGCCGTTGACCGCACGCAATCCATGCGCCGCGTCGCACTTTCGATGCGCGCTCGCCCAAGCGTAAAATTCCTTTCATGTTGCGTCCCCATGATGGCCGCGCACCTGCACCACGCAGGCACTTCCATCACCCAACGGATCCCCATGCTCAACCGACCCCTGACGATCGCCGTGGCGATCGCGCTGTGCGCTGCCAATGCACATGCCGCCGACGTGGACACCTCCCTCGATGCCAGCGGCGCGCCCAGCGCCCGCACCCTGGACGCCGTGTCGGTGATCGGCCAGGGCGAAACCCGCCAGGTGCAGCGCATCACCGCCGTGGACAAGCAGATGCTGCCGCCGGGCACCAGCGCGCAGAAGATCCTTGACCGCCTGCCGGGTGTGTCGGTGCAGTCCAACGATGCCTTCGGCGCAAACGAGGAATCGCAGACCATCAGCCTGCGCGGTTTCGACAAGAGTCGCCTGGGCTACACGCTCGATGGCATTCCGCTGGGCGACAACAGCTACGGCAACTACAACGGGCTGAGTATCGCGCGTGCGCTGATCGCCGAAAACCTGGCTGGTGCCGAGCTGTCGCAGGGCATCGGCTCGCTGGGCGTGGCGTCCACCAGCAACCTTGGCGGCACCATCCAGTACTTCTCGCAGGACCCGTCCACCGAATTCGGCGGCCGTGCCAGCGTCACCGTGGGCGACGACAACCAGCGCCGTGGCTTCCTGCGCGTGGATACCGGCGACCTCAATGGCTTCTCGGCCTATGTTTCCGGCGTGCACCAGGACGCGGACATGTGGGCCGAACCGAACCAGAACCAGACCACCCGGCAGTTCAACGCCAAGGCGGTGTGGAACGTGGGTGACCACCGCTTCGGCGCGTTCGCCGCCACCTCGAGGGTGAGCCAGGCCAACTACGCGTACCTGTCCAAGAGCATGCTCGAGCGTGGCCTGGGCTGGGACTGGAACATCTACGCGCCGGACTGGGATCGCGCCCTGGCTGCCGCCTACTGCGCGCCGGCCACCTACAACGCGCAGCGCTGTGCGTTCAGCGGGGGTGTCAACAGCATCGACGACGCGTACTACCAGAGCCGCGCGCTGCGCGATGACAACCTGTATTCGCTGGATGCGGATCTGGCATTGGGCGACAGCGCCCGCCTGAAGCTGCTCGCCTACCACCACGAGAACCGTGGCCAGGGCCACTGGTGGGCACCGGGGCAGGCGTCCAATCCAGGCACCCCCCAGGCGCTGCCGATCTCCATCCGCAGCACCAACTACACCATCAACCGCCAGGGCATCACGGCTGCGCTGAGCTGGCAGCTGGGCCTGCACGAGCTTGAAGCAGGGCTGTGGTACGAGCGCAATGACCACAACGTGGAGCGCAACTTCTACTACATCACCGGGCCGTTCCTGGACGACGGTTACCTGAATTACCCGAACCGCCGCCTGTTCGACCAGGACTACGACATCCGCACCCGCCAGTTCCATGTACAGGACCGGATGCGCTTCCTGGACGATCGGCTGACCTTGGATGTGGGCATCAAGAGCCCCAATACCCGCATGACCGCCGTGTCCAGGCCGGGTACCGAGGCCAGTTATGCGTCTGGCACGCTGACCGCCAAGGAATCGGTGCTGCCGCAGGCGGGTATCGGCTTCAAGCTCAACCCGAACAACGAGCTGTTCGCCTCCTACTCGGAGAACATCGCCGCGTTCGTCGGCGGTGGCAGCGGTGGCCCGCTGCAGGTATCGCCGGAATCGTTCGCGGCCAGCGTGGATGACCTGGAACCGGAGAAGTCGCGTTCGTTCGAAGCCGGCTTCCGTACCTTCGGCGAGACGTACCAGGCCTCGATCGCGGCCTACCACGTGATGTTCGACAACCGCCTGCTGTCGCTCAATCCCTGCACCAGCATCGAAGTGGGCACCCGGCCGGAGTGCATCACCCGTTTCATCAACGTCGGCTCGGTGAAGAGCCAGGGCGCGGAGCTGACCTTCATCCTCAAGCCGGTGGATGGGCTGCAGTGGTACAACGCGGTGTCGTGGAACAAGAGCACCTACGAGGATGACTACACCTCGGGCGGCGCGGTGGTGCCGGTGGCGGGCAAGATCACCGTGGATACGCCGCAGCGGATGGCCTCCAGCGAGATCAGCTGGAACCGGGATGGCTTCTTTGCCAGCCTGCGCGCCAAGTACACCGGCAAGCGGTATTACACCTACACCAATGACCAGTCCGTTCCGGGCGTGACCACGTTCGATGCGGGTATGGGGTATTCGTTCGGGCCGGGCCTGGGCCTGCGCGACGTCAAGGTGTCGCTCAACGCCACCAACCTGACCAACAAGCGCTACGCGGGCCAGCTGAGTTCATTCGCCCCGACCGACCCGACCGGAACGCGCTACGCGATCCACGCAAGCGCGCCGAGGCAGCTGTTCATGACGGTAAGCGCGGAGTTCTGACGGTGGGTCGCCGCCCGACCAACGGTCGGGCGCTACCGTCCGGGGCGACATCCCCGGGTGACATCCCCGGGGCGACACCGATCCGGGACGCACGGTAGGTGCCGACCGTTGGTCGGCACATTGCCCGTCATCCCGGCACGCCATCAGAACATGTGCAACCCGCCGTTCACCGCGTAATCGGCGCCGGTCACGTATGCGGCATCATCCGACGCGAGCCACGCACACAGGCTGGCCACCTCTTCGGGCTTGCCCAGGCGGCGGATCGGTACCGAACCTGCCAGCCGGTCCAGTACATCCGGCGGGAAGCTGCTGATCGATTGGCTGGCGATATAGCCCGGCGAAATGGTGTTCACCGTCACTCCGCGCGTGGCCACTTCGTTGGCCAATGCCCGGCTGAAACCGTGCATCGCCGCCTTGGCCGTGGCGAAGTTGACCTGCCCGATCTGGCCCTTGTGCGCGCTGACCGAGCCGATGTTGATGATCCGGCCCCAGCCGCGTCCGGCCATGCCATCGATCACCTGCTTGGTGATGTTGAACAGCGCATGCAGGTTCGAGCCCATCACCGCGTTCCAGTCGTCCTGGGTCATCTGCCGGAACAGCACATCGCGGCTGCCGCCGGCGTTGTTGACCAGAACGTCGATCTCGCCGACTTCAGCCTTGACCTTGGTGAAGGCCGCCACGGTGGATTGCCAGTCGGCCGCATTGCCTTCCGAGGCGATGAAATCAAAGCCCAGCTCGCGCTGTTCGCGCAGCCAGCCGGCCTTGCGCGGGGAATTGGGCGCACAGCCGGCCACGACCGTGTGCCCGGTGCGGGCCAGCTTCTGGCAGATGGCAGTGCCCACGCTGCCCATGCCGCTGGTGACGTATGCGATACGAAGGGTCATCTCGGAATCTCCAGGATCAAGCGGCGAGGGGATACAGCGCGAACAGCAGGCTGCCGGCCATCAGCACCAGCGACACCATCACCGCCCACTTCAGGGTGAACTTCTGGTGGTCGGCAAATTCCACCTTGGCCAGGCCCACCAGCAGGTAGGTCGACGGCACCAGCGGGCTGAGCAGGTGCACCGGCTGGCCGGCCAGCGAGGCGCGCGCCATTTCCACCGGGGTGATGCCGTAGTTGCCGGCGGCCTCGGACAGGATCGGCAGCACGCCGAAGTAGAACGCGTCGTTGGACATGAAGAAGGTGAACGGCATCGAGGCCAGCGCGGTGATCACCGCCAGGTACGGGCCCCAGGCATCGGGAATGATGGCCAGGAAGCTGTGCGACATCGCCTCCACCATGCCGGTGTTGTTGAGGATGCCGGTGAAGATGCCCGCCGCGAAGATCAGCGATACCACCGAGAGCACGTTGCCGGCGTGGTTGACCACGCGGCGGCGCTGCTCGGCCAGGTTCGGGTAGTTGATCACCAGTGCGATGGCAAAGCCGACCATGAACAGCACCGGCATCGGCAGCACGCCCATCACCAGCGCGGTCATCAGCGCCAGGGTCAGGCCCAGGTTCACCCACAGCAGCTTCGGCCGCTTGGTGTCCTCGGCATCGTCCATGGTGGGCAGCGCGCCATCATCGGACACGCTGGCATCCATCCAGCTGCCACCCTTGGGCAGGGTCACCACGCCCAGCCGACGGCGTTCCTTCAGGCCCAGGTACCAGGCCAGCAGCAGCACCGAGATGCAGGCCAGCACCATCGCCGGGATCAGCGGAATGAACACGTCGGCCGGGTCCACATGCAGCGCCGTGGCCGCACGCGCGGTCGGCCCGCCCCACGGGGTGAGGTTCATCACGCCGCCGGCCAGGATGGTCACGCAGGTCATGTTCAACGCGCTCATGCCCAGCCGCTGGTACAGCGGCAGCATCGCCGACACGGTGATCATGTAGGTGGTCGAGCCATCGCCATCGAGCGAGATCAGCATCGCCAGCGCGGCCGTACCCAGCACGATCTTCATCGGGTCGCCCTTGACCAGACGCAGGATGATACGCACCAGCGGGTCGAACAGACCGGCATCGATCATCACCCCGAAGTACAGGATGGCGAACATCAGCATCACGCCGGTGGGCGCGATCTTCTTGATGCCATCCAGCATCATCTGGTCGATATCCGCACCGAAGCCGCCCATCAGTGCGAACACGATGGGAATGGTGATCAGCGCGACCAGGGGCGACAGTCGTTTGCTCATGATCAAGTACATGAACGTAATGACCATGCCAAAACCGAGGATGCTCAGCATCATCTGCGGGTTTCCTTGCAAGGGGAGGTTAGAAATCGAACTGCAGGCGGCCGGTGACCGCGCGGGTGTGGTCCACGGTGGCCGCGGCGAGGTAATCGCGGTTGCGGCTGTCGATCAGGTTCAACATGAAGCGCAGGTTCGGGCGCATGTACCAGTTGCCACCCAGCGTCCAGGCGTCGGTGCGCGCATCGATCAGGTCCGGTTGGCCGAACAGGTGCTGCTCACCGCGCATCTGGTCGTAGCGCAGCGCCAGCTCGAATGCACCGGCCTTATGGCGGATGTCCTTGATGCGCGCGAAGCGCCCGGTCTTGCGATCGTAGCCGCGCGACTCGCCGGTGACGAACCAGCTCAGCATCCCGTAGCCGGCCAGCACGGTGCCGCGCTGGCTGCCGTCATCGAAGGTGGCACCGCTGAACTCGCCCTGCCACGACAGCGGGCCGCGCACCTGCGCGTATTCCAGCGACCATTTGTTGACGTCGGTATCGCGCCCGGACGAGAAGTCGATCAGGGTCAGCCGGCTGTTGTCGGAAAGGTGGCCGGCCGGGCGCGGGCGGATGCGCAGCGCCGGCACCCCGTTGGCACCGGGCGTGTCGTAGCGCTCGTGCGCCAGTGACAGCCCCAGGTGCAGCACGTCGCCGGCAGTGGCGCCCGGTGCCCAGGTGACGCGGCCGCCGGCCGCACGGCCCTTCACCTGCCACGCATCGATGCTTTCCAGACTGTAGGCGCTGGCGGCCCAGGTCATGTCGTTCTTGGCCGCCTGCCACGACGCGCCCAGCCGGTACAGCGGCGCCAGCGTGGTGCCGGCGTTGCCGCGCTCCAGGAAGCTGCCGTAGTTGGAGCCGGTGCGGTCATCCAGCGAGAAGAACTGCTTGAACTGGCCCACGCTGAGCTTGCCGCCGCTGAAATCGCGGCTGACGTAGACATCCTTGGCTTCCACCTGGTCGCCGGAGAAATCGGCTTCCAGCTTGTAGTCCACCACGAAGAACCTGCCCGACATGTCCAGCCAGGCACGACGGATCTCGGTATCGTCCTTGTTCGGGGTGCCGCGCGCATCGTTGTCGAAGTCGGCGAAATCCAGGTGCAGGCGGCCGCCGAAGGTCGCGGTGAGCGGGTGGTCCGGATCGGCCTCCTCGGCGGCCCAGAGCGGGGCGATGGGCAACAACAGGACGCAGGCGGCCAGCCCGCGGCGGCGCAGGAGATCGAAGTGCATGAACCCTCCCAGGTACATGGCGGTGGGAGGGCAGGGCGTGTGGCCCCACCCGCCCGCAGGTTGTCGGTGATCGCATCGGCACCGGGGTGCGACGCGATGGCGCAGCCTAGAGCGGGGAAGCTGTCATCCACCTGTCGGCGCCTGCTGCAGCGCAGCGCAACCCACGAAACACCCCGCTCGCGCTAGGATTCCCGCACCCCCGCCTGTTTGCACCCGATGCGCATCCTGCTGGTAGAAGACAACCCGGACCTGGCCGACGCCATCGTGCGCCGCATGCGCCGCAGCGGTCACGCGGTGGATTGGCAGAACGACGGCCTGGCCGCTGCCAGCGTGCTGCGCTACCAGAGCTTCGACCTGGTGGTGCTGGATATCGGCCTGCCCAAGCTCGATGGCCTGCGCGTGCTGGCCGGCATGCGCGAGCGCGGCGATGCCACCCCGGTGCTGATGCTCACCGCGCGTGATGGCATAGAAGACCGCGTGCAGGCGCTGGACGTGGGCGCGGATGATTACCTGGGCAAGCCATTCGACTTCCGCGAATTCGAAGCACGCTGCCGCGTGCTGCTGCGGCGCACGCGTGGGCAGGCCAGTGAAGTGGTGCAGATCGGCGGGTTCCAGTTCGACAATGCCTCGCACCGGGTCAGCCTGGATGGCCAACCGATCGAGCTGCCCAACCGCGAGTACCGCCTGCTGGAAATTCTGATGGGCCGGCTGGGCCACGTGGTCGGCAAGGATGAGATCGGCAATGGCCTGTTCGGCTTCGACGACGAAGCCGGCCCGAATGCCATCGAGCTGTATGTGGGACGCCTGCGGAAAAAACTGGCCGGCGCGCCGCTGCGCATTGTCACCGTGCGTGGCAGCGGGTACCTGCTGGAAGCCATCGACGGCACGCCCGATGCCGAAGGCTGATACCGGCGCGCCCAGCTCGCTGCGGCGTACGCTCACCCTGTACCTGGGCGTGCTGCTGGCGGTGTTTGCCGTGGCGTTGCTGTTCGCCGCCCGCGATTACGGCCAGCGCGCTGCCAACCGCTCCTACGATCACCTGCTGGTGTCGTCGGCGCTGTCCATCATCGACTCGGTGGCACTGGTGGATGCGCAGTGGCAGGTCGACCTGCCGTATGCCGCGCTCGACCTGCTGTTCATGGCGCCGGATGATCGTGTGTTCTACCGCGTGTTCGATGGCCAGAACCGCACCGTGACCGGGTATGCCGATCTGCCCCTGCCGCCACGCACGCCTTCCGACGAACCGCAGTTGTTCGATGCTCAGTACAGCGGCGAAACGGTGCGCTTCGTCGTGGTCTCGCGGCGCGTCTCCTCGCCCTCGGCGCAGGCCGAAGTGCGCGTGCAGGTCGGCCAGACCCGCCGCGCGCGCGAGGCGGTGGCGCAGGACATCGTCAACCGCGCGTTGCTGGCCATCGGCGTGCTCTCACTGCTGTCGCTGGCACTGGTGGCCTTCGGCGTGCACCGCGCGTTCCGGCCGCTGGTGAAGGTGGAGCGCGAACTCTCGCGACGTGAACCGTCCGACCTGAGCCCGCTCGACGCCCGCGTGCCGCGTGAGATGGACCAGATGGTGGCGGCCTTGAACCGCTTCATGGCGCGCCTGTCCAGCAGCAATGAAACCCTGCGCGCATTCATGGCCGAGGCCGCCCACCAGATGCGCACCCCGCTGGCCGCCCTGCGCGCCCAGGCACAGCTGGCGCTGGACGACGACGACCCCGAGGACATGCGCCGCAGCCTGGCCGCCATCGACCGCAACGCCACCCACATGAGCCGCCTGCTCAACCAGCTGCTCAGCGACGCCAGCGTGATCCACCGGTCCAACCTGCAGCGCTTCGCTCCGGTAGACATGGTGGAAACCGTGCACCAGGCCCTGCATGAGGCGCTGCCCCAGGCATTGCCTGCTCCACGTGTGCAGCTGGCCGTGGGCGTGGCTTCCTCGCGTGTGCAGGGCGATGCACTGCTGCTGCGCGAAGCGATCAAGAATCTCATCGACAACGCCCTGAAGTACGGCGGCGATGGCCCGTTGCAGGTCGCACTTACCGAAGACGACACCTACAGCATGGTCACCATCGCCGACCATGGCCCCGGTATTCCGCCGGGCGATGCCGAGCGCGTGTTCGAGCGCTTCGCCCGCGGCGAAGATGCCGCACCGGGCGGGGCAGGGCTGGGCCTGGCCATCGTCAAGCGCGTGGTGGACGGCCACGGCGGCCAGATCGACCTGAGCAACCGGCCCGGCGGCGGGCTGGTGGCCACCATCCGCCTGCCGAGGCTGCACGCATGATGCGCACCGTGTTTCTGTTGTTGCTGCTGGTGGCGGGGCCCGCGTTCGCCGCCCCTGGCGATGTACGGAAGTTCCCCGCCAAGGGCACCGCCACGGCCGAGCTGCGCATCCACGGCTCCACCGATATTGAAGTGTTCGCCGCCGTCATCACCGATTACCAGCGCCTGCACCCGGGCACCGAAGTCGTCTATGAAGACGTGATCACCCAGGACATGTACGCCCAGTACCTGCGCCAGCGCCACAGCCCCACCGGTCCGGACATGTTGATCAGCAGCGGCATGGACCTGCAGGCCAAGCTGGTCAACGACGGCCACGCGCTGCCACACCGCTCGCCGCAGACCGACGCACTGCCCGCATGGGCGCAGTGGCGGCATGAAGCGTTCGGCATCAGCTACGAGCCGGTAGCGATGGTCTACAACACGCGCACCCTGCCCGCGGCCCGCGTCCCGAAAACCCGCCGCCAGCTGCTCGAACTGCTGCGCGCCCCGGACGCCCCGCTGGCCGGCAAGGTGGGCACCTACGATGTGGAACGCAGCAGCGTCGGCTACCTGCTCGCCACCCAGGACGGCCAGCGCGGCAGTATGGCCGGTGCGCTGCTCGGTGCACTGGGCGACAACCAGGTACAGCTCGAAGAGCGCACCGGCGTATTGCTGGACCGCGTCAGCAGCGGCCAGCTCTCGCTGGTCTACAACGTACTCGGCTCCTACGCGCAGGCCCGTATCGATGCAGGCGCCCCGCTGGGCATCGTTGAACCGGAGGACTACACCCTCGTAGTCCTGCGCACCGCCGTCATTCCGCGCACGGCCCAGAACGCAGCAGAAGCCCGCCGCTTCCTCGACTACCTGCTATCCCCCCGCGGCCAGCAGGTGCTGTCCCGCGAAGCGCGGCTGATGTCGATCGTCCCCACCCAACGCGGCCGCGCCCCGGGCCGCAGCTATCGCCCGATCCTGCTGGGCCCGGGCCTGCTGGTCTACCTGGATGCCCTGAAACGCCGGCAGTTCCTCGACGCGTGGAAGGGCAGCACCCAGCCGCGCTGAACCCCGGGGCAGCGGCTGCGCTACTTTGCGCGCTGGACACGCATGGCGTGTCGCTACCTGCGGGGGGCAACCCACCCCGTGACACGCACGGCGTGTCACTACCGCCGGTCGGCAAGGTACCCCATGACACGCATGGCGTGTCACTACGGCCGGCATCCCACCGCGTAGGGACACGCCATGCGTGTCCGCTCTCCCCGCCGGCCGCGCGATCCCAATGCCGCGTAGAGCCACGCCCTGCGTGGCTGCTCTTCGCGGGATCCAAAAATCCCCCCTACAATCCCCCCATGAGCGAAATCACCATCCTCGTAGCCGACGACCACCCGCTACTCCGCGCCGCCGTAGTCCACTCCCTACGCCAGGCCCTCCCAGCGGTACAGGTCATCGAGGTGGCCAGCGCCCAGGCATTGGAAGCAGCCCTCAACCAGCACCCGGAAATCGAACTGGTCCTGCTGGACCTCACCATGCCCGGCGCCCGAGGCTTTTCCTCACTCCTCCACGTACGCGGCTCCCACCCGGACATCCCGGTGGTCATCGTCTCCTCCAACGACCACCCGCGCGTCATCCGCCGCGCCCAGCAGTTCGGCGCCGCCGGCTTCATCCCCAAATCCGCCCCGGCCGAAACCATTGGGCAGGCAGTGGCAGCCGTACTCGACGGCGGTCTCTGGTTCCCGGCGATGGCAGCCGAGCGCTCCGAATCGGATGCCCTGCTCGCCGCCCGCCTGGCCCAGCTGACCCCGCAACAATTCCGCGTACTGCTGAGCCTCGCCGACGGCCTGCTCAACAAGCAGATCGCCTACGAACTGGGCCTGGCCGAAAACACCGTAAAAGTCCACGTGACGGCCATCCTCAAAAAACTCGAATGCCACAGCCGCACGCAGGCGGCGGTGCTGGTAAAGGCCCTCGAACCAGAAGGCGACGCAGGCGCAGACCTGACCTAAGCCCGGTGCGCGTGGCAACGCGGTGCAACCCAAGCCCAACCCGGTAGGGTCGCATCCCAATCGACCGCCAATACAACTGATCGGCACGGCAGGGCATGACCCAGCCAGAAGCCCTGCTCCAGTCTCAGACACGCAACACCTGCAACCCCTCAAGGACGAGACCAACCCCCATGCCACTCACCGGCGAACAGAACTTCGTAAAGTGCTCGAAAGCAGCCCTCCTGATAGGATCAGGCTACATCCTGTTCGAACTAGGAAACCTGATAGTCACGATCGACTGCACATCGAACCGCCCAACAGGCGCTCTGATGTGGCCATGGCTGATTTCGCTGCCGATCCTGTTCGTCTACTACCTCTTCGACTTCTTGAAGACGGGGCTCTTCAAGGTCAACGTAATCCGGGTGCGCATAGCGGCAGCGCTCCTGCTGACGACCGAGCTGGTAATCGCCGCCCACTTCGGAACACAGCTCTCAACGTGTCCGAACGACGATGGCGGCATGATCGTGCCCCCAGCCATGTTGCTGCTGTTCTACACAGCGTTCGCACTCTCGCTGCTGTTCGGAGACGCCTGGCTGGGTGTGATCCGCACTCTGGCACGCCGAGGCCGCAGGGCCTTCGACCTCTCACCAGCGGATGACGTCGATCCATTCGAAGCAATAAGAACCCCATCCAGCCGAAAAAGGCGCAAGCGCTCATGAACTCTGGCCGCCCGTAGACCACCGGTAGGGCCACATCCCAATCGACCGCCGACCTTGGTCGGCAGTGCGATTTCGTCATGAATCGAACGCCGACCCTGTTCGTACGTTCTGTTGTGGCATTGCCATCGACGAAGAAGCGCCTTTCGTTCAGAGGTCATGCGTTCGTCGCACGTAGCAGCGTTACGTGCAGTCGACCGGGGTCCGACCCTACCGAAAGGCGGATCCCGGTAGGGTCGCATCCCAATCGACCGCCGACCATGTCCAAACGTTCGGTAATGGCATGACCATCAACGAAGATCAGCATTTCGCGCTGGTGCATTGCGCACCGGACCAAGCCTGGTGCCGCGCCAGCAACTGCATCATCAACGCCCACAAGGCCGGCGGGCGCACCGGCTGGGACCGGAAGCCCCAGCCGTTCTCCGCTGTTCGTAGTACGTATATCTGTCGAACAGCCGCACGAACAGGACCGCCAGCGTGGATACGATGGCTCCGAGGTAAATGGCGGTCGATGCCTAAACTCCGTTCAGCTCATCGCTCTCCCCAATCAATCGTAGTGCCACGTCCTGCGTGGCCGCAACCGACCAGTTTGCCCCTGCAATGCGGGCATGGTCGAAATCACCAGCCTTGGAGCCGGCGACCAAGGACATCCCGGTGGTCCTGAAAAAGTTCTATACGACAGCCGTACCCGGGAAGCTGTACTGGTAAAAGCTCTCGAATCCGAACGCGACTGGATACTGCCCTATGCGCGCCGGATTGAAAATCAGTCCTAAAGCGACAGCACCAAAGAGCCATGATGCACCGCGTTCCTCATTCGCCGTGCGCCGATGCGCGCGCGGGCCGCGGCGCCCATGGTGGAGAAAACTGTGTAGTACTACGCCTCGACAGGGCGGCTGTCGGGTGCCTCATGCCGCACTCGGCAACTGTGACCCAGCGTTCTCACGTTTGCATGAAACCCCTGTGGTGACTGGGCATTGCGGGTGTCTGCAGCATCTCGTCACATGCAGGCGCGACGCCGAAGGTGCTGGCCAGCATCTTGTCCAGTTCGCGTGTGCAATGAGAAAGTTCTGATAACGCAACGCCTCGCTTCCGGGCGTGGTGCAACACTGGCCCCACCGTTTTACTCGAAATACATCGACATTCTTCACTGGGAATCGACATGTCCATTGCGAGTCTGCGCGCCCTTTCAGGAGGAACGAGCATGGACAAGAGTGAAATGGTCAAGAGTTTTGTCGAGGGCGATGCGATGGTGATCCTCAAGACAGACGGCACGACGGTGCAGGGACGGCTGGCGAAGATCGACCTCGTGCAGAGTCGCGTGGTCCTGAATGTCGCCGTGTACATCGGTCTCGATGGAAAGGTCGAGCAGGTGGTTCAAGAAGAGGTCGGATTCGACAGTATCGACACGATCAGCAAGCTGGTGACGGCCGTCCAGAAACCCCCGACCCTTGATGACGATCTCAGGAAATACCCGATCGGCAAGTATCTGATGATCTGGGGCAAGCATGACGGTTCCATCAATCCGACTATTCAGCAAGGCCAGTTGAAGAGCATCAACTGGGGAAATCGCACGCTTGTGCTGCACAACACCAACTACGATGAGGACCTGACGGTCAAAATGGACCAGATCAGTTTCATCGACGATACCCGGAGCGGATCGGGCGCCAAGAGTTCGGTCCAGACGCCTGACTGGCATATGCGCCCCGATGGTGCGTGGTACCGCGGTGACCGTAAATACGGGGGCGACTGAGCTCCTCTGGTTTCACATTTCAACGCATCCCGGTACCAACTGGCGACGCGGACGATATCCACGGAGACCGCTGCACTGCTGCCCGGTGTGCCTGCGAGTGCTCCTGAATCCCGGAGAATGAATGTGGACAAGCACGATATGGTGAAGGGGTTTTCCCAAGGCGATGCGGTAGTGATTATCGAGACAGGGGGCAGGTCGCTGCAGGGGTACCTGTCAAAGATCGATGTCGCCCAGGATCGCCTGGTGCTCAGGGTGGGCGCCGACATCGGCTACGACGGCAAGGTGGAGCGCGAACACCTGGTTGAGCTCAAGTTCGACGGTATCGCCGCGATCGGTCGGTTTGGCAGCAATCTCAACAGGCACCCCACCCTGGAAGACGAGCTCAAGAAGTATCCGATCGGGAAATACCTGATGATCTGGGGCACGCATGACAACTCCATCAACCTGACGATCCAGCAGGGGCAGTTGAAGAGCATCAACTGGGAAAAACGCACACTTGTGCTGTACAACACCACCTACAAGGAGGACCGCACGGTCAACTTTGATCGGATCAGCAGCATTGACGCGTCCCGCAGTGGCCCCGGGGCCGCATCGCCTGCCAGTGTTCCCGATTGGTACATGCGGCCGGACGGTGCCTGGTACCGCGGTGAGCAGGAACATTCTGACGGTGGTGACAAGTAGCTGATGCCAGGTAAACCACTGCGGCGTTGGGTGGCATTGCTCCGATGCCGCCCAACGCGCAGTGGTCTTCTGGATGGCAAGGTCCGCTACCTGGGCGGGCAGGTTGCGCGCCGGTCTACGACCGGTGCCGCACCAGCAACTGCGTCATCAACGCCCGCAAGGCCGGGGGGCGCACCGGCTTGGACAGGAAGCCCCAGCCGTTCTCAGCCGCCTGCGCCTTCAACGCATCATCGCGCTCGGCAGTGACCAGAATCACCGGCGGCCTTGCCTGCCACAGCTCGCATAGCTGCTCGTACAGATCCGGCCCCTGCCATTGGCCCATGCGCACATCCAGCAGGACCAGCTGCGGCACGTTCAATGCGGAGGCGATTTCCAGGGCGGCGTGCGGCCCATCGGCCAGCTCCACCCGGCAGCCCCAGCGTTCCAACAGTGCCCGGGTAGCCGCACACACACGCGGGTCATCATCAATGCTCCACACCCGGCACCGCCGCAGCGGGCCGTCATCGCCCGAATCCGCGGACACCGCCGGGGCAGGAGCGGGTGCGGGTATCGCCTCGGCGCTGCCCAGCGGCACGGTGACGGCAAACACGCTGCCGCTGCCCAGCGTGGAACGCAGGCTGATGCGGTGCCCCAGCAGCCGCCCGATGCGCTCCACGATCGCCAGGCCCAGCCCGGCCCCGCGCTCCTGGTCCACGCCATCATCCAGCCGCCGGAACTCCTCGAAGATCTCGCCCTGCAGGCTCTCCGGAATACCCGGGCCCTGGTCATGCACTTCGATGCGCAGCTGGTCGCCCACCCGGCGACACCCGATCAGCACCCGCCCACGCGGGGTATAGCGCAGCGCATTGGACAGGAAATTCTGCAGGATGCGACGCAGCAGCGCCTCATCGCTCACCACCACCGCACGGGTATCCACCCAATCCAGCCGCAGCCCGCGTGCCTGTGCTGCAATGCCGAACTCACGCGCCAATGTTTCCAGCAACGGCGACAGCGCAAACGCACGCACATGTGTCTGCAACGTGCCCGATTCCAGCCGCGAGATATCCAGCAGGCTGTTGAGGATGGAGTCCTGCGCCGCCAGCGCCGCATCCACATGCTCGCTCAGCTCGCGCGCATCGCCACTCAGCTTGCCGCGCAGCACCGAAACGAACATGCGCGCAGCATTGAGCGGCTGCAACAGATCATGCACCGCCGAGGCCACGAAGCGGGTCTTGTAGCGGTTGGCCCGCTCGGCTTCGCGGCGGGCCTCGTCCAGGTCACGGGTACGCTCGGCCACGCGGTGTTCCAGCGCATCGGCCAGCGAGCGCAGCTCACGCGCGGTGTTCTTGTAGGCGGTGATATCGGCGTAGCTGGTGACGAAGCCGCCATCGGGCAGCGGGTTGCCACGGATCTCCAGCACCGTGCCGTCGTCCTTCTCGCTCTCGCGCATGTGCGGGCGGCCACTGCGCAGGTGATTCAGGCGACGCTCGATGGCCTCATCGATCGGCCCCGGACCCAACAGGCCACGGCGGGCGTTGTAGCGGAACGCCTCGGCGATGGGCACGCCCACCCGGATCAGATCCGGCGGGAACCGGAACAGTTCCAGGTAGCGCGCATTCCACGCCACCAGCCGCTGCTCGCTGTCGATCACCACCACGCCCTGCGGCAGGTGCGCCAGGCTGCGGCTTAGCCCGCTGTCGGCCTGCTGGGCGGCCTGCAGCACGCCATCCTGTGCGGTGCGCAGTTCCTGCGCGTGCTGCTGCAGCACCGCTTCCAGCTCCAATCGACTGCGCTGGCGGTGCGAGGCCAGGCGCCGGCGCTGCTGGACGAACAAGGTCAGAAAGCACAGCGCCAGCCAGATGCCGCCCGCGGCCAGCGCGGTACTGCGTCCCACGGCGGCGCTGGCGCCGGCATCGTGCAGCAGGTGCAGCTTCCACTGCGGGTCATCCAGCACGTAGGTCTGCCACAGCACCGGGCGTGGCAGCGAGGGCTGCTCCAGCCGCACCATGCGGCCGCCATCGGCCAGCACATCCAGCGTGCGCGCCTGCAGCGGCTGCAGTGAGCGGTCGGCGTACTGGCGGGTGGCGAGCATCTCTTCATGCTCGGTCGGGGAGAGCGGGCGCAGCAGCCGGTAGCGCCACGCATCGCCGTTGGCCAGGAACACCACGTCATGCGCATCGCTGGCCATCACGATGTCGGTGCTCTGCAGCCATTCCTGCTCCAGCGCCCGCAGCTCGATCTTGATCGCAATGACGCCCAGCACATCACCCGCGTGGTTGAGGATCGCCTGCGACAGGAAGTAACCCGGCACCGCCGTGGTCATGCCGATGCCGTAGAAGCGCCCGGTGCCCTTGGCCATGGCCTGCTGGAAGTAGGGGCGGTAGCTGTAATCCTCGCCCACGTTGCTGGTGGGCTGGTCCCAGTTGCTGGCGGCCACGGCTACGCCGTGGCGGTCGATCAGGGTGAGGGTGGAGGCGCGGGTGACGTTGTTGGCCTGCTGCAGCTTGAGGTTGAGCCGGTGGCGTTCGGTGTCATCCAGCGGGTTGCTCACCGCCTGCAGCAGCTCCGGATCCAGCGCCAGCAGCTGGGGCAGCGTGCGGAACCGGTCGATGCGCTGCTGCAAGGTCTGCGCGTACAGGTCCAGCTGGCGGCGTACCTGCGTGCTTTCTTCTGCGAGGGCCCGCTGCTGGGCATAGCGGCCGGCGGCCAGGCCAGCCAGAAGCGTACCGCCCACCATGATCAGCAGGGTCAACAGCAGCGGCCGATAGCGGGAAGCGCGGTACATGCAGGGCGGGGCACCAGCGGGCAGGTTTCACGTGGGATTGACTGGCGACAATGATAGTTCACGTACGGACCCCGGCTGTGGAGCGGGTCTGCCGAAACGGGGGCGTTTCGAGACCGGGGCGCTGCGTCCTGGGAGGAGCATCGTGAAAAAGAAGATGACGGCGGTCGCGGTCTGTTGCCTCTCACTGATGGCTGGCCTCGCCCACGCGGGCGAATGCAAGCCAGGCGGCTCCATGATGTCGGTCGACAAGCGTGAGGCAAGCCCAACGCATCGTGGCTATGTGTGGACGCTTGGCTTGGAGGCCAGAGCGACCACGAACCTGGAGCAGCTGCGGCGGGACCTCCAGCTGGAACGCTCAAGCCTGACGGTGGGTAGAGAGCCAGCCGGCGCTGGCATGATGTACGCCGTGTCCGTCGTTGGCGACAGCACAACATCGACATGCGTGGTCTACGAGCCCTGGCGACAGGATCTGGACAGTGCCGGTCTGATCGGGGAGGTAATGCAGATGGATGGAACGCCACCCGGGATCTGTATTGATCCGGACGGACGGATTGCAGCCAGGCTTCAGGTGCACACGATTATCGGAACGGCTCCGTTCGTCAGGCTGGTCATACCGGGCCGCGACCCGTCCCGGCGAGGGCTCGACGTCGTTTTCAAGGAAAATGGTTGTCCAGACTGAGCTGAAACTGCACGACCCGGCTCGGCGGCAGAACACCATCAAACGCTCTGCAGACGTTCCCCGGAAATGCATCTGGGTGCACAGCTCATGGCGCTTGGGCCTGGCCCGCACGTCACGGCGGCGGTGGCGCTCGGCGTCGTCCAACGAATGGCTCACCGCTGAAACGGGAAGAACGGACAAAGGTCGCGACAGGGCGGACTCAGGCGCCCTGTCGCGATTCCATCAGAAGTGAACCTGCGCCCGAAGCTCGAAGATCTCCGGCTTGGTGCGCACGCCGCGGCGGCTGGCATCCGCCCACACGTAGTTCGCCTGGAACTTGAAGTGGCTGGTCAGGTACCAGTTCGCACCGACGGTCCAGTCGTGCTGGCGGCCGCCGAGCACGTCGGCGTCATCCAGGTCGATGCGGCTGTAACGGGCCAGCAGTTCGACCGCGCCGTAATCGTGCGCCGGCTTCACGTTGGCAACGGCACCTGCGCTGTACGGGCGCGATTCGCCGGTGACGATCCAGCTGCCCATCACGTACTGGCCATCGCCGGTGTAATCCGGCTTGCCATCACGGGTGACGGTGGTGCGCAGCGCTTCGGCCTGCACCGAGAACGGGCCGTGGATGTAGATGCCCTCCAGGCCGGTACGGCGGATCTGGTCGGCGGTGACCAGTGCGCCCGAATCCACCAGGCGGATGTCGGTCAGGCCGGCTTCCGGGCGCGCACGCAGGCGGGCGCTGGCGTCGAAGTGCACGTCGCGGCCGTCGCGGTAGCCGCGCGGGTTTTCCTGCGAATAGGCCAGGCCCAGGTGGATCACATCGCCCGGTGCCTTCACCGGGGTCCACACGCCGCGCACGGCCTGGGTGGTGCCGGGGTTGTCACCCTGCAGATCCTTGCCGCCATAGGCGCCCACCTGCATCAGGTAGGCCGGGCGCTCCAGCACCCATTCGGCACCGGTGCGGCGGCCGGCGTAGAAGGCCTGCACGGGCAGGGCGGTTTCCATGAAGCTGCCCGCGCGCGAGGAGGTGTTGGCATCCAGGCCGACCGGGGTCTTCATGTAGCCGAAGCGGAAGCGGCCCACGTCCTTGCCGAACACGGCCTTGCTCTCGAAGCGGAAGAACACGTCCAGCCAGGTGTCGGCCTGGAAGTCGTAGTACACCATCGCGTCGTACACGCCCTTCTTTTTCAGGGTCGCGCCGAACTCCTTGCGGCGCACCGCGTCGTCATCTTCGAAGCGGTCGCTGCCGGAGAAGTCGTTGAGGTCGTAGGCGATGTTGGCGGTGGCGGCCAGTTCTGTGCCGTCGCTGAAGGCAACCTTGGTCGGCCAGTTGTCCCAGTCCGCGGCGGACGCGGCAACGGGGGCAGACAGGGCGGTAAGAGCGATGAACAGGGGGGTCAGGCGCATGGAATATGGTCTGGCTTCAAATAAGTGGGGCAGAACAACAACGGCCGCGAGCGGGAAAACTGTTGGACCACAAGGCCCGGAACGACACGGCCACCCGCCGCCGTGGGGGCGCGGTGCCCCTGCAGTGTAGGCACTGGGCTTGGCTGAACAGGGGGGCTAGTACCAATAGGTTATCTGCGTGGCGATGCAGCGGGCGTAAAAAGACCACGCCCGATGCCGCCGCGTGCGGCCGGCATCCCCGTGACACTGCCGGAGTTTCCCATGCACGTTCCCACCGCTGCCCCGCTTGCAGCCAAGCCGTTGCCGTTCTACCGCCAGCTGTATTTCCAGGTGGTGGTGGCGATCGTGCTGGGCGCCATCCTCGGCCATTACGAGCCGGCGTTCGCTGAATCGCTCAAGCCGTTGGGGGATGGTTTCATCAAGCTGGTGAAGATGATCATCGCCCCGGTGATCTTCCTCACCATCGTCACCGGCATCGCCGGCATGACCCACCTGCGCACCGTGGGCCGGGTCTTCGCCAAGTCGATGGCCTACTTCCTGTTCTTCTCCACCCTGGCGCTGATCGTGGGCATGGTGGTGGCGCACGTGGTGCAGCCCGGCGCCGGCATGAACATCAACCCGGCCGACCTGGACCAGACCGCGGTGCACAGCTACGTGGAAAAATCCCACGAGCTCACCCTCACCGGCTTCGTCATGGACATCATTCCGTCCACGCTGGTAAGCGCGTTCGTCGATGGCAACATCCTGCAGGTGCTGTTCGTGGCGGTACTGTTCGGCATTTCGCTGGCGCTGGTGGGTGAGCGCGGCCGCCCGGTACTGACCTTCCTGGAGGCGCTGACCGCCCCGGTGTTCCGGTTGGTCCACATCCTGATGAAGGCCGCGCCGATCGGTGCGTTTGGCGCCATCGCCTTCACCATCGGCAAGTACGGGGTGGGCTCGCTGATCAACCTGGCCTGGCTGGTGGGTTCGTTCTACCTCACCGCGTTCCTGTTCGTGGCGGTCATCCTGGGCGTGGTCTGCCGCCTGTGCGGGTTCTCGGTGTTCAAGCTGGCCCGCTACCTGAAGGCCGAGCTGCTGCTGGTGCTGGGCACCTCGTCCTCGGAATCGGCGCTGCCCTCGCTGATGGAAAAGATGGAAAAGGCCGGCTGCAGCAAGTCCGTGGTGGGCCTTGTGGTCCCCACGGGCTACTCGTTCAACCTGGACGGCACCAACATCTACATGACCCTGGCTGCGCTGTTCATCGCCCAGGCCACCAACACCGAACTGACCCTGGGTCACCAGATCGCGCTGCTGCTTGTGGCGATGCTCAGCTCCAAGGGCGCCGCCGGCGTGACCGGGGCGGGCTTCATCACCCTGGCCGCCACCCTGGCGGTGGTACCGGAAGTGCCGGTGGCCGGCATGGCGCTGATCCTGGGCGTGGACCGGTTCATGAGTGAATGCCGCTCGCTGACCAACTTCATCGGTAATGCGGTGGCCACCGTGGTGGTGTCGCGCTGGGAAGGCGCGCTGGACCGCGACCGCCTGGCGCTGGCCCTGGATGGCCGCGAGGCCGAGCTGCCGCCGCTGGCCAGCGACGACCTGCCGTCGCCGCTGCCCGCCCCGGCGCGCTGAACACGCCCCTCCCCCTGATGCGTGTGCAGCAGGTCCGTGCCGTTCCCCCTTGGACGGCACGGCCTGCTTTTTTCATGGGGTTTCCGGTGATGTAAGTTGTCATCGGTGCCCGTCAGGCTGGCGTCGCATACGCCGGCGCACGGCCCGCCCGATGTGCGGTCGCAGCATGATCGCGACAGCGTAGCGACAGGTCCAACACCGCCAACGGGGGTATGATCCCCTGTTCCTCTCGCCCATTCATCTGCAGAAAGCGATGTCCAACGAAGATTTCAAACAGGCCGCCCTCGACTATCACCGCATGTCGCCGCCGGGCAAGATCAAGGTCACGGCGACCAAGCCGATGCTGACCCAGCGCGACCTGTCGTTGGCCTATTCGCCGGGCGTGGCCCATGCCTGCGAGGCCATCATGGCCGACCCGCAGCAGGCCAGTGAGCTCACCGCCCGCGGCAACCTGGTGGCCGTGATCTCCAACGGCACCGCCGTGCTGGGGCTGGGCAACATCGGCCCCCTGGCCGGCAAGCCGGTGATGGAAGGCAAGGGTGTGCTGTTCCAGAAGTTCGCAGGTATCGATGTGTTCGACATCGAAATCAACGAAAACGATCCGGACAAGCTGGTCGAGATCATTGCTTCGCTGGAACCGACTTTTGGCGGCATCAACCTGGAAGACATCAAGGCGCCGGAGTGCTTCATCGTGGAGCGCAAGCTGCGCGAGCGGATGAACATCCCGGTGTTCCATGACGACCAGCATGGCACGGCGATCATCGTCGGCGCCGCGGTGCTCAACGCCATGGTGGTCACCGGCAAGAAGATCGAAGAGGTGAAGCTGGCCACCACCGGCATGGGCGCTGCCGGCATTTCGTGCGTGAACATGCTGGTCTCGCTGGGTCTGAAACCGGAAAACATCCTGGCCTTCGACCGTGAAGGCGTGATCCACACCGGCCGCAGCGACCTGGACCCGGAAAAGAAGCGCTATGCCCGCGATACGGACAAGCGCACGCTGGCCGAGATCGTCGAGGGCGCCGATATCTTCCTGGGCCTGTCGGCCCCGGGCATCCTCACCGCGGACATGGTCAAGACCATGGCCAAGGACCCGGTGATCTTCGCGCTGGCCAACCCCACCCCGGAAATCATGCCGGAAGTGGCGCGCGCGGTACGCCCGGATGCGCTGATCGGCACCGGCCGTTCGGACTACCCGAACCAGATCAACAACGTGCTGTGCTTCCCGTACCTGTTCCGTGGTGCGCTGGACGTGGGCGCCACCGCGATCAACGAAGAAATGAAGATCGCCTGCGTGCACGCGATCGCCGCGATGGCACGCCGCGAAGCCAGCGACCTCGGCTCGGCCTATGGCGATGACACCCCGAGCTTCGGCCGCGATTACCTGATTCCGCGCCCGTTCGACCGCCGCCTGCTGGTGGAGCTGTCGGCCGCCGTGGCCCAGGCCGCGATGGATTCGGGCGTGGCCACGCGCCCGGTGGCCGACATGGGCGCCTACCGCGAGAAGCTGGCCCAGTTCGTCTACCGCACCAGCCTGATGATGAAGCCGGTGTACGACCGTGCGCGCGCCGACAAGCAGCGCGTGGTGTACGCCGAAGGCGAAGAAGAAGTGGTGCTGCGCGCGGTGCAGAACGTGGTCGATGAGGGCCTGGCCTTCCCGATCCTGATCGGCCGCCCGGACGTGATCGAATCGCGCATCGAGCGCATGGGCCTGCGCATGAAGGTCGGCGTTGATTTCGATGTCACCAACATCAACGACGATCCGCGCTTCAACGAGTACTGGCAGTACTACCACAACCTCACCGGCCGTCGCGGCGTGACGGTGGCGGCGGCCAAGAACCTGATGCGCTCGCGCCCGACCCTGATTGCGGCGGTGATGGTGGCACGCGGTGAAGCCGATGCGCTGCTTACCGGCGTGGTAGGCCGCTTCCACAAGAAGCTGGGCTACGTGCGCAGCGTGCTGCCGCTGGAATCGAAGGTCACCTCGACCTCGGCCATGACCGGTGTGATCAACCAGCAGGGCGTGTTCTTCTTCGTGGACACCCACGTGCAGGAAGACCCCACCGCCGAGCAGATCTGCGAAGCCACGCTGCAGGCGGCGTATCGCATGAAGCTGTTCGGGATCGAACCGAAGGTGGCGCTGCTGTCGCACTCCAACTTCGGCAGCCACGATTCCAAGGACGCGCTGAAGATGCGCACCGTGCGCGAGCTGCTGCTCAAGCGCAACCCGCGTTTGAACGTTGATGGTGAGATGCAGGGCGACACCGCGTGGGACGAAGCGCTGCGCCAGAAGCTGCTGCCCGACAGCACGCTGAAGGGCCGCGCCAACCTGTTCGTGCTGCCCAACCTGGAAGCGGCCAACATCGCCTACAACCTGGTGCGGGTGTTCACCGACGGCGTGGCGATCGGCCCGATCCTGATGGGCGTGGCCAAGCCGGCGCACATTCTGACCACCAGCGCGACCTCGCGCCGCGTGCTCAACATGACCGCCATTGCCGCGGTGGATGCGCAGATCCGGAAGCAGCTGGAAGTGGAAAAGAACGCCTAAGGCGTTCTTGCCCACTTCCGCTGCCCACGCATTCCACCTCTACCCCCGCCTTCGGCGCGCCCCTTCAACAGAAGGGGCTCTGCACCCGACGAATCGCGGTGCCTGAACACGTGAAAGACGGGGACCAGTGCGCTGCACCGGTCCTTTTTGCTTTTGAGGATCCCGTGGGCCGGCCAACGGCCGGCGCTACCGGACACTTTCCCGCAGCCCCACGGTCACTCCCGTGCAACCTGCCAAGGGCCAAATACCCCCACGCGGCCCGGCCGTGGCGGTGGTCCGCTGGACCCCGCCACCCTGGGCCCGACCACTTCCCCCCTCTGGAACGGCGCCATGCGCACTCGTCCTGCAAAGCGGTACTTCAAGCAGTTGTTCGCGTTGTATGCAGGGTTGGTTGGCGGCCGCTGACCGGTAACGAACACCCGGTGGGGGCATGCCCCACCGGGTAGAGCCACGCCCTGCGTGGCTTGCGCGGACCCGGCCGAAGAGCAGCCACGCAGGGCGTGGCTCTACGTTATCGGGTGAGGTTACTGCGCGAGCAGCTCCACTTCGGCCAGCTGCATCCGCCCCGGCCCTTCAATGCGCAACCGGTACTCGGCATAACGGCCCGGCTTGGCAATCCGGAACGGGCGGGTCTGCTGCTGCCACTCGAACGTTTCACCGCTGCGCTGGTCCAGCGTGATCCAGTTGCCCCCGGCCTTGCGCGCTTCCAGGGTCCACTTGCCCCCCCGGATCGGCGCATTGCCACTGGTCAGCGTGTACATCGACGGCGTTCCGTCAGACACACCCGTGAACACCACGCTGCCCTTGCCGCCGAACGGCACCACGGTGCCCGCGTCGTCATCGGTCAGCGCCGCCAATACCTTGCCATCGTCCAGCTGCGCACGCGCGCCACCGCCCAGCAGGTCATGCAGCAGCGCCGGGCGTTCACCCCGCGCGGTCAACGAACGCGGCGCATCGTCCGGCCCGGTGCCCCACTTGGACGGCGCCGGACCCATCTCGAAGTCCAGCGTGGCGCCCTTGGCGATCACCTCGTGCGGCACCCACGTCTTCGTCCACGGCTGGCCGTTGATCTTCAACGACTGCACGTAGATGTTGCGGTCGGAATTCTCCGGCGCGTTGACGGTCAGCACCGCGCCGCCCTGCAGTTCCACCTTGGCGTGCTTGAACGCGGGCGAGCCGATCGCGTATTCCGGCGAGCCCATCCGCAGCGGGTACAGGCCCAGCGAGGCCAGCACGTACCACGCCGAGGTTTCGCCGTTGTCTTCATCGCCCGGGTAGCCCTGGCCGATCTCGCTGCCCACGTACAGCCGCTTCAGGATCTCGCGTACATGCTGCTGGGTCTTCCACGGCTGCCCGGCGTACAGGTACATCCACGGAATGTGGTGCGAGGGCTGGTTGCTGTGTGCGTACATGCCCATGCGCACATCGCGCGCTTCGGTCATTTCATGGATGGTGCCGCCGTAGGAACCGGAGAACTTGGGGTCGGCGGTTTCCGGGGTGCTGAAGAACGTATCCAGCTTTTCGGCCAGCTTTTCGCGGCCACCGTACAGGCCGGCGAGGCCTTCGCCGTCATGCGCGGCGGTGAAGGCGAACGTCCAGCCGTTCGATTCGGTGTAATCGTGGCCCCACACGCGCGCGTCGTAGTCCTTTGCAGCCACGCGCCAGCTGCCATCGTCCTTGCGACCCTGGAAGAAGCCGGCGGCCGGGTCGAACACGGTGGCGTAGGTGCCGGCGCGGGCGCGGAAGTAGTCCGCTTCGGTGGTGTAGCGCTCGCGCGCGGCCGGGCTGCCGGCGGTTTTCGCCAGCGCGGTGGCCATGTTGGCGATGCCAAAATCGTTGAGCGCGCCTTCCATCGTCCACGACATGCCTTCGTGAACGTCGGCGCTGGCGTAGCCACGGAAGGTGGATTTATCCATGCCCTTGCGGCCGACATGGCGGTCCGGCGGCACCACGGTAGCGTTCTTCAATGCAGCCTGGTAGGCCTCGTCCGGATCGAAGCCCTTGATGCCCTTGAGGTAGGCATCGGCGAAGGCCACGTCCGAACTGGTGCCCACCATCAGGTCGGCATAGCCCGGCGAGGACCAGCGCGCCACCCAGCCACCGGCGCGGTACTGCTCCAGGAAGCCCTGCACCAGCGCGCCGGCATCGTCCGGGGTGAACAGCGCATACGCCGGCCAGGTGGTGCGGAAGGTGTCCCAGAAACCGTTGTTGACGTACACCTTGCCATCGCGGATCGGCGCGAAGCTGCGCACCGCGCTGCCATCGGTGTTGTCGTCGGCGGCGCTGGCCTGGCTGGCGTAACGCCAGTCCGGGGCGGCGGCAGTACCGGCGTTCTCGAAGCCCGAATTCGGGTACAGGTAGAGCCGGTACAGGCTGGAATACAACGTGGTCTTCTGGTCGTCGCTGGCCTGGCCGATGTCGAAGCGGGCCAGGCGCTGGTCCCAGGCATCCTGGGCGCGGGCGGCAACGGTGGCCAGGGTGTCATCGCTGGCCAGCTCCAGCGCCAGGTTATGGCGGGCCTGCTCGACCGAGATCAGCGAGGTGGCGATGCGCATGGTCACGCGGCGGTCGCTGCCCGGGTCGAACTTGATGTAGCCGGTGGGCCGACCGCTGCTGATCTTGCCGCTGCTGCGCCACGGCCGGTCGAAGCTGGCCACTACGTACATGCGGGTGGCGCCGTTGGACAGCCCGCTGCGCGTATCGGTGTAGCCCGACAGCGTCTGCGTGGCCGCATCCAACGTGAGCCCGCCACGCGCGTCGACGTTGTCGAACAGCAGGTTGGCGTCGCCATCCTTGGGGAAATCGAACTGGAACAGCGCAGCGTGGTCGGTTGGCGCGATGGCGGCGGCAATGCCATTGTCGAAGCGCACCGCATAGCGGTACGGGCGCGCGCTTTCGTTGTCGCGCGAGAACGACAACGCACGCTTGGCGCGGTCCGCTTCCGGCACGCCACGGGTGGCCGACGGCATCACCTGGAAGGTCTGGCGGTCGCCCATCCACGGGCTGGGCTGGTGGCTCAGGGCCAAGGCCTGCAGCTGCGGGCGGTTGGCCGCGTTGTTCTGCTCGTTCCAGCGGTACAGCCAGTTCAGCGCGCCGGCGTCGGTCACCGGGGTCCAGAAGTTGAAGCCGTGCGGCACGGCGGTGGCGGGGAAGTTGTTGCCGCGCGAGAAGGTGCCGTTGGCCTGGGTGCCGCGGGTGGTGAGCACCCAGTCGGAGGGGCGGGCCGGGGCTGTGCGCGGCTGGCTGTCCAGGCGCACGTCGTCGATCCAGCCCGACACCGGTGCGTTGGCGGCGCTGCCCAGCTCCAGTTCGACGGCGACCACGCGACGGCCGCGCAGTGATTCCACATCGCCCAGGCGCACCGACTTGTGCGCCCACTGCTGCGGATACAGCGTCTTGGAATCCCCCTGCGCCTTGGCGCCGAGCGGGATGCCGTGCAGGTCGCGCGCGGCGCTGGCCGAGACCCGGCTTCCGTCGTCCAGCACCAGATCCAGCGAGACATAGGTGGAGGCCACCGTGTCCTCGCCCACGATCTCCGGCAGCACCAGCCAGGACAGGGTGGTGTCGGCGTCGATGGTCACATCGGTGGTGAACAGCGGGGTGGTGGCGGCGCCGCCTGCACTGGCGTAGTGCAGGGCACGCAGACCGCTATAGCCGACCCCGGGCTTGGCCGCATAGGGCGCCGCCGGGCCCTTGCCGACCTTCAGTTGCACGCCGCCCTTGCTGGCCTGCGGGGCCGGTTCCCCCGGCTCGAAGGAGGTCTGCAGGCCCTGAGCGAGAGCGGGCAGGGCAAATGGCGCGCAGGCCAGGGCGAGCGCCAGCGGAAGCAGGGCGCGGCGGGCAGGGCGGGGGTGCGGCAGGGTCATGCAGGGATCTCCCGGGTGGGACAGGCGGCAGGCGGAGCCCGCATCGGCGACCTCGGCAGACAGCATCACGCCGGCCGCCCGCAAGGGCAGTCGAAGCGATGCAGGTCCGGCGGGGGACGGGCCATGCGATCGGGTGTTTGATCGGAACGCATCCGATCCTGCAACACCGGGAGCGGCTCTGGCAAGTGAAATTAGTTCGATCTAAACCCGGAAAAACCGCATATCGCCATTTTCCTCGTGACCTCCCGCACGCAACCGGCCGCGCCGCGCCCGGCGCCCCGGGTGCTAGAATCGAGCCCCTCGCAATTCCTCTCCGTGCCCCGCCATGAGCCATACCGCCACCGCGCCCGCCAATGCCGAAAAGCGTTACACCGTGCACCGCAGCGACCTGCCGCTGAGCTGCCCGACGCCGGAGATGGCGCTGTGGAACTCGCACCCGCGCGTGTACCTGCCGATCGAAGACGAGCCGAACTGCGAAGCCGCGTGCCCGTACTGCGGTGCGGTCTTCGTGCTGGCCGACTGAGCAGGCGGAACCGAACGTGCGCCGACTGACCGTGGTGCAGCTGCTGCCGGCGCTGCACTCCGGCGGGGTTGAGCGCTCAACGCTGGAAATTGCCGCCGCGCTGGTCGCGGCCGGGCACCGCGCCATCGTGGTCTCCGCCGGTGGCCGGCTGGTCGAGCCGTTGCTGGCCAGTGGCGCCGAACATCTCACCCTCGATATCGGCCGCAAATCGCTGTGGACGCTGCGCCACGTACGCACGCTGCGCAACATGCTGGCCGAAACCGGCGCTGACATCGTGCATGCGCGCTCGCGGCTGCCGGCCTGGCTGGGGTACTACGCCGTGCGCAACCTGCCTGCAGCCACCCGCCCGCACTGGGTCACCACCGTGCATGGCTTGAATTCGCCCAGCCGCTACAGCGCGGTGATGACCAGCGGCGAACGGGTCATCTGCGTGTCCAACTGCGTGCGCGAATTCGTGCTGAAGCATTACCCGAGCGTGCCGCCGGAGCGTCTGCGGGTGATTCCGCGTGGCGTGGATACCGCCCAGTTCCCGCGCGTGGGCCGCCAGGACCGGCGCCCGCGCCTGACGGTGGCCGCGCAGCATCCGGCGCTGGCCGGCGACGCGCCGCTGCTGCTGTTGCCCGGCCGTGGCACCCGCCTCAAGGGCCATCACCACGCACTGTCGCTGCTGGCCGGGCTGCATGCGGCCGGCGTACCGGCGCTGCTGTGGATGCCGGGCACCCGTGAGCCGGGGCGTGAGCGCTATGTGGCCGAGCTGGAGGCGCAGGCACGCAGCTTGGGCATCGCCGACGCGGTGCTGATGACCGCGCCCACCTCGCGCATCGCTGAGGCCTATGCGGCCAGCGATCTGGTGCTGCAGCTGTCTGACAAGCCCGAGGCCTTTGGCCGCACCGTGGTCGAAGCGTTGTCGGTGGGCCGGCCTGTACTGGGCTGGAACCAGGGCGGGGTGGGCGAGCTGCTGCAACACCTGCAGCCATCCGGCGCGGTACCCTTGGGCGACGCCGGGGCATTGCAGGCACGTGCGCTGCAGTTGCTGGCGCAGCCACCTTCGCTGCCCTCGCGTATTCCGTTCACCCTGCAGGCGATGCAACGTGACACGCTCCAGCTCTATACCTCCCTCGCTGGCTGAGCCGGTCAAGGCGCCCGGTTCGCCGGGCTTCCGCGCCGGCCGCTGGGCTCCGTGGTGGGTCATCGCGTTCGTGGCGATGCTGCCACTGCCCGGCATCGCCGAAACCGTCCTGGGGCTGGGCGCGCTGTACGCCGCTGCCCGTATGGTGCAGCTGCGCCTGCAGGGCAAGCAGCGCATGCTCAGCAGCCCGGCCTGGGCGCTCACCAGCATCCTGTTCCTGGGGTATTGGCTGCCGCAGGCGTTTTCCACCTTTGATGCAATTGATCCAGGCACGGCGTGGCGCAAGACCGCCGCCGGGCTGCGCTACCTGCCTTTCATGTGGCTGGTGGCGATCGCGGTGGCGACGCCGGAGCGGCGCGCGCTGACCCTCAAGGGCATTGCGCTGATTACCGGGGTGTGGACGCTGGATGCACTGGCGCAGGCGGCGTTCGGTACCAGCCCGTTGTTCTGGTCGATGGACCAGTTGAAGTGGGCGATCAGTGGCCATGGCCTGTGCCCGCCGGCGGAGATGGCCGCGGCCGATCGCCTGAGTGGCGTGCTGGGGCCGTGCAACCTGAAATTCGGCCAGGTGCTGGCCAGCCTGTCGCCGTTCCTGCTGTTTGCCGCCGCCGCACGTTTCGGCCGTTGGGGCTGGATGGCGGTGGCCGCTGCCGTCGGTGCCGTGCTGGTGCTGGCCGGCTCGCGCGCGGCGTGGCTGACCTACGCGCTGGTGCTGGTGTTTTCCGGCTGGCGCCTGCTCGGCGCGCGCGGTCTGCTGGCCTGCGTGGCGGTGGGACTCGCAGTGGCGGTGGCCCTGGCCGCTGGCTCGCACCAGGTGCGCGAGCGGCTGGAACGCACCGCGATGGCATGGGAAGGCGAGAGTGACGGCGTGAACCAGGCACTGTCCGGGCGCGCGCAGATCTGGGCCGCGGCGGGCTGCATGATCGAGCAGCATCCGATCAACGGCGTAGGCGCACGGGGTTTCCGCGATGCCTACCCCGACTGCAACCCGCGCCCTGAAGAACAGGAAGTGTGGGGCGCCGGCCCGGCGTTGCACGCGCACCAGATCCTGCTGGAGATCCTTGCCGAAACCGGCGTGCTTGGCCTGCTGCTGTGGCTGGCGGCTGCGGCGCAGGCGTGGCGCGCGTGGCGCTTCGCCCCACTACCGGCGCGCGAACGCGCCCGCCCGGCGATGCTTGCCCTGGCGGTCACGGTGTTCCCGTTCAACACCCACCTGGCGTTCTATTCCACGTTCTGGGGCGGCCTCACCTTGCTGCTCGCCGCCCTCTACGCAGGCAGCCTGCTGGCAAGCGACGACCCGTAGAGCCACGCCCTGCGTGGCTGCCCTTCGTCGGAAACCGCGCCAGCCACGCAGGGCGTGGCTCTACGTCGTGGCAGGACGTGCACCGATGCGCCGAAGCGTGATTCGGCGATACCGCGGCGATCGAGGCACCTCCATCGTGGAGGCATGTCCAGTCCACGACTACGTCTTGGCCGCGTGTCCGAACCCGGCTATGTATATGTCCTCACCACCGTCGTAGAGGGTCGACGCCGCCTGTTTGAAGACCCCGTCAACGCAGAGCTGGCGATCGACGCGCTACGCCATGTTGAACGCTGTGGGCGCAGCCGGTCCATGGCGTGGGTGGTGATGCCCGATCACGTTCATTGGCTGATGGAGCTGCGGCGCGGCACGCTCGCCACCTGCATGAATGTGTTCAAGTCGTACAGCAGTCGGAAACTCGGTGTTGGGAAGGTCTGGCAACTGGGCTACTACGACCACGCCGTGCCTACGGACGAATCGTTGGAACATGCAGCGCGCTACATCATCGCCAACCCGCTGCGCGCCGGCCTCGCTGAAAACATGGGCGAATACCCTTACGCCTGGTGCCGCTGGGACCTGTAGAGCCACGCCCTGCGTGGCTGCGCGCGCGGTGCCCGACGAAGAGCAGCCACGCAGGGCGTGGCTCTACGATAGGGATCGACTTCCTGCAGCCGTGCAGCGCGTTCCCGTTATTTGTAATAGTCGCTGCGGCCGCCGGGCTGGCGCTTGAAGCGGCGGTGGATCCACAGGTACTGGTCCGGGGCTTCGCGCACCATCGCTTCGATGGCCTGGTTCACCCGCGCGGTATCGGCTTCCACATCGTCGCTGGGGAAGTTCTCCAGCGGTGCGCCGATCTTCAGGAAGTACTTCCCGCCTTCGCGGCGGTGGAAATACGGAATCACCGCGCAGCCGGTCATCCGCGCCAACTGGTGGGTGGCGGTGATGGTCGAGGCGGTATGCCCGAAGAACGGCACGAACACGGTGTCCTTGCCACGCATGTCCTGGTCCGGCGCGTACCAGAGGAAGCCGCCCTTCTTCAGGTGACGCACGGTGGCGCGGATGTCCTCGTTGGCATACATCGCCTTGGCATAGCGCAGCCGGCCGAACTTCACCGCCCACTCGTACACCGGGTTGCGATGCTTGCGGTACATGCCCGACAGGTCGACGTGGTCGCACAGCAGCCTGCCGCACATCTCCAGGGTCATGAAGTGGCCCGAGACCAGCAGCACGCCCCGGCCCTCGGCCTGCATGCGGTGCAGATGCTCCAGCCCTTCCACCTGCACCTTGGGGCGGATGCTGTCGATGCTGCCCCACCATGCCCGGGCGAACTCGAAGATGCCCACGCCCAACGCGTCGAAGCTGTCACGCAGCAGGCGCTGGCGCCAGGCGTCGTCCTTCTCGGGGAAGCACAGTCTGAGGTTCACCTCGGCCGCGCGCCGGCGGCTGCCGGCCAGCCGGTAGGCCACGGTGCCCACCCCGCGCCCGAGCGCGCGCTGCAGGCCCCAGGGAAGACGGGCCAGGACGAAGGCGACCAGGATGAAGGCGAAGGTCGGCCAATGCCGGGGATTGCGCAGGGAGGGGCGGGTGGCGGTGGAAGCGTTATCTGACATGTTCCCGATTCTAAGTCATGCGCTTGTCGGGGTGCGTCAGGACCGGTCCCGCATGTCTTTCCCGGTGCCGCTCCCGTATCCTCTGCGCATGCGTAAAAGTCCCGTCGAATGGATCCTGCGCGGCCTGTATTCGGTCGTGCTGTACCTGCTGTTGCCAATCACCGTGTACCACCTGGTCTGGCGCGGTTTCCGGGTGCGCGAGTACTTCCAGCGCTGGGACGAGCGCTATGCCTCCTACCCCGATTCCACCGCGCAGCCGCGGGTCTGGCTGCATGCGGTTTCGGTGGGCGAAGTGAATGCTGCCGCGCCGCTGGTCAATGCGCTGCGCGAGCTGCGTCCGGACATCCGCTGGGTGATCACCACCATCACCCCCACCGGCTCGGAGCGGGTCCGTTCGTTGTGGGGCAATGCGGTCGACCACGTGTACCTGCCCTATGACGTACCGGGCAGCGTCGGCCGCTTCCTGGGCCACTTCAAACCCAGCCTGGCGCTGATCCTGGAAACCGAGTTGTGGCCGAACCTGCTGTTCGGCTGCCGCGACCGCGGCATTCCGGTGTACATCCTCAATGCCCGGCTGTCGGCGCGCTCGCTGCGCGGCTACCGCCTGCTGCGTCCGCTGATCGGGCGCACGCTGCGCACGGTCACCTGCGTGGCCGCGCAGTCGGCCGACGATGCCGAACGCTTCATCCAGCTCGGCGCGCTGCCCGAACAGGTGCAGCCGTTGGGCAACCTGAAGTTCGACATTGCCACGCCGAACGTGCGCGAGTTCACCGCCGATTTCCACGCCGCCGTGCCCGGCACGCGCCCGGTGTGGATCGCGGCGAGCACGCACGAAGGCGAGGAGCAGGCCACCATCGACCTGCACCGCCGCCTGCGGAAAGAGATTCCGAACCTGCTGCTGCTGTGGGCGCCGCGCCATCCCGAACGTTTCCCGCGGGTGGAAGCGCTGGCGCGCGAGCAGGGCTGGAAGGTCAGCACGCGCCGGCAGCAACAATGGCCGCAGGCCGACAGCGACGTGTTCGTGATCGATACGCTGGGTGAACTGATGGCGTTCTACGGCTGTGCCCAGGTGGCATTCGTTGGTGGCAGCCTGCAACCGATTGGCGGCCACAACCTGCTCGAACCGGCAGCGATGGGCACCGCCACGGTGACCGGCCCGCACCTGCACAATTTCGCCGAGATTTCCCGACGCATGCGTGAAGCAGGCGCGGTACTGATCGCCGACGACGTGACCGGCGTGGGCGATGCGCTGCTCACTCTGCTGCGCGATCCCGAAGCGCGGGAAGACATGGCCAGTGCAGGGTGTGCACTGGTGAGTAACGGCAGAGGCGCCTTGAAGCGGACTGTGGAGTTGATCGCACCGCAGCTTCCGCCGCCTCTGGTATGACCTTGGCGTAGGGAGACGCCCTGCGTGTCTGCGCGGTGCCGGCGATCCGTGGGACACGCATGGCGTGCCGCTACGAAAAAGCCACCCTTTCGGGTGGCTCTTCTGGCTTCCGCCTTACCCTGCGATCAGTTGTTGACCTGGGTGCTCGGCGTCGCAGCCTGCTGGGTCAGCAGGCGGTTGACATCCTGCAGGTCGGCGATATCCAGCGTGCCGACCGCCTGGCCCAGCTGCAGGCGGTTCTGCAGGAAGGTGTAACGGGCGTTGGCGTAATCGAGCTGGGCCGAGAACAGGATGCGCTGGTTCTGGATCACGTCCAGCACGGTGCGGGTACCCACTTCCAGACCCACCTGGGATGCATCGTAGGCGCTCTGTGCCGAGACCACCGCCAGGCGACGGGCTTCGACTTCGCTGATGCCGGCCACCAGGGTCTGGTAGGCATTGCGGGTGTTGCGGTCCAAGGCGCGCTTCTGCTGCTCGTAGCCATCCTGGGCGATGTCGCGCTGGGCCAGCGCCTGGCGCACGCCGGACTGGGTGGCACCGCCCGAGAAGATCGGCACGCTCAGGGTCAGCCCCACGCTGTTGGTACGCTGGTCGGGGCTGAAGTTGGAGCCGCTGCCCACGACATCGCCCCAGCTGGCCGAACGGCCTGCGGTAGCGCCCAGCGACAGGGTCGGCAGGTGGCCGGCACGGGCTGCGGACACGCTGGCTTCGGCGGCGCTCACCTGCAGTTCCTGCGCCTTCAGTGCCGGGTTCTGGGCGACCGCTTCGTTGACCAGCTGGTCAACGGTGGCGTACTTGGCCGGCAGTTCCGGACGGAAGTCGGCGGGCAGCGCATTCAACTGGGTGACCGGCTGCCCGGTCAGTTCGGTCAGCGCCTGGTAGGCGTCGGCCAGCGTGTTCTGCGCGATGATGGTGTTGGCGCGGGCCTGGTCATACTGCGCGCGTGCTTCATGCACGTCGGTGATGGGGGCCAGGCCCACTTCCAGTCGCTTGTCGGCGAAATCGAACTGCTTCTTGGCTGCCGCTTCATTGGTCTGCGCCGCCGACAACGACTCGATGGCCACCAGCACGTTGAAGTACGCCGCCGAGGTGCGCACGATCAGGTCGTCGTTGGCCGAATCCAGGGTGAAGTCGGCCGCCTTGCTCAATTCGCGCTGCGCACGCAGATTGGCGAACTGGGTGAAGTTGATCAGCGTCTGCGAACCGGAGAGGCCGTAGGTGCGGCTCTTGGTCGTGTACGAGGTCGAACTCACGTCATGGTTCGGGTTGGTCCGATTGCGGTTCAGCGATGCCTCGCCGTTGATCTGCGGCAACAGTGCGGCGCGGGCCTGCACTGCGCCTTCCTTGTCAAACAGACGGGTCGATTCAGCCGCGGACAGCTGCGGATCGCCGTTGCGCGCCATTTCGTAGACCTGCAGCAGGTCGGCGGCAGAGGCGGTCATCGGCAGCAGGGCGGCGGCCAGCGCAATAGCGAGGGATCGGCGGATCATTGCGGCTTCCTTGGACTCAGAGGTGGAACTGGGGTGCCGGCGCGGCACCGCGCAGGTAATCGATATCGGTTTCAAACAGCGAATCGCTGATGCTGCCATCGGCATTGACCAGCACCGCTTCCATCGCCGGCGAATGGCCGCGGATCACGAACAGGCGGCCACCGGGACGCAGCCACTGGGTGAAGCGGGCGGGGATGGTCTCCACTGCCCCGGTAACGCAGATGGCGTCGAAGCGGCGCTCGGTGTCCCAGGTCAGGGCATCGGCGGTTTCAATCCGGACATTGCTGCCCAGGCCGGTGACATCCAGGCGCGCACGCGCCGCGTCGGCCAGGACCGGGTCGATTTCCAGGCTGAGCACTTCCCGGGCCAGGGCGCCCATGCAGGCGCTGAGGTAGCCGCTGCCGGTGCCGATTTCCAGCACTTCGTCGCCCGGCTGCAGGTTCAGCGCCTGCAGGGTGCGGCCTTCGATGACCGGCTTCATCATCTTGCGGCCGTCGCCCAGCGGCAGCTCGACATCGGTATAGGCGAGGGGACGGTTCGCATCGGCGACGAACGCCTCGCGCGGCAAACGTGCCAGTACGTCGAGCACACGGATGTCCAGCACGTCCCAGGGACGGATCTGCTGTTCAACCATCAGTTCGCGGGCGTGGGCGTAATCGATCGTCATGAGGTTCTTAATCCAGCGCAGTGGGCCGGCCATTTTACCGGTGCCGGGAGCCGGCGGCGCGCTGAGAGCATCGCTGCCGTCGCGCCGGGGTCGCAGTGCCGGAAGTCACCGCGACCTCCGGTCCATTCATGTTGTCCTTACCGCCCGGGGCGGGTGGCGTAAGCCCTCAGGAAGAAGGTCACGCTGGCCTCGACATGGGCATCGGCGTCGCACTCGGCCGGGGCCGTTCGCAGCCCGCACATCATATGCGTATGCAGCTCGCCTTTGATGAGGGTGAAGAACTGCAGGGCGGCGGTCTGGAAGTCGGCGATCTCCAGTTCGCCCCGTTCGGTGCGGGCGCGCAGGAACTCGGCCAGGGCATCGCTGGTGCGCTGCGGGCCCGCCACCCAGAACATCTCGCGGATGCGATCGTCGGTGTCGGGCGCCATCATCACCCGCTGCACGGCCACGGCCGCCGGCGAGGTGATCATGCTGAAGAACGCCCGTCCGATGCCCAGCAGCTGCTCGCGCAGCACGCCGTCAGCGTCGGCGACGAACAGCGCGTCCGGCAGCATCTCCATGCAGGTGGACTTCACAGCTTCGGTGAAAAGCGTCTCTTTGTCGCCGAAATGGCTGTAAACCGTCAGCTTGGACACACCGGCCTGGGCCGCGATGCTGTCCATGCTGACGCCGCCATACCCCTGGTCCACGAACAATGCCTTGGCCGCGTCCAGGATGGCCGCGCGCTTGCCCAGATCCTTCGGGCGGCCGGGTCCGGCTGCCTTGCTGGCGGGCTTGGACGGGACAGCGGAAGTGGTCGGAACAGTCATGCAAACAATACTAGACCAATCGGTTCGATATTTATACTATACCGACTGGTTCACTATTGTCCGTCATGGAATAGAGTGTCGCTTCCAGACGGTCTCCCCCGGTAATTCAAGGTCCAGGACCTCATGAACAACTTGCGATGGATGGGCAGTGGGCTGCTGGCGTTGGTGCTGGCAGCGTGTGGCAGACAGGATGCCGAGCCGCCCGCTCCGATCCCGGTGCTGGTGGTGCAGCCGGGCACGGTGAGCGGCCAGGAAGTGGCGGCGTACCCGGGCGAAGTGCGTGCGCTGCAGGAAAGCCCGTTGTCGTTCCGGGTCGGGGGCAACCTGGTCAAGCGGCACGTCGATGCCGGCCAGCGCGTGCGCAAGGGCGACCTGCTGGCCGAACTGGACGCCGCTGATTTTGCCTCCCAGGCAAGTGCCTCGCAGGCGCAGCTGGCTGCGGCCGAGGCCGACCTGGTGCGCGCCCGCGACGACCAGAGGCGTTACGCCAAACTGGCCGAGCAGCAACTGGTCAGCCAGTCCACCCTCGATGCGCAGACCGCGGCATTCAAGGCGGCGCAGGGCCAGGCCAATGCCGCCCGCGCGAACCTGGCAGTGGCCCGCAACCAGACCGGCTACGCCCAGCTGCGCGCGCCGGCCGATGGCGTGATTGCCAGCCGCGAGGCCGAAGCCGGACAGGTGGTCGGCGCCGGGCAGACGGTGTTCACCCTGGCCGCCGACGGTGGCCGCGAAGTGCTGATCGCACTGCCGGAGAGCAACATCCGCGATTACCAGGTCGGCCAGCAGGTGCAGGTGGAGCTGTGGAACAAGCCGGGCCTGATGCTGCCGGGCACGATCCGCGAGATCGCGCCGGCCGCCGATGCGCAGGCGCGCACCTACGCCACCCGGGTCAGCCTGGCGCCGGAAGCCGCCGCCGAAGTGGAACTGGGCCAGAGCGCGCGCGTGTTTGCCGCCGCCGGCCGCACCGGCACGTTGCAGCTGCCGCTGGGCGCGGTGCTGCGCGGCGCCGATGGCAAGGCCAGCGTGTGGGTGGTCAATCCGTCCAACGGGGCGATCAAGGCCACGCCGGTGACCGTGGGCGCCTATGGCCCCGACGCGGTGCCGGTGCTGTCCGGCGTGGCCGCGCAGGATTGGGTCGTTGCCGCCGGCGGGCATCTGCTGCGCGACGGCCAGACGGTCACCCCGGTGGACCGCCAGAACCGCCCGGTGCTGAAGCCGGCCGCCGCCCCCGCCGCAGCCAAGGGGCACTGATCCCGTGCGCCGCTTCAATCTTTCCGAATGGGCGCTGGGCAACCGCGCGCTGGTGCTGTTTGCGATGCTGGCCTTCGCGATCATCGGCGCGTGGTCGTACAAGCACCTGGGCCAGTCCGAGGATCCGCCGTTCACCTTCAAAGTGATGGTGGTGCGCACGATGTGGCCGGGAGCCACTGCCGAGCAGGTCTCGCGCCAGGTCACCGAGCCGATCGAGAAGGCACTGCTCAATACCGGGCAGTACGAGTTCATCCGTTCGTACTCGCGCCCGGGGGAATCGCAGGTGATCTTCGTGGCCCGCGACAGCCTGCGTTCCAAGGCCATTCCGGACCTGTGGTACCAGGTGCGCAAGCGCGTGGGCGACATCAAGCCGACCCTGCCGCGCGAGATCGTCGGCCCGTTCTTCAACGATGAATTCGGCGATACCTTCGGCAACATCTACGCGCTGACCGGGCAGGGCTTCGATTACGCGGTGATGCGCGACTACGCTGACCGCATCCAGCTGGAACTGCAGCGGGTGCCGGACGTGGGCAAGATCGAGCTGGAAGGCCTGCAGGACGAAAAGGTGTGGATCGAGTTGTCCAACACCAAGCTGGCCACCCTGGGCGTGTCGCTGCAGCAGGTACAGCAGGCGCTGGCCGACCAGAACGCGATCGCGGCCACGAGTTTCTTCGAAACCCCCACCGACCGCGTGCAGCTGCGCGTGACCGGTCAGTTCCAGAGCGTGGACGACATCCGCCGTTTCCCGATCCAGGCCGGCGACCGCACGGTGCACCTGGGCGACATCGCCGAGGTCAAGCGTGGCTTTGCCGACCCGGCGTCGCCGAAAATGCGCTTCATGGGCGAGGACGCCATCGGCATCGCGGTGGCGATGAAGGACGGCGGCGACATTCTCAAGCTGGGGTCCACCCTGGATGCCGAATTCGAGCGTCTGCAGAAGACGCTGCCAGCCGGCATGCAGCTGCGCAAGGTCTCCGACCAGCCGCACGCAGTGGAAGAATCGGTCGGCGAGTTCGTGCAGGTGCTGACCGAAGCGGTGGTGATCGTGCTGCTGGTCAGCTTCTTCTCGCTGGGCCTGCGTACTGGTCTGGTGGTGGGGGTGACCATTCCGCTGGTGCTGGCGATGACGTTCTTCGTCATGCACTACTTCGACATCGGCCTGCACAAGATCTCGCTGGGCGCGCTGGTGCTGGCGCTGGGCCTGCTGGTGGACGATGCGATCATCGCGGTGGAGATGATGGCCACCAAGATGGAGCAGGGCTACGACCGCCTGCGCGCGGCCAGCTTCGCGTGGGAGAGCACGGCGTTCCCGATGCTGACCGGTACGCTGATCACCGCTGCCGGCTTCCTGCCGATTGCCACCGCTGCGTCCAGCACCGGTGAATACACCCGTTCGCTGTTCCAGGTGGTGACCATCGCGCTGGTGGTGTCGTGGATCGCGGCGGTGCTGTTCATTCCGTACCTGGGCGACAAGATGCTGCCGGACCTGTTCAACCCGCAGCCGCCCAAGCCGGACAGCCTTGCGGGGCGCTGGCGCGCCCGGCGCCTGCAGTGGGCCGACCGCCACCCGGCGTTTGCGCGCTGGATCGCCCCGAAGGAACTGGCGCATGACCACGATCCGTACCAGCGGCCGTTCTACACGCGCTTCCGCCGCTTCCTGGATACATGCCTGCGCCACCGCTGGTGGGTGATCGCGGCCACGGCGGCGCTGTTCGTGTTCTCGCTGTTGATCTTCCGCTTCGTGCCGCAGCAGTTCTTCCCGGATTCGACCCGCCCGGAGCTGATGGTGGACATCGAACTGGCCGAAGGTGCATCGCTGCAGGCCACCCAGGCCCAGGCGGGCAAGCTGGAGAAGCTGCTGAAGGGGCGCGACGGCATCAGCAATTACGTGGCCTACGTGGGCACCGGTTCGCCGCGCTTCTACCTGCCGCTGGACCAGCAGCTGCCGGCGACCAATTTCTCGCAGTTCGTGGTGCTCACCGAAAACGCCGAGGCACGTGAAGCCACCCGCGACTGGTTGCTGAAGGAGGTCATTCCTCAGTTCCCGGACGTGCAGATGCGCGTGACCCGGCTCGAGAACGGGCCGCCGGTGGGCTACCCGGTGCAGATGCGCATTTCCGGCGAGCACATCGAGCAGGTGCAGGCGATCGCGCGCAAGGTGGAAGCGAAGGTGCGCGAAAACCCACATGTGATGAACGTGAACCTGGACTGGAGCGAGCCGAGCAAGGTGGTGCGGCTGGTGATCGACCAGGACCGTGCGCGTGCGCTGGGCGTCAGCAGTGCACAGGTGAGCCAGCTGCTGGGTACGTCGCTGTCGGGCATGAGCGTGAGCACCTACCGTGAGGGCAACCGCCTGATCGAGATGCTGCTGCGCGGGCCGGACAACGAGCGCGTGCGCCTGGACATGCTGGGCAGCCTGGCCATTCCCACGGCGAGCGGCACGTCGGTCACGCTGTCGCAGGTGGCGCGGCTGGAGTACGTATTCGAGGACGGCATCATCTGGCACCGCAATCGACTTCCGACGGTGACGGTGCGCGCGGATATCGGGGATGGCAGCCAGGCACTGGATGTGGTGCAGCAGATCCTGCCGACGCTGGAAGGCATCCGTGCCGAGCTGCCGTCCGGTTACCTGCTGGAGACCGGTGGCACGGTGGAGGACTCGGCCCGCGGGCAGAACTCGATCAAGGCCGGCATGCCGCTGTTCCTGATCGTGGTGGCCACGCTGCTGATGCTGCAGCTGCGCAGTTTCTCACGCGCGGCGATGGTGCTGGTGACCGCGCCGCTGGGCATCATCGGGGCCACGTTGTTCCTGCTGCTGTTCCGCGCGCCGTTCGGGTTCGTGGCGCTGCTGGGCACCATCGCGCTGGCGGGCATGATCATGCGCAACTCGGTGATCCTGATCGACCAGATCCAGCAGGACATCGACGCCGGCCATGACCGCTGGCACGCGATCATCGACGCCACGGTGCGCCGCTTCCGCCCGATCGTGCTGACCGCGCTCGCCGCGGTGCTGGCGATGATTCCGCTGTCGCGCAGTGCGTTCTACGGCTCGATGGCGATTTCGATCATGGGCGGATTGATTGTCGGCACCGTGCTGACGCTGGTGTTCCTGCCGGCGTTGTACGCGGCGTGGTTCCGGGTGAAGCCGGATGAAGCGGGTGAAGCGGGTAAAGCGTCGGCGCCTTGATTGTTACGTGGCGGGGCGGCCGACGGTCAGCCCCCTACGGGACACGCCGTAAACGCATCCCTGGGGGCTTGGCAAAAACATCCATGTTTTTGACAGTCCCTACGGGGGCTGCCCGCCGGCCGCCCCAGACAGACGGTCGTGGGCGGAGACAATGATCAAAGGCCGGAGCAGCCACGCAGGGCGTGGCTCTACGGTAGGGTCGGTTCCCAAACGACTGCCGTGAACGAATCAACGCACGGTAACGCATGCAAATGATCGAGCCTGCGCTTGATCTCCCATGGCCCCTAAGCAACCGTCAATGGGTCGGCGGGGGTGGGGGTACGGGGGCTTTGCGAAACATGGATGTTTCGCAAGAGCCCCCAAGGATGGGTTCACGGCGCCCCCCGTACCCCCGCCACCGCCGGCCCATCACTCGTAAACGATCAAACGACGGCCTTTAAACGTCAGCCCAACCGCGCCAGCACAGCGTCGGTTGCCTGCGTAGTCGAAACAGCCTGGCCCTTGGCCGCCAGATCCGCAGTAAACACCCCATCATCCAACGCCGCATGCACCGCGGCTTCAACGGCAGCCGCTTCAGCTTCCAACCCCAGCGAATGGCGCAGCAGCATCGCGGCGCTGAAGATCGTGGCGTACGGATTGGCAATGCCTTTGCCGGCGATATCCGGCGCCGACCCGTGGATCGGCTCGTAGATGCCGACCGCACCGGGCTCACCCAACGACGCCGACGGCAGCAGGCCGAGCGAACCGGCCAGCATCGAGGCCTCATCGGTGAGGATGTCGCCGAACATGTTCTCGGTCACGATCACGTCGTACTCGCGCGGCTTGGCCAGCAGGTGCATGGCCATCGAATCCACCAGCTGGTGCTTTAGCGCGATCTCCGGGAATTCCTCGCGGCCGATCCGCGCCGCCACGTCACGCCACAGGCGCGAAGTTTCCAGCACATTGGCCTTGTCTACTGAAGTGACCTTGCCACGGCGCTGCCGTGCCAGCCGGAACGCACTTCGCATCACCCGCTCGATCTCGCCCACGCTGTAGCTGCACAGGTCGCTTGCGGTATCGGCTGTGCGCGTCTTTTCGCCGAAGTAGATGCCGCCGGTGAGCTCGCGCACCACCACGAAGTCCACGCCCTCCAGCAACTCCGCCTTAATCGGCGACGCGCCCAGCGCGGCAGGGTGGGTGCGCACCGGGCGCAGGTTCGCGTACAGCCCCAGTGCTTTGCGGATTGCCAGCAGGCCCTGTTCCGGGCGCACCTTCGCGTTCGGGTCGGACCACTTCGGGCCGCCCACCGCGCCCAGCAGGATCGCATCGGCCTGGCGGCAGGCATCGAGCGTGGCCGCCGGCAGCGGCTCGCCGTGGCGGTCGATGGCGATACCGCCGATATCGTGTTCGCTGAAACCGAAGGTGTGGCCGAAACGTTCGGCCACCGCGCCCAGTACCGCAACCGCGGCCGCAGCGACTTCCGGACCGATGCCGTCACCGGGCAATACGACAATCTCAGCGTGCATGTTCACTCTCGTAACGTTCAATGTCAGGGGTACGACCCAACAGATACCCCAACTGGTCCACGCCTTCCAGCAGGCAGGTCTGCGAGAAGCCGTCGAGCGGGAAGGAATACACGCGGCCATCGGGCGTGCGCAGCTCGCGCGCGGCGATGTCCACGGTCAACGCGTCGTCCGGGCGCTGCATCAGCGTCTGCACGTCAGCTTCGTCGAGCACGATCGGCAGCAGGCCGTTCTTCAGTGCGTTGCCGCGCAAGATGTCGGCGATCTCACTGCTGACGATCGCGCGCAGGCCCAGGTCGGCCAATGCCCATGGCGCGTGTTCGCGCGAGGAACCACAGCCGAAGTTTCGCCCGGCCAGCAGGATGCTGCGGCCGGCGTTGTGCGGCTGGTTGAAGGCGAAGCCCGGGTTCGGGCTGCCATCGGCCTGCCAGCGCCAGTCGTTGAACGCGTGCCTGCCCAGCCCGGCGCGCTCGGTGGTGGAGAGGAACCGAGCCGGAATGATCTGGTCGGTGTCGATGTTGGTCTCGCGCAGCACCACGCTGCACGAGGTCAGGGTACGGAAGCCGCTCATCAGGCCACCTCCTGGCTGGCATACAGTTCACGCGGGTCGGCTACGCGGCCGTTCACCGCCGCCCACGCGGCGGTCATCGGCGAGGCCAGCAGCGTGCGCGAGCCCGGACCCTGGCGGCCTTCGAAGTTGCGGTTGCTGGTGCTCACCGCCAGCTGCCCGGGCGCCACCAGGTCGCCGTTCATGGCGATGCACATCGAGCAGCCCGGTTCGCGCCATTCTGCGCCAGCGTCGCGCACGATGGCGTCGATGCCTTCGGCCTCGGCCTGGCGCTTGACGATCTCCGAGCCCGGCACCACCAGCATGCGCACGCCCGAGGCGACGCGCCGGCCCTGCAGCACCTGCGCCACTTCGCGCATGTCGCTCAGGCGGCCGTTGGTGCATGAACCGACGAACACCACGTCTACCGGGGTGCCAGCGAGGGTCTGCCCGGCCTGGAAGTGCATGTAGTCCAGGCCTTTCTGGTCGGCCGCATCGTTGGCCGCCGGGATCGGTGCGTCCACTGCGATGGCCGTGCCCGGGTGGGTGCCCCAGGTCAGGGTGGGGCGGATGTCGGCGGCGTCGATGTGCACTTCCACGTCAAAGCGCGCGCCGGCATCGCTGCGCAGCTGCGACCATTGCGCCATGGCCACGTCGAACGCCGCGCCCTTGGGGCCGCGCGGGGTGTTGGCCACCCAGTCGAACGTGACCTGGTCCGGCGCGACCATGCCGGCGCGTGCGCCGGCCTCGATGGACATGTTGCACAGGGTCATGCGCTGCTCCATGTCCATCGCGGTGATCGCGCTGCCACGGAATTCCAGCACATGGCCGGTGCCGCCGTTGACCCCGATCACGCCGATGATGTGCAACACCACGTCCTTGGCGCCCACGCCCGGCGCCAGCGCGCCATCGACGGTGATCGCCATGGTTTTCGCCTTGCGCTGCAGCAGGCACTGTGTGGCCAGCACGTGGCCCACTTCGCTGGTGCCAATCCCGAACGCCAGCGCGCCGAACGCACCGTGGGTGGAGGTGTGGCTGTCGCCGCACACGATGGTCATGCCCGGCTGGGTGAAGCCCTGCTCGGGTGCGATCACGTGCACGATGCCACGGTTGGCCGACTGCAGGTCGAACAGCTCGATGCCATGCTCGGCGCAGTTGCGCGCCAGCATGGCGACCTGGGCTTCCGAGGCGGCGCTGGCATACGGCAGCTTGCCGTCGGCGCCGGCCGGCAGGGTTGGGGTGGAGTGATCCATGGTGGCCTTGGTCCGGTCCGGGCGGCGCGGCGACAGGCCGCGCTCGCGCAGTTCGGTGAAGGCCTGCGGCGAGGTCACCTCATGGATCAGGTGCAGGTCGATGTACAGCACGGCGGGCGCGCTGTCCGATTCGGGCACGACCACGTGGGCGTCCCACAATTTGTCGTACAGGGTGCGGGGAGCTGGGGTCATGGAATGGCCTTGCTGTGGTTCATGTGACGATAGGACGGTTCGGGTCGGTCAGGAAGTGCGCAGCCGCGCCTCGAAGCGCAGCCGCACATAATCGGCGGTCCATTGGCCATGCGCATCGCGCTGGGTCGGGGCCAGCAGCGCCACGGTGTCGTCGAGCACGCGCTGGCGCTGGCCGGCATCCAGGCCGACGAGGAACGGCGAGGCGAAGGTGCGCAGCCAGCCCTGCATGCCGGTGGGCAGCACGGTCGGGCGCGCCAGGCATTCGATATGGCGCACCTGGAAGCCGTGCGCGCGCAGGCGGTCGGCGTACTCGTCTTCATTGGGGAAGTACCACGGGAACGCCGGCACCGCATGGCCGTTGCTGCACAGGGCGGCCTGCAGTGCGCTGGTGATGGTGGCCACGTTGCCCTGGCCGCCCATCTCGGCGACGAAGCGGCCACCGGGGCGCAGCGCACGGCGCACGCCGTCGATCACCTCGTCCGGTTCGCGCATCCAGTGCAGCGCGGCGTTGCTGAACACCGCATCGAAGCGGCGCTCGAAGGTCATCGCATGAGCGTCCATCAGCTGCGCATCGATGCCGCGGGCGCGCGCGGCGCCGATCAGCTCGGGCGAGCTGTCAACGCCGGTCACCTGTGCACCGCTCAGTGCCAGGTCGAAGCTCAGTACGCCATCGCCGCAGCCCAGGTCGAGGATCCGCTCGCCGCGCTGCGGGTCGAGCAGGCGCGCCACCGCACCGCCGAGCAGCGGCACGAAGCCGGCATCGATGGCGTAGTCGTGCGCGTTCCAGTGCTGGGAAGCGTCGGTGGTGTAAGGACTGTCGAAGGCACTCATGCGTGGGTTCCTCAGGCGGCGGCGGTGGCGGCAGGGTGTTCGGCACTGGCCTGGCGCTGGCGCAGCAGGCGGTTGGCCACGTCCAGCCAGGCCAGGGCCGAGGCTTCGATGATGTCGCGGCTGGTGCCGGTGCCTTCGTACTCCACGCCGTCGTGGCGCACGCTCAGGTTGGCCTCCCCGCGCGCGTCGGCGCCGATGCCCACGCTGTGCACGTGGTAGCTGTCCAGCATCAGCTGCACGCCGGTGGCGGCGGCCAGCGCGCCAAACAGCGCGTCCACCGGGCCATCACCCTGCGCGGTTTCGGCCACGCGGTTGCCGTCCGGGTCCGACAGTTCGACCAGCGCGTTGGCGCGGCTGCCCACGTCGCTGATGGTCATCGAGGCCAGCCGGTAGCCGTTCTGGGTGGAGCTGCCCTGCATCAATACCTGCAGGTCGGCATCGGTCACCACGCGCTGCTGCTCGCACAGGGTCTTGAACTGCTCGAACACCAGCTTCAGCTCTTCTTCCTCCAGCCAGAAGCCCAAAGCACGCAGGCGCGCTTCCACCGCGGCACGGCCGCTGTGGCGGCCCAGCACCATCTGCGAATTCTCCCAGCCCACGTCTTCCGGGCGCATGATTTCGTAGGTGCCGCGGTGGCGCAGCATGCCGTGCTGGTGGATGCCCGATTCGTGCGCGAAGGCATTGGCGCCCACGATCGCCTTGTTGCGCTGCACCGGCATGCCGACCAGACGCTGCAGCAGCTGCGAGGTGGACACGATGCGCGGCGTGTTGATGCGGGTGTCTTCTTCGTAGAAGGCGTTGCGCACCTTCAACACCATGGCCAGCTCTTCCAGCGAACAGTTGCCGGCGCGCTCGCCGATGCCGTTGATGGTGCACTCCACCTGGCGGGCGCCGCCTTCGATGGCCGCCAGCGAGTTGGCCACGGCCAGGCCCAGGTCGTTGTGGCAGTGCGTGCTGAAGATGATTCGGTCACTGTCGGGCACCCCGGCGATGACGCGCTGGAACATGCCGCGGATCTCTTCGGGGGTGGTGAAGCCCACCGTGTCGGGCAGGTTGATGGTGGTGGCGCCGGCGGCGACGGCCACTCGGGCCACTTCGACCAGGAAGTCTTCCTCGGTGCGGGTGGCATCTTCGGCCGAGAACTCCACATCGTCGATATAGCTGCGCGCCAGGCTCACGTGCTTGTGCACCGACTCCAGTACCTGCTCGCGGCTCATGCGCAGCTTGTGCTCGCGGTGCAGCGGGCTGGTGGACAGGAACACGTGCAGGCGCGCATTGGCAGCTGCGTCCAGGGCTTTGGCCGAGGTTTCGATGTCGGCCGCCAGGCAGCGCGACAGCACCGCCAGGGTCGGGCGGCGCACTTCGCGGCCGATCATCGCCATCGCATCGCGGTCGGACTGCGAGCTGGCCGGGAAGCCGGTTTCGATGACGTCCACGCCCAGCTCGTCGAGCGCGCGTGCCATCACCAGCTTCTGCTGCGGGCTCATGCTGCAGCCGGGCGATTGCTCGCCGTCACGCAGGGTGGTGTCGAAAATTCGAATTCGGGGGGAGTTGGGCGTGGTCACCAGGAGGTCTCCTCGACGGCAAGGTCGGATGGCAAGGCAGGGGAAGGAAGGACGATGGAATGCGGGGGTGGCGCGAGCACGGTCGGTAGCGGTGGCCGTGTGCGCTCGCTGGCGCGGCGGCGCGGTTTGCGCGGCGGGCGTGGGCGGATGTCGGACAGCAGCTGGGCCAGCACCATCGCGTCGATGTTGCCGCCGGAGACCACCGCGCACTTGCGCTTGCCGGCCACGCGGCGACCGGCGGCCAGCGCCAGCGCGCCGGCGCCTTCGGCGATGATGTGTTCTTCCAGCGCCAGCCGGACCAGGGTTTCGCGCAGTTCGGCTTCGCGCACGATCACCACGTCGTCCAGCAGCGCACTGCACAGGCGGCGGGTCAGGGTGCCGGGGATCTTCACTTTCACGCCGTCGGCCAGGGTGGCCACCGGTGCGATCTCGCGCGTGTCGCCGCGGATCGCGCGGGCCATCGAATCCACGCCTTCGACCTGCGCGCCGACAATGCGCACGCCCTGCGACTTCAGCGCCAGTGCCACGCCGGACGCCAGCCCGCCACCGCCGATCGGCACGATCACCACGTCCGGCGCATGCGCGGCCAGTTCGATGCCCAAGGTGCCCTGGCCGGCGATCACGTCCGGATCGTCGAAGGCGGACAGGAAGCGGTAGCCGTGCTGGTCGGCCAGGGCGCGCGCGAAGGCGTACGCCTCGTCATAACTGTTGCCGTGCTGGCGCACGGTGGCGCCCCAGTGGGCGACGCCGGCAATCTTGGTCGCCGGGGCGCCATGCGGCATCACCGTGATGGCCGGGATATCCAGCCGGTAGGCCGACCACGCCACGCCCTGGGCGTGGTTGCCGGCCGAGGCGCAGATCACCGGACGGTCGTCGCCGCGCTCGCGCCCGGCCAGTAGCGCGTTCAATGCGCCGCGCACCTTGTACGAGCCGGTGCGCTGCAGGTTTTCCAGCTTCAGCCAGGTGCCGAACCGCTCCGCGTAATGCAGCGGCGTGGGTGGCAGGAACCGGCGCAGCCGCGCCTGCGCGGCCAGCACGTCGGCGACGCTTACATCGCCTACCTCCGATTCCTGCGGGGCACGGCTAGCCGGCATGGCGGCTCCGCAGCTCGCATGCGGGATGATGGACACGGTCGTGCGTGGGCGGCGGGCCTTGAAGAAGACCCCTCCGTACCGGCACCGGAACCACGGCGCGGGCGTTCATGCAGTGACTCCGGACCCTGGCTCCAGCGCGCTGATCCGCACCGAAACACAGTCATAGATCTTCTCGATCTGGCGGCACAGCGTCTCCGGCGGACGGGTGCTGTCCACCACCAGTTGCAGGTGCCAGCGGCCGTCGTCGGCCGCATTGGGCGCACCCACGATCGCGCGCGGCGCGAAGCCGCGGCGTTCGGCCATGCCGATCACGCGCAGCAGCGCGCCTTCGGCGGGAACCAGCACCAGGTCAAGCCGGTATTGCATGGGGGAACTCCTGGGGCTGATGGGCAGGGTTGCTTTCCAGCATCGTGCTGTTGGCGTTGTTGGGCGGCACCAGCGGCCAGACGTTGGCGCGCGCATCGATGGCCACGTGCAGCAGCGCCGGGCCGGGTTCGGCCAGCAGCGCGGCCAGGCCACCTTCGACGTCGTCGCGGTTCTCGATGCGGGTGGCGGGAATGCCGAACACCTTGGCCAGTGCGGCGAAGTCCGGGTTGTCGGACAGGTCGATCTCGCTGTAGCGCTCGGCGAAGAACAGTTCCTGCCACTGGCGGACCATGCCCAGCGAGCTGTTGTCCAGCAGCACGATCTTCACCGGCAGGCGGCAGCGGGCGATGGTGGCCAGCTCCTGCACGTTCATCATGAAGCTGCCGTCACCGGAGACCAGCACCACGGTGCGGTCGGGGCAGGCGAACTGCGCGCCCATCGCGGCCGGCAGGCCGAAGCCCATGGTGCCCAGCGCACCGCTGGTCAGGTGGTTGCGCGGGTGGTTGAACCGACAATGCTGCGCCACCCACATCTGGTGCTGGCCGACATCGCAGGCAATGATCGCGTCGGCCGGCGCCACTTCGCTCAGGCGCTTCAGCAGCGCCGGGGCGTAGATGTGCGCGCCCGGTGCGTCGTAGCGCGCGGCAAAACGCTCACGGTGCCCTGCGCAGCGCCTGCGCCACGCCTCCTGCGATGCGGCGGCGCGCGGCAGGGCCGCGGTCAGGGCACGCAGCGCGGTGCCGACATTGCCTGGTACCGCCACATCGGCGGTACGCAGCTTGGAGATCTCGTACGCGTCGGCGTCGATATGGATGACCCGGGCGAACGGGGCGAACTCATTCAACTTGCCAGTGGCGCGGTCGTCGAAGCGCGCGCCGACCACCACCAGCAGGTCGCTCTCCTGCACCGCCATGTTGGCCGCGCGGGTGCCGTGCATGCCCAGCATGCCCAGGTAATGCGGGTGCTGCGCCGGCAGCCCGCCCAGGCCGCGCAGGGTCAGCACGGTGGGAATGGCGGTGGCATCGACGAAGGCGCGGAAATCTTCCACCGCATCGCCCAACGCCACGCCACCACCGGCGTAGATCACCGGTTTTTCAGCGGCCTGGATCGCGACGATGGCCTCGGCCAGCGCCGCGTCGGCCGGGGCCACCGGCGGGTTGACCGTTTCCGGCACGTGCGCCGGCAGGTGGCTGGCGTCGGCGATCTGTACATCCTTGGGCAGGTCGATCAGCACCGGGCCGGGGCGGCCTTCGCGCGCAATGCGGAACGCCTCACGGACGATCCGCGGCAGGTCGTCGACCGAGCGCACCAGCCAGCTGTGCTTGACGATCGGCAGGGTCAGCCCGAACACGTCCAGTTCCTGGAACGCGTCGGTGCCCAGCAGCGGGGTGGCGACCTGGCCGGTGATGCAGACCATCGGCACCGAATCCAGCATGGCATCGGCGATGCCGGTGACCAGGTTGGAGGCGCCCGGGCCGGAGGTGGCCACGCAGACGCCCACGCGGCCGCTGGCGCGCGCATAGCCGTTGGCGGCCAGCGCCGCGCCCTGTTCGTGGCGTACCAGGATGTGCTTCAGCCCGGAATCCACCAGGGCGTCGTAGAAGGGCATGATGGTGCCGCCCGGATAGCCGAACAGCGTATCGACGCCCTCGGCTTCCAGGGCCTGCGTCAACCAGCGTGCGCCGTTGCGGGGCGCGGTGCTGTGTGCGGAGGTGTTCATGCGGTGACCTTTGCGAAAGCGGTGGGGGAGCCGCGCGGTTACGCGGCTTGACTTTGCAACCAGACCATCTTGGCGCGCAGTTCCTTGCCTACCTTCTCGATCGGGTGTTCCAGGTCGGCCTGCTTGAACTTGTTGTAGTTCGGCAGGCCCGCTTCGTATTCGGCCACCCAGTTCTTGGTGAAGGTGCCGTCCTGGATGTCGGCCAGCACCGCCTTCATGCGCTCCTTTGTGCCGGCGTCGATCACCCGCGGGCCGCTCACGTAATCGCCGTACTGCGCGGTTTCGGAGATGAATTCCAGCATGCGGGTGATGCCGCCTTCGTAGAACAGGTCCACGATCAGCTTCAGTTCGTGCAGGACTTCGTAGTAGGCGATTTCCGGCTGGTAGCCGGCTTCCACCAGCGTTTCAAAACCGGCCTGGACCAGCGCCGAGGCGCCGCCACACAACACGGCCTGTTCGCCGAACAGGTCGGTTTCGGTTTCTTCCTTGAAGGTGGTCTGGATCAGGTTGGCGCGTGCGCCGCCCAGGCCGGCGGCATAGGCCAGCGCGTACTCGGCGGCCTTGCCGCTGCGGTCCTGGTAGACCGCCCAGATGCACGGCACGCCACGGCCGATTTCGTATTCGCGGCGGACCAGCGCGCCCGGGCCCTTCGGTGCAACCAGCACCACGTCCAGGTCATCGCGCGGGGCGATCATGTTGAAGTGCACGTTCAGGCCGTGGGCGAACAGCAGCACCGCGCCCTGTTTCATGTTCGGCGCCAGCACGTCTTCGTAAAGCTTCTTCTGCACCATGTCCGGGGTCAGCACCGCGACCAGGTCCGCATCCTTCACCGCCTCGGCCGGCGCCTTGACGGTGAAGCCGTCGGCCTGTGCCTTGACCTCGGTAGGGCCGCCTGGACGCAGGCCGATGACCACGTCGAAGCCGGATTCACGCAGGTTCAGTGCGTGGGCGCGGCCCTGGCTGCCGTAGCCGACAACAGCGATCTTGATCTGGGGCAGGTCGTTGGTGCTCATGGGGAGGTCCTTTGGAGGAAGAAATCGGAGGGTTCTGAAACGAAAAAACCCGCACCAGGGCGGGTGCGGGTTTTGATGGATACCTGGCAGTTCTACTTACACGCCGGTCCGTCCCGCACCTGTTGGCTGGGTAATAAGTACGAGGACGAGAAGCGAACGGATCGTGGCCGCGCCGGGACCGGCGTGCTCGATGGATTCGCGAATGGGCGTGTGGCGCTGCAACATGTGATCGAGAAAACCACAGCGGTTTTGCCGCTGTCAACCGTGTTCCAACAATTTCCAACGGTTTCCGCTGCATCCAGCGCAAAGCCCTGCTCTGTAAGGATGGTTGCGCCTGAAAGCGTTCCGGTGAACACTCGTTCAAGTATTGAAGCGCGGTTTCTGCGCGGATCAGGCTGTCGCGGACGGCTCTGTGCATGACCATTGTCGGATGTGCGCAGCCGGCCCCAGCCGCCACCATCAAGCGCTTGCCACCCCTCCAGGAAACCCACGCCGTGACCCGACCCCTGACCCGTGCCATTCTGGCCGCAGCGCTGCTGTGCGCCCTGCCGCCGCTGTCTTCCGCTGCAGACCGGGTGACCGGTCGCGACTTTGCCACGCGCTCGGAAGTGATCGCTCCCCATGCGATGGCAGCCACCTCGCAGCCGCTGGCCACCCAGATCGCGCTGGATGTGATGAAGGGCGGCGGCTCGGCGGTGGATGCTGCGATCGCCGCCAACGCGGCGCTGGGACTGATGGAGCCCACCGGTAATGGGGTGGGCGGGGATCTGTTCGCGATCGTGTGGGATCCGAAAACGAAGAAGCTGTACGGCTACAACGGCTCGGGCCGGTCGCCGAAGTCGTTGACGCTGGCCGAGTTCCAGCGCCGCGGGCTGACGGAGATCCCAGCCACGGGGCCGCTGCCGGTGTCGGTGCCGGGCGCCGTGGACGGCTGGTTCGCGCTGCACGACCGCTTCGGCCGCAAGCCGATGGCCGACAACCTGGCGCCGGCGATCCGTTACGCCCGCGAGGGCCACCCGGTGGCGGAGGTGATCGCCTACTACTGGGACCGTTCGGTGCCGAAGCTGTCGCAGTACCCGGGCTTCAAGGAGCAGTTCACGATCAACGGGCACGCGCCGCGCAAGGGTGAGCTGTGGAAGAACCCGAACCTGGCCAACACGCTGGAACAGATCGCACAGGGCGGCCGTGACGCGTTCTACAAGGGCGACATCGCACGCACGATCGGCACCTACTTCAAGGCCAATGGCGGTTACCTGAGCTACGACGACATGGCCAGCCACCACGGCGAGTGGGTGGAGCCGGTGAGCAGCAACTACCGCGGGTATGACGTGTGGGAGCTGCCGCCGAACAGCCAGGGCATCGCGGCGCTGCAGATCCTGAACGTGCTGGAGGGGTACGACTTCTCGAAGATTCCGTTCGGCTCGCCGGAGCATGTGCACCTGTTCGTGGAAGCCAAGAAGCTGGCCTTCGCGGACCGTGCGCGCTTCTACACCGATCCGGCGTTCCAGCCGGCGCCGGTGGCCAGGCTGGTCTCGAAGGAATACGCGGCCGAGCGGCGAAAGCTGATTTCCCTGGACAAGGCGCTGCGCGAGGTGCAGCCGGGCACGCCAAAGCAGCTGGAAGAAGGCGACACGATCTACATGACGGTGGCCGATGCGGACGGGATGATGGTGTCGCTGATCCAGTCCAACTACCGCGGCATGGGCAGCGGCATGGCGCCGCCGGGGCTGGGCTTCATCCTGCAGGATCGCGGTGAGATGTTCGTGCTGCGCAAGGACCACCCCAATGGGTATGCGCCGGGCAAGCGGCCGTTCCAGACCATCATTCCAGGCTTCGTGACCAAGGACGGCAAGCCGTGGATGAGCTTTGGCGTGATGGGCGGTGCGATGCAGCCGCAGGGCCACGCGCAGATCGTGATGAACCTGGTGGACTTCGGTATGAACCTGCAGGAAGCCGGCGATGCGCCGCGCATCCAGCATGAAGGGTCGACCGAGCCGACCGGGCAGGCCACGGCAATGAGTGACGGCGGTGAGGTGAACCTGGAAACCGGCTATCCGTATGAAACGGTGCGCGCGCTGATGCGCAAAGGCCACCGCGTGACGTTCGCCGACGGTCCGTACGGTGGGTACCAGGCGATCATGCGCGATCCGGAAACCGGCGTGTATTACGGGGCATCCGAAAGCCGTAAGGATGGCCAAGCGGCGGGGTACTAAAGAGTTTCGTAGAGCCGGGCTCTGCCCGGCTGCTTCATGCATCCAGGCGAACAGCCACTGGTTCAATCATGGCCTGAGCTGGGCCGACCCTCGACGGCGTGTTGGTGGCCACGGGAAGATCGACGGCGGCTTCGATCATTTTCATGCGTTAACCATCCGCTCGCGACGCCTCATCGCGCGTCTCTTCCTGCGCGGCGATCTCGCGCTCGATCCAGGCATCCATCATCCGCCGCGCGCGCAACGCGCGGCGGCGCTGCAGGGCGTACTCCATGTCGAGCACGCGGTACAGCGACCACATGACCGCCAGCATCAGCAGTGCAAAGGGCAGGGCGGCGATGGTGATCATGCCCTGCAGCGCATCCAGGCCGCCGGCCAGCAACAGCACGGCGGCGATAAGCGCGATCGCCACGCCCCAGGTGATCCGTCGCGACAGCGGCGGATCGCCGGCTTCGTCGGTGGACATGCTGGCCAGTACCAGCACGGCGGAGTCTGCCGAAGTAACGAAGAAGATCATCAATAGCAGCAGTGCGATCACCGAAAGCACGGTGGGCATCGGCAGGCTGTCGAACATGGTGAACAACACGGTTTCGTAGCCGTTGCCCAGCGCCTGCACCAGGTCTACATGGCCGAATATCTGCGACCACAGCGCCGTGCCGCCGAACACCGAGAACCACAGGAAGCCCAGCACGCTCGGTGCGATCACCACGCCGAGCACGAATTCGCGGATGCTGCGGCCGCGCGAGACGCGGGCAATGAAGGAACCGACGAACGGCGCCCACGCGATCCACCACGCCCAGTAGAAGATGGTCCAGTCGGCCACCCAGGTACTGCCCGAGAACGGCGACATGCGCAGGCTCATGGTCACCAGCTGGTTGAGGTAAGAGCCGATGGTGGTGGTGAAGGTATCGAAAATGAAGGCAGTCGGACCCAGTACCAGCACCAGCGCCAGCAGCACCGCCGCCAGCCCCAGGTTGAAGTTGGACAGCCACTTGATGCCGCGATGCACGCCGCTGGCAGTGGAGGCCATGTACAGCACGAAGGCTACCGCGATGATGGTCAGCTGCAGCGGCGCGCCGGCGTGGAGTCCGAACACGCGCTCAAGCCCGGCGGCGATCTGGATGGTGCCAAAGCCGAGCGTGGTGGCCACGCCGATCGCGGTGGCGACCACCGCGGCCACGTTCACCACGGTGCCGATCCAGCCCCGATGGTGCGTGCCGATCAGCGGCTGCAGCAGGTCGCTGATCAGTCCACGGCCGTTGCGGTTGAACTGGAACCAGGCCATCGCCAGCCCGATCAGCGCGTAGATCGCCCACGGATGCAGGCCCCAGTGGAAGAATGCATAGCGCATCGAGGCGCGCGCCGCGTCCATGCTCTGTGGTGGCAGGCCTTCGGGTGGCGTGACGAAGTGCGAAACCGGTTCTGCCGCGCCCCAGAACACCAGGCCGATCCCCATGCCGGCGGCGAACAGCATCGACATCCAGCTGGCGTTGGAAAAATCCGGTTCGGCGTCTTCGCCGCCGATCCGCAGCGAACCCAGCCGCCCGAACGCGAGGTAGAGCAGGAACGAGAGCGTGATGAACACCACCAGCAGGTACAGCCAGCCGGCGCTGCGGATGATGTGCACCAGCCCGCCGCGCACGATCTCGTTGAACGGGTCGGGTGCCACGCCAGCGGCCAGCACCAGCAGCACCACCAGGGCGATGGAGAGTCGAAATACCATGCGCGGCAGTCTAGCCAAGGCGGCATGACATGGCTGTTCACACTTCCGGCGCAGGTGTGGTCTAATCCGCCCCGAAGCGGGGGTACCGCGGCCATGTGGCCACGGTTGAGACAGTCCCTTCGAACCTGATCCGGTTGATACCGGCGTAGGGAAGCTTCGCAACAGCCGATGCACCGCGCCGCCCAGCCCCCGCCTGGAAACCGCGCGCCGTGCGCCGGCCGTGCGCCGCCGCTTCGTCCCTCGCCGTGCGAACCCTCGCACCGACAACCCAGGACGATGCCCGATGAACGCACACCCTTCCGCCCTGCAGCAACAGGCCCAGCAGCTGTCTGAATCGGTCACCCGACCCATTCCCGGCTCACGCAAGATCTACGTGCCCGGCTCGCGCAGCGACCTGCAGGTGCCGATGCGCGAGATCGCGCTGAGTGGCGGCAACGCCCCGCTGACCGTGTACGACACCTCCGGCCCGTATACCGATCCTGATGCCCGCATCGACCTGTCCACCGGCCTGCCGGCGTTGCGCGCGGGCTGGGTCGCCGAGCGCGGCGACACCGAGCTGCTGGGCCGGCCCAGCTCGGCGTTCGGGCGGTCGCGCGCAACCGATGCGCGGCTGGACGCGGTGCGCTTTTCGTCGCGGCTGCAACCGCGCCGCGCCGTGGCCGGCGCCAACGTCACCCAGATGCACTACGCCCGGCGCGGCATCATCACTCCGGAAATGGAGTTCGTGGCGATCCGCGAAAACCAGCGCATCGAGGCGATCCGCGACCAGGCGCTGCTGGTGCAGCACCCCGGGCAGTCGTTCGGTGCCTCCATCCCCGCCTCGATCACCCCGGCGTTCGTGCGCGAGGAAATCGCGCGCGGGCGGGCGGTGCTGCCCAACAACATCAACCACCCCGAAAGCGAGCCCATGATCATCGGCCGCAACTTCCTGACCAAGATCAATGCCAACATCGGCAACAGCGCGGTGTCGTCCGGCATCGCCGAGGAAGTGGAAAAGCTGGTGTGGGCGATCCGCTGGGGCGGTGACACGGTCATGGACCTGTCCACCGGCAAGCACATCCATGAAACCCGCGAATGGATCCTGCGCAACTCGCCGGTGGCGATCGGTACGGTGCCGATCTACCAGGCGTTGGAGAAGGTCGATGGCCGCGCCGAGGACCTGAGCTGGGAGATCTTCCGCGACACCCTCATCGAGCAGGCCGAGCAGGGCGTGGACTACTTCACCATCCATGCCGGCGTGCTGCTGCGCCACGTGCCGCTCACCGCCAATCGGGTCACCGGCATCGTCTCGCGCGGCGGCTCGATCATGGCCAAGTGGTGCCTGGCCCATCAGCGCGAGAACTTCCTCTACACGCACTTCGAGGACATCTGCGAGATCATGAAGGCCTACGACGTGACCTTCTCGCTGGGCGACGGCCTGCGCCCCGGCTGCATTGCCGATGCCAACGATGCGGCGCAGTTCGGCGAGCTGGAAGCGCTGGGCGAGCTGACGAAGATTGCCTGGAAGCACGATGTGCAGACCATGATCGAAGGCCCCGGCCATGTGCCGATGCAGCTGATCAAGGAGAACATGGACAAGCAGCTGCGCGAATGCGGCGAGGCGCCGTTCTACACGCTGGGGCCGCTCACCACTGATATCGCGCCGGGGTACGACCACATCACCAGCGCGATCGGCGCGGCGATGATCGGCTGGTATGGCACCGCCATGCTCTGCTACGTCACGCCCAAGGAGCACCTGGGCCTGCCCAACCGGCAGGACGTGCGCGACGGCATCATGGCCTATCGCATCGCGGCCCACGCCGCCGACCTGGCCAAGGGCCACCCGGGCGCGCAGGTGCGCGACAACGCGCTGAGCAAGGCGCGCTTCGAGTTCCGCTGGGAAGACCAGTTCCACCTGGGCCTGGATCCGGACAAGGCGCGCGAGTTCCATGACGAAACCCTGCCCAAGGACGCCCACAAGGACGCCCATTTCTGCTCGATGTGCGGCCCGCATTTCTGTTCTATGAAGATCACCCAGGACGTGCGCGACTACGCAGCGGGCCAAGCGGGGTAGGTCACGACCGTTGGTCGTAACCCGCCAGGACGGGCGGCCAAGGCGGACCGTCATGCCGCCTCGGCGCGGCAGCCGCTAAGCTTCGGCCACCGACACAGGGGCAGGGACACCACGATGGCCATAGCGCGCACCACCCGATGGCTGGCCATCGCCCGGCGGCACCCCTCGGCCTGGTTGCTGGGGGTGCAGCTGCTGGGGGTGCTGCTGTACCCCGCCATGGACGAGTCCGGGGCCGGTCGCGCGCTGTTCGGCGCCTTTGGCATCGCGGTGCTCGGCCTGGCACTGTGGGTGGTGCGGCGCAGCCCGCTGGGAATGTGGGTGGCGCTGCTGCTGGCCATCCCCTCGGTGGTGTTCTCGCTCTCCGGGGCGCTGCTGGGGCGGCCGGCACTGGTCACCACCGCCCAGCTGCTGGAGTGCCTGCTCTATTTCTATACGGCCGGCAGCCTGATCGCCTACATGCTGCAGGACCACAAGGTGACCCGCGACGAGCTGTTCGCCGCGGGCGCCACCTTCACGCTGCTCGCGTGGGCGTTCGCGTTCGCCTTCGCGGTCTGCCAGCAGTTTTTCCCGGGCAGTTTCGTGGCCACCAGCGAGAGCGACCTGCGCACGTGGATGGAGCTGCTTTATCTGAGCTTCAGTTTGTTGTCCGGAGTGGGGCTGAGCGACGTGGTGCCGGTGCACCCGCAGGCACGCGCGCTGGTGATGCTCGAACAGTTCGCGGGCGTGATGTACGTAGCGTTGGTGGTGTCGCGACTGGTCGGCCTGACCATGATCCGCAACGCGCGAAACTGAATCGCTGATAAAAAAATACTGAATCGCAGATAAAAAATTCGCGCCATGAGGCGCGAATGTTGAAGCGATTTATGTGGATTCGTCGGCGAGAGAGGCCTGATGTCCTCTGCGCGCACAGGCGCAGTTAACCGGCATAGGCTAGTATTCGCGCGCTTCAGTGTTTTTGCCCTTTGCGCTGATGCCTTGTGCGGAATCTGGCGGTTCGTTCGATCTGTGGTTGATTCGATGAATGCTGCGTTCCCGTTGTTCAGTTGTCTGTACGTAGCGCCGGAATGATCAGCCTGGAAAGTGAGACACCCGCTGCCGACCGCCTCCGGATCGGCGACTGCACCATTACGCTGTCATCGCGTGAAGTGGTGGTGGACGGCGCGCGTCGTCCGCGGCGTCTCACGCCCAAGGCGCTGGGTGTCCTCAAGGTGCTCATGCGCGCTCCCGGTGCGGTCGTCACCCGCGATGAGCTGTTCGCCGAGGTCTGGCCGGACACGCTGCCGACCAACGACGTGCTGACCCAGGCGGTGACCCAGCTGCGCAAGGCGTTCTCGCGCGACGACGACGCGGGCACGGCATATATCGAAACGATCGCCAAGACCGGCTATCGACTGCTGCAGCCGGTAACGGCGCTGGTCGAACCGACCGCCGATGCACTCGATGCGGGGCTGGCACCCAGTGAAGATGAGCGCAACGCGCTGGCCGCCACCTTCGCCGCCGCCCAGGCCGTGCCGCGCCCGCGCAGCCGCTGGCGCCGCGCGCGCCGCTATGTGCTGCTTGCCATTGGCCTGGCCATGGTCGTCGCACTGCTGGTGCTCACGGCGCTGCTGCTGCAGCGGCCCTCGCCCAACCCCACCGCCAGCGGGGTACTGGAAGATGGCAGCCGTGTGGTCGGCAGCCCGCAGCGCCCGTATCGCCTGATCACCGCCACCGCCGGGTTCGAGACCTACCCGACCGTATCCCCGGACGGCTCGCAGGTCGCCTATGAAGCGGACGACGCAGCCGGCGGCGGCAGCGCGGTCAAGGTGCAGACCTCGGGCAATGCGCCCGCGCGGCTGCTGACCGAGACTCCGGCCGGCTATTCCGACCGCTTCCCGAACTGGTCGCCGAACGGCCGCGATATCGCGTTCGCGCGCTTCGGACCGGAGGCCAGCTGCGAGGTGTTGATCGCCAGCGCCACCGGCGGGGCGATCCGCCATGTGACCCGCTGCGACGGCACCGAGCTGCTCAGCTTCGACTGGACGCCTGACGGCCGCGGGCTGGTATTCGGGTCGCTGTCGGGGCGCCACGCCCATCGCGGCATCCGCGTACTGGACATCGCCAGCGGGGCCTGGACCCCGGTCAACTACCAGGTCGCCGACGACAGCTTCGACTACGCCCCGCGCTTCTCCCCCGATGGGCGCTGGATCGTGTTCGTGCGCAATCCGCAGATCGGCGACCTGTGGCGGCTGCCGGCAGCGGGCGGCCAGCCCGAGCAGCTCACCAGCGACTCTGCCGAGATACGTGGGTGGGCCTGGCGTGGCGACAGCCGCCACATCGTGTTCGGCCGCCGCGTGGACAGCGAGGCCCGGCTGTACGAACTGGATACCGAAACGCGCACTCTGCGGGATGTCGGCCTGGATGACGCGCAGTCGCCGGCGCTGTCGCGCCACAACAACATGCTGGCCTTCGTGCACCGCAAGGCGCAGTTCGGCCTGTTCCGCGTGCCGGTGAAGGACGGGCGTCCAGGCACCCCTGAGCGGCTGTTCCCGTCCAACGGACGCGATGCCCAGCCGATGCTGGCGCCCGATGGCCGGCAACTGGTGTTCACCTCGGATCGTTCCGGCAATTACGGGCTGTGGTGGGCGGACCTGACCCGGCCCGAGTCGTTGCGACCGGTCGAAGGCCTGCGCCCGGAAACCCGGCAGGCCGCCGATTGGTCGCCGGACAGCACCCACTTGCTGGTGTCTGGCCGCGATGCCCAGGCACGGCCGTTGATTTACGAGGTTTCCCCGCGCGACGAACAGGTCGTGGCGCTTCCGGTGCCGGTGGCACAACCACTGCAGGCGCTGTATGCGGGCGACAATGATCACCTGCTGGTCGTCGAGCGCGACCATGATGAGCACATGCGGCTGTCGCTGTTTGACCGGCGCAGTACGCCGTGGAAACTGCTCGGCCACGTGGACGGGGTCTCGCAGGCACGGCTCGATCCGGGCAACCAGCGCGTCCTGTTCACCCGCCTGGCGGCAGGCGGGCTGTGGTCGGCCGATCTTCGCCTGGATCCGTCCAGCATCCGGCAGGTCAGCGAAGACCGGCCCTCGCGCTGGCGCTACCGAACCTGGGCCGTGGCCCGCGATGGCAGTCTGGATTACCTCTCCAACCGTGCCGATTGTTCAACGGTGTTTACCCGCATCAGCGCCCCCTCGGCCGGTGTCGAGTACTGCCTGGATGCGCAACGGCTCAGCGCCGGCAACGGCTTCAGCGCGCAGCCCGACGGCAGTGCGCTGTACCTGGCCCTGGCCGTCGCCGATGGCGCCGATATTGGCGTGATGACCCTGCCCGAACCCGCACGCCCGGTGTTCTCGCTGGTTCCCAACGTATTGTTCTGGAAGGGAAAGTAGTCGTCGTACTTTTTTCGTGATGGCGTCGTGGCGAATTCGGATCAATCTCGTCGAAACGTCCTGACGCACACCGCCTGATTTGGCAAAACGGGAGCCCTGTAACGGCAAACCCGGTGTACGTCATGCGTCAGCTTTCCCTCGCCGATCGCGGCCAATCGCTCTCCCTGGACAAGATCGTCGACGACGGTCCGCTGCCGACCTGCCTGGGCGTGGCCCGGTTGGGCAGCCTGCAGACGGCTGGCACCACCTTCACCGTATTGATGCAGCTGCGTGGCAGCGCGTGGGTCGAATCCAAGGAAGGCCGCTTCCGCCTCCGCCAGCGCGAGTGGATCGCGTTCGAAAAGGAATCCAAGCCGATGATCCAGGCCGGCCGCGATGGCTTGTGCATCGGCTTGAGCCTGGCGCCTGAAGCGCTGCGCGCGTTGGGCGAACTGGCCGACTGCAGCCTGTACGCCGGTCGCGGCAGCATGAGCCGCAGTGAAGTGCGGGTCGCGCTGCGCCTGTGGCGCGATGCACTGGCCAGCGGCCAGCCCGCGCAGGCACTGCGCCCGGTGTTGCTGCACCTGGCCTCGATGCAGCGTGGCATGGCTGTCGGCGTGCAGCGCTGCCCGGGCCGTTCGCGCATCCGCAAGCGCCAGGTGTTCGGCCGCATGCAGCGTGCGCGCCTGTATCTGGAAGGCAACAGCCACCGGGTCGTGCGGATCGGCGAACTGGCCGAGCTGACCAACTTCTCCAGCTGGTACCTGTCCAAGACATTCCAGAGCCTGTATGAAGAAAGCCCGCAGTCGCTGTCGGCACGCCTGCGCCTGGAGCGCGCAGCGGATCTGCTGCGCGATACCGACATGATGATCGGTGAAGTTGCGGCCGCCAGCGGCTTCGACAACTGCTGCAGCTTCGCGCGCGCATTCCGCGCCCGTTATGGCCAGTCGGCGTCGGGCTATCGGCAGACTGGCGGATCGCTTTCGCCAAACTCGGCAAAGAGTCCGGTGGCATCGCGCAAATAATTAACGGTAACGCAATCGTAACTTTCCGAGGCGGTTTAACACGCTACTAACGTACCTTGGAGAGATTGATGAATTTTCGTACTCCCGCAGTGCGGCTGGGTCTTCTGCCGGCCGGCATTGCGCTGGCGCTCGTGCCGAGCTTCGCTTCGGCACAGGAAGCAGCCTCCGGCACCACTGACCTGGATCGCATCTCGGTCACCGGCTCGCGTATTCGCGGCGCCAACATGGAGACCCAGCAGCCGATCCTGACGATGACCCGCGAAGCCCTGGAAAAGCAGGGTTTCTCGAACGTCGCCGACGTGCTGAACAACCTGACCTCGGCCGGTTCGCCGGCCATCTCGCGTTCGGACTCGCTGTCCTCGGGCGAGAACGTGGGCGGCTACTACGTCGACATCCGTAACTTGGGCGCCCAGCGCACCCTGGTGCTGATGAACGGCAAGCGTCTTGGCGCCACCACCGGCGGCTACCAGGATCTGAGCCAGATTCCGATGTCGGCCGTTGAGCGCATTGAAGTCCTGAAGGACGGCGCCTCCTCGATCTACGGTTCCGACGCCATCGCTGGCGTGGTCAACGTGATCACCCGCAAGAACTTCGACGGCGGTGAAGTCAACGTCTACTTCGGTCAGTACGACCAGGGCGACGGCGAGAACCAGCAGTACTCGATGACCCTGGGTGCAACTGGCGAGCGCGGCAGCCTGACCCTGTCGGCCGAATACTCCAAGCAGGATCCGGTGTGGGCCAAGGACCGTTGGTACAGCCGTGATGGCAGCCGTGGTCCGAACTCCGTGGCCGCCGATGGCAGTCCGATCAGCCAGTACGGCAGCTGGTGCAACCCGCTGCAGGTCAACTGCGCCGATTCCAAGACCGCCGTGTGGCAGACCCTGAATCAGGGTGGCAACCCGAACAATCCGAACGACTACCACACGCTGACCGCCGAGGAGTACGCCAACTCCAACGAGCAGATGAGCCTGCTGACCGGTATCGAGCGCAAGTCGCTGTACGTCAACGGCACCTACGACTTCACCGACGCCATCAGCCTGAACACCGATGTGCTCTACAACGAGCGCAACACGTTCCAGCAGATTGCCGGCTACCCGTACCAGTCGTCGTCGTTCGGCACCCCGCTGACTGCTGAAAGCGCCTTCAACCCGGTCGGCCAGGACGTCAGCTTCCGTCGCCGCCTGTGGGAAGTGCCGCGTACCACCGACAGCCAGCTGAAGACCCTGCGCTTCGCCCCGACCGTCAGCGGCTACTTCGAGCTGGCTGGCAAGTCCTTCGATTGGGACGTCGGCGCGCTGTGGAACCGCAATGAGTCGATCAAGACCCAGCGCGGCGACATGAGCCTGATCGCTTCCGAACAGGCCCTGGGTGCGTCCTTCATCAATGCGCAGGGCGTGGCACAGTGTGGTACCGCTGCCAACCCGATCGCACTGGGCGACTGCCGTCCGTGGAACCCGCTGCTCCCGTACGGCGTTGCAGGCCAGGGTTCGCTGGCGGATCCGGAGCTGCAGGACTTCCTGTTCCCGACCTACACCACCCGTGGTGTGACCAAGACCACCAGCTTCACCGCCAACCTGTCCGGTTCCATCGTGACCCTGCCGGCCGGCGACCTCGGCTTCGCCGTGGGCGTGGAGCACCGCAAGGAAGAAGGCAGCTACGTGCCGGACGCCTTCGCACAGTCGGGCATGTCCACCGGTCTGGGCCAGAAGCCGACCCAGGGTGAGTACGATCTGAACGAGGTCTACCTCGAACTGAACGTGCCGATCCTGGCCGACATGGCGTTCGCCAAGGAACTGACCCTGAACGTTGCCAGCCGTTATTCGGACTACAGCAACTTCGGTGGCACCACCAACAGCAAGTTCGGCCTGACCTGGCGTCCGATCGACGAGCTGCTGGTCCGCGGCACCTATGCCGAGGGCTTCCGCGCTCCGACCATCAGCGACCTGTACGGTGGCCTGAGCTCAAGCTTCGAGCGTTACACCGATCCGTGCGCCGTTGGCGTGTCGGGCAGCGTGGCCGGCAATGCCGCCTGCCTTGCCGGTGGCGCTCCGGCCAACTACGTGCAGTTGGGCCAGGGCAACGTCCCGTGCTCGACCACGCCGTGCCAGTCGGGCGACCAGTTCATCTCGGGTGCGAACCCGAACCTGTCGCCGGAAACCTCCAAGAGCAAGACCGTCGGTCTGGTCTGGAGCCCGCGTTGGGTGCAGGGCCTGGATGTCTCGCTGGATTGGTACCGCTACGAAATCAGCAACATGATCATCGACGACTCCGTCGATCGCATTTTGCGTGATTGCTACGTGCTGGGCGATTCCAGCCGTTGCAGCAGCGTGACCCGTGCGGCCGATGGCCACATCAGCGCGATCACCTATGGCACCGCCAACCTCGGCAAGATGGACACCGAAGGTTACGACCTGGGCATCAAGTACCGCCTGCCGGAACTGGCCATCGGTCAGTTCAACATTGACTGGCAGACCAGCTACCTGACCAAGTACGACGAAGCCGCACAGAACGCCGCTGGCGACAACATCATGATCGGCAAGGTGGGTCAGGATGCACTGTTCCGCGTGCGCTCGAACCTGGGCGTCAACTGGTCGCTGGGCAGCTTCGGTGTGAACTACACCGCGCGCTACTACTCGGGCCTCAACGAAGCCTGCATCGCGATCGGCTGCACCGATCCGGACCGCATCGCTTACGGCGAGACGGCTCCGCTGCGCAAGACCGGCTCCAATACTTTCCACGACCTGCAGGTCAGCTGGAAGGCGCCGTGGGATGCCACCATCGCCCTGGGCGCGAACAACGTGTTCGACCACAAGGGTCCGCTGATGTACTCGCAGCAGAACTCGAGCTTCGCCTACTACGGCGGTTTCGATATCGGCCGCTTCCTGTACATGAAGTACACCCAGAAGTTCTGATCCATCGAACCACTGGTGCAATTGCAATAAGAGAGAGGGCGGCCCGCAAGGGCCGCCCTTTCTTTTTGATCACGACCAACGGTCGTGATCTACCGATGACACGAGCAACGGTCGTGATCTACCGCTGACCCACGACCATTGGCGATGGCGCCGCGCAAAAAAAATGGCGCGCCACACGGCACGCCATCATCGTTCCTGAAATCGCCGCCGGCAGGCAACGACCGCTGGTCGTTGCGCCTTATGCGTCCGCCGTAGCGAGACCCATCAACCCATTGGCGTGATCCCGCCACTGCGGCAGCTTGGCCAGCACGCCCGCACGCTGCAGGTAGTCCTCGTCCACCGGGTCGCCGTTGACCAGCGCCAGCGCCACGTGCACTGCGCCGGTGACCCAGAAGCTGCGCGTGTTGGAACGCTGCGGCTGCAGGTGGAAGGCCACCGCTTCGATGATCGGCATCGGCAGGCCCCACAGCCCCAGCAGGTAGGCACCGGCTTCGCTGTGCCCCGGGCGCGGATCGGCGTCGTCGGCCGGTTCGCTGCGCTCGTTGCGCACACCGGGCAGCAGCAGGCCGATATCGGCCAGCAGTGCGGCAGTCGCGCCCAGTTCGGCGCTGGAGTCAGGCAACAGCTTCGCGGCCAGCCGCGACGCGAGCAGGGCGCGCTGCTGCAGCGCGTTGCGCTCGCCGCTGGACAGCGGCGAGGCCGAGAACACCTCGCTGGCCAGCACCAGGTCGCGCAGGGTTGCCAGGCCCAGCCGGGTCACGGCGGTGCGCAGGTCGGAAATGGTCCGGCCGCTGTTGAAGAAGGCCGAGTTGGACAGCTGCAGCACCTTGGCCGCGATGGCCGGATCGGCCGACACCAGCTTGGACACGTCGGCCGTGTCGGTGTCGTCGTCGTGCTCCAGTGCCTGGGTCAGGCTCAGGTACAGGTGCGGCGGCGAAGGCAGCTTCTCGATGCGGCCGATGGCACTGCGCAGGCGCGCACTGTCAAGCAGCTCGCGCAGCTCTTCCAGGCTGGTCAGCGCTTCAAGCAGCACTTCCGGTGCCAGCGGCAGCGGCAGGAAACGGTGGGCAACGCCGATCAGGCGTGCCGGCGGCGGGCGGTTGCCCTGGGCCGCGTCGACCAGCGCGATGCGGATCGTCTCCGGGCGCAGCGTCCGGATCTGGCCCAACAACGTGGTGGCGTTGAGATCGGGCAGGGAAGGGCAGGCGATCACCGCATCCACCGGCGTGGACGCCACCATGTTCATGGCCGTCTGGCCATCGGGTGCCCGCAACGGCTGCCACTCTTCCCCAAGATCGGCAATGAAATCCATCAGCTCAGCCGACAGGCTGGCTTCGTCCCCAACTAGCAGAATACGCACGACACAATCCCCTGGGTGACCACGATGAAACGCACCGTGGACGGTGTAGAAGTCGCAATGTACCCAATCCGGCGCAAACAGTGATGCGCCGCATTGTAAAAACGTGATGCCCATCGCTCCGGCGGCGTGCGCCGGAGCAGGGTCATTCAGCCTCAGCTGTTGCTGGACAGGTAGCGCTGGTGGGCGTCAACCAGGATCTGCTTGGCTTCGGCAGCGCCGCCCCAGCCGTCCAGCTTGACCCACTTGCCCTTCTCCAGGTCCTTGTAGTGCTCGAAGAAGTGGCCGATGCGCTCCAGCCAGTGCTTGGACACCTGCTCGATGTCTTCCACGTGCGCGTAGCCGCTGAACACCTTGGAGATCGGCACGGCCAGGATCTTTTCGTCGCCGCCGGCTTCGTCGCTCATCTTCAGCACGCCCACCGGACGGCAGCGCACCACCGAACCCGGGACCAGCGGCAGCGGCAGCACGACCAGCACGTCGGCCGGATCGCCGTCGCCACACAGGGTGCTCGGCACGTAGCCGTAGTTGCAGGGGTAGCGCATCGGGGTGGAGAGGATGCGGTCGACGAAGATCGCGCCGGTTTCCTTGTCCACTTCGTACTTGACCGGTTCCGAGTCCTTCGGGATCTCGATGATGACGTTGATTTCTTCCGGCGGGTTCTTGCCGGGCGAGACGAGTTCCAGACCCATGGTGTGCTCCGAGAGGGGGGATGGCGCGATAAGACCTCCCATTTTATGCCTTTGCCGGCCAACGTGCAGGTGGGGGCCTGCCGACCCACGTTCGCGGCGAGCGCCGACCCGCGGACTGGCGCCCCGCTGATCCCCCCCAAGCCGCCGGCAGCGCACCGTAGAGCTCCCGCCACGAGCCCGAGCGCCCCATGTCCCAGCCTTCACCGTTGCGCCGTCTGCAGTCGCTGTGCTCCGTCCTGCTGGTGGCCGGCACCGTCCTGCCAGCCCCGGCGGCCGCCAGCCCGCCGCGCTACATCGACCTTGCCGACCGCCTGGAACCGGGCGAGCCGGTCGACGACACCGCCTATCACGATCTCGACCGCTGGCTGGCAGAGGAGTTCACCGATGCCTGCCCGGACGTGTTCTGCGCGGGCGCGTTCGGAAACTACCGCCCGCTGCGCCTCAACTGCGTGGTCGACACCCGTGACGACCACATCCACAACTGCCGGTACGCGGTGGTCGCCAGCCAGAGCCGGGTCCATCCCGGCAACGGGGCGGTCACCACCGAACTCAGCCAGTGGCATTGTCCGGTACCGCTGCCGGCCGGTGTGTCGGCCGCCACGTTCCTGTCGGTCATGACCACCCTTCAGCCGGACAGCTCCGGCTACCTGTTCAACCGCCTGCCGGGCTCGTCGGAGTCACTGTTCGACGTCCTGCGCCGCTGCCTGCCTTGACCCCATGAACCTGAACCCAGGACCCGAGGAGAACTGCCCATGCATGGCCTTTCCGTACTGCTCCGTTGTTCCCTGTTGCCCGCCGCGCTGCTGCTCCTGCTTCCTGCATCGGTCGTGCGCGCTGCCGCCGCAGTTCAACCGCTGCACGTCGATCTGGTCGATTACCCCACGCCGCAGGCGAACTGGTCAGCCTTCCGCGACCTGCGCCACCGCCTTGAGGCCGGGTTCGACGACGTCTGCCCCGACACCTTCTGCGAAGGCGAGTACACCGACTACCAGCCGCTGAAGATGCGCTGCTCGGTTGAACTGGCCACGGGTCGGGTGAAAACATGTGGCTGGGCATTTGCCGCCAGCGATCTGCAGGTCGACCCATCGACGGGCAACCTGGAGCGGCAGCAGCCCACCTGGCTGTGCCATTTCCCGATTGGCGGCGGCACTACCGTAGCGGCGTTGCTGGCGGCGATGGACGGGCCGCAGCCGCTGTTACGGCGTCTTCCCGGTACGGGACAGTCGGTATTCGAGGCGCTGGGAGACTGCCTGCGCTAGTCGCCCGCGCAAGGGGGGGGGCTGCATTTTGTGGATGCGATGCAACGAACTTAACGTGACGCATTCTCATTTGGGCGGTAAGATGCGGCTGCTCCGCGCGCCCTCCGCATGTCCTCCAACGCCTCCACCCTGACCGACCTGTTGATCCGCGAACGCCCGGCGCTGCTGCGCCTTGCGCAACGGATCCTCGGCAGCGACGGCAGCGCCGAGGACGTGATTCAGGCTGTCTGGTTCAAGGCGCGCGGGGTGGATGCCAGCCTGACCATCGACAACCCGCGGGCCTATCTGTACCGTCTGGCCACCAACCTGGCTACCGACCAGGGCCGGGAACGCAGCCGCCATGCGCGGCTGTTGGCCGACCACTATCTGTGGGGGCCGGATGAAGTGCTGTCCACGGAAGAACAGGCCATGGCCCAGGACGAGCTGCAGCGCGTGCTCGCCGCAGCCGACCACCTTCCCGAACCGACGCGCACGATCTTCCGCCTCAACCGGTTGCAGGGGCTGACCCAGGCGGAAATTGCCCGGCGCCGCGGCGTGTCGGTCACGACCGTGGAAAACCATGTGCGCGCTGCGTTGCAGCGGCTGGCATGGGCGCGTAGCGGCCGGTGACGCGCGGGCGTGGGGAAGTGCCGTTCCCCAGGTCTTGATGGTATCGGCGCTGCCCTTCCCACGCTTGCCAGCCATGAGCCCGCACGACCTGCCCACCGACCCGACCACGCCCACCCCGCCCGACCTGCTTGCCGAACAGGCGCAGGCGTGGATCACATGGCTGGCCTCCGGCTCCGTGGATGCGCCGCGCATGCAGGCCTTTGAAAACTGGCTCAGCCTGCCCGGTCATCGCCGGGCATTCGAATACGAGCGCCAGCTGTGGCAGGCCGTGGCGCAGCCCCCGGCGGTGGCACAGCGCGCGCAGACCCGCCATCGTCGCCTTTCACGCTTGGCCCTGGCCACTGCCGCCGCGTTGGCGCTGGCATGGGTTTCACCCGAAGCCTGGCTGCGCCTGCGCGCGGATCATCGCAGCAGCCAGGAGGTCGTCACGCTCGCCTTGCCCGATGGCAGCCGCGCGGTGCTGGATGCCGATTCGGCGATTGCCGTGGACTACGACGACCAGCGGCGCGGCATCCGCCTGCTGCGCGGGCGCGCCTGGTTCGAAGTTGCGCCCGGGCACGCGCAGCCATTCCAGGTGAGCGCGCAGGGCGGCATGGTGGAGGACATCGCGACGGCGTTCGCGGTGGCCAGCACCCCGCAGGGGGTGCAAGCGGAAGTCTCGCAGGGCCAGGTCCGCGTCGCGGCCTCACCCAATGGCGGGTGGACGTACCTGTTGGCGGGCCAGCGCGCCGGCTTCGCGCAAGGAGGTCGGGTGGTGCGCCATGACGACCTCGCCCCCGATCGCATCGCCGCATGGCGCGACGGCGAGCTGCTCCTCGATTCCACCGGGGTGGCAGACGCGGTTGCGCAGATTGCCCGCTATCGCGACGGACCCACCTACGTGCGCGGCGACCTCTCATCCCTCCCCACGGTCAACGCTGCGCTGCGCGCGGACCAGCCCGAGCAGGCACTGGACGCGCTGGCGACGTCGGCCGGGCTGCGTGTCACGCGCCTTCCGATGGGCGTGGCGATCGTGAGCGTCGCACCGGCGCGCTGAACCCGCCTTGGGGAAGTGGCCGCGCCGCACGTCTTACCCCCGAACGTACCCGCCGCCGCCACGTACGCGCAGCGCCCGCACCCCGTGCGGGGAAGCCGTGCTTCCGCGGCATCGCCTCTCGACAGGTTTCAACATGCTTCCTCTTTCCCGACCGGCGCCGATGCTGCGCCCGTCCCGCCTGTTCATCGCGCTGTTGGCCGCCGGCATGGCCTGGGCAAGCACGCCGCCCGCCGTGGCTCAGTCGGCGGACACCCGCGCACTGGCCGGCACCCGTCAGTTCGACATCCCCGCCCAGCCGCTCGCCGATGCACTGCGTAGCTACATGCGTCAATCCGGGGTGCAGGTGGCGTACCCGTCCGCACTGGCCGACGGCGCACGCTCCACCAGCGTGCGCGGGGCGCTGGACCCACAGGTGGCACTGGCGCGGCTGCTGCACGGCAGCGGCCTGGTGCCGCGCGCGCTGGGCCCGGGTGCGGCGACCCTGGAGCGCGCGCCGCGCGGCCAGGGCGACGACGGGGTGATCCACACCGCTCCCCTGCGCGTGGCCGCAGACCAGGTCAGCGCCCAAGGCGCCGCCGAGCGCGCGCTGGAGCAGTACCGCAACAGCGGTTCAAGCGTATACGTGCCGCGCGCCACCATCGAGCGCTTCCGCGGTACGTCCACCGCCGACATCGTCAAGGGCGTGGTCGGCGTCACCGCCGGTGATCCACGCACGGCCAGTGCGCTGGACCTCAACATCCGCGGTATCCAGGGCCAGAGCCGAATCCCGGTGATCATCGACGGCGGGCAGTCCACCATGGACACCTACCGCGGTTATGCCGGCCAGTCGCAGCGCACCTACCTCGACCCGGACCTGATCTCCAGCCTTACCGTGACCAAGGGCCCCAGCCTGGGCGCCAACGCGTCGGGTGGCATCGGCGGCGTAGTGGAAATGGAAACGCTGGACATCGGTGATGTGCTGCGCGACGGCCAGCGCGCCGGCCTGCGCGTGCGCAGCGGCATCTCCAACGGCAGCGCGCGCGATCTTCCCGCGTACAACGCCACCCCCGGCACCCACCGCAACAGCCTCGGTGGGCAGTTCTTCAACATCGCCGGCGGCAGGCAGTGGGATCGCTTCGACCTGGTGGCGGCCTATGCCTGGCGCGATACCGGCAACTACCATGCGGGCAAGCACGGCTACGACGATTTCCCGCAGACCCGGCGCACCCTTGCGCCGCTGAACCCGCCCAGCACCGAAGTGTTCAATACCTCGTCCAAGTCCAACTCGGTACTGCTCAAGGGCACCTGGCGGATTGACGACACGCAGACGCTGGAAGCCGGCTATCGCCGCTACAGCGGCCGCCAGGGGGAAATCATGGCCTCGCAGATCATCCGCGTGGACCGCGACCGCGTACCGCAGTGGGAGCCGGGCAGCGTGGACATGGATGCCTACAACCTGCGTTACCGCTTCAATCCGGACAACGACATCGTCGACCTGAAGGCCAACCTCTGGTACACAGACGCCGACAGCCTGATGTACAACGGCCTGACCGGCATCACCCCGTGGTACTTCGACCGCCGCACCGAGTGGTATGACGGCCCGTCCTTCAACACCGATCCCGGTTACAAGGAGGCCTACCGCAACGACATGGCCCAGACCCGGCTCGGCCTGGACGTGTCCAACACCACGGTGATGAGCACCGACAGTGCCGGCTTGTTCACCTTCGACTACGGGTTGTCCTTCAGCGACGAAGACGTGGGCCCGGGCGACAGCGCGCCGATCATGCACGATGACCTGATCAACAACCGCTTCCTGCGCAATGCCACGCGCAGGGAGTACAGCGCAGTGACCTCGATGAAGTGGCAGCCGGGCGAGCGCTGGGACATTCTGGTGGGCGGACGCTTCAACCGCGTCAGCATCCGCGACCGCAACCGCCTGGCCACGCCGGATACCATGGAAGTGATCGGCCAGTACCGCTACACCCAGCTGCTCAACGGCAACCCGGCGCTGCCGGCGTGGCGCGCGCAGCGGATCGCCATGCTCAACTGGTACCCCGATGCGAACGGCCAGTTCACCGAAGCCTCGCTGCTGGCTTCGCCGTACAAGAAGGGCACGGTGGCCGACATCACCGGTTGGAACTTCCACGACGTCACCGCCACCGAAGACCTGATCGTACCGACCAGCTGGACCTGGTCGCAGCCGATCCGCCGCACCGACAACGCGTTCATGCCCACCGCCAGCGTCACCTGGCACGCCGCTGAAGACACCCTGGTGTACCTCAAGTACGCCGAAGGGGTGAAGTTGCCCAGCCTGTTCGAGAGTACCCTGGGGCTGTTCACGGCGGCCAAGCCGGTGGACGGCGAACTCAAGCCCGAGCGCGCCGGTACGTGGGAAGTGGGGGCCAGCACCGTGCGCCACGACCTGTTTGCCGAAGGCGACCAGGCCGCATTCAAGCTCTCCTACTTCAACACCCGCATCGACGATCTGATCACGCGCGACTACCGCACGCTGTCGGCCGGCTATATCCGCAACATTGATCGGTTCAAGGTCTCGGGCCTGGAGTTCCAGTCCAGCTATGACGCCGGCACGGTATTCGCCGATCTGTCGGCGCATTACTACTTTGAAGCCAAGACCTGCGCCCCGGACATCGCCGCCGAGCGCCGCGCTTATGGCGTGCAGCGGAAGATCGAAGAGCTGGCCAGTACCCCCGACTGTGTCGACGGCGGTTTCGAAGGCTCCTACAGCAACACCCAGAACCCACCGCGCTACACGGTCAACCTGACGCTGGGGTCACGGCTGGTGGACCAGCGCCTGGCCTTCGGGGCCCGCGTGATCCACAACAGCGGGCCGATCAGCACGCTGGACAAGGAATGGAACGTGGGCCTGTCGGCGATCCAGCAGCTGTACCAGCCGGCCACCATCGTGGACGTGTTTGCCAGCTGGCAGGCCAGCGAGCAGCTGGCGGTCGAGGTCAACGCAGACAACCTGACCGACCGTTACTACCTGGACCCGCTCGCACTGGGGGTAATGCCAGCCCCGGGCCGGATCATGCGTCTGTCGCTCACCTGGCGGTATTGAGAACGTCGCGGGCCGGGATCCACCCGGCCCGCGCGGACACTACCGGGCGGTCGCATCCGCATGCAGCGCCTCGTTCAACTCATCCACCACGATCGCCCAATCCGCATCTTCCTTCAGCTCTTCGCGCAGGAACTGGCGCTGCGCATCGCTCCAGTACGTGGCTTCGGCCAAGGTCACGTCGCCGGGCAGCTGGTGCGCCCGGATGAACCCCGCAATGGCCTCAGGGCTGGAGTCCAACCCCAACTGCTCGAACAGGTTGGTCATGCGCGATTCGGTGGTGTCCATCATGGCAATCCTTGTGGGCGGAAGAATGCGCCATTATCAACACCCCAAGGTGAGGATGGCATCGCCGGAACGGGGGAGGGCAGCACCGGCGATCCGGGTTGGGGTAGTCTGCGCCACAGGCGTCCTATCCCTGTGCCGGGCCTTGCCGGCGCTGCCACCTCTTTCTGTCATAACGCCATGAACGCCACCGATACCCTTGAAGCCACCCGCAGCCAACGCCTGAAGGCGGCTACCCGAGACAGCCACGGCGCGCTGGACAAGCGCATCATGGCCGGCGACATCTTCGCCGACCGTGGGCGGTTCGCGCGCTTCCTGCGGGTCCAGTACCGCTTCCACCGCGATATCGACGGCCTGTACGCCAACGCCGCGCTGGATGCGCTGCTGCCGGACCTGGCCGAGCGCCGGCGGCTGCCGCAGATCACCCGTGACCTGCGCGATCTTGAACAGACCCTGCCAGACCCGGTGCCGCTGCGGCTGGACCCGGATCTGCCGCTGCCTGCTGCACTGGGCTGGTTGTACGTGGCTGAAGGCTCCAACCTCGGCGGCACCGTCCTGTACAAGATGGCCGCGCAGCTGGGACTGGATGCGGACTTCGGCGCCCGCCACCTGGCCGCGCATCCGGATGGTGCCGCACGCCACTGGCGCGCGTTTACCGCCGCACTGGACAGCGTGGTGCTTACCGAGCAACAGGAGCAGGAGGTGGTGGATGCGGCCGATGCCGCGTTCCGCAGCGTGCACGCTCATGTGGAGCTGGAATTCGCATGAGCACTGATGCGCGCATCGGGTCGCGCTGATGCGCTGGCTCTGGTTCTGCCTGGGCTGGGTAATGGTGGCGCTGGGGGTGATCGGCGCGCTGTTGCCGATCATGCCGACGACCATCTTCCTGATCCTGGCCGTGGGATGTTTCGCACGCAGCTCGCCGCGCTTTGAACGCAAGCTGCTGGACCATCCCCGGTATGGCCCGTCGTTGCGTGCATGGCGCGAGCAGAGCGCGGTGAGCCGTAAAGGCAAGGCATTTGCCGCCGGCGGCATGGCCTTCGGCTTCGCGATGTTCTGCTGGGGCGCGCGGCCATCGTGGCCGTTGCTGCTGGGCGTAGGCGTGTTCTTCGCGGCGAGCGCAGCCTACGTGCTGTCGCGCCCGACCCCGCTACCGTAGAGCCACGCAGGGTAGCCCCCGACCGTTGGTCGGGGGGGACCCGAAAACTTCTACAACAACGGCACCAGCAACAACGCCACGATGTTGATGATCTTGATCAGCGGATTGATCGCCGGCCCAGCGGTGTCCTTGTAGGGATCGCCCACGGTATCGCCGGTTACCGCCGCCTTGTGCGCCTCGCTGCCCTTGCCGCCGAAATGGCCGTCTTCGATGTACTTCTTGGCGTTGTCCCAGGCACCGCCGCCGGTAGTCATCGAAATGGCCACGAACAGGCCGGTCACGATGGTGCCGATCAACAGCCCGCCCAGCGCGCGCGGCCCGAGCAGCAGGCCCACCACCACCGGCACCGCGACCGGCAGCAGCGACGGTACGATCATTTCGCGGATCGCCGAGCGGGTCAGCATGTCCACCGCGCGGTCGTACTGTGGCTTGCCGGTGCCTTCCATGATCCCGGGGATTTCGCGGAACTGCCGTCGCACTTCCTCCACCACCGCGCCGGCGGCACGGCCCACCGCTTCCATGGCCATTGCGCCGAACAGGTAGGGGATCAACCCGCCGATCAGCAGGCCGATGATCACCGTGTGGTCGGAGAGGTCGAAGGCGAACACTTCACCCGGGTGCGCCGCCTGCAGGTTGTGGGTGTAATCGGCGAACAGCACCAGCGCGGCCAATGCCGCCGAACCGATCGCATAGCCCTTGGTCACCGCCTTGGTGGTGTTGCCCACCGCATCGAGCGGGTCGGTGATGTTGCGGATCTCCGGCGGCAGCTCGGCCATCTCGGCGATGCCGCCGGCGTTGTCGGTGATCGGCCCGTACGCATCCAGCGCCACGATCATGCCGGCCATGGACAGCATCGCGGTGGCCGCGATGGCGATGCCGTACAGGCCGCCGTGCAGGTGCGCCAGCCAGATCGCCAGGCAGACCGCGATCACCGGCAGCGCGGTGGACTTCATCGACACGCCCAGGCCGGCGATGATGTTGGTGCCGTGACCGGTGGTGGACGCCTGCGCCACGTGCTGCACAGGCTTGTACTGGGTGCCGGTGTAGTACTCGGTGATCCATACGATCAGCCCGGTCAGGACCAGCCCGATCAGCGCGCAGAGATAAAGGTTCGTTGCCCCGTGGGCGTTGTCCGGCATCAGCTGCAGGGTGATCGGGTAGAAGGCGATGGCGGCCAGCACGCCCGACACGATCACGCCCTTGTACAGCGCGCCCATGATCGAACCGCCCGGCTTCACCTTGACGAACAGCGCGCCGATGATCGAGGCGATGATCGACACCCCGCCCAGCACCAGCGGATACAGGATCGCGTTGCGGCCGGCCTCGGCGATCATCAGGCTGCCCAGCAGCATGGTGGCGATCACCGTCACCGCGTAGGTCTCGAACAGGTCGGCGGCCATGCCGGCGCAGTCGCCGACGTTGTCGCCCACGTTGTCGGCAATCACCGCCGGGTTGCGCGGGTCGTCCTCGGGAATGCCGGCTTCGACCTTGCCGACCAGGTCGGCGCCCACGTCGGCACCCTTGGTGAAGATGCCGCCGCCCAGCCGCGCGAAGATCGAGATGAGCGAGGAGCCGAACGCCAGCCCGACCAGCGCATGCAGCGCCGCCGCGGTATCCAGCCCCATCTTCAGCAGCAGCGCGTAGTAGCCGGCCACGCCGAGCAGGCCCAGCCCGACCACCAGCATGCCGGTGATCGCACCGCCGCGAAATGCCACGTCCATGGCGGCACTCAGCCCGTTGCGCGCCGCTTCGGCGGTGCGCACGTTGGCCCGCACCGACACGTTCATGCCGATGTAGCCGGCCGCACCGGACAGCACCGCACCGATCGCGAAGCCGATCGCGGTGTACCAGCTGAGGAAGATGCCGACGAGCACGAACAGCACCGCGCCGGCGATGCCGATGGTGAGGTATTGGCGGTTGAGGTAGGCGCGCGCGCCTTCCTGGATGGCGGCGGCGATTTCCTGCATGCGGGCATTGCCAGCCGGTTGCCGGAGGATCCAGCGTGCCGACACGATGCCGTAGAGAATCGCGAGAATGGCGCAGAACAGCGCCAGAGAAAGCCCATGACGTTCCAGCATGTCCCCTCCCGGGTGATGGATGGCATCCAGTTGACGGACGAACCTCACCACGCGGGGCACAACGGGCTGCAACGATGGACCGACCCGTTCAGACCGTACCCGGTCATCAAGCGTGTGGCTTTGTTCAGCAATCCCTGGTGCCCCGAGTATGCAGGGAAAAACAAGGAAAGCACCACAACCCTGCGCCAAAGCGCCAACCACGCCCCACTTGCCAGCCGCACGAGCGTAGTGCCAGGCACTGCCTGGCAACCACGCACACCCAAATGGGGTGGCGCCTTGCCACACCATTCATCCACCCAATGCCAGCCTCCCCCCATCCCCAAGGAGGCCCCGCCCATGTCCCCCCGCCACCTCATCCTGCTGGCCCTGCTTCCCGCCCTCGCGGCTAACGCCGCTGAAACCCCCGAACGCCAGCGTCCGGTAGGCGCGGCACAGGCAGTGAACGTCCCCCACACCCTGCGCCAGATCCCCGAAGCCTGCGCGCGCCTGGAAGGCACCTTCACCGGCGACGCAGCGCAGCCTTACCGATTCGTGGTCGCCCGCACCAGCGAGCAGTGCCAGCCGCGCGCGAAGTTCGTCGAGTTCGACAAGGCGCAGCCCAGCGAAGCCAAAGGCTGGAAGCTCAACGACGTGATCCGCGTACCCAGCGCGGCCTGTCCCGCACAGCAGGCGGTGGTGAGGGTCTGGCGCCTGCCGGTGGAACAGAAGCCGCAGCTCGACGGCCAGGGCCAGTCGCGCATCTATCTGGAAGACGCGAAAAAGCAGGCTGCCACCGGCCAGATCGCGAAGATCCCGATGTTCGCCGCGCAGATGACCGTGGAAGGCAAAGTGTGCGGCTGAAGGGCCTGCGTAGGGACACCCCATGGGTGTCCGCTCTTCGTTCCGGGGTCATGAACGAGCCACGCCGCGCGTGGCTGCACCGTGTCCCCAAGCCCGGTTACGCCTCAAATGCCGGCAGCTTCTTCTTCACTGCCACGTTCTTCAGGGTGACGTATTTGGGCAGGCCATCGCTGCCGTAGGGCAGCGGTGCCTCGCCCTTGATCAGCGGCGACAGATACGCGCGGGCCTGGTCGGTGATGCCGAAGCCGTCGCGGCGGATGAAACCGGCCGGCATCTTTTTCTCATGGTTGGCCACCTTGTGCAGCGGCGCCGGCTCGATCCTCCAGCGGTACGGCGCATCGCTGCTGCGCACGATCACCGGCATCACCGCGTTCTGGCCCTTCAGCGCGTACTGCACCGCCGCCTTGCCCACCGCCTGCGCCTGTTCCCAATCGGTCTTCGAGGCAATGTGCCGGGCCGAGCGCTGCAGGTAGTCGGGCAGGGTCCAGTGCACCTTGTAGCCGAGCGCGTCCTTCACGCGCGCGGCCAGCTGCGAGGCAACCCCGCCCAGCTGGGTGTGCCCGAAGGAATCCTTGCCGCCGCCAGCATCGGCCACGAACTGCCCATCGGCGGTCTGGATGCCTTCGGAGGCCACCACCACGCAGTGGCCCACGCGTTCGACCACCTGCTTCACCTTCGCCAGGAACGCGGCCTCGTCATAGGCACGCTCGGGCAGCAGGATGATGTGCGGAGCCTCGTCCGGGCCGTTTCCGGCCAGCCCTGCCGCAGCGGCCAGCCAGCCCGCATGCCGGCCCATGGCCTCGTACACGAACACCTTGGTGGAGGTTTCGGCCATGGCCGCTACGTCCAGGGCCGCTTCGCGCACCGACACGGCGGTGTATTTGGCCGCCGAACCGAAGCCGGGGCAGGTGTCGGTCACCGCCAGGTCGTTGTCGATGGTCTTGGGCACGCCGATGCAGGTGAGGTCGTAATCGAACGCCTTGGCCAGCTGGGAGACCTTCCAGGCGGTATCGGCAGAATCGTTGCCGCCGTTGTAGAGGAACCAGCGCACGTCATGCGCGCGCAGCACCGCCAGCAGGCGCTCGTAGCGGGCCCGGTCGGCGTCCAGCGACTTGAGCTTGTAGCGGCAGGAGCCGAAGGCGCCGCCGGGGGTATGGGCCAGCGCCGCAATTGCCGCAGCCGACTCCTTCGAGGTGTCGATCAGCTCCTCACGCAGCGCGCCCAGGATACCGTTGCGCGCGGCCAAGACCTTGATTCCCTTGGCTCTGGCGGTGCTGATCACCGCCGAGGCGGTGGCATTGATGACGGCGGTGACGCCGCCTGACTGGGCGTACAGCAGGGTACCTTTGGACATGATGGGACCTTTGTCGGGGGGAAGGACATTGCAGGGACATTACCGGTATGAGGTAAAGTGCGCGTATTGCGGTGCAGCGTGATTGTGGACAATCCCGGGCGCGCGCCCTTCCGTTTTTTACCAAGTTGGAGTCAGGTTGATGCGATTGGTTCTGTTGGGACCGCCCGGTTCGGGCAAGGGGACGCAGGCGACGCGCCTGAAGGAACACCTGAACATTGCGCACATTTCCACCGGTGACCTGCTGCGCGCCGAAGTGGCCGCCGGCACCGAGCTGGGCAAGCAGGCCAAGGCCGTGATGGACGCCGGCAACCTGGTGTCCGATGACATCCTGCTGGGCATGCTGGAATCGCGCCTGGGCCAGGCCGACGTGGCCAACGGCTTCATCCTGGACGGTTACCCGCGCAACGTGGCCCAGGCCAACGCACTGGACGCCGTGTTGGCCAAGATCGGCCAGCCGCTGGACGCGGTGGTGCAGCTGGATGTGCCGAGCGAACTGCTGGTCGAACGCATTGCCGGCCGCGCCCAGGAACAGGGCCGTGCCGATGACAACCCCGAATCGGTGCGCAAGCGCCTGCAGGTCTACACCGACCAGACCGCGCCGGTGGTGGATTTCTACGCCGGCCGCGGCACCCTGGCGCGCGTGGATGGCGTGGGCGGGCTGGAAGAAGTGGAAGCGCGCATCCAGGCAGCGCTCCAGGGCTGATCAACCTACACGCGCACGCCCGGTCCTTTCGGAAGCCGGGCGTGCGGTGTAAGGCGCCAGCGATCGGGCCTGCTCAGAGCCCCACAATATGAGCCCCCCTGGGGATGGCCTCTTGGGGAGTAGGACCGTCGGGGGTACTGCGGCTGGCGCGGTGAATTGTGTCCGTCTTCACAGTACACCGCTATCGGGATTTCCCCGACAGCACGCCAAAAGCCGTGCGCTGTCGTCCTACGTTGTGCTGCGCAAACAGTGGGCCCCATTCCACCACCCACGTCCCCGCCGCTTCGCGGCGGCCCCCTGACTCAGGGGCATGGTGCGCTACAGCCTCATCTCCCCAACGTGGTGGGCTTTGGGCGACAATCGGGTATGAGCACGATCCACATTCTTGGAATTGCCGGCACCTTCATGGGCGGCGTGGCCGCCTTGGCGCGGGAACTGGGCCATACGGTCCGTGGCAGCGACCAGGCGATCTATCCGCCGATGTCCACCCAGCTGGAACAGCTGGGCATCGCCCTGGACCCGGGCTATCGCGCCGACAGCGTGGCCCGCGATTGCGATGAAGTCGTGGTCGGCAATGCGCTGTCGCGCGGCAATCCGGCCGTGGAAGCGGTGCTGGACGCGGGGCAGCGTTACATTTCCGGCGCGCAGTGGCTGTCCGAACAGGTGTTGCCGGGCCGCGACACGTTGGCCGTGGCCGGTACGCATGGCAAGACCACTACCACCACCATCCTGACCTGGCTGCTGCAGGCCGCCGGCCGCGAGCCGGGGTTCCTGATCGGCGGCGTGGCTGAGGATTTCGGCGTGTCCGCGCGCGTGGGGCAGGGGCGTGAATTCGTGGTCGAGGCCGACGAGTACGACACCGCGTTCTTCGACAAGCGCAGCAAGTTCGTGCACTACCGCCCGCTGGTGGCGATCCTCAACAACCTCGAATACGACCACGCCGACATCTTCCCGGACGTGGCCGCGATCCAGCGCCAGTTCCACCACCTGGTGCGCACCGTGCCCGCGCGCGGCCGGCTGATCGTCAACGGCGAAGATGCCTTCCTGGCCGAAGTGCTGGCGATGGGCTGCTGGACGCCGGTGGAACGCTTCGGCTTTGATCCCGGGCTGGAATGGCATGCCGAACTGGTCAATGCCGACGGCAGCGCCTTCATCGTGCACCACCGTGGCGTGGTGCTGGGCGAAGTGCGCTGGTCGCTGCTGGGCCGCCACAACGTGCTCAACGGCCTGGCCGCGCTGGCGGCCGCGCACGCGGTAGGCGTTGCGCCGGCCAGCGTGATTCCGGCATTGGCACGGTTCCGCAGCGTCAAACGCCGCATGGAAGTCATCGGCGTGGCCGACGACATCACTCTCTACGATGACTTCGCCCACCACCCCACCGCCATCCACACCACGCTGGAAGGGCTGCGCGCCAGGGTAGGGGAGCGCCGCATCGTGGTGGCGATGGAGCCGCGCAGCAACTCGATGCGGCTGGGCGCACATGCCGCTGCGCTGGCCCCCTCGTTGGCGCTGGCCGACGCGGTGGTGTTCCTGCACCGGCCGGAACTGGCCTGGGATGCGGCGAGCGTGATTGCTGCCGTTCGCGGCCAGGCGCACGCGGTGCGCGACACCGATGCACTGCTGGCGCAACTGGGCGCCATCGTGCAGCCGGGCGACCACGTGGTGTTCATGTCCAACGGTGGCTTCGACGGCGCGCCGCGCCGTTTCCTGGCCCAGCTGCAGGCCAGGTGATCGGCCGGCCATGACCGATTCCATCGCCACGCTCCCGTTGTTCCCGCTGCACGCAGTGTTGCTGCCCGGCGCCGCACTGGGCCTGCGGGTGTTCGAACGCCGCTACCTGGACATGCTGCGCGAGTGCAGCCGCAACAACACCCACTTCGGGGTCTGCCTGATCCTGGACGGCGACGAGGTCGGCGCCCCGGCCACCCCGGCCGCGCATGGTGTGGAAGCGCGCATCGACGATTTCGACATGGGCGACGACGGCGTGCTGGTGCTGCGCCTGCGCGGCCATCGCCGCTTCCATGTGCGCCAGGTACGGGTACGCGACAACGGCCTGATCATGGCCGACGTCGAATGGAGCACGCCCGACCATGATGACGAACTGCGCCCGGAACACGCGCTCCTGTCCATCGTGCTGGGCCACATCATTGAACAGGCCGGCACCGCCTTCGCGCCCGCGCACCCTGCGCTTCTGGACCAGGCGGCATGGGTCGGCTGGCGGCTGGCCGAACTGCTGCCGCTGGAGGAATCGCAGCGGTTGCAGCTGCTGCAGCACGATGACCCGCACCAGCGGCTGGACGCGCTGCTGCGCTGGATGCCGGCCAACGCAACGCCGATCGACGAGAACTGGTAACCCGTAACCCGGTCACTCACGACCGTTGGTCGTGATCGCCCTCAGTACGTCCGCACCCGCAACACCGGCATGCCGGTCTCGGGATGCGTGTCCACTTCCTGCGGCAACCCTTCCAGCGCCTCGCGCACCGCCTTCAGCGACGGATCGATGCCGCGCATCGGTCGCCACATTCCCATCAGGTGGAAGTGCTGGTAGTGCAGCGTCTGCGCGCTGCCCAGCCACAGCGGCTGGTCGCCCGGCTGCAGCTGGGTCGCGGCCGGCCACAGGCGCAGCGCGAAGATCTCGTTGGGTGCATTGCCCGGGCGCAGCAGCAGCAGCGATTCGACCTGCGTATCCAGCGTGGCCGGCAGCACCGGCACTTCGTCCGGGGTGGCCGACTTGTCCAGCATCAGCAGCGCCTGTTCCCAGCCGGCCTGCGGCTGCACGCGCCAGCCCTGGCTTTCCAGGCGCTCGCGCAGCGGTGCCAGCGGCCCGGCCACCTGGACATCCAGCGGCCAGCGCTGGTCATCATCGAATTCATTGCGACGCGAAGGTTGGGCGCGCCACTGGCTGCCCCACCAGTCCTGCGCGGCCACATTGGTCGGCGCCGGCTGGGCGGGCTCGAAACGCTCCAGCTTCGCCTCGGTGTTGCGCGGCGCGTACCACAGCGCGGCTACCGCGAAAGTACCGTAGAACAGCCACGAGACCGGCTTGACCCAGAAGGAGCGGTTGAAGCGGCGGCGGTAGGCGATGCCCAGCACCAGCAGCCAGAAGATGCCGAACAGCATCCCGCCCACCACGTCGCTCAGCCAGTGCGCGCCCAGGTACAGCCGCGAGAAGCCGATCAGGCTGACGATGATGCCCGACAGCAGGTAGGGCCATACGCGGGTGCGGCCGGGCAGCTCGCGCGCGATCAGTACCGCGAAGAAGCCGAAGGTGATGGTGGCCATGGTCACCGACACCGACGGGAAGCCGAAGCCACTGCTCGCCCCCGGCGGGCGCACCACCGTCACCGTGGCCCCCAGCAGCTTGGTCAGCGCCAGCCCGAAGGCCAGCGCCGCCAGCCAGTGCGCGGCGGCCATCCAGCGCCGGCGCCAGATCAGGTAGCCCATCGTGACTGCCGTGGCCGGCAGCAGCACCGGCCAGGCGCCCAGCGAGGCCAGCGCCGCCATGGGGTAATCGGCCAGCGGATTGCGCAGCGCCAGCATCGCCTGGTGTACGGCCAGGTCCAGGCTGAGCGGCTCGCCATGGGCCACCACCGCCATCAGCAGCGCGAACCAGCACCAGCCCAGCAACAGCAGCATCAGCGCCAGCATCGCCAGCGGCACCGATTCACGGCGCTGCGGGTCGAACACCGACACCGAATAGCGGCCCAGCGTGGGGTGGCGCTGCGACCAGCGCAGCAGGCCGGCCAGCCAGCTGTCCATGCGCGCGGCCGACCAGCGGTAGCCGTACAGCACGATCGCCCAGACCACGCCCATCACCACGCCGACCAGCGCCAGCACCATCACCAGCCGTCCCGCCACCGCGGCGACTGCGTCATAGGCCTCGCCCAGCACCCAGCCCGGGGCCAGGAACAGTACCGCCCAGGAAATGCTGGCAATGCCACTGGCCTGCACGTAGCGCATGACCGGCATGTTCATCATGCCGGCGATGGCCGGCACGAACGGGCGGATCGCGCCTACATAGCGCGCTACCAGGATGCTTTTGAAGGCATTGCGACGGAACATGGTCTCGCCACGGTCCAACAACTGTGGGTAGCGGCTGAACGGCCAGAATCCGCGCAGCCTGTCGCCCCAGCGCCGGCCGATCCAGTAGCTGATGCCATCGCCGGCGAACGCGCCCAGCGCGGCGCACGCCACGGCGTATGGCCCGGAGATCTGGCCCAGCCCGATGAACACGCCCACCGCGAACAGCAGCGGCAGCGCGGGCACGATGGCGCCAAGCACGATGACGGCATCGCAGAAGGCGATGAGGAAGATGACCGCACCGGCAAGCACGGGGTGAGCTGAGATCCACGCAAGCGTGGCATCGATCCATGACGAGTCCATCGGGGGATTATAGAGGGGGCAAAGTGACTGACTGCCGGCCAGCTAGAATGGCCGCATGAATCGCCCGCTCCCGCCTGCCGCACATGCCCTGAAGGCCGACAGCTTCGGTCGCATCCTGTTGATGGAAGAAGGTGGCACGCGCTTCGTCCGCCGCGACCTGCTGGCCACCCCGTGGTGGTTGCGGCTGCCGGCCTGGTGGCTGGCCCGGCGTGAAGCCCGTGCGCTGGCGCATCTGGATGGAATGCCCGACACTCCGGCGCTGCTGGCCTGGAATGGCCGCTGGCTGGACCGCAGCTTCATGGCCGGTGACGCGATGTACCAGCGCCCGCCGCGTGGCGACGTAGCCTACTTCCGCGCCGCACGCCGGTTGCTGCAGCGGGTGCACCGCCACGGCATCGCCCATAACGACCTGGCCAAGGAAGCCAACTGGCTGGTGCGTGAAGACGGCAGCCCCGCGCTGATCGACTTCCAGCTGGCCGTGATCGGCAACCCGCGTTCGCGCTGGATGCGCCTGCTGGCCCGCGAAGACCTGCGCCACCTGCTCAAGCACAAGCGCATGTACTGCCGCGAGTCACTCACCCCGGTGGAAAAGCGCGTGCTCAAGCGCCACTCGTGGGTGCGCGACCTGTGGTTCCGCACCGGCAAGCCGGTGTACCGGTTCGTGACCCGGAAGATCCTGCACTGGGAAGACAACGAGGGGCAGGGCCCGAAGCCGTAACGTTCAATCAGCCGCGTGTCGACCAACGGTCGACACGTGCCGGAACGCCGATCGGTAGGTACCGACCGTTGGTCGGTACATGCCACTACTACGGTGCCACGGCACTATCAGATTAGCGAAGGGTGAATAACTCGCAGCAGTAACCGGGGCATCAACTATCATCAACGGGCGGTTAATTGCGCGTGGGCGCGGCATACTTGGCCGATCATGAATCCGCAGGAGTTGATCGACGTGGCCAGTCTGCAAGGGAAAACCCTATTCATCACCGGCGCCTCGCGCGGTATCGGCCTGGCCATTGCCCTGCGCGCCGCGCGTGACGGCGCCAACGTGGCGATCGCCGCCAAGTCTGCGGTCCCCAATCCGAAACTGCCGGGCACCATTCATAGCGCCGCCGAAGCGGTCACCGCTGCGGGCGGGCAGGGCCTGGCACTGAAATGCGACATCCGCGAAGAAGACCAGGTGCGCGCGGCGGTGGCGGCCACCGTGGATACCTTTGGTGGCATCGACATCCTGGTCAACAACGCCAGCGCGATCTGGCTGCGCGGCACGCTGGATACGCCGATGAAGCGGTTCGACCTGATGCAGCAGGTCAATTCGCGCGGCAGTTTCCTGTGCGCGCAGGCCTGCCTGCCGCACCTGCTGCAGGCGCCCAATCCGCACATCCTCACCCTGGCGCCGCCGCCGAGCCTGGACCCGAAGTGGTGGGGCCCGCACACCGGCTACACCTTGGCCAAGATGGGCATGAGCTTCGTCACGCTGGGCCTGGCGGCGGAATTCGGGCCGCAGGGCGTGGCGGTGAATGCGCTGTGGCCGCGCACGGTGATCGCCACTGACGCAATCAACATGATTCCCGGCGTGGACATCGGCGGTTGCCGCACCCCGGAGATCCTCGCCGACGCCGCGCACGCGGTGCTGACCCGCGATGCGGCGGGCTTCAGTGGCCAGTTCCTGCTGGATGACGAAGTGCTGGCCGAGGCGGGCATCACCGACCTGAGTGGGTACGCAGTGGACCCGACGCGCCCGTTGCTGCCGGATCTGTTCCTGGATTGATCCGCAACACGTACATCGACGCCAGCACGAACGCCGCTTTTGATTACGGAATCGTCCTGCGCACGTAACAATTCGTAGGTCCACGCCCTGCGTGGACACCGCGCGCAGCGCGGCACAAGCGTCCGAAGCCATGTGCCGTGGGCCGACGATTGGCTACCGACGTTTAGACGATCCGAAGCAGACCGTCAGGCGTTCATGACCTCGGAACGAAGAGCATCCACGCAGGGCGTGGATCTACGCACGTTATGGATCGTAGGTCCACGCCCTGCGTGGACACCGCGCGCAGCGCGGCACAAGCGTTCGAAGCCAAATGCGTGGGCCTACGATTGGCTACCGACGCTTAGACGATCCGAAGCAGACCGTCAGGCGTTCATGACCCCGGAACGAAGAGCATCCACGCAGGGCGTGGATCTACGCACCAATGATCCATCCATTCTCACTGATTGAACGTCTCCGGCAGCCGCGCCCCACATGCGCGGCAATGCTTCGCCTCCGCCTCATGCCCCTCCAGCCCGCACTGCGGGCACCCGCGCGCATCGCGCTTGGACGCGCGTTCGGCATCGCGCATGGTATTGGCCAGCTCCGCGGTGTAGATGCCGGTAGGCACCGCAATGATGCTGTAACCAATCAGGATCAGCACCGAGGTCACGAAGCGGCCCAGTACCGTCTGCGGCACGATGTCGCCAAAGCCCACCGTCGCCATCGTCACCACCGCCCAGTACATCGCGCTGGGGATGCTGGTAAACCCGTGGTTCGGCCCCTCGATCACGTACATCAGGGTGCCGGCGATGATCGTGATGGTGATCACCGTGAACAGGAACAGCAGGATCTTGCGCCGGCTGCGCCACAGCGATTCCATCAGCACGCCGCTTTCTTCGATGTAGCGGGTCAGCTTGAGGATGCGGAACACGCGCAGGATGCGCAGCGCGCGCACCACCAGCAGGCTCTGCGCGCCGGGAACGAACAGCGACAGGTAGGTGGGCAGGATCGAGGCCAGGTCGATGATGCCCCAGATGCTGAAGGCATAGCGCAGCGGCCGCTTCACCACCACCAGCCGCAGCAGGTATTCGGCGGTGAACAGGAGGGTGAACCCCCACTCGACCACGTACAGCCAGCTGGCGTGCTCGATGTGGAAACGCTGCACGCTGTCGAACATCACCACCAGCACGCTGGCGATGATGGCGTACACCAGCAGCAGGTCGAAATTGCGCGAGGGCCGGGTATCGTGGCGGTAGATGATGTCGAACCAGGTCCGGCGCCAGCCGGATTCGGTGGCGGGATTGAGCTGGGGGGCGCGGAAGGGGTGCATGGGCCGCATTGTGCCCCAGCCGGTGGAGGGGGAGAATGGAGCCTTTCCCGGACCCCTGACCGCCATGACCGCCGCTGCCCCCGATCCGCTCCTGTCCCTGTCGCATTACTACCTGCCGGTGTACAAGCCGCGCCAGGTGGTGCTCGAACGTGGCCAGGGCGCCCGCGTCTGGGACAACCAGGGCCGTGAGTTCATCGACCTGGCCGCCGGCATTGCCGTGTGTGGCCTGGGCCACAACGATCCGGACCTGAAGGCCGCGCTGATCGAGCAGGCCGGCAAGCTGTGGCACACCAGCAACGTGTTCTACAGCGAACCGCCGCTGCGCCTCGCCGAAGAGCTGGTCACCGCCTCGCGCTTCGCCGAGCGGGTGTTCCTGTGCAATTCCGGCGCCGAAGCCAACGAAGTGGCGATCAAGCTGGTGCGCAAGTGGGCCTCGTCGCAGGGGCGTCCGGCCCACCAGCGCGTCATCGTGACCTTCCGGGGCAGCTTCCATGGCCGCACGCTGGCCGCGGTGACCGCCACTGCCCAGCCGAAGTACCAGGAAGGCTATGAGCCGCTGCCCGGTGGCTTCCGCTACGTGGACTTCAACGATGAGGTGCAGCTGGAAACGGCGATGGCTGCCGGCGACGTCGCGGCGGTGATACTGGAGCCGATCCAGGGCGAAGGCGGGGTGATGCCGGCCAAGCCTGGCTTCATGAAGCGCATCCGCGAGTTGTGCGACCAGCACAACGCGCTGATGGTGCTGGATGAGATCCAGGTCGGCATGGGCCGCACCGGCACCCTGTTCGCGCACTGGCAGGACGAGATCAAGCCGGACATCGTGACCCTGGCGAAGGCGCTGGGTGGTGGTTTCCCGATTGGCGCGATGCTGGCCGGGCCCAAGGTGGCCGAGACCATGCAGTTCGGCGCGCACGGCACCACCTTCGGCGGCAACCCGCTGGCGGCGGCGGTTGCGCGCGTGGCGCTGCGCAAGCTGTCCTCGGCGGAGATCGCGCGCAACGTGAGCCGCCAGTCGCAGGCACTGCGCGATGGGCTGGGCAGGATCAATGATGAGTTCAAGGTGTTCAGCCAGGTGCGCGGCCGCGGCTTGATGCTGGGCGCGGTGCTGGACAAGGATTTCGCCGGGCAGGCCGGGGCGATCCTCGACCACGCCGCCGCACACGGGCTGCTGACGCTGCAGGCCGGGCCGGATGTGCTGCGCTTCGTGCCGGCGTTGAACATCAGCGATGAAGAGATTGCCGAAGGCCTGAAGCGGCTGCGGGCTGCGGTGCAGTCGTTCATCGCGTCGCGTTGAGGTAACACCACCTGACGACGGGCACTGCCCGGCGTCAGGTGTCGATGCCGAACCGGTGCATGAGTCTGCCGAAACTGCGGCTGTCGTTCGCGGTGTCGGCATGCAGGCCCGCCAGGCGGGCGCCGCGCACATTGACGAACAGATCGTCCACGAACAAGGTCCGGTTGGGGCGTGCGTCGAGCCGTTCCACCGCGTCCAGAAACACCGCTGGGTCGGGTTTGCGCCCACCCAGTGCGCCACTGCACAGGATGCGCCCTTCCAGTGCCGGCGCCAGCGCAGGCAGGATGCGCGGGATGGTCTGCGCCATCAAGGCGCCGTTGTTGGTGAGGATGGCGATCGGCATCACCTGTGCGATGCGCTTCACGCGCTCGACCACGCCGGTCTGCGGCGGTGACGCGGCAATGCGGGCGTCCTGCCATTGGGCGATGCTGATGGTCCGGCCGAGTGCATCGCCCAGTTGCTGCAGGTAGCTCGCGCTGTCCAGGCCCAGATCGAACTGCTGTTCAAGCCCGCTGTCGAACAATGCCGCGTGCACCTGCGCGGGCGTGCGTGCGCAGGCCTCGGCCAGATGGCGTACGCGCAGGTGCCGCGCGTAATTGACGAGCACGCCATCGAAATCCAGCAGCAGGCAGTCCAGGGCAACCGGCATGGTCCACTCATGTGCGAAACGACAGCCGACGTTACCGCACTGTTGGGCGTCGCTGCGACATCCCGTCGCACCCCGCCTTCGGTCGAGCTGCCTAGAATTGCAGTGACTGAAGGATGGAGAACGCCGTGAAACTGTTTGTCCCCATGATCCTGGCAGGGTTGGTGTTGGCGCCCACCGCGCAGGCGCGCGTGTGTGCGGTCAGCATCGACAGCACCGACCAGATGAGCTTCAGCAGCAAGGAGATCAAGGTGGCCGGCGACTGCAGCCAGGTGAAGCTGACCCTGCGCCACACCGGCAAGCTGGCGGCCACGGCGATGGGGCACAACTGGGTGCTGACCAAGGCGGCCGATTACCAGCCGGTGGCGATGGCTGGGATGCGGATGACGCTGGCCGACAGCTACCTGCCGAAGAAGGATCCGCGCGTGCTGGCACATACGGCGGTGATCGGCGGCGGGCAGAGCACCAGCGTGACCTTCGCTACCACGGCATTGCGCAAGGGCGGGGACTACACCTTCTTCTGCTCGTTCCCCGGGCATTTCGCCATGATGAAAGGCCGGTTTGTGTTCGGCTGATGCCGAACACAAACCGGGCTGATACTTACCCCTTCGCGACCTTGAACGCTTCGCGCGCGGCATCGAGGGTCGCGTCGATGATGCTGTCATCGTGCGCGCTGGACAGGAACCCGGCTTCATACGCCGACGGTGCCAGGAACACGCCGCGCTCCAGCATCGCGTGGAAGAAGCGGTTGAATGCGGCGGTGTCACATGCAGTGGCCTGGGCGTAGGTTTCCACCTTCTGGTCGGTGAAGAACAGCCCGAACATTGCGCCCACCTGATTGGTGGTCACCGCCACGCCCGCCTCCGCCGCCGCAGCTTCCAACCCGGCGCACAGGCGCGCGCTGGCTGCCGACAGGCGCTCATGGAAGCCCGGTTCCTGCACCAGCTCCAGCATGGCCAGTCCAGCGGCCATGGCCACCGGGTTGCCGCTCAGCGTGCCGGCCTGGTAGATCGGGCCGGCCGGGGCGATCTGCGACATCAGCTCGCGGCGACCGCCATAGGCGCCCACCGGCATGCCGCCGCCGATGATCTTGCCGAAGGTGGTCAGGTCCGGGGTGATGCCGTAGTGCGCCTGCGCGCCGCCCAGCGCCACGCGGAAGCCGGTCATCACCTCATCGAAGATCAGCACCGTGCCGTACTGCGTGCACAGGGCGCGCAGGTGCTGCAGGTAGCCCTCGCGCGGCGGAATGCAGTTGGCGTTGCCCACCACCGGCTCGATGATCAGGCCGGCGATGTCCGCGCCCTGTTCGGCGAACAACGCGGTGGCCGCGTCGAAGTCGTTGTAGGGCAGGGTCAGGGTAAGTTCGCTCAGACCGGCCGGCACGCCCGGCGAGGTCGGCACGCCCAGGGTCAACATGCCGCTGCCGGCCTTGACCAGGAACGAATCGCCGTGGCCGTGGTAGCAGCCTTCGAACTTCACGATGCGGCTGCGGCCGGTGGCGCCGCGCGCCAGCCGGATTGCCGACAGCGTCGCTTCGGTACCCGAGTTGACCATGCGCACCATCTCGCACGACGGCACCAGTTTGGTCAGCGTTTCGGCCATGGTCACTTCGGCCGCGCAGGGGGCGCCGAACGACAGGCCGTTGTTGATCGCGTGCTTGACGGCCTGGCGCACCGCGCTGTGGTTGTGGCCGACGATCATCGGGCCCCAGGAGCCTACGTAGTCGATGTAGCGGTTGCCATCGACGTCGTACAGGTACGGGCCGTCGGCACGCTCGACGAAGAACGGCTCGCCGCCCACCGACTTGAACGCGCGCACCGGCGAATTGACGCCGCCCGGAAGCAGTTCCTGGGCGCGGGTGAACAGGGCGTGGGACTGGTCGTGCTTCATGCGGAAGGGTCCTGGAAACAAGCAAGGTAAGCGTGCAGGGTGGCGACCGGGTCGTTGGCGGCAAAGACGCTGCTGACCACGGCTACCAGATCGGCGCCGGCGGCGATGATCGGGCCCACATTGTCCGGCGTCAGCCCCCCGATCGCCACCCGCGGCACCCCGAGTGCGGCGCTTTGCCGCAGCAGGTCCGGGTGGGCCCGGCTTCGGGTGATCTTGGTAGTGGTGGGGAAGAAGGCGCCGAAGGCCACGTAGCTGGCCCCGGCGGCCACCGCCCGTTCGGCGTTGGCCAGCTGGTCGTAGCAGGAGGCGCCGATGATGGCGCCCGGGCCGAGCAGCGCGCGCGCGGCGCCGATGTCGCCATCGGAGCCGCCCAGGTGCACGCCGGCTGCACCGACCTCGTGGGCCAGCGCAGGGTCGTCGTTGATGATCAGCGGCACGCCGTGTGTGGCGCACAGGGCCTGCAGGGCCAGCGCCTGTTCACGGCGCAGCGCGTCGCTGGCGGTCTTGTTGCGGTATTGCAGCCAGGTCGGACCTGCGGCCAGCAGTGGCGCCACGCGGGCCAGCAGGCGGGCGGTATCCGACTCGTCGGGGGTGATCAGGTACACGCCGCGCGCGGGCGCGGCCGGGGAAGCAGGGAGCGTCATCAATGGCTACCGGTAGGGCGGCGGGAGTGGGACAATGGCCTATGACCGTACTGCCCAACGCCTGATTATCCGATGACCGACGCCACTGCCACCACCTTCCGCACCTGGATGTGCGTCGTCTGCGGCTTCATCTACAAGGAAGTCGAAGGCCTTCCTGAAGAGGGCATCGCCCCGGGCACCGCCTGGGAAGACGTGCCCGACACCTGGACCTGCCCGGACTGTGGCGTGACCAAGGACGATTTCGAGATGGTCGAGATCGACTGATCCACCAGACCTGCATAGCGCCCTCCGGATGAGGGTAGCCCCCTGAGTCAGGGGGCGGCCGCGAAGCGGCGGGGTATGGGTGCTGGTAAGAGAGGGGCCCGCGTGCGATGACGCATACCCTCAATGCAGGCGCGGCACGCGCCCGCCCATTTCCACCAGCTTCTCCCGCACCCACTGCGCATCATTGGCCTGGCCGTTGCGCTGCAGGTACAGCGCCAGGTCCTGGCGCGCGCCGGCCTGGTAATCCAGCTGCAGGTAAGCCAGCCCGCGGTCACGCAGGGCATCGTCCTGTTCCGGGGCCAGCTTCAGCAGGCGGTCGGCACTGCGCGCGGCGCGGTCCCACTCGCTGCGCTCCACGTATACGCCATGCAGGTTGCGCAGCATCCGCATCAGGATCGCCCGCGCCGGGGCCGCATCCAGGATCTGCGCCAGCACGTTGTCATCGGGCACTTCGCCGCCCAGGTGGGAGCGGGCGCGTTCGCGCAGCTCCTCCACGTCCAGCGGGCGTCCGCCGTTGAACGGGTCCATCACCAGCATCCCGTCATCCACCGGCAGTCGCACCAGGAAATGGCCGGGGAAGGACACGCCGTCCAGCGGGATGCCCAGCCGGCGCGCCACTTCCATCTGCACCATGGCCAATGAGATCGGGTTGCCCAAGCGGCGTTCGAACACCTGGTTGAGGTAGCTGTTGCGCGGGTCGTAATACTCGCCGTGGTCGCCGCCATAGCCCAGTTCATCGAACAGGTGGCGATTGACGGCCGCGATCTTGAGCGGCCACTGCTCAATGGTCTCCACTTCGGTGCGAAGGTGGTCGGCGTGGCTCTGCACCAGCGCGTCATAGACCTGCGGGTCCAGATCGGGGTATTCGTCGCGGGCGATCAGCAGGGCCGTAGGCAACAGCGGCAGCGCCTCGTCGTCCAGTTCGGCCAGGGAGTCCCACGCCGGCAATGTAATTGGCGCCTGCATGGACACAGCGTGGCGACAAACGCGGCCCGATTCAAGCAGGATCGCGTGAAAAAACCCGGTGCTGGCAGGGCATGCCTGCCAGCGCAGTTCAAGGCTTGTCGGCGATACCGGGGCCGAAGGTCAGCACCGCGCCATCCTGCAGGCCCAGCTTCTCGGCCTGGCCGGCATTGAGTTCCAGCACGTACCGGGCCGGGCCGCTGCTGGGATAGGGCGGACAGCGGTCGCCCGCCGAACACGGCGGCACATCACGCTGCTGGCTGACCAGCCGGCGCTGGTCGTCGAAATACAGGATGTCCAGCGCGATCCTGGTGTTCTTCATCCAGTACGCCTGCAGCTCCTGGCGGTCGTGCAGGAACAGCATGCCGTGGTCGGCGGGCATCTCGTCGCGGAACATGAGGCCACGTGCGCGGCTTTCATCATTGGTGGCCAGTTCCACCTGGTAGCGGGCGCCGCCCAGTTCTACCCAGTGGCTGGCACCGGCGCTGGCGCAGCCGGACAGGGTGAGCAGCAACAGCAGCGGCATCAGCAGGCGCATGAAGGGCATGGGCGGTCCTCGCAGGAGAGCGGCACTGGCGTGCCGTCGGGGGGTATCAGAACACCATCGGCGGTTCACCGCCAACAATGACCACATCGGCGCGGCGGCGCGCGAACAGGCCCACGGCAACCACGCCGGGCAGCTGGTTGAGCTCGCGCTCCAGCGCCACCGGGTCGGTGATCTGCAGGTGGTGGATGTCCAGGATCTGGTTGCCGTTGTCGGTCACCACGCCTTCGCGCCAGGCTGGCTGGCCGCCGGTCATGTCCATGATGCGCCGGGCGATCAGGCTGCGCGCCATCGGGATCACTTCCACCGGCAGCGGGAACCTGCCCAGCACCGGCACCTGCTTGCTCGGGTCGATGATGCACACGAAGCGCTCGCTGGCCTCGGCAATGATCTTCTCGCGGGTCAGCGCGGCGCCGCCGCCCTTGATCAGGCACTTGTTGCCGTCGCATTCGTCTGCGCCGTCCACGTACAGGGACAGGCCGCCGGTATGGTTGAGTTCGAGGACTTCGATGCCGTGCTGCCTGAGGCGCGCGGTGCTCTGCTCGGAGCTGGACACGGTGCCCTTGATGCGGTGCTGGATGCGGGCAAGGCCGTCGATGAAGTAGGCCACCGTAGAGCCGGTGCCGACCCCGACGATCATGCCGTCTTCGACGTATTCCAGGGCTTTTTCTGCGGCGAGGCGTTTGGCTTCGGACATGGCGGGAAACTCGTGAAGGAAAAGGTCAGTGTTTTTCGAGCGACAGCAGCAGCTTCCACTGCGCGGCGGTCACCGGCAGGATCGACAGGCGGTTGCCGCGTGCGATCAGGGGAAACCCTTCGCCCAGCGCGTCGGCATGCAGCTTGATCTCGTCCAGCGAAATGGTGTCGCGCAGTTTGCGCTCGAAGGCCACGTCCACCAGCAGCCAGCGTGGCGTTTCGCGGGTGGCCTTGGGATCGTAATAGTCCGATTTCGGATCGAACTGGGTGTCATCCGGGTACGCCTCGGTAGCGACCGTGGCAATGCCCACGATGCCCGGCACCTTGGTGTTGGAGTGGTAGAACAGGATGCCGTCGCCGACTTTCATGCCGTCGCGCATGAAGTTGCGCGCCTGGTAGTTGCGCACGCCATTCCAGGGTTCCTGGCCCACGCGCTTGAGGTCATCGATGGAAAAGGCGTCCGGTTCGGACTTCATCAGCCAGTAGCGCTTGCGTGCGGTCATGCGTCGTTCTATCGGGGAAGGTACGTGGTGGTGTCGGTACAGATCGCATCCACGCCGACGTCCCACGGCTGCACGGGCAGGTTGTCGACCTGCTGAACCGAAAAACCGACGCCGACCAGCCACGGCGGGGCCGGTCGCTGGTTGCGGAATGCGAAGCTGCGATCATACCAGCCGCCTCCCATGCCCAGTCGCCGGCACTGGGCGTCGAAGCCCACCAGCGGGGCCACCACCAACGCCATCTGTTCGGGCGCCAGGGTGTCGTCCACGGCCATGTCGGGTTCGGGAATGCCGAAGCGGTTGCTGGTCAGCGGCTGGCCCGGACGCCACGGCGCAAAGCGCAGCGTGTCGCCGGCCAGCACGGGCAGGCAGTAGGTGGCGGTGTCGGGCAGACGCATCTGCCAGCGGTGCAGTGCGATTTCGCCATCCAGTGCCCAGTATCCGGCCACATGGCCGTGGGTGGGAGCGAATGGCACGGCAAGCAGGGCATCGGCAAGCAGTTCGGCGGCGGCCAGGCGCTGCGCGGGGGGAATGTCTCGGCGGCGTTGGCGCAGCTGCTGGCGCAGTGCGGAGCGCGGGTCGGTCATGCCTGGGTCCGTTGGGGCCGGATAAAACAAGAGCGACGTTCCAGTGGAACGTCGCTCTTGCCGGAATACTGCATTCTCCGCGGTGACGATGCGTGCGAAACGACCTTGAACCCGGGGTTCAAGTGGGTACGCTGGGCCTCCATCGGGCTTCCCGCTACAAGGCGGACCTGCACTCCCGGCGACGTCGCGCACCCGTGGTCGTAATTAAGGGACAAGGCGAATGTTTGCACACGCCGTCGTTCACAGCAGAGAACGCACGGCCATTATAGCCAACCGCACCGGATCGGATACCCCGTTCGTCGGTTCAATTACGTGCCAATTCAGAACGGTGAACTGCGCGTGTGTGTCACGCGCCGTCGATGGCGCGGTCCAATCGCCTGTTCAGATCAGCCAGCGTCTGCTGCAGGGCCACGCCCTGGCGGGCATGGTCGTCGCGCAGCTGCTGCAGCTCGTGCGCCAGGTTCAGCGCGGCCAGCACCGCGACCCGGTCCACTGCGGCCATGCGGTTGCTGCCGCGGATCTCGCGCATCTTGGCGTCCAGCAGGCGCGCGGCGGCGGTGAGGCTTTCGCGCTCTTCGGCGCCGACGCCGACGGTGTATTCGCGGTCCAGGATGCGGACACTGACCGGTTCGGTCTGGCTCATGTGTGCTGCTCCAGGCTTTTGAGCCGGGTGATCATTGCTTCCACCCGCGAGCGCGCCTGCTCGTTCTTGGCCAGCAGCTGCGAGCGCTCGTTGACCAGCTGTTCCTGCTGGTGGCGCAGGCTGCGGTTTTCCTCGGCCAGCCGCTGGTTGCGGTCCAGCAACGCCTCCACCCGGGCGGCAAAGGCCTGCAATTGGGCGATGGCATCGGCGGGTTCCATGTCCGGCACGATAGGCAAGCGGGGTGGAGCCGGTCAAGCTAATAATGACAAGGGGCGGATTGATACACTGTGGCGCTGCCAACCCAGGGTTGCCGGCCGCGCCGCCGACCCACCTGATCGAGCCCCAAGATGACCGAACTTCCGAGTGTCAACGACGTAAACCAGGCCAGCCAGGCGGCGGGCCTGGGCGCTACTGCCGCGGAGCTCCACGGGGGCCTGTGCGGCTGGCTGTCGGCCGGTGGCGCGCCGGTGCCCGAATGGCCGGCCCGTGTGCTGGCCGACGACAACCTGCCGACCCCGACCGCAGGCGATGCGCTGGACCGGCTGCTCGGCGCCAGCGTGGCGCAGCTGGAGGACCGCGATTTCGCCTTCGAGCTGCTGCTCAGCGACAGCGATGACACCGCCGCGCAGGCCGATGCGCTGTTCACCTGGGCGCGTGCGTTCCTGGGGGGCTTTGGCCTGGGCGCGGGCCAGCAGCGTCCCAAGCTTTCAGAGGAAGGCGACGAGGCACTCAACGACCTGGCCAAGCTGGCCCAGGCCTCGAGCGAGGACTTTGAAAGTGGCAACGATGACGATGAGGACGCGCTTGCGGAAATCGAAGAGTTCATCCGCGTGGCAGTGCTGATCCTGCACGGCGACTGCGTGATGGCCGCGCGCCACCGGCAGCGCCTGAACTGAGATGGACATCCGCGAGTTGACCGGCATCACCGCGGCCGAATACGCGGGGCGCCGCCAGGCGCTGATGGACATGGCCGGCGATGACGCCATCCTGGTGCTGCCGGCCGCGTCCGAGCGGGTGCGCAGCCTGGATACGCATTATCCGTTCCGGCAGGACTCGGACTTCTGGTACCTGAGCGGCTTCCCGGAGCCGGATGCGGTGCTGGTGCTGATTCCCGGTCGCCGCCACGGCGAAGTGATCCTGTTCTGCCGCGAGCGCGATGCCGACCGCGAAGCCTGGGATGGAGCACGTGCCGGCCAGGAGGGCGCGGTGGCGCAGTACGGAATGGATGACGCGTACCCGATCGATGATCTGGACGACATCCTGCCGGGCCTGCTGGAAGGGCGCTCGCGGGTGTATTACCACTTCGGGCGCGACGCCGAGTTTGACCTGAAGCTGATCGGTTGGGTCAACCGGGTGCGTTCGCAGGTGCGGCATGGCGCGCAGCCGCCGCATGAATTCCTGGAACTGGGCCACCTGCTGCATGAGCAGCGCCTGTTCAAGTCCAGCGCGGAAATCGCCTTGATGCAGCGCGCGGCCGACATCACGGTGCAGGCGCACCGGGTCGCGATGCGCGTAGCGCGGCCGGGCATCCACGAGTACGAACTGCAGGCGGACCTGGAGCGCGAATTCCGCGCCAACGATGCGTGGGCGGCCTACGGCAGCATCGTGGGTACCGGCGCCAACGGGTGCATCCTGCATTACCGCGCCAACAACGCGCGCAGCCGCGATGGCGAGCTGGTGCTGATCGATGCCGGCGCCGAGTACCGCGGCTACGCCAGTGACATCACGCGTACGTTCCCCGTGAATGGTCGCTTCACCGCCGAGCAGCGCGCGCTGCACGACCTGGTCGGTGCGGCGCAGGCGGCAGCACTCGCGCAGGCCAAACCGGGCGTGCCCTACGAGGCGGGCCATCTTGCGGCGGTGCAGACGCTCACCGAAGGCCTGCTGCGGCTGGGCCTGCTCACCGGCACGCTGGAAGAGAACATTGCCGCTGGCCACTACCAGCGTTTCTATCGGCACAAGACCGGTCATTGGCTTGGCCTGGATGTGCACGACGTGGGCGACTACCGCCTGGCGGGCGATTCGCGGCTGCTGGAACCGGGCATGGTGTTCACCATCGAACCGGGCCTGTACATCAGCGCCGACGACCGCAGCGTGGAAGCGCGCTGGCGCGGCATCGGCATTCGTACCGAGGATGACGTGGTGATCACCGACAGCGGGCATCACGTGCTGACGGCTGGGTTGGCGCGAAGTGCCGATGAGATCGAGCAGGAAATGAACGCTGTTCGCTGAGTCAAAGGGAAGAGCAGCGTTTCAGTTGCTACGTGTTGGGGAGGCCGACGGGCAGCCCCTTACGGGACACGCCGTAGATACATCCTTGTAGGCTTGGCAAAAACACCCATGTTTTTGACAGTCCCTACAGGGGCTGCCCGCCGGCCTCCCCCGACAGATGGTGGCGTGCGGATGCAAACGGCGGACACGCATGGCGTGTCACTACGCGGTGACGCTGGTAGGTTCGGTTCCCGAACGAACGCACGGAACGCACCAGCGTCCGGTAACGCACGGAATTGAAACAGCGCCGCCGTTGATCTTCCCGTGGCCACCAACACACCGTCCACCCGCCGGCCCAGCTCAGGCCATGCGATGCGCACCGGCTGTTCGCCCAAATGCATGAAGCAGCCGGGCAAAGCCCGGCTGCAAGAGAAGGCGTCGATCAACGTTACGCCTTCGCGAACTCCGGTCGGGTCAGGTTCTCTGCATCGCCCTCGGTGCAAAGCACTTCATCTTCAATGCGGATGCCGCCGTAAGGCCGGAAGAAGTCCACGCGAGCCCAGTCGATGCTGTCGCCCTGGCCACGCTGCTTCACTTCGTCCAGCAGCATGTCGATGAAGTACACGCCCGGTTCGATGGTGACCACCATGCCCGGTTCCAGTGCGCGGGTCAGGCGCAGGTACGGGTGGCCCTGCGGGCGCTCGACGCGGCCGCCGCGGTCGCTGGCGGCAAAGCCGGCCACGTCGTGGACCTGCAGGCCGATCAGGTGGCCCAGGCCATGCGGGAAGAACGCGGCGCTGACGCCGGTGGCCAGCGCCGCTTCCGGCGAGACCTTCAGCACCCCGACGTCCTTCAGGATGCCCATCAGCGACAAATGCGCATCGATGTGCAGCTGCTTGTAGTCCACGCCTGCGCGCACGCCGGCACCCATCTTCTGCTGGGCCGCGTCCACCGCATCGATCATCGCCTGGAACTCGTCGTGGCCGGCGGCCGCATACGTGCGCGTGATATCGCTGGCATAGCCGTACGCGCTGGCGCCGGCGTCGATCAGGAAGCTGCGCAGCGGCTGCGGCGCGCTGCGGCCCAGGTCGGTGTAATGCAGCACCGCAGCGTGCTCGTTCAACCCGATGATGTTGCCGTAGGGCAGCTCGTTGGCATCCTGGCCGACCGCACGGCAGTAGGCCATGTGGATCTCGAATTCGCTGGCGCCGGCGCGGAACGCCGCCTCGGCCGCGCGGTGGCCGCGCACGCCCAGCTGCTGGGCCTGGCGCATCAGCGCGATTTCATAGGGGGTCTTGTACGCGCGGTGCCAGTCCAGGTAATGGATCACCGGTTCGGGGTTGTTCGGGGTGAACGCGCCCAGCGCGCTCTGCGGCTCGCCCAGGATCGCGCAGCGGGCCGCATCGCGCGGCAGCAGCGCCAGCGCCTCATCCGGCGTGCGGATGATCTCGATGTCGAAATGGTCCACCCACCAACCGTTCGGCGCATCGGGCACCACGTGCCAGTAATCGAAAGGCTGGTGGAAGATCACCTTCGGGCGCTGGCCCGGGGAGTACACCAGCCAGCTGTTGGGCACCTTGGTCAGCGGCAGCCAGGCCTTGAAGTTCGGGTTCACCGCATACGGGTAATCGCGGTCGTCGAAGGCCTGGTAGTGCAGCGTGCCGCTTGGAATCACCAGGTGGTCAAAGCCGCCGCGCGCCAGCGCCTGGTCGGCGCGTTGGCTCAACACGCGGACATGATCGGAATACAGGGCGGCGAGGTCGGGCTGGTTCATCGCGGAGGCTCACAAGGCAATGCGGAATGCAGCCCCTGATTCTGCCGCAATCAGCCCGCGCGCGCTGTGCCGGAACCGGCACTCACACCGCCGAAGATTCCTCGGCGATCCAGGCGCGCAGCTGGTCGCGGTGCTCGCGGCTGAGGGTCAGGAAGCGGAAGCCTGCCCAGGATTGGCCCGGAGCGTTGCTGTGTTCGTTCCACAGCAGGTGAGCGCCCACATCCACCTGCACCGGCTGGCCGTGGCTACCCTGGATGGCAAACCGGAACTGATACAGCGCGTCGGGCGTCATCGGCACCGAACAGATCATCAGCATGCCGGTCTCCGACACATTGCCCAGCCGGCCGATCACCGCCTCGGCCATCATGTCGGTCACCGGCACCTGGTCGGCTACCTCGCGGCGGGGGGCTCGGCGGGTGTCGTCGTTCATTGTCCAGTCTCCGCAGTGGCCGGGGTGCCGGCCAGCGAGCGCAGGGTGCGCAGGGTGGCCTGCCAGGCGCGGTCGATCAGGCGACTCTTGTCCTCGTTGACCAGGCGCGCCTGGCCATGCGCCATCAGCCGGGCCAGACTGTCCAGTGAATGCTCGGCCACCTTCTGCCCGCGCGGATTGACGAACAGCGCATTGTCGGTGATCAGGCTGTACCAGGACAGCCGTTGGCGGCGCATGTCGCCCTGCTGGTTGGTGGTGAATTCGAACCACGTGCCGAAGGGCAGGGTGCGCAGCTGGCGGTACCAGTCTTCCTCGGCCGGGCTGCGCGCCAGCGGCGCCTCGCGCCGTGCTTCGCTGCCTTCGGCCTGCTCGCCCAGCCGGGTGCGGGCACGGATGCGTGCGGTCAGTTCGGTACGCGAGCTGCCGTCGTCTTCGCCGCCCGGGGTCGACAGGCGCCGCGCGATCGCCGCTGCTTCGTCCTGGTGGTAGCCGACCTGAAGCAGCGCCGCTTCAACCTGCTCGCCCAGCTGGGTGTCGCTGTCGGCGCTGCCGGGCGGCTGGCAGGTGACCTCGGCGATGCGTGCGGTTTCCTGCTCACGCGCCTGCCATTGTTCGGAGCCTTCGCCGCTGCGCAGCAGCGTCAGGGTCAGCACGTCCGACCAGGCCTGCTTGAGCAGCGACTGCACGAACCGCGGCGGGGCGGCCTGCGCGCACAGCTGTTCGATGCTGGCGCCGGCCTGCTGCTTGGCGGATTCCAAGCGTTCCTTGCCGCGCGCCGCTTCCACGTGGCGGCGCTCGGCCAGCTCGGCTTTGTGCGCCAGCGCGCGGAAGTGCTGCTGGATTTCGTCGTTGGCCGTTTCGAAGACTGCCGCATCGCCCTCGTAGTCGGCGACCACCTTGTCCACGGCGCGGTCCAGCTTCTGCACCAGCTGGGGGTCGACATCTTCCTCGCCCAGCCAGTTGGCGCCGGCTTCGGCCACCGCGTTGAGCAGCTCGCGGGCCGGGTGCTGGTCGCGCACGAAGAAGGCCGGGTCGGACAGCGCCGCGCGCGCCACCGGCACCTGCAGGCGGGTGAGCAGGTCCACGGCGGCCGCGTCGGGGCGGACCTCGCGGTGGATCTGCCCGTACAGCATGTCAAGCAGGTCGAAGGTGTCGGTGTCCTTGACGGTCAGTGAGGCCTGCGGGCCGTGGTCGGCACGCATCTGGGCAAGCAGGGCGTTGTGCAGGTCGGCCATGGTCCGGCGCACGCCGGCTGACTGCGCCTGCAGCTTGGCCAACGTGGCGTGCAGGTTGCCGCTGGAGATCGCGACCGGTTCCGGGCGCTCACCTGCGCCTGCATCGGACGGGAGCGACGCCCCGGCCGCGGCCTGTGCCTCCGCGCCACCCGCGCCAGCCCCGACGGGGGTGCCGTGCTGGGCCGGTGCCAGCGGGATGCCGTGGCCCAGACCTGCCGCCCCCTGGGCATGGCGGGCGACGTCCAGCAGGTGGTGCAGGGCCGATGACGCCGGCGCGCTCAGGTCGACCGGGGCAGCGTCGGCGGGCGATCCAGTGGCGGTCGACGGCGGGCCGGCGGCGGGGGCCGGAGCCGCGGCCGGGCCGATCGCTTCGCTGGTCATCGCCGCCCAGCTGCCGCTGCTGGCCGAGCCACTCCACCCGGTAAGCGGACGTCCGCCCGCTGCGCCGGGTTCGCGCGCGGGCGCCGTGCCGGCGCTGCGCCCGGGACCGGTGACGATCCGCCGGGTGGTGGCCGAACGCGCCAGGTACGGGGTGTACACCAGCCCGGGCAGGACGCCCTCATGGGTCAACAGCACGTTGGCGCGTTCCAGCAGCTCACCCAGGCGCTCCAGCAGCTGGCGGTCGAACACGCGGAACAGCGCCAGCTGGGTTTCCAGGCCCAACGCGAATTCCTCACCCAGCTCACGGGTGATCCGACACAGCACGTAGGGCCCGAACGGCAGGTCCTCCGCATCGAACGCCGGGCCGGCGGCAAGCACGCCGAAGCGCTGCCCCAGCAACTGCAGCGCACTGGCCGAACGCTGCGCCTCACGCCGGGTGATGTCGGCAAGCACGATGTCGCGGTCGATATCGGTGTCGGTCACCAGGGTCAGCGTGGTGGCCGAGACCGGCGCGCCGGGGGCGGGCACGTGGCGCACCCGTGGCTCGCGCAGGTTGGACAGGGCCGTGGCCAGCGCATCCAGGAAGCGGGGCGCGAACTGCGCGTTGATGTCGTGCAGGCGCCGTGCCTGGGCGTAGATGTCGGCCTGGATCTGGCTGTTGCGCGCGCGCTCGGCGTCGCGCAACAGTTCGCGCTCGAGCTCCACGATGGTCAGCTTGAGCGGGGTGCTGAGGGTCTGCACGGCCAGTGCATGCAGCACCGCCAGCAGGCGGCGCACGCGCGGCGGCGCATTGACGCTGGCGAACCGGGTCAGATCGGGTGGCGATGAAGGTGCGGACGCAGACATCCGTTGTAGGTTCCGGCTCCCCTGAGAGCACAGAATCTAACGTTTTCCCGGGGTCCCCGCCAGAAGGGATCTCCCGACCCCTCAGCCCAGGAACAACTCCACTACGTCGTTGGTGAAGCGCCGCCCCAGCTCGGTGGGCTGGACATGATCGCCCTGCACCACCATCCATCCGTTGGCGAGGGCCGTCTGCAGCGGCGCGGCGATGGTTGCCCGGTCCAGCCCGGTCCGCGACTCGAAATCCTTGTAGCGGAAGCCCTCATGCAGGCGCAGCAGGTTGAGCATGTATTCGAACGGCAGGCGGTCGGCGCCGATCACCTCGTCGCCGCCGATCGACGCAGCCGTACCGGCGGTGTCCATGAACGTCTGCGGGTGCTTGTGCTTCCAGCGGCGAAGCACGTGCTGCCCGGCACCGGAGCTGATCTTGCCGTGGGCGCCCGCGCCGATGCCGAGGTAATCGCCGAAGCGCCAGTAGTTCAGGTTGTGCTGGCTCTGCCGACCGGGCCGCGCGTAGGCGCTCACCTCATACTGCGCATACCCGGCATCGGCCAGCAGGCGCTGGCAGTGCTCCTGCATGTCCCACGCCGAATCGTCGTCGGGAATGCCCTGCGGCGGCCGCGCGAAGAACACCGTGTTCGGCTCCAGGGTGAGCTGGTAGTGCGAAAGGTGGGTGGGCTGCAGCGCGAAGGCGCGCTCCAGGTCATGCTCAGCCTGGGCAAGGGTCTGCTGCGGCAGCGCGTACATCAGGTCGATGTTGAAGTTGTCGTAGCCTGCGTCCTGGGCCAGCTTCACCGCGCGCTCGGCTTCCCCGCTGTCGTGGATGCGGCCCAGCCGTTGCAGCGCTTCATCGTTGAAGGTCTGGATGCCGAAGCTGATCCGGTTCACCCCGGACGCGCGGTAGCGGTCGAACCGGCCATGCTCGGCCGTGCCCGGATTGGTTTCCAGGGTCACTTCCAGGTTGGGCGCGAAGCGCAGCCGTGCCGAGGCTGCCTGCAGAAAGCGGTCGATCGCCTCCGGCGGAAACAGGCTGGGGGTGCCGCCCCCGAAGAACACGCTGTTCACCACCCGGCCCCAGACCAGCGGCAGGTCCTGGTCGAGGTCGCGGATCAGCGCATCGATGTAGGCGTCGAACGGCAGCTCGCCCTTGGCCTGGTGCGAGTTGAAATCGCAGTACGGGCATTTGCGCACGCACCAGGGCAGGTGCACGTACAGCGACAGCGGCGGCGGCACCAGCGACACAGCGTGGTCGTGGTTGCAGCTTCCGCCGGGCAAACATTCGTGGTCTGACATCGTGCTCATCGGTAGCGCCGGCCGTTGGCCGGCCCTCGGGAGATCATCAATAGTCGAATCAGGTCAACGCCGACAATTTCTGCTTCAGCACCTGCAGCGCCTTGCCGCGGTGGCTCATCGCGTTCTTTACGTCCGGTGCCATTTCCGCAGCGGTCTGGCCCAACACCGTATCCAGGAACAGCGGGTTGTAGCCGAAGCCATGGCTGCCGCGCAGCTCATCCAGGATCTCGCCTTCCCAGCTGCCTTCGCAGATCAGCGGCTGCGGGTCGTTGGCGTGGCGCAGCAGCACGATCACCGCGTAAAAGCGCGCGGTGCGCCGCTCGACCGGTACATCGCGCATTGCTTCCAGCAGCTTGGCGTTGTTGGCCGCGTCGTCGGTCGGGCTGCCCGCATAGCGCGCGCTGTAGAGACCCGGCGCGCCGTCCAGCGCATCCACGATCAGACCCGAATCGTCTGCCAGTGCAGGCAGGCCGGTGCTGGCGCTGGCATGGCGGGCCTTGATCAGCGCGTTCTCGACGAAGGTCAGGCCGGTTTCCGGCACATCGCTCACGCCCAGCTCGCCCTGCGCGACGATCTCCAATGGCAGGCCGGCCAGCATGGCCTGCAGTTCCTTCAGCTTGCCGGCGTTGCCGCTGGCCAGTACCAGTTTCATTGCTTGGGCTCCAGCAGGTCCCACGTGTTGCCGTACAGGTCGCGGAACACCGCAACCGTGGCGTAGGGCTCTTCGCGCGGGGCTTCAAGGAATTCCACGCCGCGCGCGGTCATGTCGGCATGGTCGCGGTGGAAATCGTCGGTGTTGAGGAAGAAACCGACCCGGCCACCGGTCTGGTTGCCGACCCGGCTCTGCTGGTCTTCGTTGCTGGCGCGGGCCAGCAGCAGCGCGGCTGCGCTGCCGTCGGTCGGGCCGACCACCACCCAGCGCTTGCTGCCCTGGTCGATGTCATCGATCAGCTGGAAGCCGAGCTTGCCCGTGTACCAGGCGATCGCCTCGTCGTAATCGGCCACCACAAGGGTCACCAGGGCAAGGCGCCGGTTCACGCTTGCGCCAGCGCGGCCTGCTGGGCCGCGAACAGGTCGGTGATGCCCTTTTCGGCCAGGGCCAGCAGTGCGTCCAGTTCCTCGCGGCGGAACGCGTGGCCTTCGGCGGTGCCCTGCAACTCGATGAAGCCGCCGCCGTCGTTCATCACCACGTTCATGTCGGTGTCGCAGTCGCTGTCTTCGGCGTAATCCAGGTCGAGCACCGGGGTACCGCGGTAGATGCCCACCGACACTGCGGCAACGGCGCCGAAGATCGGGTTGCGCTTGATGTCGCCGCGCTTGATCAGGAAGTTCACTGCGTCCACCAGCGCCACGTAGGCGCCGGTGATGGCGGCGGTGCGGGTGCCGCCATCGGCCTGCAGCACGTCGCAGTCCAGAGTGATGGTGCGTTCGCCCAATGCGCCCCGATCAATACAGGCGCGCAGGGTGCGGCCGATCAGGCGCTGGATCTCCAGGGTGCGGCCGCCCTGCTTGCCGCGTGCCGCTTCGCGGTCGTTGCGGGTGTGGGTGGAGCGCGGCAGCATGCCGTATTCGGCGGTGACCCAGCCTTCGCCCTTGCCACGCAGGAAGCCCGGCACGCGGTTCTCCACGCTGGCGGTGCACAGCACGCGGGTTTCACCGAAGCTGACCAGCGCCGAGCCTTCGGCATGGCGGGTGAAGGCGCGTTCGATGCGCACTTCGCGCAACTGGTCGGCCTGGCGGCCGCTGGGACGGGAATCGGACATGGATGGCTTCCGGTAAGACGAGGGATGCGGGACCGCGCCCGGACCGGTGACCGGCAGGCGAGGAGGCTCCAAAGGAACCGCTAGGGTACCATTTGCACTTTGAGAGCACCGGAAACCCGCATGATTCGAAGCATGACCGCCTATGCCGGCGGCGAGCGCGCCACACCCTGGGGCACGCTGGCCTGTGAGCTGCGCTCGGTCAACCACCGGTTCCTGGAGGTGGGCGTGCGCCTGCCCGAGGAGCTGCGTGCGCTTGAACCGCAACTGCGGGAGCGTGTCGCCAACCGCTGCAGCCGCGGCAAGATCGATCTGGTCATGCGGCTGCGCGCGCCGGAGGTCACCGGGGCATTGGTGGTCAACGATGCGCTGCTTGCCCAGCTCGGCGAGCTGGCCAGCCGGCTGGCGCCGGGCTTCCCCAGCCTGCAGGTGAGCTTCACCGAACTGCTGCAGGTGCCGGGCGTGATGCAGGGAGAGGCGGTCGACGCTGCCGCGCTGCAGGCCGAGGCCCTGGCCCTGTTGGAGGAGAGCCTGGACGGGTTCGTTGCCGCGCGCGAGCGTGAGGGCGACAAGCTGGCCACGGCGATCCAGGAGCGGGTCGATGGCGTGGAGCGCATCGCCACCGAGGTCACCACGCTGATTCCGCTGATCCGCGATGGCCAGCGCGCCAAGCTCTCGGCCCGGCTGGCCGACCTGCCGCACCCGGTCGATCCTGGCCGCGCCGAGCAGGAACTGGTGCTGTGGCTGCAGAAGCTGGACGTGGACGAGGAACTGGACCGCCTGCGCAGTCACATCGTGGAAATCCGCCGCGTGCTCGGGCAGCGCGAGCCGGTTGGCCGCCGCCTTGATTTCCTCCTGCAGGAGTTCAACCGCGAAGCCAACACGCTGGGCTCCAAGTCGGTGGACAGCCGCACCTCCAATGCCGCCGTCGAGCTGAAGGTGCTGATCGACCAGATCCGCGAACAGGTGCAGAACATCGAATGAGCAGCCAGCCCCTCCAGAGCCCGGAACCGGCCCGCGGCACGCTGTACATCGTGGCCGCCCCGTCCGGGGCCGGCAAAAGCAGCATCGTCAACGCCACCCTGGCGCGCGACCCGCAGATCGCCCTGTCGATCTCGTTCACCTCCCGTGCCATGCGCCCGGGTGAGGTGAACGGCCAGCACTATCACTTCGTCAGCGCCCCGGAGTTCGAGCGGATGATCGCTGCCGGCGACTTCTTCGAACATGCCTGGGTGCATGGCGACTGGAAGGGCACCGCCCGCCAGTCAGTCGAGCCGCAGCTGTCGGCCGGCCAGGACGTGCTGCTGGAGATCGACTGGCAGGGGGCCCAGCAGGTCCGCCAACTGGTACCCGGCACGGTCACGGTGTTCATCCTGCCGCCGTCGAAGCAGGCACTGCAGGACCGCATGCGCAAACGCGGGCAGGACAGCGAGGCGGTGATCGCCCAGCGCCTGGCCGCCGCGCGCGAGGAAATGCTGCACTTCAACGACTTCGACTACGTCATCGTCAACGAGGTGTTCGAGACTGCCGTGGACGAGCTGTGCGCCATCTTCACGGCCAGCCGTCTGCGCCGGGAGGCCCAGAAGGTCCGCCACGCGGGCCTGATCCAGGCTTTGTTGACCCAGGATGCAACCGCAACTGACTGATTCACAAGGGGTGGGTGCCCGGTCGGCTTGATTTTTTCCAGGCCCGGCCGGTACAATCCGTCCCCTTTCCCTCATTCGATGAGCAGCCCCCGCCGGCTGCCGGGAGCCCGCATGGCCCGCATCACCGTAGAAGATTGTCTGGAAGTCGTCGATAACCGTTTCGAGCTGGTCATGATGGCGTCCAAGCGCGCCCGTCAGCTGGCCAATGGCGTCCAGGCCACCCTGGACAACAGCGAAACCGAAGACAAGCCGACCGTGCTGGCGCTGCGCGAAATTGCCGCCCGCAAGATCGACAACGCCCTGATCGACGAAGTCGAGAAGGCCGAACGCGAGCGCGCCGAGCGTGAAGCGCTGGAATGGGCCGCTGCCGAAGTCGTCGCCGACGAAGACATGTCCAAGAACGACGACTGATCGCACCCGATCATCCGTTGTTGCCACAGACAGCCCGCCATGTGCGGGCTGTCTGCTTTTCGGTGGGTGGGTCGCAAGCATCGCTCGGTCACGACGTCGGTCGTGACGCATTTGACGGTTGGCAGCACGCAATAGTTTGCCGTTATCCCGTCGCTGGAATAGTCTTCCAGCCATGAACCCAGGCCCCTCTGCCAAGGTCGCCGCGTCTCCCGGCGCGGCCGTACCCGACTATGTCCTCCAGCTGGAACGCGCAGCGCATTACCTGCCGCCCGAGCAGTTGCCACTGCTGCGTCGCGCCTGGGAAGTAGGGGCGTCCGCGCATGCCGGGCAGACCCGTAAATCCGGTGAGCCGTACATCACCCACCCGGTGGCGGTGGCGCAGGTGCTGGCCGAGCTGGGCCTGGACGTGGAAGCGCTGATTGCCGCGATCCTGCACGACACCATCGAAGATACCCCGCTGACCCGCGAAGAGCTGGCCGCCGAGTTCGGCGAAGCCGTGGCCGAGCTGGTCGACGGGGTCACCAAGCTGGACAAGCTGAAGTTCCGCGACCGCCAGGAAGCGGCCGCCGAGAGCTTCCGCAAGATGCTGCTGGCAATGTCGCGCGACCTGCGCGTGATCATGATCAAGCTGGCCGACCGCCTGCACAACATGCGCACGCTGGGCGCGCAGAGCACCGAGGCGCGTGGCCGCATCGCCCGCGAAACCCTGGAGATCTACGCCCCGATCGCGCAGCGGCTGGGCATGAGCCTGGTCAAGAGCGAGCTGCAGAACCTGGGGTTCAAGGCGCTGTATCCCTGGCGCCACGCGATCCTGGAAAAGCACATCCGCAGCCAGCCGGTAGTGCGCCGCGAGGCGATGGCACAGGTGGAAGTGCAGCTGTCGCAGCGGCTGGCCAAGGAAGGGCTGGAACACCGCCTGGTCAGCCGGATCAAGACCCCGTGGAGCATCTACAACAAGATGCGCGACGAGAACAAATCCTTCGACCAGGTCATGGACGTGTTCGGCTTCCGCCTGGTCGTGCGCAGCGTGCCCAACTGTTATCACGCGCTGGGCTCGGTGCATGCCACCTTCAAGCCGCTGGATGGGCGCTTCCGCGATTTCATCGCCATTCCCAAGGCCAACGGCTACCAGTCGCTGCACACGGTGCTGTTCGGACCGTACGGCTCGCCGATCGAAGTGCAGATCCGGACCGAGGAAATGGACCTGATCGCCGAGCGCGGCGTGGCCGCGCACTGGACCTACAAGTTCGGTGGCGACACTCCCAACAGCGCGCAGAGCCGTGCCCATGCCTGGATCGTGGAGCTGATCGATTCCCAGCGCGCGGCCGGCTCGTCGCTTGAGTTCCTCGACAACGTCAAGGTGGACCTGTTCCCGGACGAGGTCTACCTGTTCACGCCCAAGGGCAAGATCCTGGCCCTGCCGCGCAACTCCACCGCGCTGGACTTCGCCTACGCGGTGCACACCGACGTGGGCAACATGGCGGTCGCCTCGCGCGTGGACAAGAAACTGGTGCCGCTGCGCACAAAACTGGTCAGCGGGCAGACCGTGGAGGTCATTACCGCGCGTTCGGCCACGCCCAAGCCGCAGTGGCTCGAATTCGTGGTCAGCTCCAAGGCGCGCACCGCGATCCGCCACCAGCTCAAGCAGCTTGAACATGAAGATGCCGTGCAGCTGGGCCACCGCATGCTCGACCGCGCGCTGGAAGCGATGGACAGTTCGCTGGAGCGGCTGCCGAAGGGACGCCTGGATGCGTTCCTGGCCGAACACCGCTATCCGCGCCTGGAGGCCCTGCTGGCCGAAGTGGCCTTGGGCAACTGGATGCCGAACCAGGCCGCGCAGGCGCTGATGGCGTATGCCGAGCTGCGCGGCGGTGCGCATTCCAGGCGCTCGCAGGAAAAAATCCTGATCAACGGCAGCGAACGTGGCGTGGTCAGTTTCGCCAATTGCTGCCAGCCGATTCCCGGCGACGAGATCATGGGTTACCACACCGCCGGCAAGGGCATCGTGGTACACCGCCTGGACTGCCCGAACCTGGCCGAGCTGCGCAAGTCACCCGAGCGCTGGGTGCCGATTGGCTGGGATACCACCGTCTCCGGCGATTACGACACCGCGCTGGTGGTGGAAGTGGAGAACGGCACCGGCGTGCTGGCCCAGCTGGCCGCCGCCATCGCCCAGAGCCACTCCAACATCGAGCGGGTGGACTACCTGGACCGCGACTTCAACGCCGCCGTACTCGCCTTCAACATCCAGGTCCGCGACCGCAACCACCTGGCTGAAGTGATGCGCCGGCTGCGGCGTTTGTCGGTCGTCCAGTCTGTACGCAGGCAATAACGCCGGACACGTGGAGCCACGCCCTGCGTGGCGGGCCGCGCAAAGCGCGGCAATGATCGAAACCGATACAATGGCCCCACCATTGTTCGACATAACGAGGCACTCCATGTCCCGCCAGATCATCAACACCGAAAACGCACCGGCCGCGATCGGTCCGTATTCGCAGGCCGTGCGTGCCGGCAACACCGTGTACTTCTCGGGCCAGATTCCGCTGGATCCGGCCACCGGCGACATCGTCGGCGCCGGTGATGTCGAAGCCCAGGCGCGACGCGCCTTCGACAACCTCAAGGCCGTGGCCGAAGCGGCCGGCGGCTCGCTGGACAAGGTGGTCCGCCTGGGCCTGTACCTGACCGACCTGGCCGAATTCGCCAAGGTCAACGCGGTCATGCAGGACTACTTCCAGGCGCCGTTCCCGGCCCGCTCCACCATCGAAGTGTCCGGCCTGCCCAAGGGCGCCAACTTCGAGGTTGATGCGGTGATGGTCATCGACTGACCGTCACGTGGCACGCAGACCGGCGGTCACTCCGGCGCTGGCGCCGTCCGGCGAAGCTTCGCTGGGCGTGCTCGCTGGCGTGGGGCCGGCCGTGGCCGCCAAACTGGCAGCCCGCGGCCTGGCCTCGCTGCAGGACCTGTGGCTGCACCTGCCGCTGCGGTATGAAGACCGCACCGCGCTGACCCGCATCCAGGACCTGCGCAACGGCGTGCCCGCACAGGTCGACGTCCGCGTCATCGCGGTCGACCGCGGCATGCGCTTCCGCCCCACCTTGAAAGTGGCGGTGGAGGACGAAGGGCAGGGCACCCTGGTGCTGCGCTTCTTCCACTTCCGCCAGCAGCAGGTGGCCCAGTTTGCAGTGGGCACCCGTCTTCGCTGCTTCGGCACGCCCAAGCCGGGTCAGTTGGGGCTGGAAATGGTCCACCCCAGTTACCAGGTGCTCGGCCGTACCGATGACCCTGCGCTGGGCGACAGCCTGGATCCGGTGTATCCCGCTGTGGAAGGCATCGGCCCGGCCACGCTGCGCCGCTTGATCGGCCAGGCGCTCGACCGTCTGCCGGAAGAATCCGCCCTGGAACTGCTGCCGTCGGGCTGGCTCGATGGGCTGGCGCTGCCCTCGTTGCGCAGTGCGCTGCTGACCGTGCACCGCCCGCCACCGGACGCCAATCTGGCCGCACTGGCCGCAGGCACCCATCCCGCGCAGCGCCGGCTGGCACTGGAAGAACTGCTGGCCCACCACCTGAGCCTGCGCCGCCAGCGCATTGCCCTGCAGGCACACCACGCACCGCCGCTCGCCGGTCCCGGAAAACTCGCCAAGGCCCTGCTGAAACAGCTGCCGTTCGCCTTGACCGGCGCACAGAAACGGGTGTTCACCCAGATCCGCGAGGACCTGGCCCAGCCGCGCCCGATGCTGCGGCTGGTGCAGGGCGACGTCGGCTCGGGCAAGACCGTGGTGGCCGCACTGGCGGCCATGCTGGCGGTGGAGCAGGGCAAGCAGGTGGCGCTGGCTGCCCCGACCGAACTGCTGGCCGAACAGCACCTCACCAATCTGCGCGGCTGGCTGGAACCGCTCGGCGTGCAGGTGGCCTGGTTGGCGGGCAAGGTTACCGGCAGGGCGCGTGCAAAGGTGCTGGAGCAGGTGGCCAATGGGCAGGCCCAGGTAGTCGTGGGTACCCATGCGCTGATGCAGGAGGCGGTGGTGTTCAATGATCTGGCGCTGGCCATCGTCGATGAGCAGCACCGCTTCGGCGTGCACCAGCGGTTGGCCCTGCGCGACAAAGGACCGGGCGGGCGCAGCGTACCGCACCAGCTGGTGATGACCGCCACGCCGATTCCGCGCACGCTGGCGATGTCCGAGTATGCCGACCTGGACGTGTCGGCGATCGACGAACTGCCGCCCGGGCGCACACCCGTGCAGACCGTGGCACTGAACAATGATCGCCGCCCGGAACTGATCGAGCGCATCGCCCTGGCCTGCCGCGAGGGCCGCCAGGTCTACTGGGTGTGCACCCTGATCGAAGAGAACGACGAGCTGGATGCCACCCCGGCACAGGCCACCTTCGAATCGCTGCAGGCGTTGTTGCCGGGCGTGCGGGTGGGGCTGGTACACGGCCGACTGAAGGCGAGCGAGAAGCTGGCCACCATGGTCGCTTTCAAGGCCGGACAGATCGATCTGCTTGTGGCCACCACCGTGATCGAAGTGGGTGTGGACGTGCCCAATGCCTCACTGATGGTGATCGAGAACGCCGAGCGGCTCGGCCTGGCCCAGCTGCACCAGCTGCGCGGCCGGGTCGGGCGTGGTTCGGCTGTATCGCGCTGCGTGCTGCTCTACCAGGCGCGGCTGTCGGCGATGGCGCGCGAACGCCTGGAAACCATGCGGCAGACCAACGATGGCTTCGTGATCGCCGAGAAGGACCTCGAGCTGCGCGGCCCCGGCGAGCTGCTGGGCACCCGCCAGACCGGCCTGGCCGGCTTCCGCATGGCCGACCTGGCCCGCGACGCGGACCTGCTGCCGGACGTGCATGCGCTCGCAGACCGTCTGCTGGCCGAGGCCCCGGCGGTGGCGGACCGCGTCGTCGAGCGGTGGATTGGATCGGCGGTGCGATACGCCGGCGCGTAACGACCAATGGTCGTTACCGCATCGGTACCGGCCTTGTATTTGTAACCTCCGGGTGAGACATTCCGTTGCCGCTAGATGAAGACGGCACGCATGACCAAGAAGATTCCGCTGTTGATCGACACCGATCCGGGTGTCGATGACGCCCTGGCCCTGTTGATGGCCTTTGCCGACGAACGCCACGACGTGGTCGGCCTCACCATTGCCGCCGGCAATGTCGGCCTGGACCACACGGTCCGCAATGCCCTGAAACTGTGCGAAGTGGCCGGGCGGGAGGACGTTCCGGTGTTCGCCGGCACCGCCGATCCGCTGCTGCACCCCTCGGTGGATGCTGCTCACGTGCACGGCGCCGATGGCTTCGGCGACGTCAACCTGCCGGCCGCCAGGCGCCAGGCCGAAGCCGAACACGCCGCGCTGGCCATCCTGCGCCTGTCCCACCAGTACGCCGGTGAGCTGTTCCTGGTCGCCCTGGGTCCGCTGACCAACCTGGCCCTGGCACTGAAGCTGGACCCGACCCTGCCCCAACGCGTAAAGCGCTTCCTGGTCATGGGCGGGGCGGTGACCTGCCACGGCAACATCACCCCGGCTGCCGAGTTCAACATCGCCTTCGATCCGGAAGCGGCGCACGTGGTGTTCACCGGCTTCCCGCACATCGAAGTGGCCGACTGGGAAGCCACCGTCGCCCACGGCCTGCTGCACAAGGATGTCGAGCAGTGGCTGGCCTTCGACAGCGACAAGGCGCGATTCTACGAGCTGATTTCGCGGCAGACCCGCCTGTGGTCCGAAGACAGCCGCGGGGAGCGCTGGTTTGCTGCCGATGCCCTGGCGATGGCCTGGGCGCTGCAGCCCGAAGGCGCGCTGCGGGTCGAATCGCGTCCGCTGAACGTCGAACTGACCGGCACCCACACCCGGGGTGCTACGATTGTCGACTGGAACCGCCAGACCGGGCAGCCGGACAACACCCAGCTGCTGATGGCCTACGACCAAGGGCGTTTTGAAGCCCAGGTCCGGCGTGCGCTCGGCGTTGCCTGAGGCCGCAGCGGCGGTATCTTCACGCGGAACATGGCCTTGGCTTGCCCTAGGGGAAGGCCTCGGCTATAATGCCGCTCTTGCGTTTCCCTGACCTTATTTACGGTGTGTGCCCCATGAAGGACGATATCCATCCGAACTACCGTGACGTCGTTTTCCAGGACGTCACCTCCGATTTCAAGATCCTGACCCGTTCCACCATGGCGACGAAAGAAACCGTGAAGTGGGAAGACGGCAACGAGTACCCGCTCGTCAAGATCGAAATCTCCTCTGCTTCGCACCCGTTCTATACGGGCAAGCACAAGGTGATCGACACCAGCGGCCGTATCGACAAGTTCCAGAAGCGTTTCGGCAAGCCGGCCGCGGCTGCTGCTGCCGAATAAGCGCTCGACGCTGCTGTCCGAAAACAACGGTCGCCCTGGCGGCCGTTGTTTTTTTGTGCGCGCGATAAACCCTGCTGGCGGATGAACGGCGGTTCAGAAATTGCGTGGCTCGACGGAACGCAGTGTCCACCCCGGCCACGGTCGCAGCGCTGCCAGGCTTGCGCGGACAGGGCCACGGCCCGCTTCGTCTACGACTTCCGTCCTAGGGCGTGGCAAATGTTGCTGTGCGATAATGACGTGATCCACAGCACAGGTTGTGGACTTCATTCACGTGCCCGCCCCACGCGCTTGGGTGGGCGCCTTCCCCTGAGGAGCGCACACAGTGTCCGATCTTGATCAGGTCACGCTCAACGCCGGCGACAAGCCGGTTGTTCTGCCTGTCATCAAACCCACGCTCGGCAACGATTGCGTCGATATTTCGAAGCTGACCAAGGAAACCGGTCTCTTCACCTACGACTCCGGCTTCACCGCCACCGCCAGCTGCAAGTCCGCCATCACCTTCATCGACGGTGACAAGGGCGTGCTGCTGTACCGCGGCTACCCGATCGAGCAGCTGTCGGAAAAATCCAGCTACGTCGAAGTGGCTTACCTGCTGATCCATGGCGAGCGTCCGAGCGCCGAGCAGCTGAAGGCCTTCACCGATGAGCTGGCAGCCGAAGCCAACGTCGATGCCTCGATCAATGCCCTGATCGCCAGCTTCGACAAGGATGCCCACCCGATGGCCATCCTGGCCGCTGCCATCGCGCAGCTGTCGGCGAAGTACCACGCCTCGCTGGACCTGTCCGACGCCGAACAGCGCCGCCAGTCGGCCGTGCGCCTGATCGCCAAGGTGCCGACCCTGTCGGCGCTGATCTACCGCCACGGCAAGGGCCTGCCGGCCAATACGCCGGACACCTCGCTGGATTACGTCAGCCGCTTCCTGAAGCAGACCTTCGAATCGGCCGATGGCCAGTACGAGCTGAACCCGGATGTGGTCAAGGCGCTGGACCTGCTCTTCATCCTGCATGCCGACCACGAGCAGAACGCCTCCACCTCGACCGTGCGCCTGGTCGGTTCGACCGGTGCCAACCCGTATGCATCGGTTGCCGCTGGCGTCACCGCGCTGTGGGGTCCGGCCCACGGCGGCGCCAACGAGGCCGTGCTGAAGATGCTGGAAGAAATCGGTTCGGCCGACAACGTTGAATCGGCCGTGCTCAAGGCCAAGGACAAGACCTCGGGCTTCCGCCTGATGGGCTTCGGCCACCGCGTGTACAAGAACTTCGACCCGCGCGCCAAGGTCATCGGCGAGATGACCAGCAAGGTGCTGCAGCAGCTGGGCGTGCAGGACCCGCTTCTGGACGTGGCCGTGAAGCTGGAACAGGCTGCGTTGCAGGACGACTACTTCGTTGCCCGCAAGCTGTACCCGAACGTCGATTTCTACAGCGGCATCATCTACAAGGCGCTGCAGATCCCGACCGAGATGTTCACCGTCATGTTCGCCCTGGGCCGCACCTCCGGCTGGGTCGCGCACTGGCTCGAACAGCAGGTCGATCCGGAAATGAAGATCGGCCGCCCGCGTCAGGTCTACACCGGCCACGACGTGCGTGACTACCAGGGCTGATCAGCTGCCGTGGTACATGAAAAGACGCCTCCGCAAGGGGGCGTTTTTTTTGTTTCAAAAGCCTTCATGCAAGAGCCTTCAAGCAGCATCCTGCAAACGACGGCTCTGGCTCTGGCTTTAAGCCTTTCGCTTTCAGCCAATGCCAACACCAAGCCGTGCCGCGGCGAGCATAAAGCCAGCAACCCGCAACATGCGCATGCGCGCGCGTCGGAATGCTTGCGTTGCGTCCGGTTCGCGTGCGCTGTCGCAGAACATGCGCGTGCGCAATGGGTTTAAGAATGGTTGCGTGGGGCGACATCGCGCACAGAACTAACGTGATCGTGTCGCCGGCACTGCACATCGCAGGGTGGGTGATCGCCTCGACCGAGGCGTTTTTCAATCATGGGAGAGAACCACATGTACCGCACCCTGAAGCAGGCCGCGTTGGGCCTGGCGATCTTTACCGCCGCACTGTCTGCCCACGCCGTTGAAGCGCACATCACCGTCTGGGCGAACGTCGACCCGACCCTGTCGCTGCTCCGGGCCGATGGCAGCGCGCTTCCCGCCGAGGTGGAAATGCCCTACCGCGCCGGGCAGGGACTGAGCAGCTGGAGCGAACGCGTGCGCGTGTTCTCGAATGACACCAGCCTGGACGTCGACGTTCGCCTGGCCGAACCGGCCGTGTTGATGCCCAAGGTCACCGCCGCCGGCGCGGTCGACATACCTCTCTCGGTCACTCTCAATGGACGCGAGCTGGGCCTGGCGCCGGTTGCGTTCACCGCGCAACAGCTGTTCTACGGTGCCATCCCCGGTGCTTCCATCGAAATGCCGCTGACCGTTGCCCAGTCCACGCCGGGCCCCATTGCCGCCGCCGGCCTTTACGACGGTCCGGTCAGCCTGGTGCTGGTGCAGAAGGCCAGCAGCCTTTAAGCCCCTGCGCGGGAGTCGGTCCTCCGGGGCCGGCATGCCTGCAGTCCTGCCATGCGCATTCCTGCTCCCGCCGTGGTCCGGCTGGCGGTGGCGCTCGCCCTGGTGCTGGCCTGCGTGGCCGTCCAGGCGGGCCCGGTGCCGGCAGGATTCGAAGATCTTGTCAGTGGCCAGCGCGAGCGCGTGGAAGTACGCGCGTTCGGGCGTTCTGCCGGCCTCTGGCCGGCCTGGGTGACGCTGGACCACGTGCAGCTGGAACAACCCGCGCAGGTGTTGGCCGCGCTGGGTGTGGCCGCGCCCGCGCAGCAGGCGCTGCTGCCCGCGCTGTCGCTGCCGCTGCCACGCAACAGCCACATGGCCTGCGTCCACGGCCAGCCGCAGCCAGGCTGCGGCTGGCGCCCCCCGCCCGAGGATCCTTCCCACGTGCATGCCATCTTTGACGAAGGCGACAGTGCGTTGTTGCTGTTTCCCGCATTACGCTGGCTGCCGCGCGCGTTGCCCGGCAGCGCCGGGCTGCACGAGCCCAGCGAGCAGGCCGAAAACGCATTGCTGCACCAGCAGACGCTTGCGCTCAGCGGCAATGGCGGCCAGTACGCCCTCAACGCGCACGGCAGTGCCACGCTGGGCGTGCTGCGCAGCGGGCATGTCGGCGGCAACTGGAACTACGCACGCCACGCCTGGCCCGGCCAGCGCGCGCGTACGCGCTTCCAGTTCGACGATCTGTACTACCGGCATGACCTGGCCCGGCGCCACTACCTGCAGGCCGGAAGGATGGACCGGCGCAACCTTGCCAGCACTCAGGGGGGGCAATTCGGCTTCGGCTTGTTGCCGCTCGACCGCTTCGATGGCGTCCGCGCCGGTACCACCCAGGCCTACAGGGATGCCAGCGCCGACGTCGGCGCCGCGCCCCTGACCGTATTGCTTGCGCGACAGGCGCGCGTGGATGCCTACGACGGCGAGCGATTGCTGCAGACCTTCTACCTGCCCGCCGGCGTCACCGACCTGGATACCCGCCAGTTTCCGCCCGGCAGCTACGACGTGACCCTGCGCATCCACGAAGACGGGCGCCTGCTGCGCAGCGAGACACTGCCGTTCTCCCGCACCCGGGAATGGGGTGAACCGGGCCTGCAGTGGTTCGTGCAGGGCGGGCGCAGCCGCGCGCGCGACCTCCGCCCGGCCTCCGGCGACAGCGTGCTGCAGGCCGGCCTGCGCCTGCCGCTGGCCGACCAATTCGGCATGAGCCTGGGCGTGTCACGCCTTGGCCATGCCAGCCATGCCGAAGTGCGCACCGGCCTCCGCCATCGCCTCGGCGGGCATGACCTGTACGCCGAAATGGGCGCGATCATCGGCAGCGACGGCCGGCGTGGCAGCCAGCAACAGCTCAGCGTGCGCAATACCGTTTCCTGGAACCTGTACCGGCAGCGCCTGCGCGGCGCCCGCTGCCGCGCCCACCCCCGATCGGCCGACAGTGCATCGGACTGCGCCGACGCCCTGGGGGCATCGCTGACCATCCCGCTGACCGGCGGCAGTCTCCATCTGGGGCACACCCGCCGCCGCGCGCTGGCACCCGGCCGCGGGCCGGACGGCAGCGCCCGCAGCCTGCAGGCCAGCTATGGCCTTACGCGGCAGTGGCGCAGCGTGAGCATCGGTACCCGCCTGGGTGCATGGCGGCAGACCGGGAGCGTGTCCGACCAGGGGCTGCAGTTCTCCGTCACCTTTTCGCAGCTGCAGCGTGCGGCAGGCGCCAGCACACTGCGCCGCATCGGCGCGGAAGCACGGCGCACGCAGTCCGGTGATGCCGGACAGCGCATGCTGCTGGCGCACTCCTGGCGCAAGGAACAGGATGCCGGCGCGCGCGAGATGGCCACCGAAATCAGCGTGCAGGACGCCGATGCTGTCGATGCGCTGCTGGCACTGCGCACCTACGCGCCGCTTGGCCAGACCAGTGCCGTGCTGTCGCACCACCGGCAGGCGCATGCCCGCGACACCGGCTACAGCCTCAGTCATGGATCGGCGCTGGCAGTATCGCCGCGCGGCGTGTTCTGGGGCGGGGCGCCGGGGGCCGATGCGGGCGTGGCCGTCAGCGTCGAGTACGCCGATGCCGGCGGGTTCGAGGGCGCGGCCGCCGAGGTGCAGGCCGGGGCCAGCCGTCGCCAGGTGCTGCGCGTTGGACAGCGCCGGCTGTTGCCGCTGAGCGGGTATCAGCGCCATCGGGTGGAGGTGCAGGACGTGTCAGCGCAGGCCCACGAGGCAAGCATGCGAGTGGCCCATCCCGGGCCTGCGCAGCAGCCCTTCCTGTTGCCTGGCAGGGTGATCACGTTGCCGGTGGGGGTGGAAGCCACCTTCACCTATATCGGCAACGCCGTGGACGACGCCGGTACTGCCCTGGCCGGCGCGCGCATCCTCAATGCCGCGGTTCCCCGGCTGGGAGCCGACGGCGGGTTCATCACCGAATTCGCGCAGCGCGAACCCGCCCTGTACCTGTTGCAGGCCGGCCGCCTGCTGCACTGTCCATTGCAGGTGCGTGAGCAGCGCAGCGTGGTGCTGCTGGTGGGGCGGGTGGCCTGCGCGCCTATGGCGCGCGGCGCGTTGCCCAGCAGCATCGCCCGCCAGCCGCGGGTACGACAACTGCTGGACGACACGGCGCCGATGGCGCAGGGGGTGCCATGGGGCGGACCCTGATGCGCGCCTGCAGCGTCCTGCTGATACCGGCACTGTGGGTCGCGCAGCCTGCAGCGGCGCAGCGCCCGCCGCTCACCACGCCCGCCGCTGGCACCACCGTGACCACACTGAGCCACACCTTCGACCGTGCCGCGCCGCAGCCGCTGCAGTTGTGGGCACCGCGCACCGTGCTGGGGTTCGACGAGGTGGAGCATGGCCATGGTCGCCTGCATGTCACCTGCACCGATGTGCCGGCACGCGGGCGCTGCCCGCGCAGCGACACCGGGGAAGGCCCGATCGGGCGCCAGCCGATCCTGCTGGAGTTCCACGAACCACGCAGCGGCCAGCGTCGCGAGGTAGGCGTGAGCGGATGGCTGGAGCGGGTCGAGTGGGAGCGCAGCTGCAGCGACGATTACTGGGACAAATCGCAATACCCGCTGTGGACCTCGGCGACCCGGGAGTGCCACGTCGCCCCGGCCGGCACGGCGGTGACGCTGCAGGTGGGGGCGACGGACATCGGCGCGCTGGTGGCCGGGCGCTGGCGTGCCGAGCTGCACCTGGACGTGCGCGGCGGCGTGGGCGCGGCCGTCCTGGGCAGGCACGTGTTCGTGCTTGAGGTCACCGTCACCGATCCGGACCGCGCGGCCATCCATCTGCCGGAACAGGACGGCCCGGTCGGGCTGATGGACCTGCAGTTGCAGCTGCAGGCCGTGCCGCCACCGGCCAGCATCGGCGGCCAGGCGGTGCTGGACATGTGCCTGTACGACGGCCTTGGCTCCCACAGCAGCCAACTGGTGCTGGTCGCACGCGACCGCGGTCCGGACGTGCCCGGGCGGTCGTCCGATGCCTTTTCGGTCTGGCACCACGCGGGCGGCCGCGCGCCGCACGACCGCGTCGATTACCGCCTGCAGCTGGTGCACGCGGGTGGCACGATCGAGCTGCGCCGCGATGCGCACACGGTGCTGACCGGCATCGACAGCGGCGGGCTGCGGCCGGTCCTGCTGCCTGGCATGGACCAGGCCGTGCACTGTGTGCCGACCCCACTCACCTTCATCACGCCCCGGGTGTCGGCCGCCGAAAAGCGCGACGGACGCTACCAGGGTGATCTCACCCTGGAGATGCACCTTCCCACCCGCCGCCCCTGACTCCGATCGAGACCTACATGCGCCTGCATCGCCTTTTCCCGTTGCTGTTGCTGCTTCCTGCCCTGCCGGTGTCGGCCAACCTGGACGTGCACCCCATGCGCGTCCACGTCGACACCGGCGGCACCACCAGGATCCGCGTGCAGGCGCAGTCGCCGCGCACCCAGTACGTCAGGGCCACGGTCAAGCGCGTGGTCGCGCCCGCCACCGAGGACGAGCAGGAGATGGATGAGCCGCCCGGTGACGCCGCGGCGATCGCCGTGACACCGGGCATGTTCGCGCTTGCCGGCGGCGGCAGCCGGTTGGTGCGCGTGATCGCCCTGGCGCCCGTGCAGGAGAAGACCGCGTTCCGGGTGTACTTCGAAGGGGTGCGCGCGGACGACCCGGATGCCCGGTCCGATCCCTTGCAGACGCCCGCTGCCACCCTTGGCGTCAGCCTGGTGTGGGGCGTGCTGGTCAACGTATTGCCGGCCGACGGACGGGTCGCGATGCAGGTGGCCGGAGGGCGGCTGCACAACCACGGCACGCTCCGCCTGGGCATCCGCCGGGTCGAGTACTGCGTTGCGGCGGCCTGCACCACCCATGACATCGAACGCAGTGTCTACCCCGGCGCTGCGCTGGCGTTGCCATTCGAGCCGGTGCCCGGCGCGCGGCTGCGCGTGGATTACCGGCTCAGTCGTGACGGCTACCGCGAACACCAGCAGATCCTGCTGCCCTGAAAGGAGAACCACCATGTTCCGTCCCCGCCGTGCACCTGCCTCCGCGTCCATCACGCTTCTGCTGATGGCACCGGGACTTGCAGCCGCAACGTTGCCGGAGCCGTCGCCCGAGGCGGTGGCGCCGTCCGCTGCGCAGCAGAGCGCCCCGTCAACCGTGGCACCCGTGTTGTCGTTCCTTGGCGGGCTGGGTGTGGGCATGGGCGTGGCCGGTGTGTTCGACCGCGACGGCGTGCGCGAACGCATGATCCACTGTCCGGCGCCGTCGCCAGTGCAGATCCCGGACCCGGCGCCGCCAGCGGGCTGGGCGGACGCGCTCCGGCAGATCGACACCCATGGCGGACAGATCGCCCGCAACCGCGGCGACATCGATTCGCTGCACGACAACGTGCGCGGCGTCAGCGCCGACCTCGGCGACGTAGTGCGCTTCGACAAGGATGCCACCGTGCACCTGCGCGGTGCGCGCCTGGTCGCGCTGGGCGCGGGCGAGATCAGCGCCGACAGCCACCAGGCCATCACCGGCGCGCAGCTGTTTGCCGCCAGCCAGCGCGTGGCGGCGCTGGAGTACACCCAGTTGTACGCCAAGGTCGGGGCGGATGCGCAGAGCCTTCCGGCCCAGGCGGGCCACCTCGGTACCGCGATGGGCAGCGATGCACGCGCGCAGGGCGCGGGCTCGACCGCCCTGGGCAGCTTCACCACCACGCTGGCCCGGAATTCGGTGGCGCTGGGTCGCGCGGCGATCGTCCTGGACGGCGCACACGATGGCTTCGCGCTGGGTTCGCGTTCGCGCGTGCTGGCCGAAAACGGCATGGCCTTGGGCGCCTCGGCCCAGGTTTGGGAGGGCGCGCACGACAGCGTGGCACTGGGTTTCGGATCGATCGTCCAGCACCCCTTCGAGGTGTCGGTGGGCGGGCAGGGCATGCGCCGGCGGATCACCAACGTGATGCCGGGCATCGCCGATGATGACGTGGTGTCGATGCGGCAGCTGTCCGCCTTGGCGGGGTTGCTGGGCACCGGCGTGGACGGCCAAGGCGGCGTGCGCGGCGTTGGGTTCACGGTGCGGGGGCGGTGGCACGGCAGCGTGGCCGAGGCCGTGGACGCACTCGATGATGCGGTGGGCGCCGCCCACGACGCGCTGGACAGCATGGGTGGGCAGATGGGCGCGCTGCAGGCGCAGCAGGTCGCGGGAGACGCAGGACCTGCGGACGAGCCGGAGGCTGCGGATACCGCCCCCGCCAAGGCAGCCGCGCCTGCCGTTGCCCGTGCTCCCAAGGCCGACGCAGCGCCGCCCGCCGTTGATACCCGCGCGGTGGATGAGGCCGTACAGCGCGCCAACGGCTACACCGACCAGGCAATGGCGTCTGTTGACCGCCGCTTCTCGCGGCTGGACCGCCGCATGAACCGGATGGCGGCGATGGGCAGTGCGCAGGCCGCCATGGCCATGAACACCGCAGGACTGCCCACCTGGAACCGGCTCGGCGCGGGCATTGGCCATGCCGATGGCGAATCTGCGCTGGCGGTAGGCTACCAGCGTGTGCTGGAGCGGCGCGCCGCCACCACCTTCAGCCTCAACGGCGCCTTCAGCCAGGGCGGTGAGAGCACCGTCGCGGTGGGGGTAGGCATAGGCTGGTAGGTACCGACCGTTGGTCGGTACTCACCCCTCCGCCAACAACAACCGCAGCTGCGCAGCCGATGCACGCCGCATCGGCTTTTCATCGATGCTCGACAGGGGCGGCTGACGCAACCCATCGTAGGGCAGGACGGCCACGTCGAAGGTGAGCCCTTCGGCGCTGAACAGCCATACCGGAACATCCAGCGTGCGTTCGCGGTCCAGACGCAGGCGACGCGTGCGGGAGTCGGCGGGAATGCGGTGTTCCTCCAGGAAGCGCTGCACCGCATCGGCGTCGTCGCTGTGCAGCTGGAGCTGCACGGGGCTGTTGGCATCGGCGGTGCCATCCAGGACCGGCCCGCACAGACGTGGGGCGAATCCATGCAGAAACTCCAGCGCGCGCAGCGCTGCCTCGCGCCGGTGGCGCAACTGCGCGTCATGCCCGGCACCGGCAAACAGGCGCTGGTACTCGCGCAGTGCCTCTTCGATCTCGGTATTGCGCGGCAGCGAAGCATCGTCGTGGATGCCCAGCCGTCCGGCGGCTTTCAGCTTGGCCTGGTGGTAATCGCGGAGACCACTTTCGGCCATCAACCGGGCCGCCTCATGGGCAAGCCGGTGGCGGCGTTCGCGGGTCTGGCTCTGCGAGTGCTGTCGTGCCCGATGCATGAGCGACTCCCCTCTTGCGACCTGGCACCGAATGTACACCGACCGTGTGACATCGATGTGGTGCCGGCCGCCGGCCGGCACCCCGGTCCCATCAGAAAATATCGAACGCCGCGTCGTCGGCCTGCGGTGTCTGGGTGTTGAAATCGTACTCGGCCAGTTTTTCCATGTCCTCCACCTTGACCCATTCGGTGGCGCCGTTGAGCGTGGCCTGGACCATGCCGGTCGGCGGTTCGTTCTGCGCGATCGGCGTGTCCTTCAGCGCCACCCGCATGTAGTCGATCCAGATCGGCAGCGCGGCACGGCCGCCGTACTCGCGGTACCCCAGCGAACGGAAGTCGTCGCGACCCACCCACACGGTGGTCGCGTAGGGTCCGCCGAAGCCGGAGAACCAGGCATCGCGGTGGTCGTTGGTGGAGCCGGTCTTGCCGCCCACGTCTTCGCGGCCGAGCACCTTGGCTGCGGTGCCGGTGCCGCGCTGGACCACGTCACGCATCATCGAGACCAGCTGGTAGGCGGTGCGCGCATCGATCGCACGCGGTGCGGTGCGCGCGTTCGGGTCCACCGGCACGGCCGGCTCCGCGGCCTGCTGGGGCTTGGCCGGGCCGGCCGGCGCCGGTGCGGTGGCGGCACCGAAGTTGAAGCCGTCCACCACCTGGCTTACCGGCGCGCCGCCACTGGTGCCTACGCATTCGCGGCAGGCGCGGGCCGGGTTCTCCTTGAACACCAGATTGCCATCGCGGTCGCTGACCTGGTCAATCAGCCAGGTGTCCACGCGCGAGCCGCCGTTGGCGAACACCGCATAGCCGCGCGCCACCGACAGCGGGGTCAGTGAGGCGGTGCCCAGCGACATCGACAGGTTCGGGGGCAGCTCGGCTTCGGCGAAGCCGAATTCGCTGATGTACTTGCGCGCGTACTCCACGCCCATGCCATCGAGCAGGCGCACTGACACCAGGTTGCGTGACTGCACCAGCGCTTCGCGCAGGCGCATCGGGCCACGGAAGCCGCCGCCGTCGTTCTGCGGCTGCCAGGTCTTGCCGCGGCGGTCGCGGAACACCACCGGCGCATCCAGCACGATCGAGGCCGGGTTGAAGCCCTTGTCAAACGCCGCCGCATAGATGAAAGGCTTGAAGCTGGAGCCCGGCTGGCGGCGCGCCTGGGTGGCGCGGTTGAACTTGTTGCCGGAGAAGCTGAAGCCGCCCACCAATGCCTTCAGCGCGCCGGTTTCAGCATCCAGTGATACCAGCGCGGACTGGCCGCGCGGGATCTGGTCCAGCAGCCATTCGCCTTCCTTGGCGCCGGCGCGCACGCGCACGATATCGCCGCGCTGCACCAGCTTGGCCGGGGTCTTGTTGGTCCACCTGGCCGCCGACGCCGGCAGCACCAGCTCAGTACGGTTGGCCAGCACCACCGTGGCGCTGCCATCGGCGCCGGTGCCGGCCACGATGGCCGGCAGCAGCCCGGACTGGGCGCTGATGCCGCGCAGGTGCGCGGCCATGGTGGTGGCATCGTCGCCCGCGCCCAGCGCCACCTGCTGCTCCACACCGTGCCAGCCATGGCGGTGGTCGTACTCCAGCAGGCCATCGCGCACGGCCAGATTGGCGGCGGTCTGCATGTCGGCGTTGATGGTAGTGGTGACGTGGTAACCCTTGTTGAGCACATCGCCACCGAAGCGGGCGATCATCTCCTGGCGGACCAGTTCGGCCACGTAGCGGGCCTCGACCTGCACCGGCGGCTCATGCGCGCTGGCGTGCATCGGCACGGCTTTGGCCGCGTCGGCCTCGGCCTGGCTGATGAAGCCCAGGTTGGCCATCCGCTGCAGCACGTAGTAGTCGCGGCGCTCGCGGGCACGCTCGGGATTGCTGATCGGGTTGCCGCTGGAGGGGAACTTGGGGATGCCGGCCAGCGAGGCCATCTCGTCCAGGCTCAGCTCGCCCAGCTTCTTGCCGTAGTAGAACTCGGCGGCTGCGGCCACGCCGTAGGCGCGGTTACCGAAGAAGCTCTTGTTGAGGTACAGCTCGAAGATCTCGTCCTTGCTCAGTTCCTGCTCGATCTTGCGCGCCAGCAGGATCTCGGCCAGCTTGCGGGTGTAGCTGTACTCGGAGCTGAGGAAGAACTGGCGGGCCACCTGCTGGGTGATCGTCGACCCACCCGGAACCCGTTTGTCGTTGGTGGTGGCCAGCAGCCAGACGGCGCGGCCGATGCCCTTGTAGTCCACGCCCCCGTGTTCGTAGAAGCGGGCGTCCTCGGTGGCCAGGAAGGCCTGCTTGAGGCGCTCGGGCACCTCCTTCATGGTGATCGGGGTGCGCCGGGACTCGCCGAACACGGCCATGAGCTTGCCATCGGCCGCATAGACGTACATGGGCTCCTGCATCTCGATGTCGCGCAGGGTCTGGACGTCCGGAAGACGCGAGGAAATGGCGTAGTACAGGCCCCCGGCGACCGCGGCGCCGATCAGTGCCAGGACCAGGAAGGCGACCAGCAACCAGCGCAGCCAGCGGCGAAGGCGAGTCATCAGTGTCAGATTCCGATTGCGAATTTCGTGGCCGCAGAGTATAGATTACGCAAGGGAACGGCTGGGGTTGTTCCCGGGGAGAGCATTTCGGTCACCGTCAGGGGACGGGTGAAACGTGTCGTAAGTACACGTTTTGCACGTTGATGGTTGCGAATTGCAAAAAAAACGTTATTAATGCGCGGGCGCAAGTTTTGCGTCCAAGTGCCCGTCGGCAGGGGAGAAACCGTGGGGCTTATCCCAAAAAGCCAGTCGCCGCTTATTGGCGTCGACATCAGCTCGACTGCAGTAAAGCTCTTGCAGCTTTCCCGCAGTGGCAATCGTTTTCGCGTGGAACATTACGCCGTGGAACCACTACCGCCGAATGCGGTGGTGGAAAAGAACATCGTGGAAGTGGAGGCCGTGGGTGAGGCCATCCGCCGCGCGGTGAACCGTTCAGGCACCAAGGCCCGGCATGCTGCCGCGGCCGTGGCCGGCTCGGCGGTCATCACCAAGCTCATCCCGATGCCCGCTGACCTGGACGAGAACGACATGGAAGCCCAGGTCGAGCTCGAAGCGGTCAATTACATCCCGTACCCGATCGAGGAAGTGAACCTCGATTTCGAGGTGCTCGGCGCGATTCCCAACAACCCGGAAATGGTCCAGGTGCTGTTGGCGGCGTCGCGGTCGGAGAACGTCGAGCTGCGCCAATCGGCGCTGGAGCTCGGTGGCCTGACTGCGCGGGTGATGGATGTTGAGGCCTTCGCGGTCGAAAACGCCTTCGCGCTGGTAGCCAGTGAACTGCCGATCGCCAGCGATGGCGTGGTCGCGCTGGTCGACATCGGCGCCACCATGACCACCCTGAACGTACTTCGCGGCGGGCGCAGCCTGTACAGCCGCGAACAGGTGTTTGGTGGCAAGCAGCTGACCGACGAGGTCATGCGCCGCTACGGGCTGACCTACGAGGAAGCGGGCCTGGCCAAGCGCCAGGGTGGGTTGCCGGAAAGCTACGAGATGGAAGTGCTCGAGCCGTTCAAGGAAGCCACGGTCCAGCAGATCAGCCGGCTGCTGCAGTTCTTCTATGCAGGCAGTGAGTTCAACCGGGTCGACCACATCGTGCTGGCCGGTGGTTGCGCGGCGCTGGCCGGTCTTCCGGAGATGGTGGAGGAACAGCTGGGCGTGGCCACCGTGGTGGCCAATCCGCTGGCGCAGATGACGCTGGGTCCGAAGGTGCAGGCGCATGCCCTGGCCCAGGACGCACCGGCGCTGATGATTGCCACCGGTCTGGCGCTGAGGAGCTTCGACTGATGGCAAGAATCAATCTATTGCCCTGGCGCGCCGAGCGGCGCAAGCAACGCCAGCGCGAGTTCATGACCATGCTGGGCTTTGCCGCCATTGCGGGCGTGGTGCTTTCGGCGCTGATCTGGTTCTACTACGACCGCCAGATCAGTGGCCAGGGCGACCGCAATGCGTTCCTGACAGCCGAAATCGCGCGGGTCAAGGAGCAGAACAAGGAAATCGACCGCCTTGATCGCCAGAAGGACCGCCTGCTGGCGCGCAAGAAGGTGATCGAACAGCTGCAGGCCAAGCGCTCGCAGATGGTGCACCTGTTCGACGCGCTGGTCCGGACCATTCCCGATGGGCTGGTGCTGACCGCGCTGAAGCAGGAAGGCGACATCCTCACCCTGGAAGGCCGTACCCAGTCCAATGCCCGGGTCAGCGCCTACATGCGCAACCTGGAAAGTTCGGGCTGGATGACGAAGCCGGAACTGTCGGTGATCGAAGCGCGCAAGCCGGAAGAAGAGAAGGACAAGCCGGTCGGTCCCGTCTCCGACATCTCCGCGCTGCCGTACGTGTTCGTGGTCAAGGTGACGCTGCCGGCACAAAGCGAAGCGGTTGACGGTATCGCGCCGGATGGGACCGTGGTGGCACCGGGCACCGACCCGAATGCCGCGCCGGCCGCCCCCGCCGTGGCCCCGCTGGCCCCGGCCCCGGCCGGAAGTGCTGCCCCGGCCACTACGCCGACCCCGGCCGCCGAGCCGGCGCCTCCGGGCAGTCGCATCGTTCCCGCCCCGGCCGCGCAACCGGCGGCGTCCAGCACGCCGCAGAAGGGGGCCGCATGAGCCAGAAGAAAGTCAACCTGAAGGACCTGGACTTCAACAACATCGGCAATTGGCCGCAGCAGGCGAAGATCGTTTTCTGTGCGCTGCTGTCGCTGTTGATCGTGGTGCTGGCCTGGTTCGTGCTGATCAGCGGCAAGCGTGAAGAGCTCGACTCGCTGGAACGCACCGAGGTCTCGCTGCGCGCCGATTTCGAGAAAGAGCAGGGCCGCGCGGTCAACCTGGAGCCGCTCAAGCAGCAGCTGGCGCAGATGGAGCAGGTGCTGCAGCAGATGCTGCGCCAGCTTCCCAGCAAGACCGAGATGCCGGACCTGATCATCGACATCTCGCAGACCGCGTTGTCCAGCGGCCTGGTCAACGAGCTGTTCCAGCCCGGTGAGGAAGTGCCCAAGGAGTTCTACGCCGAAAAGCCGATCGCCCTGCGCATGGTGGGCAGCTACCACCAGTTCGGTGCCTTCGTCAGCGGCGTGGCCTCGCTGCCGCGCGTGGTCATCCTGACCATGCACGACATCAATCTCAAGCCCAAGGACCCCAAGACCGGCATTACCGCGCGCAGCGGCGCGCTGGAGCTGTCGGGCACGGTCAAGACCTACCGTTACCTGGACGACGTGGAAATGGAAGCGCAGGAGAAAGCGGCCGCACAGGCAGCAGGCCCGAACGGAGGCACGCCATGAACCTGGCCAGCACCGCACGGGTATGTGGCCTGCTGATGCTGGTCCTGTTGGCGGGCTGCGCACGCAGCATCTCCAGCACGCCCGGTGACGCGCCCAACCTGGAAAAGTGGGTTGCCGACGTGCGTGCACGCCCGGCACCGCCGCTCGAACCACTGCCTGTCATGCAGCAGTTCGAGACCTTCGAGTATTCCGCGCAGGGCATGCGTGATCCGTTCACCGATGCCTGGACGACGGCCCAGGGGGGCTCGGGCCTGCGTCCGGATCCGAACCGCCGCAAGGAGCCGCTGGAAGCCTTCCCGCTGGACTCTCTGGACATGGTCGGTTCGATCGGCAAGGGGAGCGCACTGGTCGCGCTGGTGATGGCGCCGGACAAGGTCACCTACCGGGTGCGTCCGGCCGTCTACATGGGGCAGAGCGACGGCCGGGTGACCGGGGTCTTCGAAGACCGGATCGAACTGATTGAACTGGTGCCGGATGGCGCGGGCGGCTGGCTGGAACGGCCTGCATCGCTTGCGCTTGAAGATCAATGAATGATTATGGGGATAGCACGATGACCTTTTCCAACGCCATGCTGCAGCGTCCCGACCGGCGCCCGAAGCTGATCCACCTGTGCGCGCTGGGAGTCGCGCTCATGGTGGCCAATGGCACCCTGATGGCGGCGACGCCGGCAGCTGCAGCCACGACCCAGGGGGCCGGCGCCGCGCCGGCCGTCGCACCGGCTTCGCTGGCGGTGTCCAAGATCGACTTCAAGCGCGGTGAAGACGGCAGCGGCCGGCTGATCCTGCAGTTCGATGGGAAGGGCGCCAACCCGGACCTGCGCAGCCAGGGCAACAGCGTCGTGATCGACGTTGGCAACGCGACCCTGCCGGACAACCTGCAGAAGTCGATCAACGTGGTCGACTTCGCCACGCCGGTACAGCGCATCGATCCCAAGCCCTACGGCGGCGGCACCCAGCTTGTGCTGGATACCAACACGCCGTTCGAGTCGCTGGCCTACCAGACCGGCAACGAATACGTGGTCGAGATCAGCGCCCGCAAGAGCGCCCCGGCTACCGGCGCGATCAACGCCACCACGGTGACCCAGGCGGCCACTGCAGTGGCCCAGCGCGGATACAGCGGCAAGCCGGTGACCTTCAACTTCCAGGACGTGCCGGTGCGCACCGTGCTGCAGTTGATCGCCGAAGAGTCCAACCTGAACATCGTGGCCTCTGACACCGTCGAAGGCAACGTCACCCTGCGCCTGGTCAACGTGCCTTGGGACCAGGCGCTGGACATCGTGCTGCGGGCCAAGGGCCTGGACAAGCGTCGTGACGGTGGCGTTGTGTGGGTCGCCCCGCAGCCCGAGCTGGCCAAGTTCGAGCAGGAGAAGGAAGACGCCCGCATCGCGATCGAGAACCGCCAGGACCTGATCACCGATTACGTGCAGATCAACTACCACAACGCAGCGCAGATCTTCAAAGCGCTGACCGAGGCCAAGGGCATCGGCGGCGGCAGTGGTGGTGGTGGTGGCGGTGGTGCCGGCAGCAGCAGCTCGCAGGAAGACAGCGGCTTCCTCTCCTCGCGTGGCCGCCTGGTGGCTGACGAGCGCACCAACACGCTGATGATCAGCGACATCCCGAAGAAGGTCGCGCGCATGCGCGAGCTGATCAACGTGATCGACCGCCCGGTCGACCAGGTGCTGATCGAAAGCCGCATCGTCATTGCCACCGACACCTTCGCGCGTGAACTGGGTGCCAAGTTCGGCATCACCGGCAGCCGCGACAACGTCTATTTCAGTGGCAACACCAGCAGCAACCACGACAACATCACCAGTGACGCCGAGAACGCGACCGAGTACCAGGAAGCGCTCAATGAGTGGGCTGCCGGCGGCGGTACCGGTCCGATCCCGGTGCGTCCCCCGCGCACCATCAATGCCGGTGGCCTGAACTGGAACCTGCCGGTGGCGGCGGCCAGCAACCCGGGTTCACTGGCCCTGTCGATCCTCAACGCCGGCTACCTGCTGGACGTGGAACTGTCGGCCATGCAGCAGGAATCGCGCGGTGAAGTGATCTCCAACCCGCGTGTGGTCACCACCAACCAGCGCGAAGCGGTGATCAAGCAGGGTAAGGAAATCGGCTATGTGACCATCACTGGCGGCTCTGCCGGCCAGGCGGCCACGCCCAACGTGCAGTTCAAGGAAGTGCTGCTCGAGCTGAAGGTCACCCCGACCATCACCAACGACAACCGCGTGTTCCTGAACATGGCGGTCAAGAAGGATGAAGTCGAAAGCTACATCGTGCTGGAGGGCTACGGCCAGGTTCCCTCGATCAACCGCCGCGAAGTCAACACCGCGGTGCTGGTGGATGATGGCCAGACCGTGGTGATCGGCGGCGTGTACGAGTTCACCGACCGCAACAGCGTCAACAAGGTGCCGTTCCTGGGCGACGTTCCCTTCCTGGGCAACCTGTTCAAGAAGCGCAGCCGCAACAAGGACAAGGCCGAACTGCTGGTCTTCGTCACCCCGAAGGTGCTGCGCGTGGCCAAAACCAACTGAGTCGCAGATCCAGCAGACGGTTGGCAAGCAAGAATCCGGTGCCCGCAGGGGCGCCGGATTTTTTTTTGGTCCGTCCATCGGAAACGGTTCAGGGCAGGGCAAGGGCGCCGCGCTATCCTGCTCCATGGCCCAGGCACACTGCTCCGGTTGCACCGCGCAATGCTGCCGGCTTACTGCCGTGCTGGCGCCGTCGGAGTGCGTCCCCTCGAACCTGACCACCGAGATTGCCGACGGCGTGCTGGCCATGGCCAAGAGCGCGGACGGCTGGTGCGTGGCGCTCGACCGGGAAACCATGTCCTGCGGCATCTATGCCGAACGCCCGCAGGTCTGCAGGCGCTTTGAAATGGCCGGACCTTACTGCAGCGCCATCTACGACGGCGCGGGACGGGCCTAGCCGCGTTCAGGCAATCTTGATCCCGCTGCGCGGCCAGCCCTGCCATCATGTGCGCGGAACCTTACGCCTGTTGCGTGGGTCAGATGGACGCCATGAACCTGCCACCCCCCATGCCCGCAATCGACCCCACGCCCTTCGTTGACACCCCCGAACACGACCGCCTGCATGCCGGCTTCCGTGCGCTGCGCGACTCGCTCGCGGCCGAAATCGTCGGCCAGGACGCACTGGTCGAGCGCCTGCTGACCGCACTGCTGGCCGATGGCCACCTGCTGGTCGAAGGCGCACCCGGGCTGGCCAAGACCACCGCCATCCGCGCCCTGGCGGCCCGCCTGGAAGCTGACTTCTCGCGGGTGCAGTTCACCCCGGACCTGTTGCCCGCCGACCTGACCGGCACCGAGATCTGGCGGCCGCAGGAAGGCTGCTTCGAATTCGTGCCTGGCCCGATCTTCCACCCCATCCTGCTGGCCGACGAAATCAACCGCGCACCGGCCAAGGTGCAGTCGGCGCTGCTGGAGGCCATGGGCGAGCGCCAGGTCACCGTGGGCCGGCATACCTATGCGCTGCCGGCGCTGTTCCTGGTGATGGCCACCCAGAATCCGATCGAGCAGGAGGGCACCTTCCCGTTGCCCGAAGCGCAACTGGATCGGTTCCTGATGCACGTGCGGATCGGTTATCCCGATTCCAACGCCGAAGCCGAGATCCTGCGTCTGGCGCGCGAGCGCGCGCGTGATGCGCTCGGCACTGCGCCGGCGCCGCCGGCGCGCATGCCGCTGGACGACGTGTTCGCCGCCCGCCGCGCGGTGCTGTCGCTGCACATGGCGCCGGCGCTGGAGCGTTACCTCATTGAACTGGTGCTGGCCACCCGCGACCCGGGTCGGTATGACCCTGCACTGGCAAAGCGCATCGCCTGGGGCGCCAGTCCGCGCGGCTCGATCGCGCTGGAGCGCTGCGCGCGTGCACGCGCCTGGCTGGCGGGGCGCGACTTCGTGACCCCCGAAGACGTGCGCAGCGTCGCCCCCGACGTGCTGCGCCACCGCGTGCTGCCGAGCTATGAAGCCACCGCCGAAGGTTGGGATGGCGAGCGGCTGGTGGCCGAGTTGCTGGCCCGCATCCCGGTGCCTTGAGACCGGCATGACCGCTACGGATGACACTGCTGCCACTGCGCTGGCGGGCAACGGCGTGCAGCCGACCCTGGCCGAGCTGGTCGCACTGCGGCGCAGCGCGCACCGGCTGGCGCCGGCGCGACGGGGGCGGCTGGCGCATGCGGGCCAGGCACCGTCACCCATGCGCGGCAGGGGAATGGAATACGCAGAATCGCGCGAATATGTCGCCGGCGACGATGCCCGGCATATCGACTGGCGGGTGACTGCCCGCACCGGACGCGCGCATACCAAGCTGTTCCAGGCCGAACGCGAGCGCCAGACGCTGCTTGTGGCCGACACCGACCCGGTGCTGTATTTCGGAACGCGGGTGCGCTTCAAGTCGGTGCAGGCCGCACGGGTCGGCGCCGTCGCGGCGTGGTTGGCACAGCGCCAGGGCGACCGCCTGTCCGCACTGCGCGGCAGCCGCACCGAAGCGCCGATCCCACCGGCCGGCGGCACGCGTGGCGTGCTGCGCGTGTTGGATGCGCTGACCCGCTGGTACGCCGCACCACCGCCCGACGATGCCGGCCTCGATCATGCATTGCAACAAGCCGCACGCGTGCTGCGCCCCGGCGCGCGCGTGGTAGTGCTGGCCGACCCGGCCCGCGCGGCCGCCATTGATGTTCCGCGCTGGACCGCGCTGGCCATGCACCATGAAGTGCAGTTGATGCTGCTGGCCGATCCGCTGGAGCTGGCGCCGCCGGATGGCGTGCTGCCGTTCCTGTCGCAGGGCCGGCAGGTAGTGCTGGATCTGCATGACAGCGCCGTGCGCGAACACTGGCACGCCCGCTTCGTTGAACCGCTGGAAACGCTGCAGCGCAGCGTCGGCGCGCGTCGCATCCAGGTGCACGTGGTGAGTACCGATGACGCCAGCGACTGCTGGCTGGGTCCGCTGCCGTCGACGGTGGTCGCATGAGCGCAGCCGCCTCGCTCCCGCTGCGCGACGTGCATCTGCCGCCCACTCCGTCCTGGTGGCCGTTGCCGCTGGGCTGGTGGGTGGTGCTGGCGGCGCTGGCGCTGGTCGTGTTGCTGGCGTGGGCGTGGCGCGCGCATCGACGGCGCCAGCAGCGCCGCTGGCTTCAGGTGTTCGACACCGCCGTGGATGCCGCAGACAGCGGCAGCGCCCAGGTCGCAACGATGGCCGAGCTGCTGCGCCGCGCCGCGCGCCGCCGCCAAGCGGGCGCGGAACTGCTGCAGGGCCAGGCCTGGCTGGAATTCCTCGATGCCCCCGGCAGCCGCGCTTTCTCCGACGGCGATGGACGCCTGCTGCTCGACGGTGGCTACCGCCGCAGCCTCGACGCGGCCGCCGTACAGCGTGTCCGCGACCTCGCGCGCGCGCGCTTCCTCGACCTGATCAGCAGGCGCGGCCGATGATCCCGGGCCTGTCTTCCGTGCTGCCGTGGCTGGATGCGCTGGCCTGGCCGTGGGCATTGCTGGCCCTGCCGCTGCCCTGGCTGATGCGCTGGTGGCCGCGCCGGAACGCAGTGGCCCCTGCGCTGCGCGTGCCCTATGCCGCCGGTGCCCTGGCCGCGCTGGGCCAGGCCACCGGCACTGGCGCATGGCGCGTCGGCCGGCTCCTGCTGTGGCTGGCCTGGGCCTGCCTGTGCGTGGCCATGGCCAGACCGCAGCAACTGGGCGAGCCGGTCTCCCCGCCGCAGCAGGGCCGGCAGATGATGCTCGCCGTGGACGTCTCCGGCAGCATGAGCGAACCCGACATGATGCTGGGCAACCAGGTCGTGCAGCGTCTTTCCGCAGCGAAGGCGGTACTGGCCGATTTCCTCGACCGCCGCGCCGGTGATCGGGTGGGGCTGCTCATCTTCGGCGAACGCGCCTATACGCTGACGCCGATCACCGCCGACCTCACCACGGTGCGCAACCAGCTCACCGACAGCGAAGTCGGCCTGGCCGGCCGCGACACCGCCATCGGCGATGCCATCGCACTGGCGGTCAAGCGCCTGCGCGAACAGCCTGAAGGCCAACGCGTGCTGATCCTGCTGACCGACGGCGTCAGCAACGCCGGCGTGCTGCAGCCGCTGCGCGCGGCCGAACTGGCCAAGGCCGAGGGCGTGCGCGTGTATCCGGTGGCCTTCGGCGGGGACGGTGGCATGAGCCTGTTCGGCGTGCAGATTGCCGCCGGCGACGATCCGGTGGACGAGGCCACGCTGCGCCGCATTGCCGACCTCACCGGCGGCCGTGCGTTCCGCGCGCGCAACACCGACGAACTGGCCGGCATCTATGCCGAGCTGGACCGGCTGGAGCCGATCACCGCCGCAGGCGCGGCGGTACGTCCGTATATCGAACGCTATGCGTGGCCGCTGGCGCTGGCCATGCTGCTGGGTGGGCTGGGCTGGCTGCTGCCGAGGCGCTGGGCATGAACACGCTGATCACCCACGTGCATCTGGCACGCCCTGCGTTGCTCTGGGCGCTGGCCGCGCTGCCGCTGATCGCGCTGCTCTGGACCTGGCGCCGCCGTCGCGGCAGCGTCTGGCGTCAGAATGTGGATGCGCACCTGCTGCCGCACCTGCTGGTGGCGGGTGGGCGCCGTGCGTGGAGCGGGCTGGCGCTGCTGTTGCTGGGCTGGACCCTGGCCGTGGTGGCCCTGGCCGGCCCTGGCTGGCGACAAGTGCCGCAGCCGCTGTGGCAGGCGCCGGCGCCGCTGGTGGTAGCGCTGGACCTGTCCTCGCGCACCACCGCCACCGACCTGCCACCCTCACGCCTGCTGCAGGCGCGGGCCAAGCTGGCCACGCTGCTGCGCGAGCGCAGCGGCGGTGAGGTCGCGTTACTGGTCTACGCCGACGATGCGTTCACCGTTGCGCCGCTGACCGGCGACGCCGCCAACGTGGCGTTGTACCTGGACGCGCTGGCCCCGGATGTGATGCCACGCGACGGCCAACGCGCCGACCGTGCGATTGAAGCGGCGGTGCTGTTGCTGCAGCAGTCCGGCGCCAAGGGCGGCGACATCCTGCTGCTGACCGACCGTGCCGATGACGCCGCACGTGCCGCGGCCGCAGCGGCCAAGGCGCAGAACATCCACGTCTCGGTACTCGGGTTGGGTACCGCAGCGGGTGCGGCGTACCGCAGCGGCGATGGCCAGATCGCGCGCGCGCAGCTGGAGCCGGACACCCTGCGCGCGGTGGCCGATGCCGGCGGTGGTCGCTATGCGCCGGTGGCCGACGATGAGGGCGACCTGAAGTCACTGGGTGTGCTGACCCCACGCACGAGCGCCGGCGGGCAGGAAAGCCGTCAAGGCGAAGGCCTGGCCTGGCGCGATGAAGGCTTCTGGCTGCTGCCACCGTTGATGCTGCTGTCGCTGTGGGCCTTCCGTCGCCGTGGCGTGGTGGCCGTTGCCCTGCTGTGCGTGATGCTGCCGCTGGCCATGCCCGCGCCCGCGCAGGCCGCCGAACGCAACTGGTGGCAGCGTGCCGACCAGCGCGACCAGCAGCGCGTGGCGGAGGGGGTGGATGCTTACCGGCGCGGCGATTTCCAGGCAGCGCAGCAGCAGTTCGAGGGCGTGAACGACGCCGAGGCCCGCTACAACCTGGGCAACGCGCTGGCCCGCCAGGGTCAGTACGACGCCGCGATTGCTGCCTACGACCAGGCGCTGGCCCTGCGCCCGGGCATGCCTGATGCGGTAGCCAACCGTGCCGCCGTGGAGGCCGCGCGCAAGCGCAAGCCGCCACCGGGGGGCGGGCAGCAACCGCAGCAACAACAGCAGAAGCCGTCGACGAAGCCGCAGCAACAACAGCAACAACAACAGAAGCAGGATCCCTCCTCGCAGGGCGAGCAGGGCCGGCCCAAGCCGGGGCAGGGCACGCCGCCGCAGGATCGCGATCCGGGCAAGCCCGACCCGGCCGAACAGGCGCGTGCCGATGCGGCCCAGCGCGAGCGCATGCGGCAGGCGCTGGAAAAACAGCAGGCCGGTGCGGGCAAAACCCCGGCGCAGCGCCGCGAGTCGAACGAAACGCCGCAGCAGCGAGAACAGCGCCAGGCGGTCGAGGCGTGGATGCGGCGGGTGCCTGATGAACCGGGCAATCTGCTGCGGCAGAAATTCCAACTGGAAAGCGAACGCAGGAAACGGGACGGACAATGAGCGCAGCACCTTCCACGCGACGTTGGTGGCGCGCCTGCGGCTGGCTGCTGCTGGGCGTGAGCAGCCTGGTCCAGGCCCAGCCCCGCGCGTGGCTGGACCGGCAGGCGATCAGCGACACCGACACGGTCACGCTCAACATCGAGACCGATGCCGGCGCACCGGATTACGCGCCGCTGCAGGCCGATTTCGAGCTCAGCGGCCAGACCAGCAGCCGCCAGGTGCAGTGGAGCCAGGGCGCGATGCAGTCGCGCTCGCTGTACGGCGTGGCGCTCAGCCCGCGGCGCAGTGGCGTGCTGACCATTCCCGCGCTGCAGGTGGGCGCGGCGCGGACCGCGCCCTTGCAGTTGACCGTGGCCGCCAGTGCCGCCGCGACGCCCGCCGTGCCCGGCAACGCCACCGCCTTCGTCGAAATGGAGGTCGATGACGCCAGCCCGTACGTGCAGCAGAGCGTGGGCGTGGTGGTGCGTCTTTACTACGCCTCCCAACTGCTGTCAGGCGAACTGGGTGTGGATGCGCCGGACGGTGCCTCGATGCAGCGCGTGGGCGAGGATCGCAGCCTGGTGCGCGAGGTCAACGGACGGCGATACAACCTGGTTGAACGCCGCTACCTGCTCATTCCCGAACGCAGCGGTCCGCTGGTGCTGCCCGGTGCACGCTTCAACGGACGCAGTGCAGGCGGCTTCTTCGATGACCTGTTCGGCGGCGATGGTCGCCTGCGCGCCAACGCGCCCGATCGCACCCTGCAGGTGCGCGCGCAGCCCGACGGCGCGCCGCAGCCGTGGCTGCCACTGCACGACCTGCGCCTGCGCTACACGGCCGCGCCCACCCGTGGCCGTGCCGGCGAGGCGGTCACGGTGGTGGTGGAAGCGGTCGCCGATGGCGCCACCCGCGCGCAGTTCCCTGAACTGCCGCCGCTGGATGCCGGCGCAGGCGCACAGGTGTTCGCCGAGCCGCCGCAGTATGACGAGACGTTCAACGGCAGCACCCCGCGCCTGACCCTGACCCGCCGCTATTCGGTGGTGCCACGCCAGCCCGGCACCCTGGTGATTCCGGGCCCGCGCATGGCCTGGTGGGATGTGCGCGGCAGCCAGCCACGCACCGCCACGCTGCCCGACCTGAGCCTGGCCGTCGCCGCCGGCGCCCCGGGCACGGTGCCCCCGCCGACAGCGCTGGATACCACCTCGCCCTTGCCCGGCACCACCGTCGCGCCGTCCGACGCCCTCACCGTGGCCACCGCAGCCGGCCGGCCGTGGGGCTGGATCGGGGCAGCGGCGGCCTTTGCGGCGCTGTGGCTGATGACCCTGGCATGGGCATGGCGCCGTCGCCGGCAGCCTGCAGCGTCTGGCGCCTCCCATGCGGTGGTGGGGCCTGTGACCGCGGCGCAGATGCCGTCCCGGAGTGCGCTGCGCCGCGCCCTGGACCACGAAGGGCTGGACGAGATCGTCGCGATGCTGGGCCGGCTGGGCGGCGTACATGGCCTGGATGCCGTGCTGGCGCGGCTGGCCGACCCGGCGCAACGGCAAGCGCTGCGCGACATGCAGGCCGCGCGCTGGAGCCGTGACGGGGGCGATGCGACCCAGGCGCGACAGGCGCTGCGCCGCGCCTTCCATGACGGACCGCACTGGCAGCCGCCGCAGACCGCGGAAAATACTGGACTGGCGCCGCTCTATCCTTCGGATCGCTGAGTGGCCACCGGGCCGGGGTGGCCGGCTTTGCTAAGCTCTTCCTCTAATTTTCAAGGAACACCGCTCCATGACTGAGGCCGCAACGACCCGGCAGAAGCTGCCATTGCATTGGAAAATGGGCATTGGCTTCGGGCTTGGCCTGCTGTTGGGGCTGATCGTGCACGCCGTCGGGCCAGGCATTCCCTGGCTGCCCGATGCTGCCCGCGCGGTGATGACCTACCTGACCACGCCGCTGTCGGGGCTGTTCCTCAACCTGATCTTCATGCTGATCGTGCCGCTGATCTTCTCGGCGCTGGTGATGGGCGTCTCGGAGATGGGCGACATCCGCTCGCTCGGCCGGATCGGCTGGAAGACCCTGGCCTACACCGTGCTGCTGTCGGGCATCGCGGTCGGCCTGGGACTGGTGCTGGTCAACGTGCTCAAGCCGGGTGTGGGCGTGGACCCGGCCATGGCCCAGCAGCTGCTGCACGAAAACGTCGAGCGCAGCCGTGAGATCGTGGCCAACATCGGCGAGCAGCCCAAGGGCATGGACATGCTGCTGTCGATCGTGCCCAGCAACGTGCTGGCCGCCGCCTCCAGCAACGGCGCGATCCTGTCGCTGATGTTCTTCGCGCTGATGTTCGGCATCGGCATGGTGCTGTCGCCGGATGAAAAGACCGCGCCGCTGCGCAAGGTCATCGAAGGCGTGTTCGAAGTCTCGATGACCCTGATCAACCTGGTCATCCGCCTGGCGCCTTACGCGGTCGCCTGCTTCATGTTCAACCTGGCCGCGATCTTCGGCTTCGACCTGCTGATCCGCCTGGGTGCCTACGTGGGCGTGGTGGTGCTGGCACTGGCGCTGCACATGGTGGTGACCTACGGTGCGGCGGTGTGGCTGTCGGGGCGGTCGCCGCTGGCGTTCTTCCGCGATACCCAGGAGGCCACGGTGATGGCGTTCTCCACCGCCTCCAGCAACGCCACCCTGCCGACCGCGCTGCGCGTGGCCGACCAGATGGGGCTGCCGCAGAAGGTTTCGCGCTTCGTGCTGACCGTGGGCGCCACCGCCAACCAGAACGGCACCGCGCTGTTCGAAGGCGTGACGGTGATCTTCCTGGCCCAGTTCTTCGGCGTGGACCTGAGCATCACCCAACAGCTGATGGTGATGGTGGTTTGCATCCTGGGCGGCATCGGCACGGCCGGCGTGCCGTCCGGCTCGCTGCCCGTGGTGGCCATGATCTGCGCCATGGTCGGCGTGGACCCGATGGGCATCGGCCTGATCCTCGGCGTGAACCACTTCCTGGACATGTGCCGCACCGCGCTCAATGTCACCGGCGACCTGGCCCTGACCACCCTGGTGGCCAAGGGCGAAACCGAGGAAAGCCCGGTTCCGGGGCCGGTCGTGCCGCGCAGCTGACCGCGCCAATACTGGGTTCGTTCAAGAAAGTGAAGGTCCGGGCGGATTCCGTCTGGTGAGGGAGCCCCCTTGTGTTAAGGGGGCGCGCCGACAGGCGCGGGGATAGGAGGCATGCCCCGGGGCCCGCGTTTCGCATCGCGAAACGTGGGGCAGATGTTGGCGCAGCGCAAGCGCGCCAGCGCTGGAGCTGCGACAATATCTCGCCCGCATTAAGCGGGAGCCTCCCGACCCGACAGACTCATGACGCAGCCCACCCGCCGCCAGTTGGCCAACGCCATCCGCTTCCTTGCCGCTGATGCGGTCGAAACCGCCAAGTCCGGGCATCCCGGCATGCCGATGGGCATGGCAGATATCGCCGAAGTCCTCTGGAACGACTATCTCCGTCACAACCCGAACAACCCGAAGTGGTTCAACCGCGACCGCTTCGTGCTGTCCAACGGCCACGGCTCGATGCTGCAGTACGCGCTGCTGCACCTGAGCGGCTACGACCTGCCGATTGAACAGCTCAAGCAGTTCCGCCAGCTGGGCAGCAAGACCGCCGGCCACCCGGAACATCATGAAACCCCCGGAGTGGAAACCACCACCGGTCCGCTCGGCCAGGGCCTGGCCAATGCCGTGGGCTTCGCGCTGGCCGAAAAGCTGCTGGCCCAGCGCTACAACCGCCCCGAGCACGAGATCGTCGACCACCGCACCTGGGTGTTCCTCGGCGACGGCTGCCTGATGGAAGGCGTGTCGCACGAAGCCGCCTCGCTGGCCGGTACCTGGGGCTTGGGCAAGCTGGTCTGTTTCTGGGATGACAACCACATCTCCATCGACGGCAACACCGCCGGCTGGTTCACCGACAACACCCCCGAGCGTTTCGAGGCCTATGGCTGGAACGTGGTGCGCGGCGTCGATGGCCACGACCCGGAAAGCATCAAGGCCGCCATCGAGAACGCGCTGTCGCAGTCCGACAAGCCGACCCTGATCTGCTGCCGCACCATCATCGGGTTCGGTTCGCCGGGCAAGGCCGGCAAGGAATCCAGCCACGGCGCACCGCTGGGCAAGGATGAGCTGGAAGCCACCCGCAAGCAGCTGGGCTGGAACTACGGCCCGTTCGAGATCCCGGAAGAGATCTACGCCGGCTGGCGTGCCGGCGGTACCGGCACCCTGCGCCAGGCCGAGTGGGAACAGCAGTTCGACAAGTACGCCGCGCAGTTCCCGGCCGAAGCCGAAGAACTGACCCGCCGTTCGCATGGCGAGCTGCCGGCCGATTTCGTCGCCAAGGCCGATGCCTACATCGCCCAGGTGCAGGCCGAAGGCCAGACCATTGCCTCGCGCAAGGCCTCGCAGCTGGCCATCGAAGCCTTCGCGCCGCTGCTGCCGGAACTGGTGGGCGGTTCGGCCGATCTGGCGCACTCCAACCTGACCCTGTGGAAGGCCAGCAAGTCGGTCGCCACTGACGACCCGAACGCCAACTATGTGTACTACGGCGTGCGCGAGTTCGGCATGACCGCGATCGCCAATGGCCTGGCCCTGCACGGTGGCTTCATTCCGTTCGACGCCACCTTCCTGGTGTTCAGCGACTACGCCCGCAACGGCGTGCGCATGAGCGCGCTGATCCCGGCTCACGCCATCCACGTGTACACCCATGACTCGATCGGCCTGGGCGAAGACGGCCCGACCCACCAGCCGGTGGAACACCTGGCCTCGTTGCGCTACATCCCGAACAACGATGTGTGGCGCCCGTGCGATGCGGTTGAATCGGCGGTCAGCTGGAAGGCCGCGATCACCCGCCAGGATGGCCCGAGCTGCCTGGTGTTCAGCCGCCAGAACCTGCCGCACCAGCCGCGCAGCGCCGACCAGGTGGCGCAGATCGCCCGGGGCGGTTACGTGCTGGCCGATGCCGAAGGCGGCGTGCCGGACGTGATCCTGATCGGTACCGGTTCGGAAGTGGGCCTGGCCGTGGCCGCCAAGGCCGAACTCGACGCGGCCGGGATCAAGACCCGCGTGGTCTCGATGCCGTCCACCGACGTGTTCGAGCGCCAGGACGCGGCCTACCGTGAATCGGTGCTGCCCAACGCGGTGCGCAACCGCGTGGCGGTCGAAGCCGGCGTCACCGGTTTCTGGCGCCAGTACGTGGGCCTGGACGGTGCGGTGATCGGTATCGACACCTTCGGTGCATCGGCGCCGGCCGAGGCGCTCTACAAGCACTTCGGCATCACCTCCGATGCCGTCGTCGCCGCCGCGAAGGCGCAGCTGGCCAACTAAGGGCCAGCAACCAACGTAGTGCGAACGGCGCTTCCCGGAACGGAAGCGCCGTTTTCATTTGGACGCGAAGGCGATGCAGATGCTGTCGCGGGTAGAGTCGGTTCCCGAACGACTGCCGACACGGGGGGGCGTTGCTGGGACGCATGACCTTCGAACGGAAACGCGCCTTCGTTTCAGGTCATGCGTTACCGGATGTTGCAGGGCCATCGGCAGTCGTTTGGGAACCGACTCTACCGGCGCGCGATGCGCGCCGCTTCAATGCCGGGCCTCTCGTTCAGCGTTACGAGGTGCGCGCCAATCCGAGGCGGACCAGGCGTGCTTCCACCTTCTCGCCGAACGTCTTCGGTGCGTCCAGGCCCATCCGCTGCAGGTACACCACGTCGCCATCGCCGGCCGGCTGGGTGAACGCGGCCAGCAGCGTGCGCAGCTTCGCGCCGCGCGTCTGGGTGTTCTGCTTCAGCCAGCCCAATGCCTTGACCAGGTGCTGCTCCACTTCGGTGAAATCGCTGCCCAGCGGATAGTCGGGCAGGGCGCCGGACTGGCGGAACGGCGCCAGCGATGCGCTCACCGCGGCGGCCGTATTGCGCCGTGCCCAATGTTCGGCCGCGACGAAACCGGTGGCCAGTTTCTTCGAGGCCTTCGCCGTCTGCAGCAGGTTGCCCTGGAACGCCGCATCGGTGATCGCCGCCATGCCGATCACACAGTCCTCGTCGGTGAGGTTGCGCAGGTCGGCGATGCCGTATTCGTTGATGTAGATATCGCGCAGGTGGCGCGGAATGGTGGTGTGCCCGTAATTCCAGCGCACGTTGGACTGCAGCGTGCCCTTGTCCTCGCGCACCGCGCGGAACATCAGGGCGCTGCGCGCTTCGGGCAGTGCGTGCGCCATCGCCACGAAGTTGTACTGTCCGCCCACCCCCGACACCACGCGGCCATCGTCCAGCGCATCGGACACCGCCGCCCCCAGCGCGGTGGCCATCATGCAGGAGTTGAAGAAACGCGCATGCCGGCGCTGCAGCCGTTCCAGTGCCTCGTTGCCGCCATACAACTGGTTGATCTCGCTGATCCGGCGCATGCCGATCGCGCGGGATTCGTCTTCCGGCAGGTCGCGCAGCCACTGGTAGAACTCCGGCGAGCCCAGGTAGAACGCGCCATGCAGGTACTCGCCTTCGGCCTCCAGCGTGGCGTGGTCGATGGTCAGCGTGCTGCCGCTTTCGATGCGTTCCATCAACGCCAGGTCATCGTGCACCTTGCGTCGGATCACCCCGGTCTGCACCAGCCGGCGGAAACCCTCATTGAGCATCTCGCTGCAGCCGTACAGGCCCACCTCGAACGGTTCCAGGCCGCCACACGCCAGCACCGTCGGATGGCTGGCCAGGGTCGGGTCCAGCGCGTGCAGGATCTGCCGGTAGCGGGCGTTGTCCGTATGCCGCAGCACCAACGCGTGGCTGATCGCATCGGCCAGCGTGCCGATGCCGATCTGCAGCGTGCCACCATCGCGGACCAGCGCGCTGGCATACAGGCCGATGGCGTAGTCGGCGTCGCTGACCGGCTGGCGCGGCAGTCCGAACAGCTCCGGATAGGGCGCCGGCGGGGTGATCACCAGGTCGAAGAAGGACACATCCACCGTGGCCGAGCCGCCCAGGTAGGGCAGCTGCGGGTCGATCTCGGCAATCAGCAGCGGGCGCGGCAGGCCACGCGCCAGCATCGCGTCGATGGTGTCCTGGGTGATGTCGTTGTTGCACGACAGCGACAGACGGCGGTCGTCGGGCCGCATCGCCACCTTCTGCACGATCGCGTGCGGCGCGCGCTGCGCCACCGCATCGGCGGCATGGGTGTAGTTGAGGCTGGTGTAGCCGCGCTGCGCCTGCGATGAACCGAGCAGCGCGCCGGACTGCATGTAGAACTCCTCCACCTGCACGTGGTCGGGCAGGCGGTCGCGCACCATCGCATCGGCGTAGGCCAGGCGCGGGAAATCCTCGCCGAAATGGCGCGCCGCGAACGGCGCCATGAACCGGGCCTCCAGCCCGCCACCGGCCTTGGGCGGGTTCAACGACAGCGCGGTGTAGATCTGCAGCGGACGCGAGGGGTCGTTCTCGATCCGCGCATACAGCGCGTTGAGCAGCCGGTGCGGCTTGCCCAGCGCCAGCGGTGCGCCGATGCGCAGCGGCCCGTCGACACGCTGCAGCAGCCAGTCGGTTGCAGCGTCCAGGTCGGTGAGATGCTCGGTCATGCGGCGCGTTCCTGCGAAGTCTGTTTTTCATTACAGCACTTCCGGCTTGAACGGACCCGTGACACGGGGGGTTGACAGCGCGAAAGATTACGCGCGTAATCGGATCGTCGATTACGGGTGTAAATGATGAGCCAGATCAGCGAAGCCGAAGCCGTTGTCATGGAAGTGCTCTGGAACCGGCACCCGCAGGGCGCCGATGAGGTGGTGGCCGCGCTGGCCGATCGCGACTGGGCCGAGCCCACCATCAAGACCCTGCTCAACCGGCTGCTCACCAAGGGTGCGATCAGCGCCAGCCGAGACGGCCGGCGCTACCTGTACTCGCCGGTGCTGCAGCGCCAGGCCTGGGTGGCCGAGCAGAGCAGCGGGATGCTGGACAAGCTGTTCGCCGGCCGGGTCGCGCCGCTGGTGGCGCATTTCAGCGAACGCGGCGAGTTGAGCGCGCAGGACATCGCCGAACTGAAGAAGCTGATCCAGGAGCTGGACCATGACTGAGCTGCTGCAGGGAGTGCTGCTGGCAAGCATGTGGGTGTCGATCGCCGTGGTGCTGCTGGCCGCGCTGCGCCCGCTGCTGCGCCGGCTGGGCGGCGCATCGCTGGTGTACCGCAGCTGGTGGCTGCTGCCGCTGGTGATGCTGGCACCGCTGTTGCCACTGCCCCGCGTGCCACTCGTCGAGGCCACGCCGGTGCACGCGCTGGGGGCCGCGCTGCGTGCGCCGGTGCTGCCGGCCGACGCGGTGCTGTGGCCGGCGCTGCTGGTCGCGCTGTGGGCGGCCGGTGCACTGCTTGTCGGCATCCTCCAGTGGCGTGGCCAGCGCCGCTTCGAACGTGGCATGGGCACGCTGCAGCGCCGCGGCGATGGCAGCTGGCAGGCCAGCGCCGATCCCGGCCTGCCGGCCCTGGTGGGCCTGTGGTCACCACGCGTGGTGGTCGGCCCGGATTTCGATCTGCGCTTCAGTGCGGCCGAACGCGCGCTGATCCTGCAGCACGAATGCCAGCACCGCCGTCATGGCGATCACTGGGCCAATGCCGCGCTGGCGCTGCTGCGCTGCCTGTTCTGGTTCCATCCGTTGTTGCCGTGGGCCTCGCGCCGCTTCCTGCGTGACCAGGAGCTGGCCTGCGACGCACGCACGGTCGACCCGCATCCGGCCTCGCGCCGGCTGTACGCCAACGCGCTGCTGAAGGCGCAGTTGGTCCACCCGGTTGCGCCCATGGCGTGCCACTGGCGCAGCCAACCGATGTTGAAGGAGCGAATTGCCATGATGAAGGAACACAAGCGCAGGGCGTTGCCGTGGGTGACCGGCCAGGTATTGGTGGTGGGGCTGTGCATGGGGCTGGGCGCGGTCGCCTGGGCCAGCCAGGCCGGCAGCGGCGGCAGCCCGGCGATCAGTGCCGAACCGTTCCAGTTCGCGCAGGAAGATGCGGCCAAGGCAGGGCTGGAGCGCCCGGTGACGATCGACAGGATGCCGCCGCCGAGCTACCCCGCCAGCGCGTTCGAGAACAACCAGAGCGGCGAAGTGGTGCTGCGGGTGGATGTGGACGCGCAGGGCAGGGTCAGCGATGTGCGCGTGCTCAGTGCAACCAACCCGGGCGTGTTCGACGCGGTATCGATCGCCGCAGCGCGGCAGTGGACCTACCGTCCGGCGATGAGGGATGGCAAAGCCGTGGCGGCCGCAGTCCGCATTCCAGTGAACTTCGCCCTGAGTGAAACGGTGACCGGCCAGTGAGGTGGCTGCTGCCTGCGGCGGTTGCGCTCGTGGTGGGGGTGGCGGGCTGCGCCGGCCACGACCGCGTCACCACGGTGGATTCACGGGCCGAATCGGTCGACCACCAGCGGCTGCGACCCGCCGCTGCGGGCGGCGCCGGGCAGGTGGAGGCTTACACGCTCAAGCCCAGCGAGGGCTACCGCATGCCGCAGCTGTACGCGGCGCCGGACCCGGTGCTGGGGGAGCGCGATCCGCGTCGTGAGCTGCCGCCCACCACAGTCTGTCTGCAGGTGGTGGTGAGCGCCGACGGTGCCGTGGAACGCAGTGCGCCGGTGAGTGATCGCAGTGAGTGTGTGGCCGGCGCCGCGCCCGAAAACCGGGTGCTGGTGGAGGCGGCACAGGAAGCGGTGGCAATGTGGCGCTACTCGCCTGCGGCCGTGTGCCACTTCGCCGCGGGCCATGCGCTGGCCGACCGCAGTGACTGTCGCGATGCCGAGCGGGTGGAACCGGTAGCCGTGAGCCTGTTCTACGCCTTCACGTTTGAGATCGTGCACGGCCAGCACACGGTAAAGACGCGATAAAACCACGCGTTGCCTGGCTTCTACGCCCCGCCCTGGATGTTCGCCTTTACCGACGGGTGCATCAACCTCGGCTCGGCAAGCGTAGCATCGCGCGCTTGCCGGGTCGCCACGAACTCCGCTTCGCTCACTCCGTCATGCAGGTGGATGTTGCGCGCGCGCTGCTCGCCGATGGTGGTTTCGTTGGCCACTTCCCGCCCGCCCGGGCCGTAGTCGTGGCAGACGAATACCCGGGTCGCATCGGGTAGCGCCAGCAGGCGCTGGATCGAGCGGTACAACAGGGCCGCATCGCCCCCTGGGAAATCGCAGCGCGCCGTACCGCTATCGGGCATGAACAGCGAATCACCGGTGAACAGCGCATCGCCGATCCGGTAGGCGACGCTGTCGCTGGTATGCCCTGGCACCGCTATTACTTCCGCCGTGATCCCGCCCACCGCGAAGCGTTCGCCGTCCACGAACAGATGATCGAACTGCGAGCCGTCGGTAGGACCATCCAGCCCATAGCGTGGCGCGAACGTACGCTGCACCTCCACGATTCCGCCGCCCATCGCCAGCGTGGCCTGCGGGAACGACTGCTTCAGCCGGCGCCCGGCGCTGACATGGTCGGCATGCGCGTGCGTCTCCAGCAGCCAGCGCACCTCCAGCGCATGCTCGCGCACGTGCGCCAGCAGCGGCTGCAACGGCCCGGCACCCACCGCGTCGGTGTCCGGGTCGTAATCCAGCACCGGGTCGATTACTGCCGCCTGCCGGGTGGCCGGGTCATGCACCACGTAACTGAAGGTGTTGCTGCCCGGGTGGAAGAAACTGGCGACGTGCGGTGACATGGTGAAACCTCAGCGTTTACCCAACGTGTCATTGAGCAGCACCGCCAGACGTTCGCCGGCCAGGCGCAGCTCGGCTTCCGCCACCGGCAGGTAGGTCGCGGTGTACTCCGGGGCAAGCGTACGCCGGGTGGGGTAAACGCCAGGTGCAATGGCGATGCGGCAGCTGGCTTCGGCCCACTGCACGGCGTCGGTGGCGATCGCCGAGCGCTTGGCCACCTTCGGCGCCTTCAGCGCGGACAGGCGCCTGGTGTACGCATCGTCGTCGAGCTTGAGCGTGTTCAGCATGCCGCTGTCCCACAGCGAATGCAGGTTGGTGCCGCGCCCGTTGTACTGCACCTGGAAGTCATTGCCGCCCTTGTCGTGGCCGTAGCCGGCATGCATCGGCTGATGGATGTCGCCAACGAAGTGGACGACGAACTTCAGCGCCTGCGCGCGTTCGGCATCCGGGCGGCTGCGGTCGCCGAGGATGGCGGTCTGCGCCTTCAGCGCTTCCACCACGCAGTTGCCATTGCGGCAATTGCGCTCAGCCTCGTACTGGCAATCGTCCTCGCCGATGTTCACGTAGTGCCAGGCGGCCGAACGCTTGCCCAGTCCCGGATCCTTGGCGCGCAGTTCGTCGGCCCACGGCGCGATGGCGGCCAGGGTCGGGGTGGGTTCGTTGGCCAGCAGGCGCGCCACTTCGGCGCGGGTCTGCGGGGTCAGGCGTGGTTCGGCAATGCGGGCCACCAGACGGTGGCCCTGTGCGCCCCAGGCAAGGGCATCGGTGGACACTACGGTGAGCGCCAGGACCAGGGCGGAAGAAGACAACAGGGAGGCGATTTTCATCGCCGCATTGTAGCGGCCCGGTCTGCCGGGCACGTTTTCCTGATCTGGCCGCCTGGCCGGTTGAAGCCGCCGGGCACGACAGAACGCGGGTTCTGGCGCCCAGCGGCTGGCCTCTACAGCGCAATCGGCTGACTGAAAGCGTCCCCAAACCGGAACACCTTGCCGCTGGGCCTTGATGATGCGGGCGGTGTCGGGCGAGCTGCTTCGGAATCGTTGGCAGCCACGTCCGCGATGGCCAGCCTCGACGCGTGCGGCGCCATCACTGCGGGCGGCGTGCCGTGCTCCCGCTGCAGCATCCAGGTCCGCAGCAAGCTCCGCAACGGTGCGATCTTTTCCTTATCGAACGGAGACAGCAGCGGCCACACCTGCTCGACGTTGGCGCTGCCATTGGCAAGGATGTCCGCGTCGGCGTGGTCGGCCATCAGTACCGCAAACGTCTGCACCTGCCCGGCGTACAGGGCTGTTTCCAATGGCGAGCGCTGAGTGACCGGGTCGAGGCGCTGGGCATAACCGGCCGGTGCGTGACGCAACAGCAGTCTCACCATCTCGGCGAAGCCCTTCTGGGCTGCATACTGCAACAGCACGTTGTCGTTGGGATTCAGCCTGGTCCCGTTTTCAAGCACGAAGCGTGCAACGTCGACCGAACCTTGGACGACCGCAGTTCCCAGCACAGCCTGGAAATCGATCTTGGGCACCTTGCGGGCCTGGCCGAGGGTCGCGTGCGCGGGTGCCTTCAGGTGTTCGTACAACATCTGGAACATGCCCAGGTCGTTCCTCACCGCAAGCCATTGGAAGTCGTCGGTCTTCGGCGTGGCGCCGTAACCGAGCAGCAGCTTCGCGCCACGGTGGTTGCCGCATTGTGCGGCAACGCCAAGCGCGGTTTCCTCGAATACTTTGGAGATCTGGTCCACATTGATCAGGCCGACGCTTTCCTCCAACAGGATCTTCAGGCGATCGTTGTGCCCGGAAAAGACGGCCAGATGGGCGGGCCCATAGCTGCCGGCATTGGGATTTCCGTGGTAGTCCCCGCCCTGCAGCAGCGTGCGGATATGCGTGCCGTTGGAGGAACTCTTCAGGCGCCCCAAGGCGGATCTGGTGGCGTGCGTGTTGCAGTGGTATTCCAGCTTTGTGTAGGCGTCCGGCTGCGGGGTGTTGCGGATGTTGTCCCGAGCCACGATATTCCGCTGCAGCTTCTCGGTGGCCATGTTGACGTGGCTGGAGCACCAGGCGCCCACGGTGCCCACCAGGCGGGTGAGGGCGCTTTCGTTGCTGTTTCCCTGCAACAGATCGCTGAAGATCGCGCCGCCGCGTAGGGCCATTGGGCCAGCATCATGGGATGCGGCAGACCGGGGTTGGACGCACCGAGTGCCCTGGACCGGAAAGACAGCGTCCGCCGTGGCCAGGGAGCGTCCCACGTGATCAGCGTTGCGGGTTGTGGAGTGCGCTGTGGGGGGTGCAGGTGGCGCTGGATCGCAAGGAACGACCTGCAACCGTGGCTCCGGCAGGGATGTGGCGGGGGTGGACAGCGCCTGTGCCGGCATCGGCTCGGTCGGCAATGGTGTCCTTTCGCGCTCGGGCAGCAGGGATTGCAGGCGCATCATCTGCGCCAGCTGCTGTGTGCGGGCGTCTGGGTCGTCCGTGGTGAGGTACGCCAATCTCAGCACCGTCAGCGTTGCCTTTGCGCTGGCGACTTCCTCGATCAACAGGTCCTCGGATGACGGTTGGCCATGGAGAGTCGTTGTCCGGTTCCAGGCGTTGAGAAGGAAGTCTTTCGCCTTGGCCATCTTTCCGGCCCCTTCGGCGGGCGCCGGGGCCTGCGGTTCCTGCAGGGGATGCGGTGTAATGTGGGCGGTGCCGGGAGTGGCGGGTTGTAGCGGAGTTGGGAACATGGCAGTCCTTCAGTAGGCCGACGGATGCGGCCAGTCATGCTCTGCAGTTGTGCATGGATCGCCCATGAATCCTTGCCAGTCACGTCACGTCGATTGACCGCGTGAATTGACGCGAGTTGCTCTACCCGATTTCTTCATCGCCGCTGCGGCGCAGCGATGCGCTAAGTATTTGGCATATCAATCGAAATCCGCGTTCTCATTGAAGAAAAAATGAACGTCTGCGTGGCAGGCAAAAAAAATCCCCGGCCGAAGCCGGGGAAACGTCATTGCTGCGAGGGTGGTGCGCGGTGCGTTTCTGATGTGTGGATCAGAACTTGAACACGTAGGAAACGCCATAGGCGAGCGGATCGATCTTGACCGTGCCCAGCTTGGTGCCGTCGAGCTTGACGTCGCTGTCGATGTCGATCCAGCGCACGTCCACCCGCAGGGCGCCCTTGTCGGCGATGGCGAAGTCGATGCCTGCGTGTGCGGCCAGGCCCCAGGAGTCTTCCAGCTTGAGGGTGCTGCCGGCCAGGGCGCCGCGGGCGTCTTCGCTGAAGAAGGTGGTGTAGTTCAGGCCGGCGCCGAGGAACGGGGACACCTTGCCCTGGGTGTTGAAGTGGTACTGCAACGACACCACCGGTGGCAGGTGCTTGGTGCTGCCGACGCGGCCGAGGCCGTCGATGTTGATGTCGTGCTTGAACGGCAGGGCGGCCAGGACTTCGATGCCCAGGTTGTCGGCGATGAAATACTCGCCGGTGATGGTGGGCTTGATGTCGCTGTCGACGTCGACCTTGAGGCCGCCGGCGAGGGTGCCGTTGTTGGACTTGGGAGCCACCTGGTGCACGCCGGCGGCCAGGGTCCAGTCGCCCTTGGACTGGGCCATGGCGGGGCTGGCCGCCAATGCGAGGGCGGCGGCGAGGCTGGCGGACAGGAGGAGGGGGGTCTTGCGCATGGTGCTGTCTCGTGGCGGGGTGGAATGGGGCCAGTTTTCCCGGCCGGGCTCTGGCGCGCCTTGATCCGGATCAATCCACGATCTTTACGGGTGTAACCGCTTCCCATCCCGGTTCCGGGGGCCGGGGCGGGTCGGGCTTTGCTAGAATGGCGGCCCTTTCCATCGGCGCCGCTCTGTCGCGGCTGCAGGAGCTTGTGAACATGGCAATCAAGGTTGGCATCAACGGTTTCGGTCGCATCGGGCGCAACGTGCTGCGTTCGGCCGTGCTGAATTTCGGTAATGACATCGAAATCGTGGCCATCAACGATCTGCTGGAGCCGGATTACCTGGCGTACATGCTGAAGTACGATTCGGTGCATGGCCGCTTCAAGGCGGACGTGGACGTGTCGGGCAGCGACCTGCTGGTCAACGGGAAGAAGATCCGCCTGACCCAGGAGCGTGATCCGGCCAACCTGAAGTGGGACGAGGTCGGCGTGGATGTGGTGATCGAATCCACGGGCCTGTTCCTGACCAAGGAAACGGCGCAGAAGCACATCGATGCGGGCGCGAAGAAGGTGATCCTGTCGGCGCCGTCGAAGGACGATACGCCGATGTTCGTGTACGGCGTGAACGACAAGACCTATGCGGGCCAGGCGATCATTTCCAATGCGTCGTGCACCACCAACTGCCTGGCGCCGTTGGCCAAGGTGATCAACGACAAGTGGGGCATCAAGCGTGGCCTGATGACGACGGTGCACGCGGCGACTGCAACGCAGAAGACCGTGGATGGTCCGTCGAACAAGGATTGGCGCGGTGGCCGCGGCATTCTGGAAAACATCATCCCGTCGTCGACGGGTGCGGCCAAGGCGGTTGGCGTGGTCATCCCGGAGCTGAACAAGAAGCTGACGGGCATGAGCTTCCGCGTACCGACCTCGGACGTGTCGGTGGTCGATCTGACCGTCGAGCTGGAAAAGGAAGCGACCTACGCCGAGATCTGCGCGGAAGTGAAGGCGCAGAGCGAAGGCGCGCTGAAGGGCATCCTGGGCTACACCGAAGACAAGGTGGTGGCAACGGACTTCCGCGGCGAGACGCACACCTCGGTGTTCGATGCCGAAGCGGGCATCGCGCTGGACAGCACCTTCGTCAAGCTGGTGTCGTGGTACGACAACGAGTGGGGCTACTCGAACAAGTGCCTGGAAATGGCCAAGGTCGTTGCTGCGAAGTAATTGCGGCTTTCTGATCTTCGAGAACGGCGGACTTCGGTTCGCCGTTTTTTTTGGGTCGATACTTGCCGGCGGTACGTGTCGCCGGCCTTCGTTCGGCTGCTGACGTTTTTTGGCGAACAGCCCTCGTCTGAGGGTCGCCGGGTTGGGGCCGGCGGGTGCGGGGGTACGGGACACGCCGTAAACCGCCCTCCGGGCCCCGGCCCAACCGCCAGCGGTTGTGCGTTCAGTCGCACGCGAGGCAGTGCCTCGCAAGCAGTGCGCCTTCACCCATGGGGGCTTGGCAAAAACATCCATGTTTTTGACAGTCCCGTACCCCCGCACCCGCCGACCCCTCGACGCTGGGTCGGTGGCCATGGGCAAGCGGGTTGGCCTCCCGGAGCGCCGTTCCCCCCGATTCAGTTAGCATGGCTGCGCTGCCGCTGGCGCCATGCTTGTCTTGGTGGGCCGTGGCGTTCCCTTGAGGATGACGCGGAATGGAAGCTTTGATTGTCCTGGCGGTACTGGTGCTGTTGGCCATGCCGGTGTTGCTGATCGTGGCGTTGGTGATGATTTCCGGCCTGCGTCGGCGGGTGGCGGCCCTGGAGCAGGCACACAGCGACAGTGCCGTGCCGGCGGTCCAGCCTGCGGTGAGTGCTGCATGGGAGGAGCGCCCTCATGCGCCGGCTCCTGTGCCTGCGCCGGCGCCTGCGGCGGAGGTTCCGCTGGCGGCTGCCGAGCCCGTGCCCGAGCCGTTTGCGGCGGCTGCGCGGGTGGCGCCGCCGCCGCTTCCCGCTGCGGCGGTCTCCGGACCCGAGCCCTTCGTGCCGCCGGCGCCGCGTGGGCCGGACCTAGGTGAGCGGATCGTGGGCACGATCAAGCGCTGGTTTACCGAGGGCAATGTGCCGGTGAAGATCGGCATGCTGGTGCTGCTGGCAGGTGTGGCGGCACTGCTGAAGTATGCGAGCGACCAGGGTTGGCTCAATGCGCCGATCGAGCTGCGGCTGGCGGCGATTGCGGCGGGGGCGCTGGCCGGGCTGGTGTTCGGCTGGGTGCAGCGCGAGCGGCGGCGGTTGTTTGCGCTGGCGTTGCAGGGCGGGGCGATCGGCATTCTGTTGTTGACGATCTTTGCGGCGTTCAAACGTTATGAGCTGCTGGATCCTGGGATCGCATTCGCGCTTAGCGTCCTGCTGATCGCGGGGATGGGGGTGCTGGCGGTGGTGCAGAATTCGCGCACGCTGGCGGTGCTGGGCATCCTGGCCGGGTTCATGGCGCCGATCTGGTTGTCCACGGGCAGTGGCAACCATGTGGCGCTGTTCTCGTATTACGCGGTGCTCAACGCGGCCATCTTCGCCATTGCGTGGTGGCGTCCGTGGCGGGCGCTGAACCTGCTTGGTTTTGCGTTCACGTTCGGCATCGGCACCACGTGGGGCGTCATGCAGTACAACGCGGAGAAGTTCGCGAGTACCGAGCCGTTCCTGCTGCTGTTCTTTGCGTTCTATCTGCTCATTCCTGTTCTCTACGCGCGCCGCCAGCCTGCGGAGAAGCGCGATCTGGTCGATGGCAGCCTGGTGTTCGGTACGCCGCTGATCGCGTTCTCGCTGCAGGCCGGCATGCTGCATGAGGACCGGCTGCTGCTGGCGCTGTGCGCACTGGGGCTGGCCGCGCTGTATACGGGCCTGGCGTGGGCGCTGATCCGTCGCGAGCGGTATGCGGCGCTGGGGCAGTCGCATGCGGTGCTGGCAGTGGGCTTTGCGACGCTGGCAGTGCCGTTGGCGCTGTCGGCGCGGGCGACGGCCAGTGTGTTTGCGCTGGAAGGCGCAGCGCTGGTCTGGCTGGGGCTGCGCCAGCAGCGGTGGTTGCCGCAGATTGCCGGTGCGCTGCTGCAGTTGGGCGCGGCGTTCGGGTTCGTGGTGGGCGCCGACTACTGGCTGGACGATGCCACGGCGATTGCCAATCCCACCTTCATGAGCGGGTTGCTGCTGGCGCTGGCGGGCTTTGCGTCGTCCTTCAGTTATCGCCGTGCCGGGCGCGACGCACCTGCCATCGTGTACTACCTGTGGGGCCTGCTCTGGTGGCTGGGCGGCGCCAGTCATGAGATCAGCCGGTTCGTGGTCTTCGATACGCGCCCGGACGCACTGCTGGTGGTGGTGGCGGTCACCGCATGGATCGCGGCCGAGGTGCATCGACGCATGCCAGCGCGGGCGCTGGTGTTGACCACATTGGCGATGCTGCTGTGCGCGTTCCCGTTGGCGCTGTGGCAGGCCGATGTCCACCGCCAGCCGTTCGCCGGGTACGGGGCGCTGGCCTGGGCGGCGTTCGCCGTGCTGGGCGTGCGCAGCCTGTGGTGCCTGCGCGGCGGCCAGGACCGGGCGGCAGTGGCGGCGCAGTTTGTCTGGTGGCTGCTGTGGCCGACGGTGGTATCGCTGGCGGCGTCGTGGCTGGCCGATCGCTTCGAGCTGGCGCAGGGCTGGAGCCTGGCCGCAGCGCTGCTGCCGTGGCTGGTAGTGGCCACGGTGTCGCTGCAGCGCTGGCGCTGGCTGACGCTGCCGCTGGGCGAGCGCTTCAACGTGGCGCGGCATGCGCTGCAGACCACGCTGTTCGCGGTGTTGGGGCTGGCCTGGGCAGGCTTCCTGTTCGCGCAGGGTGCGGCCGATCCGCTGCCGTGGGTGCCGGTATTGAATCCGCTGGAGCTGGCGCAGCTGGCCGTGATGGCGTTGCTGGCGGCGTGGTTGTGGCGGGGACAGGCGCCGTCGGCGCTGCAGGCGCGGCGGGTGCCGCTGCTGGCGGTGGCCGGGTTCGTGGCGCTGACCAGCATCACCCTGCATGCTGTGCACCACTGGGGCGGGGTGTCGTGGGACGGGCGGCTGTGGTCGTCCACGTTGGCCCAGACCAGTTTGACCGTGGTCTGGAGCGTGCTGGGCGTGATCAGCTGGGTGTGGGGCTCGCGTCGCGGGCAGCGCGCCCTGTGGCTGGTCGGTGCGGTGCTGATGGGCGTGGTGCTGGCCAAGCTGGTGCTGATCGACCGCCAGCACCTGGGCAACCTGCTCGGTATTGCTTCCTTCATCGCCTACGGCCTGTTGTGCACGGTCGTGGGTTACCTGGCGCCGGCACCGCCGCGTGCGCCTGAAACGCCGCTGGAGACACAGTCGTGATGCTCTTTTCCCGTGTGATTGCTGCGGTCTCGCTGCTGGCCGCTGCCCCCGCGCTCTGGGCCGCCGACGCGCGCCAGGACTATCGAGAACAGTGGCCGCTGCAGCTTTCCGCCCCGCAGGCGGGCGCGTACCGGCTGATGCTGGGCGAGGCGCAGTACCGCAGCGCGGTGTCGCCGCAGCTGGCCGATGTGCAGGTGTTCAATGCGCAGGGCCAGGCATTGCCGGCGGCCTTGTTGTCGGCCGACCAGCCGCTGGCGCAGGCCGCGCAGTGGCAGGAACTGCCGTGGTTCCCGCTGCCGGCCCAGGCCGGTGGCGACGGTGATGACCTGCAACTGCTGACCGAACGCAACACCGACGGCAGCGTGCGCCGGGTCGAGGCGCGCTTGGGCCGCAGCGTTGGCAGTGCCGCGCCCGGTGGCTGGCTGGTGGATGCCAGCGCGCTGCGCGGTGCGGTGCAGTCGCTGCGGCTGGACTGGCAGGCACCGTCCGCGCTGCAGGCACGGGTGCGGGTGGATGCCAGCGACGACCTGCGCCAGTGGCAGCGCGTGGCCGACGATGTGCCGCTGGTGGATCTGCAGCACGGTGGCCGCCGCTTGCAGCAGCGTCGTGTCGAGATCGGGCAGGAGGCGAAGTATTTCCGCATCGTGCCGGTCGGCGGCGATGCGCTGCCGGTGCTGTCGGCGGTGCACGCCGAACGCGTGGCCGCACCGCAGGCGATCGACTGGCAATGGCGCGCGCTGGCCGGGACCGCCGGCAAGCCGGGCGAGTTCGAGTACACCCTGGATGGCCGCTTCCCGATTGCCCAGGTGGGCATCGCCACGCCCGACAACAGCGTGGTGCAGTGGACCCTGCTCAGCCGCGACGATGCGGCCCAGCCCTGGCAGGTCCGCGCCGGCCCCTGGGTGGCGTACCAGCTGCAGGAGACCGGGGAAAGCCGCCAGTCGCAGACCCAGTCGCTGGCCGTGCCCACGCGCGACCGCTACTGGAAACTGACCGCGGCGCAGGGCACCACGATGCCGGCCCCGACCCTGCGGCTGGGCTACCAGCCTGAAGCGCTGGTGTTCCTCAGCCAGGGCGAGGCGCCATTCAGCGTGGCCGCCGGCAGCGTGCGCGCGGCGCGTACCGATGCTCCGGTAGGCACGGTGATCGCGCGGCTGCGCGAGCAGAAAGGTGCGCAGTGGCAGCCGGCGCTCGCGACCGCGCAGGGCACCGCGCAGACGCTGGGCGGCGACGCCGCCGTGCAGCCGGTGCGCGACTGGAAGCGCTGGCTGCTGTGGGGCCTGCTGGTGCTGGGGGTGCTCATCGTCGGCGGGTTCGCGGCCACGTTGTTGCGCAACAACGCGCGGTAGGTAACGACCGTTGGTCGTTACTCGCCGGGGGGCCGTTACAATGGGCGTCTGCGCCGTGCGCGGCGCCCTTTCCCTTTCCGCCAAAGAGTTGCTGCCCCATGTCCATCGTTCGCATGACCGACCTCGACCTTTCCGGCAAGCGCGTGCTGATCCGCCAGGACCTGAACGTGCCGATCGAGAACGGCCGCATCACCTCCGAGCAGCGCATCACCGCATCGCTGCCGACGTTGAAGCTGGCGCTGGAAAAGGGCGCGGCGGTGATGGTCACCTCGCACCTGGGCCGCCCTCAGGAAGGCGTCTGGAGTGAAGACGAGTCGCTGGCGCCGGTGGCACTGCGCCTGTCGCAGCTGCTGGGCGTGAACGTGCCGCTGGTGCGCGACTGGGTCGACGGCGTGGACGTTGCCCCGGGTTCGATCGTGCTGCTGGAAAACTGCCGCATGAACGTGGGCGAGGGCAAGGATGACGAAGCCCTGTCGCGCAAGTACGCCGCGCTGTGCGATGTGTTCGTGATGGACGCCTTCGGCACCGCACACCGTGCCCAGGCCTCCACCCACGGCGTGATCCGCTTCGCCCCGGTCGCCGCCGGTGGCCCGCTGCTGATGGCCGAGCTGGACGCGCTGGCCAAGGCACTGCTCGCCCCGGCCCAGCCGCTGCTGGCGATCGTGGCCGGCAGCAAGGTCAGCACCAAGCTGGAACTGCTGGCCAATCTGGTCGGCAAGGTCGACCAGCTGATCGTGGGCGGCGGCATCGCCAACACCTTCATCGCCGCGGCGGGCTACTCTGTCGGCAAATCGCTGTACGAGCCAGACCTGCTGGACACCGCGAAGAAGATCGTGGCCGATGCCAAGGCCCGCGGCGCCGACATTCCGCTGCCGACCGACGTGGTGGTGGCCAAGCAGTTCCTCCCGGATGCCGAGGCCACCGTCAAGGCGGTTGCTGACGTGGCCGAAGACGACCTGATCCTGGATATCGGCCCGCAGACCGCCCAGCACTACGCCGGCCTGATCGCCAGGGCCGGCACCGTGGTCTGGAACGGCCCGGTCGGCGTGTTTGAATTCGAGTCCTTCAGCCACGGCACCCAGGCGCTGGCCCAGGCCATCGCCAGCTCGCCGGCATTCTCCATCGCCGGTGGCGGCGACACCCTGGCTGCAGTCGACAAGTACGACATCGCCGACCAGGTCAGCTACATCTCCACCGGCGGTGGCGCCTTCCTCGAGTTCCTCGAAGGCAAGACCCTGCCGGCAGTCGCCGCGCTAGAAGCCCGGGGCAACTGATGGACAACGATCGGTGGGTGACGACCGTTGGTTGTCACCCACCTGGAGAGCGCGCAGCGCTCTTCTTCGATCTCGACGGGACCCTGATCGACTCCGCCGTCGGCATCACCCAATGCGTGGCGCATGCGCTCACGCAGATGGGTCGCCCGGTCCCGCCGCAGGAGGAACTGCGGCGCTGGATCGGCCCGTCGCTGCGCACCAGCTTCGCGCCACTGTTCGATGATCCGGAGCAGGTGGAGCAGGCGGTGACGTATTACCGCGAACGCTTCGACGTGGTCGGCTGGCGCGAGCACGACATCTACCCGCGCATCGGCCAGGTGGTGCAGGAGCTGCACGCGCGTGGCCACCGGCTGGCGATCGTCACTGCCAAGAACGAGCCGCATGCGCGGCGTATTGTCGAGCATCTGCCGTTTGGCGCGTGCTTCGAGGATGTCATCGGCGCAACGCCGGACGGCAGCCGCAGCGAAAAGCCGCAGTTGGTGGCCGAAGCGCTGCGGCGGCTGATGCTGGCACCGACGCAGTGCTGGATGATCGGCGACCGGCGCATGGATATCGAAGGCGCGCGCCATCATGGCATGCGCAACATCGGCGTGCTGTGGGGCTTTGGCGGCGCCGAAGAACTGCAGGCGGCGGGCGCCGGCAACCTGGGCGCGACCCCGGATGCCCTGCTCTCGTTGATCGATTGAACGCGGCGGCGGCGCTCCGTACGCCGCCGCATGTCGTCCCCCGGCCCGGCCCTGTCTTGTGCGGTCTGGATGGACTGTCTGCAGGACATCGGCAAAACCCAGACGCGACAATGCTGTAAACGTATTCATGGGACGTGAAGGGTGTGCTAATTTCAATCCTTTCCCGGGAGCCCTTTAACCATGATTGAGCGTCAGCGCCGTACGAAGATCCTTGCCACCCTCGGACCGGCCACCGACCCGCCGGGCGTGCTGGAGGATCTGTTCCGCGCCGGCGTGAACGTGGTCCGCCTCAATTTCAGCCACGGTGACCCGTCCGGCCAGGCCAAGCGTGCCGCCGACGTGCGCGCTGCCGCGCAGCGCGTCGGCGTTGAAGTGGGCATCCTGGCTGACCTGCCGGGTCCGAAGATCCGCATCGAGCGCTTCGCCGAAGGCAAGATCCACCTCAAGGCGGGCGACCGCTTCGACCTGGTCGCTTCGCCGAACGCGCCGGCCGGCGACACCACCCAGGTGGGCGTGAGCTACCTGGGTCTGCCGCAGGACGTGGTGGCCGGTGACGTGCTGCTGCTTGACGACGGGCTGATGCAGCTGCAGGTGGTGGAAGTGCAGGGCGAACGCATCGTCAACACGGTGCTCAATGATGGCGTGCTGTCCGACCGCAAGGGCCTGAACAAGCAGGGCGGTGGCCTGTCGCTGGGCGCGCTGACCGAGCGCGACAAGGAACTGATCGGCATCGTGGCCAAGATCGGCGTCGATTTCATTGCCGTGTCCTTCTGCCGCAACGCGCAGGACATGAACGATGCCCGCGCCATCGCCCAGTCGCACGGCTGCTACGCCGCGCTGGTGTCCAAGATCGAGCGCACCGAAGCCATCGAAAACCTGGAAGAGATCGTCGACGCCAGCGATGTGGTGATGGTGGCGCGCGGTGACCTGGGCGTGGAAATCGGCGATGCCGAACTGCCGGGCCTGCAGAAGAAGATCATCAAGGCCTCGCTGGCCCAGAACAAGGTGGTGATCACCGCCACCCAGATGCTGCAGTCGATGGTCGAAAGCCCGATCCCGACCCGTGCCGAAGTGCTGGACGTGGCCAACTCGGTCATCGACGGTACCGATGCGGTGATGCTGTCGGCCGAAACCGCCGCCGGCGCCTACCCGGTGAAGGCCGTGGAAGCCATGGCGCGCATCTGCCTGGGTGCCGAACGCCAGTTCCAGACCGAGACCGATTTCGGCGCCTCGCCGCGCAACCTGGAACGTGCCGACCAGGCCATCGCCATGGCCACGATGTTCCTGTCCCAGCACGTGGGTGTGCGCGCGATCGTGGCGATGACCGAATCCGGTGGCACTGCCCGTTACCTGTCGCGCTTCCGCGCCTCTGCCCCGGTGTACGCGGTGACCCGCCACGATGGCGCCCGCCGCCAGATGGCGCTGATGCGCGATGTGTTCCCGATCAATTTCGACAGCCGCGGTTTCACCCCGCGCGAAGCGGCACGTGGCAGCATCCGCCTGCTGGTGGAAGCCAACCAGTTGCAGGCCGGTGACCGCGTGGTGTTCACCAGCGGCGAGCACATGGAAACCCATGGCGCCACCAACACCCTGCGCCTGCTCGAAGTAGGTGACGACGGCCGCGCCAGCGGTCTGGGCGACCTGTAAAGAGGAATGCCGGGCTTTGCCCGGCATCCCGAACCGCCCGCGTTCATACTGAAAGCGCTTCCATCCCCCGTGAACGGCCAGTTCACGGGAACGGACCGCTATAATCGTGTTTTTCCCGCACCCGCCACAGGAAATACATGAGCATCGAACAGCTGGCCGAAACCGCCCAGGCCATGGTCGCCCCGGGCAAGGGCATCATCGCAATCGACGAATCCACCGGTACCATCGCCAAGCGCTTCGCCAGCGTGGGCATCGAGAACACCGAAGAGAACCGTCGTGCCTACCGCGAGCTGCTGCTGACCACGCCGAAGCTCAACGAGCACATTTCCGGCGCGATCCTGTACGACGAAACCATCCGCCAGTCCACCAAGGACGGGGTGCCGTTCGCCAAGTACATGGCCGACAACGGCATGATCCCGGGCATCAAGGTCGACAAGGGTGCCCACCCGCTGGCCGGCTGCCCGGGCGAGCTGGTCACCGAAGGCCTCGATGGCCTGCGTGAGCGCCTGCAGGAGTACTACAAGCTGGGTGCGCGTTTCGCCAAGTGGCGCGCGGTGATCAACATCGGCGAAAGCATTCCGTCGGGCACCTGCATCGAGTCCAACGCGCATGCGCTGGCCCGTTATGCCGCGCTGTGCCAGGAATGCGGCCTGGTGCCGATGGTCGAGCCGGAAGTGATCATGGACGGCGACCACGACATCGAAACCTGCTACGAAGTCACCGAAGCCACCCTGCGTTCGCTGTTCGACGCGCTTTACCAGCAGAACGTGTTGCTGGAAGGCACCATCCTGAAAGCGTCGATGGTCATCTCCGGCAAGGGCTGCGAAGAGCAGGCCGATGTCGAGGAAGTGGCTGAATCGACCGTCATGTGCCTCAAGAGCACCGTGCCGGCGATCCTGCCGGGCGTGGTGTTCCTGTCCGGTGGCCAGAGCGACGAGCAGTCCACTGCGCACCTCAATGCCATGAACCAGATGGGCAACCTGCCGTGGCCGCTGAGCTTCTCCTACGGCCGTGCCATGCAGCAGGCCGCGCTGAAGCTGTGGGCCAAGGACACCAAGGCCAATGTCGCCAAGGCACAGCAGACCGTGTACGACCGCGCCAGGGAAAATGGCCTGGCGGCACTGGGCAAGTGGAACGGCTGATCCTGCCGACCGCATGGAATGAAAAAGACGCCGGCGCAATGCCGGCGTTTTTTTTGCATCCCGACGGCGCTACTGCGGTGCGGCCGCCGGTAATTCCAGCCCAGTCCCGCGCGGCGGCAACGGCCCCGCCACGGCCGCCGGTTGCCCCAGTGCCACCAGCGCCTGCTGGTACACCTTGAACGTTGCGGCGTTGTAGGCCACCAGGATGATCCGCAGCGGTTCGCGGTGCGAACGCTGCCAGGTCAATGTCTCGGTCGCCGCGATATGTGCGGCCTGGTGCAGCGGATAACCGAACACCCCGCAGCTGATCGCAGGGAACGCGATCGATGCCAGGCCGAGTTTCTCGGCCAGCTGCAGCGATTTCCAATAGCAGTTGGCCAGCAGCGCCGGCTCATCGCGCAGGCCGTCCTGCCACACCGGGCCTACCGTATGCAGCACATGCCTGGCCGGCAGGTTGTAGCCGGCCGTGGCACGCACTTCACCGGTCGGGCAGCGTATGCCCGGGCGGATCTCCGGCAACCCCGCGCACTCGGCCAGCAGCCGCGGGCCGGCCGCGCGATGGATCGCCCCATCCACGCCAGCCCCGCCGAGCAGGGATTCGTTGGCCGCATTGACGATCGCATCCACCGCCAGGGTCGTGATGTCGCCCTGCCACACTTCGATCTTCATGCGTGCCGCTCCTTCTAAACCGGGTCCATACAACGGGATGACTGCCGCCTCACACGCTAGCGGCCACGGCATCTAGGCTGCGTCATCGTCGTCTCAGGCAGTGCGACCCGGCGGGCGCTGCCCAACACCCCTACCTTGCGTCGGGGTGGCTTCACGGCAGATGAAGGTCGCGTTGCAAACGAAAACGCCCACCGCGGCGGTGGGCGTCCACGGTCAGCCAGGGCCGCCGGTTCAGGGGGTGCCGGCCAGCCACTCGTCGTCGGAGCCCTCGTTGATATCGGCAAACAGCGGCGTGGAGAAGTAGCGCTCGCCGGTGTCGGGCAGCATCGCCAGCAGCACGCTGCCGGGCGCCGCCTTGGCCGCCACATCCAGCGCGCTGGCCACCGTGGCACCGGCCGAGATGCCGACGAAGATGCCTTCCTCGGCGGCCAGCCGGCGCGCGGTTTCCATCGCGCGGGCGTCGTCGATGCTCAGCAGTTCATCGTAGACCTCGCGGTTGAGCACGTCCGGCACGAAATCCGGGGTCCAGCCCTGGATCTTGTGCGGCTTCCACTCCGCGCCGCCCAGCAGCGCCGCGCCTTCCGGCTCGGTGGCGATGATGCGGGTTTCCGGGCGGGCCACCTTCAGCACCTCGCCCACCCCGGTGAGCGTGCCGCCGGTGCCCCAGCCGGTCACGAAGTAGTCCAGCCGCGTGCCGGCGAAGTCACGCAGGATCTCGGCCGCCGTGGTGTTGCGGTGATAGGCCGGGTTGGCCGGGTTGGTGAACTGGCTGGCCAGGAACCAGCCGTGTTCCTCGGCCAGCTCGCGGGCGCGCTTTACCATGCCCGAACCGCGCTCGGCGGCCGGGGTCAGGATCACCTTGGCGCCATAGGCGCGCATCAGCTTGCGGCGCTCGATGGAGAAGGTCTCCACCATCGTGGCCACGAACTTGTAGCCACGCGCCGCCGCCACCATCGCCAGGGCGACGCCCGTATTGCCGGAGGTGGCCTCCACGATGGTATCGCCGGGCTTGAGTACGCCGCGGGCCTCCGCATCCAGGATGATCGCCAGCGCCAGCCGGTCTTTCACCGAGCCGCCGGGATTGAACGATTCCACCTTCGCGTACAGGGTGACGTGGTCCGGGGCGATGCGGTTCAGGCGTACGACCGGGGTGTTGCCAATGGTGTCCAGGATCGAGTTGTACAGGGCCATGGGAATGCTCCACGGGGAATCGATGACGGGTTCCGCCAGACCGTAGCGCTCGCATATGAGCGCGCGAAATGACCTGATTACCTTCATAAACAACATTTGGTTATAAGCTGGTGACGGCAACTGCCTTACAGTCGACTTGACCCCTCCTTCCTGCTGCGCGCACGCCCATGACGCTGACCCAACTCCGTTACCTGGTCGCCATCGCCGACGCCGAGCTCAACATCACGCTGGCCGCCTCCCGGGTGCACGCCACCCAGCCCGGGCTGTCCAAGCAACTCAAGCAGCTGGAAGATGAACTGGGATTCCTGCTGTTCGTGCGCAAGGGCCGCAGCCTGGAAGCCGTGACCCCGGCGGGCGTGGAGGTGATCGGCCGTGCCCGCGCGGTGCTGTCCGAAGCCAACAACATCCGCACCTACGCGGCCAACCAGCGCCGCGAGAGCCAGGGCCAGCTGATCCTGACCACGACCCACACCCAGGCGCGGTTCGTGCTGCCGCCGGCGGTCGCGCGCATCAAGCAGGCCTACCCGCAGGTCAGCGTGCACCTGCAGCAGGCCGCCGAAAGCGACGCGCTGGACCTGCTCAGCCAGGGCGATGCGGATATCGCCATCATCAGCACCGCCGGTGCCGAACCCACCGCCGGCATCGCCATTCCGCTGTACCGCTGGCGCCGGCTGGTGCTGGTACCGCGCGGCCACCCGCTCGACCGCCCCGGGGCCGCTCCGGACCTGCAGGCGCTGTCGACCCAGCCGCTGATCAGCTACGAATCCTCCACCCGTGGCAGTTCCTCGCTGCAGCGTGCCTTCGCCGCGTCGGGACTGACCCCGGACATCGCGCTGACCGCGCTCGATGCGGACCTGATCAAGACCTACGTGCGCACCGGCCTCGGCGTGGGCCTGCTGGCAGAGATGGCCGTCAACGCCGGCGACGAAGACCTGCGCTCGTGGCCGGCGCCGGCGCCGATCGACGAATGCATCGCCTGGGCCGTGCTGCCACGCGACCGCGTGCTGCGCGATTACGCGCTGGAACTGGTGCATGTACTGGCCCCGCAGATCGACACCCGCGACCTGCGCCGGGTCATCGATGGCAACCAGGAAGCGGATTGGCCGCTGCCGCCGACGTGGGAATCGTTGACCCAGACCATTACGGTCTGACGCCGCCCGACCAACGGTCGGGCGCTACCGATCCGGAGTCCGGGTGCCCGCCGCAGGCGGGCATGCCGTGGGTCGTCACGCCGTCCCTGCGACGCTTGGTCGCAGGTGCCTGTTCAGGCGTGTGCGCGTAGAAACCGACCGCTACAATCGCGCGGTGAATCGCCGTCGCCGCCCGTATGCCGCCCTGCTGAAACTCGCCTTCGTGGCGACGCTGCTGATGGCGCTGGCGCCGCTGGTCAGCCGCTGGCAGCAGGCCCAGGGCCCGTCGGTAATGCTGATGCCCGGTGGCATGGCGCACGTCATGCCCCGCAGCGCGGCCAGCCTTGAACCCATGCCGCATTCCGGCATGTCGCATCACGACATGCACGCGATGGCGGCAAGTGACAGTGACACGCACGACATGGCGATGCACGACATGTCAGGCCATGCCGCTGCAACGGCCCACCCACAACCCGCTGCCCCGATCGACCCGCATGCCGGCCATGGCGAGGCGTGCGAATACTGCATGATGGCCTCGCGGTTGATGCCGTGGTTGGCAGTGCTGATCGTTCTGCTGCCTGCGCTGCCGATCATTGCCCCCACGGTGCTGCGCAGCGTCGCCACGCCGCGCAGCCTGCGCTGGCCTGCCCACGCCGCGCGTGGCCCCCCGCTTCACGCCTGAGACCGCCCTTTCATTTTCCTGCTGCGTGACGCCGTGATGGCGTCGCGCGCCTGTGCGTTTTCCGGAGTTCCACCATGAAGCTATCCTCCCGCAGCGCGGGCGCAGTGACGCGCCTGTCTGTTTCCCTGTGGCTTGCGCTGGCCGCGCTGCCGTTGCAGGCCACCGAACGCGACGATGCCCGCACCCTCGACACGATGGTGGTCACCGCCAGCGCGCCGTCCTCGCCGCTGCACTGGGTCACCGACCCGCGCCTGCCGCGCCAGCCGGTGCCGGCCAGCGACGGTGCCGATTACCTCAAGACCGTGCCCGGCTTCGCGGCCATCCGCAACGGCGGCACCAACGGCGACCCGGTGCTGCGCGGCATGTTCGGTTCGCGCCTGAACATCGTCAGCAACGAAGGCAACCTGATCGGCGCGTGCCCTTCGCGCATGGACAACCCGCTGTCCTACATCGCCCCGGAGACCTTCGACCGGCTGACCATCATCAAGGGCCCGCAGAGCGTGCGCTGGGGCGCCGGCGCTTCAGCCGGCACGGTGCGCTTCGAGCGCGACACCCCGCGCTTCGACGCGCCGGGCATCGAGCTCGATGCCAGCGCGCTGGTCGGCTCGCGCAACCGCAACGACCAGGTGCTGGACCTCACCGCCGGCGCGTCGCAGGGCTACGTGCGCGTCAACGGCAATCGTTCCGAAGCCGATGACTACAGGGACGGCAATGGCGAAGTGGTGCCGTCCAGGTGGCGCAAGTGGACCAGCGACGTCGCCGTGGGCTGGACCCCCGACGCAGATACCGTACTGGAGCTGTCCGCCGGCACCGGCGATGCGATCGCGCGTTATGCCGGGCGTGGCATGGATGGCGCCGCGTTCAGGCGCACCAGCTACGCCGCGCGCTTCGAGCGCGACAACCTGCCCGGTGCGTGGGACAAACTTCAGGCCAACGTGTACTACAACGACGCCGACCACGTCATGGACAACTACACCCTGCGCGACCCCAACCCGGGCAGCAGCATGCCGATGCCGATGGCCTCGAACGTCGATCGCCGAACCGCTGGCGGTCGCATCGCCTCCGAATGGCGCTGGCAGGACATCGCCATCGTCGCCGGGGTGGACGCGCTCGACAGCCGCCACCGCAGCCGCAACGGCATGGGCCGCAACACCTACCGGCTCACGCCATGGTCCACCGACGCACGCCAGAAAAACCAGGGCGTGTTCACCGAGATCACCCTGGGCGAAGGCACTGCGCAACGTTGGGTCGGCGGGCTGCGCATCGATCGCGCGGACGTCACCGACGAGCGCGCCACCACCGGCATGATGGCGATGCCGAACCCGACCGCCGGGCAGCGCCGCCACGAAGACCTGGGCAGTGGCTTCCTGCGTTTCGAGCGTGACATCAGCAGCGCGCTGACCACCTACGCCGGTATCGGCCACAGCGAACGCATGCCCGATTACTGGGAGCTTTTTTCGCCCACGATGGGTCCGGCCGGCAGCATCAACGCCTTCAGTGCGGTGCGGCCGGAAAAAACCACCCAGCTCGATATAGGCCTGCAGTACCGGGATGAGCGGGTGAACGCATGGGTGTCGGCGTACGCAGGGCGCATCCAGGACTACATCCTGTTCACCTACCGCGACGGCGGCATGATGGGCAGCACCACCCAGGCCAGCAATGTCGACGCACGCATTGCCGGCGCCGAAGCAGGCGCCGAGTTCGCGCTCGGGCAGGGCTGGAAGGTCGGCGGCACGGTGGCCTACGCATGGGGCGAAAACCGCACCGATGGTGGCGCACTTCCGCAGATGCCGCCGCTGGAAGCACGCCTGAGCGCAGGCTGGGAAGGCGCGCGCTGGAGCGCGGGCGCACTGGCGCGCGCAGTGACCCGCCAGAACCGCGTGGCACCGGGGCAGGGCAACGTGGTCGCGCGCGACCTCGGCCCAAGCGCAGGCTTCGCCACGCTCGCGCTCAACGCCGGCTACCGGATCAGCGATGCACTGCAGCTCAGCGCAGGCGTGGACAACCTGTTCGACCGCGCCTACAGCGAGCACCTCAACCTCGCCGGCAGCGCAGATTTCGGCTTTCCTGCCGATCCGGTACGCATCAACGAACCCGGCCGCACGGCCTGGATGAAGGTGAATTACCGGTATTGAGGCAGGTGCCGACCATTGGTCGGCACGCCGCACGGGGTAGGGTCGGTTCCCAAACGACTGCCGTGAACGCCCCAGCACCCGGTAACGCATGACAATGATCGGCGCAGGCTCTGGCGCTTCCACGGCCACCGCAAACGCCAGCTTCGGCTACGGTCATGCGTTACCGCACCGATCCGCATGGTCAGCGGTCGTTTGGGAACCGACCCTACTGCCGATTGCCCTGCACGGTACAGTGGAGATGCAATCCGACATGCGTTGACACATGCCGTTACATGCCCCGCAGGCCCCAGCACGAAAGGGATTGCGCGTGTCACCCGGTGATGTGAAGGTGCCGGTAAACGCTTGGCACATATGCCTGACGCGGGTCGTGGCTACACTTGCCGGTCGTGGAACATCAAGGGCTGTACTTCATGTCGGGACGCATCACCGCACGCATCATTGCCGGCCTCGGCCTGGCCATCCTGGCCGGGTGTGGCAGCAAGGACCAAGCCGCCCGCCGGCAGGCCGAGGTCGTGCCGGTGACCACCCAGGTGGTGCAGACCTCCGCGTGGAGCGACACCCTGCAGGCGCTGGGCACCGCCAAGGCCCGCGAGTCGGTGACCATCACCGCCAAGGTCAGCGAAATCATCGAAACCGTGCACTTCGACAGCGGCCAGCAGGTCTCCGCCGGCACCCCGCTGGTCACCCTGCGCGGGCAGGCCCAGGAAGCGGCCCTGCTGCAGGCCCAGGCCACTTTTGCCGAGGCCGACCAGCTGTACAGGCGCCAGCGTGAACTGGCCGCCCAGCAGCTCGTCGCCAGCGCCACCCTCGACACCCAGCGCGCCATCCGCGATGCCGCTGAAGCGCGCGTGCGCGAAATGCAGTCCGACATCGGCGACCGCCGCGTGCGCGCCCCGTTTGCCGGCGTGCTCGGCATCCGCCAGGTCAGCGAAGGCTCGCTGGTCACCCCCAGCACCGTCATCGCCACCCTCGACGACATCGAACGCATGCACGTCGATTTCCAGGTGCCCGAAGCCGAACTGGCTTCGCTGACCAAGGGCGACAAGGTCAGCGCCACCAGCGTGGCCTACCCGGGGCGCACCTTCGAAGGCGACGTCGCCACCATCGATACCCGCGTCGATCCCGGCACCCGCGCCGTCACCGTGCGCGCCGATTTCATCAACGCCGACCACGCCCTGCGCCCGGGCATGCTGCTCGACGTGCGCATGTTCCGCCCCGAACGCCAGGCCCTGGTCATTCCCGAGATTGCCGTGGTCCAGGTCGGCCGCGACTCCTTCGTGTTCCGCGTCAAACCCGACCACGTCGTCGAACGCATCGACGTGGTCAGCGGCGCGCGCCGCTCCGGTGTGGTTGAAATCCGCGAAGGCCTCAAAGCCGGCGACCGCATCGTGGTCGACGGCACCGGCAAGCTGCGTCCCGGCCTGAAGGTCAACGACACCGCCGCGCCTGCAGCAGCACCTGCACCCGCACCCGCGACCCCGGCCGCCAGCCCGGCTGCGGAGAAAGCCACGGATCCGGCCCCGGCCGGCACCACCCGCGCCCCGACCGGCGCGACCGCTGCGGCAGCGCCCGTGGGCAGCGCCGGATGAAACTGTCCAACATCTCCATCCAGCGGCCGGTGTTTGCCGTGGTGATGAGCCTGCTGCTGGTCGTGCTGGGCATCATGTCGTTCACCCGCCTGACCCTGCGCGAACTGCCCGCGATCGACCCGCCGATCGTCTCGGTCTCGGTCGATTACACCGGTGCCTCGGCGGCCGTCATCGAAAGCCGGATCACCCAGGTGCTGGAAGACGCCCTGGCCGGCATCGAAGGCATCGACACCATCAACGCGCGCAGCTCCAACGGCCGCGCCCAGGTCAGCATCGAATTTACATCCAACCGCGATATCGAGGCGGCCGCCAACGATGTGCGCGACGCCGTCAGCCGCGTCGCCGACCGCATGCCCGAAGAGGCGCGCCCGCCGGAAATCGCCAAGGTCGAGAGCGACGCCGACCCGATCATCTGGTTCAACATGACCTCCTCCAGCATGAACACGCTGGAGCTGAGCGACTACGCCGACCGCTACGTCGTCGACCGCTTCTCCAGCCTCGATGGCGTGGCCCAGGTCCGCATCGGCGGCCGCCAGCGCTATGCCATGCGCATCTGGCTCGACCGCGACCAGCTGGCCGCGCGCGGCCTGACCGTGGGTGATGTCGAAACCGCGCTTCGCAACGAGAACGTGGAGCTTCCGGCCGGTCGCATCGAATCGGCCGACCGCGATTTCACCCTGCGCGTGGAGCGCAACTACGTAAAGCCGGAAGACTTCGCCACCATCCCGCTCGGCAAAGGCGCCGATGGCTACGTGGTGCGCATGGGCGACGTGGCCAGGATCGAACTGGCCTCGTCCGAACGCCGCGCCTACTACCGCAGCAACGGCGAACCGGGCATCGGCCTGGGCATCGTCAAGACCTCCACCGCCAACTCGCTGGACGTGGCGCGCACAGCACGTGCCGAGGCCGAACGGGTCGGGCTGACCCTGCCTGAAGGCACCCACATCTTCGTGGCCTTCGACAACACCACCTTCATCGAAGCCGCCGTCGACCGCGTGTACGCCACGCTGGTGGAGGCCATGCTGCTGGTGCTGGCGGTGATCTGGCTGTTCCTTGGCAGTTTCCGCGCCGCGCTGATTCCCGCCGTGACCGTGCCGGTCTGCCTGGTGGCGGCCTTCATCGCGTTGTACGCCTTCGGCTTCTCGATCAACCTGCTCACCCTGCTCGCACTGGTGCTGTGTATCGGCCTGGTAGTGGACGACGCCATTGTGGTGGTCGAAAACGTGCAGCGCCGCATCGACTTGGGCGAGCCGCCACTGGTGGCCTCCAAGCGGGGCACGGCGCAGGTGGCTTTCGCGGTCATCGCCACTACGGCGGTGCTGGTCGCCGTGTTCCTGCCTGTCGGGTTCCTCGAAGGCAACACCGGCCGGCTGTTCCGCGAACTGGCGGTGGCCCTGGCCGCCGCCGTGGCGCTGTCGGCGTTCGTGTCGCTGACCCTCACGCCGATGATGGCCTCCAAGCTGCTCAAGCCGCACACCGGCCAGCCGCCGCGCGGCCTGCACGGGCTGATCAACCGCAACCTGGACCGCGTCTCGGCGGCCTATGGCCGTGTGCTCGACAGGCACGTCGGCAAGATCTGGGTCTATGTCGTAGTGATGCTGCTGTCGCTGGCCGCCAGCGCCCTGCTGCTGAAACTGCTGCCCTCCGAGCTGGCCCCGGCCGAAGACCGTGGCTCGTTCCAGATCATGATCGACGGCCCGGAAGGCGCCGGCTACGACTACACCGTGGGCCAGGTGCAGGAAGTGGAAAAGATCGTGGCCGGGTATGTCGGCGAGGACAAGCCGATCGTGCGCGCCAATCCACGTGTGCCCGGTGGCTTCGGCGCCAGCGAGGAAATGCATACCGGCCGCATCAGCGTGTTCCTGCAACCCTGGCGCGAGCGCGCGACGGCCACCCCCGAGGTAGCGGCCGAACTGCAGAAAGACCTGGACGGCATCCGTGGCGTGCGTGTGCGCACCCAGGTGGGGGGCGGGCTGGTGCGCAGTGGCGGCCAGCCGTTCCAGATCGTGCTGGGTGGGCCTGAATACGCCGAAATCGCACAGTGGCGGGACCGCATGCTCGAGCGCATGGCCGACAACCCCGGCCTGGTCGGCCCCGACTCGGATTACAAGGAAACCCGCCCGCAGATGCGGGTGAACATCGACCGCCAGCGTGCGGCCGACCTGGGTGTGTCGGTCACCGCGATTGGTTCGGCACTGGAAACCATGATGGGCTCGCGCCGGGTCACCACCTTCGTCGACAACGGCGAAGAGTATGACGTGCTGGTCCAGGCCGGCCGCGAAGGCCGCGCCTCGCCCGACGACCTGGCCGCCATCCGCGTGCGTGCCACCAGCGGTGAACTGGTGCCGCTGTCCAACCTGGTCACGCTCAGCGAAGTGGCCGAAGCGGGCAACCTAAATCGCTTCAACCGCCTGCGCGCGATCACCATCAGCGCCGGTCTCGCCCCGGGTTATCCGCTCGGCGAGGCGATCGCCTGGGCCCAGCAGACCGCACGCGAAGAACTGCCGCAGCATGCGCAGATCGACTGGAAGGGCGAATCGCGCGAGTACCAGAACGCCGGCAGCGCGGTGCTGCTCACCTTCGCCATGGCCCTGCTGGTGGTGTACCTGGTGCTGGCCGCACAGTTCGAAAGCTTCATCCACCCGCTGGTGATCATGCTCACCGTGCCGCTGGGCGTGCTCGGCGCGCTGTTGGGCCTGTATGTCAGCGGCGGTACCATCAACCTGTTCAGCCAGATCGGCATCGTCATGCTGGTCGGGCTGGCGGCCAAGAACGGCATCCTGATCGTCGAGTTTGCCAACCAGCTGCGCGATGAGGGGCGCGACGTACACCGCGCCATCGTCGAATCGGCGATGGTGCGCCTGCGCCCGATCCTGATGACCTCCATCGCCACCGTCGTCGGTGCGATTCCGCTGGTGGTCGCTGGCGGCCCCGGTTCGGCCAGCCGCGGCACCATTGGCATCGTGGTGATCTTCGGCGTCACCGTCTCCACCTTCCTGTCGCTGTTCGTGGTGCCGGCGTTCTACGCACTGCTGGCACCGTACACGCGCTCGCCCGAAGCAGTGGCCCGTGAACTGGAGAAGCAGGAAGCCGACACCCCGTCGGTTGGTGGCCATGCCTGACCTGCCGCTGCGGCTGGAAGGCCCCGGATTCGTGCTGCGCCCCTGGCGCAGCAGCGATCTGCAGGCGCTGCTGCAGCATGCCAATGACGAGGCGGTGTCGCGCGGGTTGCGCGACCGCTTTCCGTTTCCGTACACCCGCGAAGACGGCGAAGCTTTCCTCGGTGGCCGGATCCTGGCCCCCGGGACGCTCAACCTGGCCATCGAGATCGACGGCTGCGCCTGCGGCAGCATTGGCGCCCAGCCGGGCGTGGCCGAGCGCGCTCACACCGCCGAGCTGGGTTACTGGCTGGGCCGCGCGTACTGGGGGCAGGGCTGGATGACCCGCGTGGTGGGCCTGTTCGTCCCTTGGGTGATGGACGAGCGGCGCCTGTTCAGGCTGCAGGCCGACGTGCTGGATTTCAACGAAGGCTCGGCCCGGGTGCTGCTGGGCAACGGGTTCCAGGAAGAGGGCACCGCCCGCTGTGCGGTCTTCAAGCGCGGCCAGTTGCATGATCTGAGGCGGTTTGCCCGGGTGCGTGAACGGACGCCCTGACGGCCGGCCGCGTCCCGACCAACGGTCGGGACCTACCGGCGTCGGGGACCCCGCACGCCGGTGTGCCGCGACCGCGCGGCGCCGACCCGGGTATGCCACGACCGTTGGTCGTGGCGTGGCGCCCGATGCCGAATATCGGCCCTATCGGGCTGGCGCGCGATCGTGGAGAATCGACCCGGTCCCTTCCAGCCGACGGGACGTCCTTCATTTTCCGCCGACTGGAGAGAGCGCGTGGAAGCAGTAGTTGAATTCATCAATGGCATCATCTGGAGCAAGGCACTCATTTTCCTGTGCCTGGCTGCCGGCCTGTTCTTCAGCGTACGCACCCGCTTCATGCAGCTGCGCGGCTTCTTCGAAATGTGCCGGCTTACCGTGCAGGGCGAAAAGTCCGAGGCCGGTGTTTCTTCATTCCAGGCCCTGGCCATGTCCATGGCCGGCCGCATGGGTATCGGCAATATCGCCGGCGTGGCCACTGCCATCGCCTTCGGTGGCCCCGGTGCGATCTTCTGGATGTGGGTGATGGGCTTCCTCGGTGCCTCCACCTCGTACGTGGAATGCACCCTGGCGCAGATCTACAAGACCAAGGATGCCGAAGGCCGCTACCGTGGCGGCCCGGCCTACTACATCGAAAAAGCCATGGGCCTGAAGTGGTACGCGATGGCGTTCGCCATGGCCACCATCGTGGCCGCCGGCTTCCTGATGCCGGGTGTCCAGGCCAATGCCATCGCCGACAGCATCATCAACTCCTGCCGCGGCGGTGCCCTGTGCGGACCGCTGGATGGCCAGTTCATGGGCATGGAATCGGTGCAGGCGCTGAAGCTGGGCATCGGCGTCGTGGTCGCCCTGCTGCTGGGCGTGGTGATCTTCGGCGGCGTCAAGCGCATCGCCAACTTCGCCGAAGTGGTGGTGCCGTTCATGGCCGCCGGATTCATCCTGATGGCCATCATCATCATGATCCTCAACTACGAGCGCGTGCCGGACATGTTCCGCACCGTGTTCAGCAGTGCGTTCGGTGCGCATGCTGCGTTCGGCGCGATGATGGGCCTGGCGGTGGAGTGGGGCGTCAAGCGCGGCATCTACGCCAATGAAGCCGGCCAGGGTACCGGCCCGCATGCGGCGGCGGCGTCGGAAGTCTCGCATCCGGCCAAGCAGGGTTACGTGCAGGCCTTCGCCATCTACTTCGACACCATGATGGTGTGCACCGCCACTGCCTTCCTGATCCTGGCGGCCGGTACCTACAACGTGTATTCGCCCATGCCCGGCGCCGAGCCGGTGTTCGCCGGCCTGGCCGGTGTGGCCGAAGGGGCGGGCTACGCGCAGGCGGCGGTGGAAACCGTGCTGCCGGGCTGGGGTTCGGGCTTCGTGGCCCTGGCGATCTTCTTCTTCGCCTTCACCACCATCATGGCCTATTACTACATGGCCGAAACCAACCTCAGCTACATCAACCACAACCGCAAGCGCCCGCTCACCGTGCTGGCGCTGCGCCTGGGCATCATCGGCATGGTGGTGTTCGGTGCTTTCCACAACGCCAAGATGGCCTGGGCGCTGGGCGACATCGGCGTGGGCCTGATGGCGTGGTTGAACATCATCGCCATCCTGATCGTGCAGAAGCCGGCCCTGATCGCCCTGCGCGATTACGAGCGCCAGAAGAAGCTCGGTCTGGATCCGACCTTCGACCCCGATGCGCTGGGCATCAAGAACGCCGATTTCTGGCGTCACCGCAAGCTGGAGCAGTCCCGTAGTGAATGATCCCTGGAAGAACGCCCGCCGCCCGTCGTCGCGACCGCCGCGGGCCACTCCGCTGCCGCCGCGCGAAGGCGGCAGCCCGCCACCGCCGGGGCGCGGTAACGACGAGCTGCGCCTGTATGGCTGGAACGCCGTGCAGGCGCTGTTCGAGCGCCGGCCGCAGGCACTGCGCAAGCTGTACCTGGCCGAGGCGTTGATTCCGCGCCTGCAGCCGCTGCTGAAGTGGTGCGTGGCCAACCGCGTGGGCTACCGCGTGGTGGAAGAGGGCGACCTCAACAAACTCGCCGCCACTACCCATCACGAAGGCGTCGTGGCTGACGTGCTGCGCGCCCCGATGCTGGAACTGGGTACATGGCTGGACGGTCTGCCGGCCGACAAACCGGCGCTGGCGCTGTGGCTGGATGGCGTGGGCAACCCGCACAACTTCGGCGCCATCCTGCGTTCGGCCGCGCACTTCGGCGTGGCCGGCCTGCTGTTGCCGCCCGATTCCACGCTGGCGTTGTCCGGTGCGGCGGCACGCGTGGCAGAAGGCGGCGCCGAAGCGGTGCCGTTGGTGCGGCTGCCGGCGCTGCCGCAGGCAATGGACGCACTGCGTGCCGGCGGCTTTGGCCTTGCCGCCACGCTGGTGGAAGGCGGCGCGGATCTGTTCAGGACCCCATTGCCCGCGCGCCTGGTCTATGTGATGGGCGCTGAAGGCGAGGGCATGGACCGGGCGCTGGCACAGACCTGCGACATGCAGGTATCCATTCCCGGCAGTGGCGCGGTGGAGAGCCTCAACGTCGCATCGGCCACCGCTGTGTTGCTGTCGCACTGGTATGCACAACGGTAACTTCGGGTAACGCTTGCGCGCTGCCCTGCGTGATGTGATCGACGTCTCCAATGAAGTCGTGCCTACAGTGGATTCGGATTTTTCGCATGGTGCGCCGCTCTCGCGCTGCGTCACAGTGCAACGCGGCGCCGTACTGTGTAGGTGAGGAGAGACACCCACCCAGTGCGGCGCCGTTGTCCGGATCACGGTCTGTTCCGTGGCGCTCACCGCGTGGGGTGTGATGAATCCCGGTAGCCCGGCCGCTTGGCCGGGCTTTTTTTATGCCCGATCGCAGCGCGCATGGGCGGAGTGCGACACGTCGGTCCCGCGTATCCGCCGCCGAAGCGGCCGCGCTCGCTGACGTTCCGGGCCGCCGGGGATGAAAATCCGGAAGCGCATTTCATGCGGGAAACCTGCTGAAAAACAGCGTTGGCGCGATAGGCATTTTCCTGTGTGCGCCCGCGCACAGAACATAAGATTCGCGTGATTTACCGATTTTTCCGAGATGACTTCCTGTGCAGATTGCCGGTGCGGCGGATTGGCCTGCCGCATCACTCTGCCACCGAGGAGGCATTCCATGACATTCGATGCGCTGCGTTTCCTGCGCCCGATTTCCTTCGCCCTGATCGCCGGCCTGCTGCCCGCTGCCGCCCAGGCTGCCGAGCACTCGCTCGATGGCGTCAATTTCATGGGCCCGCTGATCACCCCCAACCCCGCCGGTCTGCCGAAAGGGAACCTGTTCATCGAGCCCTACCTGGTCCGCATCGACAGTGATCGCCACTTCGACGGCGAAGGCCGCCGGCATGACAGCGATGGCCGCAGTGCCGCGTGGCTGACCGTGGTGCCGATCGCCTACGGCCTCGGCCAGCGCGTGACCGCCCAGATCAACCTCAGCGCTTCGCGCGCCGAGACCGGCAGCGACCGCAGCCGCGGTTTCCGTGCCGGTGATACCACTGCCATGGTTCAGTACCTGCTGCAGGCACCGAACGAAGACGGCACCCGCCCGGCGATGTCGATCTCGCTGAGCCAGCGTTACGCCACCGGCAGCTATGACCGCATCGATGGCAACCCGCTCAACGCCCAGGGCGATGGCGTGCAGCGCACCACCTTCGGGCTGGGCATGCAGCAGGTGGTGTGGCTGCCCAACGGCCGCCCGCTGCGCTGGCGCGGGCAGCTCAGTGCCAGCCCCGCCCCGGCGCGCGTGGCGATCAACGATCACAGCGTGTACGGGACCCCCGATGGCTTCCGCGGCAACGTCGCCCCGGGGTCGCTGCTCGGCCTCTCGGCCGCCGGCGAGTACAGCTTCAATTCGAAGTGGGTGGGCGTGTTCGAGTTCGCCATCAGTCGGCAGAGCGACCGCCAGCTCAGCGGTTACGCACCCGCTGCCGATGGCACCATGCAGCGCATCGATGAGCGTCTTCCCGGCAGCCGCAATGTCACCCTCGCGCCGGCGGTGCAGTACCACTTCAGTCCCAATGTCGGGCTGATTGCCGGGGTGGAGTTCACGGTGGCCGGCCGCAACACCGGCAGCTACATCAATCCGCAGGTCGCCCTGGGCATGTTCTTCTGATGGGCCTCGATGACATCGTTGCCCGCCTGCTGGGCATCGTCTGGAGCCCGGCGCTGGTCGGCTTGTGCCTGCTGGTGGGCCTGTATTTCAGCGTGCGCACCCGTTTCATCCAGCTGCGTGGCCTGCCACAGATGCTCAAGCTGATGTTCCAGGGGCGCAGTTCCGTCGCGGGCGTGTCTTCGTTCCAGGCATTGAGCATGTCGCTGTCCAGTCGTGTCGGCGTGGGTAACATCGCCGGCGTGGCAATGGCGATTGCCTACGGTGGGCCGGGTGCCATTTTCTGGATGTGGATCGTCGCCTTCCTGGGGGCGTCCAGCGCTTTCGTCGAATCGACCCTGGCGCAGATCTACAAGCAGCGCGACAGTAACGGCATGTACCGTGGTGGCCCGGCGTACTACATCGAGAAAGGCCTGGGCAAACGCTGGTACGCGGTGTTGTTCGCCCTCAGCACGGTGATCGGTTGCGGGCTGCTGCTGCCCGGCACCCAGTCCAACGCGATGGTAAGCGCGCTGGATGAGGCATGGGGAGCACCGGACTGGATCACCGCCGCAGACATCGGCACGGTAGTGGCGATGGTCATCTTCGGTGGCGTACGCCGCATTGCCCAGGTTGCGCAGGTCATCGTGCCGTTCATGGCGCTGGGCTACCTGGTCGTGGCTGCCGTGGTGATGGTTCTGAACCTGGATGCGGTGCCGGAGATGTTCAGCATCATCCTGCGCAGTGCCTTCGGGCAGGATGCCGCGTTCGGCGCGATGATCGGCACGGCCATCCAGTGGGGCGTGCGCCGCGGTGTGATGTCCAACGAAGCCGGCATGGGCAGCGGCGCACATCCGGCCGCGGCGGCGGAGGTGTCGCACCCGGTCAAGCAGGGCCTGGTGCAGGCGTGTTCGGTGTACATCGACACCATGGTGGTGTGCAGTGCCACCGCCTTCCTGATCCTGTCGGCCGGCACCTACAACGTGTATGACCCAGGCGCACCCGCGCAGTGGATCGTGGCCAACGTGCCCGGGCTGGAGGCGGGGCCTCGTTTCGTACAGCAGGCGGTGGAGACAGCGCTGCCGGGGTTCGGGCGTTCATTCATCGCCCTGGCGATTCTGCCCTTCGCCTTCACCACCATCCTGGCGCTGTATTACACGGCGGAAACCAACGTGGTGTACCTGTTGCGCAACCGCAACTCGCCGTGGGTAATGGCGTTGTTCCGGCTGGGCTTCCTGTGCGCCATGCTGTATTCGGCGTTGAACAGCGCCACCGTGGCATGGTCACTGGGTGATATCGGCGTGGGCCTGATGACCTGGCTCAACATCATTGCGCTTCTGCTGTTGCAGAAGCCGGCGCTGGCCGCGCTACGCGATTACGAAGCCTCGCGCGGCGCAGGCAGGGATCCGGTGTATCGCCCGGACAACATGACGCTGCCTGCCAGCACGGTGTGGGTGCGATAGGGGCCTGTAGCAGCGGACCCACGGTCCGCTGCTACCGGATGACCGGGTTACCCGCCGTCATTCATTCGGCGGGGTAGTGGCCTTGGCTTCACTACCGAAATTTCCATCGGCTTCGGCGGCCAGGTAGGCGAACACCGTGTATGCCGCCACGTTCTGCGCCAGCGCCGCCGGCTCGATCTTGTCCAGCGTGTCGTCGGCGGTATGGTGCAGGTTGAAGTAGTCGGTTCCGTCCTGTGCCAGCCACGCCCACGCGCCACCCTTGGTGGCCAGCGGGCCGATGTCCGGGCCCGGGCCACCCTTGTCCGGGGCATACTCGATGCCCAACGGCTTGAGCACGTCGGCAATCTGGGCGGTCGCCCCGCGCGAGCCTTCCGGGTTCGGCGAGCCGGTGTTGAACGCATAGATGCGGCCGGCGCCGAAGTCACTCTCGGCGGCCAGCTGGTGCAGCACGATGTCCTTGGCATGCGCTTCGGCGTACGCCTTGCCGCCATACAGACCCTGCTCCTCGTTGGCGAAGGCCACCACACGGATGGTGCGCTTGGGCGCCTGCTTGAGCTGGCCGATCAAGTGACCGGCGGCCATGGTCAGCGCCACGCCGGCACCGTCATCGATCGCGCCGGTGCCCAGGTCCCACGAATCAAGGTGGCCACCAATCACCACCACTTCCTTGGGCAGGCTGCGCCCGGTGATCTCACCGATCACGTTGTACGACGTGGCCGTGCCATCCCAGCCGCAATCGAGGCTGAGCTTCACCTTGGTCGGGCCCATTGCCACCAGCCGCGCCAGCTGGTTGGCGTCGGGCACCGACAGCGCCGCCGACGGCACCGGAGTCAGACCATCGTCGAAGCGGGTGATGCCGGTATGCGGGACGCGGTGCGAATCGGTGCCCGCCGAACGCATCACAAAGCCGACCGCGCCCTTGCGGATCGCTTCGGACGGGCCCTTGCTGCGCACCGCGCCGCCCTTGCCGTAGTCGCGGCCATCGCGGTACGCGGTCATCTGGTAATCCACGAAGGCGATCTTGCCGTTGAGCGAGCCTTCCGGCGCGGCCTGCAGCGCGGCCAGGTCGGCGAAGCGCACCACCTCGGCCTCGACCGTGCCGCCCGGGCTGCCGCCCAACGCGGTGATGCTCAGCGGCTGTGCGTGCCTGCCCACCACCTGGGCATGTTCACTGCGGCGTTCCCACTTGGGGAAGGTCACCGGCTCTTTCCACACCTTGTCAAAACCCAGCGCCTTGAACTTGGCTTCAGCCCAGGCTACCGCGCGGGCATCGGCCTCGCTGCCGGCAATCCGCGGGCCGATTTCGGTCGTCAACGATTCGACCACCTTCCAGCCCGTGTCATCCTTCAGGGCCTGCTCGCGCAGTTCAGCGGCGGTGGCCAGCGATTTCGGCGGCAGGGTGGTGGTGCCCGTCGCGGCGAAGGCCGGCGCGGCCAGCAGGGCGAGGGAAGATGCGATGGCAAGGACGCGGCGACGCATGGGACGGACTCCGGGGGAACAGGGCGGAAGCCCCCGAGCTTAGCAGCCTGCCCGCGCCGCACATGGGCGGGAGGTCATGGTTGGGCGAATGCTGTTTTCCACCGGTGGGCAGGGCGACGACCAACGGTCGTCGCCTACCAGCGCGCACGCGGCACGCCCCCAACGGTCGTCGCCTACCGGCACGGCCCCAACGGTAGGTACCGACCGTTGGTCGGTACGCCGTTCAACCCGATCTTACTTTTTCAGGTTGTCGCGGATCTCACGCAACAACACGATCTCTTCCTTGGGCGCCGCCGGTGCCGCTTCCTTCTTGCGGGCCAGGCGGTTGATCACCTTGATCACCATGAAGATCGCGAACGCCACGATGATGAACTGCACCAGCGTGTTGAGGAAATCACCGTAGCCGATCACCACCGCCGGAATTTCCTGCCCATCCGGGCCGAGCCGCGCCGGCGCCAGTGTCCACGCCAGTTCGGAGAAATCCACTCGACCGATCAGCCAGCCCAGCGGCGGCATGATGATCTTGTCCACCAGCGCGGTGACGATCTTGCCGAACGCAGCACCGATGACCACACCGACCGCCAGGTCGATGACGTTGCCACGCATGGCAAATTCCTTGAACTCAGTCAGCATTCCCATCGGGTTCTCCTGTAACGGGGGTATCAAAGACCGGCGCAGCGTAACGCAGCGTCTGTCGTCATCCGGCGATGATGCCGTGCCGCTCCGCGACGTTTTCCAGACGCGCGCTGAAGCGATCGCCTGGCTTGAGTGCGGCTACCCCCGCCGGCGTGCCCATGAACACCAGGTCACCGGCGCGCAGCGCCCACAGCTTGGACAGCTCGTGCAGGATCTCCGGCACGTTCCAGATCATCTGGTCCAGCAGCGATTGCTGGCGCACTTCACCATTGATCTCCAGCGACAGGTTGAGTGCGGCAAGGTCGCCCACTTCACCGGCCGGTACCAGTTCGCTGACCGGCGCGGAATGGTCGAAGCCCTTGGCCGAATCCCATGGGTGGCCCTTGGCCTTGGCGGCGGCCTGAAGGTCGCGGCGGGTCAGGTCCAGCCCCACGCCATAGCCGAACACCAGCGCCTCGGCCTGTTCCACCGGCAGCTCGCCGGCAGGCGCGTCACGGCCGATCGCCACCACCAGCTCCACTTCATGGTGCAGGTCCTGGGTGGAAGGCGGGTAGGGGATCACATCGTCATGGCCGACCACGATCGCATCGGCCGGCTTGCTGAAGAACATCGGCCGGCCGCGGTCATCGGTGGCGGGCACGGCAGCGCCCATTTCCCTGGCATGGTCGGCGAAATTGCGCCCGACACAGTAGATGCGGCGGACCGGAAACGTTCCGCCACCGGCGACCGGAATACGGGGCTGCTCGGGGGCCGGGATTACATCAGACATGCGCGCGTCCTATGGAAAGGGGTCGCACGAGTGTATTCCGGCGCGCTGCCCACTAAAAGCCGGGTTGCCGGCCAACAGTCGGCACGACGGCCATGATCTCAGTGGGACAACGGCAAGGCCTGCTTGCGCACCACGCGGTATTCGCCTTCCACCACCTGCGGATCAGCCGCACGGACAGACTGCTTGCGCGAGGCGAGCAGCTTCCACGCAACGCCTGCGATGATCATTGCCGCCCCCACGAACACGCCCACGAACACCAGGGCAGCCAGGATGGCCAAACCCAACAGGCCGACCGCAACGCGCACCAACGGATGACGCGGCTTGCGCGGCGCAAACAGGGAGCGGAACTGGTTGAACTGGAAGCGGTTGTACATGACGGTTCTTTGGCTGAAGTCAGCGAGCCGCCAGTATCCCGTCAGCGCCGCCCGGTTGAGTGAAAAAGTCGTTAAACACCGCCGTTGGTTATTTTAAATCAATGGCTTGTGTTCATCCCGGAGCCAGCGACATGACGGCATGCGACAATTGCGTGCCTCATCAAGGATCGCGTTGTCATGTCCGTTTCCGATGCTTCCGCCACTGCCCTGATCGCGCTGGAACGTATTGCCGACGAGGGGTTCGCCGAAGCCGAAGCATGCATTGACGGCGACCACGAGTCGGTGGTGCTGTACCGCGAGGGTGACGACGTGCGCGGCTGGCTGAACATCTGCCCGCATGCCGGGCGGCGGCTGGACTGGGCGCCGGGGCAGTTCCTCAAGAGCAAGGCGGGCGATCTGGTCTGCGCCGCGCACGGTGCCTCGTTCTCGCTGGCTGACGGCAGCTGCGTGGCCGGCCCCTGCAAGGGCGACCGGTTGCGTGCGGTTGCGCTCGATGTGCGCGACGGCCAGGTATTCCTCGCCTGAGCCAATGCCGACCAACGGTCGGCATCTACCCGTTGCCGGTCAGTGGTCGGCATTTATCCGTTGCCGGTAAACGGCAGGTATCGACCGTTGGTCGATACACGCCTCAAAACATCACGTTGATCATCGCCACCACCACAATGGTGTAGATCATCGACAACGGCGCACCCACCCGCCACAACTCGCGCGGCGTGTAATTGGCCGGGCCGGTGATCATGGAAATCACCGGGTTGGACGCGGTCATGAGATTGTTGGACGCCGACAGCGCCACGATCAACGCAAACGCGGTCGGGCTGCCGCCGGCCGCCAACGCCAGGTTCACCGCAATGGGCACCATCACGATGGTCGCGCCTACGTGGCTGATCACCAGCGAGAACACGGTGGTCAACAACGCCAACGCGATCTCCAGCACCCACACCGGAATGCCGGTAGGCAGGCGGTCGATCGTATGGCCGGCCACCCAGGCTGCCGCGCCGCTGCTGTCCATCGCCCAGCCGAGCGGAATCAGCCCGGCCATCATGAACACCGTTTTCCAGTTGATCGAGGCGTAGGCTTCGTCCATGCGCAGCACGCCGGTGAGCAGCATGCCGGCCACGCCGGTCATCAGGGTCAGCGCCACCGGCAGCCTGGAGGTCAGCGCGATCAGGATGGTGATGGCGAAGATCGACATGGCGATCTTGAACTTGTGCGGGCGCTGCTCGCCCTTCGGGTAATCCGTCACCACCACGAAGTCGCGGCTCTTGGCGGCCTGCGCCAGATCGGTCCAGATGCTGTGGAATACCAGCATGTCGCCGGCGCGCAGCGGCACATTGCGCACGTCTTCGCGGATTACCTGCTTGTCGCGGTTGATCGCCAGCAGGCTGATGCCGCGCTGCTTGCGCAGGCGCAGGTCCGAGGCGCTCTTGCCGATCACTTCGGAGGTGGGCGGAATCACCGCTTCGGAAATCCCCGCGCGGCTGGGGTTGAACAGGTCACCCAGGTGCTTCAGCCGCGAGGACATGCGCAGGAACTGGTTCTGGGCAAAATCGCCCACCTGCTGGCGGCTGCCCATCACGCCCAGCACGCTGCCCACCCAGATGCGCATCTCCGCGGGCGGCGCCAGGCGGGTGTCGTTGCCGGTCTTGAGCGCCAGCATCAGCGGGGCATCGTGCAGGTTTTCGGCTTCGCCCAGGGTCATGCCGACCAGCGGGCTTTCGGCGCTGACCACCAGCTCGAATACATCGCCCTCGATCCCGTAGGTCTTGGCGAAGTAGCTTTCGGTGCGGGCCGGGGTGACGCCGTCATTGGCCAGCGTCTCTTCTTCCACCAGCTTGCGGTCGCCGAAGTAGCGGAAGTACAGCAACGACGCGGCCAGCAGCGCCACACCGATCGGCAGCGGCGCGAACATGCGCAGCGGCTCGATGGTCGCCAGGCCGGACGGCAGGTTGTTGTTGGCCGAGGCCAGCAGATCGTTGAGCAGGATCAGCGGCGAATTGCCGACCATGGTCAGCGCGCCGCCCATCACGATCGCCGCGGCGATCGGCAGCAGCAGGCGCTGCAGGGTGAGTCCGGTGCGCGCCACCAGCCGCGAGGCCACCGGCAGGTACAGCGCCATCACCGAGGGATTCTGCATGAAAGACGAATTCAACCCGGCGATGGCCGTGGTCATCATCATCAGACGCGTCTCAACCCCATGCCCGCGCCGCAGCAGCCAGGCGGCCAACCGGTTCAGCGCCCCGGTGCGGTCCAGGCCCGCACCCAGAATGGTAGTGGCGATGATGCTCATCACCGCGTTACCGGAGAAGCCGCCGAAGATTTCCTCCGGCGCGATCAGCCCGGTCACGCCCAGCACCACCAGCACCACCAGCGCTACCACATCGGCGCGGATGCGCTCGAACAGGAACATCGCCATCGTGAAGCCGACCAGCCCCAGAACGAGCTTCATGTCGGTGGTCAGCGTCAGCGTGGTGTCCATGGGGTAACGCGGTTCCTTGGAAGGGGATCAGGTACGGTCGTACAGCAGGTCCCACACCCCGTGGCCCAGCTTCTGGCCGCGGGTTTCGAAGTGCGTCTGCGGGCGCCATTCCGGCCGCTCGACCTGGCCGCGCGGACCGGCGCGGTTGGTGAGCCCGGCGGTGGCGTCCAGCACCTCCCACATCTGCTCGGCGTAGTCTTCCCAGTCGGTGGCGCAGTGCAGCCGGCCACCTGCGCGCAGCTTGCGCACCAGCAGGTCGGCGAACGCCGGCTGGATCAGGCGGCGTTTGTTGTGGCGCTTCTTGTGCCACGGATCCGGGAAATAGATGCGCACTTCATCCAGCGCGCCATCGGCGATTTCCTTTTCCAGCACTTCCACCGCATCGTGGTGGTACAGCCGCACGTGGTCGGCATTGTCCTCGGCCAATGCATTGAGCAGGCGGCCCACGCCGGGCGCGTGGACTTCCAGCCCGATGTAATCGCGGCTCGGGTCCTGCTGCGCGGCAAACCGCAGCGCGGCGCCGTTGCCGAAGCCGATTTCCAGTACCTTGCGCGCATCGCGGCCGAAGGTGGCGTCGAGATCGCGCGGCTCGCCGGTGAAGTCCAGCCCGAAACGCGGCCAGCGGTCGTCGAACGCGCGCTGCTGGGCGGGGGTGAAGCGGCCCTGGCGCAGCACGAAGCTGCGCACCTCGCGGCGGCCTTCGGTGACGGTAAAGGGCTTGGGCGGGGCCTTGGCGCCCGCGCTGTCGAAGGGATTGGTCATCAGCCGATCAACCCGTCCACCGGCGAAGACGCGTTCGCATGCCGCCTGCGCGGAATGCGCCCGGCCAGGAACGCCTCGCGGCCGGCCTCGACCGCCTTGCGCATCGCGCTGGCCATCAGCACCGGGTTGCGCGCGCCGGCAATGGCGGTGTTCATCAGTACACCGTCGCAGCCCAGCTCCATCGCGATTGCCGCATCCGAAGCGGTGCCCACCCCGGCATCGACGATGATCGGTACCTTGGCGTTCTCGATGATCTCCATCAGGTTGTACCGGTTCTGGATGCCCAGTCCCGAACCGATCGGCGCGGCCAGCGGCATCACCGCCACGCAGCCGATCTCTTCCAGCCGCTTGGCCAGGATCGGGTCATCGGAGGTGTATACCATCACCTCGAAGCCGTCCTTGACCAGCGTTTCGGCGGCCTTGAGGGTCTGCACCACATCCGGGTAAAGCGTCTTCTGGTCGCCCAGCACTTCCAGCTTGGTCAGGTTGTGGCCATCGAGCAGCTCACGCGCCAGCCGGCAGGTCCGCACCGCATCTTCGGCGGTGTAGCAGCCGGCGGTGTTGGGCAGGATGGTGTAGCGGTCCGGCGGCAGCACGTCCAGCAGGTTCGGCTCGCCCGGGTTCTGCCCGATGTTCGTGCGGCGGATCGCCACGGTCACGATCTGGGCCCCGGCCGCCTCGGTGGCGGTGCGGGTTTCGTCCAGGTCCTTGAACTTGCCGGTCCCGGTCAGCAGCCGGGAGGCGTAGGTCTTGCCGGCGATCACCAGCGAATCGGGGGAAGAATGAGCAGTCATGGGCGAATTATCACACAGCCCACTGCCGCAGACCGGTAGCGCCCGCCCGTTGGCCGGCGCACGCGATCCGTGGATCGTCACCCACCACCCAACGCATGCACGATCTCGACCACGTCCCCCTCCTGCAGCACGTGACTCGCGTGGCGGCTGCGGGTCACGATCTCGCCGTTGACCTCGACCGCCACCCGGCGCTCGGTCAGCTGTTCGGCCTGCAGCAGGTCCAGGACGGTGGAATGTTGCGGAAGCTGGCGGCAATCGCCGTTGAGCACGAAGTTGACGAAGTTCATGACGGAATTGTCCCCCAAAGCGGTCGGTTGTGCGTACCCTTGCGCCCCCACCGATGCCCGTCCCGGCTCACCTCGGCTGCACGGGTCCCGGCCATGCCGCAACGCAGCGTGATGTCGCCGGGGTGCAGTGGAACCATGGCACCGTGCGCCGGCGTACGTCGGCCGTCATCACCCAGAAAAGGAGTTTTTTCCATGCTGCTCAGCAAGCGTCCCCTGCGTTCCATGATGGCCGTGGCCATCGCCCTGGCCGCTGTGCCGGCCATGGCGCAGTCGCCCTATTCGAAGACCATCTTCATCGGCGACAGCCTGACCGATCAGGGCTACTTCCGTCCGCTGCTGCCCGCGTCCGTGCAGCCGGTCACCGGTCAGTTCACCACCAACCCGGGTTGGGTATGGGCGCAGCACGTGGCCGACTACTACGGCACCAATGCCACCGCCCACGGCAACGGCCAGGGCGGTGACAACTACGCCATCGGCGGTGCGCGCGTTGGCGTGGATTCCACCCAGACCCTGGCCCCGGGCACCCCGGCCATTCCGGTCTACTCGCTCAAGACCCAGACCGCGCAGTACCTGGCGGCCAACGGCGGCAAGGCCGATGCCAACGCGCTGTACACCGTGTGGGGCGGCGCCAATGACCTGTTCGCCATCCAGGCCGGTGCACCGCTGCAGGCCACCCTCGGCGCGGCCGTGACCGATCAGGTCGGCATTGTCGGGACCCTGAAGAATGCAGGCGCGCAGTACATCGTCGTGCCGACCCTGCCCGACATCGGCCTCACTCCCGCCGCACGCGCCGGTGGCGCAGTGGGCATGGCGCAGGGCACCGCGCTGGCCAAGGCTTACAACGATGCCCTGTTCGGCGGCCTGAAGGCAGCCGGTCTGCAGGTCATCCCGGTGGACACGTTCCACATCCTGCAGGAAATCGTCGCCAGCCCGGGCACCTACGGGTTTGTCAATGTCACCAGCCCGGCCTGCACCACCGCCTCGTCGCTGACCTGCAACCCGACCGCGTACGTCAATCCGAACGCGGCCAACAATTACGTGTTCGCCGACGGCGTGCACCCCACCACCGCCACCCACCAGATGCTGGGCCAGTACACGCTGTCCATCCTGGAAGCCCCGCGCAACCAGCAGATCCTGACCCACACCGCGCAGACCGTGGGCCGTGCGCGCGCCGATCAGGTAAGCGGTCACCTGGATGGCCGCCCGGCCGATGGCCTGAGCTGGTGGGGCGGCCTGCGTGGCGACATGCAGCGCTACGACCATGCCGACCTGTACGACGGCCTGGCCCCGGCCGGCCTGTTCGGGATCGACTGGGCCAAGGACGGCATGGTGGTCGGCGGCTTCGCCGGTTATGGCCGCATGGATGCCGACTTCGGCAACAGCAAGGGCGACTTCACCCAGTCCGACACCACCCTGGGCCTGTTCGCAGGCTGGTACGGCGAGAACACCTGGGTCACCGGCCAGGTCAGCTACAGCTGGCTGGATTACGACGTAACCCGCCGCGTGCAGCTGGGCCCGGCCGAGCGCACCCACACCGGTTCGCCGGAAGGCAGCAACCTGACTGCGGCCCTGAATGCCGGTTACGAGTTCGGCACCGAGGGCGGCTTCCGCCACGGTCCGGTGGCCGCGGTGATCTGGCAGCAGGTCAAGCTGGATGGCTACGTGGAATCCAACCCGAGCGCCACTGCGCTGGGCTATGGCGACCAGGATGCCGATTCCACCGTGGGCCGCATCGGCTGGCAGGCCCGCTTCGATGGCGGCAGCATCAAGCCGTACGTGCAGGTGACCTACGACCACGAGTTCGAAGATGGCAAGCAGGCCAGCGCCTGGCTGCAGACCATGCCGGACGTCGGCATGTACAGGGTGCCGGGCCTGGAGTTCGACAAGAACTACGCCACCGCCGTGCTGGGTGCCCGCATGAGCTTGTTCGGCCTGAACAGCAATATCGGCATGAGCACCACCGCAGCGCAGAAGCGGGCACGTGACGTCAGCCTGTTTGCCACCGTGAGCGGCAGCTTCTAAGCACGAAACCGGCGGCACACGGCACATCGCCGTGCGGCCGCGCGGGTCCGGCACGACCGTTGGTCGTGCCGGACGCACCGGGCGGCGCATGCCGCCCGTTGCCTTTTTACCGCTCCGGCGCATAAACTTGCCCGGCACCAAGCGGGTGTAGCTCAATGGTAGAGCTGTAGCTTCCCAAGCTACTGACGAGGGTTCGATTCCCTTCACCCGCTCCACGGTTTGCGCAGCAAACCATGGAGCGTGGCGGCATGCCACCAGATCCCCGCGCCTGTCGGCGCGGCCCCTTGACTCAAGGGGGCCTGTTACTTCGATCGCTTTCTTCGTGGCCTTTGCTGTCCTGACCGCTGCGGCTGCGGCTGCGGCGCGATGCCGGTAGGGTTGGATCCCAATCAACCGCCGGTAACATTCATCGGCGCGGCGAACGCATGATCCCAACCCAGGAGCGCGTGCAGAATTCGCCGTCCCCTTCGACAGCGCAAACGCGTCACGCTGACACTTCGCTTCCATTCCCCTTGCGCGTTGTTAACCTGCCTGTTGTGACCATGGTGTGTCGGCGTCTTGCGCCCCCCACGGAGTATCCCGCATGCATGGTTCCAACAAATCCGTCCTGCTGCAGGCCAATGAGGCCATCGTGGCGGGCGACAACGAAGGGTTCCTCTCCCATTGCACGGAAGACATCCGCTGGACGACGGTAGGCGAGAGCACGCTGGAGGGCAAAGAAGCGGTTCGGCAATGGATGAAGACCGCTTACGCCACACCGCCGCGCTTCACCCTTGACCGCCTGATTGCCGAGGACGATATGGTTGTAGCGTTGGGCACGATCATGGGCGAGGGTGATGGGGGCGAACCGACCCAACTGGCCTACAGCGACGTGTGGCGTCTCCGTGACCGTAAGCTGGCCGAGCTCAACGCCTTTGTCCTGCCTACCGTCCGCCGCAGCTGAAGTGCTGCAGAATTCCTGGCACCCGTGACGAGATCTCCCTGGCGAGAAATCCCAGCGGCCCTACCGCTTCGGCAAGCAGCCGGCCCGCCTCGCCATGTGTCCAGACGCCCCACAACGCAGCTTCCATCGGTGTGGCACCGCGCGCGGCGAAGCCTGTGATGAGCCCGGCGAGCACATCGCCCGAGCCGGAAGTACCCAGCCCAGGCCCGCCGCCTTCGTGCAGCCACACCTCGCCATCAGGGCCGACGATGAAGGTGCGCGGCCCTTTCAGCACCACCACGCTGGCGGTGGCGCGCGCCATCCGCAGCGCATGTTCGAGCGGCTCGCGCTCCACATCTTCCTTGCGGCCGCCGCACATGAACGCCATTTCGCCCGCGTGCGGAGTAAGAATGAACGGCGCGCTTCCCGCCGCCGACACACCGCCGTTCAGAGCTCCTGCATCGAGTACAACGGTGGCCTTCATCTGATGCAGTCGTGCGGTGAGCCTGGCAAGAAACGGCGTTGCGCTCATGCCTGGCCCGACCAGCACCGCGTCGCACTGGTCCAGTGCCTGGTGAAGCGCAGGGCTGCCCGGCGCGATCTCGCCGCTGGCATCCTCGGGCAGGCCGATGACAAGCGCCTCGGGAACCGCCACGCCCAGTGCGGTCGTGCAGGACCGGACCGTGGCGATCTGCAGCTTGCCCGCGCCTGCACGCAGGGCAGCCTCGGCCGCGAGCAGCGCCGCGCCTGGCACCTGCACCGAACCGCCCACGACGCAGAGCCGGCCCCGATCTTCCTTATCCGTGCCAGGTGCGGGCAGCGGCATCACCTGCAGTGCAGCGGGCGTAAGCTGGCGAACGGCGGGCGTGTGCATGTCAGCGCGCTCCCGCCGGAGCGTCAGGTGCACCGGTGCGACCCTGCTCTGCGAGCTCGGCAGGTACGAAATTGGTGGTCACCAGTTCCAGCGCCTCGCCGGTGGCGGAGGCCCTGTATTCGGTCACCCCGCAGTTGGGTACATCGCCTTGGCGGTCGATATCAAGAATCGCGCGCTCATCCAGGCCTTCCAACAGGTAGCGCATGCAGTTCACGATCACCTGATGGCCCACCACCATGACGTTGGCGCCCACATGGCTGCGCTGCAGGTCGGCGATCACGCCACGCAGGCGCAGGATCACATCGCACCAGCTCTCACCGCCGGGCGGCCTGAAATAGAACTTGCCCACCAGCTTGCGCTGCTCGGACAGCTCTGGGAACTTTGCGATGATGCCGGAGGAGGTGTATCGGTCCAACACCCCGAACTCCTTCTCGCGCAGGCGTTCATCCACGATCACCGTGTTCCGGGAATGCTCCAGCACCGCAGCAACCGCTTCAGCGGTCTGGCGTGCGCGGACGTAAGGAGACACCAGCACGACCGTAGGACGATCACCCTCCGGCATCTTCCTGACCCAGTCGCCCAGTGCGGCCGACTGGCGTTCACCCAGCGGGGACAGCGGCACATCGGCGTCGCGGTGCTCCAGTTCGATCAGCGCGATGCCTTCGGCTTCGGCATGATCCCGCGCCACGTTGCCGGCGCTCTGCCCGTGGCGTACCACCCAGATACGGTCAGGCCATCGGGCCGTGACCCCCTCCATCGCACTCTTCTGATCCACCTGCATCTCCCGGCTGCTTGAACAAGGGCGTCGTACCTTGGTGAAACACTAGAAGCGTGGCTGTTACGCATACGCGTAGCATCGTGAAGACCGGATACACGATGCTACGCGCCCTCGTACATTCTGCTGACACCCCTGCGGCGTGGTCGGCGCCCTCGAAGCCGCCGATCCACTGCATCACGCTCAACCCGGCAACGCGTCGGCAGGCTCTTCACCGCGAGCGCGGCCCGCGCCGAGCTCGGCACCGGTCAGCGGATCGGCATCGGGGTCGGACGCGGTGCGGGCCGCCAGCGCGTCCAGCGCGTCCTGCTGGGCTTCGGTGAGCCCATCGACGCTGGCGTCGCCGTCGCCGCCGTCCAACGCGTACTGCTCATCGCGTGAGGACACCACGGTCCACTGCTCGCCGCTGTTCCAAGGGCCTTCCACATCGCCATCGCCCTGCGACATGTCCATGTACACGTCGGTGAACTCCGGGTCACCCGGCAGCTTGCCCGGCGGGAAGTTGGGTTCAATGGCGTACAGCGCCTTCTCGAATGACTTCTGGTGGGCGATTTCGCGGGTCATCAGGAAGCGCAGCGCGTCCTTGATGCCCGCATCGTCGGTCACGTTGATCAGGCGCTCGTACACGATCTTGGCGCGCGACTCGGCCGCTATGTTCGAACGCAGGTCGGCGGTGGGATCACCGATCGAATCGATGTAGGCCGCACTCCACGGTACGCCGCTGGAGTTGACCAGCGCCGGCCCGCCGCCATACAGGATGGACTGGGTATGGCTGGTGCTGTTCTGGGTCAGCCCGCGCATCTCGATTGCTTCGATCATGCCTTCGGAGAGCTCGCCTTTGACGCCTTTGTTGAGCATCGCGATGATCGAGCCGATGATCTCCAGATGGCTCAGTTCCTCGGTGGCCACGTCCAGCAGCAGGTCCTTGCGGCCGGCGTCTTCCTCGGCCAGCGCCTGGGTGAAGTAGCGCATGGCCGCGGCGAGCTCGCCCTGCGGACCACCGAACTGCTCCAGCAGCAGCGCGGCAAGGATGGGGTCGGGGCGTTCGACGTGGACCGTATACATGAGGCGTTTGTTGTGCATGAACATCGGGGGGTAACTCCTGGATGGCAGCGGCGTGCGCCGCTGCGTGGGTGGGTAGGCCGACCTCGTGGGCATCGTTCGGCGATCTGATGCGCTCGACGCTACGCGGCGCGTCGTGAGGGCGGTAACCCGAAGAAGTGAGGACGGAGAGACAGATCGCGCATACAGGCGGCCCGCGCGCTGAAGTGTTCAGATGCAGGCGCATCGGCACGCCGTCATCTGCACGCGACCCCTGCACGCTATGCTTCGCGCTTTCCCCACCCACCCATGCCGCGATGAAACTGGCCATCCTTTCCCGCAACAGCAAGCTGTACTCCACGCGGCGGCTGGTGGACGCGGCGCGTTCGCGCGGGCACACCGTGCGCGTGCTCGACCCACTGCGCTGCTACATGCGTATCGCCGCCGACGGCTTCACCATGCATTACAAAGGCCGGCCCATTACCGGGGTGGACGCAGTCATCCCCCGCATCGGCGCCTCGGTGACCCGCTATGGCACTGCCGTGCTCCGCCAGTTCGAAATGATGGGGGCGGTTACTCCAAACCCCTCCGACGCCATCCTGCGCGCCCGCGACAAGCTGCGCGCGCACCAGATCCTGGCTTCCAAGGGCATCGACATGCCGGTCACGGTGTTTGGCGACAACCCCGATGACACCGTGGACCTGCTCTCGATGCTCGGCCCGCCGCCCCACGTGGTGAAGCTCAACGAAGGCACCCAGGGGCGAGGGGTGATCCTGACCGAGAAGGCCAGTGCCTCGCGCGGCATCGTCGAAGCCCTGCGCGGGCTGTATGCCAACTTCCTGATGCAGGAGTTCATCGGTGAAGCGCAGGGCGCCGACCTGCGCTGCCTGGTGGTAGGTGACCACGTGGTGGCCGCCATGCAACGCCAGGCCCCGGACGGCGACTTCCGCTCCAACCTGCACGCGGGCGGCAGCGCCCGCGCGGCCAAGGCCACCCGGGCCGAGCAGCAGGTGGCGGTGCGTTCGGCCAGGGCGCTGGGTCTGGGCATCGCGGGGGTGGACCTGATCCGCTCCAGCCGTGGACCGCTGGTGCTGGAAGTGAACTCCACGCCGGGCCTGGAAGGCATCGAGGGGATCAGCCAGGACGACCTGGCCGGGCGCATCATCGAACACGTGGCTGGGCAGGTGTCTGCGAAAAAGCCAGCAAAATCAAAGGCATGAATTTTATTTCGGGTCGGTATGCCGGTTTTAACACCGGTTTAATCGCCCTCCGCGTAGCCTTCAACGAACCGCAGCTCTGCCCTCCTCAGCAGATAACGGTAATCGGGAATGACTTCAGGCCCAGGCGGGATCCGTCTGGGCCTTTTTCTTCCCGTGCCATCGCTCACTTGCTGAGGTGAAGGCGAGGGGGATACATTCGGCGTTCCGTTCAGTTGACTAAGGATTGGTTGAAATGAAGCGAGTGATTCTGGCCGCCGGGACCGCGGCCCTCCTGCTGGCATTGGGCACCACCCAGGCAGCGCCGCAGGCCGAAGTGTTTGCCCGTGGCAAGCCGCTGGCAGAGCAGATGCAGCGCATCGACATCGAAATGAACGACGGCGAGACCTATTCAGAGCTCACCCTTGAAGACCGCAGCCGGGTCCGCGAGGCCTTGGGCCGCATGCGTGGCGTGCTGGACCAGTACCCAGACCAGGCCACCATCACCGACGTCGCCAAGACCGAGCTCTACAACGACCAACAACTTGTGAACACCGTTTTGACGAAAGCGCGCGAAGATAGTCGCCAGATCTGCACCCGCGAAAAGTCGACCGGCTCACACCGTGCAACCACGCAGTGCAGGACCGTGGCCCAGCGCGAGCGGGACAAGACGTCTGCCCAGCACCAGCTTGGCACCGCGCAGCGTGTGGGCCACAACGTCATCCCTTAAGAGGTCACATGCGAATTCTTGTAATTGAAGACAACAGCGACATCGCCGCCAACCTGGGCGACTACCTCGAAGACCGCGGCCACACCGTGGACTTCGCCGCCGACGGCGTGACCGGCCTGCACCTGGCGGTCGTGCACGAGTTCGACGCGATCGTGCTGGATCTCAATCTGCCGGGCATGGATGGGATCGAGGTCTGCCGCAAGCTCCGCAATGAAGCGCGCAAGCAGACCCCGGTGCTCATGCTGACCGCACGGGATTCGCTGGACAACAAGCTGGCCGGGTTCGATTCCGGTGCCGACGACTACCTGATCAAGCCGTTCGCGCTACAGGAAGTGGAAGTGCGTCTGAACGCCCTGTCGCGTCGCGGCAAGGGCGTGCAGACCCGGGTGCTGGAAACCGGCGACCTGGAATACAACCTCGATACCCTCGAGGTTCGCCGGCAGGGCAAGCTGCTGCAGCTCAACCCCACCGCGCTGAAGATCCTCCAGGCGTTGATGGAAGCGGCCCCGGCCGTGGTCACCCGCCAGGAGCTGGAAACCCGCGTGTGGGGCGAAGAGCTGCCCGATTCGGATTCGCTGCGCGTGCATATCCACGGCCTGCGCGCCGTGGTGGACAAGCCGTTCGAGGTACCGTTGATCCAGACCCGCCATGGCATCGGATACCGCATCGCCGCCCCGGAAGCCTGATCCGGTGACGGGCAGGGGGGAGCGGCGCCGGGGCCCGTACCGGCGCCGGCTGCGCAGCCGCATCATCGTCTCGTTCGTGTTGTTGGGTTTCTGCCTGACGACGCTGTTCGCGTTTGCTACGACCTGGACCCGCGCGCGCGTGGAGAACCAGCTCGTCGAAGACGTGATGAACCGCAACATTGACGAGTACGCGCGCCGCTTCCAGCTCGACCCCTCGCGCAGCCCGGATCTGCCCGTTCAGCAGATCCGCGCGTTCGTGTACCCCAGCGACAAGTTCGACCGGGTTCGCGAGGAGCGCCCGGAGTGGGCCGCGTTCTCCAACGGCAACTACAGCATCACCGGCATGGACGAGCAGAACAACCCGTTCTCGTACAAGCTGGCCGTACGCAAGACGCCGGAAGCGTGGTTCTTCCTGGCCTATGACATGACCGAAAGCCTGCGCGGCGAAGGGCAGTTGAACCGCGCGCTGTTCTTCTCCGTGCTGGTGTTCAGCGCACTTTCGCTCGTGCTGGGCTGGTGGTCGGCCTCGAAAGTGATGAAGCCGGTATCCGACCTGGCCGCACGCCTGCGTGCCTACCGGGGCGGCACCAGTGATCCCACGCCCCTGGCGCCACGTTTCCCGGACGACGAAGTCGGGCAGCTGGCGCAGGCGCTGGATGATTATTCGGCGCGGCTCACCGAAGTGGTGCAGCGCGACCGCGAGTTCAATGCCGACGTCAGCCACGAGCTGCGCACGCCGCTGGCCGTGATCCGCGGCGCCACCGAGCTGTTGCTGACACGGCCGGACCTGGACCCGAAGGTGCTGCAGCGCCTGCAGCGCATCCAACGTGCCGAACAGCAGTGCACCGACCTGATCGGCTCGCTGCTGCTGCTCTCGCGCAACGAGCGCGGGCAGGGCAGCAGCAACGTGGCGCGGGTAGCCGAGCAGCTGCTCGATTCGCACCGCGCCCAGCTGGGCGGCAAGCCGCTGGAGCTGGTGTTGGAGGGCGACCGCGAACTGGTCGTCGATGCCCCGGAATCAGCACTGTCGGTGGCCCTGGGCAACCTGATCGGCAACGCCGTGAAGTATTCGCAGGAAGGCTCGGTACGGGTGCTGGTCACCGGCAACCGGGTTGAAGTGATCGACAGCGGTCCCGGCCTCAGCGACGAAGACGCGGCCAAACTGTTCCAACGCGGCTATAGGGGCACCCACGCGGGCCACTCGCAGGGCGGTGGTATCGGCTTGTCGATCGTGAGCCGCCTGTGCGATCTGTACGGCTGGCAGGTCAATGTGCGCCCGGGCGAAACCCGGGGCGTGGTAGCCACGCTGACGTTCGCCCCGGCTTAGCGACACGCCATGCGTGTCCCACGCAACCCCGAACGAAGGCCGACATGCCCGGGTGCCCTGGCACCCCGTTGGACACGCATGGCGTGTCCCTACGCGGCGGCCTTCCTGTAGATCCGATCCAGGCGTTCCACTTCCGCCTGCAGATGGTCCGGGTGACCATCATTGACCACCACGTCATCCGCCAGCGCCAGGCGTTCCTCGCGGCTGGCCTGCGCGGCAATCATGCGGTCGGCCAGATCGGCCGTGGTGCCATCGCGCTGCATCAGCCGCGCATGCTGTACCGCCACCGGCGCATCCACCACCAGGATCCGGTCCAGCCATGGGTATTGCTGGCGGCCGCCGGCCTCGGTCAACAGGGGGATGGCCGCGATGGCATATGGGCTTTGCGCCTGCTCACAGGTCTGCCGCAGCAGCTCCCGAATGGCAGGGTGGGTAATGGCTTCCAGCGCCTGCCGCTCTTGGGCGGAGCTGAAGATGCGCTCACGCAGCGCGGCGCGGTCAAGCTGGCCATCGGCCAGCAGGATTCCGGAACCAAAGTGCGCCACGATCCGGGCCAGGCCATCGCTGCCCGGGGCCACCACGGCACGGGCGGCCACGTCGGCATCGGCGATGGTGATGCCGAGCGCCTCGAAGCGCCGGGTTACTTCGGTCTTGCCGGCGGCCACGCCGCCGGTCAATCCAATCACGAACTGGCTCATCGCTGCCCTCAGCGCAGGCCGGACATTCTCAGGTAGGCGTTGATCAACGGCTCGCCCCACATGAACACGATCCAGCCGGCAACGGCCAGGTAGGGCCCAAACGGGATCGGGGTGGCGCGGTCGCGTCCCCGCGAGTACAGCCAGATCGAGCCGATGATGGCACCCACCACCGACGACAGCAGGATGATGGGCAGGATGCCCTTCAACCCGCACCAGGCGCCCAGCGCGGCCAGCAGCTTGAAATCGCCGTGGCCAATGCCTTCCTTGCCGGTGATCTGCTTGAACAGCCACCACACCGACCACAGCAGCAGGTAGCCGGCAATGGCGCCCAGCAGGGCGGGCTTGGCCGGCATGTACAGGTTGTCGATGCTGCCAATCAGGCCCAACCACATCAGTGGCAGGGTCAACTGGTCCGGTAGCAGCTGGGTGCGCAGGTCGATGCCGGACAAAGCCACCAGGAAGCAGCTCAGCACGATGGCGCCAAAGCCCTGCCAGCCGAAGCCGAACTGCCAGACGCCGGCGACCACCAGCAGTGACGTGATCAGCTCTACCAGCGGGTACTGGATCGAAATCGGCGCATGGCAATGGCGGCACTTCCCGCGCAACACCAGCCAGCTGAACAGCGGGATGTTCTCGTACCAGGACAGCTTGTGCTTGCAGTGCGGGCAGTGCGATGGCTCGACCACTATCCCGGGCGGTGGTGGCTCATAGATGTCGGGCAGCTCCAACACCTCCCGCGCGTCGCGCTTCCATTGCCATTCAAGCCGCTTGGGCAGGCGCAGGATGACGACGTTGAGGAAGCTGCCGATCAACAGCCCCAGTGCGGCCGCGGCGGGATAGCCGAGGCCGGGATGCTGGTCTAGAAATGCCATGGTTACCTTAGCCGACGACGGCGCCGAGTTTGAAGATGGGCAGGTACATGCCGATCACCATGCCGCCGACCACGGTACCAATGAACACCATGATCATCGGTTCCAGCAGGCTGCTCAGGGCATCAACGGCATTGTTGACCTCCTGCTCATAGTACTCGGCCACCTTGAACAGCATGGTATCAAGTGCGCCGGCCTCTTCGCCGATGGCCGTCATCTGGATGACCATGTGCGGGAACAGGTTGATCTGCTTCATGGCCATGTTGACCGGGTAACCGACCGACACGTCGTCGCGCATCCGCAGTACGCCTTCTTCGTACACCTTGTTGCCGGTGGCGCCTGCCACGATGCCCAGAGCCTCCACCAGCGGCACACCGGCCTTGAAGGTCACGGCGGTGGTGCGGGCGAAGCGGGCGATGGCGCTGTTGTTCATGATCTCGCCGATAACCGGTACCTTCAGGATCCAGCGATCCATGGTGTGCTGCAGCTTGGGTGAGCGCTTGTACGAGAATATGAAGCCAGCAAATGCGCCTCCCGCGATGAGCAACATCACCCACCAGTAGGACACCGTAAACCTCGACATGCTCACGATCAGCTGGGTAAAGGCGGGCAACTCTGCGCCAAACCCGGCAAACACTTCTTCGAACTGGGGTACCACGAAGATCAGCAGAATCGCGCTCACAATGATTGCAACCGCGACCACCATCGCCGGATAGAACAGCGCCTTCTTGATCTTGCCCTTCAGCGCCTCGATGTTTTCCTTATAGGTGGCCACCGTATCGAGCACTGTTTCAAGCACACCGGCGCCTTCGCCCGCTCGCACCAGGTTGCGGTACAGCTCGTCAAACTGAACCGGGTGCTTGCTGATAGCCTCGTAAAGCGAGGAGCCGCCCTCGATATCCGTGCGGATCCCGTCCACCAGCTTTTTCATGCGGGGGTTCTTGTGCCCGCTGCCGATGATTTCCAGTGCACTCACGATTGGCACGCCGGACTTCATCATCGTCGCCATCTGTCGGCTGAAGAATGAGATGTCCTTGGGCCCGACGGCCTTACCCGCCGCGCCGAACAGCGGCTTGGGCTTTACCTTGACGACGCCGGGCATGATGCCCTGGCGGCGAAGCTCGGCGCGAAGCATGTTGGCATTCTTCGCCACCTGCTCGCCTTTCATCTTTACGCCACGCTTGTCGGTCCCCTCCCAGACAAACGGCTGCAGCTCCATGGTGCTTCGCGCCACGGGCTCTTTCTTGATCGCACTACGGCTGACAGACATGTAAGGCTCCCCGGCCGCGCCATCCCCAGGCGGGCTTCTGCGCCGAATGGTAGCCGGTTCCGGGGCGGAGTGGCATCCCTCTTGCACGGCAATCCGTGACCCGTGTCCAGGACCGGTACCGTCAGAAGGTGACGCAGCGCGTCACAATGCCAGTTATGTCGCAATTTGCTGTGAGGGGGGTTCCAATCCTGAAGATTGCTGCCATCATTGCGCCGGGGAAATGCTGGGGAGCATTGCTAAAACCACTTGGCACGCAACCTGCTATCAACCACCCGCACGGGCGATTGCCTTGCTCAGCCGGTCTGCCGGCCAGGCTTCGTCCCGGTGTTCGCTTATTACCAACCTCTAGGGGATGTACAAATGAAGAAGCAGCAGGGCTTTACCCTCATCGAACTGATGATCGTTGTCGCGATCATCGCCATCCTGGCCGCCATTGCACTGCCGGCTTACCAGGACTACACCATCCGCGCTCGAGTGTCGGAAGCTGCTGTCCTGGCTGCTGGCGCGAAGACCACCGTGGCAGAGAACATTGCCAACAACGGCGGCGTGATTGCCGCTGGCGCTTGCAACGGCGTTGACCAGACCCCGCCGGCTACCACCAACGTGGCGACCTTCACCTGCACCGACGCTTCTGGCGCCATTGCAGTCGTGACCACCGCTAAGGCTGGCGCTGTGACCCTGACCTTCACCCCGACCCCGGGCGCTGGCGCTGCCGGCACCACCTGGCGTTGTGCCGCCACCGGCGGCAAGGCTGCTTATTACCCGGCCGAGTGCCGCGCTGCTGCTGCTGCCACGGGTGGCTAATAGCGGTTCGTAATAGATGTTGTTTTGATCTACCTTCGGGGGGCGTAAGCCCCCCGAAGCATTTCCGGGGATAGGAAAATGCTTCGACTGCCTGTTAGTGCAGTGGCGCCGGCAACCGGGGGCTGGGGGGCCGCTGGAGCACTTGTCGGATTGACGGCAGGGTGGTTCTTCCACCTAGGTGCATTCGCAAGCTGGCTGTTGCTGCTGGCTCTCGCGGCGGCACCGATGTGGATATGTGAATGGCGCCGCAGCCCCAAGGGTAGTCGTGTTGCCGCGGTCACATCGAGCCAGTCTCTCTTGGGCGTAGGGCTAATTGCGTTGCTCTTTCTCTGCTCTATGCAGCTTCAGATGCTGCTAGGTTCGGGCAAGGGTCAGGGGGTCAGCATGTTTACGCTCCCAGTAGTGGCGGCTTGTGCCGGAATGGCAGTGGTTGCACTTCTCCGCCCCGCGCTATTGAGTCCAACCATTCCTGCGTGCGGCCGACTCGTGATGGCGATGCTCAGAGGCAAGCGCCCCGAAAATGAGCAGATGCTGGCCATGATGGGCTGGTTGGTTAAGGCCGTATTTCTTCCACTAATGCTTGCTTGGTCCTTTACATGGATCGCTGGTGCGGCGAATGTGTGGCACGAGCGGAGCTGGCTGGCCATATTTGCCGTCGCAATGGCTCTGCTGTATGCGGTGGATACAGCTTTCGCCACAGTTGGGTATATGTCGACCAGTGAGCGGATCGATGGCCAGATCCGGTCAGTCGACAGAACTGTGCTCGGTTGGCTGTCCGCGCTTGCCTGCTACCCGCCGTTGAGTGTGTTGATCCTCGATACATGGCTGGTCTACAAGACGGGGTCGGACTGGACCGCCTGGTTCTCCAGCAGAGACCTCTGGGCTTGGTTGTGGGGTAGTGCGATTCTGGTGCTCACCTCGATCTATACTTGGTCCAGCGTGGTCTTTGGTCCGCGGTTTTCCAATCTGACCAACCGCGGAATCATCACAAGCGGGCCATACCAATGGGGCAAACACCCCGCCTACCTATGCAAGAATCTGTCTTGGTGGCTGATATTCGTACCCTTCCTGGGCAACGAGACAGCGGTTGAGGCTTTTCTCCATTGCTTGGCGTTACTGGGTGTCAATGCGATCTATGCATTGCGGGCGTGGACCGAAGAGCGGCATCTTAATGCTGACCCTGAGTACCGCGCTTACGCACTGTGGATATCGAGACACGGACTGTTGGCGCGAGCCAAGCGGGTGATCCGTCGCCCAACGCCAGCGGAGCGACAGGAATGACGCCCGGAAGACTTCTTGTGCTGTGCACGATGATTTTCTCCGCCGGCTGCGTGCGTCAAGAGGCATCCCCGCAGACTGCGTGCGTAGAAGGCGCGCTGGACCAGCCGGAATTGGCCGATGGTGTCGCAGTGTTCACCGCGTTGGAAGGGGTCGGAGAGGCACGTTCCGGCTGGCTCAATTCCAGAGATGGACAAAGCGTGCTGGCCATGGCCAGCCTCACCAAGCCATTGGTTGCAGCCGAGGTGCGTCGCAGGGTACAGGCGGGTAGCCTCGACTTGGAGCAGCCTATCCGAGATTTGCTACCTGGCGCAGCCCTTGCCCCAAAAACTGCATCGATCACGCTACGACAGCTGCTGCAACACCAAGCTGGTTTCGATCGAGGTGCAGGGGACCCCTTGTTTGCTTACGACCCTCCCAGTTGTAGCCGCGCCGCTCGAGAGGTGATGGCGCGCCCGCCAGAGCGGGCAGCTGGACAACAGGTCCTCTACAGCAACGCCGGATACTGCATTTTGGGGGAAATACTGTTGAAGAACCCGTCCGGCGTAGATCCGACGATGATTCGAGCACTCCAGTCGCCGTTGGGGGCTGCTGGGGGATGGCGCGGAAGCTTGCGGCAGTTGCACGCGGCTCTCTATGCAACGTTGCCACTGTCGGAGCTGCCGGCGGAGCCAGCTCTCCCGGACGGCTCGCACTATGCCTACGCTTGGAGAAGCTGGCCGAAAAGTCTGGAGGGGCCACGTTGGAGTCACTTCGGGCGCTTACCGGGAATGCTGAGTCTTGCGGTAAGTGACGGAGAGGGCAGTCTGCTGGTCGCGCACTTCACTGGCGACCCTGCCGATGTGGACGCAGCCGGTGCTGCCGCTGCCGCGTCGCTGTGGAGCTGCATGAAATGAGGCCAGGTACACATATCGCGTACAAAATCGAGATTGTTGGCACGCTTTCTGCTTGTTCCGAAGTGAATACCTTACACATGAGCGGAACGGGGATGAAGAGCGCCAGGGGATTTACGCTGATCGAGCTGATGATCGTTGTCGCGATCATCGCGATACTTGCTGCCATAGCACTACCGGCCTATCAGGACTACACGGTCAGAGCTCGTGTATCTGAGGCCATCGTGCTTGCTTCCGGCGTGAAGGTGACGGTTACCGAAAACATCAACAACATCAATGCTTTGAACGCAGAGGCATGTAACGGCGTGGCGGCGACGACGCCAGCAACGGTCAACGTAGCAAGCCTTACCTGCACCGGAAACGGGGTCATTACGGTCATCACTACCGCCAAGGCGGGGGGAGTTACGCTCGCGTTGACACCCTCATACGTGCCCAGCGAAGTCGTTCGGTGGCGTTGTGCCGTTCAGTCCGGGCCCAACAAGTATGTTCCGCCGGAGTGCCGGACCTAAGCCGTAGGCGCAGAGGCCTTGGTTCTTCATGCTGGTGCTCTATTGCAGCTAAGCTTATAGCGAGTCTCTCTAGGATCGTCTGCCAATGAATGCTGTAGTCACTGCCAACCTGGTCGGCATAACCGGCATCGCCCGCCGTCTCGTCCAGGACGGCGCGCTGGACGAGGCCACGGCCCGCGATGCCATGGCCAAGGCCGCCGCGGCCAAACAGCCGCTGCCTCAGTGGTTCGCAGACAAGAAGCTGGTCACCTCAGCTCAGTTGGCAGCTGCCAACGCAGTTGAGTTCGGCATGCCACTGCTGGACGTATCGGTGTTCGACCCGAACCAGAGTGCAATCAGCCTGGTCAGCGAAGAACTGCTGCGCAAGCACCATGTGCTGCCACTGTTCAAGCGCGGTGGAAAGCTGTTTGTGGGTACCAGTGACCCGACCCATTCTCTGGATGAAATCAAGTTCCACACCAACCTGGTGGTTGAGCCGATCCTGGTTGATGAAGAGCAGATCAAGCGTACCCTTGAACAGTGGCAGTCCAAGCATGACACCCTCGGCAGCTCGCTGGGTGGCGATGACGATGGCATGGGTGACCTTGATGTATCTAGTGGTGACGAAGAGGGTGGGGCAAGCGAATCCGGCCACGATGCCAAGGGCGACGACACCCCCGTGGTCAAGTTCGTCAACAAGGTGCTGGTCGACGCCATCCGCAAGGGCGCTTCGGACATCCACTTCGAGCCTTACGAAGACGACTACCGGGTCCGCTTCCGTATCGATGGCCTGCTCAAGAACGTGGCCAAGGCACCGGTCAAGCTCAACCAGCGCATCGCCGCACGCCTGAAGGTCATGTCCCAGCTGGATATCGCCGAGAAGCGCGTGCCGCAGGACGGGCGCATCAAGCTCAACCTGTCCAAGACCAAGCAGATCGACTTCCGCGTAAGCACCCTGCCAACCTTGTTTGGCGAGAAGATCGTGCTGCGTATTCTTGATGGCAGCGCGGCGAAGCTGGGCATCGACAAGCTGGGCTACGAAGAGGTCCAGCAAAAGCTCTTCCTGGATGCAATCCACAAGCCCTACGGCATGGTGCTGGTCACCGGCCCCACCGGCTCGGGTAAGACGGTGTCGCTCTACACCGCGCTTGGCATCCTGAACGACGAAACGCGCAACATCTCCACCGCCGAAGACCCGGTGGAAATCCGCCTTCCCGGCGTGAACCAGGTGCAGCAGAATGTGAAGCGTGGCATGACCTTCGCCGCTGCATTGCGCTCGTTCCTGCGTCAGGATCCGGACATCATCATGGTCGGCGAAATCCGCGACCTGGAAACGGCTGAGATTGCCATCAAGGCGGCGCAGACCGGTCACATGGTGCTTTCCACGCTGCATACCAACGATGCGCCGCAGACCATCGCACGTCTGATGAACATGGGCATCGCACCATTCAACATCACCAGCTCCGTCACGCTGGTGATCGCACAGCGACTGGCGCGGCGTCTTTGCAACAACTGCAAGCGCCCGGTAAATTTGCCGCCCAACGCGCTTCTGGCGGAGGGTTTCACACAGGCCCAGCTCGACGCGGGTATCACCCTGTACGAGCCGGTCGGCTGTGAGGAATGCACCGAAGGCTACAAGGGTCGTACCGGTATCTATCAGGTCATGCCGATGAGCGAGGAAATATCGGTCATTGTGCTGGCGGGTGGTAACGCGATCCAGATCGCCGAGGCGGCGCAGCGGGCAGGGGTGAATGATCTGCGCCAGTCGGCGTTGGTCAAGGCTGCTGCGGGTACGACCAGCCTTGCTGAGATCAATCGCGTCACCAAGGATTAATCCCTCGGGATGTGGGAGGTCTGACCAAACTCCCCACACATCTGGAACCGAGGCGCTGCTCTCGGTTCAAACTAAGGAAAGTCGGCAACACTGTCAGCCTTGGGGGGGACGGCTGCATCGAGAGCAGCGCTCAGTGCGGTTGGGTTGGATGGCGTACACAAGGGGTGGGCGTGCTCCCCCGGTTCCTGGCGGTCTTAGTTATTGCTGACGGCGGAGCCCGATGACTTTGATCAGTCATCGTTGGAGGTTTTGCTAGCCCAGTGATGTTTTGTGCTCGTCCACATGGTCGGTCGATCATGGAGGCTAGCCACGCACGAGTCCGCCCGAATGGCGGCTAAGGGGCCTATGGCTGCGCTTTCCGTCGCGCCACTGAAGACTCGAAAGAACCACCTTTGCTTCCGATGATTGTGGGCTCAGGGTGCTTGCGAGCCCCTCGTCGAACTAGCGTGGGCGGTGCTTGGGAAGGGGCTTGCAGAGCGCTGGCTGTGCCAGCTTGGATGGAACTGTGAATTTGGTTACATATTGCTCCGGCGACGATTCTCCAGATTGATAAGCCCCTTGCGGAGGTGCGGGCAGCGCCGCTAGTCTCCACTGTTGGTGCCCCATGGATGGTCTGACGCCGAAGCGCCTGACAGTCGCCAATGGAGCGAGGTTATTGGCGGTAATCAGGGGATTACACATGCGCAACGTGGTCCGCACGTTCAGTGCGAGCGGCAGGGGTGTGTTCGTTGCAATTTTGATGGGAGCCTCCGGAGCGGCCCCAGCGGCCGATCTTCCTCCATCCAGTGCACCTACGGTCGACAACTACTGCGCCTCGACAGGAGGTTGCTTCAAGAGTCTGCGTGAAGCAGAGCAGGCGATAGAAGACGCTGTGCCCGTCTACCGTGGGCTGCTGCGCCAGGACAAGAGCGAAGCCGGGACATCCGGTTCGGACTCTCTCCGCATCAACTATCGGGTGGACAACCAGGCCCCCCGTACTCTGTATCCGCCCGCTTACCGGATCGCGGGCTGGCAGAACTCCACGCCAATGTGTCCCGGCCTTGAGGCTACTGGTGATCCCTACTTCCCGTTGCTGTGCCTTGCCGAGGCACCGGCGATTGAGCAGTACAAGGCTACCTACCTGGTCAACACGTCGCAGTGCACTTACTCCAACATTCGTGTTGCAGGTGACTACAGCCCCACACCCGTATGGCATGTTGCCAATACGCCGGGTACCTCGGGTTACGTCAACTACGTGCCGCCGAACAGGAGCCTGGAGTGGGACCTGCACTGTGAGGGTTGGGGCAATGTGCCGCCGGACCACGGTCGCATCGAGCTTGCGAAGTTCCAGTCCTACATCTGCCCCGAAGGCTTCCAAGGCCAGAACTCTCTTACCCCGTCGATGGATCGCGTGTGTGCGCCCAATCGCTCGATTCCGTACATCACACTCCGCAGGATCACCCAAACCGCATCCTGCGCCGCCAACAAGAATCCATGCCACCCTGACAATGGCGATAAATCGCGTGTTGAGCCGGATTTCGAGTTCGCCGGCCGAGTGTTCAACCGCTACTACCACTCCCTTCGTCAGGTAAATCTGCCACACCAGTTCCCTGTGGGCTGGACTTTTACCTACAGCAGCCGCCTCCAGTTTCCGTACAAGTACCTGATTACTGACGAGGGCTATTACACGAAGCTGACCCAGATCACGACGGATGTGTATTCCGTTGGCAAGGCGACCGGAACCACTCTGACGCGCGTGTCCGATTCACTCTATGTGTTGCGGGATGCAAAGGGCGAGGTTCGCAGTTTCGATGGAGACGGAAAGTTGGTAAGGGTGCAGGATCTGAACAACCCTTCCAACGATGTGTATATAGCCTATGAACCTGTGGCGAACATCCCGCAGCTGGCGCGCATAGCCAGCATCCGCGATATCACTGGCCGCGCAGTGGAGTTCGAGTACGAAGACGGTCGGTTGAAGTGGATCAGGCTGCCGGATGGCAACCTGGTCATCTACACGCAGAATGAGCTGGGTTCTCTGCTCGCTGTTGACTACGGCGCGGGCCAGGTGAAGCGCTATCACTGGGGCGAGTCGGGTTTGACGCCGACCCTCAATCCTTACCTGTTGACCGGCATAACGTCTGAAGACGGTGCGCGCTATGCCAGCTTTGGCTACGATCGCTGGAGCAGGGTCATTTCCAGCGAGCTGCATGGGGACGGGGGCAAGGTTGAAGGAACGTACCTTTCCTATCAAGACGACCAGCACGTTTCTGTCAAGACTGCCTCTGGTGAGATCAGGCAGTACGTGTTCGCCGGTGACTTTTACCGCACACCGCTGTCGGTCACGGACTCCGGTGGCGTGGACGCGACTAGCTACGATTCTCAGGGCCGTCTGCTCCACAGGACAGATCGAAGGGGAAACGTTACCCAGTTTGAGTACAGTGGCGCGTTCCTCACCTCGACAACCAGCGCCAGTGGCAAGGTCGAGCAGCGCTCGGACCAGAGCGAGTGGGAACCTGCACTGAGTTTGCCCAGGGAGCAGCGCACGCTGGATGCGCAGGGCCTCGTCGCGAGCAGGTCACGCTCTACCTACAACGCCCGTGGCCAGCTCGCCCAGCTGATCCAGGAAGACCCGACAACGGGGGCCGAGCGTACTACGAAAACTACATACTGCGAGGCTGCGGATGTCGGTGCCGGCCATTGCCCGTTCATTGGCTTGATGAGCTCCATCGACGGTCCGCGTACAGACGTGTCTGATACCACCCAGTATCAGCACTACCCAACAGACGCATCCGCTTGCGTGTTGACCCCTGACAACTGCGCTCATCGGAAGGGTGATCTCTGGAAGGTGATCAACCCGGTCGGTCAAGCGGTAGAGTATCTGGGATACGACGGCGCAGGACGTGTCACCTCGCAGAAGGGCGTGGATGGGCTGATCACCAGCTTCGAGTACAACCATCGTGGCTGGGTCACGGCCGTTCGCGTGCATGGTGCCGGCGGCGGTTCTGACCGTACAACCCGCATCGACTACTGGCCTACGGGCTTGACCAAGCGTGTCACCCAGCCTGATGGCAGCTATGTCAGCTACCGCTATGACGCCGCCCACCGGCTGGTTGAGGTGACCGACAACGTAGGCAACAGCATCGAGTACGTGCTGGACAACGCAGGCAATCGCATCGCGGAGAACACCCGTGATGCCGCTCGCGTGCTTACCCGCACCCAGAGTCGAATCTTCAATCAGCGCGGGGAGCTGGAGACACAGGCTGACGCTTCTGGAAATCCCACAGACTTTACATACGACGGGAATGGCAACACGCTTTCGGTTACCGATGCACTGGGCCGCATCACCGACCATGCTTACGACGCGCTGAATCGTCTGGAGCGGTCCCGGCAGGACGTGGGTGGAATCGGCGCACAAAGCCAGTTCAAGTACGACCCGCTGGACAATCTGACCGAAGTCACCGATCCCAAGGGCTTGAAGACGACCTATGCCCGCAACGGTTTCGGCGAAGTGGTCACCCAGACCAGCCCGGATACCGGCGTCACCGCCTTCACGTATGACAGTGCAGGCAATGTGCTCACCCGTACGGACGCACGCGGCGTGACCGCCAGCTACAGCTACGACGCGCTCGGCCGCACGACGGCCGTGACCTTCAGCGATCCTGCGGCGGACATTCACTACGTCTACGACCAGCCCTCTGCCCAATGCGCTGTTGGCGAGCGAGCAGGTATCGGCCGCATTGCCAGCATGATCGACCCAAGCGGGCGCACGGACTACTGCTATAGCGCCATGGGCGACCTGGTTCGCCGTGTCCAGGTGGTGGATGGCCAGGCGCTGACGCTGCGCTACGCCTACGATGCAGCAGGCCGGATGCGGTCGATGACCTATCCGGATGGAAGCTTGGTTGATTACAGCTATGACGCCTTGGGGCAGGTCAGCAGTATGGGCGTCACCCCGGCCGGCGGAAGCCGTGAAGTATTGCTGCACAGTCTGAAGACGTTGCCCTTCGGCCCGGAGAAGACCTGGACGTTCGGCAACGGCCGGCGGTTGGACCGCAGCTATGATCAGAACTACCGGCCGATCGCAATCAGCGACGCACGCGATGGGCTGAATGTTGCGTTTGGGTTCGACCCGGTAGGTAACATCACCTCGCTGACTGACGTGGGGCAGCAAGGGCAGGGTGCGACGCTGGACTATGACGCGTTGGGACGCCTGACTGCGTTCAAGGATGCGCAGACTGGCGTGTCGATTGAGCGGTACAGTTATGACGTTACCGGGAATCGGCTCAGCTTTGGGAATTCGGCTGGCGTGCAGGTGTACAGGTACGCGGTTGATAGCCACCGGTTGACGTCTGTAGACGCTATCGAGCGCAGCTACGATGCGATGGGAAACACGCTGACCATCGGCAGCGAGTGGCAGTACACGTACGACCTTGCTGGTCGTCTGCATAGTGCGAGTCAATCAGGATCTACACTGGCCAGCTACGTCCACACAGCCGCTGGGGAGCGAGTTTTGAAGGTATCTGGAGCGGAGAAAAGGTCCTACCTTCACGGAAAGGGCGGCGAGCTTCTGGGTATCTACGCGCAGGCGGGTGCCCCTACCCAGCAGCTGGTTTGGCTTGGCTCTCGACCAGTAGGGCTAATTGAGTCGGGTAGAGTGCTCTACATCGAGTCCGATCATGTGGGCTCGCCACGTGCCGTTGTCGAACCGCGTCGGGATACGGCGGTATGGACCTGGGGACTACTCAGTGAAGCATTCGGTGCGGGCGCTCCATCCATGGACGTGGACCAGGATGGAGTGGAACAACGCCTCGACCTGCGGTTCCCGGGGCAGCGCTGGGACGAGAGCAACGGGCTTAGTTACAACTACTTCAGGGACTACGATGCTCGAACCGGAAGATACTCGCAAAGCGATCCAATAGGTTTGCGAGGAGGTGCGTCCACCTACACCTACTCGACATCGGACCCACTTGGGAACATCGACCCGCTGGGATTGGTGACGTGGCGAGGCCACGGCCACGGATTGGCAATTGGTAACTATGGATTTGCTCTATCGAAGTACAACTTCCACTTGGTCTCAGACTGCGTGAATGGGAAAAGAGCGATTGTCGATCTGGACGTCTACTGGGCTGGCGGAGGTCTCGGTGCCCCTGTGACCTACACGATTTCGAATGTAAGTCTGGAGGACGGCGCCGCTGACGTGAATCCCAATAACTTACTAGGCCGTGCATTGATGTATGGCGGCGGAGTCGCGCTTGGCGGAGGGGCAAGCTACTCTGGATTGACACTGGGAGCCGCTATTTCTGAGCTTTCTTGGGCCGGCCAAGGCGGATTTGACGCCTCGCTCTACGCCTATCCGAAAAGCTATTCGACATTCGATGGCGCCCCTCGCGTGATCGATTGCGGGTGTGTACCGTAAAGCGATGGACGAACTAATACCCGGACTCTTTTACAGCATGCTCGCCCACATGGTCAGCCGATCATGGGTGGTGTTTCTGGCGAAACGAGAGCCAGACCGAACGGCGGGTGAGGCGCAGCTGGCTTTGCTACCTGTCATGCCAACGCGTGATCTGACGGTGGCACGGAACAGCTTTCATGGTTGCATTGCAGTTATGAAGGAGCGAGGTGCTTCGAAGTTGATCTCGTTAGTGTCATTCGTTCATGTCGCTTCACTTGGCGTCTTTGTCCTGTTGTTGCTCGCGATCGGATTCATTCCTTTGATTCGATATGTTCTCGATGCCAAATGAAGGTGAGGTGGCAAACGGTTTGGGGAGAGCAGCCGGGTGAAGCTCGGCTCTATTTCGCGGGACGCGGCTCGTGTTTGCAACGAAATAGCGGTAGTGCCGGACTGCAGGGGGACTGGTGTGCGAAACGTAACCTTCGAAATGCAGCGATTCAGAGAGGCGAGTAGGCACCTCTGGAACGCTTACCTTATGCCGGGCGAGGGCGTCCTGGACGTGGCTGTGGAGGACTCTTTCCGCTCCATAGAGCGTGAACTGCTCCGCACCCTTGTGCTCCAGGGAGGCAATTCGGCCGACGCCTACGGTCGCGCCCACATTCAAGGCTTATCTGTGAGGTCAAAGTCGGACTTCGATCAAGTGCCCGTGCAGTTCGCCAGCAAAGGGCTTGACGGGAATACCTACTGGAGCAAGTCTGAGCTCGTTTCCGCAGCATAGATTTGCTATGAGTTCCTGGAGTTTTTTGACTGGATGCACTATGGATGCATCGACTACGGCATTGTCCGGGCTGTTGATCTAGTCACTGGTCGGCACGTACTTGTGGAAAATTTGTACTGTGACTTCTGGTTGGACGAGCGATTGATAGGGCGATGATGCTGAAGCAGCCGGGCAAAGCTTGGCTCGACCTCGCTGAAACGTACTTCTTCTGGCCTCGAGTTGATCGCGCCCTCGCCCCTCAATCACGGCTGCGGTAGGCTCGGCCGGTTGCGTCGCGGCATGGGTGGCGCCGTCCAGGAGATTGGCATGTGGATTGTCAGTCGCGGGCCTGGTCATCCTGCACATGTATCTTCTTTCTCGATTCTCATGACATCGTTCCATGTCCATGCGCAGGATTAGAGGGTGATTAGTCCAATGAAGGTGTTTTCAGACGATTGGTTCAGGGCGGAATGGCGGAAGCTTGGATTCCACTACGACAGGGATGATGAGACGAAGCAATGGAACATTGTTGGATCCAAAGCTGGACTTCGCTCGTTAGTCACTGAGCTGCGTGACTACGCCTCTGATCAAGAGAATGATTGGGTTTCCTGCCACTGCAATTCGGTGCCGTACGATTACCTGGAGTTTGGTACATGGGCCTCCGCCGTAATCGACAATCATTGGATTGCAGGTCCTTTGGTAGATCTGCTCGGTTTGGCTTCCCACATTGGGGAGTGGGTTGATGCCTCGCAGATTGGGGCGCTTCTTTCTGTAAGGCCGTTCTTCAGTCCTGGCTCTCCGTATGACCTTTGCCTGAGGGTGGAGGCCGATGACTTTGATCCTTCATCGCTCGATACGGCATTGTTGGGTGCGGCTGGCGGCTGATCCCGCGGCTGACTGTAACGAGAGGAGCAGCCACGCAGGGCGTGGCTCTACGGCTCTGACGTTGTCAGCGTATTGATCGGTGCTTGTGTTGGAGGTCAAGCCACAAGCCTTGCGAGGTTTTGCAGAACGGGCCCAGCCGTTGGGCTAGATCCAGATCCACGTCCTGGTCGCCGGCGAGGAAGCATTCTGCGAGGTCCTGCGAGACGCCAATAGCGTGGGCGAAATCCAAGGTGGAGGCGCCCATGGGCGCGAGGATGTGCTCGCGCACCAGCCAGCCGGGGTGTTCGTGGATGGCTCCGCTGTCCGGGCTGGCGCGGGCCTGCTTGGCTATGTGTTTCTCGAACGCGGTGGAGTTGCTGTTGTGCGCCTCCTCGGGGAATTCGAGCAGGGTCACGGTCAGCTGGCCCGCCGTTGCTTCGATGCTCACGCTTGATCCGACTCTGAAGCCGGCGCTCTCTAGCCAGTGCCCGTGTATGGACAGGCAGGGCACGGTGCCGCCGCTGAAGGTGTCCATCCAGGCGTAGGTGTGCGCCCGCACGGTGTAATGGCGCGGGCGGTCGGCTGTGGGCAGGAGGAGTTCGGGGAAGAGGGGGGTGTTGCGTGGCGAGCGCATGGGGGGCCTCCGAGGGAAAATCTCCCTTGCCGTTGCGGCAAGGGAGCCGGGAGGTTCGAATCCGTGGTCGATCGTACGGCGGGCGTATTTCCCCGGTTAAAGGGTCTTGTATTAGCCACCCTCCCGACATGGGACGTCCATAATTTTGATCGACCTTGGAGATTCGAAGCTCCGTAGCCACCATGCGCCGTGGTGGTATCGGCAGCCAATCGATTGTGTCTGTTGGTTCTGCCGGGTTCGATAGGCGTAGCCAACAGGGTGTCGCTAGCGGCTCGGGGTGGAGCGGTAGTGCGACGGCGGTGGGGTTTTATTGGGGTGTTGGCGACAGGGTGGCTGGCGTTACGTGGGACACGCATGGCGTGTCGCTACGCGGGTTCGTGCCTGTTGCGACGCGCGGTGTGTGTCCGGCGGGATGGCCGGTGAGGTTGGGTTGGTCGGCGTGTCGCAGCCACGCAGGGCGTGGCTCTACGGTTTCATTGCCGCTCAGGCCGATTCCGGCCTTAGTCCATACCCAGCTTTTTCAGCTTGTAGCGCAACGCACGGAACGTAATGCCCAGCTGCGCGGCAGTGCGCGTCTTGTTCCAGCGGTTTTCTTCCAGCGCCTTCTGGATCGCGGTGCGCTCCATCTGCTCGATGTACGAGGGCAGCGCGCCGTTACCGGCCGGCAGGTCCACCACCGCTTCTTCCTGCGGCGCTGCCGGGCCGCCACCGTGGCGGGGCGCAGCCTGTTGCGGCAGCCGCAGATCAGTGGCGCCAATGGTGTCGCCCTCGGCCAGCGCCAATGCACGCTCCAGGATGTTCTCCAGCTCGCGCACGTTGCCCGGGAAGTGATACGTGCCCATCGCTTCCAGCGCAGAGGGCGCCAGCAGCGGAGTGGGTCGCCCATGCGTACGCGCCAACCGGGCAAGAATCGACGCCGCCAGCTGCGGCAGGTCACTGCGGCGCTCGCGCAGCGGCGGCACGCGCAGTTCAATCACGTTGATGCGGTAATACAGATCGTGGCGGAAGCGGCCGTTCTCGACCAGGTCGCCCAGGTCCTTGTGCGTGGCAGAAAGAATGCGCACATCCACCGGCAACTCGGTTGCCGCGCCGACCGGACGGATCGACTTTTCCTGGATCGCGCGCAGCAGCTTCACCTGCATCTGCAGCGGCAACTCGGCTACTTCGTCAAGGAACAGGGTGCCGCCATGTGCCGCCTGGAACAGGCCCGGCTTGTCGGCATGGGCGCCGCTGAAGCTGCCCTTCTTGTGCCCGAAGAATTCGCTTTCCATCAGTTCCGATGGAATGGCGCCGCAGTTCACCGGCACGAACGGGCCGGCCGCACGTGCGCTCTGGCCGTGGATCGTGCGGGCCACCAGTTCCTTGCCCACGCCCGATTCGCCCAGGATGTACACCGGCGCCTGGCTGCGCGCGACCTTGGTGATGGTGGCGCGCAGGCCATCCATCGCCCCCGATTCACCCAGCAGGCGTGCGGTGGTGTCGCTGGTCAGCGGCGGCGGGGCAGGGCGTTCGGTGTTGTTGAGTTCCAGCGCGTGCTTGACCAGCCCGCGCAGCACCGAAATGTCCACCGGCTTGCTGACGAAATCGAACGCGCCGGCCTTCAATGCCTCCACCGCCAGGTCCATGCTGCCGAACGCGGTGATCATCGCCACCGGGGTGCGCGGGTAGTGCTGGGCGATTTCGGTCACCAGCTCGATGCCGTTGCCGTCGGGCAGCCGCATGTCGGTGATGCACAGGTCGTAGGGGTTGCTGGCCAGCAGCTCGCGCGCTTCGGCGAGGTTGGCCGCGGTGCTGATGCGCAGGCCCATGCGGCCCAGGGTCAGTACCAGCAGTTCGCGGATGTCGCGTTCGTCGTCGACGACGAGGGCGCTGCGGTTTTCGTTCATATGGGGGAAAGATAGCCGAGTGCGGTTGAAAACGACAAACTATTGACGCTTGCAGGGTAGCGCGTCATTGCGGCCGCATGGTGTGCGGTCCGGGCAGTACCAACCGGAAGCAGGCACCGCCGGCGGGCACCGAGACGTACTCCAGGCTGGCCTGGTTGCCCTTGCACAGCTCACGGGCGATATACAGGCCCAGCCCGGTGCCATGTTCGGAGGTGGTGTAGAACGGTCGGAACAACTGGTTGGCGACGGATTCGGGAATACCCGGGCCGCGGTCCATCACGTCGATCACCGCGTTGCGGTCCTGGCGCGCCACGCGCAGGCGGACCCGGGCCGGGTCCTGGCCGGTGCGGCCATATTTGAGTGCGTTATGCACCAGCACGGTAAGGATCTGGTGCAGGTGGCGCGGGTCGACCAGGCCATGCACCGAGGTTTCGCTGATGATCGGTTCAATGCTGTCCGTTTCCAGCGTGAGGCTCTGCTTGTACTCCAGCACGAAGCGGCGGACGAACGCGGCCAGGTCCAGGTTCTCCGGGTTGGCGCGCTCGCGGCGGGCCAGGCCCAACACGCTTTCCACGATGCCGTTGGTGCGCTGGCACTGCTGGTGGATGATCTGCAGCAGGCGGCGGTCGGTATCGCCGATGGCGGTGGATTCTTCCAGCAGCTGCGCGGCGTAATTGATGGCCGCCAGCGGGTTGCGGATCTCATGGGCCAGGCTGGCCGAGAACCGGCCCATGGCCGAAAGCGTGAGCGATTCGGCGCGGCGCGAGACCACGGTGGAGTCGTCCAGAAACACCAGGGTGAGGTCGCTGCCGGCCAGCAGGCGGGCAAAGCGCGGCTGCACTTCGGGCTGGTCAGGGGAGAGCTGCAGCGGGGTTTCTTCGTTGGTCCAGCCGTTGCGCCAGCGCTGCAGGCGGCGGCTCAGGTCGGGCGCGGCGCTGCCCAGTTCGAGCAGGCCGCTGCCGCTGTTGCCGTCGTTGTCGCCAATCAGGGTGGCCGCCGCTTCGTTGGCCAGGGTGATGCGGTTGGCGCCATCCACCACCAGTACGCCGGTGCGCATGCGACGGATGATCAGTTCGTTGATCTCGAACAGGTTGGCTACCTCGGCACCGCGCTGGTTGGCCAGCTGCTGGTTGCGGCGGGCGCGGCTGCCCACCTGGTAGCTGACGAAGGCAAGGGCCAGGAAGCTGGTGATGAACATGGCCAGCTCGGCCAGCGTGCGGTTGGGCTCGCCATTTTCCAGCAGGTTCCAGGTGTACTCGCCGGCGGTGGCCGCGGCGGCGGCCAGCGCCAGGCCCAGGCCCAGCGACAGCGGCAACAGGGTGGCGGCGGCGGCGATGTTGAACAGCAGGGCCATGGACAGGCCGGCGCTGGCGCCGGGCAGTGCGTGGGCCAGCAGCACGGTGGCGGTGATGTCGATGAGCACGCTGCCCACCACGATCGGGCGCAGCCAACGGTCGTTGCGGCCGGCCGCCAGGATCAGCAGCGACAGCACCAGGTAGCTGCCGCTGACCCCGGCGGCCAGCTGCGGGTGGGTGGATTCGCCCACCATCGCGCTCAACGGGCTGAACAGCAGGGCGGCGATGACCGCAGCGATCAGGACCCGGTAGAGGGCGAAAAAGTACAGCTCCCGCTTCGGCATGGACTCGATGCGGTCGATCAATGAAGCACTGGGTGACACGCCGGAACTCCCCTTCTGGCTGGACCCAGTATAGGCATAGCTTTGGGCCCGGAGCCGCGCATTTTGACCATTCCCGACCCACCCCCATGGGGGCCGCCCCGGCGCAACTGCCTGAATGAAGGTGAAAATATTGTCTCCTTCACGCCCCAACGGCCGGTTTCTTTGCGCCGCGCCGCCGGGTCGTCCACAATAGTGGGCCCGCCGCGGTCCGTGCGTGCGGTCGTTCCTATTCCCACGGTGACGCATGAATTTCCACGAATACCAGTCAAAACAGCTGCTTGCCGAGTACGGCATTCCCGTCCCGGCCGGCAAGGTCGCGGCAACCCCCGATGAAGCCGTCGCTGCTGCCAACTCCCTGGGCCAGGGCCCCTGGATGGTGAAGGCGCAGATCCACGCGGGCGGTCGCGGCAAGGCTGGCGGCGTCAAGTTCTGCAAGACCACCGATGACGTCAAGGCCGCTGCGGCCAAGATGCTCGGCACCAAGATGGCCACCTACCAGACCGCGGGCGTCGAACTGCCGGTCAACCTGGTGCTGGTGACCACCGCCGGTGAGATCGTCAAGGAGCTGTACCTGTCGGTGCTGGTTGACCGTGGCACCAAGACCATCACCTACATCGCCTCTTCGGAAGGCGGCGTGGAAATCGAGCAGGTCGCTGCTGAAACCCCGGAGCTGATCCACTCGCTCAACGTTGATTTCGTTGAAGGCGTGCAGGGTTACCACGGCCGAGATTTCTGCTTCAAGCTGGGCCTGACAGCCAAGCAGTCCGGCCAGTTCGCCAGCATCATGGTGAACCTGTACCGCCTGTTCAACGAAAAGGA
>NZ_JBIDBX010000001.1:987983-1197839 GCF_043204395.1 Stenotrophomonas sp. NPDC047960 | reverse complement strand
GTACCTGCTCCAGGCGATTGTCCAACTGCAGTAGGACGGCCTGGGCGGCAAGCACGTCACTGGCCCCGGCCGTGCCACCTGCCAAGCGAGCACGCGCCGCACGCTCGGCTATGCGCGCCGGCTCGCGCAAACCTTCCAACGCATCTACGGCTTGCTGCGTACTCCACAGCTCGATCCAGGCCTGCGCGGCCGCTTGGACCACCATCTGCTGTTCGACCATCGACAGTGAGCGCGCTTGTGCCAGCGTCGCTTGAGCCAGCGCTTGCTCGGCACGTCGTTTCGCACGGGCAGGAAACTCCTGCATCAGCCCGACTTGCTGGGTGGTCATCTCGTCTGCCCGCAGACTGAAGGCATCGGGTCCGCTGACGGGCCAGTTCGCCAGCCCCACGATCAGACGTGGATCGGGCAACGCGCCGGCACGCGCGGCTTCTTCGGTACTTGCATCGATCTGGGATCGGCGCACCTGCAGGGTAGGGGCGTTAGCAAGCGCTTGTTGTAGTGCTTCGGGATAGCTGATCGGGATAGCGGGCGGTGCCGCCACCACAGGACCACTGAGCGCCAGGGCAAACAACACCCCGCACGCCATCCTGCGTCTTGCACGCAGAAAGAAGGACATCTCCATAAGACCTCCGGACAAACGACAACGAGCGTGCTGCAACACAAGCAGCACGAGCACGGGTCAATCCAGGAGGGGCTTAAATCAGCAGGCTACAGAAGCGCTGCAGGGGGGGCGGATCGGACACGCACACCGGAACATCCCGATAGAACGTGCGTGTACCGGTGGCAACAGAGCCTGCACGAGCGCGGAGGCGGCCAGCGCGGGCTGGTAAGGCACTTGAGGGGCCTTCGCATCGGCCGTGGCGATGTGATCGCGCTGGCAATGCTGGTCGCACAACGCCGGAGCATCGGGATCCGGCGCGGACATCTCTTCGCAACCGACCATCAGGGTCGCTTGTCCAGCATCCACCGATTCCAGCGGACAGGCGTAGGCCACCAGCGCCAGTTGTTGCAGCAGCAGCGCCCACAGTCCCAGCCATGCCAGTCGGGCACGAGGACGGGGTCGCCGCCATCGCCTCAGCAGCTTCACCATGACAGCTCCCGCACGCCCGAAGCAGCGCCTGCGGACGCTGGGCAGATCAGGGCAGGGGACGTGCGAGCTCTCATAATTGCCAGTCTAGCCCTCTTGGGGCCGACTGGCATTGATCACGATCAAGCCATCGCGCGGACTCAGCGGTGGCATCCGCCGCAGCAGGGGGATGCGGCCGGGGCGGCTGGCGTGTCGGCCTCAGAAGGGAGCACGGCGGCGATCACATACCGGAATTGACCGAGGAGGAGAAGGATCGGCAGACCCGCGAGGGTTTGGCCGACGTCGACGCTGGACGGACGATCCCGCACTAGGAACTACTGCAATGGGTCAGGCGACTGTCGGAGCCTTCTTGTTGAGGGTTTCCGTTGGGTCAGGAGCGTGGAAACTCTTGAATCCAATATTCAAGAAGGGCACGCGTGCCTGAGCAGTACTTCCGCAATGCCTCTGTCACGCGACTTCTGGTTCGATCAAGCCTAGCTCTGTAATCCACGAACTGTTGACGTCGAGGGGTGTTTCCTCGTTGAATCATGGCGATAGAGCCGATTCGGCTGTTTTTCTCACGAATCCCTGCCGACCCTCAAGTAGAAGCATTTTTCCGTCGTTGACGGTGGTGCCCCTGGTCGGAATCGAACCGACGTGTACGCGCTTATCTGGCGCGTGCTCTCACCGGGGTATAAGGCCGGCGCTCTGACCATCATGAGCAACAGGGGCGTGATCGATCGATGCGATCACGCCGGTATTCGAGGGTCGAGCTGGCTCAGGCGGTTCATGGGGCAAGCATACCGGGGATGGACGCTATGCCGCTATCCCCGGGCGCGGCGGTAGGAGTGGGCCCACGCCGGAGCAGAGATCCGGCCGGTCGCCACCAGCCAGGCCATCCGCAAGGCCTGCGCGTCCACCAACGCATGGTGGCGCCTGGCCCTATGTTCCGGATGGGCTGCGAACCAGTCCTCGACCAGCAACCCAGGAAGGCCTTCCTTCGACATGCATGTCATGACCGGGGCCGGCCGGGGTCCGCATGCAGCAACCTGATCATCGGGAAGCTCAAACCCATCCAGGGCATACCGCAGCAACTGAAGATCGTTCGGGAAATCTGCCATTACCGCCGGCGCGTCGGCCTCGCTGAGGAAGGCGCGCAGCTCGGTAGTCAGGGCGGCATCCGGCAGGGCTGCGTCGCCGCGGTCTAGCAGCGGGTAGACGCTTTGACGAACGAAATCGGTAGGGCTTTCGGGCAGATCGGCTCGCTCGGCGTAGAAAAGGCGGTCTCCACCTTCGTTCACCAGCGCCAGACTCACGAGCTCGCTGCCCGTTATATCGGCCCACTCGGTGTCCAAGAAGTAGTACGTGGTGGCCATGATTGAATGGTGCCACAGCTTCCCGGGGAGGGCCGAGCCTGGAAGTGCGCCGAGGGTAGAATTCACCGATCCATCAATCGGTTAGCGAAGATCTGGCCGTGTTCGTAACGATTCCCTGCCAACCCTCGGTATGTGTCACAAGCACCGCATCCACTCCCTTGAGCACCTGACCGGTGTCGAAGGGAAGTTCGACGGTCGGGTTGCGCAATTCATTGCGATACGTTTCCGGGAAGCCTGGATAGGCGCCTTTAGAGGCCAGCATAGGGTCCACCAGCAATACGGTTTCGCCATACGTAATCTTAGCCGTGGCATTGCGTATCTGCTGGAACGACGTCGTCGCGCCCGAGACGCCTGCAGCATCTGCGTTGCTCTGGAGGCCTAGCGCCGAAAGCGTGCCAAGTGTAAGGGACAGCATTTTCATATGTCTTCTCTAATTGGAGTGATCGCGCTCCTCAGTCAGACGTTTCACCTCGGCCTTCAACCGACGCACCTCGGCTAAGTCCTTGGGCGTGGGCAACATCGACCCCTCTGGTGTGCCCGCCAAGGCCTCGCTCTTGGCCTTGCGGAGCCATTGGTAAAGGCTGTGGGATGAGACCCCCAGCCGCTTCGCAACCTAGGCTACAGCAAAGCCCCTTTGGGTAACCTGCTTGACCGCTTCGGCATTGAACTCATCCGTGTACTGCTTGCTCGCCATAGACACCTCTCTGGCTTCCATTGCTTATGGCTCTGAGATGTCTACGAAATCTTGGCCGGTCCAATGAGAACCTTTGTGCCCATGATAATTGTTCGCAGTTGATGAAAGCAGAAAAAAGGCTCAGGCGGCTAAACGGCCCTCACGAGAGCCATCCGTTACGCCGTCAGATGAGACGTACGTCTGGCTACTTTTTGCGTTTTATGGTTCTGCATCGGCCTTTCGCTGCCTTCTGCTTCCTACCCCCTTTCACCACATGCCTTGTAATCCACTGGGCAGCAGACGGTTCCGCGCTGAAGGTCCTAATGATCCTTTCAACTACAGTTGAATACCCCACCGTCGCACCTCTGAGCAGGTTGGTCCAGAACCGAGCAATGAGAAAAGACAGCACGCCACTCATAAGGACGGAGCCAAAGAACCAGAAATGACTAATGGGCGAGGTAACCTTCAGCCCCTTGGTAAACATATACGTCGCAAACATGCCTGCACCGGAATGCGCCAGCATTATCAACGACGTCGGCGAAGTGCGAACCCTGAAGACAACCGAGGTGGAAAGCGTTTCTACAGCCGACAGAAGAATCAGTAAAAGGCTTGCCGTTAATGCGGGGCACAGAAGCTGGCAACCAGACTGCTGCGTGTAAAGAAGGAATGGAGCCGCCAACAAGACCAGTGCCTCAAGGCACACGCTGGGATATCTCCTCAGGAACTGCCCCCAACTTCTTCGGGCTAATGCAAACATGTCCTGAATAAGGCTAGCCACCGTCATTGCGGCCATGCTGGATAGCGTGATACAGGCTGGGATCCAGAGCATCCTCTCCTCCGGTCCCGGCGCGAAAGGCTCCATAGCCACCACGCCCCAGGTGGCCATCGCAAGGAACGACACGATAGGCCATACAGCTTGGCTTACTTTTCGCATAGAGCTGCTACATCCGACGTGCAGGCTCTTCTTGGCGAGCCCGAAACGATCATCTCGGCCCCCAATCGATAGCCAAAGCGTGGCAGCGTATGTATCAACCTCTCGTCGAACCCCCCATCAACGCTTCGTCTGAGGGCGTACATATGAGATCGGAGCAGGTCCCGATCTGGCGGATCGTCCCCCCATAAAGCGTGCTCCAGCTCTTGGCGACTCACAGCCGAAGGGCTCGCCCGCATCAGAACTTGTAGCAACTTTCGGGATCCAGGGTAGAGCCGCAGCTGCCTTCCTTCCCTGGTCGCTATCAACGTTGCCAGATCGAGAGTAAGGCCACCGACTGTCAGCCGTCTGGTGGCCGGACGCCCTTGGGCGCGGTTTACTATCGCCTGAAGCCGGACTTCCAATTCCGGGATGTCAAATGGCTTGGTTACATAGTCATCCGCCCCAGAACGGAAGGCACGAATTTTATCGGACAGCTCCCGCCTCTCAGTAAGCATCAGAACTGGTACCGATACACCATGCTCAGACCGCAGCTTGCTGATCAGATCAGGGCCTTCGATACGCGGCAACGTCCAATCCAAGACGACTGCGTCATAGGTATTAGACACTGCAAGGTGCAGCCCTGTGACGCCGTCTCCCGCAGCATCGAGCTGATGCCCCCTGCACTCGAAATACTCGAAAATCGCCTTGGCAACCCGGAGATCACGGTCAATGACAAGAAGGCGCATGTCAGGACTGACGGTAGCCGAGAAGCCGAAGGGCATTGAACACCACCAGCAACGTCGAGCCCTCGTGCACGGCTACGGCGGGACCAATGCCAAGACCCATGATTGTGGCTGGAACGAGCAGTGCGACAACGCCAAGGCTGACATAGACGTTCTGACGGATCACCCCTCGGGTGCGACGACTGAGCTCCACAGCGAAGGCAACCTGTTTCAGGTCCTCGGACATGAGGGCAACATCAGCAGTCTCCAGCGCGACATCGGAAGAGGCCGCTCCCATCGCAATACCCACACTTGCACTGGCCATTGCAGGTGCGTCATTTACGCCGTCGCCCACCATCGCCACCCGCTCCGTCTCTTTTAATTGACGGATCGCCTTTACCTTATCGTCGGGCATGAGATTGCCCCATGCCTCGTCCAAACCGACGTCCCTTGCTACAGCTTGGGCAACAGTCTGATGGTCACCGGAGATCATGATCATCCGCTGGATGCCCAAGCTCCGTAACTTTTCCAATGCCTCACGTGCCTCTGGGCGCGGCGTGTCCATCAGCCCGATGATGCCCAGGTCCCGGTCGCCCAGGCGAACCGCCATGGTCGTTCTCCCAGCTTCGCGCAGTACATCGATAGCAGACTGCGCGTCAGTGGTGAGAGCTCCAATGCTACCGTTACCGAACATCTCTGCTTTTCCGATCCAGGCGCTGATGCCGTTCACTTTTGCCTGAACGCCGCTCCCCGCAAAGTTCGTAAGATCCGTCGCGCCCGTCACCTGGATGTCGCCCAGTCGAGCGCTCCCGTCGCGAACGATGGCTGCAGCTAACGGGTGGTCACTGAGGGCCTCTACGGCCACCGCAATTTGGAGCAACTCTTTCTCCGTTGCCCCCTGCATGACCTTGATATCGGTGATGCGCGGCTTGCCTTGGGTGAGCGTTCCGGTCTTGTCAAACGCGATGGCGCGGATCATTCCTAACTCTTCGAGCGGCGCTCCACCTTTGATGAGTACACCACCACGTGCGGCTCTTGCGATCCCCGCCAGAACAGCACTTGGCGTGGCTATGGCCAGTGCGCAGGGGCTCGCTGCTACCAAAACTGCCATAGCACGATAGAAGCTGTCACGGAATGGCTCATCAACCACAACCCAGGAGAAGAGAAGGAGTGCAGCCAGAATCAATACCGCAGGAACGAACACTCTCTCGAACTTGTCCGTAAAGCGCTGCGTGGGCGACTTCCTCGTCTCAGCCTCACTTACCATCTTGACGACGCGAGCGAGGGCGGATTCCCCTGATCTACGCGTGACTTCAACCTCCAAGGCGCCAGAGCCATTGATAGTGCCGGCGAAAACACGTGACTCCATTGCCACCGAATCAGACCGAACCCGTGCCAGGGCAGGGTCACTGACTGCCAGCTTATCGACCGGGATGCTTTCCCCGGTGACAGGGGCTTGGTCAACGCTGCTAGCCCCTTTGATAACGAATCCGTCCGCCGGCATCCGGTCATTGGGACGTACGACCACGACGTCTCCAGGTATCAAGGCTTCAACCCGGACTTCAACCACCCGTCCATCCCTCAGTACCTTGGCGGTCTCGGGGGCAAGCTTGGCGAGAGCTTCGATCGCACGCTTCGCCCGGCCCATCGCGTAATGTTCAAGGGCGTGACCGAGACTGAAGAGGAACAGAAGCAAAGCGCCTTCGGCCCATGCGCCGAGCGCGGCTGCGCCTGCCGCTGCAACCAGCATCAGCGTATCGATCTCAAAGCGCTTTAGCTTGATATTCCCGATCGCCTCGCCAAGCGTGAACCAGCCGCCAAAGACGTAGGCTGCTACGTAAAACGCTGTGGGAATCCAGGGCGTTTGGGTCAACCCAAGCTTTTCAATCGCAAATCCCACGATCAGGAGCAGGCCGCAAGCAAGTGAGAAGATCAGCTCACTATTGCCACCCAGGAGGCCCCCGTGGGAATGACCGGGGTCCTGTCCGTCCTTGTGATCGTGTCCTTCGCGCTGATCCTTCAAATCTCCCCTCGGACTCGGTGGCTCTTGCGCTACACCCAGCGCGTCAAGCTTCGCTCTCAGCTCCGCCTCGCCTGTCTTGGCTCTCTCGTACTCGATACTTATGCCGCCAGCTGGGCTGGTGGTGGCTTCAATGACGCCTGGTACGGCCTGCACTTGCGCCGCAATTGTCCTTGCCTTTCGTGCGTGAACGGCCGAACCAAGCTCCAAGAAAAGGTGGCCATACCGATCACCCAACTCAACGCCCATGGATGCCGCCACCTCTCGCACTCGCTGAAGCGAGACGATCTCGGGGTTGTAATGAATGCAGAGCATTCCGAGAGCTCCCTCGCCACCCTCGCACGCGTGCACGCGCGATACTCCGTTCATTTCCTCAAGGCCATCGACCAGCCTCTGCACGCAGCTGTCGTCGCGAGCGACGCCTGGGAGTAGAAGCGGCAGTTCGATTTCTGTGGTCAGGTTCATGTGTTCCCTCCAACGTCATAAGAATGGATCGGGAAGTCCGGCAGGCAGATGCGCTGCCGGACCCAAACATTCCATCAATCAGTGGGCAGTTTCCGGTTGCCCTTTGGGATCTGGCTTGGACAAACGGCCCGCAAATGTCGGCAGCACAAGCAGTGTGAGCACTGTGGCGGTCAACAGGCCGCCAATGACCACCGTCGCGAGAGGCTTCTGCACCTCAGCGCCAGACCCACTGGCAATGGCCATAGGAATGAAGCCGACGATCGCCACCAGCGCGGTGGTCACGACAGCGCGAATTCGGCTGCCGGCGCCGTTCATTGCCGCAATCAGTGGACTGTCACCAGCATCAAGCCTCTCTCTGATGGCTTGCATGAGCACCAATCCGTTCAGCGTCGCAACACCCGATACAGCGATGAATCCGACAGCGGCCGATACCGAGAACGGCATACCACGCACCAGCAATGCGAGAATTCCGCCAACTAGGGCAAGCGGGACGCAGCTGAACACCAAACCCGCCTCCTTTGCACTGCCCAATGCCATGAACAGGAGGCTGCCGATCAGCAGGAAGACAATCGGAACAACTGTCATGAGTCGCTTTTCAGCCCGCTGCAAGTTCTCGAACTGACCGCCCCACGTCATGTGCGCGCCCGGTGGAAGCTGTACGTCCTTCACCGCCGCCTGGGCCTCTCCCACAAACCCGCCCAAGTCACGACCGCGAACATTTGCCTGCACCACGACACGGCGGCTTCCGTTGTTTCGACTGATCTGGTTCGGCCCCTCGCTGATCTCGATGCGTGCGACAGAGGAGAGCGGGACGATGCCCCCAGTAGGCGTTGCAATCGGCAGCGATGCGAGCTGATCGGGGTCATTGCGTGCGTCGTCGCTGAGGCGAACAACAACATCGAACCGGCGGTCACCCTCGAAGATCTTGCCTGCCGCGGCGCCGCCAATACCGGTTGAAAGCGCGTCGCTTACGTCCGCCGCCGTGAGGCCATACTGCGCTGCTGCAAGATGATCGATCGCCACATTGAGGGTGGGTAGGCCGGAAATCTGCTCAACACGGACATCTGCCGAGCCCTGAACGTTTCTTAGCTTCAGCGCGATCTGGTCGGCAACAGCTTGCAGTTGTTCGAAGTTGTCGCCGTAGATCATGACGGCCAAGTCCGTACGTACACCTGAGATCAGCTCATTGAAGCGCAGCTCGATGGGCTGGCTGAATTCAAAGCTGTTGCCTATCTGCGAGGCGGCGATCTTTTCAAACCTCGCAATCAGATCCTCCTTGCTCAGGGAAGAGTCTGGCCACTCCTTTCTTGGCTTAAGTACGATCACACTGTCGGAGATGTTGGTCGGCATGGGGTCGATAGCTGCTTCTGCGGTACCGGTCCGCGAGAAGACCGTCACGACCTCTGGTTCAGCAGCAATAGCCTTCTCCAGCGCCAACTGCATAGCCAACGATTGCTCAAGCGACGTCGATGGCACACGCAATGCCTGCATGGCGAGGTTTCCCTCATCAAGGGTTGGCATGAACTCTCGACCCAGCATCGTAAAGCCGACCACGCCCATCCCGAGCATCAAAAGGGCGCTAGCGAACACTGCCTTGGGCCTACGAATCGCCGCTTGGATCGCCGGTTCAATACGGCCGCGCAGGACGCGGATGATTGCTGTCTCATGTTCTTCGTCCTGGTCGCCCTCGTGTCCCTCCTTCTTCGCATGGAGCTTGGGTTCCCTGACCAGCAGGGCAGCCATCGCCGGTACGAAGGTAAAGGAGAAGATGAACGCGCCAACGAGGGCGAGCATGAAGGTGGCGGCCATCGGGTGGAAGGTCTTGCCTTCCACACCTTCCAACGTAAGGATCGGTGCGAAGACCAACAGGATGATCACCTGGCCGAACGCTGCAGGACGCGCCATCTTCCTCGCCGAGTCGGCGGCCACACGCAGTCGCTCCATTGCATTGAGGGGTCGGCCAAGTTCGGCACGCCGCTTCCCAAGCATCAGCAGGGTGGACTCGATCACAATTACCGCGCCATCTACAAGGATGCCGAAGTCCAGCGCTCCCAAGCTCATCAGGTTGCCGCTGATACCGAACTTGTTCATGCCGATAACAGCGAACAGGAACGACAGCGGAATAACCAAGGCGGTGATGGCTGCCGCACGCAGGTTGCCTAGCAGCAGGAACAGCACAACGACGACCAGCAGGGCACCTTCGGTTAGGTTCTTGGCGACAGTCTTGACAGTGGAGTTAACCAGCACACTACGGTCCAGCACTGGCTCTGCGAAGATCTCGGCGGGTAGGGATTCATTGACCTGTGCCAGACGCTCAGCAGCAGCTTGAGCGACGGTGCGGCTGTTGCCGCCAGCGATCATGAGTGCCGTGCCCAGTACTGCCTCATGACCGTTTCGGCTAGCTGCACCAAGCCGTGGGGCGCGCCCCATCCCGACCTCGGCAACATCGGCCACCCGGATCACCACGCCGTCCTTGGTGGCAACCGGCGACTGAGCCAGGTCGTCGGTCGTCAGGGCAAGGCCGTCGGCCCGAACGACCAGTCCTTCGCCCGCACGCTGGACGAAACCGGCACCAGCCTGGACGTTGGAGCGTTCCAGAGCTTGGACCAAATCGGCCAGACCCAGGTTGTATGCCGCCAGTCGAGCGCTGTCGGGGTAGATGCCGTATTCCTTGACGTAGCCACCTACGGTATCAACACCGGCCAGGCCGGGGCTGGAGCGCATCTGTGGTGCGATGATCCAGTCCTGGACAGTACGCAGGTACGTTGCGCGCTCCTGGGCGGTTCCAAGTCGATCGCCCTCTGGTGTCAGGTAAACCTCACCTTCTTGCCAGCCAGCCTGGCCGGGCTTGGCTAGCTTCTTGGGGTCAAATGGCTTGAAGTCCACCGTCCACATGAGAACCTCGCCCAGCCCGGTTGTAACCGGGGAGAGCATGGGGGACACGCCCTCGGGCAGATCTCCGGCAGCCTCCCGCATCCGCTCTGCCACCTGCTGGCGGGCGAAATAGATGTCGGTCTGATCAGTAAAGATCGCCGTGACCTGAGAGAAGCCATTGCGTGACAGGGAACGAGTGGTGTTCAGACCCGGGATTCCGGCCAAGGCCGTTTCCAGAGGATAGGTAACCTGGCGTTCAATCTGCTCCGGAGTAAGGGCAGGTGCGATGGTATTGATCTGAACTTGGCGGTTGGTGATATCTGGTACAGCATCGACTGGCAGCTTGCTCAGTTGGAACAAGCCAAAGCAGGCAATCAATGCAGCCAGAAACACCACGAGCCAGCGGAACTTGACCGCTGCTTCAATGATGATCTTGAACATGGTGTATGAGTTCCCTTAGTGGCCGTGCTCGGCTTCACCCTTGGCCAGTTCGGCCTTGAGCAGGAAGGCATTGGCGCCTACGAGGCGCTCACTACCCGTCAGGCCGCTAAGGATTTCGATTCGATTACCTGCACGACGGCCAGCGAGTACCGGCGTTGCCTTGAAACCACCCTCGACGGCAACGAAGACAACACTTCTGCCATCAACGCTTTGGACCGCATCTGCCGGCACGCTCATGCCTCCGGCGGCGCCATCGGCGATGATGACGGCCGAAACGGGGGAGCCGGCCGGTGGCAACTTCTCCGAAATTGGTTTGGCGCGAATGGTCGCGGTGCCGCCCTGCTGCATCACATTCGCAGCGGCGGCAATGACCTCAGCTTCGAAGCTTCCGCCCGGGCCAGTCACTTCCAGCTTCATTCCGGGCACCGCGAGAGTGGCCAGTGCTGGCGGCGCAGTGAATACGAGTTCATTCATGTCGGGATTGGAAACCTCCGCAACAAGCGTCCCAGCTGAGACGACGCCACCGGGCGTCACTTGGACGTTGCCAACCAAGCCAGCGACAGGACTCGAGATGGTCACCCGGCCGGAACTGTCCGGAGACCCGCTGGCCGCAACCTGCGCACGTGCAGCACTAGCGGCAGCATCCGCGGCCAAAGATCGCGCACGCGACGCCTCCAGCTCCTGGCGTGCCACTACGCCTTGCTCGACAAGGGATTTATCGCGGCCGTAGGCCAGGCGGATGGCTTCGGCCTCCGCCGCTGCGGCAGTAGCGGCGGCCTTGAACGTCGCGGCTTCTCCACTGACAACGATCACCAGGGGCTGGTTGCTCTTGACGGCCGTACCAGGTGCAACAAGCACGCGTTCAACGCGGCCGGTGACCGTTGATGCGATCGCAGCACGCCCCCCGATGGCCGGCTCGACGCGCCCAGCTAGGCGGGTCGATGCGCCACCGCCGCGCCCGACAGCCACCACGCCGATGCCAGAAGCCTTGATCTGGTCAGGGGTCAGCTTGACTACACCTTCCTCGGCCTCCTCTTCGCCGTGATCGCCATCGCCATCACCCTCACTGTGCGCCTCGGCGGAGCCCGGCTTAGCGTCAGCTGCGTGATCGTCGTGACCGTCATCCTTGCCAGCCGGCTTCTCTGCCTGGGCACCACTGGATTTAGCATCCTCCTGGGCACCGCCACTGCATGCGGTCAGCCCGCCGGTCATCAGCAAGGTAGCCAACAGCGTCGCTCCGATGAGCGTTTTGTTTCCGTACTTGTTCATTTTGCCTCCACAAACGGTGCGCGCCCTTCAAGGCGGGCGAGGTCGATTTCTGCTGCCACCCGGCTAAGACGGGCATCCACAGCACTGCCACGAGCAGCGATCAGGGTTGATCGCGTGCTACGCAGCTCCAATTGCGATATACGACCTGCCTCGAATCCGATGCGGGCCAGCCGATAGGCTTCGTCTGCAGCTTGTACGCTCTCATCTGCGGCCCGTGCGCGGCTGTTGGATGCTTTGAGACTCGCAACTGCCCCCAAGCGGGCTGCTTCACTGTCACTCTTCTGAGCAACCAGAACCGCTTCGGCAGCACGTTGTTCCGCGTAGGCGGCCTGGATCGCACCGCGGTTACGGTCAAATAGGGGGATCGAAAGGCTGATGCCCACGTTGTAGGCCTGGTCGCCTGCTTGGCGGAAGCGCGTCTGAGCCACGGACGCACTCAATTGTGGCAAGGCACGCTTGCGCTCGACATCTATAAGGCGACCGGAGGCCTCCGCTTCAGCCTGTGCAATGCGAACGGCAAGCGGGGGTGCCTCAATAGCGACTGGGTGAGAGGGCACGCGGTCAAGCAGGCTTTCACCGATGTCGGTCAGGGGACTGTCCACCAAGGACACCCCGGCCAGGCGCGCAAGCGCCGCATCCCGGTAGGCCTCGGCCTCATCCAGGCTTGCCTTCGCATTGGCGACCTCGCTCCGTGCCTGCACACCGCGCAGGTTGGGCTCACGGCCCTCGCTGACCATCGCAGCCACGGCCTTAGCGTCCTGTTCAATCAACGCCAATGCTTCGCTGGCCAGTTCATAACGGCGCAACGCAGCCTCTGCTTCGGCATATGTTGCCGCCAAGCGCCCGGCTGCGTCACTGCGCATCAGATCACCCCGTAAGCCTGCCGCGCCTGCCTCCGCACGCGCGGCGCGCACTCGGGCCCCTCGTTGACCCCAGATCTCCAATGGCTGGGAAAGCGTGACAATGCTGTCAGCGTTGGAAAAGCCTTTATAGGGTCCCGTGCCGTATGCATTTTCCGCTTCGATGGAGACCGTTGGATTGGGTAGTGCCCGAGCCTGTTGTACCCGCGCCTCGGCGGCCTCAGCCAGCGCGACGCCCTGGACGGTCGCAGGCATCTGGTCCAAGCGAGAAAGCAACGATTCGTAAGATGGTGCAGTTTGAGCAGCCACATGTCCGGTTGGCACCAACGCCAACAGAATAGCCACAGCCAACCCGGTCGCTGAAAGCGACCGGCCTGTCAAAATCGACATAAAAACTCCCGTAAATTATCTGAGCGAATGACCCGCAAGTGCGGGGCAGAGCCAGATCAGATACGGGGGGGGCGCATGGGACCGTCGAGTCGGAACGCGTAGACGTCCGCGTGCTTGGTACTGTGCAGCGAGATCCGGCCATCGGCGAAGAGATCATCGTGACCGGCAGTTGGCAGGCTTGCCGTTGAATGGTGGCAATGCCCATGGCCACAGGCATCGGCGCCAGACGAATCCTTGCCCTTGCCGGGGTCCTGGTCCGATTCGCCTGAGACGCCGTGCATGTCACCTACGGTGGCTGGAGCCTCCTGCGCGCATGCCAATGCCTCAGCCACGGGCACGACCACGAACACCGCCAGAAGCAGCAGCATCAGGTACATACGGATGGCGGGCAGAGAGCGACGCATGGGGGAAGGCTAGCAACCTCGTCTGGACGGATACAATTACATAGAAATACTACAGTTACGACACCGGACGCGCTGTCGGGTCCTGTTCAGGTTAGGGTGCCTAGAGGGTCAACCCAGCAGAACCAGGGCCCAAATGAGCGCCACGTTGCAAAGAGCCACGAACACAGCGCCCGAACCCATGTCTTTGGCGCGACCGGCCAGCTCATGGATCTCTGGGCCGTAGCGTTCGATAACCGCTTCGATGGCGGAGTTCAGCAGCTCCAAGGCCAGCACAGCCAGCACGCTCCCCATTAGAAGTGCTCGCTCTACCGCTGAGTGGCCCAGCAGAATCGCTGCCGGTAGTGCCACCACGGCCGCGACAACCTCGAGTCGAAACGAGGATTCATGCAGCCAAGCTGATCGTAGTCCTTGGAGGGACCAGCGGAGCGCCTTGAAGACGCGGGCAATGCTCCGCGGACGATGACCGTACATATCTGCCACTGCGTTGCTTCCTTAATTTAGGACCCCAAGAGCCGCTGCTGGGCGCTTCCAGCAGCGTGCTCGTTGTCGCCCGTTATGGGGTGGACCCGGAGTTGATGGAACAACCGGAGAAAAGATTCAGGCTTTCGTCCAACGACTTCGTCCGGACCTGCATGAGGCCGAGTACAGAATGGAAGAGGTTGTCGTGGCTGGCCGGCCGCTTTGATCGGTCCCGGACACATTGAAGGTCCAGGTTGTTGCTGCTCTTCATGCCCTCGGACATCCACATGACCATGGGCACTTTGATCTGAGTGTCGGGAGCAATGGCATAGGGGAGACCGTGGAGATAGACGTTCGCCTCGCCCAGTGACTCACCGTGGTCGGATACGTAGATCAATCCAGTGTCATGGCTTTGATCCTGCTCAAGCATGCGGATGGCCTTTCCTAAGAAGTCATCTGTTGCAAGAACTGCGTTGTCATACGCATTGACGATCTGCTGGCGTGTGCACTTGCCCAGATCTGCATTGCGGCAGTCAGGCGTGAACCTCCTCAGACCCTCGGGATATCGCTTGTAGTAGCTCGGCCCGTGGTTCCCCAGCTGATGCAGAACGACCACAACATCACCCGGATTGTCATCGATCGCGTCATGCAATCCCCGCAACATGATCTCATCGCGGCACGCTTGGTCATCGCACAACCCATCCTTGATAGGCACGCGGAAGGACTCAAACGCCAGGTCCGCGCAAACCCCCTTACAACCTGTCTGGTTGTCCCGCCATAACGTCTTGATGCCAGCTCGCTCAAGCACATGAAGCAGCGACTCTGAGCCCCTGATCTTGTCTCGATCGTAGTCTCGCCTTCCATACACCGAGAACATACAAGGCACGGAAACTTCAGTATTTGACCCGCAGGCAGTCACGTCCGAGAAGTTGACAACGTCCGATGCCGCCAGCTGTGGCGTTGTCTGCCGGCTATATCCATTCAGTCCCCAGTTCTGCGCGCGAACCGTCTCGCCTACGACTATGACCAGAAAGTGTGGCTTCGCACCTGGTGGATGGGGCTTCATTCTGGCGTCCGGACCGACCACCTGAATCGGACCCCGTTCGGCTCGCGTCTGTTCTCGGACAACCTTGGCAATGGAAGCAAGATAGTTTCCGGGTGTTGCCAAGTACCTGACTGGCTTGTGGTTACGCATGAGCGAGGACAGGTTGTCGAACGAGGCGAAGGCCGCGCCAGTTATGACCACGACAGAAACGCCGAGCAGAAGGACTCTAGCAAGTACGGCGCTCGCCAGACTGGAGGGACGCCGGATCCGAACCGTACATGCCACGACGGCTGGAAACACGCCTTTCATCAACACCGCAAGGAAGAATCCCCAGGTCAGCAGCTCGCCAGCCTCTGCGCTGTCAGTCTTCAGCACGTTTCGCACCATGCTTGCATCGAAGTAGACGCTGTAATTGTCTGAGTTGTAGGCGGCAGCAGCGGACACGACAAGAAGCAAGGAAACGACGGGCTTTACCGTCCATCGAGTGCACAACAACCCAAGAAAGAGTACGTTCAAGGAGGTAAGAATCGCTGCCGTTGACAAGAGAAGCAGCGCACGGGCCGCTCCATCAACACCACTCTTGGCGATGACCTCTGCAAAGAAGGCGTTGTTGAGGAACAACGTGAAGTACAACGCCACAACGATGATCAGAGTACTGATCCCCAGCTGAGGTCCCCTGACATGCCTGCCAAGCCGACCGAGTGGATCTGAGACAGCTCGGCCTTGCCGATCACTCCGGCTGAAGCATTTTTTCAAGTAGTCCATTTTTTTTTCCGTTTGATGGACCCGCAGACGCGCTCATGGCGAGTACGCCGGCGCTGTGCAAACCGAAGTCGCTGTGCTCGCGGGTCTACTTAAGGGGCGCTCAGAGGGGCAGTACAGGTGCAAAGGACCTGACGCCCTCGACACTCGGAAGCGGCGGCGAGGTCTAGCGAATTGAGGTTTCGCATGTCGATAGAGCTCCAGCCGGAATGAGCCACCAGGTTCTTCGATTGGCTACTCCAAACTGCAAGGATGGATCCGGCCTTCGATCACCGCAGTTCTCTAGCACCGACCCCTCAATGAGCAGCCAACGCACGTCCTGGCGCTCCTGCTGCCAACTCAATGCCGTGGCAAGCTGCTGCCTAGCAGGCCGATTGAAGCCGAACTCCACCGTGGCTGATTGCGACATGAGCAATTGCTGCTCGCGCCAACCGACCAGTCCCAGTTGCGCCGAAGGTCCGATGCGTGTGCTCACCTGTTCCATGAGCCCCCGGGATGAGCTTGCCTCGTTCAGGACGCTGGGACCCGCAAACCCGTAGACGACCCAAAAACCACTCATCCCCGTGAGCAGCCCCTTCCAGGCGCTGCCTGAAAGTGAGAGAGCCGCACCAACCAGCAAGGGCAACGAGGCGAGGAGGACCAGGATGGCGATCGAGTGCGAGTCCTCACTAGAGCCACGCTCAGTGAGAAGCTTCACTTCGAACCGAGGGTTGGAAGCGAGCATCCATATCCCCAAGGTCGCCGTTGCCGTACCCAGGAGCGAGACAAACGCGGTCGCCAATCTTCGTACTCCGACTCTTCCGACAATGTCTGGAAGAGACGCAGCGAGCGCCAAGCACAGCATCGGCAGGCCGGGGAGGATGTACATGTCTCGCTTTCCTGCAGGAACTGAAAAGAACAGTACGATCAGGGCGAGGCTGCCGACCGGAAGCCATAGACGTTCGTCAAAGCGACAAAGCCCTTTGTAGAGGCTTGGCCCCGCCCAGGGAAGAAGGGCGATCGTTGGCAACCACGACGTAGCTATAACTACGAGGAAGTACCACGGTGCCTGGAAGTGATGCCATGAGTTTCCGTAACGCTGGATCGTCTGGCGGAACAGGATGTTACGCGCGTACTCAAGGTTCTCTTGGGTGGGGTGGATCCATACAGCGATCAGCATCGGAATGAGCCAGATGCCAATCGCGACCAACAAGGCCAGGGGTCCCAGCCACGCGCGTCGATCACCTATCCAAGAAGCACTCATCTTCCTGGAAAACGTCAGCGCCAGGGCTGGAACCAGCATGAAGAGTGCAATCACTCCCACGCCCTTGGTGATCACTCCCAACCCGGCCGCAAACCACGCCACGGTCCACATCCGCCAATCCGGACCGCGAACAATGTGCCGAATGAGGCCGTAGTGGGCCAAGGTGACCCATGCAAGCAGCAGGGGATCGATCTGCGCGCGCTTCATCTGCAGAGTGAACTGCACGGCGAGGAGTAGCGCCCAACCTGCGTAGATCCCGGCCTGCTTGGACCACAAGCGCCGTCCTAGGTCGTAGGTCATCCACACACATGCGATACCTGACAGCACCGAGGGAAGCAGGAAGGCAATCCTGAGATTTCCGGTCAGCTGCAGCAGGGCAGCCTGGATCCACATGAAGAGCGGAGGCTTGTCTGCGTACAGCTCTCCACCGCGGCGTGGGAACAGCCAGTTTCCGCTGTCCACCATTTGGGAGGCAACCAAGGCGAATCTCGGCTCATCGGCAGGCCAAGGGTCGCGCAGGCCCAGGCCCGCACCGAGGACCACCGTAGCGGTTGCCATCAGCAGTGCCGCTTGACCGCGCGGAGTTCGGAGGTAGGTAGATATTGAGAGGGGCATTCAAGCCGCCTTCTTAGAGGCGGCACGGTGCCGTTCGGCGACTGCGCGAGCAGGCACGCGTCGGCCGGACGCACAAAGCGCCCAGAAACAAGATGTGATCATGGAAAGATCCGCTAAGGGTGATCGCAGAAGGACGAACAGGCGCCTAGCGCCTGGGTCGCGATCAAGCCCTGGGAGGTCTAATCAGCCTGTCGGGGGTGTGGGGCGCCACGGGCCGCTCGTAGAACACGTGCCCACCCTCATCCAGTGGGGCCTCGCCCGGCGCAAATCCGTTAGACGCCACGAATGCACTGCTGTGATGGCAATGACCATGACCACAGGCTGGGTGTGCCTTGTCGGAGTGCCTCTCGCCTGGCCCTGCTACTTCCTGATGGGACTGCTCTTCAGAGAAACAGACCGAAGCATCGACGACAGGCACTATTACCAGCACTGCAAGTAGCAGTGCCAAGGCGTAGCGCTTGGCGTGGATGGCAAGGGAAGTCACGTGCTGCTTCGACCCATACGGACGTGGCCGGGAAGATACCTTGCATCATAGTTCTCAGCAAGCTGAGGCTTGTTCATGTTCTGCCCGGGCCCGGGCGGGTGGAGCGGGAGCGGCCGAGCACCTTGCCACCAACTGGATCCAAGGCCAGGTCTGCACCTTTCCCGCCGGTGCCTCTCAGCACGCTTGCACGCAGATCATCTTCGGCCAGATCCACAACAACCTCAGCACCAGACCACTTCGCTCGTTCAACCTCGGCGGCCGAGGAAACGACGGCACTCGGCATGGCTCCCAGCGCTCTGCTCATCTGGATCAGTGCGTGTCCCACGGACCCGGACGCTCAAGAGATCAGCACTGTCTGCCCGTCCTTCACCTGTCCAATGCGGGTCAAAGCCTGGTAGGCGGTGACGTAGTTGATGGGAAAGGCGGCCCCCTGATCCAGGGTGATGGAATCAGGAAGGCGGATGATGCGCTTGTCCTGCACCAATGCCCACTGCTGCTGCAGGCCATCCTCAGTAATGCCGAGTGCGGCACCGCCGTAGATGGCCACGCGTGTTCCTGGCTCAAAAGCGCCGCTGTGTTCAACAATACCGGCACCGTCATTAGTCAGCACCAATGGTGCGCGTGCGTGCTCGACAATACCCGCGAGGACCTGGCTTGAAAGTGGGTTAACGGTAGCAGCGTGCATGCGAACCAACGTGTAGCCCTCACGTGGCGACGGTACTGGCCGTTGTTCAATGTGCATGGTGGGCGCAGGGCCGAATGAACTGGCTACGACTGATTTCATAAGTACTCCTGTTGGCGAATGCCGTGTAGACGGCGCCGCTGTGAGAGAGGGCTGGGCAGTGGAGACAGGGGCACCGAAGTGCTAGATATCAGCTATCGATCTATGCAGGCATTTGCCGCATCACGGCGATGGCTTCGAGAACGGCATCCGCTCCCTGATAGAGGACTTCAGAGCTCACCGGCTGCAGCTGGCCAGCAGTCTGGAGATACAGCTTTAGAACGCCCCGGACCTGTTCACTCTCCATCATGCGCTGAGTTTCATCGATGCGTTCGCAAGCCAAAAGGGCCAGCGCATCGTCAGCGTTGAGCTGCTCGGCAAACACCACTGGGTCAGAAGCGTATCCATGCCGCTCAAGGAAGCCGGACGTGATGGCCGCAGCGACCCTCCCGCTGCTGGTCTCCCGGCCGTCGATGTACCGCTGCCGCTGGAAGTGGTGGAGCAGCGGTAGCTCCAGGCGTCTGTCGAGGCCGCGCGCCAAGGTCAGTGCACGGGTCATCGGACCCGAATCGAAGCTGCCATGCGGACCGAGCAACACCTGCTGACGGTACGCCTCGCTGAATACCTGCCCGGTCAGTGCTTCAATCCTCTGATCGTTAGCCCACGCGTACTCTGCCCATTCCCGATTCTGCGGGCGAGCACCACGGCCTGTGAATAGACCGCTTGGCAATAACATCAGTTCGATAGAGGAGTCGTTAGTCAGCGCGTCGAGCGCCGGAGCGGCGGCGTAGCACAACCCGCACCACGGGTCGAATAGATAAAGCAGCGTTTTTTGCAGCATGAGAGAAAGGGGAGGGGAGGGATCAAGCCCTACCATATTGGATCTAAATCGGAACATATACCCCGCATTAACTACAGACTTTCAACCAGAACGAACATGTTTGCGTGTTTTACGACGTCCAAGGTACTCCCAGTCTCGCCCCCCCTTTGTTTTTGCTTCAGGCCGGCGAAGCGCCTAGACAGGACCGACCCGATGTAATTGGAAGAAGTCAAGGCATGGTGCACCGTGCAGGCATCGCACACCGGTATACGGCGGCCTGATTCTTCGCACGCAGGCAAAATAATCGCGCCATGAGAATCGTCTACGCCACCTCGCGGGATCTGATTGGCTCGCGGGAGCGGACCGGTGCTGTATATGCAGCCGCCACGCTGGCCGTTCCTGGGTGCAGCTGGTGATTGCGCCGGCGCGAATTAACTTGGGCTCGCTGCGGGTTGACCGCAGAAGGCCCAAATCTGGGCGTCATCTTCGGTGGCGGCGCTATCGCCAGAGAGCGGTTGATGGGCACCCGTGCCACCGCAGCCTTGAGGTGCAAACGTGGATCGTTGGGTGGCCAAGTTATGGGCACCGCATAAGCAGAGGTCTGATGGCGGCGGCCGTTAACATAAGCTACGTTATGCGAAGTAACGCATTGAACTTAAAAGCGTTTCCCTGCCTTGGCCGATCCTACTCCAGCAAAGAGACGTCATCAAGGCATCCGCGATGAAAGGTCTTCGCAGCCAGGCCTGAAGAAGCAGGGTTATCCTCGAACCCTCAGCTGCTTTCTCCATATGCATGGGGGAAACGTCGCGATTCCGGGTTAGCTGGCAGTTGAGTTCCCGCGAGCCTACCAGCGTGCGTCATCGCTCCAGGAGGAAAAATCTTGCTTCGCCGCCTCCAGCACGAGCGCTGGATGTAGGGCAAGAGCCTCTGCTGGACTGCCTCCGCACAATCGAGCATGCGGAGCGATCAGCCATTCGATTTCCTCCCAACCTGACGTCGGGCCGCCGGCTGAAACGCCATATGGGCCACGCAGTAGCGACAGTACCTCCGAGAGCACTGGCAAAGGCATCCCAGTAGAGTCCAGCTGCCATGGAGGAAAGAGAAACAGCTTCAGTTCCCCAATCCACACGCCCAGAACGCTCCCAGATTGCAGGCACTGCGTCAGGGTGCGGCCCTGGACGGCACTCGGGCTCAGTATCGCTTCGAACGCCGCCATATCGAGCCAATCCCGCGCGGCGTTCGATCTGGCCTGAGCGAAGGCAGATGTTTCCGAAGGTATATGCCCGCGCATAGAATGCCTGCCTGGTAAATGAACAGCTCCCACAAGGATGCCACACGCTCTACTAAGGCAACCTGTGGGGGAAACGTCGCTTGAACGTCAGGCATCCAGCGGTTTGCCGCAACAAGGGCATTTCCCTCCTGCCAGTTCTCGATCGTATGCTGCGTTTTGGCGGTTGGCCAGCCAGACTGCTGCCACGGTAATGGAAACAACAAGCGCCACCAAGACGCCTGCGACGATGCTCATCTGTTGCAAGGTAGACAGGGAATTCATTGCATTGCCCACTAGGAAGACCAAGACGATGTCGCACTACAATTTTAGCCCCCAAATCGGAAGAACTTGCAGGAAATTTATCCGGAAAGGCACCCGATCTAACGTAGGCTGAGGGCTCTATGGCTGAACTCTGCGGGCGATATGGCTGCATCTGAAAGCTGGCCCACAGCAAGGCAGCTACTTGGAGGTCCTGCGACCAACGAGCTCCAGAAGAATTCGGGGCAAGTAATGCGTAGTTCCGCCAAATTAGGGGCGGCTTGTCCGAAGACTCGCGGAAAGATGGGCGGGTTTCCGGAGCAGAATGGGGCAGTTTCAGCTGTGAAAGGGGCAACTTGTCCGCGTCAGACAGCTGCATTTGAACCCGGCGCACCCAGGCGATCAAAGGGCGGAACTTTGTTCATCCAGACAACTAACACCCAGAAATATCTGCGATGGCTTACGGCGGTCCAACAATGTCTGCCTCGCGAACCAGAATCTCTACCTCAACGGGGCAGAATTGTCTGATGACGAACAGGGGCGTCGCGAAGGTAGATCACACTGGAATCCGCGACGAAGGCCTTGCCTGCCGGAGACTTCGGCACGGGATGCATCCGGGACGCCTCTATCATCAGCCGCCACTCGCGGGGCAATAGGCTCAAACATAGCCAGCAGTAGCCAACAGATTCGGCGGTCCAGATACGCCGTTTCGCATAATGTATATTATGTAAAAGCCAGCCGTACCCACCGCCAACCGCCAAGGAACCAGTTCGCGCCGCCCAGCCAGCTCTGGGACCCTCCCAACGGCACCCTTGGCCTCAGCCCCAGCCAGCTCCATTTCTGACTCTGTCTGGCAGGCCTCCCCAGCCAGATCTGGTCACCGTCGCCGCAGACCCGAGGCTGCTCAACATACCGAAACGCAGCCCGATCAATCCCGTGTGGCCGGATGCAAAGACCCCTGATGCACGGCGGTAACACTGGCGCCGTGACGCGTCACACAAATACGCCGCCGACCACCGGCATCAGCCCCGCCACCCATCGCGTATTCTTTGAAATCTGCCTGCAAGGATGCCCGCATGAGCGACAGAATTCACTCTGACCAACGCACCCAGGACCCGCCTGAGCTGACCTTCGTCATGATGGATGACCTGATGGACGAGTTCTCCGCCAGGACCCGCGGCAAGCAAGCCGGAAAGATTGAGCGCATCGCCACGGCCACTGGCGTCGCTGGCGCATTGGCCGGCATCCTGCTGGGGTCGCTGCTCCAAGAGCCGTTCAATCTATACGCTGCAATCGTCGGACTGGGCGTTGAGTGCCTGGGGTTTGCCATCGGCATGGCCCTGTCGTTCAAACGTGATTGGCGCTGGATACGCCATGCACGCAAGGACACCGCCGAGTCCATGGACACGGACTTCCTCAAGTTCGAGGAGTACATTCACCAACTTCGCCAGTTCCCAGCCCGGGACCGCGCACGCCGACATCGCTACATCCGTGATCGCAGCACCCGCATGATCAGCCGTACGCGGCTCTTCACCGGCGGCATGGAGCGACTAGGCGTATTCCCGCTGTTGCTTGCGCTGTACATCCAGCTCAAAGACTGGAAGTTCGGTGATTGGGCTGCACTGAACAACGTCACCCTGATACAGGGCATGTTGATCTTCGCGCTGATGCTCGCTTACCTCATTTTCCTGCATCTGATGCACATCCATAGTCGTATCGAGGCCATTGAAGTACTTCTCAATGAGTCTGCAGAACGTGATCGTGAAGAAGCGTCTGCAGAGCCATTGCAAGTGCGCGCCGTAAAGACGCACCCAATTCCAATGACAGGTTGAGGGGCGCAACTTCCCTGCCGTTCAGAGCTTGACTGCCGCCAGCTCGGCGTCGATCTGCTCCAGCGCAGTCGCTTTGTGGATGTCCGCCGGCAGATTGCGCACCAGGTTGCGCAGCAACCGAAGATCCTGCATCCAGCCCAGCCTGTCGCTGACCTTGTGCAGTGCCTTCGCCTTGCGGGCAACAGCACCATCGCCATGTACATGCCCATGCAGGGTGCCGAGCACATGGGCGGCATCAAGCTGCATGCGCAGTCGCCGCGCGCGACGCCGCCAGCGATGCACGGCTTCATCGTCGCCGTCATCCGCTGCACGCGCGGCTGCCTTGACTACCCGGCGTTCGCTGCGCGCCAGCGCCGCCCGAACACCCGACCGACGCAGCCGCTCCCACGGCTGCTGCTGCATGTGTGGCATCACCTGTTCGACCACTGCGCGTCGACGGGCGAATTCCGGATCACCGCGCAGTGCACGTTGCAGAATACGTTCGCGGCGCGCCATCAGTGCAGCCAGGATCGCGCGCCATTCGACAGTGCCATCCAACGTCTGCAGCCGGGCCGCCGTTTCGACCACCACGTGGGCATCGCGCATGTACGACAACCCCTTGCCAAGGCGACGCAGCGCCAGGTCGTCGCGCGCGAGGCAGAAATCGTCTTCGTCCAGCAGCGCCAGCAGGGCGCGCATGCGTCGGATCGCTTTCCGCGCCGCGTGGATGGCATCGTGCCGGTCCAAGGTGGCGGCCAGCGCCTCGAGCACTGCCTGTCCATCCCGCCTCAGCAGCTCTCTGGCCGCCTCTCCCGGTGCATCTTTCGACATCGAACACCCCGTGCCAGGTCGATGGGCGGAGTGTATCGGATGTCACCCGCCCTGCTCCGCCTCGCCGTCCAGCAACCGCTCCACAAAGGCCAGGGCGTTGCTCAGGACCTGATCGAAGTCGGCCGCCTCGGCCACTTCGGGCTGGATCCAGTGACGATCCTTCAGTGCCACCACGAAGACAAAGGCCGGCTTTCCTTCCGGCTGCCAGGCAGTCACATGGAAGGTCTCCCGATGCCGAGGAACACGAATGCCGTGACCAGCATGGTCGCGCGGACCTGCTCGAAGATGCCGCCTTCGAGGTCGCCGCCGTAGAAGTTGAACTGGAACACGTGCATCTTCATGGCAAAGGCCATGATCACCAGGAACACCACGATCGGGATCACCTTGGCGATGGCGACGAACCTGTTGATCGCCGCGGCCTGCTGTACCCCGCGCAGGATCATGAAGTGGAACAGCCAGATGCCGGCCGAGGCCACCAGGATCGCCACCACGGTGTTGCCGTCGCCGAAGATCGGGAAGAACGTACCCAGGGGTGTTTTGTGCGGTATTCAGCGATGTTTTGCCTGTCCGTCGATCAGCTCCACCACCTGCTGCCCAAACATCGTCACGTCTACGGGGTCGTGGCTGATCAGCAGCAACGGAATGCCGGTGGCGTCCAGCACACCCTGCAGTTCCAGGCGCAGGTGATCGCGCAACGCATGGTCCAGCGCGGCGAACGGCTCGTCCAGCAACAGCGCCTGCGGGCGGGTCACCAGTGCCCGTGCCAAGGCCGTGCGCTGGCGCTGCCCGCCCGACAGCTGGGCCGGCAGCATCTGTGCCAGGTGCTCGATGCGTAGAGCCGCCATCCAGCGTTCCACCTCGGGGTCGGCCTCTGCGCGCCGGGGATTGAACCAGCCGCGACGCAGGCCGAACGCGATGTTCTGGCGTACGGTCAGGTGCGGGAACAGGGCGTAGTCCTGGAACACATAACCCAACCGGCGCTGCTGGGGTGGCAGGTGAATGCCCTGCGTGGCATCGAACAGCGTCGCACCGCCCAGCCGGACATGGCCATCGTGCGGTCGCAGCAGGCCGGCGATGGCCTTCAGGGTCAGGCTCTTGCCGGCGCCGGAGGGGCCGAACAGCACCACCTGCCGCTGGCTGCACTGCAGCTGCACGTCCAGCGTGAACTGCTGGCCGGGTGCCTGCATCGTGCGGCGGACATCCAGCTCAAGCCACATCGCGCATCTCCCGGCGGCGCCCGCCGACCAGCCGCGCGGCCACCAGCAGGATGAGGATGCACACCACCGAGGTGAGGATCACCAGAGCATTGGCGGTGTCGTCATGCCCGGCCTGCACCGCTTCGTAGATCGCGATGGACAATGTCTGGGTGCGCCCGGGAATGCTGCCGGCTACCATCAAGGTGGCACCGAACTCGCCCATCGACCGCGCGAACGCCAGCAGCAGCCCCGCCAGGATGCCGCGCCAGGCCAGCGGCAGGCTGACCCGCAGGAACAGTGCGAACTCGGAGACACCGAGCGTGCGCGCGGCCTGCTCCAGCTGCCCGTCCACGTCCTCGAACGCTGCGCGTGCCGGCTTGAACACCAGCGGCAGCGAGGCAACGGCAGCGGCGATGACCGCCGCCTGCCAGGTAAACACCAGGTTGATGCCGAAGCTGGACTGCAACCATGCGCCAAGCGGACCGTTGCGCCCGATCACCACCAGCAGGTAATAGCCCAGCACCGTCGGGGGCAGCACCATCGGCAGGGTCAGCAGCGTGTCCAGCAGCTCACGCCCGGGAAACCGGCGCCGCGCCAGCAGTGCCCCCAGCGCTACGCCCAGCACCAGGTTGATCGCCGTGGCCCAGCCGGCCACCTTCAGCGACAACCAGAGCGCGGACCAGTCCAGCGCCATCGATCAGGGCGCGCCGAAACCGTGCCGGCGAAGGATCGCCTGGCCCTGCGGCGACACCACGAACGCCACGAAGCGGCGCGCTTCCACCGAACGGGCACTGCCCTTGATCACCGACACCGGATAGGTGATCGGCGACCTCAACGGCACGTCGAAGGCACGCACTACCCGGCCGGGCATGGCCTGGTAATCACTGGCGTAGACGAAACCGGCATCCACTTCGCCGCGCGCCACGTAATCCAGCGACTGGCGCACGTTCTGGGTGGTGATGGTCCTGGCGGCTATCGCATCCCACATCCCGGCTTCCTGCAGTGCGGTGCGTGCGTAGCGGCCTACCGGCACACTGTCCGGATTGCCGATGGCCACCCGTTGCACGCCCTTCCCCGCCAGCGCCGCCAACGTGCTGGGGGCGTCCTTGCGGCCCGGCGGCACCACCACCACCAGCCGGTTGGTGGCGAAGGTCCGGCGCGAATCGGTTTCCAGCAGCCCGCCCTTCGCGGCCTGACCCATCGTAGCGGTGTCGGCCGTGGCCAGCACATCCACCGGCGCGCCGCGCGAGATCTGCTGCAGCAAAACCCCTGAAGCAGCGAAGTTAAGGTCGACCTTCGTGCCCGGATGCGCCGCTTCGTACGCACTGGCGATGTCACGGAAGCTCTCGGTCAGGCTGGATGCGGCCGACACGGTCAGTTCGGCGGCGGTGGCCGGCAACGCGGCCACCATCAGCAACAGGCAGAACAGTCGTTTCATCGATCAGGTCCCGAAAGGTTGCCTCGATGATAGCCACGGCGGGATGCCCGCCGCGCGAAGACCGTTACGCTGCCTGCAGGGCGAAGTCCAACCCGGCACGCACAGCGGCCACCTGGGCATCGTTGCACTGCGCCGGCGTGGTCCGAGGGCTGTCCGGGTAGACCTCGGTGGTGGTGGCGAAACGCGCGTTGGTGAAGCCAGCGCAGGCGCCGATCGAGCGCGATTCGCCCCAGACCACGCCGGGTGACTGCAGCGGCAGCCCGACCAGGTTGCCGTGTGCATCGGCGGGGGCGATGTGGGTGATCGGGGCGACAGCGGCGATCAGGGCACGCTGGAACGCCGGCTCCGGATTTTCGCTGTTGCCGATCACATAGAAGCCGTCCGGAATGGTTTCCGGGGTCCATGCCTTGCCATCGCGCGAGGCCAGCGCCGGGTCGAACTCATGCGCATCGCTGTCGGTGGTTTCGTGCAGGTCCAGGTGAACCAGCAGGTTGTCATGACGCGCGGCGATCCAGTTCATGAGCGAGGCCGATTCGACGATGCGGCCGCCGTCACGGAAGCTGCGGTTGGGATCGATGGCGTCGCGGTTCCAGCGCTGGATGCGCTCGTAGCCCCAGGGGCACACGCAAGGGGCGACGATCAGGTTGATGCGGCCGGCGTACTCATGCGCGTGGTCGCGCAGGAACTGCAGCGCACCGTGCACGCCACTGGTTTCGTAACCGTGCACGCCGCCGGTGACCAGCGCGGTGGGTAGCGCCGGGTCCCAGTTGCGGGTCTTGGCCAGCAGCAGCGGGTAGGTGTCGGTGATGGCGTCGAGCTGGCCGTACTGCACGACGTCCAGAGTATCGGGCAGCGCGTTCAAGGCGGAGACCACGTCGCCGGCGTAGTGGCGTTGCACGACCTGGCGCGCGCGCCATGCTGCGCGTTCGGTGTCGCCCCAGGGTTGGCCGGGGGTGCCGACGGGGTAGAAATGGGGGGTGGTCATGGGGAGTTCCTGGTAGCAGATGCGGCCATTGTAGATGAGGGCAAATGCACATCTCCGTTCGGGGCCGATGCGCTGAAGAACCCGTCAGCCCTATCGGCGGTCGTTTGGGAACCGACCCTACCGAGCCGCATGGGGCCGGAAATTTCCGGCCCCCTTCTCCTTTCAACGTTCAGGCGGCTTGTACTTCTTCGTAGCCGTTGAAGCGCATGTCGCTGGAGGCGCGGCCCTGGGTGAGCGAGCGCAGCGAGGTGGTGTAGCCGGACAACTGCGCCAGCGGCGCGTAGCCCACCACTTCCGCACGCCCGCCCTGGTCCTCGATGGAGGCGATGCGACCGCTGCGGCGGTTGAGGTCGCCCACCACATCACCGACATTCACCGACGGCACGTGGATGGCCACTTCCATCACCGGCTCCAGCAGCGTGGTTCCGGCCTGCAGCAGCGCAGCCTTCACCGCTTCAGCGCCGGCCCGATGGAACGCCATGTCCGACGAATCCTTGGCATGGGTCTGCCCGTCGACCAGCGCCACCTCGATGCCCACCACCGGGTGGCCACGTGGCCCTTCCGACAGCGCGCCCCGCACGCCCTTTTCCACCGCCGCCACGAAGCCGCGCGGGATCACGCCACCGACGGTGCGGTCAACGAAATGCACCTCGCCGTCCTCGCGCGGGCTCACATCCAGCACCACCCGGGCGTACTGGCCCTGGCCGCCGGTCTGCTTGACCACCTTGCCTTCCACGCCTCGCAGCGCCTGCTTCAGCGTTTCCTGGTAGGCCACGCGCGGCGCACCGGTGCGGACGTTGACATTCCACTCGGTGCGCAGCCGTTCCACCATTACCTCCAGGTGCAGCTCGCCCATGCCCCACACCAGGGTTTCACCGCTGTCCGCCTCGGTTTCGACGCGGAACGACGGGTCTTCCTGTGCCAGGCTGGACAGCCCCTGGGCAATGCGGATCAGGTCGGCCGCCTTTTCCGCGGTCAACCGCCATGCAAGCACCGCGTGCTGCGCCTGGATGGTGTCCAGCAGCAGCGGGCGCGAAGGGGCACTGAGCGTTTCACCACTCACCGCATCCTTCCAGCCCAGCACCGCCACGATGTCACCGGCCACGGCCTGCTTGATGTCGTGGGTCTGGTCAGCCTGCACCCGCACCAGCCGGCTGACCCGGCGTCCCTGCGCATGCTGCGAACTGGCCAACGCATCGCCCACCTTCAGCGTGCCCGAATACACCCGCACGAAGCTCAGCGCACCGTGGTGCTGGTGCGTGATCTTGAACAGCAGCGCCGCCAGCGGACCGTTCGGATCCGGCGGCAGGCTTACCTCACCCGCCTCCTCCGTGGCCACCACCGCCGGCCGGTCTTCCGGCGCGGGCAGGTAATCCACGATGGCATCGAGCAGGGTTTCAATGCCCTTGCTCTTGAACGCCGCACCCGCCAGCACCGGTACACCGGCACCGGCCAGCGTGGCCCGGCGCAGCGCAGCGCGCAGCGCCTCGGGTTCAACCGCACTGCCGTCCAGCCAGGCTTCGGCCAGCAGCTCGTCGTGGTCGGCCACCGCTTCCACCAGCTCCGCTCGTCGCGGCTCCCATTCGCTGTGCTCAGCGATGGTCCACCCGGTGCGGGTCGGCGTGCCGGCGTCATCCCACTGCACGGTACTGCGGTCAACCAGGTCGACCCAGCCGTGGAAGGCGTTTTCCGCGCCCAACGGCCAACCAAGTGCCCACGGCCGCGCCTGCAGCTTGTCCTGCAGCTGCACCAGCACGCGGTCGAACGAGGCACCGATGCGGTCCATCTTGTTGACGAACGCGATCAGCGGCACGCCATGGCGACGGGCCTGGTGCCATACCGTTTCCGATTGCGGCTGCACGCCATCCACGGCGGAGAACACCGCCACCGCGCCGTCCAGCACGCGCAGCGAACGTTCAACTTCAATGGCGAAGTCGATATGCCCGGGTGTGTCGATCAGGGTCAGGTGGTGGGTGGGTTCGCCACGCGGCGCCCAATGCGCCTGCACGGCGGCCGCGCCGATGGTGATGCCGCGCTCGCGCTCGATCGCCGAGAAATCGGTGGTGGCCGCGCCATCGTGGACTTCGCCGACGCGGTGGATCTCGCCGGTTTTCCACAGCAGGCGTTCGGTGAGCGTGGTTTTGCCGGCGTCGATGTGGGCAATGATGCCGAGGTTGCGCCGGAGGTTATGGGTCTGGGTGTTCATGAGAAGGGTCTCGCTGCTGCCAACATCAGGGAGCCGCACGCCGCCGTTGGCTAACGGGCGTGCGGCCAGGTTTGGGGCTCGGCGATCTGGTGCATGGCACGTTCTCCTTTGATGCGTGGGTGTTACGAAACACTGAAACGAAAAAAGCGCCCAATGGGCGCTCTGTCTGGGGTCCTGCGGTGATCGAATCCGATCAGCCGCCAAAGGAGCCGCGAGGCAGACGCGCCCGTCCCGCGGAAGCGCGGGTGCGAGTGAAAAACGTCAGGAGCGGCATCGAGTTCATGGCGGTGGTTGAGAGGATCTGCGGCGAATTCTAGACCTCTGGTTGCGGCTTGCAAGCAATTTTTATAACCACGCGTAGAACACTGATGGCTGTTCGGCGCGCAGGCGCGCGCGCTTGGGACGACCGTGACCTGCCTGATGCTCCCATATGCGAATAGGTCGCAATTGCATTCAACGCAAAAGTCTTTAAAATGGCGAGTCAACGTCGCTCTGCGACGACCCCGACACGGGCAGTACATGACCTCCTCCCCCGCTTCCTTCCGCAGGTTGCATCCCAACCTGCTGGCCATCGCCTGCTGCATCGCCAGCGCCGCCGCACCTGCCGCCTTCGCACAGACGCCCACCGCCCTGGATGCAGTCCAGGTCAACGCCTACCGCGCAGCCAACAGCACCAGCGGCGCCACCAGGACCAGTACCAGCATTGCCGAAACGCCGCAGTCGGTGGCGGTGATCGAACGCGCCGAACTGGATGCGCGCGGCGTGCAGTCGCTCAACGATGCGATGCGCTATGTGGCGGGCGTGAGCCTGGAAAGCAGCGGCATCGACAACCGCGTGGACGACTTCCGCATCCGCGGCTTCGATGCCGGCAGCTGGGCCAACAACGTAACCCTGGATGGCATGCGCGCGCCGCAGGGCAGCCAGTGGAACCGCAGCATGTTCGACAGCTGGAACCTGGAGCGGGTGGAAGTCCTGAAGGGTCCGTCCGCCGTGATGTACGGCCAGGTCGCGCCTGGCGGCATGGTCAACCAGGTCAGCAAGACCCCCACCCCGGACCAGCAGCAGCTGCTGCGCCTGGGCGTGGATGCCAACGGCCAGTACAACGCGGCTTTCGATGTTGGCACCGGCCGCGGCGACAACACGCACCTGCTGCGTCTGGTCGGCCTTTACCGCGATGGCGACACCCAGATCAAGCACACGGCGCAGGAACACTGGTTCCTCGCGCCCAGCTACACCTGGCAGATCGCCGAACGCACCCGTCTCACCCTGCTGGGCATGTACCAGAAGGACGACGGCGGCTCCACCTACCAGTTCCTGCCGATGGCCGGCACGCTCGACGCCACGCCCCATGGCCATATGAAGAACAGCACGTTCATCGGACAGCCCGACTGGAACACCTTCGACCGCACGCTGTGGACGGCCGGCTGGATGTTCGAACACCGGTTCAACGACCACCTCACACTGACCCAGAACGCACGCCGCACCCATGTGGATTCGCTGTACCGCGGCGTGGTCACCTTCGGCGCGCTCAATGCCGACGGCCGCACCCAGAACCGGCGTGGCGTGCAGGGCACCGGCGATTCGGACGGCGATACCTTCGACACGCGCCTGCAGGCGCGTTTCAGCACCGGCGCGGTAGACCACACCGTGCTGCTGGGCTGGGATTGGCAACGCGCGGACTGGCAAGGCGTGCGCAGCGCGATGAGCAATCCGCGCGCGATCGACATCTTCGACCCGGTCTACTACCCGTACCAGCCCGCCGTGACCACCGAAACGCCCACCGCCGGTATCAACCGGCAGAGCGGCGTGTACCTGCAGGATCAGCTGGCCGCCGGCAACTGGCGCCTGACCCTGGGTGGTCGGTACGACTGGACCAAGGACGACACGCTGAGCGCCACGCGCAACATCGCCACCGGCATCTCGCAGCCGGGTGCGCACAACGTGATCAAGAACGAAGCGTTCACCGGCCGTGCCGGCGTGCTGTATGTGTTCGACAGCGGCCTGACCCCGTATGTCAGCTATGCCGAATCCTTCCAGCCCTCCACCAGGTCGCCATTGGACAGCTTCACCCGGACCGCGTTCGACCCGGTGACCGGGTCGCAGTGGGAAGCGGGCCTGAAATACCAGCCGGCCAGCGCGGATGGACTGATAACCCTGGCCGTATACGACCTGCGCCAGCAGAACATGATTGTCGATGACCCTGTAGCCAGCCACCGCAACTGTGGTGCAACGGGTACCGCGATCTGCTCGATCCAGGGCGACGAAGGCCGCGTACGCGGCATCGAGCTGGAAGGGCGCATCACCCCCATCGAGGGGCTGAGCCTGATCGGTGCGGCCTCACGCATGGACTCGGAAATGCTGGTGTCGTCGGCTTACAAGGGCAAACAGCTGGCCATGGTGCCCGACTACACTGCCTCGTTCTGGGCCGACTACACCTTCCAGGCCGGTGCGCTACGTGGCGTGAGCCTGGCGGCTGGCGCGCGCTACAACGGCGTGAGCTACGGCGACAGCGCCAACCTGTACCGCATTCCGTCGTACACGCTGTTTGACGCGGCCATCCGCTACGACGTGGGTCAGTTCGGCAACACGTCAGTGAAGCTCGCGCTCAACGCCAGCAACCTGGCGGACAAGCGGTATGTGTCAACGTGTACGGGTGTGTCGTCGTGCTATTACGGCAGCGGCCGCACGGTGACAGCGACCGCAACCTTCGGCTGGTAGCGTCGGTTCCCGCACGAGGGCCCGTAACGAACATCGGCGCGGTAACGCATGACCCCGGCCGGAGAAGGCCTTACCGCATCACCGGTCGACGTCCGCCACCACCACCAGCGGAACATCCCGCTGCGGATGCCGCAGCACCAGAACGGGCTGCTGGTACACCCGCTCGATGTGCTCGCGGGTCAGCACCTGGTCCGGCGTGCCATCGGCAGCCACCCTGCCCTGCTCCAGCAGCACGATGCGGTCGGCGTACCCCGCCGCCAGGTTCAGATCGTGCAACACCACGATCACGCACGCGCCGCTATCGGCCAGCTGCCGCACCGCACGCAGCGTGCGCTCCTGGTGGCGCAGGTCCAGCGCCGCAGTCGGCTCATCGAGCAGCAACAATGGCGTGTCCTGGGTGAGCACCCGCGCGAACGTCGCCCGCGCCGCCTCACCGCCGGACAACGTCTGCACCTCGCGCCGCCGCAGCCCCACCATTTCGGCTTGGCCCAGCGACTGTTCCACCCGCGCCGCATCGCGCAACGCATCGGCCGGGTGCGGCAACCGCCCCATCGCCACCACCTCGTCCACCGTGAACGCAAAGCGCACGGCATGGTCCTGCGGCATCACCGCCCGCTCGCGCGCCAGCGCCATCGCCTTCCAGTGGGCGATCGGCCTGTCGTGAAGGATCACCTGGCCGGAATCGGCCTCGACGTCGCCACTGGCCACCGCCAGCAAGGTCGACTTGCCCGCCCCGTTCGGCCCGACCAGCGCCGTCACCGTGCCCGGCACAAACCCCAGGTGGATGTCGTGCAGGATAGACCGCTCACCGAAACGAACGCCCACGCCATCCAGTTGCAGGAACGGTGCGCTCATACTCCGCCGCTCCGGCGCTGGTGCAGCACCAGCCACAGGAAGAACGGTGCACCCAATGCGGCCGAGAACAAGCCCAGCGGAATCTCCGCGGGCGGGTCCAGCGTACGTGCGGCGGTATCGGCGACCACGATCAACAGCGCACCGGTGACCGCCGAGACCGGCAGCAACCAGCGGTGCCCGGGGCCCACCAGCATCCGCACCACGTGCGGCACCACCAGCCCCACGAACCCGATGGAACCGGCGAACGCCACGGCCGCGCCCACCAGCAGCGCGCTGAACGCAATCAGCTTCAACCGCGTGCGCTTCACGTCCAGCCCCAGGTGCTGCGCCTGGCGCTCCCCCAGCGCCAGCATGTCCAGCGGCGTGGCCAACCGCAGCAGCGCGAACGTACCCAGCACGAACACCGGCAACGCCGCTGCCAGATCGGGCCAGTCGGCCTGCGCCAACGAGCCCATCTGCCAGAACACCAGCGACTGCAGCTCGCTTTCGCTGGCGATGTAGGTCAGGAAGCCGATTGCCGCCGAGCAGAAGGCCGCCATCGCGATGCCCACCAGCAGCAGCGTCGCCGTGCCCGTGTTGCGCCCGGGCCGCGCCAGCGCATAGGTCAGGCTGATCGCCGCCGTACCGCCGGCGAACGCCGCCAGTGGCAGCGTCCAGCCGCCCACGCTACCCGCACCCAGCACGATGGCCGCCACTGCGCCGAGCGCCGCGCCCTGGGTCACGCCCACAATGCCCGGGTCGGCCAGCGGATTGCCGAACAGACCCTGCAGGCTCGCCCCGGCCATCGCCAGCGATGCGCCCACCAGCGCGCCCAAGAGCGCACGTGGAATGCGCAGGTTCCAGACCACCGCCATGTCGCGCTGGCTGACCTGCGCGGGGTCGAGCATGCCCAGCTTGACCGCCACAGCCTGCACCACCTCCAGCGGTGGAAGGCGCAGCGGCCCGACCGCGAACGAGGCGAGGATCGCACCCAGCAGGGCGAGCGCCATCATCGCCAGCACCCATCCGCCTGCCCGTCTGCGCGTAATGCCGACCATCACAGCGTCCTGCTCACGGCGACGGCAGTGCCGCCAGCGCCTTGGCCAAGGCCACCGCACCACTGCCCGAGCCCACGCTGGCCGCCTTCAACTGCACGTCCGGCATCACCCACACCCGGTTGGCCGCACCGGCCGGGGTCTGTTTCAACGTCGGGTAGGCCTTCCACAGGCCCGCCTCACCACCGAACAACTGCAGATCGTTTTCGGTCACCAGGATGACCTCGGGCGCTGCGGCCACCACGCCTTCATTGCTCAGCGCGGAATAGTTGGCCACGCCCGCTTCGGTGCCGATGTTCACGCCACCGGCCAACCCGATCAGCTTGCCCGAGGCACTGTCGGCGCCCGCCACGGTCGGCGCGCCGCCAGCGCCGGTCGCGGAAAGATGGATCACCCGCGGGTGCACCTTGCTGCTCGATGCGATCACGGCGGCTTCCTCCAATTGCGCCTGCACCTGCGTTGCCAGCGCGTTACCGGCCTCGGCCACGCCCAGCGCGGCCGCCACCTTGCGCACCTTGTCCGGTGCCGGCTGCAGGTCATCGATCACCACGGCCGCCTCACCCGCACCGCGCAGTTTCTTCGCCAGCTCGGTGTGCCGGCGCAGGCTGTTGCCCAGGAACAGCGTCCCTTCCAGGCTCAGCACGCCCTCCACGCCGGTGGTGCGGTTGAACAGGAACTGCTTCGGCGCCTTGCGCCCGGCGTCGGTCGCCGAACGCAGCGGCGCGGCATACACCTGCCCGCCCATGCCCAGCGCTTCGATCACCGCGATGACATCGTCGCCTCCGGCCACGATGCGCGAGGCGTCTTCCACCGTCACCAGTTCACCGTCATCGGAGGTCACCGTTGCCGGCAGCACGGGGGTGAGGTTGGCGCTGGACGGCACATCCGTGCCCGCCAACCGCAGCCAGCCCTGGGGCAGCGCGGCAAGCGTTGAAGCATCGGCTGCGCCGGCCGCCTGTGGCGCCGCATCGGGCTGCGCCGCCGTCTGCGCAGGTTTGCCGCCGCAGGCAGTGAGCGCGGCAGCCAGCCCAAGCACGAGTACGCCGTGGCGTGCGGTCAAGGATCTCGACATGTAGTTCTCCAATCAGGTGCGCGCAGGGCCGCTGCCCCGCGCGCGAGGTGCATCAACGGCGGGTCGGGGTGATGCGGGTGATGCGGTCGCCCTTCGGGTCTTCCGCGCCGCGCGACTTGTTGACCGCGAACACGTTGCCCTTGCCGTCTTCGCGCACATGGTTCGGGAAGGTGCCGCCGTCCAGGTTGCCCACCACCTTGCCGTCGCCATCCACCACGGTCACCGTGCCGGCGCCGCGATTGGTGACATAGGCCAGGCCGGACACCGGTTCGAACGCCACGTTCAGGGCACCGGCACCCACTGGTACATCGTGCAGCACGTTGCCAGTGGCGACATCGACGATGAGCAGGTTGTCGGTGCCCTGCGAGGCCACGTACAGGCGGTTGCGCCTGCCGTCGAAGGCTACCCCGGAGGCGCTGATCGAATTGCCGAGGTCGATGACCTTCTCGACCTTGCCGCTGGCAACATCGATCACCGCCGCCTCGGGCGTGCCGATGCTCACCGTGAACAGCTTGCCGCTGGCTTCATCAAGCGCCAGGCTCATCGGGACGAACTTCCCATCATCCACGCCCGAGGCCAGCGTGATCGGCGCCAGTGCCTTGAAGCTTTTCGCATCGAACACCGACAGATGGTCTTCGCCGGCGGCCGACGCGAACACCTTGCCGCGCTTGGCATCCACCACCACGTCGCGCGCATGCGGCACCGCGCCGGCCGGGAACTGATGCACCAGCGACAGATCCGACTGGCGGTACACCGCCACGGTGTCCTGGCGGGTATTGCTGACCCACACCGTGCCATTGGCATCATCCACGCCCACGCCGTAAACGGCGAACACGCTGCCGCCCTTGGCACCGGGTACCTGCGCCGGGGTGATCGCCTTGACCACCTTCAGCGTCGCCGGGTCCACCTTGAGCAGCTGCGACTGGGTCACTGGCGGGCGACCCACCGCCGAGGTCACGAACAGCGCGTTGCTGCCGGCGCTGTAAGCGCTCTGGTACAGCCCCTGCACCAGCTTGCCCGCGCCCTGCTGGAACGCCTGCTGGCCGCTCAGCGGCAGGTTCGGCGACACCCGCAGGGCAACCACGGTGGCCGCAGCCGGCTGGCTGGCGCGCACCACGACCGGGTGCTGGCCGGGCACCGCATCGACCGGGACCTTGACGCTGGCCTTGAAGTTACCCTGTGCGTCGACCACCACCGGGGTGGCATTGAGCACGGTCTCACCGCGCAGCAGGGTGACCTGTTGGCCCGGCACGAACGCGCGGCCGGCAACTTCCGCAGTGCTGCCGGGAATCACATTCTCATTGCGGGCGCTGACCTTGCCGCGGAAGCCGCTGGCGGGTGCATCGAATACCGGCTGTGCGGACAGGGCGCCGGTAACCAGCGACAAGGCCACGGCCAATGCAACAACGCGGGTGAGGGAAACCAATCGGGACATGGCAGACTCCGTCTGTAGGGGCGCGCAGAACGCGCGCGTCACAAGGGTTGCCTTGGCATGGCCGCATCGCTGCGGCGGCACGGGGCCTTGCCTGGGTGTGGGAAAGATCACTCGGTCACGCCGTAGAGCGCGGCAAGGGTCGCCTTCAACGATGCCGGCAGCATCGGACCGTGGCCGAGGCCAGGAAACTCGCGATACGTCACCTCCAGGCCCGGAACCTTCGCCAGCCGTGTGCTGAGCGCGTGCGCCGCATCCGGGGTGGCCGCGCCAATGCGGCGCAGGTGGGCGACCACGCGCGGGTTGCTCATGTCGCGCACGCCGCGGTTGCCACTGCGCTCATCACCGCCCAGCATCAACCACACCTTTGCCGGTGCGGGATGCGCAATGAAGGCCTGCTCCATCGCGCCCTGCGGCGCGCCCTGGCTCCACCACAACGAGGGACTGGCGCTCACGTACTGCTGGAACGCGGTTGGCTGCGTGTACAGCGTGCTGAGCACGAAGAGCCCGCCCAGCGAATGGCCCCAGAGTGATTGCTGCTGCGTGTCCACCCGGGCACGGCGCTCTACCTCGGGCTTGATCCGCTGCTGGATCACATCGAGGAACGCGCTGGCGCCGCCGCCACTGGACTGCGGGGTGCCGTTCCCATCATCGGCCGTATCCACCCAGGCGGTGTAGTCGAGCGTGCGCGCCGGTGAATCGATGCGCAGGTCGTTGTCGTAGCCGATGAATACCAACACCGGCGCAGCATGCGCGGCCAGGTCGCTCAACAAGGCCTGGTCGAACACCATGGCCGCCGCATTGCCATCCAGCATGTACAGCACCGGCGCTGGAGCGGAGGCCGTCCGCACAGGCACGCCGACATTGACGCGCCAGCGCCGGGCGGGCTCGCCGCTCTCAATCACGAAACGTTCGAATCGATAGCTCTGCGCCGGCTGGTCAAGCACGGTTTGGCCGACCTTCTGCAACGGATTGCGTTGCTGGGCGGCAACCGGCGCCATCCCGACCACGCCCAGTACTGCGGCAACGCCAGCGCTGCGCAACCAATGAGAGAAAACAGGTATCAGGCTGGAAAGCACGTCAGGCAGCGCTCAGAGCAAGGCAACCGCCCCAGCATACCTCAAATGCGAATGGGTATCACTTGCCTCCCAGCCACCCACAGCGGTAGGTCACGACCGTTGGTCGTGACGAGCACACGGCCGCTGGTCGTGACGGGCACACGGCCGGTGGTCGTGACCCCACAAACGAAAAGTCCGGCCACAAGGCCGGACGGTGGATCATTCCGTTCGGACAGCAGCTTATTCTTCTTCTTCCTGCTGGCCGCCCTGCTGGTTGCGCTCGCCTTTCTGGTTCTGGTCCTGCTGTTGCTGCTGGCCCTGGCGCTGCTGATCTTTCTGGTTCTGCTGGTTCTGCTGGTTCTGCTGGCCCTGCTGCGGATTCTGCTGGTTACCCATGACGTTTCTCCGATGCTCGGCGTCGAAAGTGATGCCGGTAAAGCAACACTAGGGTTCAATGCGTTACCTCCGCGTGCGCCCAACGCCGCCTGCATAGACGGAACGGGCACCTACGTAAACAGTTCAGAACAACGCCCTGCCGTCGTCACGCTGTGGTCGCATCGCCGTTACGTCACGGGTCCGCATCGAAGATCACGGTCACGTCACCGCGGTAGTGGCTACCCGGACGCTGGAGCATCCGGGCCAGCGCGTCTCCCTTTAGGGCGAAGTGCAACCGGGACGGCCGCCGTACAGCCAGCGAGTCGGTGGTGAAGATCGGCGGCGACATCGTCGTGGTCAGCGGCAAGCCCACCGCGTCCGTGCCGGATGCCGCAACGCGGAACCCCGGCAGCGTCAGCTGGATGTCGAGGGGCGCCTGCTCTGCTTCGTCAGAGAGGCTGCGGATGGCGCAGCGTCCATCGGGAAGCGGATACTGGCACTGCAGCGACACGCTGAACTGGCCGGAACTGCTGACCGTGAACGGCAGTTCGCGCTCCAACGCGCGGGGCGCAATGCCATGGTCGCTCCATTGCGTCCACCCGTCTCTGGGCGCGAGCACCGCACGGTCGCTCCCTGGCGGAAGCTCCAGCTCGAACGGATGGTGCACCGTCAGCTCGAAGTGCACGTTGACGATGTTGTCGTCCAGCGCCACACCGTTTCCAAGATCAAAATCCGCTCCCTCACCGGTGCCACCCACCCGGAACGTGGTGACGCCACGGTACAGCCCGCTGGGCATTCCCAGCGGCTGCGGTGTCGTGAGCTTGTAGGTGAAATCGAACTCGGTCATCAGGTAGTTGTTGGTTTCCTGCCAGTGCAGCGAACACGCCACCACGCCTTCGCCCCCGTCCCGCCGGAGGAGCATCCGCATGGTGCTGCGATTCTGCGCACTCGCGTTTGACAGCCCTCTGTCGCAGTTCCTTGGATTGCCCACCGACGCCGGCTCGGACGGCCCATCCCGATCCTCGTCCACCAGCCGCATGGCGGCACCGATGATGTTGAACCCGAGGTCGAACGTATGCGCTCTGTCGTCGGACGTTACCCGCACGGTGCGTGCAGCCGGCATGCCGATATAGAACCCGTTGGGCCCGTAGTTGTGCTCGCGGATGGCCTGCTTGGTGCCTCGGATCCTGGTGTCGATACTCCACCAGTTGTTGTTGATGCAGGCCTGCAGGTGGGTGCCTACGCACACCCCGGACCACGGCGTGGTGTTCACGAACTCGCGCTTGTCAGGATTGATGATGCTGGGCTTGAACTCCGCCGTGATGAGGATGTCGGCCGCTTGGGCACCAGCTGCCAGCAGCCACAGCGCGCACAGAACCAGCAGGCGCCGGCGCGGCACGGCAATGAATCGGATGAGGGAGGTCATGGCATGGCTCCGGCAATCGACGCTGCCGCTTCGGACTGCGCGTGGGTGAGACTGGATGGCGGGCACTGCAGGATGCCGGCCAACCATGTGTCGCCGTCCGGGCGGGTGGTGGTGCCGTCGAGCGCGAAGCTGCAGCCAGCCACCTTCGGGTGGCGCACTTCCAGGTTGGGTGCCGTTGCGCTCATTTCCAGCGCGAAGAACCCATCGGCCTCGGCCACGCTGCGTCCGGCGTGGTTGATCACGTGCGCGCCGGCCAGCGGCTCGCCGGCGGCATCCCTGAGGTGGCCCATCACGGTAAAGGTACTGAGTACTGCCACCTTGCCGTAGGCCACCCCACCCCTGTTGAGGTGGTAGCCCAGGCTGGCTGGCTGGATGCTCGCGGCCGGCGCGGCGCGGCCGTCGAAATCGATCTGCAGGGTGCCCGTGCGGTAGGCGGTGACGGGCAGGAAATTGCGGCCCGGGTACAGCACGTACGAACCGCCTCGGCTGTCGTGCGCGCGCAGCGCTACATCGGGCAGCTCCGAGCTCACGTCCACGATCATGCCGGTATCGGTGCTGATTACCTGCCCTGCACCGGCGATCGCCAGCTTGCCGCCCCCGATGGCCATGGTGCTTTCCAGATTCAGGCCACCGCCGAGGGTGCCGCCCAGCGATGAACGCTGCGCGTGCACGTCACCGCGCAGCGCCGGATGTTCGAACAGCGCGTTGCTGCTCAGGCCCAGCCCGTCGCCGTCCACCGTGGCGTGGCCGGCCACGGTGCGCAGCAGGCCCTGCTCGAAGCGTTGTTGTACACCCGCACTGGCATACAGGCTGCGCCCGCCGTCGGTGGCGGTGCGGCTGCCCACGCTGCCGCTGTAGCGGCGGTCATCACGGCCAAGCGCGATGTTCAGCGTGAGATCAACACCGCGATTGCGGCGCATGCCGCTGCTCACATTGGCCGGGCGGTCGAAGACGGCCGCGCGCCAGGTGGCACCACTGCCGGACAGGGCCTGGCGCCGGCTGAACGACAGGTCCACGCCGACGCCATTACTGACGCCGGAGTGATGCGACACACGCGCGGCAATGTGGCTGCTGTCGCCCAGGCGATGGTTCACGCTCAGCGCGCTGGTCTGCAGCCAACCCGAACGCGTCTGCGGCACCTCGGCGCCCGGCCGCAACGGCGGAAAGGCATCATCAGCGGGGCGGCGTCGTTCCTGCCAGCTGCGGTTGTGCGAGGCAATCACCGTGCCGTGGCGGTAGCGCCACAGGCCCTGCAGGTCCACGCCATTGCCGTGCTCGCCGGCATAGGCGTTGGTGTAGAGATTTGCACGGTCGTCGATCTGCCAGTCAAGCGAGCCGGCAAAGGTGTTCTCGCCGCCCAGGTGCTGGGCCGACAGGCCGACAATCGCACGCGGATGGGCCAGGTAGTTGACGATGCCGCCTGCGGCAAATGCACCGGCCTTCGGGTCCTCCACGCTGTCCAGCAGGCTGTGCTGGACACCGGCGAACACACTGTAGCGCCAGCGGCGGCTCGGATCGCGCCAGTTGCCCGGCTTGTGGATCACGGTGGTTTCGCGCGAGGTATCGCGCCCGTCCTCTACCACCCGCAGTTCAACCTCGTAAATGCCGCCCGGCAGCCGCCGGGTATCGAGCTCCTGCAGGCCCGGCTGCAGCGGCTGGGTCAGGATCAGGCTGCCGTCGCGGAACACTTCCACCGTGCCCTCGCGGTTGGCGGTGACGTAGACCGGGTACAGGCTCGGCGCGCGCGAATCGATGGCCAGGCTGTCGGACGAGCCGGCCATCATGCCCACTGTGGTGTGGCTGAGCGAGCCGGGCGCGCGCGGCTGGCGGGTAACACCCTGGAAGTTGGGCAGGAAGTAGCCCATGCGAAGGAAGGTGTCGCGTAGTTCGCGCTGCGCGTACAGGCTCTGCACCGAGTGGCGAAGCTCGCCCTCTTCATTGCCACCGCGATCCACCTGGTAGTTTCCCATCAGGCTCCACTGTCCCAGGCTGCCCCGCGCGTCGAGCGCGTAGCGGCCGGCCGCATCGATGCCCTGCCCCGCGTAAGCGTTGAGCTGGTGGCGCAGGATCAAGCCACGGCTGCCGTCTTCGGGAAGCGCAAGGTACCGCGGTTGCATGCCCGCGCGCCCACCGTTTTCGGTTGCAATGGACAGCAGCGAGCTCTCCAGGCTGTAGTGAAGGCGCACCAGCCCGTGCGTGCAGGCCTGCGTGCAGGCGCCCATCGGGCGCGGCGCAGCGAGCGCTTTCAACCAGCGCTCGCGTTCGGCGGCCGGTTCGGTGCTGTCGTGGCTGTCGGTGAATTCCAGCAGCGACAGGGTATTTTCACGGGTCAGCACCGCACGGGCATCGCCCAGATGCTGGCCATCGCGTTCGACCCGTACCACCAGGGGTACGTCGAAAAAATGGTCACGGAAGTCATCGGGCAGCCCCCCCGCCTGGTCCAGCAGGGTGAGGCTTTCCAGGGCGGCCGGCGCAGCCTGTGCCATTGCACTGCTGCAATAGAACATGACGGCGGTGGCGATGGGAAGCAGACGTGGGGACATTGCTGTTCCTGTGCAGGAAGGAGGGGCGCGGGAGCGCCCCTCCTGCAGCAGCCGGAGCTGCCCGGGTGACACATGGGCGAACGCGCGGGATTACGGGGTGCCGCTTTCGAACATCATGAAAACGTTGCCCTGGTAGGTGCCATGCACGTAGCTTTCGCCCGCGGGTGCAGCTGCGGTGATGGCAACCGCTGCACGCTTGCTGGCCGCAGCTTCGGTCGGGCTGGCAACTTCGAGCGCATTGGCGGCGCCGACCTGAAGGTCCTGGCCGGCAACCGCTACGGTCAGGTCGATGGTGTTACCCGCACTGGTCAGCACCGCGTCGGTGGTCAGATAGGCCTGGATCGCGCCCAGGCCGCTCTTCATGTCGATCTGCTGCTGGATCGGATCCAGACGCTGCGTGGCGATGTTCCAACGCATGTTCTGCGTCTGGCCCGCCCAGTCGCCCACCGGCGAGATCTGCAGGCCGTTGGCCGACGGCACAACCGCCTCAACGGTGACCTGGACCGGGAACTGTTCGGTGGCCGCCATCGCGGCCGGGGTGAGGATCAGCGCAGCCGCAGCGGTCAGGACGTTGCTCTTGAAGCTCATGTCATTACATCTCCGTGAGTGGAAAGGTGTCGCCTGGAGTCCGGCGACGGGACGGTGGTTCCAAGCGGAACCTAGGGGCTGAGCAGGACATCCCTGCGGTTGTCCCCCTCAACGATCTGAAAGCGGTGCACATGCCCGGCACTGCGGGTGAAGCGTTCGGTGCGCGCTGGCAGCAGGTGCACCTTTCGCGACGGCGAGCATTCGGCCGCCTTGTCCTGTGCGCTGCACTGACGGATGTCGTCGAGTACGACGGTGGTGTTGCCGGCATTACGCAGCTTCACGTGGGAGTCGCTGGTCTCGGTCCGCACGTCGTAGCGCGCCTGGTCGGGATGCACGATCACGAACACGCCAAAGCCCGTGAGCACGTTGACGCCGGCCGACAGCTCCCTGCGATAGTCACCACGCTGCGCATCGGTCAGCGCGAACTCATCTTCGGACTGCGGCAGCACCGGCACGAAGCGGACGCGGTAGTAGCGCTCGGTACTGCGATCACCCTGCACCAACAGGCGCGTGGCCTGCTGGCCCTGGGCGGGCACGATCAATCGCGACGGGCTGGCCACCAGCCCGGGCGATGCCCCGCCGGCCGATGTTTCCACCGGCAGTTCCTCATGCGTACCGTCAGGCCGGTAGCGGACTTCACTGATCTGCACCCGCACGAACGCCGTAGCATCACCGGTGTTCCGCACCCGCTTGAGCAGCGCCGCCTTGCCTGGCTCGACATACTCATACATGGCACCGACGTGGATGCTGGGTGCTGCGGCGTTGGTCGGCGCGACGGCCGCCACCACCAACAGGGATGTCGCCAGCGTACTCATCAGACGCTTCATCCAAACCACTCCTATGATCGACAGGGTGATGACCGGGGACGATCGTCATATCCGTCCCGAATCGAGTGCGCAGCTTGGGCGCGCCTCTCACGTCGTCATATGCAACTTTCTTCAATCGGTCCGGCGATCCGTTCTGCTGTTACGCACATGAAAACGCCCCGCACAAAGGCGGGGCGTTCAAAGTCCATCTGCCATCCTCGCAGGACAACCGCTATTGGCTGGCGCCCGCGTTCCACGCCGCCACCTTGGCGCGTGTCTGTGCCAGCAACGCATCGAGTCTCCTGCGGTCATAGACATTTCCGCGCAGCACCACGGCATGGATCGCGCGCGTGGCCCGGATATCTTCGAGCGGATTGGCGTCCAGCAGCACCAGGTCCGCCGCCTTGCCCTCGGCAATGCCACCATAGCGGTCCAGAGTGCCGAACCACGACGGGCCTGCGCGGGTTGCCGAAGACAGCGCCTGTGCGGGCGTCAGGCCTTCCTGCACGAACAGGCTGAGCTCGTCATGCAGGCCGATGCCCGGGTAGTTGAAGGAATTGAGGAAGCCGGCGTCGGTACCGGCCATGATGGTCACGCCTGCTTCCTGCAGCATCGGCAGCACGGCCGCCACCTGGTGGTACTGCTGGTGGCGTTCGGCGACCTGCGCCGGGCTCGCCTTGGCCGCGCGCTCCACGCGCCACCGGTAGGTGGCCTGCAGCTTTGGCCCAATGTAGGCCAGGTAAGCGTCGTTGGCATGGTTGTCCTGGTCGAGGAAATCCAGGATGCGGCCCCCATTGAGCGTAGGCGTGACATACACCCCCTTCGCCGCAAATCCGCGATAGGCCGCCATGGCGGTCTCATGATCAAAGCCGGCATCGAGGCGCCGATTGGCCTCGGCGCGGTCGATGCGCTTGGCGGCGAAATCAGCGGCAATGGCGGCCTCGTCCCTGACTCCGGCCTTGTACGCATAGTCCAGGTGTTCGATCGAGCTGATCCCGGCATCTACGGCCTGCTGCACGGTCAGCGCCATCGGAATGTGCCCGGACGCACGCAGCCCGATGGCCCGCGCGCCGGTCACTGCGGCCAGGAACAACGGCGGGGTCAGGGTGCTGTCGGTGATCTTGACGAAGTCGACGCGGTCGCGTTTGAGCTGCGCCAGCGCGGCATCCAGGTCGGCCCGGCTGCCCACCTCCAACGTGCCTTTCCAGACCGGCTTGATGCCTTCGATCTTGGCGCCGGAGCTGAACAGCTGCGGCCCTTCCAGGCGGCCGTCGGCGATTTCACCGCGCCATTGCAGCACCAGCCCGGGCAGGTCCCCGGAGCAGTCGCGGATGGTGGTGATGCCGTGGGCGATGTAAAGCGGCAGCAGTGCCTTGTTCTCTTCCACAAGTTCCGGCCCGCCGCCGAAGTGCACATGCATGTCCCACAGGCCGGGAATCAGGAAGCGTCCCTTGCCATCAACGCGCTGCGGCGCCTTCCAATCCCTGGCGATCACGCGGTCGTCGCCCACCGCGACGATGTCCTTGCCGCGGACGACCACGGCCTGGTCGGCACGGATGGTGGCATGTTCGACATCAACCACGGTGGCATGGCGGATGATCAGGTCGGCCTCCGCGGCGGCGACGGCGCCGGGAGCCAGCGCAAGCAGCAACGGGAATGCAGACAGCGTAATCGGTTTCATTGCGGGCACGTTGCAGGAAAGACCTCCGCACCATACGGCGCGGAGGCGGGCATTCACCAGTTAACTTTTCACATGCCTTGCATTCATTTTCCGAATGCAGGACTCAGGCCTCTCCCTGCATGGCCGGGCGCAACTGCAGCTGCGCCAGCCACGCGGCGACCGCAGGATGGCCGGCCACCCCTGCCCCGACATAAGTGCCGTACCCCACCACCTGCCCGACCACCAGGTCGACCAGCGAATAGTCCGCGCCCAACATCCACTCGCGCTCCTTGAGGCGCGCCTCGAGGATGTCCAGCAGCTGGTCGGCATCCGCCGCGGCCGCCGCAGCATGGCGCGGATCACGCAGCGCATCGTCACTGGAGGCCAACCGGAGGCGGCCAATCACCGCCATGTAGGTCACATAGGCCCACGCGCACCACGACATCGCCTGCAGCCGCTCGGGCGTATCGGCCGCCGGCCACAAACCACGCGCAACGCCGAAGCGCTCGCCGAGCCATAGGTGGATGGCCAGACCTTCAAAGATCGGCGTGCCGTCCACGACCAGGCAGGGCACCTTTCCGTTGGGGTTTATCGCGAGGTACTCCGGAGTGCGCTGTTCGCCGTTGCGGATGTCGATCCGCACCCGGTCGTGGTCAACCCCGAGCTCGGCCAGGGCGCAGGCAATCGGGGTGGCACTGCTCATCGGGTGCCAATAGAAGACGAGGGACATGTGGAACTCCTTGTGGTGGTCGAGGTGAAAAGGTGCGCTGCCAAAAGGCCTTGCACCATGGCCACAGGCTAGCCACCATTGCGGACAGATCCTGTCCTCGACAGGCGCGATGCTGACGCCCATGCTCACCACCTCCGCTCGACTGCTGCGCCTGCTCTCGCTGCTGCAATCCCGGCCGCACTGGCCGGGCAATACCCTCGCTGCGGACATCGGCGTGCACCCGCGCACGCTGCGCCGCGACATCGAACGCCTGCGCGAACTGGGCTACCCGATCCAGGCCAGCAGTGGTGTCGCAGGCGGCTATGCATTCCGCGCCGGGCGCGCACTCCCCCCGTTGCTGCTTGACGATGAAGAAGCGCTGGCCGCCGCACTGGCCCTGCGCACTGCAGTGACCGGCACCATCAGCGGCATTGAGCAGACCGCCGTCACCGCGCTGGTAAAACTGGAACAGGTGATGCCGGCCCGCCTGCGACGCCGGCTGGATGCATTGCGCACCGCGATCCTGCCCATTGACCAGGTCGGGCCGATGGTCGATGCCGGGTTGCTGGCCACGCTGGCGGGCGCGTGCCGCGACCAGCTGCAGCTGCGCTTCGACTATGCTGACCGCCAGGGCCAACCCAGCCAGCGGCTGGTGGAGCCGCAGGGCGTGGTGCATGCCGAACGGCGCTGGTACCTGGTCGCGTGGGACACGCTGCGCGTGGACTGGCGCACGTTCCGCATCGACCGCATGACCAGTGCGGCAGAGGTGGGGGCGCACTTCCGCCCGCGCCCCTCGCCTGCCAATGGCGACCTGCGCGCATTCGTGAGCCAGTCACTGTCGCTGGGGCCTTACGGGGATGAGGCGCGGGTGATCCTGCATGCCCCGATCGACGCCGTCCGCGAGCGCATGCCTGCGTCGGCCGGCATGCTTGAACAGGTGGACGCGCAACGCTGCCTGCTGCGCTGTGGCGCGCACCCGCAGGGCGCGGTGGTGTACTGGCTGCTCGCGCTGGAGCTGGAGTTCGAGGTATTGGGGCCACCCGCCCTGCACGCAATGATGCGCGACGCGGGCGCGCGGGTGGCCCGCAGCCTTGCACGCACTGCGGCCGCCGCCGGTTGATCGTACTTGTTGGCGCGGCGCTGGAGCGCATGCTAGAACAGGTCCATTCGTTTTCTGGATACCCGCATGCCGCCCAGTGCAAAACCGCATCGAACCCTGTTCGAACTGGACCTGCTGCGGGCCATGGTGATGGTGGCCGACTGCGGCAGCTTCACTACCGCTGCCACCCGCCTGCACTCCACCCAGTCCACCATCAGCCAGAAGATCCGCCGGCTGGAGCAGCTTGCCGGGCACCCGCTGCTGGTGCGCGGCAACCGCGATGTGCACCCTACCGATGCCGGGCAGACGCTGCTCGGCATCGCGCGTCAGATGCTGGCGCTGAATGACCAGATGGGTGAAGCACTGGCGGGTGCCACGGTTGCGGTAACGGTCCGCCTGGGCGTACCCGAAGACTTCGTCAGCGCCCGTACCACCGCCCTGCTCGGTCGCTTCACCCGGCGCCACCGGCAGGTGAAGCTGGAAGTCACCAGCGGCCTGAGCCGCGACCTGGCCAACGCCTACGACCACGGCGAACTCGACCTGGTGCTGGTCAAACAGCGCCGCAACAGCCGCCAGGGCGTGGCCTGCTGGCCTGAACCGATGCGCTGGGTGGACAGTATGCGCAGTTCCTGCATCGGCCTGGACCCGATTCCGCTGGTCACCTTTCCCCCGCGCGGCCTGTACCGCGATGAGCTGATTGCTGCCGTGGAAGGCATGGGCAGACGCTGGCGGATCGGCTTCACCAGCTCCAGCCTCAGTGGCATCCAGGGCGCCGTGGCCGACGGCATGGGCATCAGCCTGCTGCCGGCGCGCGCCGTGACCCGCGAACACCGCACGCTGACCGCGCGGCACGGCCTGCCGCCGATGGACGGAATCGAAATCGCACTGCTGCACCGGGACAACGCCGATCCGCTGGTATTGGACCTGGCATCGCAGTTCTCGCGACTGCTCGATCGCGAAAAACATTGAAATGGATGCGCGCAGAGAGTGACGCATCTCTCGTCCCGCGCATAGGAATAGTCCTAATCTGACATCAGACTATCTCCACTGCGCGTTGAAGCGGTAAGAATGGCGCAAATCCCACGATTGCGTGCCTCCTTTGTCCCGACGCCATCCAGGCCCCACCTATGGACCGCTGCCGCCGTCCGTACTGAACATCGCCCTGCTTGATGACCACGATGTCGTCCGGCATGGCAGCTATGTGCACCTGTCCACCGACCCGCGCTTCCACGTCGTCGGCAACCATGCGCACACCCGATCATTGATCAACACGCTGCAGCGCCACATGGTGGATGTGGTGATCGTGGACTACACGCTGGCCGAAGGTGACCTGCAGGGCATGGAGCTGCTGCGCATGCTTCGGCGCCGGTTCCCGCGCGTGCGGGTGCTGATGTTCTCGGCCAACGTGCATCACGTCATGATCTCCAACACCATGGCCGCAGGCGCGGCAGGCGTGGTGTCCAAGGGCGAAACGCTGGAGGCGCTGGCGCGCGCTGTCACCCGGGTGGCGGCAGGGCATACCCACGTACCGGTCAACTACCGCGACGAACATGCCGAACACCGGCTGTCACCGAGCGAGCGCGAAGTGCTGCAGCTGTGTCTGAGCGGGATGACCGTGACCGACATTGCCCTGCAGCGGAACCGCAGCATCAAGACCATCAGCACCCAGAAGCACGCCGCGTTCCGCAAGCTGGGCCTGCGCACCGACCGCGACCTGTTCACCCTCCGCCACCAGTTGGCGGTGTGGTGAGCGGCGAATGGACCTGGACCAGTGCCTTGACCGGGATGCTGGTCTGCCTGCTGTTGCTGGCCTCCCAAGGCAGCAGCGCAGAACCGCGGCTGGTGCGGGTCGCCGCGGACCCGTCCCAGCATGGCCTGCTGTCGAATGACAGCCGCGCGGCACGCGACACCAACCTGATTACCGGCTACGCCCAGTTGGTAGCGGAACAGGCTGGCCTCAGGTTCCGCGAACAGCCCGTAGAGTCGGCCAGCGCCGCGCTGCAGGCACTCTGCGATGGACGCGCCGACCTCATGCTGCTGCTCGGCCCGTTGGACAACGCGCCTTGCACGTCACTGGCCGCGTCACCGGCGTACTACCGCGGCCAGGCACTGTTGGCCAGTCGCCACACCCAGGCGCATGCGCCGGAATTTGCCCATCTGCGCCGGGTGGCCGTGGTCCGCGGCACACGCCTGGCCGAGTGGCTGGACGCCTACCATCCACACCTGCAGGTGGTGGGCCTGCCAAGCCTGCGCGAAGCACTGTCCGCGGTGGAAGCAGGCGTGGCAGACGCCGCACTGGACCTGGATGTAGCCATGCGCCCGATGGTGCGCCGCGAGTTTGGCAACAGCCTGCTCCTGCATGGCGGACCGTCCACCCTGCCGGGCAGCCTGCACCTGGTGGTACGCCACCGCGACCGTGCCCTGCTGGACCAGATCCATCAGGCGATGCGCTCGATCAGCCCGCAGGAACACGCGATGCTGATGCAGCGCTGGACCAAGGCCACCTACCTGAGTGGGCCTTCGCTGCAGGTGATGTCGCAACACTTCCGTTCGGAACTGCTGGCCGGCGCGCTGACCCTGTTGGTTCTGCTTACCGCCGGGGTGTGGATGCGGGTTGCGCAGCAGTCGGCGCGGCGCAGCGAACGCCAGCAGGCCCGCTTCATCGCCGTGATGAGCCACGAGGTACGCAACGCGGCGCAGGCACTGGTCACATCGGTTGATCTGCTGCACCAGTCAGGCCTGGACCAGGGCCAACGACAGCTGGTCAACGCTGCGCGCAACGCCGGGGCCGGCCTGCGCCATCTGCTGGGCCACGCACTGGACTATTCCCGACTGGCGACCGGTGAGTACCACCCCACCCCGGGCTGGCAGGACGTACGCCAGCTGGCCCGCGACTGCCTGGCCGTGGCCCGCCCTGCGGCCGAGGCCAAGGGCCTGGCCATCACCCTCCTGCAGGACACGGACCCGCTGCCGCGGATGTGGCTGGACGGCGACGCGCTGCGCCAGGTGCTGAGCAACCTGCTCGGCAACGCCGTCAAGTTCACCGATCTGGGGCATGTGGACGTGACCCTGTCGTTGCACATGGACGAGGACAGCGCCCACCTTGGGCTGTCGGTGCGCGATACCGGAATCGGCATCCCGGCGGCCCAGCACGACACCATATTCAAGCCCTTCGCGCAGGCGCATGACAGCCATTCGCGGCAGATGGGGGGTGCCGGGCTTGGCCTCTCCATCTGCCAGGACCTGGTGCGCGGAATGGGCGGCACCGTGCAGCTGCGCAGCGCGCCCGGCGAAGGCAGCTGCTTCGATGTGCGCCTGCCGGTGGTGATCGAAGGCGCCGGCCCGTGCCCGGCCGAACGACCGCTGGCCGGGCGCACGCTGCTCCTGGTTGAAGACCATGCACTGAACCGCACGGTGGTCTGTCGCCAGCTGGAAACACTTGGCGCCTCGGTAAGCAGTTGCGCCGATGGAGCCGGTGCCCTGCACTGCCAGATTACCGAACCCTGCGGCATCGTGCTGCTGGACTGCGTGCTCGGCGACATGAGTGGCTACGAACTGGCTGTGCAGCTCCGCCAGCTGGAACGCCGTCACGGGCGCACACCGGCCGTGCTGGTGGCGGTATCGGCCAATGATTCACCGGCTCACATTGAACGCTGCCTGGCCTGCGGCATGGATGCGGTGCTGTGCAAACCCCTGGACATTTCAAAGCTGTTGCGGGCACTTCAGGTGGAGTCCGATGGCAGCGCGCTGCCGCTGGCCGCCGGCACGCACGGCGCAACCGACCCGATCTGGATCGACATTCTGCAATCGGTGCAGGAAGAGCAGCTCGCGCTGCACGACGCCCTGCGCGGTCGGGCCGGCAGTTCCCTGCGACACCACGCGCATCGGCTGGCCGGCGTACTGCAGATGCTGGGACAACCGGACCTGGCCGCGATCGCCGGCGACCTGCACGAGCTGGACCTGGACGAACCTGGCGATTGGCGGGAGGCCGAACGGCTGCTGGGCTACCTGCGCCCGGCCGTCGCCGCACTGGCTGGCGGGCCGGTTACTTCAACTGCAGCGGATAGCGCTGCCACAGCACGTGCACCAGAAACCCGGTGAGCTCGGCATCCTTGGCAGTGATCGCCGCACGGATCTTGTCCAGCAGCACCATGTCGCTGCAGGTGCGCACATCCGCGTGGTCGGCCTGCCCCGCACGGCGGGCCCGGTAGCGTGCCGCGCGCTGGGCATCGGTCATGGCGTAACCGAACGTGGGCGGGCGACCGCGCTTGCGCGGCAGCATCAGCTCCAGGGTGCCGGGGTCTTCTTCATCACGCATGACGGGCGGGGAACGCAGACGGGGCGCGAACAATATCGTGAGATGTAACGGAAATCCAGCAGAAAAACCCGAAACCGCTCACCGCGCGACCGTGGACTCCGCCAACCGCGAGCCCAGCCACACCAGCGCACATCCCGCCACCAGACTGATGCCCAGATAGGTCGGCATGACCCAGCCACGCCCGTTCCGGACCAGCAGCACCGCTTCAAGCATCATCGACGAGAACGTGGTGAGCCCGCCGATGACGCCGACGATGGCGAAGGCGCGCCAATACAGCGCTGCGCTGCCGCGGGTCTGCAACCAGACCACCACGTATCCGACGGCGAAGGCGCCCACCAGGTTCACCGTCAGCGTGCCCCAGGGGAAGGTGTTGCCGAACTGACGCAGCATGGCGTCGCCAATGATGAAACGCAGCGCCGCGCCCAGCGCACCGCCGGCCATCACCAGCCCCAACTGCTGCCACCACGGCACAAAGCCACCCATCAGTCGGTCCCCCTGCGCGCGCGCGCCTGTTCGCGCTCGGCGCGCAGGCGATCGAGCTTTTCCTTGAGCTTGATTTCCAACCCACGGGCGACCGGCTGGTAATACACCCGCTCGCCCATTGCATCCGGGAATCCGGTCTGGTCCAGCGCAATGCCGCCTTCAGCGTCGTGGTCATACTGATAGGTTTTGCCGTAGCCCAACTCTTTCATCAGCTTGGTCGGCGCGTTGCGCAGGTGAAGCGGCACCTCCTGGGTCCCGGTTTCGCGCACTTCCTGCCGGGCCAGGTTGAAGGCGGCATAGCCGGCGTTGGATTTGGCGGTGCTGGCCAGGTACAGCACCAGCTGAGCGAAAGCCAGCTCGCCCTCCGGGCTGCCCAGCCGTTCGTAGATGTCCCAGGCTTCCAATGCCATCGACTGCGCGCGCGGATCGGCCAGGCCGATGTCCTCGATCGCCATGCGGGTCAGGCGCCGGGCCAGGTAGGACGGATCGCAGCCGCCATCGAGCATGCGCGTCAGCCAGTACAGCGCCGCATCCGGATTGGAACTGCGCACCGACTTGTGCAGGGCCGAGATCTGGTCATAGAACTGCTCGCCACCCTTGTCGAAGCGACGCGTGCGATCGGCCAGTACCTGCACCAGCATTTCCGGGCTGATCCGCCCGCCTTCGCCGCCGGCCAGTTCGGCGGCGATTTCCAGCAGGGTCAGCCCGCGCCGCACATCGCCGTCGGCGGCGGTCGCGATCTCCAGCAGGGCTTCCGGCGCGACCTGCAGTGCTTCGGCACCGAGCCCGCGCTCCTTGTCCTGCAGCGCCCGCTCCAGCGCCTCGACGATGTCCGCTGGCGAGACCGCCTCCAGCACGTGCACGCGGCAGCGCGACAGCAGTGCCGAATTCAGCTCGAAAGAAGGGTTTTCCGTGGTGGCACCCACGAATACGATGGTGCCGCGCTCGATGTGCGGCAGGAACGCATCCTGCTGCGCCTTGTTGAAACGGTGCACTTCGTCCACGAACAGCACCGTGCGGCGACCTTCAGCGAAGCGCTGGGCTGCCTCGGCCAGCACCACCCGCACCTCCGGCAAGCCGGACAGCACCGCGGAGATCGCACGGAATTCGGCGTCGGCGTAATGGGCCAGCAGCAGCGACAGCGTGGTCTTGCCGCACCCTGGCGGCCCCCAGAGGATCATCGAGTGCACATGGCCGGACTCGACCGCGCGGCGCAGCGCGCTGCCCGGCGCCAGCAGGCGTTTCTGCCCCACCATCTCATCGAGGGTCTGCGGACGCATGCGCTCGGCGAGCGGGCGCATGCTGTCCCGATCCACCGTCAGCAGATCGGGTTCGTTGAATGTCGTTCGGTTTCTGGCCACGCCACTATTGTATGACCGAATGAAGCAGCGCCGGGCCTTGCCCGGTTGCGTCAGTTGCCGATGACGTCGGTGCCCTTCGGCGGGGTGAAGCTGAAGGTGCCCTTGGCGAACGCCGGATTGCGCTTCCAGTTCGAGAAGGTGATCACCGTGCGCTGGTTTACCGCGTCGGTCACTTCCATGCGGGCCAGGCCCTGCGCGTTGAAGCCCAGCGCGGCGTACTGGAACGAAGTCTCGGTTTCACGCTTCGGGGTCAGCGACAGCCATTGCAGGCCATCGCGGGGCGCAGCTTCTTCACTGACGTCGTACTGCTTGTCCAGAAGCGCCGGATTGATCAGTGCGGTCAGCGGGCTGTTCTGCTCTTCGGCGCCCTGTGCGCGCTTGGTCACCTGCTCGAGGTCGGGCTCATACACCCAGACGAACCTGCCATCGGCCACGATCTGCTGGACGTGGGGCTTCTGGTACTCCCAGCGGAACAGTCGCGGAGCGTTCAGCGCCAGCGTGCCGCTGGTGTTTTCCTTTACCTTGCCCTTGCTGTCCAGCACCTGCTGGTTGAACGCCCCGCTCAGGCCCTTGAGGTCCTTGGTGAAACGGTTCAGCTCATCCCGGGCGCCGGCCCAGGCAGACACCGACCCGACACTGGCGCAGACCAGCGTGGCGGCGACAAGACAGCGGCGGAAGGTGCTCTGCATACGGGTATCCAATGAACGTAGGAAGGATGGCCGGCAGTGTGCCGAGGTCATCCTGAATGGGGGATCAGGGAACGGCCTGCACCGTGCGCAGGTCGCCGTAGACCACCTGCCCGCGGAAGCCGCGCCGCACCTGCTGGTAAAGCTCGCGGAAGGCAGCATAGTCGCCCGGCTGGCACAGCGCATCCGCGCCGCGCACGGCGTTCTGGTGGAGACGGTGGCGGGCGACGATGGCCTGGCCCTCCCGGCTCCATTGCAGGGAGTACTCGCCCGCGGCATTGCGGAACTGCAGGTTGCGCGGCACCGCCACGATCGGTACCCCGGGCGGGAATGCCAGCCGGTAGGTTTCCTCGCGCAGGCTGTCGTTGCAGTAGAACGGGGTGGCGTTGTCCGGGGCCGAGGTGGTGGTGTAGATGTCACGGAACGATTCACCCCCGGGCGGGTCCGGAAGCACCATGCCGCCGACCACGCTGAAGTCAACGTAATCGCGCGCGTGGAAGTCGTAGCGGTAGTTGAACGGCCGGGTCAGGTCCTGCGGGTCACCCAGCAGGGTCAACGTGCCGCTGCCATCAAAGCCTGACGAGGCCATGATCGACTCCTCCACCCGCGCCCGGTTCTGCGCGTTGAGCCGGGCGAACGAGCCGCGCAGGCCGATCTCGCCCACCTCGCGTGGCTGCGGGGTGGTCTGTCCCAGCAGGTTGCCGTTCGGGTCGAAACGGAAGGTCACCTCGAACCCGCTGCCGTTGCGCGCGGCATCGTTGGCCGGCGTGCGCGCCACCCTGGCCTGGCGGGTATGCAGCACCGGCGCGCCAAGGTCGCCTTCTGGCAACTGACCGAAGCGCGCGTACGCGCTGGTCGAATCCAGGTACAGGTCGAACTCTGGAATGTAGGTGATGGCGTGATTGAAACGACCCAGCAGCGGAATATCCGGCAGGGTCGGGCCGCCACCGGCGCCGATCAGCACCGGGGTGCTGTCGATGCCGCGCGCCGCCAACAGCGCCTCCAGGATCACCACATGGTCCTTGCAGTCGCCATAGTGGTTATCGAGGATGCTCTGCGCCGGGTTGGGCTCCAGCCCGCCGTTACCCAGGTACACCGCCACATAGCGGATGTTCTGGGATACCCAGCGGTACAGCGCGGCCGCCTGCTCACGGCGATCGACGATGCCGCGGGTGACCTCGTCGGCCAGCGCCTGGATGCCCGGGGTGACCCGGGCCGCCTCGCTACCCTTGAGCTGGTAGGCCTGTGCCACCTGCGCCCAATCGCGGTAGGTGCTGGCCATGATGGTCGGGCTGAACTCCCAGGGCGCTGCGGTCCAGTTCTGCACCGGCATGGGATCGGTCCGCCGGTAGCGCCAGGTCCACGTCGCCTGCCCGTTTCGGACCACCGGGGTCTGGCTGCCCTGCACGCCCCGCTGCTGCACATGCATGGGCAGGGAGGCCGGGGCGCTGAGGGTGACCTGCGCATCGTCATACTGGGAGAAACCGCTGAAGGTCTCCCACAGGCTGAAGTAGCCCGGGAAGTACGGCATGGTCTGGGTGCGGCGGGTCTGGTAGACCACCCGGGTACCCGGCGCCAGGTTGGGAAACACCACCACCCGCACTTTGCGGTCGGCGTACATCGCCGCCGCAGCGCTGGAATAGCTTTCCTGGGTGTAGATGCGGTCGACCGGCACGTCGCGGCGCTGGCCGTCGGCGGTCAGCGTGTAGGCCGACAGCACCTCCAGGGTTTCCATTTTTTCGCTGTAGCTCAGTCGCACCTGGCTGAACTGCTCCACCGCTGCCTTGGTCTTGAGCAGGATGTCGTAGGACTCGGTCTGCACGCTGCCCGCATCGGGACGCACCACATAATCGGCGCGGTAGCTGACGAAGCTGAAGTTGTTGCTGGCCTGGGTGTCACTGGCGACGGGCTGCGCCGGTGCCATCGCAGGCACCGGAGCCGGCTGGGCGGCCTGGGACCAGGCATGCACGGGCGACACTGCCAGGGCGCACGCGGCCATCCATGTCATGCGGGTCATTCTGGAATCCTTCTGGAGTGCGCAGCCACGCGGGGCGTGGCTCTACCTGTCGCTGCAGCCACGCAGGGCGTGGCGTTATTTCGGCGGCGGAGGGGCCAGCACGCTGCGGTCGCCGTTGTGTTCGGGTGGACTGACCACGCCCGCCATTTCCATGGCTTCGATCAGGCGCGCGGCGCGGTTGTAGCCGATCTTCAGCCGGCGCTGCACGCCGGAAATCGAGGCACGGCGGGTTTCGGTCACGATCCGCACCGCTTCGTCGTACAACGGGTCCGATTCGTCGCCTGCCCCGCCGCTGGACTCGGGAAGGCCGCCGGCACCCACCACCACGCCATCGCCCATCATCTGCACTTCGTCGAGCACGCCGCTGATGTAGTCGGCCGGTCCGCTGGCCTTGAGGTGCTCGACCACGCGGTGCACCTCTTCATCGGATACGAACGCGCCGTGTACCCGGTCAGGCAGCGCGGTGCCCGGCGGCAGGTACAGCATGTCGCCGTGGCCCAGCAGCGTCTCGGCACCGGACTGGTCCAGGATGGTGCGTGAATCGATCTTGGAGCTGACCTGGAAGCCGATGCGGGTCGGGATGTTGGCCTTGATCAGGCCGGTGATCACATCCACCGACGGTCGCTGGGTGGCCAGGATCAGGTGGATGCCGGCCGCGCGCGCCTTCTGCGCCAGGCGCGCGATCAGCTCTTCGACCTTCTTGCCGACGATCATCATCATGTCGGCGAATTCGTCGATGAAGATGACGATGAACGGCAGCGTTTCCAGCGGACGCGGGGCTTCGCCCAGCTCCGGGTTCGGCTTGAACAGCGGGTCCATCAGCGGCTGCCCGGCGTCTTCGGCGTCCTTGACCTTCTTGTTGAAGCCGGCCAGGTTGCGCACGCCCACCGCGCTCATCAGCTTGTAGCGCCGCTCCATTTCGGCCACGCACCAGCGCAGGCCGTTGGCGGCCTCCTTCATGTCGGTGACCACCGGCGCCAGCAGGTGCGGAATGCCCTGGTAGACGCTCAGTTCGAGCATCTTCGGGTCGATCATCAACATCCGCAGGTCTTTCGGCGAGGCTTTGTAGAGGAGGCTCAACACCATGGCGTTGACCGCCACCGACTTGCCCGAACCGGTGGTACCGGCCACCAGCAGATGTGGCATGCGCGCCAGGTCGGCCACGGTGGGGCGGCCGGCGATGTCCTTGCCCAACGCAAGCGTGAGCGGGCTGGCCGACTTGTCGTACTCCTTGGAGCGCAGCAGTTCGGACAGGTAGATCATTTCGCGGGTGACGTTGGGGATTTCCAGGCCCACCACCGACTTGCCCGGAATCACATCGACCACGCGCACCGACTTGACGGACAGGCCGCGGGCGATGTCCTTGTCCAGTGAGCTGATCTGGCTGACCTTGATGCCCGGCGCCGGCTCGATCTCGAAACGGGTGATGACCGGGCCCGGATACGCGCCGACGACCTGCGCGTCGATGCGGAAATCCTTGAGCTTGAACTCGATCTGGCGCGACAGTGTTTCCAGCGTGTCTTCGTCGTAACCCTTGGGCTGCGGCTTGGGGTCATCCAACAGCGCCAGCGGCGGCAGGTCCGAGCCGTCGCCATTGACGCCACGGAACATCGGAATCTGGGTTTCGCGCTTGGCCCGGTCGCTCTTTTCCAGTACCGGCTCGGGGCGTGGCTCGATCTTGACCGGCTCGCGCTTGGCGCGTACTTCAGCGTCGACCTTGCGCACTTCCTGGCGTTCCTCGCGCATGGCGCGGGTCTGCTGCCATTCGGTAGCCTGCTCCTTCTTCCTGCTCAGCAGCGGCGGCAGCGCCAGCACCGCGCGGCCGATCTTCTCCATGACCACGAACCACGAAATGCCGGTGGCCAGGGTGATCGAGGCCAGCAGCAGGACCAGCACGAACAGGTTCGCACCCAGTGCACCGAACCCCGCGCTGAGCGAGTTGCCGACCAGCCGGCCGAGGATGCCGCCGGCGTGGCCCACATCGCCACTGAACAGGCGCAGATGCAGGAAGCCGGTGCCGGCGATCAGGAAGCCGACCAGCCCCACCAGCCGCAGCGCCGGGTCCAGGTCGTGCTCGCCCTTGCTTTCGCGCTTCAGCCCGAACATGGCAAACCAGGCCAGCGCACCGAGCACGATCGGCAGCAGGAAGGCCATGTAACCGAACAGTTGCAGCAGCACATCGGCCACCCATGCCCCTACCCGCCCACCCATGTTGTGAATGGGTGCCACCACGCTGCCGGTATGCGACCAGCCCGGGTCGCTGGCCGAGTAGGTCAAGAGGCTGGCGATCAGATACAGCAGCGCTGGCGCGATCGCGATCAGCCCGAGGTCGCGCCACAGCCGCTGCCGACGGGGATTTTCGACCGGCGCCGCAGCCGCAGCGCGGCGCGACGCCGCTTTGCCGTCGGGAGACTTGGATCGTTCCGGGACCTGTTTCGCCACCTTAGACCAGACCTTGGGAATGCACTGTTAGTGCTTGATAATAAACGACTGACGGCACGCCAACCACCTCCGGCTGGGTTGCGCCGTTCCATCGCTCGCCTTGAATAGGGCGACCCCTGCCGCCACTCTATGACCTGTCTTGGACGCCGGGCAATCTTCCGCCAGCGCCCCGCCCCATCATCTCTTTGCGAGTCTACATGAGCAATTCCAAGCCTTCCCGCCACCAGAAGCTCGTCATCCTCGGTTCCGGCCCGGCCGGCTGGACAGCGGCTGTCTACGCTGCCCGCGCCAACCTGAACCCGGTGGTGATCACCGGCCTGCAGCAGGGCGGCCAGCTCATGACCACCACCGAAGTGGACAACTGGCCGGGCGATGCCCACGGCCTGATGGGCCCGGACCTGATGGCGCGCATGCAGGCCCACGCCGAGCGCTTCGAGACCGAGGTGATCTTCGACCACATCCACACCGCCGATGTGACCCAGCGCCCGTTCAAGCTGATCGGTGACAGCGCCGAATACACCTGCGACGCGCTGATCATCGCCACCGGCGCCACCGCCAAATACCTGGGCATTCCGACCGAAGAGGCCTTCAAGGGCCGCGGCGTGTCGGCCTGCGCCACCTGCGACGGCTTCTTCTACCGTGACCAGGACGTGGTCGTGGTCGGCGGCGGCAACACCGCCGTGGAAGAAGCGCTGTACCTGTCCAACATCGCCCGCAAGGTCTACCTGGTCCACCGCCGCGACACCCTCAAGGCGGAAAAGATCATGCAGGACAAGCTGTTCGCCAAGGTCGCCTCGGGCAAGATCGAAACCGTGTGGCACCACCAGGTGGACGAAGTGCTGGGCAATGAAGCCGGCGTAACCGGCGTGCGCGTGAAGTCCACCCTGGACGGCAGCACCCGCGACATCGACGCCCACGGCTTCTTCGTGGCCATCGGCCACCACCCCAACACCAGCCTGTTCGAGGGCCAGCTGACCATGAACAACGGTTACCTGGACATCCGCTCGGGCCTGGGCGGCAACGCCACCCAGACCTCGGTGGAAGGCGTGTTCGCCGCAGGCGACGTGGCCGACCAGCACTACCGCCAGGCCATCACCTCTGCCGGCTTCGGCTGCATGGCCGCGCTGGACGCCGAGCGCTACCTGGACGCAAAGGGCGAGCTGAGCTGATCCGCAGCGCCTGGGACATTCCAGAAGGCCGGCACCCTGCGCCGGCCTTCTTCGTTTTGAGATCGCAGGACGTGGGGAGATAGACATAATGTAGCCTGTGGGCTACACTTGTTCGATGGAGCTACAGCGAACCGACCAATTCGCAGCATGGATGGATGACCTGAAGGACGTCGCAGGTCGGGCAAGGATCCTCGCCCGCATTCGCCGGCTTGCCCATGGCAATCCCGGGGACCACCGCAATCTAAGCGGCGGGATAGCTGAGCTTCGCGTAGATGCAGGCCCCGGCTATCGTGTCTACTACACACAGCGAGGCAACCGGCTCATTATTCTTCTGGTAGGCGGCGATAAGGGCTCCCAGCAGCAAGACATTGAAAAGGCGAAGGAGCTGGCTCGCAATTTATGACGCCATACGAAAGAAGAAGAGCACCGCGCAACGAAACTACCGGAGCTACAGCGACATGACAGCCAAGAAGAAGACAAAGGTAGAAAAGTTCGACGTTGCGGAGCACCTGCGCACCCCGGAGGAAATGGCCGCGTACCTGGATGCCTGCATCATGGAAAGTGACGGCGACTCTGCATTCATCGCCAAGGCGCTCGGTGATATTGCCCGCGCCCAAGGCATGAGCAAGGTCGCGCGCGACGCGGGCGTTTCACGTGAGAGCCTGTACCGCGCCCTCTCCGGCGAGCGCAGCCCGGATTTCGCCACAATCCTGAAGGTGACCCGCGCCCTCGGCGTGCAGTTGCACGCCACCGCCGCCTGAACTTCATTCTGTTTCCAAAGGCCGGCGCAATGCGCCGGCCTTTACCTTTGCCCCCAACCTTCCTGATGCGCCGGCGTATCAACCACCGCCCTGGCATGTCATCCAGTGCTCGACGGGGCCGGATGTGACGCCATCGGCATCGCGCATGACGGTGCTCCAGTTGACCATGCCATAACCGCTGCCTTCACAGGTCATCCGCGCCTTGATGGGCGACGCGGAGGCCTCCGTGACCGTCTTTACTTCTGCCCTGCAGGCGCCCGGCTGGGTGCAGTACACCGGCGTGAAACTGAGCGTCACCGGGAACTGCGGGTTACCGTCGAAGTGAACGTCGGTCTCCGCCGCGCCGTCCGCAGGAACGGTAACGCGATCAATCTTCCTCAGCACCAACGGCGTGCAGTCCTTGCCCTCACGAAACAGCCGGTAGCCCTTCTCCACACCTTTCATTGAAGCCTCCCGAAACACGGGATCTTGTAGCGCCGCCGAGTCTTCTGGGTTCGAGTGGTAGGCGATCTCCACAAGCACCGCCGGCATTGTGGCAATCCTGTTTTCGCCGTGTCGGCCCGCGTTGGCTCGATCTCGAATGGGAAAGTCTTCGTAGCCCGGCTGTGATCGGATCTGCTCGCGCATCCCGCACAGCACGCTCTCCGCAAGAGGCCGATCGTTCGGCTTATCGCCGTGATAGAAGACCTCCAAGCCCCGGGTCGTCGCCATTGGGTGACCATTGGTGTGAAGGCTGATCATTGCCCCTACCCCAAGGTGATTCGCGTAGAGAGGGCGTGTGCGGATGTCTTCATTGACCTCCCGATCATTCGTGGTCGCGTTCGGTAGCGAGTTCCAGATATCCGTCCGCGCGGGCATCACAGCCTTTACGTGGTACCTCGAAGACATCTGCTCCCAAGGACGCTCCGACTCCTCGTGCATATCCTGCACCCTGCTTCGCGCACGATAGACGCTCAAGCCACTTCGCTCCACAAGAAGCGACTGCAATACATCTCCGTACGCTGGCGTGATCATGTCCTCCCTGAAACCGAACGCATCCGGGCGCTGAAACTCCCAACTCCTGGATGGAAACACCCGAACGAGTCCGTGACTGGCGGAAACCAAGGCAGTGGCGTTCCGTGGATTCATACGTGCTTGCGGAGGCACGGCAAGATCATCGGGGAAGTAGTCCTTGAGCGGCTTTCCCTGAAACCGGAAGTCAACATCAACGATGGGAAGCCCGGCCTTCTCTGCGTATACACGAAGCGTCACGGCAAGCTCGTGCAGGAACGTCTCCGCATAACCTTCGGCGGCTCCCGGAAGAAAGCCCCTGCCAAAGTCTGCCAGCACCGTCTTCTTGTTCATGTCGATGGTGACCTTCACATCAACCGTGCGCAGCACATCCCTGCTCTGCAGGTAGCTCGAAACGCCTCTGGAGGCTTCTTTCTCCAGCAGGTGGATCAGCTCGGCATCGACGTACCAGGTCGTCTGCGTAGCCTCATCTTTCGATTCGATGGGGTGGCCATTGCCGCCCGGCACGGGCGCGGCCTGTGAATCAACGACACCAGCAGCAAGCAGGATCCCGCAACCCACGGCGAACAACTGTAGGCCTTTACTTACCATTTCCGTTTCTCCTTGGAGGTAGTTGACGCATCTCCGGATGCGCCAGCGAAATCTCCTCCCTTCATGGCCGCACGAACGCGCGCCAACGCACGCTTCCCGGCCGCGACTGAACGACTTTCCTATCGGTTACCGCAAGCCGATCAACGCCGGCTAAAACACCCCGTTTTCCATCGGCCTGCCCTATCCTTCAGCCATGCCCGATATACGCTTCCTACATCGCCTTACAGACCTGCCCGCCGCCGACTGGGATGCGCTGCACGACGGCCGCAACCCGTTCGTCAGCCATGCGTTCCTGCAGGGGCTCGAAGAACACGGCTGCCTGCGTGCGGAATGGGGTTGGCGGTCGCGCCACTTCACCCTGTGGGAAGGCGACCACTTGATCGGGGCGGTACCGGGCTACCTGAAGGACAACTCGCATGGCGAGTTCGTGTTCGATCACGCCTGGGCCAATGCCTATGCCCGCCACGGTCTGGCCTACTTCCCGAAGTGGCTGGGCGCTGTACCGTATTCGCCGGTGAGCGGGCCGCGGCTGCTGGCGAAGGAGGCAGAAACCACGCGCATGCTGGTAGAGACCCTGCGCACGGAGGTGGCCCGCATGGGCTGGTCGTCGGCGCACGTGAACTTCCACCTGGCCGATGACGACGCCGCGTTCGGCCCCGACTGGCTGCTGCGCGAGGACATCCAGTTCCAGTGGCACAACCCGGGCGACTGGACGGACTTCAGCAGCTTCCTGGCCGCCATGGACCACAAGCACCGCAAGAACATCCGCCAGGAGCGCGCCAAGCTGGCCCGCACCGGGGTGACCTACCGGATCGTGCACGGCGATGAAGCCTCCGACGCCGACCTGCAGGCCATGCATGACTTCTACCTGCAGACCTTCAGCGAATACGGCAATTCGCCGGCGCTGACCCTGCCGTTCCTGCAGCACCTGGCCACGACAATGCCACGCCAGCTGGTGATCTTCCTGGCCCTGCTGGAGGGCCAGCCGGTTGCCGGCGCACTGTGCCTGCGCGGTGGTGACACCCTGTACGGGCGGTACTGGGGGGGCGCCACCCTGCCCGGCCTGCACTTTGAAACCTGTTACTACCAGGGCATCGAATACTGCCTGCGGGAAGGTCTCACCCGCTTCGAGCCCGGTGCGCAGGGCGAGCACAAGCTGGCGCGTGGCTTCCTGCCGCACCGGGTGCGCAGCCGGCACTGGCTGGCCGAGCCGGCGTTCGCCGGTGCGCTGGCCGGCTGGTGCGAACAGGAGCGCGAAGAAGTGCAGCGCTATGCGCAGCTGCTGGCGGAGCACACCCCCTTCAAGTCGATTGAATCCACATGACGCGGCACCTGCCCTGGCGGCTGGACGATCGGCCGGATACGCCCTTCCCCCCTGCCGAAACCGCGCTGCAGGACCCGGATGGCCTGCTGGCGCTCGGTGGCGACCTCTCGCCGGTGCGCCTGCTCAATGCCTACGCCGGCGGAATCTTCCCGTGGTTCTCGGAGGGCCAGCCGCTGCTGTGGTGGTCACCGGACCCGCGCATGGTGTTCCGCACCGATGGGGTGCACCTGTCCTCGCGCTTCCGCCGCAGCCTGCGCGCCAGCGGCTGGGTCGTGCGTGCCGACACCCGTTTTCGAGAGGTGATCGAAGCCTGCGCAGCCAGCCCGCGCCCCGGGCAGGACGGCACCTGGATCACCCGGGACATGGTCGAGGCCTATGTGGCGTTGCATGCCCTGGGCTTCGCCCATTCGGTCGAGGTGCTGGACGGCGACCGGCTGGTGGGCGGGATCTACGGGGTGGCCATCGGCCGCATGTTCTTTGGCGAGAGCATGTTCAGCGCGGCCAGCGGCGGCTCGAAGGTGGCACTGGCCGGGTTGGCCCACTGGCTGTCGTCGTGGGGCTGGCCGCTGATCGACGCGCAGGTCGAGAACGACCATCTGCTGCGGATGGGGGCCGAGCATTGGCCGCGGGAGCGGTTCCTGGGGGTGGTGCGAGAGTCGGTCAAGGCCGCCGAGCCGCCTGGGAGTTGGGTCCAGCGGTTTGGGGAGTTTCCCGCCGCATTGTTGGCGTAACGCGGACGGTTAACGCAATCTTTGCATCCCGGGGGAGATGCGCGTAAAATGCCCGCTCTTAAGGCCAGCTCGGCCGTTTATAGAACTGCACAGGACTACATGTCGAAAGACGACTCCATCGAGTTCGAAGGCACCGTCAGCGAGACGCTGCCGAACACCACTTTCCGCGTTCGACTGGAAAATGGGCATGAAATCATCGCCCACATCTCCGGCCGCATGCGCAAGAACTACATCCGCATCCTGACGGGCGACCGTGTCAAGGTTGAAATGACGCCCTACGACCTGACCAAGGGTCGCATTACCTACCGCATGAAGTAAGCGGAAGGGCGGCTTCTCCGGAAGACGCGATCAAAGGCCGGCCCTGCGCTGGCCTTTTTGCGTGGGCGCCATTCAGCTGCGCCCACCGTGCCGGCAGTCACCCTGCCCCACGGCACCCTGACATCAGTCAGCCTGCCTTGATGCAGATTCGCCAGCAGCCGACCGCAGGCACTGTGGTCTACGGTCCACTCCGGATCGTGACCCACTGGCCCCCGCCATGAAGACCCTGATTGCGCTTTGCCTGTTGGTTGTTTCCAGCGTAGCCGCTACGGCGTCTGCGCAGAGCGCGCCCGCTGCCGCGGCCGGCTCCGATTGCATCACCCTGTCCAGCGACCAGCAGCTGGTTCGCAAGGGCGCCGACCGCAGCATCCTGCTGCGCAACGGCACCGATCATTACATCGTCCATTTCCAGAGCAGCTGCAGCCAGGCCGGCTTCTCGCGGAAGCTCGAGTTTGCCACCCCCGGCAATGAGGGCCAGCTGTGCGGGGCACGCGCCAGCAAGCTGCGCACCGACACCGGCAGCTGCGATGTCGCACGTCTTGAGCCGATCAGCGCAGAGGCGTTCGCATCCCGCGCCAAGCGCTGAGCGATGCCCAACAAAAACGCCCCGTGAGGGGCGTTTTTGTTGGAATGCGGTCACGACCAACGGCCGCGACCATGGGTCACTCGACCGTCGCCGGCAGCAGTCGCTCCGGTTCGGCCTGCGTTTCGACAAACAGCTCGTCGTCGCGCACGTCGATGCTGACCCTTCCGCCATTGACCAGCTTGCCGAACAACAGCTCGTCGGCCAGCGGGCGCTTGACCTTGTCCTGGATCACCCGGGCCATCGGGCGGGCACCCATCAGCGGGTCGAAGCCATGGCGGGCCAGCCAGTCGCGCGCGGTCGGCGTGGCCGACAGGCTGACGTGCTTTTCCTGCAGCAGCATTTCCAGCTCGATCAGGAACTTGTCCACCACACGCAGGATGTGCTCGAAGCCCAGCGGCTGGAACTGCACCACCGCATCGAGGCGGTTGCGGAATTCCGGCGTGAAGCTCTTGCGGATGATCTCCATCGCGTCGGTGGCATGGTCCTGGCGGGTAAAGCCGATCGAACGCCGCGAGGCCTGTGCCGCACCGGCATTGGTGGTCATCACCAGCACCACGTTCTTGAAGTTGGCTTCGCGCCCGTTGGTGTCGGTGAGCACGCCACGGTCCATGACCTGCAGCAGGATGTTGAAGATGTCCGGGTGGGCCTTTTCCACCTCGTCCAGCAGCAGCACGCAGTGCGGGGTCTTGACGATCTTTTCGGTAAGCAGGCCGCCCTGGTCGAAGCCGACATAGCCCGGGGGCGCACCGATCAGGCGGCTGATCGAATGCGGCTCCATGTACTCGCTCATGTCAAAGCGCACCAGCTCGATGCCCAGCTGCAGCGCCAGCTGCTTGGTCACCTCGGTCTTGCCCACGCCGGTGGGGCCCGCGAACAGGAAGTTGCCGATCGGCTTTTCCGGGTTGGCCAGGCCCGAACGGGCCAGCTTGATCGCCGAGGACAGCGTCTCGATGGCCGGGTCCTGGCCGAAGATCACCATCTTCAGGTTGCGCTCCAGGTGCTGCAGCACGTCCTTGTCGGTCGCGCTGACCTGCTTGGCCGGAATGCGCGCCATCTTGGCCACGATCGTTTCGATTTCCTCGATGTCGATCAGCTCCTTGCGCTCGCCCTCGGGCAGCAGGCGCTGGCGGGCGCCGGCCTCGTCGATCACGTCGATGGCCTTGTCAGGCAGCAGCCGGTCACCGATGTGCTTCACCGACAGGTCCACCGCCGCCTGCAGTGCGTCATCGGCATAGGTCACGCCGTGGTGCGCTTCATACTTGGGCTTGAGGCCCTGCAGGATTTCGTAGGTTTCGCCCACGGTGGGCTCGACGATGTCGATCTTCTGGAAGCGGCGTGCCAGCGCACGGTCCTTCTCGAAGATGCCGCGGTACTCCTGGAAGGTGGTGGAGCCGATGCAGCGCAGCTCACCGGAGGCCAGCGCCGGCTTGATGAGGTTGGAGGCGTCCATGGTGCCGCCCGACGCCGACCCGGCACCGATGATGGTGTGGATCTCGTCGATGAACAGCACCGCGTTGGGCATCTTCTTCAGCGCGGTGAGCACGCCCTTGAGGCGCTTCTCGAAATCGCCGCGGTACTTGGTGCCGGCCACCAGTGCGCCCAGGTCGAGCGAGTAGATCACTGCATCGGCCAGTACATCGGGCACCGTACCTTCCACGATACGCTTGGCCAGGCCCTCGGCGATGGCGGTCTTGCCCACGCCGGCCTCGCCCACGTAGAGCGGGTTGTTCTTGCGGCGGCGGCACAACACCTGGATGGTGCGCTCGATTTCATCGCGGCGGCCCACCAGGGGATCGATGCGGCCGTTGCGGGCCGCCTCGTTGAGGTTGCTGGCGAACTCGGCCAGGGCATCGCCCTTGCCTTCGCCATCGCCCCCCTCGGCGCGCCCTTCGGCATCCGAGGACGGCGGCACTTCGCCCTCCTCGCCCAGTTTGGCGATGCCATGGGAGAGGTAGTTGACGATATCCAGCCGGGTGACGTCCTGCTGGTTGAGGTAATAGACCGCATGGGAGTCCTTTTCGCCGAAGATGGCCACCAGTACGTTGGCACCGGTAACCTCCTTCTTGCCCGAGGACTGCACGTGGTACACGGCCCGCTGCAGCACGCGCTGGAAGCCAAGCGTAGGCTGGGTGTCGCGGCCATCATCCTCGGCGAGGCGCGAGACAGAGGCCTCGATGGCCTGCTCCAGCTCCTGGCGCAGGCGGTCGGCGTCGGCCCCGCATGCCTTGAGCACGGCCTGGGCGGACGGATTGTCGAGCAGTGCCAGCAGCAGGTGTTCCACCGTCATGAACTCATGGCGGGCCTCACGGGCGCGCTTGTAGCACTGACCGATGGTGTGTTCGAGGTCTTTACTGAACATGTTCTACTCCGGCGGCAGTTGAGAACAATATGCGGCCTACCTGCACAATTTCCATCACCCTACTGGATCGGTGCGTTCAGATGGCGTTATCACTTGCGCGATCCTGCCCCCGGACCCCAGCATTGGCTGGCCACCCGTGATGGCAACGTCATCGACCGATTGCGGCGCTCCGCCCCCTGGCGGTCCCCTGCGCTCTTTCGATGAAGGACGGACATGGGGGCCGGGAACGGCCACCGGCCGGCTTAGGTGGGCATCCAAACAACCGGGGGCGCCGGGAACCCCGTGTTATCCGGCTTTTTCCATCGTGCACAGCAGCGGATGCTGGTTCATGCGCGAGAACTCGTTGACCTGGGCGACCTTCGATTCGGCCACCTCGCGGGTAAACACCCCGCACACGCCACGCCCACGGGTGTGCACGTTGAGCATCACCTGGGTGGCTTTTTCCAGATCCATCGAGAAGAAGTGCTGCAGCACGGTCACCACGAAATCCATCGGGGTGTAGTCGTCATTCAGCAGCATCACCTGGTAGAACGGCGGCGGGGCGACCTCCGGCCGGGCCGGTTCCAGCGCTACGCCGTGGTCGTGGTGGGGTTCTTGGGAGGGCTCGCGAGGCATCGGGACATTATAGACGCCGCACCGCCCGGATTGGACGTTGGCCCCCTGCGCCCGTCACAATCCACTCATGGACACACACTTTCACAGGGATTTCATGAAAAGGATCGCCACCGCGCTGCTGCTGGCCGCCTCCGTCTTCGGCGCCCACGCCGCAACGCCCGACAAGGCCGTCGGCCGCGTGCTCGACACGCTGAAGTACCCCTACGAGATCGACGAGGACGGCGACTACAAGCTGGTGTTCGATGTCGAAGGCGACCGCACCCAGCTGGTGTTCGTACGCTCGGCCGTGGAAGAGTACGGCAAGCACCGCATCCGCGAGATCTGGTCGCCAGGTTACAACGCGCCGGGCAAGCAGTTCTCCGCCGCGGTGGCCAACCGTCTGCTGGAGGACTCCCAGGACGCCAAACTGGGCGCGTGGGTGAAGCAGGAACAGCTGGCCATGTTCGTGGTGAAAGTGGACGCCAACGCCAGCGCTGACGCGCTGGGCGACGCCATTGATGCGGCGATGAACACCGCCGATGCGATGGAACTCGAACTGACTGGAACGGACGAATACTGACGTGAACGAAGTGCAGGACCTGCGCTGGGCGCCGCATGTGACCGTGGCCACCGTGGTGGTGCGCGACGGGCGCCTGTTGCTGGTGGAAGAAGCCATCGACGGCCGCGCGGTGCTGAACCAGCCAGCCGGGCACCTGGAGCCGGGCGAAAGCCTGGCCGCCGCCGCCGTGCGCGAGACCCTGGAAGAGTCAGGCTGGACCGTTCGCCTGACGGCCTTCATCGGCACCTACCAGTGGACCGCCCCCGACGGCACGCCCTTCCTGCGCTTCGCCTACGCGGCCGAGCCGATCGCCCATGACCCTGCGCGCCCCCTGGACACCGGTATCCTGCGCGCACTGTGGCTGGACCCGGCCGAACTGCAGGCCGAGCCCTCGCGGCTGCGCAGCCCGCTTGTCTGGGAGGTCGTTGCCGACTTCCTGGCCGGCCAGCGCCATCCGCTGTCGATCGTGAAGGAGGTTGCATGAGCACCCCGCGCGTCATGGTCGGCGTATCCGGTGGCGTGGATTCGTCCGTCGCCGCCTGGCGGCTGGTCCAGCAGGGCGAGCCGGTGGCCGGGCTGTTCATGCAGAACTGGGCCGACGACGGCAGCGGCGATTGCCGTGCCGAAGACGACCGTCGCGATGCGGTAGCCGTGTGCGGCCTGCTCGACATCCCGTTCCACTTCCGCGACTTCTCCAGCGAGTACTGGCAGGGCGTGTTCGAACATTTCCTGGCCGAGTACGCGGCCGGGCGCACCCCCAATCCGGACGTACTGTGCAACCGCGAAGTGAAGTTCAAGCACTTCCTGGATGCGGCCCGCGAGCTGGGCGCCGAACGCATCGCCACCGGCCACTACGCCCGCGTGGCGCAGGTGGGCGGACGCTGGGCGTTGCTGCGCGGCGCCGACCGCAGCAAGGACCAGAGCTACTTCCTTCATCAGCTGGGACAGGCCCAGCTGGCCGCGACCCTGTTCCCGATCGGCGACCTGCAGAAGAACGACCTGCGCCGCATTGCCCGCGACGCGCGCCTGCCGACCCACGCCAAGAAGGATTCGACCGGGATCTGCTTCATCGGCGAGCGCGATTTCCGCGAGTTCCTGGGCCGTTACCTGCCGGCGCGTGCCGGCGAGATCCAGGACCCGGACGGCAACCGGATCGCCGAGCACCCCGGGGTGTTCTATTTCACGCTGGGCCAGCGCGAGGGCCTGAACATCGGCGGCGTGCGTGGACGCCCGGCGGCCCCGTGGTACGTAGTGGGCAAGGACGTGGCCAGCAACGTGCTGTACGTGGACCAGGACCGTGAAAGCCCCTGGCTGCAGTCGACCCGGCTGCATTCGGAGACTGCCCACTGGATCGCCGGGGCGCCGCCTGCCCGTCAGTTCGAATGCACCGCGCAGACCCGCTACCGCCAGCCGGACGAGCCGTGCACGGTGCGGGTGCGCGACGATGGCAGCGTGGACGTGCGTTTTGCGCGGCCGCAGCGTGCCGTCACCCCTGGGCAATCCCTGGTGTTGTATGACGACGAGGTCTGCCTGGGTGGCGCGGTGATCGCCGCCACTGACGCGCCGCTGGAGCAGCGCCTGCGCACCGCCCCTTCCCCCTTCGAGGTATCTGCTGCATGAGTTTTTCCATCGACGACCGCGTCCTTGCCCTGGCTGGCATCGCCCAGGCGCTGCAGCAGGTGCGCCGCATCGCCGAAACCGGCCATTCCGAGGCCAGCGTGGTCCGCACCGCGATCGACAGCGTGTTCCGGATCGACGCCGACAGCCCGCAGGCCATCTACGGCAGCGCCGCCAACCTGGCCCCGGGCCTGCGCCTGCTGCACAACTATTTCCGCAACCAGGGCCAGGACGAGATCCTGCCGCGGCTGGCACTGGCCGTGCTGCAGCTTGAGCGCCGCTTCGTGCGCGAGCACGCGGTGGTCGAACAGGTCAGCCAGGGCATCGCGCGCGCCCAGCGCCAGGCCTTGGAGCTGAACGACAGCGCCCACCCGGACGTGCTCTCCAGCCTGGGCGGGCTGTATGCCGACACCATCAGCCACCTCAAGCCGCGGGTGATGGTCCAGGGTAACCCGCACTACCTGGGCCAGGCCGGGGTGGTGGCCGAGATCCGCGCGCTGCTGCTGGCGGCGGTGCGTTCGGCGGTCCTGTGGCGCCAGACCGGCGGCCAGTACTGGGATTTCCTGATCTCGCGCAAGGCGATGATTGAAGCGGTGGATCGTCAGCTTCGCTGACGAAAAGGAGTGACGACCAACGGTCGTCACCTACCGGCGCTGACGTGTAGAGCCACGCCCTGCGTGGCTGCAATGCATCCGAAGCACGAAATCCACACACACCGACTAAAGCTCCCGGGGGTGCGGCCGATACATTCTCCGTGCACCTCCCCGAGAACGTCCATGTACTCACGCATTTTCACTAGTCTGGCCGCCCCCCTGGTCCTGACCCTGCTGCTTCCCTTCGCCATCGGCTTCGAATGGCCGGCTGCCCTGCGCTGGGCGATTCTGACCACGATGACGCTCAGCTGGCTGGGGTTCGCCTGGTGGACTGCCCGCGCCCAGAGCCAGCGCTCGCCCGAGCATGCCCGCATGATGCGGGAACAGGATCAGCTGCTGACCGAGCTGCGCTCGTTCGTCGGCAACGAAATCGATGGTTCGCGCGCCGAGATCGAACGGGCCCGCGACCTGATCCGCCAGGCCGTGGCCGGGCTGGGCGGCAGCTTTGATGCCATGAACCGCAAGTCCCGCCAGCAGAGCCAGGCCCTGGCCCGCATCGTCGACCGCGCCGGTGAAGATGGGGGTGCTGGCGTCGACGTGGCCCGTTTCGCCCAGCACGCCAGCCATCGCATGGAGCAGCTGGTGGAAGCGCTGGAGCAGGTCAGCGGCCAGAGCAGCACTACGGTGCAGCACATCGACCAGATGGCGCAGCACCTGGATGGCATCTTCGCGTTGCTGGAAGACGTCAAATCCATTGCCGACCAGACCAACCTGCTGGCGCTGAACGCGGCCATCGAGGCGGCCCGTGCCGGTGAAGCCGGTCGCGGCTTTGCGGTGGTGGCCGACGAGGTGCGCAACCTCTCCGAACGTTCCACCACGTTCAACGAGCAGATCCGCAAGCTGGCCCACAGCTCCAAGGACGCCATCGCCAAGGTCCGCGAGACGGTCTCCAACATGGCCTCGCGCGACATGGACCGCTCCCGCGAAGCGCGTCACGAAGCAGCCGCCATGCTCGACAACGTGGCCCAGATCAATGCTTCGCTGGGCGAAGGCATGCGCGAGATTTCCGAGTGCGGCCGTGCGATCGACAGCAGCGTGGCCGAAGCCGTGCGTGCCCTCCAGTTCGAAGACATCGCCACCCAGGCCCTGGGCGGCGTGCACACCCACCTCGATCGCCTGACCTCGATCAACCGCGAAGCGGTGGGCCTGCAGGAACTGCTGCACCGTAACGGCGGCGTGTTCGACGCCGAAGTGGCCACCGCGCTGCAGCGTACCGGCAACCGCCTGCGTGAAATGCGCAGCGAGTGGGAACGCCCGCCGCACAAGCCGGTAAGCCAGCAGAGCATGGCGGCCGGTGCGGTTGAGCTGTTCTGATCCGTGATAGGTGCCGGCAACGGCATTCCACGAGGGCCCCGGCATTGCCGGGGCTTTCGTGCGTGTGGCCCCCTGCCCCATCTGTTGAAGATTTCCGCATGCTGTTGAACGCCACCCCCAGCCCCTTGATTCCTGCCGGTAGCGGCGCGTCGCCCGACGCAGTGGGCGACGTCATTCACCCTGCCCAGGCGCCCGCGGCGCCGAAAAGCGGGCGCGCGCTGTTGGCGGCGCTGGAACAGCAGGCGCAGCGGGAACTGGCGGAAATGATGGCGACCGCAGCGGCGGCAGCGCCGCTGGATCCCGCGCTGGCGGGATTGGCATGGGACCTGGGCCTGAGCGGAGACATGGTCGATTGATCCGGATCCCGATGGGCCTGTAACGGTTGCTGGCCCATGGTTGATGGATCCGGATGCCAATGGGCCCCTAACAATTCGTCCGTGGATCGGGATCAATCAACTACGGGCCCGCCAACAGTTACGGGCCCGACGGCACCGGAATCCGCAACGCGTCGCCGGCACCCGCGGGAATCGCCATCACCTGCCCCCCGCCCTGCTTCAGCCACTGCGCCAGATCGCGCGGGGTCAGCGGCCTGGAATACAGGTAACCCTGGATCTCGTCGCAACCCTGCCGGCGCAGCATCGCCTCTTCCTGCTCGGTTTCGACGCCTTCGGCCACCACCTTCATGCCCAGAGCGTGACCCAGGTGCACGATCGCCTGGGTGACTTCGGCGGTGCCGGCGTCGTGAAGCATGCCCTGCACGAAGCTGCGATCGATCTTCAGCCGGCCCACCGGGAAGCGGTTGAGGTAATGCAGGTTGGAGAAGCCGGTTCCGAAGTCGTCCACCGCCAACGGCACGCCGTGCCGCTCCAACACATCGAAGCAGTGGCGCAGCACGTCGGTGTCGCGGATCAGGGCCGATTCGGTCAGCTCCAGTTCCAGCCGCTGCGGTGCCCAGCCATGGGCGTGGCAGATATCGATCACGCGCTCGGCAAAGCCACGGTCGCGCAGCTGCACCGCTGACACGTTCACCGCGATCCGGTCGAACTTCAGTCCGGCCCTGTCCCAGGCGGCCGCCTGGCGGCAGGCCTCGGCCAGCACCCAGTCGCCGATGCGGACAATCTCACCGCACTTCTCGGCGATGGGAATGAACTCGGCTGGACTGCAGTAACCGATCCCCGGGCGGTGCCAGCGCAACAGTGCCTCGATGGCCGGCGGCTGATCCTGGGCAGCGTGCAGCAGCGGCTGGTAGGCCAGGCTGAACTCTTCGCGCTCGATGGCGCCCAGCAGGGCGTGCTCGATTTCCAGTTTGCGCTGGATGCGCAGCAGCGCATCCTGGCTGTAATACTGATAGGTGTTGCGCCCGGCTTCCTTGGCAGCGTACATCGCCGCATCGGCCGCGCGCAGCAGCGAATCGAAATCCGCGCGCCCTTCGTCGAGCATCGCGATGCCCACGCTGGCGCCCACCTTCAAGGTCGTGTCACCGCGCTGCAGCGGCTCGGCCAGCGAGGCGATCAGCTTGCGCGCCACGTGCCCGGCATCCTCCGGGTCGGCAAGGTCGCGCAGCACCACGATGAATTCATCGCCGCTGAAGCGCCCGAACAGGTCGGCGTTGCGCAGGTTCTGATGCAACCGTGCCGCCGCTGCCTTCAGCAGCGCATCGCCGGTGGCATGACCGAAGGTGTCGTTGATGGTCTTGAAACCATCCAGGTCGATGAACAGCATCGCCAATGGTGCGCCACGATCAAGCGCTTCCTCGATGGCATCTGCAGTCTGCTCGCGCAGCAGCATGCGGTTGGGCAGGCCGGTGAGCAGGTCGTAATGGGCGAGCAGTTCGATCCGCTCGTTGGCCTCGCGTTCGCGGGTGATGTCACGGAACAGCACCACGAAACGGGTCGGCAGGCCATCGCGGTGGTCCAGTTCGATCAGCACCTGCACCCAGATGCGCAGTCCGGACTGGCGGTAAAAGCACAGATCCAGCTGCTCAGGCAGGCCGCCTGCGGCAATGCGCGCCAGTGCTGCCTCGAAGGCGTCGCGCGAATCCTGCGTGTACAGCGCCAGCGCCTGGTCCAGGGTGATCGGTTCCTTGCGCAGGCCATGGATGCGGTAGCACTCCTCGGTCCACTGCATGTGGCGGGTGCTCACTTCGATCTCGCACCCCCCGATACGGCCCAGCGCCGAGACCCGGTTGAGCAGCTCGGTCCGCCAGCGGATGAGCGCATCGGTCTGGTGCTGTTCGGTAATGTTCTGCACCTGGCCGAGCAGGCGCTGGATGCGCCCATCCGGACCCAGCAGCGGTTGCATCCACAGCCGCAGGTGCAGCGCGCCGTTGCCCTCCCGCGGCAGCTCCAGCGCCAGCATGCTGGGCTTGCCATCGCGCAGCATGCGCCGCCAGGCCTGGCGCAGCAGGCTGCGCGAACGCGGCTCCAGCAGGCGCAACCAGTGTCGACGGCTGTTCAACGGGCCATCGCCCACACCGAGCAACGCCCGGAACTCTGGCGACCACCAGAACTGGCGGGTGCCCGGATCCCACGACCAGCTGCCCATGCTGGCGATGCGCTGCGCTTCCCGCAGGTGCACCTGCTGCTCCAGCAGCAGCGCTTCCATCTGCTTCTGCGCCTGGATGTCGGTGTGCGTGCCCACCATGCGCAGCGGCTGACCGTCGACCGTACGGGCCACCACGCGCCCGCGGTCGAGCACCCAGCGCCAGTCGCCTGCGGGATGACGCAGGCGGTACTGGGCGGTGTATGCCTCCCCATCGCCGCGCAGGTGCGCGTCCAGCGCCGCACGCACAGCGGCCTGGTCATCGGGGTGAACGGGGGCCAGCAAGGCCTGCCCCGCCTCCGCCACCGCATGTTCTTCAGGGCCGGTCGGCAGGTCGTGCCAGCGCTGGGAACGGGTGACCGCGTCGCTGGGCAGGTCCCAATCCCACAATCCGTGGCCGGCGTGCTCCAGCGCCACTTCCCAGCGGCTGCCCGCGTAGGGCGCCGCTGGCTCCGGGATGCTCAGGGTGAAGGCCAGCAGATGGCCGTCGGCATCATGCACGGCCCGCATCCATCCATCAAAGCGACCACGCGGCCCGCCCGGCAGCTGGCAGGGCACCAGGCCCCCATCGGCCGCCAGCAGCCGCAGGTCTTCCAGCAGCTCGCCGCAGGCCGCCACGGTCGCCGGCAACCCATGGTCACGCGCGGCCGGATTGGCGGCCAGCGGGCGCCCGGCCCGGTCCAGGATGACCAGGGCCGAGGCCAAAGGGTGCTGCAGCAGACTCGCGATGATGCCTTGGTCCACGCGGTATGACTCCGATAACGCACCCGACAGCCGGGAACGCAATCGTTAGCGGCTGTTCCGCTCGATAGTTGAGCGTCGCGTGCGCCCAAGGCGTCCCAACCACTACTATGGAGCGTCCGCCCAACCGCCTCCCGTCGCGCCCCATGCCTGTCGTCCCGCCCGGCCCGCCCGTCCCCCACCGTCGTGACCACCCGCTCGCACAGGCCCTGCGCCGCGATCGCTGGCGGGTGGTGATCGGCTATCTGGTGCTGGCCCTGTTCTGGATTCTGTGCAGCGACGCGGCCGTACAGGTGCTTACCGCCGACCTGGCCACGGCCGCGCGGTGGCAGACCGCGAAAGGCGCGTTCTTCGTCATCCTCAGTGGCGCGCTGATCTACCTGCTGCTGCGCCCGCTGGCCATGCACGTACTGCAGACCCATGAGCGCCTTGAGCACTCCGAACAGCGCCATCGCCAACTGTTCGAAGGCAACCCGGGCCCGATCCTGGTCTACGACCTGGACACGCTGGAGATCCTGGACGTCAACCCGGCTGCCAGCAGCCTGTTCGGCTGGAGCCGCGACGAATTCATCATGATGTCGATGACCGCGCTGTGGCCGCCCGGGGACGAAGCGGCGCTGGCCGCCAAACTCGAGGAGATCCGCGCGCAACCGGAACAGCTGTGCGTGATGACCGCCGACCTGGTGCTCAAGGACGGCACGCGCCGGCGCATGGAGATGCGCAGCAATTACCTGGATTACGCCGGGCGGCCGGCGCGGTTGCTGATCGCCATCGACCGCACCGGCGAAGACCAGGCGCTGCGACGCCGCGACCAGGCGCTGGCCCGGGTCGAGGAAGCGCACGAAATGGCGCGGATCGGGGCCTGGGAGGTCGATCCCTCCACTGGACTGGGTCGCTACTCCAACCAGGTCTACCACCTGCTGGGCCGGCGCCCGCCCGAAGCGCGGCGTTGGCACCGCTTCGAGGAACTGCTGGTGCCTGCCGACCCAGCCACCGCCGCGCTGAGCGAACAGCTGCTGCAGGACATGCGCGGCGACGCGGTGCAGATCGACCTGCTGCTGCCGCTGCTGGCCATGGACGGGCGTGCACTGATGGTTCACCTGCGCGCCGAGAGCGGCACCGATGATGCCGGCCGGCTCCGCGTACTGGGCACCCTGCAGGACGTGACCGAGCGCGAGCAGTCGCGGCGCCTGCTGCGCGAGCGCGAAGAACAGTTCCGCGAGCTGGTGCGGGTGCTGCCCGACGGCGTGGTGATCCTGTCCGACGAACATGTGCTGTATGCCAACGCCTGTGCTGCCGCGCAGTTTGGCTACGGGCAGCACACCCTGCTCGGCGAACCGCTCTCGGCGCTGGTCGTTGCCAGCGACCTGCCCAGGGTGCGCGCCCAGTTGTTCGCCAGTATCCCGCTGCCCACCAGCGGCAGCGAAGTGATCGGCATGCGGCGGCAGAATGGCGAGCGCTTCCAGGCCGGCCTTGCGGTCGGCGAGGTGCGCTATGGCGGGCGGAACTGCAAGCTGCTCATCGTGCGCGATCTGAGCGAGCCGGAACGTATCCGCCAGGCGCTGGAAACCAGCAACCGCGAGCTGCAGGCCATGGCCGGGCGCCTGTTCTCGCTGCAGGAAGACGAGCGCCGCGCGATTTCGCGCGACCTGCACGATGACATCGGCCAGGCCATCACCGCCATGAAGCTGTCGGCCTATGCGGCGCAGGATGAGGCCGATCCGCAGCGGCGCGGCGAGGACCTGGAGCAGATCATCCACCTGGCCGACGCCACCGTCGGCAAGCTGCGCGACATCTCCACCCTGCTGCGCCCGCCGCAGCTGGATGCACTGGGCCTGGAAGCGGCGTTGCGCTGGCAGGCCGGAGTGCTGTTCCGTTCCTCGCCGATCGAACTGCTGGCCGACATCGCGTCGTTGCCGCGGCGCCCACAGGGTGAGATCGAGCAGGCCTGTTTCCGCATCGCCCAGGAAAGCCTGACCAACGTGCTGCGCCATGCGCGCGCCAGCCAGGTGCAGCTCACCCTTCATGATGTGCAGGATCATGGCCTGCACCTGCAGGTGCGCGATGACGGCGAAGGTTTCGACCCCGACGGCCCCCGCGGGCTGGGCCTGATCGTCATGCGCGAACGCGCGCAGAGCGCCGGCGGCACCCTCAAGATCGAGTCGGCCCATGGCGCCGGCACCCTGGTCGACCTGTTCCTGCCTTACCGCAGCGATGGCGTGGCCACCCCCGATACAATGGAATACTGAGTCATGTGGAACCCTTCCCTGCCCCTGGTCAGCATCGAGGACGCGCCGCCCCGGCTTGGCGCCGGTAATCCCGCGCTGCAGGCCATGGTGGCCGAGGCCGCCTCAGGTGGCACGCCGTTGATGCTGATGCACGTGGATATCGACCACTTTGCGTCGGTCAACGAGAACATGAGCGCCGAGGTCGGGGACCAGGCGCTGGTGTTGGTAGCACAGCGCCTGCAGCATCATCTGCGCGGACGCGGCCAGCTGTGGCGGCATGGCAGCGATGAGTTCCTGATCGCGGTACCACGCACCGCCGACCTCCCGCTGCCCGACGACCTGGCCGAGGAAATCCGCCAGCAGCTGGAGCTGCCGCTCTCCGTCCTGCCGTATACGCTGTTCATGACCGGCAAGCTCGGCGTCAGCCTGTGCCCGGAACATGCGACCGAAACCTCGCGCCTGCTCGACCATGCCGAAGACGCGCTGTACCAGGCGGCCCGCGAGGGCGGCAATGCGGTGCGCATCCACGCGGTCAACACGCCGTCAAGCGCGCACAGCGAGAGCATCATCGCGCGCCAGATCGTGGATGCCATTCCCAATGGCGAACTGAAGCTGCGCTACCAGCCGCTGGTCAGCGCCCGCGATGGCCACGTGGTCGGCATGGAGGCGCTGCTGCGCTGGCAGTCCCCGACGCTGGGCATGCTGGTACCGGAGCGCTTCATGCGCACCGCTGAACGCCTGGGCATCATCGTGCAGATCGGCACCTGGGTGCTGGAGGGCGCGCTCAAGCAGGCCAGACTCTGGCGCGACCTGGGGTTCGACGATTTCACCATCGCGGTGAACGTGTCCACGCTGCAGCTGCTTCGCCCGAACTTCTTTGCGGAGGTTATGGCGCTGATGCAGACCGCCGGGGTGCCGGCGCACATGCTCACGTTGGAGATCAACGAAAGCGCGTTGACCAACAACGTCAACTTCGTGCACGAAACCCTGGTGAACCTGCGCAACGAAGGCATCAGCCTGAGCCTGGACAATTTCGGCACCGGTGATTCCAGCCTGAGCGCGCTGGTGCGCTATCCGGTGGACAAGCTGAAGATCGACCGCAGCTTCATCAAGAGCGCGCCCGCCGGCAACCGCGAGGCCGCCATCGCGCGCGCGATCATTGCCATGGGCCACCAGCTGGGCATGACGGTGATCGCAAACGGGGTGGAGTCGCAGGCCCAGCTGGGCTTCCTGCGCCGCAACGACTGCGACGTGTTCCAGGGCTACCTGTTCGGCGAGCCGATGTCGGCCGACGCGGCGGGCATGACGCTGCGCCGGCGCTACCTGCGCCCGGAAGCGTTCGCCGAAACCCGCCCGGACCGCACGCTGCTGCTGCTGGACGACGAAGAGAACGTGCTGCGTTCACTGGTGCGCCTGTTCCGCCGAGATGGCTACCGCATCCTGGCGGCGGGCAACGTGCGCGATGCGTTCGACCTGCTGGCGATCAACGATGTGCAGGTGATTTTGTCGGACCAGCGCATGAGCGACATGAGCGGTACCGAGTTCCTGGGCCGGGTGAAGATGCTGTACCCGGACACGATCCGGCTGGTCCTTTCGGGCTACACCGACCTCAACACGGTCACCGACGCGATCAACCGCGGCGCGATCTACCGCTTCCTTACCAAGCCATGGAACGACGACGAGCTGCGCAAGCACATCCACCAGGCGTTCCGCACGCACGAAGAGCAACGCCGCGCCAACACCTCACAACCGGTTGCTATACCGGCGCCTGAAGGCGATTAGGAGCAGCGTTTCCGTTGCTACGTGCTGGGGAGGGCGGCGCAACGGTAGAGTCGGTTCCCAAAGGACTGCCGTGAACCCAACAACGTCCGGTAACGCATGAAAACGATCGGCACTTCGCTTTACCGCGGTTGCTTGATCGGCAACACCAACCGGAATCGCGAACCCACGCCCGGGGTGCTGTCGAGATCAATCCGCCCGTGGTGCTTGTTGATGATGCTGTAGGAAATCGACAGCCCCAACCCGGTGCCACTGCCCACCGGCTTGGTGGTGAAGAACGGATCGAAGATGCGCTGGCGCAGGTCCGGCGAAATGCCGCCGCCGGTGTCTTCGAACTCCACCCACACGTTCTCACCTTCCACGCCGGTACGCACGGTGATGGTGCCGCGTTCGGCGATGGCGTGGCCGGCGTTGAGCAGCAGGTTCATGTAGACCTGGTTGAGCTCGGACGGCAGGCACTCCACCAGCGGCAGCTGCCCGAATTCGCGATGCAGGGTGACCTTGTACTTGAGCTCGTTCCAGATGATGTTGATGGTCGATTCCAGCCCCGAGTGCAGGTCGACCAGCTTCCACGACTCGTCGCGGCCGGAATAGGAGAAGTCCTTGAGGTCACGCACGATCCGGGTGACCCGCTCGATGCCTTCGCGGGATTCGGCCATCAACTGCGGCAGGTCGCGGCTGATGAAGTCGATGTCGAAGCGGTTGCGGATATCGTCGATTTCGGGAATCAGGGCCTTCGGGTCCGGCGCGCGCAGTGCGCGCTCATAGGCCTCGATCACCGTGAACAGGCTGCGCAGGTATTCCTGCAGGCTGCCCAGGTTGGAGTGCACGTAGCCGATCGGGTTGTTGATTTCGTGGGCCACGCCGGCGGCGAGCTGGCCGATGGACGCCATCTTTTCCGACTGCAGCAGTTTTTCCTGCGTGCCGTTGAGGCGCAGGTAGGCCTGGCGCAGCTCGGCATGGCGCTGCTGCAGCTCGCGTTCGTAGTCTTCCTGGCCTTCGATGCGGCGGAACAGGGCCAGATAATGACGCCGGCCGGCGTCTTCCTGCTGGTAGACGTGCGCGATGACCATGCGCTCGCCCACCGGCAGGCTGCCGTTCCAGTGGCCGTGCAGTCGCGCATGCTCGAGTGCATCGGGTGGCAGCAGCTGGCGCAGCCACTGCGCGGGATCCACGCCGGCGTCGATCTCGCCCTGGCCGAGCATGCCGCGCACGGCGGCATTGGCCACGGCCACGCTGCCGTCATCACGGAACAGGAGCACGCCTTCGTTGATGCGCTCGAACAGCGCAAGCAGAACCTGCTGCGGCGGCAGCGGTGCGGTGACAAAAGTGGTGGGCACGGTCACGGTCACATCGGGGCAGTTGAAACAGGTGCCCACTATATCCGTGTTGGAGCGCGATCCGTATTGGAGCTCAGGCGACGGCGAGCGGCCGGCGTGTGTGCAGGGTGTTGGCCTGGCCCTTGGCGTCGTAGGCCGACGAGGCTTCGCTGCGGCCGAGCTGGCGCAGCGCCCAGTTGACCTCGCGACGACGACGCGCCAGCAGTACGCCATTGGCGCGGTTGCGCTCGGCCAGCTCCTGCAGGCGTTCGTTCTGCCCCACCGGCAATACCTGCTCCAGCGCACGCAACGCATCGAGCTTGGCGCTGGTGGCGCGGATCAACGACTGGACGTCATGCTCCACCAGCGCCTGGCGCTCGACGTCCAGGGCATCGCTGAGGCGCTGCAATGGCTCGCTCATGGCCAGCTTCATTTCTGCAGCTGCTGGTCCAGCTCAAGCATGCGCGAGGCGATCGCGTCCGGATTGATCTTGTAGGTGCCGTTCTGCAGCGACTCGCGCACGGCCTGCACGCGGCCGGCATCAATCGCCGGGGCGCTGCTGAGTTCGCGCTGCAGGGCCTGCAGGCTGGTGGCCTCGCCGGTCAGCTTCAAGCTGTCGGCCGCTTCCACCGGCCGCGCCGGGGCATCGGTGCTCACGCTGGGCTTGTTGCCCGGCGCAATGCTGCGCAGATGGGCGGTCGCCTGCAGGTTGCCGTCGATTTTCTGGCTCATGGGTTGTCCTGGGAGTTACGGTTCACAAGGGATAACGGCACGGGTACCGGCATCTTTAGGAGATTTTGCGTGCTGTAATGGTCAGCGCGTCACAAAAACGTCGCCACTGGCCGCCACTGTGCCTTGGACTACCTTGCGTGAAGACAGATTTTCCACGGATACGCGTTCATTTTCACCTGCATCGGCCATCGCCTTGCCCGCCACCCGGACCTCGACCCCGCCAAAACGGGAGACAAGGGCCACACTGTCGCCGCGGCGAATGAGACGCTGGGCGACCAGGTCGTTGGCCGAGAGCAGGCTGCCAGCGCTCAGGGTTCGCCGCGCCACCCGCCCCACCGCCACGGCCGGGTCGGCCAAGGCAGCGCCGGCAATGCGGGCCACATCACGCTGCGCAGTGGTGATATCGGCCAGCGCCAGCGTTTCTCCAGCGGCAATGCCCCGGTTGAGGATCAGGACGGTCTGGTTGCGGCGCACTTTCACCGGCACGAACAGGCGCCAGCCGCCCGCATCGGGGCAGCTGACCTCCACGGTGCTGGTTCCAGTCGGCTGGGCGCGCAGGTCCTGGCCGCAGGCCGGCAGGCGCAGCGCCGAATCCAGGGTGGTATCGCCTTCGCTGCCCGCCGGCAACGTGGACAGCGCGGCGGCGCGGATGCTGTCCACCGGCTGCCAGCCGCCTGCGGCCCGGGCGTGCGGGGACGCGCCTGCCAAGGCGATAAGCGTGACAACTATAATAAGGATACGCATGGCGGCTCCGGGGGCATGGCACATGCGCAGCACCATGCAAGCGCCGTGCCGTTCACGGGCTCATCTGCCCGCTCAAGTGAACGCGGTTGGCGCCGATACCACTCCCATGTCACATGACCTGCTCAACCGCATCGACCAGCGCACGCGCTTGGCGGGCCACAACCGCCTGGCCCTGCTGCTGTTCCGCCTTGGCGGACGTCAGCTTTTTGGCGTCAACGTGTTCAAGGTGCAGGAAGTCCTGCGCCGGCCGGACCTGTTCCAGGTGCCCGGGCTGCCCAGCCAGTTCGCCGGCGTGGCCGACGTGCGCGGCCGCTCGGTGCCGGTGCTGGACCTGGGCCTGGCCATCGGCCACCCCGAGCGCGAGCCCGACGCCGACAAGGCGCCGGGCTACCTGGTGGTGACCGAATTCAACCGTTCGATCCAGGGATTCCTGGTCAGCGGCGTGGAGCGCATCGTCAACATCGCGGTCGAAGACATCCACCCGCCGCCGGAGCTGGGCGCCGAATCGAGCTATCTGACCGCCGTCACGCGCTTCCAGGGTGAGCTGATCCAGGTGATCGACGTGGAAAGCGTGCTGGCCGACATCGCCCAGGTGCGTGGCGAGGCCGTGCTGGACCCCTCGATGGCGCTGCCGGCCGACGCCCCGCAGCTGCAGGTGCTGGTGGTGGACGACTCGCGCGTGGCCCGCCAGCAGATCCGCAGCGTGCTGGACCAGCTCGGCGTGGGTGCCACCCTGCTGTCGGACGGCAAGCAGGCGCTGGACCACCTGCTGCAGATCCACGCCGCCGGTGAAAACCCGGCCGAGCGTTATGCCATGGTCATTTCGGACATCGAAATGCCGGCCATGGACGGCTACACCCTGACGACGGAAATCCGTCGCCACCCGGGCCTGGCCGGCCTGTACGTGCTGCTGCACACCTCCCTCTCCGGCGTCTTCAACAACGCCATGGTCGAACGGGTCGGCGCCAACGCGTTCGTGGCCAAGTATTCCCCGCATGAACTGGCCGATTTCGTGCTGGATCGCCTCCGGAAGGTCGCCCTGGCGGCTTGAGGCGTTAAAAGCAGCGGCACGTTATCGCTTGAAGGGCCGGGGCGGAGGGGGTTGCGGGACACGCCGTGAACCCATCCATGGGGGCTCGTTCGCGCCATCCATGGCGCTCCACGGTCCCGCAACCCCCTCCGCCCCGACCCTCGACACATGGCTGGCGCCTGCCTATCCCGGGCAACCATGAAGAATGCAGCCGGGCGAAGCCCGGCTCTACCCCTCCGACAGTTCAAGGCTTGCCCTGCGGCGAGGCGATTTCGGTTGGCGGGGGTCGGCAGGGCCTGACGGGACTGTCAAAAACAGGGATGTTTTTGACAAGCCCCCATGGATGGGTTCACGGCGTGTCCCGGCAGGCCCTGCCGATCCCCGCCCTCCCACGCAATGAATCGCTGCTTTTTGGCATGCCGCTTGCACCACTCCCCACATCGTCCCGTGGGAGAGCGCCATGCCCAACCTGATTTCCGACTATCTGGGTGTCCATGCCCAGGCCATGCCGTTGCGCGAGCAGCGGATGAAGCTGATTGCCAGCAACCTGAGCAATGCCGATACCCCCGGGTACAAGGCCCAGGACCTGGACTTCGATGCCGCCCTGCGCAACGCCCAGGGTGCCGACAGCAACGGGCTCATGCGGACCACCAACGAGCAGCACTTCACCATCGGTGGTGGGCTGAACCCGTTCCAGGTCACCAAGGAAGGCGTGCAGCCGAGCATCGACGGCAACACCGTCGATCCCGATGCCGAGCGCGCCGCCTATGGCCGCGCCGCGCTGGAATACCGCGCCTCGCTGAGCTTCGTCGAATCCAAGGTGCGCTCCATGCTCACCGCGATCACGGGGCAATAAGCGATGAGCAACCTGCCCATTTTCGATATCGCCGGCTCCGCGCTGCAGGCCCAGTCCGTGCGCATGAGCACGCTGGCTTCCAACCTGTCCAACGCCGACACCGTCGCCGGCTCGGCCGATGCCGTCTACAAGCCGCTGGAGCCGATCTTCCAGTCGGTGACCAGCCGTACCGACCCGAACATCACCACCGTCCAGGTCAAGGAAATCAGCCAGAGCAACGCCGCGCCAATCAAGCGCTACGAGCCCGGCCACCCGCTGGCCGATGGTGATGGCTACATCTACCAGCCCGATGTCGACCCCGTCGCCCAGATGGTCAATCTGATATCGACCTCGCGCAACTACCAGGCCGGCGTGGAGATGCTCACCACCGCCAAGGAACTGGCGCTGGCCACCCTGACCATGGGTCGCTGACCCTTCTCATCGCAGGACATACCGTCATGAGCACCACCAGCGGCGTCGGCAACACCGACATCTACAGCGCCTTGGGCCTGAACGCACCCAACAGCAGCACCACCAAGAAGAAGGACACCCTGGACCAGGCCGACTTCCTGCGTCTGATGACCGAGCAGCTGCAGCACCAGGACCCGCTCAAGCCGATGGACAACACCCAGATGGTGGCGCAGATGGCGCAGCTGTCCCAGGTGCAGGGCATCAATGACCTCAACAGCACGGTCAAGGGCTTCCAGGAATCGATGGCCGGCGACCAGGTGCTGCGGGGCGCGGCGCTGGTCGGCCATGACGTGCTTGTGCCGTCCACCAAGTGGCAGCTGGATGCCGAAGGCGATGCCAGCGGCATGGTCGCCGCACCCGGCGCCGGCTACGTGACCGTGGACATCACCGATGCCAACGGCGTGAAGGTGACCCAGCTCAGCGTGGAAGCCAAGGAAGCCGGGGAAGTGACCTTTGACTGGGATGGAAAGGATGCCAACGGCAACCGCATGGCTGCCGGCAGCTACACCATCGCGGCCACCCACACCGACAGCGCCGGCACCCAGACCAAGATCAACACCTACGTCGAAGCACCGGTGGAGAGCGTCACCGTCGGCTCGGACGGCCTGTACCTCAACCTCAAGGGCCTGGGCACGGCCCCGATCGACTACGTGCTGCGCGTCAGCTGAGTCCCTTCGTCACGCATCCAAGGAGAATCCCATGGGCTTCAACATTTCGCTGTCCGGCATCAATGCCGCCAATGCCGACCTGAACGTCACCGCCAACAACATCGCCAACGTCAACACCACCGGCTTCAAGGAATCGCGCGCCGAGTTCGCCGACCTGTTCTCAGCCACCAGCTATGGCCTGTCCAAGAACGCAGTGGGTTCGGGCGTGCGCCTGACCAACGTGGCCCAGCAGTTCTCGCAGGGCAACAACGAGCAGACCGGACGCAGCCTGGACATGGCGATCTCCGGCGAAGGCTTCTTCACCATGAGCATGAACGGCGCCCGCGTGTACTCGCGCGCCGGCAATTTCCAGACCGACCAGGCCGGCTATGTCACCAATCCCCAGGGCGCCCGCCTCCAGGTGTTCGCGCCCAACGCCGATGGCACCAGCTTCGACAGTGGCCGCCTGACCGACCTGCAGCTGCTCACCACCGACAGCCCGCCCAAGCAGACCGGCAAGGTCAACGTTGCTTTCACCCTGCCGGCCAACGCGAAGCAGCCGACCCTGGCCACCTTCGACCCGACCGATTCCAACAGCTACAACCAGTCCACCGGCGGCATCACCGTGTACGACTCACTGGGCGTGAGCCACACCCAGACCTCGTACTTCGTCAAGACCGCAACGGCCAACGAATGGCAGGTCTACAACTACGTCGACGGACAGGCAGTGGGTACTCCCACTACCCTGACCTTCAACGGTGCCGGCGCGCTGACCAACCCGGCCAATGGCCAGATCGTGATGGATCCGTTCACCCCGACCACCGGCGCCGGCACCCTGGCAATGACCCTGGATGTGACCGGTTCGACCCAGTACGGCGAGAAGTTCGCGCTGCGCAACACCCAGCAGGACGGCTACGCGGCCGGCAAGCTCAACGAGATCACGGTGTCCGAAGAAGGCGTGGTATACGCCCGCTATACCAACGGCGACGACAAGCCGCTGGGCCAGGTCGCACTGACCACCTTCAACAACTCGCAGGGTCTGGAAGCCAAGGGCAACAACCTGTGGGTGGAAACCTTCAGCTCCGGTACCCCGCGTACCGGCGCGCCGGACAGCTCGAACCTGGGCAAGGTCCAGGCCGGTTCGCTGGAAGCCTCCACGGTCGACCTGACCGAGCAGCTGGTGAACATGATCACCGCCCAGCGCAACTTCCAGGCCAACTCGCAGATGGTCTCCACCATGGACCAGATCACCCAGACCATCATCAACATCCGTTGATGAGCCACTGATCGCAGCAGCACGGGAACACATCCATGGACAAGGCTCTCTACGTAGCGATGACCGGTGCACGCGCATCCCTGCAGGCGCAGGGCACGCTGTCGCACAACCTGGCCAACACCGATACCCCCGGATTCAAGGAAGCCCTCGCCAATACCGAGGCCTTCCCGATCAAGGGTGCCGGCTACGCGTCGCGCGTGGACGCCCTGCACGTCGATGCTGGCTTCAACCGGCGGCAGGGTGCGCAGCACATCACCGGCAACGCGCTGGACCTGTCGCTGGACGCGGGCAACTGGCTGGCGGTGCAGGCGCCGACGGGGGGCGGTGAAGCCTATACCCGCGGTGCCTCGCTGTCGATCACGCCCAACGGCCAGCTGGTCACCGCCGGTGGCCACCCGGTGCTCGACGAGAACGGCGCCCCGATCGCGATTCCGCCGCACCAGGCAATGGACATCGGCAACGACGGCACCATTTCGATCATCCCGCAGGGCGAAGGCCCGCAGACCATGGCGGTGATCGGCCGCCTGCGGGTGGTCGCCGCCGAGGACGCGCGGCTGGAGCGCGGGCTGGACGGGTTGATGCGCAACACCGACCCGCAGCAGCCATTCGTGCAGGCCCAGGGCAAGTCGCTGGACAGCGGCCAGCTGGAAGGCAGCAACGTGGATGCCGCCGGGGCGCTGGTCCAGATGATCCAGCTGCAGCGGCAGTACGAAATGCAGGTGAAGGTGATCAAGCACGGCGATGAAAACGCCCGCAGCGCCAACTCCCTGCTGCGTCTGGGCAGCTGACCGGCGGCGCCGACGTAATTCCGGCGCGATTGTGGCACGCGCCATGCATCACCCAGGACAACGGCTGCACCACGTGGCCACCCGCATCAACACAGGAACAACGCCATGAACCAGGCATTGTGGATCGCCAAGACCGGACTGGATGCGCAGCAGACGCGCATGTCGGTGGTTTCCAACAACCTCGCCAACACCAACACCACCGGCTTCAAGCAGGACCGTGCCAGCTTCGAAGACCTGCTGTACCAGCAGGTGCGCCAGCCTGGCGGTTCTTCGTCGGCACAGACGCAGCTGCCCACCGGCCTGCAGCTGGGTACCGGCGTCCGCGTAGTGGCCACCTCGAAGAACTTCGAACAGGGCAGCCAGCAGCAGACCGGCCGCGCGCTGGACGTGATGGTCAATGGCCGTGGCTTCTTCGAAGTGCAGATGCCCGATGGTTCCTCGGCATACACCCGTGATGGCTCGTTCCAGCGCAACCAGCAGGGCGAACTGGTCACCAACAGCGGCTACCCGGTTCAGCCGGGCATCCAGATTCCCGAAGGCGCGCAGTCCCTCACCATCGGCACCGACGGCACCATCAGCGTGAAGATGGCCGACGACGCCGCCTCGGTGGAAATCGGCGCGCTGACCCTCACCGACTTCGTCAATCCGGCCGGCCTGCAGGCACGCGGTGAAAACCTGTTCCTGGAGACCACCGCCTCCGGCCCGGCACAGAACGGCAACCCGGGCCTGAACGGCCTGGGCAGCGTGGTGCAGGGTGCGCTGGAAGGCAGCAACGTCAACGTGGTCGAAGAGCTGGTATCGATGATCGAAACCCAGCGCGCCTACGAAATGAACGCCAAGGCGATCTCCACCACCGACTCCATGCTCGGCTACCTCAACAACAACGTCTGATCGGTTGAACCGGGAACCTGCCATGTCGACTCTGCGCCCCACCCTTCGCCTGCTGCTCGCCAGCGCCGTGACCACCCTGCTCGGCGGCTGCGTCATTGCAGGCGACGTGCGCCCCTACCCGGCAATGGCCCCGGTCGTGCCCGTGGTCGCGCCGAGCGCACCGGCCACCGCCGGGGCGATCTACGCATCCGGCCCGGGGCTGCAGCTGTATTCGGACCGACGTGCGCGTGATGTCGGCGACCTGCTGACCATCACCCTGACCGAGAGCACCACCGCGCAGACCACCGCCAACACCAGCACCGACAAGGAGTCCAACCTGGCGCTGGGCACGCCCACCCTGTTCGGTGCGCCGGTGACCCTGGGTGGCAAGGACATCCTGGGCGCCAGCGCGACCGGCTCGCGCGACTTCACCGGCAAGGGCACCAGCGCGCAGAGCAACCGCCTGCAGGGCAGCGTGACGGTGACCGTGATGCAGCGCCTGCCCAACGGCAACCTGGTCGTGCAGGGTGCCAAGAACCTGCGACTGAACCAGGGCGATGAGCTGGTACAGGTGCAGGGCATTGTGCGCGCGGCGGACATCTTCCCGGACAACACCATTCCCTCCAGCCGCGTGGCCGATGCGCGCATCGTCTACGGCGGCCGCGGCCCGGTTGCCCAGTCCAATGCGATGGGCTGGCTGAGCCGCTTCTTCAACTCGGCGCTGGTGCCGTTCTGAGGCTGATATGAAGAGCATTTTTTCGATCATTTCCGCGAATCCACGCAGGGCGTGGATCTACGTCGTCGCCGTCTCGGTTCTGTGCATGTCTTCGGCCTCGGCCGAACGGATCAAGGACCTGGCGCAGGTTGGTGGCGTGCGCGGCAATGCGCTGGTGGGTTACGGTCTGGTGGTTGGGCTGGATGGCAGCGGTGACCGCACCAGCCAGGCACCCTTCACCGTGCAGAGCCTCAAGAACCTGCTGGGCGAGCTGGGCGTGAACGTGCCGGCCAACGTCAACCCGCAGTTGAAGAATGTGGCCGCCGTAGCGATCCACGCCGAACTGCCGCCATTCGCCAAGCCGGGCCAGCCGATCGATATCACCGTCTCCTCCATCGGCAACGCGGTGTCGCTGCGCGGTGGTTCGCTGTTGATGGCGCCGCTGCGCGGTGCCGATGGCCAGGTCTACGCCATCGCGCAGGGAAACCTGGTCGTGGGCGGCTTCGGCGCGCAGGGCAAGGATGGCTCGCGGGTGTCGGTCAATGTGCCCAGCGTCGGCCGCATTCCAAACGGCGCCACGGTCGAACGCGCGCTGCCCGACGTGTTCAGCGCCGGCGGCGAGATTACGTTGAACCTGCACAAGAACGACTTCACCACCGTGTCGCGCATGGTCGCCGCGTTGAACAATGCGTTCGGCGATGGCGCCGCGCGCGCCGTGGACGGCGTCACCGTGGCGGTGCAGTCGCCCAACGACCCGGGCGCACGCATCGGCCTGCTGGCCCGCATTGAAAACCTGGAACTTACCCCCGGCACCGCGCCGGCCAAGGTGGTGGTCAACTCGCGTACCGGCACCGTGGTGATCGGATCGCAGGTCCGGGTCGGCGCAGCCGCCATCTCGCATGGTTCGCTGACCGTGACGATCAACGAAAACACCAACGTCAGCCAGCCCAATGCCTTCGCTGGCGGCCAGACCGTGGCCACGCCGCAGTCGACCATCACCGCCACCAACGATGGCAGCCGCATGTTCAAGTTCGACGGCGGCAGCACCCTCGATGAGATCGTGCATGCAGTCAATGCCGTGGGCGCCGCCCCGGGCGACCTGATAGCGATCCTCGAGGCACTCAAGCAGGCCGGCGCGCTGAGTGCCGAACTCGAGGTGATCTGATGCGTATCCAACCGTCACTGGAGCTCAACCCGACCCAGGCCAACAGCCCGGCCAAGGTGGACAAGGTCGCGCGCCAGCTGGAAGGCCAGTTCGCGCAGATGCTGGTCAAGAGCATGCGCGATGCCAGTTTCGGCGATTCGCTGCTGCCCGGCGAAAACCAGATGTTCCGCGACATGTACGACCAGAAGATCGCCGAAGCGATGACCAAGGGCCGTGGCCTGGGGTTGTCGGCGATGATTTCGCGCCAGCTTGGCGGTAGCGAGACCGAAGCTGCCAGGCCCACCGACACCGGCCTGAATCCCGCCGCAGCGCTGCGCGCCTACCGGCTCAACGCGCCGGCCGCCGCGCCGATGGCCCTGCCCGCTTCGGGTGCAGCGCCTTCCGCGCCCAGCGAAGTGGATCTGCTGCAGCAGCTCGGCGGGCGGGCACCGTCGGCGGTGCTGCAGCCCATGGAGCGCGCGCTGGACCTGATTGCCGGGCGTGAAAGCAGCCAGATGCATGAAGCGATCGGCCGCAGCGATCCGTACGGCGCCGCGCCCGCCGCCGATACGTCCAGCGAAAACTGGGCAATGGCCGACGACCGGTGGCGCGACGTCGGCACCACCGCCGCCAGCGCCGGTCCCAGCGCCGTGGACACGCTGGCCGGCAGCACCGCTGCCGCCCAGCTGGGCGCACATACCCCCGAAGGCTTCGTGGCCAGCATCTGGGGCCACGCGCAGCAGGCCGCGCGCGAACTGGGCGTGGACGCCAAGGCGCTGGTCGCCCAGGCCGCGCTGGAAACCGGCTGGGGCCGCAAGCTGGTGCAGCGCAATGGCGGCGGCAGCTCGCACAACCTGTTCGGGATCAAGGCCAGCGGCTGGAGTGGCGAGCGCGCCACCAGCGGCACCCACGAGTACGTCGATGGCGTGCGCCGCAATGAAACCGCCAGCTTCCGCGCCTACAGCTCGGTCGGCGACAGCTTTGCCGATTACGTGAAACTGCTCAAGAACAGCCCGCGCTACCAGAACGCGCTGCAGGCCGGCGGCGATGTCCGCGGCTTCGCCCAGGGCCTGCAGAAGGCCGGCTACGCCACCGACCCCAGCTACGCGGCCAAGATCGCCGCGATCGCCGGCGGCCCGACCATCGAGCGTGCCATCGCCGCCGTGGGCGATGCCAGCCAGCGCCTGGGTCGCACTTTTGCCAGCACCGCCAGCCCCGCCGGGCTGGGTGCCATCCGTCGTTGAGGTAAGCCATGTCCGTACTTTCCACCGGCACCAGCGCCCTGCTCGCCTTCCAGCGCGCACTGGCCACCACCAGCCATAACGTCGCCAACATCAACACGCCCGGCTACAGCCGGCAGAAGGTGGATTTCGCCACCGCCAGCCCGCAGAACCTGGGCTATGGCGATATCGGCAACGGCACCCGCATCACCGACGTGCGCCGCGTCGCCGACCAGCTGGCGATCTCGCGGCTGCTCGACAGCAGCGGCGAACTGGCGCGGCTGAAGCAGCTGTCCACCCTGGCCGACCGTGTGGATTCGCTGTTCTCGGACACCGCCACCAATGTCTCAGGCGTGTGGTCGAACTTCTTCGATACGGTCAGCGGGCTGTCCTCGAATGCTTCGGGTACCGCCGACCGCCAGAACGTCCTCGACAACGCCGGCACCCTGGCCAGCCGCTTCAAGCAGCTCAACGAAAGCCTCAACACGCTCAATGGCGAGGTCAACAACGGCCTGATCGCCGGCGCTTCCGAGGTGAACCGGCTGGCCGCCGAAATCGCCCAGCTCAACGGCGCGATCGGCAGCAACGCCAACACCGCCGCACCAGACCTGCTCGACCGCCGCGACCAGCTGGTGGCCAACCTGATCGGCTACACCGGCGGCACTGCGGTGATCCAGGACGGCGGCTTCATGAACGTGTACACCGCCGGCGGCCAAGCCGTGGTGGTGGGCACCACCGCCAGCAAGGTCACCACCGTCACCGACCCGTACCAGCCCGAGCGCCTGCAGCTGGCGATGGAAACCCAGGGCCAGAAGATCACCCTGGACCCGAAGAGCCTGGGCGGCCAGATCGGCGGCCTGCTCGAATTCCGCGATTCGGTGCTCACCCCTACCCAGGCCGAACTGGGCAAGCTCGCCGTGGGACTGGCCAGCAACTTCAACGACACCCATCACCAGGGCGTCGACCTGTACGGCAACATGGGCGGCGACTTCTTCAACTACGGCAGCCCGCGCGTTACCGGCAACACCGGCAACACCGGCACCGCCAGCTTCAGTGCCAGCTTCGGCGACCTGTCCAGGCTGGACGGCCAGAACATCGTGCTGAAGTTCGACGGGGGCGCCTGGCAGGCTACCCGCGCCGACACCGGTGCGGCCGTGCCGATGACCGGCACCGGCACCGCGGCCGACCCGCTGGTGCTGAATGGCGTGGAAATGGTGATGTCCGGTACTCCGGCACAGAACGATCGATTCCTGTTGCAGCCCACCGCTGGCGTGGCCGGCACCCTGTCGGTGGCGATCACCGATACCTCGCGCATTGCCGCCGCCGCACCGGTCAAGGCGGCCGCCAGCCTGGGCAATACCGGCACCGGCAAGGTCAGTGGTGTGGCTGTGAGCGATTACACCAACACGAACCTGCGCAATCCGGCTGCGATCGTGTTCACCAGCGCCACCGAATACACCCTTGATGGCGCCGGCCCGTTCACCTACACGGCAGGCCAGACGATCAGCGCCAACGGCTGGAGCTTCGTCCTGGACGGTGCACCCAAGGTGGGCGACAGCTTCACTATCAGCCCCACCCCGGCCGGGTCCAGCGACAACACCAATGCGCTGCTGCTGGCCAAGGTAGAAGATGCCAAGACCTTCAATGCCGGCACGGTCACGCTCAACGGCGCGCTTGGCGGCCTGACCACTCTGGTCGGCTCGGCCGCGCGCGCGGCCGATTACTCGCTGCAGGCCCAGCAGGTCATCACCGACCAGGCGCAGGCCTCGCGCGACTCGGTGTCCGGCGTCAACCTGGATGAAGAAGCCGCCGACATGCTCCGGCTGCAGCAGGCCTACCAGGCCGCCTCGCAGCTGATTTCCACTGCCGACACCATGTTCCAGACCATCCTGGGAGCCGTTTCGCGATGAACAACCGAATCTCCACCGGGATGATGTTCAACCAGTCCATCTCGATGATGATGGCCAAGCAGAGCAAGATGAACCACCTCGAACAGCAGCTGGCCACCGGCAAGAAGCTGGTCAGCGCCAAGGACGACCCGGTCGCCGCCGGCACCGCGGTCGGCCTGGACCGCGCCGTGGCCGAACTGGACCGCTTCGCCCGCAATGGCGACGTGGTGGAAAACCGCCTGGGCCTGCAGGAAAACGCGCTGGCCCAGGCAGGCGAGATGATGGCCCACATCACCGAGCTGACCATCCAGGCCAACAATCCCGCGCTGTCGGCGGCCGACCTGAAGTCGATCGCCTCGGAACTGAAGAGCGTGCGTGACGGTCTGCTGTCGCTGGCCAACTCCACCGACGGCACTGGCCGCTACCTGTTCGGCGGGACCGACGACGCCGACGCGCCATTCAAACTCAGCAACGGCGTGGTCACCTACAACGGCGACCAGACCCAGCGACAGGTGGAAGTTGCGCCGGACACCTTCGTCAAGGACGCCCTGCCCGGAAGCGAGATCTTCCTGCGCATCCGCACCGGCGATGGCACTCTGGACGGCAGCGCGGCCGCCACCAACACCGGCACCGGCGTGCTGACCACCTTCGGCCGCGATCCGGCCTCCGGCAACTGGGATGGCGCCAGCTATACCCTGCGCTTCACCGGCCCGGACGCCTATGAAGTGGTCGATGCGACCAATACCGTGGTCAAGACCGGAGCCTTCAAGGCCGGCGAAGACATCACGTTCGAGGGTGTTTCAATGCGGATCGAAGGCGAACCCAAGGCGGGCGACAGCTTCGGGATCGGAGCGGCCGATGCCCGCGACATCTTCTCCACCCTCGACGGGATGATCAACGCGCTGGACAACGCTGCCGACGATCCGACCGCCGTGGCCCGCCAGCAGAACATCCTGCAGGCCGGCATCCGCGATGTGGCCCGTGCCTCGGAGAAATTCATCGACGCCCGCGCCGCCGGTGGTGCGCAGCTGAAGGTCATCGACGATGCCGGCGCGCTGCGCGACGCCAACGGGGTGACCCTGAAGACCACCCTGTCGGCCATGCGCGACCTGGATTACGCCGAAGCCATCGGCCAGTACCAGCTGGAACAGATTTCCCTGCAGGCCGCGCAGACGATTTTCACCCAGATGCAGCAGATGTCGCTGTTCAACGCGATCCGCTGACATAGCGCGCACGCCGGGCGCCAAACGCCCCGCGCTGCAGGCTTTCGCGCGTGTTCCGGCGCTGCCGGACGCGCCCGACGACCGACCATCACCCCGCCCGGGTGATGTTTTCCGCGTATTTTTGCTCAAGCCTCCGGGCAAACCGCCGTTATCTCTCCTGCAACAGCTGCATCCGGCACGGGTGCGGACTCTGCGTCAACTCCGGGTGCACGCCGCGGCCGGAACTTGCCCACAGGAATGAGATAAATGGCACAAGTAATCAATACCAACGTGATGTCGCTGAATGCTCAGCGCAATCTGTCGACCAGCGGTTCCAGCCTGGCCACCACCATCCAGCGCCTGTCGTCGGGCCTGCGCATCAACAGCGCCAAGGACGACGCCGCCGGCCTGGCCATCTCCGAGCGCTTCAGCACCCAGATCCGCGGCCTGGACGTGGCCGTGCGCAATGCCAACGACGGCATCTCGCTGGCCCAGACCGCCGAAGGCGCGATGGTCGAAATCGGCAACAACCTGCAGCGTATCCGTGAGCTGTCGGTGCAGTCGGCCAACGCCACCAACTCCGACAGCGACCGTGAAGCGCTGAATGCCGAAGTCAACCAGCTGGTCTCGGAAATCGACCGCGTTTCCCGCCAGACCAACTTCAACGGCACCAAGCTGCTGGACGGTTCGTTCTCCGGCGCGCTGTTCCAGATCGGTGCCGATTCGGGCCAGACCATCGGCATCAACAGCATCGTCAACTCCAGCACCTCCGAGCTGGGCAACGGCCTGTACGCGGCCAAGCAGACCTCGACCGCTGCCGCCATGACCGGTACCGCCACTGCTGCCGGCACCGTCACCGACATGGTCGTCAACGGCGTCACCATCAGCGACGTGTCCGTGGCCGTGGGCGACAAGGCCGCCGACGTCAGCAAGAAGCTGGTCAACGCCATCAACGACAAGATGGACCAGAGCGGCGTGTATGCCTCGCTCGATTCCACCGGCAAGCTGGAGCTGACCTCGCTGAAGTCGGGCAAGGACTTCACCTTCACTGCCGCCACCACCGATGCCACCGGCCTGACCGTGGCACTGGCCGGCATTGCCGACGCCGATGCCGACGCCCGCGACACCGTTGCCGGCGTGAACATCTCCTCGGTGGCCGGTGCCCAGAAGGCGCTGTCGATCGTTGACGATGCCCTGAAGGCCGTGAACTCCTCGCGCGCCGACATGGGTGCGATCCAGAACCGCTTCACCTCCACCATCGCCAACCTCAACACCACGTCGGAAAACCTGTCGGCCTCGCGCAGCCGTATCCGCGACACCGACTATGCCAAGGAAACCGCCGAACTGACCCGCACGCAGATCCTGCAGCAGGCCGGCACCGCGATGCTGGCCCAGGCCAACCAGTCGCCGTCGAGCGTGATGAGCCTGCTGAACGGCTGATCCCGGTAGTGGACGCACCACAGAAAACCCCGCTCCGGCGGGGTTTTTTGTTGACAAATCAAAAAATCCGGCCCGCCGGGGCTAAAGGTTCCGGCCGGGGTGTCGTTAATGATTTCAACCAGGGCACATCGCCCACTGCCTCCCCCGGGGCACCCCAAAAAACCGCAAGACCTTCGTATCCAGGAGCACGGAAATGGCACAAGTCATCAACACCAATGTGATGTCGCTGAACGCACAGCGCAATCTGTCGACCAGCGGTTCCAGCCTGGCCACCACCATCCAGCGCCTGTCCTCGGGCCTGCGCATCAACAGCGCCAAGGACGACGCCGCCGGCCTGGCGATCTCCGAGCGCTTCAGCACCCAGATCCGCGGCCTGGACGTGGCCGTTCGCAACGCCAATGACGGCATCTCGCTGGCCCAGACCGCCGAAGGCGCGATGGTCGAAATCGGCAACAACCTGCAGCGTATCCGTGAGCTGTCGGTGCAGTCGGCCAACGCCACCAACTCCGACAGCGACCGTGAAGCGCTGAACGCCGAAGTCAACCAGCTGGTCTCGGAAATCGACCGCGTTTCCCGCCAGACCAACTTCAACGGCACCAAGCTGCTGGACGGTTCGTTCTCCGGCGCGCTGTTCCAGGTCGGTGCCGATTCGGGCCAGACCATCGGCATCAACAGCATCGTCGATGCCAGCGCCAGCGCCCTCGGCGGTGCCAAGTTCGACAAGAACACGTTCACCGTGGCAGCCCCGGCCGCCAACGGCGCTGTGAGCATCAAGGGCATGGAAATCCAGGGTGCCGACGGCAAGTCGTACAAGCTGGACGATATTGAAGTGAAGGCAGGCGTCGACGCCGCCGCGACCCAGAAGGCCACGACCGCCGCGATCGCTGCCGCCATCAACGCCAAGATGGACCAGACCGGCGTGTATGCCTCGGCCGATGCCGCCACCGCCGGCAAGCTGGACCTGACCTCGGTGCAGAACAATGTCGCTGCCGACGGCACCTTCAACGCCATCGACGTCACCATGGGCACCTGGACCGGCGCGACCGCACCGACCGCACCGACCCCGACCGCCGACGCGACCGGCCTGACCGCACAGTTCGCCAGCAACCTCAACATCTCCACCTTTACCGGCGCCCAGCAGGCCCTGTCCATCGTCGACAAGGCGCTGACCGCGGTGAACTCCTCGCGTGCCGACATGGGTGCGATCCAGAACCGCTTCACCTCCACCATCGCCAACCTTGGCACCACCTCGGAAAACCTGTCGGCTTCGCGCAGCCGCATCCGCGATACCGACTACGCCAAGGAAACCGCCGAACTGACCCGCACGCAGATCCTGCAGCAGGCCGGTACCGCGATGCTGGCCCAGGCCAACCAGTCGCCCTCGAGCGTGATGAGCCTGCTTCAGGGTTGATCAGCGCCAATGGTGTGTAACGAAAAACCCCGCTTCGGCGGGGTTTTTTGTGCTCGACGCCCGCAACTACCGGAGTCCGCGCAAAAACACGATTTTCTGGATAAATCGGCTAAAGGTTGTTGACATTGTGTCGTTAATGATTTCAGCCACGGCATGACGTAGCGCTGGGCCGCCTCCGACAAGGGGGAAACACCTCGACAACCCGGCGACATCATCGCCACCAGGAGCAAGAAAATGGCACAAGTCATCAATACCAACGTGATGTCGCTGAACGCCCAGCGCAACCTGTCGACCAGCGGCTCCAGCCTGGCCACCACCATCCAGCGCCTGTCCTCGGGCCTGCGCATCAACAGCGCCAAGGACGACGCCGCCGGCCTGGCGATCTCCGAGCGCTTCAGCACCCAGATCCGTGGCCTGGACGTTGCCGTGCGCAACGCCAACGACGGCATCTCGCTGGCCCAGACCGCCGAAGGCGCGATGGTCGAAATCGGCAACAACCTGCAGCGTATCCGCGAACTGTCGGTGCAGTCGTCCAACGCCACCAACTCCGACAGCGACCGCGAGGCACTAAACGCCGAAGTCAACCAGCTGGTCTCGGAAATCGACCGCGTTTCCCGCCAGACCAACTTCAACGGCACCAAGCTGCTGGACGGTTCCTTCTCCGGCGCGCTGTTCCAGGTCGGTGCCGATTCGGGCCAGACCATCGGCATCAACAGCATCGTCAATGCCAGCGCCAATGCCCTGGGCGGCGCCAAGTTCGACACCAGCACCCTGGACATCGGCGTGCCGGGCACCAACGGTGACGTGACCATCAAGGGCATGACCATCAAGGGCGCCGACGGCACGGCGTACACCCTGAAGGACATCGAAGTGAAGGCCGGCGTCGATGCGGCCGCCACCCAGAAGGCCGCCACCGCCGCCGTCGCCGCCGCCATCAACGAAAAGATGGACCAGGCCGGTGTGTACGCCACGATCAACGCCACCGCCGGCAAGATCGACCTGACCTCGGTCAAGAACAGTGTCAGCGACACCGGCACCTTCAATGCCATCACCGTGACCGCAGGCACCTGGACCGGCATCACCGCCCCGACTCCGGCCACCCCCACCACCGCCGCCGCTGGCGCCGCCCTGGCCAGCAAGTTCGCCAGCGACCTGGACATCTCCTCGGTCGCCGGTGCCCAGCAGGCCCTGTCGATCGTCGACAAGGCGCTGACCTCGGTGAACTCCTCGCGTGCCGACATGGGTGCGATCCAGAACCGCTTCACCTCCACCATCGCCAACCTGAACACCACCTCGGAGAACCTGTCGGCCTCGCGCAGCCGCATCCGCGACACCGACTACGCCAAGGAAACCGCCGAACTGACCCGCACGCAGATCCTGCAGCAGGCCGGCACCGCGATGCTGGCCCAGGCCAACCAGTCGCCGTCGAGCGTCATGAGCCTCCTGCAGGGCTGATACCTGCAGAGGGTGCGCAACAGGAAACCCCGCTTCGGCGGGGTTTTTTTTGTGGTCGTCGCGCATCGAACGACGGCCGATGCCTGCCTGCTCTGGCATGACACTTGCAGCTGCCGTTGCATCAGCGCGCCCACCGTCGGGTGGACGGGCCTCAAGCCTCCCCGTTCCGGGCCGATACCACCTGCAGGAAGCGCAGGTGGATGCGTGCCCACTTTTCAAGACAGGACTGCAGACATGGCGATTGGCACCATTGGTACCGGCCTCGATATTCCCACCCTGGTAGCCCAGCTGGTCGCCAAGGAACGCGAGCCGCAGGAGAACCAGATCAATTCCGCCGGCACCGCCGCCAGTGCCAAATTGTCGGCACTGGCGACCCTCACCAGCGGCATGACCAACCTGCAGACCACCCTGGCCAGCCTGATCAAGAACGCGGACAAGCCGTCCTACAAGACCAGCACCGTCACCGACTCGAACTTCAGCGCCAGCATCGACACCAGCGAGGGCGCCGCCTCGGCCACGGCCGGCACTCACCAGGTCGAGGTCAAGTCGCTGGCGCAGGGCCAGAAGCTGAGCTCCGGCGCATTCGCCAAGGACGCCGTGGTCGGTGACGGCAAGCTCACCATCGCCTATGGCGACAAGACGCTCGATGTCGCCATCAACGCCGACAGCAAGCTCAGCGACATCGCCGCAGCGATCAACAAGGCCGCTGGCGGCAAGGTGGTCAGCGCCAGTGTCATCACCGCCGATGATGGCCAGCACCTCATGCTCAGTGCGGTCGACACCGGCCTGGCCGGCGCCGTCAGGATCAGCGCCTCCGGCGGCAACGGTGGCCTCGCCGCCCTGACCTATGACGGCACTGCAGGCTCGCCGATGACCCAGGCGGTCGAGCCCAAGGACGCGGTCGTCATCGTCGATGGCTTCACGCGCACCTCCAGTTCCAACACCATCAGCGACATCGTGCCGGGCGTGAACCTGACCCTGACCAAGGCAGGCACCGAAGCCGGCAAGACCCAGACGCTGACCATCACGCGCGACAACACCTCGCTCAAGACCGACATGGCCGCATTCGTGGCCGCCTACAACTCCATGAACACCGCGCTGAAGTCCACCAGCGCCTACAACGCCACCAGCAAGACTGCCGCCGCGCTCACCGGCGATGCCATGGTACGTGGCCTGCAGCAGCAGCTGCGCAGCCAGTTCAGCAGCAACATCAACGGCCTCAAGGATATGGGCATCAGCCTGGCCGCCGACGGCAGCCTGACCCTGGACAGCGGCAAGATGGAAACGGCCATCGGCAAGGATCCCGACGCCGTCGCCAAGCTGTTCGGCAAGGACGGTGCCATCGGCAAGCCCATGGACACGCTCATCAAGAGCAATCTGGACAAGGAAACCGGCACCCTCACCCAGCGCACCAATTCGCTGAACAAGCAGATCAAGGACCTGGAAAGCCGCCTGGACGCGCTCGACGCGCGCATGGAAAAGGTCTCCGACCGTTACACCAAGCAGTTCACCGCCATGGAAACCCTGGTTACCCAGATGCAGACCACCAGCGACAGCCTGACCCAGGCACTGGCCAAGAAGACCAGCAGCTGAACCCCGGCGTCGCAACGCTCAAGTTTCCGCATTGCACCGCCGATATTCATGGCAGCACCCACCATCTGATTGTCGGCGTGGGGCCCAGAGGAGAGATTCCCAATGTACGGTTCCAGCCGTCAGTTCGCAGAGCAGTACCGAAAGGTCGGCGTGTCCAGCGCCGTCAACGATGCCGACCCGCACAAACTGGTCGCCATGCTGCTGACCGGCGCGTGCGAGCGCATCCGCCTGGCCGAAGCCTGCCTGGAGCGCAATGACCAGGCCCGCAAGGGCAAGGCGATCGGCGAGGCCTGCGCCATCGTCGGTCACCTCAATGGTTCGCTCGACCACGAAGCAGGCGGCGACATCGCCGGCAACCTGTCGGCCCTGTACGACTACGTCATGCAGCGCCTGACCGACGCCAACCTGCACAATGACGGCGCCGCCCTGCAGGAAGCCCTGCAACTGCTGACCGAGATTGATTCGGCGTGGAACGCCATCCCGCATGACCAGCGCCAGCCCGCTGCGGCAGGCGCCTGATGCGTGCCGCACTCGCCACCGACGTTCTGCCACCCCTGCACGACGCGCTGGACGAGTTGTCGCGCGCCGTTGAAGGCGAGGACCACGACCTCACCCAGCGCCTCATGGATGCCTACGACCAGCAGGTACGGGCGTACCTGGACGAACACGATGCGCGGATCGACGCCGGCTCGCTGCGTGGGCTGATCGCCCGCCAGCAGCAGCTCAGCATCCGCATGGCCGCCCGCCGCGACGAAGCGGCGACCCACATCACCGCCGACCGACGCGCCGTTCGCGCGTCCCTCGCCTACCTCCGGGCAGAATCCCTGACATGAGCGACCTTCGCCCCAGCGACATCCATCATCCGGCCGAAAGCGAGCTGTTCGATGAAACGCTGAGCTGCGATGTCGCCCTGCCCGCCGAATTCCGCCTGGGCACCAGCGTGATCCGCCCGGGCAGCGCCGAAACCCTGCTGCGCAGCGTTGCCCTGGTCGAGGATTCCCGGGGCGACGACGGCCACGACGACCGCGGCGAATCCAGCACCCAGCTGCAACGCCTGGAAGCCAAGCTGGACCTGACCATGGTCCTGCTCGGCCGGCTGGTGCGGCAGAGCGCCCAGGACCTGGACCTGCGCCCGCTGCGGTGGTCGCGCCGGGGCATCCGGCTGGAGCTGGGTGCGCGCACCGGTGCGCCTGCCGGCAGCCTGGGGGTGATCCGCCTGCAGCCCTGCGACTGGCTGCCCGACCATATCGACCTGCCCGTGGCCGTGCTGGCCGAGGCGGCCACCGGGTCCGGCTCCTGTTTCCTCTGGCTGCGCTTCGAGCCCATGAGCGACGGCCTGGAAATGGCCCTGGAGCGGCACCTGTTCCGCCTCCACCGGCGGCAGGTGGCAGATTCCCGGCGCTTGCGATAAAAGCCAGCGGCTGACGGGTTGCCCGGCCAGGCGGTGGAGCCGATCGCGCCGCCGCCCGGGGCTACCCGCGCTTGGCTTGGGCCCCGCGCTAGGCTAATGTGAAGAACTTCTTGTCTTCACATCGCCTTTGCCCGTGCGCGTTCTCATCGTCGACGATCACACCCTGGTCCGCGCCGGCCTCAGCCGCCTGCTCCAGGGCTTTGCCGACGTGGACGTCGCCGCAGAGGCCAGCAATGCACAGCAGGCGCTTGAAATGGCACTGCTGCATTCACCCGATGTCATCCTGATGGACCTGTCCCTGCCCGGCCGTACCGGGCTGGAAGCGCTGAGCGACATCCTGGTGCGCGCCCCCGGCACCCGGGTGGTGATGATGACCATGCATGACGACGCCGTGCACGTGCGCGACGCCCTGGACCGCGGCGCGGTCGGGTTCGTGGTCAAGGACGCGGCACCGCAGGAACTGGAGCTGGCCCTGCGCGCGGCGCACGCCGGCCAGGTCTTCCTGAGCCCGCAGATCTCGGCAAAGATGCTTGCGCCCATGCTGGGCAAGGAAAAGCCGGTCGGTGTCGCCGCGCTATCGCCGCGCCAGCGGGAGATCCTGCGCCAGATCGGCAAGGGCGAGAGCAACAAGGAAATCGCCGCCGACCTGGGCATCAGCGTCAAGACGGTGGAAACCCACCGCGCCCGCATGATGGAATCGCTGGGCTGCCGCCGCGCCAACGACCTGCTGCTGCTCGCCGCCCGTCACCAGCACGAACTGGAATAGCTGCCGTCGATTCCCCGACACGCACCGGACTCAGCGGCCATCGTCGTCGGCTTTTTGAACCGGGTGCCGCCGGAAGGCCCCCGGAAATCACGCTTCAACCCGCGCACAGCGTCAAATAACCAGACATCCTGTAAGGAATCTCCCTACACACTGTCGGGAAGCTGACGACCCCGCTAGGGAACCCCCTGATTTCGCCCCTGCGAGATCACAAGCAAGATGTGTTCCATAACGCACCGGGGAGTCGGTGCGACGGGGATACACCATATGAAGCCGATGATGTCGACCCAGATGGGTCAGCAGCTGCACCTCACGCCGCAATTGCTGCAGTCGATCCGACTGCTGCAGCTGGATGGCATGCAGCTGGAGCTGGAAATCCGCCGCGCACTGGACACCAACCCGCTGCTGGAGCTGGAAGAGGCGCCTGCGCCCGAAACCGCGGAAACCGGCGAGGCCGGGGCCACGGTGGAGGTGGCCGCCTTCGACGAACTGCCCGAACCGGCGATGTGGGACGTGGCCGGTGCCAGTTGGCACGATGGTGACGACGACCGTCTGCAGCGCATCGCCGCCGACGAATCCAGCGACCCGCAGCTGCGTGCCCTGCAGCGTCTGTCGCTGGAACTGGGTGCACGCGAGCTGGCGGTCGCCCGCTTCTGGCTGGAGCACTGCGACGATGCCGGCTACCTGGACGCGCCGCTGGAGCAGCTGACCCTGTTGGCCAGCGCCCACTGCGATGTCGACGCTGCCGGCGTGGAAGCGGTTCGCCAGCAGATCCTGCAGGGCGACCCGGCCGGCCTGGCCGCCCGCGACCTGCACGAATGCCTCTCGGTCCAGCTGCGCGCCCTGCACGGCCGCGTGCCGGCCCGCCCCCTGGCCCTGCGCGTGCTGGACCATGGCCTGGAAGCCCTGGCTGCACACGACTACCCTGCCCTGGCCCGCCAGCTGGACGCCGAAGTGGCCGACATCCACGAAGCGGTGCGTCTGATCCTGTCGCTGCAGCCGCGCCCGGGCGACAGCCTGCTGCCGGATACGGCCGGCGCGGTGATCCCGGACGTGGTCGCCTGGCACGCCGACGGCCAGTGGCGCGTGGCGCTCAACCCGGCCACCAGCCGCCGCCTGAGCATCAACGCGACCTACGAGAGTGCCCTGGCCGATGCTGGCGACAGCGCCCAGCCGCTGCGCGACATGCTGCAGGAAGCCCGCTGGCTCACCCGTGGCCTGTCCATGCGCTACGACACCCTGCTGCGCACCACACGCGTCATCATCGAGCGCCAGGCCGGCTTCCTTACGCGCGGCGAAGAGGCCATGGCGCCGCTGACCCTGAAGGAAGTGGCCGACGCCATCGGCATGCATGAGTCGACCGTGTCGCGCATCACGACCGGCAAGTACCTGCAGACCCCGCGCGGCACCCTGGAGCTGAAGCACTTCTTTGCCGTGCGGCTGGAGGGGGCCAGCGTCTCCGGCCAGGCCGTGAAGGCCATGGTCCGGCGGCTGATCGACGCCGAACCGGCCGGTCGGCCGCTGGCTGATGAAGCCATTGCGGGACTTCTGTCACGCCAGGGCGTGAACATTGCGCGTCGAACCGTTGCAAAATACCGCGAACAACTGGACATCGCCCCGGCCCGGGACCGCCGCCGGCACAATGCCCGCACCCCGCTACTGGCCCGGGTGGGCTGAAGGAAGTACACGACATGAACAAGCTCACCGTCCTGCTGGTCGATGACCACGAGGGCTTCATCAACGCCGCCATGCGCCACTTCCGCAAGGTGGACTGGCTGGATGTGGTCGGTAGCGCCGGCAATGGCCTGGAAGCCATCGAGCGTTCCGAATCGCTGCGCCCGCAGGTAGTGCTGATGGACCTGGCCATGCCGGAAATGGGCGGACTGCAGGCGACCCGCCTGATCAAGACCCAGGATGATGCGCCGTACATCGTCATCGCCAGCCACTTCGACGACGTCGAACACCGCGAGCACGCCCTGCGTGCCGGCGCCGACAATTTCGTGAGCAAGCTGTCCTACATCCAGGAGGTCATGCCGATCCTGGAGGGCTTGAAGGAGCCCACGCCATGAGCGAGTCGCGCATCCTGGTGCTCGACAACGACGCCGTGCGTGCAGAGCGCACCGTTGGCCTGCTGGAATTCATGGACTTCAACCCGCGCTGGATTGCCGACGCGGCCGATTTCGATACTGCCCGCCACCGCGCCACCGACTGGATGGCCGTCATCATCGGCGGGCTGGAGCCGGGCGCGCGCTGTGAAGCGCTGTTCGCCTGGGCCGGCCAGGGCGCATTGCCGCCGCCGGTGATGTTGATTGACGGCGACGCCGCCGCGTTCGCCCAGCGGCATGGTCTGCATGAGGCCAACGTATGGCCGCTGGAAGCTCCGCTGCGGCATGCACAGATGGAAGCCCTGCTGCGCCGGGCCAGCCTGAAGCGGCTCGATGCCGAGCACCAGGCCGGTGCCAGCCAGGACCAGGGACCGACCGGCGACGGTGCAGCGGTCAGCGCACTGCGCCAGATGATCGAGCAGGTGGCGGCCTTTGACACCACCGTGCTGGTGCTGGGCGAATCGGGTACCGGCAAGGAAGTGGTGTCGCGCTCGATCCACCAGCGCTCCCCGCGCCGCGATGGACCCTTCGTGGCGATCAACTGCGGTGCGATTCCGGCCGACCTGCTGGAAAGCGAACTGTTCGGTCACGAAAAGGGCGCCTTCACCGGCGCGCTGAGTGCCCGCAAGGGTCGCTTCGAAATGGCTGAAGGCGGCACCCTGTTGCTGGATGAAATCGGCGACATGAGCCTGCCGATGCAGGTGAAGCTGCTGCGTGTACTGCAGGAGCGCAGCTTCGAGCGCGTGGGCGGCAACCAGACCATCCGCTGCAACGTGCGCGTGATCGCGGCCACCCACCGCGACCTTGAATCGCGTATCGCCGATGGCAAGTTCCGCGAGGATCTGTTCTATCGGCTCAATGTGTTCCCGATCGAAGTGCCGGCGTTGCGTGATCGCAGTGAAGACCTGCCCGCGCTGGTGGGCACCATTGCCGGCCAGCTGGCACGCACCGGGCGTGGCGAAGTGCGCTTCAGCCCGGAAGCGCTGCAGGCGCTGGCCAGCTACGAATGGCCGGGCAATGTGCGCGAGCTGACCAACCTGGTGGAGCGCCTCGCCGTGCTGCATCCCGGTGGCAACGTCCGGGTGCAGGACCTGCCGGCGCGGTATCGGGGTGATTTCGCGGTCACGGCGCCGGTTGCGGTGGCGGCCCCGGTGGCTGCGGCAGGCGACGACCGGCTGGATCTGCGCAGCTTCTCGTTCCATGCCCCGGCAGCGGACGCCGGTGCGGTGACGAACGGTGCCGCCGCCAATGGCAAGGCACCTGCCCTGCCCGATGCAGGGCTCGATCTGCGCAACCATATGGCCAACATCGAGTTGAACCTGATCAACGAGGCATTGGAACGCACGCAGGGGGTGGTGGCACATGCCGCCCAGCTGCTTGGGTTGCGCCGTACCACGCTGGTGGAAAAGTTGCGCAAATACGGCATTGAGCGCGACCAGTCCGAACTGGCGGGTTGATGGGCCGCAGCGTTCACTCCCGTGTAATGAAGGCGCGGTCATCCTGCGGATACCCGATGAACGTTGAGCTCGATTGCAGCGCACGTCGGGGAACCGGGGGTTTATGACGCGCCGCTCACGCACTCGTGAAAGCACGGCATGCGCGCCCACAGAGGGTACCGTCCATGGCGACTACTTCGAAATCAACGCACGACACCACTGCCGACCTGCTCAAACCCCTTAAGGCCCGGTTTTTTCCGGGCCTTGTCCGTTCTGGGCGGGACATTCCAAAGCGAGCGCAACAATCGTGTCATCCGTGACCGTCTGTCTTCAGTACCTGTAGAAGATCCAGCCGACGGAGCCGTCCTAGATCACGATGGCAGATCAGTGCGGACCTTCACTCCGTCATGACGGCCACGGGCATAGCGTCGCCAGCAGCCGCGTGCAGGGGCCAACGACACGCTCCGGCACGCGGGGAATCGGGGGATTCACGCAGTTCGCTCGACCGGACAGACCCGGCCGGGTGCGCTGTCACCCGAGGATTTCCGCCATGGATCGTTCCTGGTATAGCATTGCATTGCGTGGCGTTTCGCGCGCCTCCTCCGCACGTTCCCTCGCCATCATCGGCGCAGCGCTGGGCGTGTTCCTGTCTACTTCCGCACCTGTGATGGCCCAATCGGTCTGCGACCAGACCGGGGGCACGGCGCCTACGGCTACCGGCGGGAGCGCCTTTGCGTGCGGCGATGGCGCAACAGCTGCGGGCGGCCTGGGCACCGCGTTCGGTACCGACAGTGCCGCTGGCGGCGGCAACTCCGTCGCCGTAGGTGGGATTGCCAACGCATCGGGTGACTTCAGCAGTGCCATCGGCCGCAGTGCCGCGGCAAGCGCCACTGCGGCTACCGCCGTGGGCTTCAACAGTGCTGCGTCAGGCGAGAACTCGATGTCGTTTGGTGCAAACTCCGCCGCGAGCGCAGCCAACGCCCACGCGTTCGGTACCGGCGCGGTCGCGTCCGGCGCCGACAGCACTGCCATCGGCAACGCCGCCAGCGCGACGGCTGCCAATTCGGTGGCGTTGGGTGCTGGATCCGTGGCTGGCGAAGACAACACCGTGTCGGTCGGTGCGGCCGGCGCCGAGCGCAAGGTCACCAACGTTGCCGCGGGCGTCAACGATACTGATGCGGTGAACGTGAGCCAGCTCAACGATACAGCAGCCACCACGCTTGCGGCGGCCAATACCTACACCGATCAACAGATCAACCAGATCGGCGGATTGGCCAACAGCGCTGCTGCGGACCTGGCGCAGTTCAAAGCGGAAGCCAATGACCGTTTCGTGGGCATTGACGACCGTTTGAACGGCATGGACGAGAGCCTCCGCAACATGGACCGCCGGATCAGCCGCCAGGCGGCCATGGCGACCGCCCAGGTCCACTCCCTGGGCTCGCCCGAAGCGGAAGGCGAAAGCTGGTTCGGCGTTGGCGTAGGTCGGTCGGAAGGATCCAACGCCGTCGCGGTTGGATTCCGCCATCGCTTTACCAAGGGGTTCTCCGCCTCAGCGGGAGTTTCGAAGAGCAGCGGCGAGAGCTCCGTGGGTGGTGGCGTCGGGTTCACCTGGTAACGCTCCGCCGCAATGAAGCAACGGACGCCCGGGCCTCCCGGGCGTCTTCATTTCAACGGGCACATCGCCGCCGCTGGCGGGCCAGGTGACCTCCGGACTTGATGTGCGCCGGCCAACAGCGCCACCGGATGCCGGCTTCGAATCCCGGCGACGGTTTCCCGACGCCGGGGTTCCGTCACCTGCCCCGCGTCGCCTTGACGCAGCGGCATTCCGTCGCGCCTGTCCTGTAACCGGTTGCGCCGCAGGCCTTCACACGGCGCCATCACCACATCGCTGAACCACTCAGCCGTTTCGGCACGGGGCTTGCAACGTCATCACTCGAAACCCCCAAACAGCCGGAACGTTCCAGATGTCACACTCCGTCACCTCGATTCTCTCCCAGATCCGCACCTACCAGACCCAGGTCGGGCAGTCCGTAGCCAGCCCGCTGGCCGAGACTCCCCAGACCAACGCCCTGCAGGGGCTGGTGGCGCCGCGCGATGTCCAGGGCCCGAGCTTCACCGAGACCCTGCGCGGGGCGATCGCCGGGGTCAACGAGGCCCAGCAGAAGTCCGGCGCACTGGCCCGCGCCTTCGAGCTGGGTGAACCGGGCGCCGACCTGGCCAAGGTGATGGTCGCCTCGCAGCAGTCCCAGATCGCCTTCCGCGCCACCGTGGAAGTCCGCAACCGTCTCGTCCAGGCTTACCAGGACGTGATGAACATGCCGCTGTAAGGATAGAAACGCATGGCCCTGTCGCTCACCAAGGAATCCCTGAACGCCGAAAAGGCGGGCCAGTGGTTCGACCGGCTGCAAAGCCTGCAGATCACCCGTCGGCTCGGCCTGATGGCGATGATCGCCGTGGCCGTTGCGGCAGGCCTGTTCGTGTTCTTCTGGTCGCAGAAGCCGGGTATGGTTCCGCTTTACACCGGCCTGGACCAGAAGGCCACCGCCGAAGCCACCGACCTGCTGCGTGCCGCGCAGATTCCGTTCGAGCTGGACCCCGCCACCGGCGGCATCACCGTGCCGGAAAAGAACCTGCACGATGCGCGCCTCAAGCTGGCCGGCTCCGGCCTGACCGACAGCGGCAGGCTTGGCTTCGAGTTGATGGAGCGCGACCCCGGCTTCGGGGTCAGCCAGTTCATGGAGAACGCGCGCTATCAGCATTCGCTGGAAACCGAACTGTCGCGCACCATCAATACCCTGCGCCCGGTGCGCGATTCGCGTGTGCACCTGGCCATTCCCAAGCCCAGTGCCTTCACCCGGCAGCGCGACGTCGCCAGCGCCTCGGTGGTGCTGGAACTGCGCGGCGGCCAACAGCTTGAGCGCGGCCAGATTGACGCCATCGTGCACATGGTGGCCGCCAGCATTCCCGACCTGGCCGCCGAACGGGTCACCGTGGTGGACCAGAGCGGACGCATGCTCAGTGTGTCCGACCCCAACAGCGAAGCGGCGGTCAACGCCGCCCAGTTCGAGCAGGTGCGGCGCCAGGAAACCTCGTTCAACCAGCGCATCCGCGAACTCCTCGAGCCGATGACCGGCCCGGGCCGGGTCAACCCGGAAGTCAGCGTGGACATGGACTTCTCGGTCACCGAAGAAGCCCGTGAGCTGTACAACGGCGAGCCGCAGAAGCTGCGCAGCGAACAGACCAGCGAAAACAGCACCAGTACTCCTGGCCCACAGGGTGTACCGGGTGCGGCCAGCAACACCCCGCCGGGCCCGGCTGCCGCGCCGGCTACCGCCGCCACGCCGACCGAAACTGCACGCAACGCCACCCGCAATTACGAGCTGGACCGCACCCTCCAGCACACCCGCCAGCCGGCCGGCCGCATCAAACGCGTTTCCGTGGCGGTGCTGCTGGACAACGTGCCGCGCCCCGGCGCCAACGGCAAGACCACCGAACAGCCGCTGTCGGCGGCCGAGCTCACCCGGGTCGAAGCACTGGTCAAGCAGGCAGTGGGCTTCGACGCCGAGCGCGGTGACACCGTGTCGGTCATGAACGCCCCGTTCGTGCGTGAGGTCATCCCCGTCGAAGGCCCCAAGTGGTGGGAGCTGCCGCAGGTGCAGGATGGACTGCGCCTGCTGCTCGGCGCCATCGTGGTGCTGGCGCTGGTGTTCGGCGTGCTGCGCCCGGCGCTGCGCTCGATCACCGGTACGCCAAGGAAGCTCGTCAAGGACGACAACCTGGAGCCGCACAGCGCCGACGTACAGCTGGTGGACGATGGCGAAGGCCTGCCGCAGCTCGCCTCGGACCGGGTAAACCTTTCAGGGCATGAGCCGCTGGCATTGCCCGTGGACTCCTACGAGGAACGACTGCGCATGGCGCGTGAAGCTGTAAAGACCGATTCCAAGCGCGTGGCCCAGGTGGTCAAGGGCTGGGTGGCCAATGATTGATCCCGCCGCCCCCCCGGCCCCGCTGAGCGGCGTCCAGCGCGCGGCCGTGCTGCTGCTGTCCCTGGGTGAAGTGGAAGCAGCCGACGTGCTGCGCCACATGGAACCCAAGGAAGTACAGAAGATCGGTATCGCCATGGCAACGATGAGTGACATCACCCGCGACCAGGTCGAACGGGTGATGGACCAGTTCAACGCCGAACTGGGCTCCAAGACTTCGCTCGGCGTCGGCTCTGACGATTACATACGCAACATGCTGGTGCAGGCGCTGGGCACGGAAAAGGCCGGCAACCTGATCGACCGCATCCTGCTGGGCCGCAACACGACCGGCCTGGACGCGCTGAAGTGGATGGATCCACGCGCGGTCGCAGACCTGGTCCGCAACGAGCACCCGCAGATCATCGCCATCGTGATGGCGCACCTGGAGACCGACCAGGCTGCCGACGCGCTCAAGCTGCTGCCCGAACGCACCCGGGTCGACGTGCTGCTGCGCATCGCGACCCTCGACGGCATCCCGCCCAACGCGTTGAACGAACTCAACGAAATCATGGAGCGCCAGTTTGCCGGCAACCAGAACCTGAAGTCGTCCAACATCGGTGGCGTGCAGTGCGCGGCCAACATCCTCAACTTCATGGACAGCGGCCAGGACCAGGCGATTCTGGGCGAGATCTCGCGCATCGATGCGCCGCTGAGCGCGCGTATCCAGGAAAAGATGTTCGTGTTCGACGACCTGATCGACCTGGAAGACCGCGAACTGCAGCTGGTGCTGCGCGAAGTGAGTGGCGAACGCCTGGGCCTGGCGCTGCGCGGCGCCGACATCAAGGTGCGCGACAAGATCACCCGCAACATGTCCCAACGTGCCGCGGAAATCCTGCTCGAAGACATGGAGGCGCGCGGTCCGGTGCGGCTGTCGGATGTGGAAACCGCGCAGCGCGAGATCCTGGCCATCGTCAAGCGCATGGCCGATGAGGGGACCGTCACGATTGGCGGCAACGCGGAGGCCATGCTGTGAACCACGCCGTGCGCTGGCTTGCCCCGGACCTGCTGGCGGCTCCTGCTGCGCCGCAGGACGACCATTACGATCTCGACGGACCGGTTGCCGAACACGAGCCCGAACCACTGCTGCAGCTGCCGACCCTGGAGGAAATCCAGGCGATCCAGGAGGCTGCGGAAAAGGATGGCTTCGAACAGGGACACGCCGACGGCCAGGCCCAGGGCCAGGCCGAAGTGCGCCGCCTGGTCGCGCAGATCGAAGGCATCCTGGACAACTTCGGCCGCCCGCTGGCGCGGCTGGAAAATGAGGTAGTGGCCGCGCTCGGCGAACTGGCCGTGCGCATCGCCGGGACCCTGGTCGGTCGCGCCTACGAGGCCGACCCGGCCCTGCTCGCACAGCTGGTCAGCGAAGCGGTCGACGCGGTCGGCGGTGCGAACCGGGAAGTCGAAGTGCGGCTGCACCCTGACGACATTGCCGCACTGGCCCCGCTGCTGCAGCTGTCGCCCACCCAGCGCCTCACCGCCGACCTCACCCTCAGCCGCGGCGACCTGCGCGTGCATGCCGAGGCCGTACGCATTGATGGCACCCTTGAAGCGCGCCTGCGCGGCGCGCTGGATGCGGTGCTGCGTAAATCCGGAGCCAGCGCATGAACCCTGACTCCCTGCCCCCGCCGGCGGCGGACTGGCTGGCTGCGCGCAACCTGCGCCTGGCCGCGCGACTGGACGGCATCCAGCCCGACGGCGCGCATGGCCGCGGCCTGATCCGCGAAGGCGTGCTGCGCCGCGCGGTCGGCCTGACCCTGGAAGCGGTCGGCTGCGAATCGCCGATGGGTGCCAGCTGCAAAGTCGAAGTCGCCGACGGTGGCTGGGTCGATGCCGAAGTCGTCGGCTTCGCCGGTGAGCGCACTTACCTCATGCCCAGCGCCGAACTGCATGGCCTGCTGCCCAACGCCCGCGTGGTGCCCTCGCTGGGCCGCGGCGGCGTGGAAGTGGGCGAAGGGTTGCTTGGCCGCGTCATCGACAGCGACGGCGTCCCGCTCGACGGCAAGGGTCCGATCCGCGCCGAAGGCACGGTCGGCATGGCCGGGGTCTCGATCAACCCGCTCGCCCGTGAACCGATCACCCAGCCGCTCGACGTGGGCGTTCGCGCCATCAACGCCCTGCTGCCCATCGGCCGTGGCCAGCGCGTGGGGCTGTTTGCCGGTTCCGGCGTCGGCAAGTCCACCCTGCTCGGCATGATGACCCGTTACACCGCCGCCGACGTGATCGTGGTCGGCCTGATTGGTGAACGTGGCCGCGAAGTGCGCGACTTCGTCGAAAGCACCCTGGGCGAAGAAGGCCTGCGCCGCGCCGTGGTGGTGGCCAGCCCCGCCGACCGCCCACCGCTGGCCCGCCTGCACGGCGCCTACCGCGCCACTGCGATCGCCGAATGGTTCCGCGACCAGGGCTTGAACGTCCTGCTGCTGATGGACTCGCTGACCCGCTTTGCCCAGGCCCAGCGCGAAATCGGCCTGTCGGTCGGCGAACCTCCGACCACCCGCGGCTACCCGCCGTCGGTGTTTGCCAAGCTGCCTGCGCTGGTCGAACGCGCCGGCAACGGTGCCAAGGGCCGCGGCTCGATCACCGCCTTCTACACCGTGCTGACCGAAGGCGACGACCCGCAGGACCCGATCGCCGATGCCGCCCGCGCCATCCTCGACGGCCACATCCTGCTCTCGCGCCGGGTGGCCGACAGCGGCCTGTACCCGGCCATCGACGTCGAATCGTCGGTCAGCCGCGTCGTCACCGAGATCGCCGACGAACCCTGGCGCCTGCGCATCCGCAAGCTCAAGCGCCTGGTCTCGGCCTACTCCAGCAACCGCGACCTGATCGCCATCGGCGCCTACCAGCGCGGCAACGATCCGGCCACCGACGAAGCACTGGAACGCTGGTCGGACATTGTCGATTTCCTCGGCCAGGACGTCGGCAAGGCCGCCGACCTGCCGCACAGCCAGGCTGCACTCAAGCGCCTGGTGGAACCTGAGGGCTAACCCATGCAATCCAAGCGCATCGACCCCCTGCTCAAGCGGGCCCAGGACCACGAAGACGAAGTCGCCCGCGACCTCGCAGAACGCCAGCGCGTGCTCGACACCCACCTCTCGCGCCTGGAAGAACTACGCCGCTATGCCGAGGAATATGCCAACGCACAGATGGCCGCCACCAGCCCGGCCCAGCTGCTCAACCGCCGCGCCTTCCTCGACCGACTCGACACCGCCGTCGCCCAGCAGCGCCAGACCGTCGACAGCAACCGCGAAAAGGTCGAAGCGGAGCGCGCCCGCCTGATCCTGGCCAGCCGCGACAAAGCCGTGCTCGAACAGCTCGCCGCCAGCTACCGCGCCCAGGAAAAAGTGCTGGTCGACCGCCGTGACCAACGCGAAATGGACGACCTCGGTGCCCGCCGCAGCCGCCTGGCCCGTGCCGAAGACACCGACAGCGGAGACGCCCCGTGATGCCCCCCAGTCTGCTCGGCAGCAGTGCCGGCGCCACCGCCGGCAGCAGCGCCACCTCCACCAGCTCCAGCGCGCGCAGCACGACCAGCGGCAACGACCGACGGGACTTTGACGCCCTGCTCAAGCCCGACAGCGGCAGCAAGGACATCCCGGCCAAAGCCGCCACCAACACGCCCAGCACCGCCGACGCCGGCGGCAAGGCCCCAGGCGACGCCAAGCGCAGCCCGGGCAACGACGAACCGACCGAAGAAGCGGCCCCGGCGGCCGCGCCGTCCACTGCAGCCACCGACACGCCGGCAAGCAGCGAGCCCAGCGACGACACCGACGCCGCGCCCTGGCCCCCGCTTGGCCTCGCCGGCCTGGCCCTGGCCGGGCTCGAACCGGCCACGGTGATGGCAGCCCCCGCGGCCAACGCCGATGCCGCCGCCCTGGCCAAGGCAGATCCCGCCCTGCCCACCCTGCCGACCGCCACGACCACCCCGACAACGCCGGCGTTGCCGGGCGCGATCGCAGCCGCCGACAGCAAACCCGCTCCCATCGCCCTGCCGCTGGACGCCGAAGCCGCCGAAGACATCCCCCTGCCCAAAGCCCTCACCGACGCCATCGCCAACGCCGGCGGCGACACCGACGCCCCCACCACCCCGCTCCTGCACGCCCTTCACGCCGCCGCCGAACTCAAAGCCGCCGCCACCGCCAGCACCCCGTTCCAGGGCGATCCCACCGCCACCCCGCACATCGGCGGCGACGACTTTGACGATGCCATTAGCACCCGCATCGGCTGGCTCGCCGACCAGAAAATCGGCCACGCCACCATCAAGGTCACCCCGCACGACCTCGGCCAGATCGAAGTGCGCCTCCAGATGGACGGCGACAAGGTCCACGCCAGCTTCAGCAGCGCCCACGCCGACGTCCGCCACGCCCTCGAATCCAGCATCCCGCGCCTGCGCGAAATGTTGAACGAGCAGGGATTCCAGCTGGGCAACGCCGACGTTGGACACCAGCAGACCGCGCAGGATGGCAAAACCGGCGGTGGCCAGGCCGGCCACGGAACCACCGACGGCGACCCGGCATTAGCCGAAACGACGATTTCGCCATCTCAGTTGATGCGCCAACGCGGATTGGTCGACGCATACGCGTAAAGCCGGCCCGACCAACGGTCGGGCCCTACCGAAAGACAGGCCAATACCGGGCGCCCGACCAGCGCACCGGTTTTGCATTTGGTTTTTCCCCCGTCAATGGGACACCGACCCGCCAAGCCCTCAGACAGCGCACAGCCGACGCCTTTGACGTTGACGTTGACGTTGACGCCAGACCGTCAAATTCCCGACAACGGAACACCGGCGCATTACGGCACACCCTTTGCATGTAGCCAGGAAGCAATCCTATGGAGCTTCCCCTCGTGGCCGCAGCCGCTGACAAAACCAAGAAATCCACCGACAAGGACAAGGCCGCCAAGCCGCGCAGCCCCCTCCTTGTCACCGCCCTGATCGCCGTCGTCGCCGCTGGCGCCGCCGGTGGCGGCGTGTGGTACTTCACCCAGTCCCACGACGAGAAGACCCCCGCCAAAGCCGCCACCGCCAAATCGGCCGTCCCCGCCCCCGCCCAGTACTTCGGCCTCGAACCCCCGTTCGTCGTCAACCTCAGCAGCAGCTTCGACGGCCCCCGCTACCTCCAGGTCGAAGTCCAGCTCATGACCCGCGACCCGGCCGCCCTGGAAGCCATCAAGCTCCATGCCCCCGCCATCCGCGCCAGACTGCTCATGCTGTTCTCCCAGGTCGAACCGGCCCAGATCGCCGACCGCGCCGGCAAAGAACGCCTCCAGGCCGATTCCCTGGCCGAAGTGCAGAAACTGCTCAAAGCCGAAACAGGCAGCAAGGGCGTCGACGAACTGATGTTCACCAGCTTCGTCACCCAGTAAGGGCATCCCATGAACGACCTGCTTTCCCAGGACGAAATCGATGCCCTGCTGCATGGCGTGGATTCCGGCGCCGTCGAAACCGAAGTCGACGCCATCGCCCCCGGCGAAGCGCGCAACTACGATTTTGCCAGCCAGGACCGCATCATCCGGGGCCGCATGCCGACCCTGGAAATGGTCAACGAGCGCTTTGCCCGCCTCTGGCGCATCGGGCTGTTCAACCTTATCCGCCGCTCCGCCGAACTATCCGTGCGCGGCATCGAGCTGATCAAGTTCAACGACTACATGCACTCCCTGTATGTCCCGACCAACCTCAACCTGATCCGCTTCAAACCCCTGCGCGGCACCGGCCTGATCGTCTTCGAGCCGACCCTGGTCTTCGCCATCGTCGACAACTTCTTCGGCGGCGACGGACGCTACCCCACCCGCATCGAAGGCCGCGAATTCACCGCCACCGAAATGCGGGTCATCCATCTCCTGCTCAAGCAGACCTTCGCCGACCTGCGCGAAGCCTGGGCCCCGGTGATGGATGTCGAGCTGGAATACATCAATTCCGAGATCAACCCCCACTTCGCCAACATCGTCACCCCACGCGAATACGTCGTGGTCTGCCGCCTGCATGTCGAACTTGACGGCGGTGGCGGCGACATCCACGTCACCCTGCCGTACTCGATGCTCGAACCGATCCGAGAGCTGCTCGACGCCGGCATCCAGAGCGACCGCAACGACCGCGACGAAAGCTGGGGCACCATGCTGCGCGAACAGCTCAATGTCGCCGAAGTCACCCTGTCCAGCGTGCTCGCCACCAAGCGCATGAGCCTGCGCGACCTGACCCGGCTGAAGATCGGCGACATCCTGCCGATCGACCTGCCCCCGCAGGTGCCGCTGTGCGTGGAGAACATCCCCGTGTTCACCGGCCAGTTCGGCGTGGCCAACGGCATGAACGCCGTGAAGATCACCGCTACCCACCCCCCGGGCACCCGCCCGCGTGCTCCCGTTATCCAGGAAGACCCGCAATGAACGACGACATCGAAACCAACGAACCGGCACCGGCGCAGTTCACCACCCTGCACTCCGACGATACCAGCGGCGGCCCGGATCTGAACCTCGACGTGATCCTCGACGTACCGGTCACGCTGTCGCTGGAAGTCGGCCGCGCCCGCCTGCCCATCCGCAACCTGCTGCAGCTCAACCAGGGCTCGGTGGTCGAACTGGAACGTGGCGCCGGCGAATCGCTCGACGTGTTCGTCAACGGCACCCTCATCGCCCACGGCGAAGTGGTGGTCATCAACGACCGCTTCGGCGTGCGCCTGACCGACGTGGTCAGCCCCAGCGAACGGATCCGGAGACTGCGTTGACCGCCCTGGCACTCATTGCCTCCGGCGCACCGGCCGCCAAGGTGGGCCAGCACGCCGCGGCAGCACCCAGCATGTTCGGTGCCGTGCTTGCACTGCTGGCCGTGCTTGCCCTGATCGTCGGCCTGGGCTGGGTGCTCAAGCGCATGCCGGGCAGCGGCTTCAAGCCTGCCGACGGCCTGCGCGTGGTGGCCAGCCTCAACGTGGGTGCCAAGGAGCGCGTCGTCGTCGTGGATGTCAACGGCGAACAGCTGCTGCTCGGCGTCACTGCGGGCGGCATCAACACCCTGCACCGCCTGCCCGAGCCGCTGCCGACCCCGGAACCGGCACGCCTGCCGGATTTCAAGAACCTGCCGAATTTCGCCCAGCTGCTGCAACAGCGGCTGCGCAAGGAAACATGATCATGCGTGGCCCCCGAGCACCCTGGACCCGTTACCTGCCGTTGCTGCTGACCCTGCTGCTGTGCGCGCTGCCCGCGCTGGCCATGGCCGCGCCCGGCCTGCCCGGCAGCCCCGCGCTGCCGGACGTGAATGTCGGCAGGATCGGCAGCCAGCCGGTCAGCCTGCCGCTGCAGACCCTGCTGCTGATGACCGCGATCACCCTGATCCCGTCGATGCTGCTGGTGCTCACCGCCTTCACCCGCATCATCATCGTGCTCGGCCTGCTGCGCCAGGCGCTGGGTACCGGTCAGACCCCGTCCAACCAGGTCCTGCTCGGCCTGGCCCTGTTCCTGACCGCCATGGTGATGCTGCCGGTGTGGCAGAAAGCCTGGGGCAGCGGCATGGCGCCCTATCTCAACGGCGAGATCGATTTCCAGACCGCCTGGACCCTGACCACCCAGCCGCTGCGCGCCTTCATGCTGGCCCAGATCCGCGAAACCGACCTGATGACCTTCGCCGGCATGGCCGGGCATGGCACCTACGCGAGCCCCGACGCCATTCCGTTCCCGGTGCTGGTCGCGTCCTTCGTCACCAGCGAACTGAAAACCGCCTTTGAAATCGGCTTCCTGATCTTCATCCCGTTCGTGATCATCGACCTGGTCGTGGCCAGCGTACTGATGTCGATGGGCATGATGATGCTCTCGCCGATGCTGGTCTCCGCGCCGTTCAAAATCCTGCTGTTCGTGCTGGTCGACGGCTGGGTGCTGGTGGTCGGCACCCTCGCCGCCAGCTTCAACGCCGTCTGAGGCCGCCATGACGCCCGAACTTGCCCTGACCGAACTGCGCGGTGGCCTGATAACCGTGCTGTGGGTGGCTGGACCGCTGCTGTTGACCGTGCTGATCGTCGGCGTAGTGGTCGGCGTGGTGCAGGCTGCCACCCAGCTCAATGAACCCACCATCGCCTTCGTGGCCAAGGCGGCCGCACTGACCGCCGTGCTGTTCGCGCTCGGCAGCCTGCTGATCGGTCACCTGGTCGAGTACACCACGCTGCTGTTCCAGCGCATACCGCACCTGATCGGATAGCCGCGCGATGGATTCGGCAACCCAGATGGCCGCCGACGGGCTCAACGCCTTCGGCATGATCGGCACCGTGCTGTGGACCATGCTGCGCATCGGCGCCATGATCATGGCCATGCCGCTGGTCGGCAGCCGCGCGGTGCCCAACCGGGTGCGCGTCATGCTCTCCGGCGCACTGGCCATCGCGCTGTCGCCGATGCTGCCGCCGGTACCTGCCTGGACCGGTTTCGATGCCGCCACCGTGCTCAGCATCGCGCGCGAACTGGCCATCGGCGTGTCCATCGGCTTCCTGCTGCGGCTGGTGTTCGAAGCCGGCGCCATGGCCGGTGAACTGGTCTCGCAGGGCACCGGCCTGGCCTTCGCGCAGATGAGCGATCCCATGCGCGGCGGCACCTCGGGTGTGATCGGGCAGTGGTTCTACCTGTTGTTCGGCCTGCTGTTCTTTGCCGCCAATGGTCATCTGGCGTTGATCTCGCTGCTCATGGACAGCTACAAAGCCGTGCCGATCGGGGCCTCGCTGCCCAACATCGATGCGTTCCTGGGTGCGGCGCCCGACTTCCTGCTGCAGGTGCTGCGTGGGGCGTTGAGCCTGTCCCTGCCGATCACCGTGGCCATGTTGGCGGTGAACCTGGCCTTCGGCGTGCTGGCACGTGCCGCACCCGCGCTCAATCCGATCCAGCTGGGCCTGCCGGTCGCCCTGCTGTTGGGGTTGTTCCTGCTCACGGTGCTCGCAGGTGAAATGGGCCCGCCCGTGCAGCGCCTTTTCGACGCTGCGTTCCAGGCCGCAGACGCTGTGACCCGTTGAGGAGCGTCCGCACCCCGCATCCCCGGGCGTATGCAGAACGGATGACGGCCGCGTGATGACGTCATGAAAATTGGCCGGATTTGCCCTTGCATTTGCCCCCGCCTGTGTCGTTACCATGCGCATACGGCAGGGGGAACGTGCCAGAGCAGTCCACGCAGAAGCGCGGGCCAGTCTTTCTAGATTGCAGCTGTGTACGCCAAGGAGAGTCATGATGCTCGTCGGCAGCTACACCCCATGGTTGGTCGTGGTTTCCCTGCTGGTCGCCATCATGGCGTCCTTCACCGCGCTGGACATGGCCAATCGCGTCACCACCGCGCCCTCGTCCCGGATCAGTATGTTGTGGTTGCTGGGCGGCGGCTGTGCCATGGGCCTGGGCATCTGGTCCATGCACTTCATCGGCATGCTGGCCTTCAAACTGCCCATTCCGCTGGGGTACGACCTTGAACTGACCAGCGTCTCGCTGTTGGCTGCGGTGGCCTCTTCGATGTTCGCGCTATGGCTGGTTTCCCGGGCCACGCTGCCGCACTCCCGGCTGGCCCTGGGCGCACTGCTGATGGGCAGTGGCATCGCGAGCATGCACTACCTCGGCATGGCGGCCATGCTCATGCGCCCCGGCATCGAATACCACCCTGGCTGGTTCACGCTGTCGATCATCATCGCGGTGGCTGCCTCATGGGTCGCGCTGTTCGTCGCGTTCCGCCTGCGTCACAACGACATCCGGCTCCAGCATCGCCTTGCACCGGCGGTGGTGCTGGGCTCGGCCATTGTCGGCATGCACTACACCGGCATGGCCGCTGCGCGGTTCCCGGCCGACAGCGTCTGTGGTGCAGCCGCCGGCACCGGCCTGCAGACCCAGTGGCTGGCAGCACTGGTGATGGTGCTCACCACCGCCATCCTGGCCGTGGTGCTGCTGGTGTCCTGGCTGGACCAGCGCCAGCAGGCGCAGCTGCTGCGGTTGCGCAATCAGCACCTGCGCAGTTCGCTGGACGATGCGCACGCCGAGCTCAGCCAGGCCGCACTGCATGATCCGCTGACCCACCTGCCCAACCGCCTGCTGCTGCAGCAGCGCATCGAACAGGCCTTGGTGGACGCCGAACAGCGCGGCGGACGCTTTGCGGTGATGTTCATGGACCTGGACGGTTTCAAGCAGGTCAACGATGCCTATGGCCACCAGACCGGCGACGCGCTGCTGGTGGCGGTCGCCACGCGGACCCGCCAGTTGCTGCGCGCCGCCGACGTGATGGCCCGACTGGGTGGCGACGAATTCGTGCTGGTGGTGGGTATCGACAATGACGAGGACGTGTCCGCCCTGGCCGGTCGCATCATCCAGGCCGTGGGCACCGGCAACCTGGTGCCCGGACACGAACTGCAGGTCACCGCCAGCGTCGGGATCGCCATCTGTCCCGACCACGCCACCACCGAACGCCAGTTGATGGGATATGCCGACGCTGCGATGTACCAGGCCAAGGAAGCCGGACGCAATGCGTTCGTAGTGTTCTCCGCATGGATGAGCGACAGCGCCGAGCAGCAGTTCCGGCTGCTGGCCGACCTGCGCCGCGCGATCCAGGGCAACCAGCTGTTCCTGCACTACCAGCCCAAGGTGCGGGTCAGCACCCACCAGGTGTGCGGTGCGGAGGCCCTGATCCGCTGGCACCACCCCGAGCATGGCTTGATTCCCCCGGATCGCTTCATCCGCCTGGCCGAACGCAGCGGCGTCATCCACGATATCGGACGGTGGGTGCTCAACGAAGCCTGCCGCCAGCTGCGGCGCTGGCATGACGCCGGCCATGACGGCTGGTCGGTCTCGGTAAACCTCTCCCCGATCCAGTTCGGCTCTCCGAACCTGCTCGGCGAAATCAGCGACGCGCTCAAACTGCACCGGGTGGAGCCGCGCCGATTGATCCTGGAGATCACCGAAAGCGCGGTGATGCGCGATACCGAGACCAGCCTGCGCCTGCTGCAGGCATTGGCGCGGCTGGGCGTGGGCATTTCCATCGACGACTTCGGCACCGGCTATTCCAGCCTGCTGTACCTCAAGCGCCTGCCGGCCACCGAGATCAAGATCGACCATGCCTTCGTGCGCGACCTGGAAAACAGCTCCGAAGACGTGGTGATCGTCTCGGCCATCGTCGCGCTGGGGCACGCACTGGACATGGACATCGTGGCGGAAGGGGTGGAAACCGCCGGCCAGCGCGCCTACCTGGAGCGTCTGGGCTGCGATTTCCTGCAGGGTTACCTGCTCGGTCGCCCGGTTGACGCCGACCGCTTCGCGCAGCTGCACGACCTGCCACGCCCAAGAATCGTGGTATCCCAGGACCACAAAGCCTCGCAGGGCGGGCATTTCCTGGATTAGCCGGACACGCGCAACACCACGGCTCCCGCCACGATCAATCCGGCATCGACTGCACGTACATCCCCGACGTTCGGTCAGGGCATGACCATCAACGAAGCAGGCTGTTGCCGTCCAACGGCCCGGTAACGGAACGGTTCTTGCAGCACCCCCGGTACCCCCCGTGGTGCCCTGCTCCCGATGTCCGACGAAGAACAAGCCGGCGAAAAAACCGAACAACCTACCGAAAAACGCCTGCGCGATGCCCGTGAACAGGGCAACATCCCGCGTTCTCGCGAGCTGGCCACCGCCGCCGTGTTTGGTGCCTCGGTGCTGGCGCTGATGGCGTTTTCGGCGGGCATGGCCCGCAGCGCCAAGGACTGGATGAAGCTGGCCCTGACCCCGGAGGCGGGCCTGCGGCTCGAGCCGCTGGGGTTGTTCAACCACTTTGGACACCTGTTCCTGCAGCTGATGCTGGCCCTGTGGCCGCTGCTGCTGATCTGCCTGCTGGCCAGCTTCCTGGCCCCGGTGGCCATGGGCGGGCTGCGCTGGTCGAACAAATCGCTGATGCCGCAGTTCAACCGGCTCAGCCCCATGGCCGGCATGAAGCGGCTGTACGGCGCCGAGGCCATCGGCGAATTCACCAAGTCCCTGTTGCGCATCGTATTCGTCGGCACTGCCGCCGGGCTGGTGGTGTGGCATGGCATCCGCGGGCTGCGTGACCTGGTCCACCAGCCGCTGGAAGCGGCCATGGTGAACGGCCTGGGCTTCACCCTGAAGCTGATGCTGGCCACGGGCGGGGCCATGATGCTGCTGGCCGCCATCGATGCCCCTTACCAGCGCTGGAACTGGATGCGCAAGCTGAAGATGACCCGGGAGGAACTGCGCAGGGAAATGAAGGAAAGCGAGGGCAGCCCGGAAGTGAAGGGCCGCATCCGCCAGCTGCAGCAGCAGATGTCCAACCGCCGGATGATGGAAGCGGTGCCCACCGCCGACGTGGTGGTCGTCAATCCCACCCACTACGCGGTAGCCCTCAAGTACGACGGCGGCAGGATGGGCGCCCCCACCGTCGTGGCCCTGGGCGTGGACGAAACCGCCCTGCGCATCCGCCAGGTGGCCGACGGCAACAAGGTTGCGATTGTCTCGGCCCCGCCTTTGGCACGCGCCTTGTATCGGGAAGGTCAACTTGGAAAGGAAATTCCCGTGAGACTGTATTCGGCCGTTGCCCAGGTGCTGTCCTACGTCTACCAGCTGCGTACCTGGCAGGGGGGGCCGATGCCGGCCGCACCCAGCATCGACGTGGATGAGTTCGGCAAGAGAGGCCGCCCATGAGCGCCCAGCCCGCCGGCATGAACACCCGCCGCGCCCTGGACATGATCCGCCAGGGCCTGGGCGCCCCGCTGATCGTGCTGGCCCTGCTGGCCATGGTGGTGGTGCCACTGGCCGCCCCGGTGCTGGACGCGCTGTTCACCTTCAACATCGCCATCTCGCTGATGGTGCTGCTGGCGGTGGTGTACGTGAAGCGTCCGCTGGATTTCACCATCTTCCCGATCGTGCTGCTGATCACCACCATGCTGCGGCTGGCGCTCAACGTGGCCTCCACCCGCGTGATCCTGCTCAACGGCCAGAACGGCCATGAAGCGGCCGGCAAGGTGATCGCCGCCTTCGGTGAATTCGTGATCGGCGGCAACTACGCCGTGGGTATCGTGGTGTTCGCGATCCTCACCATCATCAACTTCGTGGTGATCACCAAGGGTGCCGGCCGCGTCTCCGAAGTGACCGCGCGCTTCATCCTGGACGCCATGCCAGGCAAGCAGATGGCGATCGACGCCGACCTCAACGCCGGTTTGCTGACGCGTGAGGAAGCCAAGCTGCGGCGTGAAGAAGTCCGTGAGGAAGCCGACTTCTACGGCGCGATGGACGGTGCCAGCAAGTTCATCCGTGGCGATGCCATCGCCGGCATCCTCATCCTGTTCATCAACATGCTCGGCGGCCTGGCAGTTGGCGTGCTCCAGCACGGCATGCCGTTCGGCGAAGCAGCAGCCACCTACACCCTGCTGTCGATCGGTGACGGTCTGGTGGCGCAGCTGCCGGCGCTGCTGGTGTCCTCGGCCGTGGCGATGCTGGTCACCCGCGCCTCGCGCTCGCAGGACATGGCCCAGGCCATGATGGGCCAGGTGTTTGGCCAGCACCGTGCCCTGACCATCGCCGCGGCGATCCTGGGCCTGGTCGGCCTGGTCCCGGGCATGCCGAACGTCGCCTTCTTGACGCTGGCCGCGATCCTTGGCTTCATCGCCTGGACGCTGTGGAAGAAAAGCGTGGCCGCCGAACGCGCCGCCGCGGCCCCCGCCGCCGGCTCGACCAACGCGCTGGGGCTGCCCGGAGCCAGCAGCCCCTCGCCGACCGCCGAACTGACCTGGGACGAACTGCGCCCGGTCGATCCGCTGGGCCTGGAAGTGGGCTACCGGCTCATTCCGCTGGTGGACAAGAACCAGGGCGGCGAACTGATGGCGCGCATCAAGGGCGTGCGCCGCAAGCTCACCCACGACATCGGCTTCCTGATCCCGTCGGTGCACATCCGGGACAACCTGGAACTGGGCGCCAGCGCCTACCGGCTGCTGATCCACGGCGTGCCGGTGGCCACCGCCGAGATCCACCCCGACCGCGAACTGGCGCTGGACCCTGGCAGCGCGCTTGGCGCGCTGGAAGGCATTGCCGGCAAGGACCCGGCGTTCGGACTGGATGCCACCTGGATCCAGCCGCACCAGCGGGCCCACGCCGAATCGATGGGCTACACCGTGGTCGACCCGGCCACCGTGGTGGCCACCCATCTGTCGCACCTCATCCGCGAACATGCGCCGGAGCTGCTTGGCCACGAAGAGGTGCAGCAGTTGCTGGCCAACCTGGCCAAGAGCGCGCCCAAGCTGGTCGAAGACCTCACCCCCAAGGCGCTGCCGCTGTCGGTGGTGGTGCGCGTGCTGCAGAACCTGCTGATTGAACGCATCCCGGTGCGCCAGCTGCGCAAGATTGCCGAATCACTGGTCGAGAACGCGCCGATGAGCCAGGACCCCGGCGTACTGACGGCTGCCGTGCGCAATGCGCTGGGGCGTTTCATCGTCCAGGAGATCGCCGGCATGTCCGCCGAGCTGCCGGTGTTCACCCTCAACCCGCAACTGGAACGGGTCTTGCAGGAGTCCACACAGGGCAACGGCGCAGCGCTGGAACCCGGACTCGCCGAGCGACTGCACCAGAGCCTGGCCGAATGCGTCGGCAAGCAGGAAGCGAAGAACGAGCCCGCGGTGGTGCTGGTGCCCGGCCCGGTACGTGCCGCGCTGGCACGGCTGGTACGCCACAGCGTTCCCTCGCTGTCCGTGCTGGCCTACAGCGAGGTACCCGAGGACAAGCGGTTGAAGCTGGTCGGCACGATCAGCTGAGCCGGAACTCCGACAGCAACGCGTCAGAAAACAGACACCCCAATTTCGCATTCACCGCAGCAGGACAAGAAGGGAAACCCGGACCGTGCAGACCACCGACAACCAGCGCTCCCCTTCCACCCCCCAGCCGCCCCAGTCCCGGTACCACAGCATGAAAATCAAACGCTTCGTCGCTCCCGATATGCGCTCGGCCATGAACCTGGTGCGCAAGGAACACGGTCCGGATGCCGTGATCCTGTCCAATCGCCGGATCGAAGAAGGCGTGGAAATCGTGGCCGCGGCGAACTACGACGAAGGCGCGGTGCAGCGTGCGTTGGAAGCCGCCCGCAAGGACGTGGCCCCGCCGCCGCCGGCCCCGCGCCCGCGCAATGCTGCCGATGCGGTGATTGCCGCGGTGACCCGCCGCAGGGCACCGGCCACCGCGCCGGAGCCGGTGGCCGCCACCACCTCGGCCGTGGCGGCCCTGGCCCGGGCCGCCGTCGGCGCCACGGGACGCACCCTGGACAGCGCCCACGAAATCGTCCCACCGCCGGGCAGCAGCGGCTTCGCCGCGACGCTGGCCCGCGCCAGCGTGCAGCCGGCCCCCCAGCTGCCGGAACAGATCTTCGCCCCGTTCAGTGTCGAACAGGCGGCGGCCGCCGAGCGCGCCGTGGCTGCGCAGGTCGCCGACCCCGTACCGGCAGGTGTGGAAACACCGGTCCGCGCCGCCGCGCCGGCCGCGGCCAACCGCGCCCGCTTCATCATCGACCCGCCACTGGACGAAGCACCGCTGTTTGAGATGCATGCCGCACCCGGTCGCACCCGCCTGCCGCCGCAGCTGCCGCAGATGCCGCAGATGCCGGCACAGCAGATGCAGCGCGCTCCGCTTGAAACCCCGGCCGCCCCCCTGTGGGAAACCGTGCCGGTGGTTCCGGCTGCCGCCAGCCCGGCCATCCAGATCGACGATTCGGCGGTGTTTGCTGCACCCGCTCCGGTGATTCCGGTGGTTCCGATCGTTGTGGACGACATCGCCGCGCCGGTCGCCGCGATGACCGTTGCTGCACCGGTCGAGCCGTCGCTGCAGGCCGCCAACGAACCGACGGTGACCGCCGAGGTCATCACCGCCCCGGTGGCTGCCGTTGCCGCACCGGTAACCCTGGTCCGCGACGATGAGGAACTGCGCCAGCTGCGCCATGAAGTGGCCGGCATGCGCACGGTCATCGAGCGCGAAATGAACCGCTTCACCGACGAGCGCCTGCGTGGCTCGGCGGTGCGTGCCGCGGCCCTCGACCTGATGGACGAGTACGGCTTCGACGCGGGCATCTGCCGCGACGTGGCCCTGCAGATCCCGCTCGACACCGAAGCCCACCGGGGCCGCGGCCTGATGCTGGGCCTGCTCTCGAAGAAACTGCCGATCGCTCCGGTCGACCCGCTTGAAGCCGGCGGCGTGATCGCCCTGGTGGGCCCCACCGGCGCCGGCAAGACCACCACCATTGCCAAGCTTGCCTCGCGCTTTGCCGAGGCCCATGCCGCCCGTGACGTGGCCCTGGTCACCACCGACACCGCCCGCATCGGCGCCCGCGAACAGCTGTACGGCTTCGGACGCCAGCTCGGCATCGCCGTGCATGAAGCCAGCAGCGGCAGCGACCTGGCCCAGCTGCTGGAGCGCCTGAAGGACTACAAGCTGGTCTTGATCGACACCGCCGGCCTGGGCCCGCGTGACCGCGCGCTGGCCGCACAGCTGCAGTGGCTGCGCGCGGCCCCGCAGATCCGCACGCTGCTGGTGCTGCCGGCCAACACCAGCTTCGGCGACATGGACGAAGTCGTCCGCCGCTTCAGCGCCGCCAACCCACAGGGCGTGGTGCTGAGCAAGCTGGACGAGACCGGCCGCTTTGGTACCGCCCTGTCGGTGGCGGTTGACCACCGCCTGCCGATCACCTGGGTCACCGATGGCCAGGACGTTCCCGAAGACCTGCACCGGGCCAGTGCAGCCAATCTTGTACTTCGCCTTGAAGATTTGCGCCGCGCGGCCGATATGCCCTGCAACCCGGAGTTGAACCATGCCGTCGCGTGAGTATGAAAACCTGACCAGGACCTTCCCGTTGTCGGCCACCCGCAGCCAGCCGCTGGGACCGGTGCGCACCATCGCCGTCACCGGCGGCAAGGGCGGCGTGGGCAAGACCAACGTGTCGGCGAACCTGGCCGTGGCGCTGGCCGACATGGGCAAGCGCACGCTGCTGCTGGATGCCGACCTGGGCCTGGCCAACATCGATGTGATCCTGGGCCTGCAGCCCAAGCTGACCCTGGCCGACCTCGTCGCCGGGCGCTGCACGCTGGATGAAGTGATCCTGGAAGGCCCCGGCGGCGTGCTGGTGGTGCCGGCCGCGTCCGGTCGCCGCCACATGGCCGAACTGCAGCCGGCCGAACACGTGGGCCTGGTCAACGTGTTCTCCGAACTGGAACGTGACCTTGACTTCATGGTGGTCGACACCGCCGCCGGCATCACCGACGGCGTGCTGACCTTCTGCCAGGCCGCGCAGGACACCGTGGTGGTGGTCTGCGACGAACCGGCCTCGATCACCGACGCCTACGCCCTGATCAAGGTGCTCTCGCGCGAACGCGGCGTGGACCGCATCCAGGTGGTGGCCAACATGGTCCGCGACCCCAACGAAGGCCGCGTGCTGTATGAAAAGCTCAGCCGGGTCTGCGACAAGTTCCTGGCCGATGTCTCGCTGAACTACCTGGGCTGCGTGCCGCAGGACGACTGGCTGCGCCTGTCGGTGCAACGCCAGCAGCCGGTGGTGAAGGCCTACCCTTCCAGCCCGTCGGCCCAGGCGATCGCCGAGATCGCCCGCCGTACTGCGCGCTGGCAGGCTCCGACCGAGCCGCGCGGCGGCGTTGAATTCTTCCTGGAACGCATCCTCAAGCAACGCGGGGTGACCGCATGAAAGGCGCCGCACAATACAAAGAGGTGCAGCGCGCCGCCGCCAACGAGTGCATTGCCCAGCACTCGGACCTGGTCCGGCGCATCGCCCACCACCTGGCCGCACGCCTGCCGGCCAGCGTAGAAGTCGACGACCTGATCCAGGCCGGCATGATGGGCCTGATCGAGGCCTCGCGCAGCTACGACGCCGACCAGGGCGCTTCATTCGAAACTTATGCCTCGATCCGCATCCGCGGCTCGATGATCGACGAGATCCGCCGCGGCGACTGGGTGCCACGTTCCGTGCACCGCCGTGCCCGCGACGCCGCTTCCACCATCCGCCGCCTGGAACAGAGCACCGGCCGCGCCGCCAGCGCCACCGAAGTGGCTGCCGCGATGGACATGCCACTGGCCGATTATCTGCGCCTGATGGAAGACGCCGCGCGTGGGCAGGTATTGAGCCTGGAATCGCGGATCGAAGACCAGGGCGAACTGGATACCGTCGCCCAGGGCGGTCCGACCCCGCAGCAGGTGCTGGAGCGTGGCGAATTCGGCCGCGAACTGGGCAATGCGATCGGGCTGCTGCCCGAACGCGAACAACTGGTTCTGTCGCTGTACTACGAGCAGGAGCTGAACCTGAAAGAGATCGGCGCGGTGCTCGGCGTCAGCGAGTCGCGCGTCTGCCAGATCCATGGCCAGGCAGTGCTGCGCCTGCGTGGCCGACTGAAGATCTTCGAGGCGGCCGACGCCGGCCTCGAGAACACTTGATACCGAGGAAAGTGCTTTGAACAAGAACATGCGTATCCTGATCGTCGATGACTTCTCGACCATGCGTCGTATCGTCAAGAACCTGTTGGGCGATCTGGGCTTCACCAATACGGCCGAAGCCGAGGACGGGCATGCCGCGCTGGCGCTGCTGCAGAGCCAGCCATTCGATTTCGTGGTCACCGACTGGAACATGCCGGTCATGACCGGCATCGACCTGCTCAAGGCGATCCGCGCCGACGCCAAGCTCAAGACCCTGCCGGTGCTGATGGTCACCGCCGAAGCCAAGCGCGAGCAGATCATCGAAGCGGCGCAGTCCGGCGTGAACGGCTACATCATCAAGCCGTTCACCGCCCAGACCCTGGAAGAAAAGCTCGGCAAGATCTTCGAGCGCCTGGCGGCGAGCGCCTGATGGAGACCCTTCGCGACAAATCGGCGCTGGTGCAGCGCCTGCAGGATGCCCTGGCTGCGCTGGAAAGTGGCGACGAAGCCGGTTGGCGCCGGGAAATCGACGCCCTGGCCGCACTGCGCACCCAGCCGATGATGGCTGGCCTGAACCGGCTTGCCCGTGAGCTGGGCCAGGCGCTGGGTGAACTGCCCACCGTGCCCAGCGAAGCCGGCGAGCTGGACGATGCCTGCGCGCGCCTGGACCACGTAGTGGCGATGACCGAACAGGCCACCCACCGCACCCTGGACCTGGCCGAAGAATGCCGCGCGCTCACCGAGCAGCTGCGTGCCAACGGGCTGAGCCCGGACCAGGATCAGCAACTGGACCGGATCCGTCACAACCTCACCGAGATCGCGCTCACCCAGAGCTACCAGGACCTCACCGGGCAGATCATCCGCCGCGTGGTGGGCATCGTGCGCCGCGTGCACGAAGGCTTCGGCGCGCTCGGCCTGCCGCCACCGGAAGACAGCGCCCACAAGCGCGACAACGGCTTGGCCGGCCCGGCCGTGAGCGGCCTGGACCGCCATCAGGTGTCGCAGGTTGACGCCGACGACCTGCTTTCCGATTTGGGGCTTTGAAACCATGAGTGCCGTTCCAGACGACATTGCTGCAGACTTCATCCTCGAGGCCCAGGAGATCCTGGATCGCCTCGGCGAACAGCTGGTGTCGCTGGAGCAATCGCCCCAGGACAGCGACCAGCTCAACGCGGTGTTCCGGGGTTTCCACACGCTCAAGGGCGGTGCCGGCTTCCTGGGCATCCAGGCCATGGTCGAGCTGTGCCACGCCGCCGAAGAAACCCTGGGCATGGCTCGATCGGGCCAGGCCGTATTGCAGGCCCACCACTTCGACGCCGGCCAGCAATCGCTGGATTACCTGCAGTCGATGCTGGATTCGGTGGCCGCCGGCACCGAGCCGGGCTATGCCCCGCCGGAACTGATCGCGCAGTTCGACGTCAACGGACCCGCCACGCCGGCCCCGGTCGCGGCGGCCGCCGCCTCCAGCGGCGAGCTGATCACCGACGATGAGTTCGAAGCCCTGCTCGATACGCTGCACGGCGGCGCCGCACCCACTGCGGTGACGAAAAAGAAAGGCGATGACCTGATCGGCGAGGACGAATTCGAAGCCCTGCTCGACCAGCTGCATGGCGGCGCCGCCCCCGGCGCGCAGGCCATTGCCGCCCCGGCGCCGGCCCCGGCCGTCGCAGCGCGCCCGGTTGCGGCCCCGGCCCCGGCCAAGCCGGCCGCCAGCAAGCCGGTCGCCGAAGCCGAACACACCGTGCGCGTGGATACAAAGCGCCTGGACGCGATCGTGAACCTGATCGGCGAACTGGTGCTGTCGCGCAACCGGCTCAAGACCCTGCGTGCGCGCCTGCACGACGAGGAACTGGACCGCGCCGTGTCTACGCTGGACATCGCCACCGCGCGCCTGCAGTCGGCGGTGATGCGCACCCGCATGCAGCCGGTTGGCAAGGTGTTTTCGCGCTTTCCCAAGGTCGCCCGCGACGTGGCCCGCAACCTGAAGAAGGAAGTGGAGCTGGAACTGATCGGCGCGGAAACCGAACTGGACCGCAACCTGGTCGAAGCCCTGGCCGACCCGCTGGTGCACCTGGTGCGCAATGCGATCGACCACGGCATTGAAATGCCCGACCTGCGCGAAGCCCAGGGCAAGACCCGCAGCGGCAACGTGCGCCTGTCCGCGCAGCAGGAAGGCGACTACGTCAGCATTGAAGTGCAGGATGACGGCGCCGGCATCGATCCCGAGCGCCTGCGTGCCAAGGCCCGCGAGAAGGGCCTGATCGACCCCGAAGCGGCCGCCCGCCTGACCAGCGAGGAGTGCCTGCATCTCGTGTTCCTGCCCGGCTTCTCGACCAAGCAGGAAGTCACCGATATCTCCGGCCGTGGCGTCGGCATGGACGTGGTGCAATCGCGTATCCGCGAACTCAGCGGCCAGATCCAGATCCAGTCCGAACTGGGCCGCGGCAGCCGCTTCATGATCCGCGTGCCGCTCACCCTGGCGATCCTGCCGACCCTGCTGGTGCAGGCCGGTGAGGATGTCTATGCGCTGCCGCTGGCGCGCGTGATGGAGGTGCTGCACGCCCCGAACTCCTCGCTGGGCTGGTTCGACGGCCGCGCGGTGCTCGACCGCAAGTCGCACACCCTGCCGCTGGTCGATCTGCGGCACTGGCTGGCGGTGGAGCCGGCGCCGTCGTCACTGCTCACCATCGTGGTGTTGCAGGCCGGCGAGGCGCGCTTCGGGCTGGTGGTGGACCAGGTCCGCGGCCGCGAGGAAGTGGTGATCAAGCCGCTGCCCAAGGCGCTCCGCGGCCTGCGCGGCTACGCCGGCGCCACGCTCATCGGCGACGGCCGCATGTCCCTGATCCTCGACGTGGACGGGCTGCGCACCCAGCACGATTGACATGCCGGGCTGAACCCCCGGCAGCCCTGCAATTCAAGTCCCCCACCCGCAAGCCGATATCGGACAAATGGACAGACTCAGCCTCATTGGACTTTTCCTTGCCCTGGCCTCGCTGGTCGGGGGCAGCATCCTCAAGGGTGCCGGGCTGGCTTCGCTGTGGTCCCCTGCCGCGTTCGTGATCGTCATCGTCGGCACCCTGGCCGCGATCCTGCTCCACACCTCGCCCGCCGTGTTCAAGCACGCTTTCAGGATCGTGCGCTGGGTCGTGCGCCCGCCGGCCAGCGACCGCGCCGAGCTGATCCGCCAGATCGTGGAATGGAGCAACATCGCCCGCCGCCAGGGCCTGCTGGGCCTGGAAGCGCACGTCGATGCCCAGGACGACCCGTTCCTGCGCAAGGGCCTGCAGCTGCTGGTGGATGGCGTGGAGCCGGAAACCATCCGGCACATGATGGAAATCGAACTGGGCAGCCAGGAGAGCCAGGACCTGGCCGCGTCCAAAGTGTTCGAGGGCATGGGCATCTACGCCCCCACGCTCGGCATCATCGGCGCCGTGCTCGGCCTGATCGCGGTGATGAAGAACCTGGCCGACCCGAGCAAGCTCGGCCACGGCATTGCTGCCGCGTTCACCGCCACCATCTACGGCATTGCCTCGGCCAACCTGCTGTTCCTGCCGGTGTCGGCCAAGCTCAAGAGCGTGATCCACCACAACAGCCGCGACCGCGAAATGATCATCGAAGGCCTGATCTCGATTGCCCAGGGCGAGAACCCGCGCAACATCGAGACCAACCTGTCGGGGTTCCTGCACTGACATGGCCCGCCGCAGAGCCCACGAAGAGCATGCCAACCATGAGGCCTGGGCGATCCCCTACGCCGACCTCATGACGCTGCTGCTTGCCTTTTTCGTGGTCATGTACGCCATCTCGTCCCTCAACGAAGGCAAGTACCGGGTCATGGCCGACGCGCTGACCACCGCCTTCGGTGGCGCGCCGCGCACCATCAACCCGGTGCAGGTCGGCAACCAGCAGGTGCAGGGGGGCGGCTGGGACAGCCCGTCGGTGATCAGGGCGGGCAACCGGGTCGGGCCGTCGGCACCGTCGCCCAGCAACGACCCGACCCTGCTGCCTGCGATGGCCTCGCAGATGCGCATGCCAGTGTCGGTACATAACCAGCAGCAGCTGCAGGCCGCCGAGCGCCAGCTCAACGGCATTGCCGATCGCCTTACCGCCACCCTGGCACCGCTGATCGACCGCGGCATGATCACCGTGCGCCGCACGGAGCTGTGGATCGAAGTGGAGATCAACAGCGACATCCTGTTCACCACCGGCTCGGCGACCCTGGACGTGCATGCGCGCGACACCCTCGCCTCACTGGCCAAGGTGTTGCACGACGCGCCCAATGGGGTCCGCGTGGAAGGCCACACCGACGACGTGCCGATCGCCACCGCCCTGTTTCCGTCCAACTGGGAACTGTCGGCGGCGCGCGCGGCCAGCGTGGTGCACCTGTTCGCCGACCAGGGCGTGCAGCCGGCGCGGCTGGCCATGGTCGGCTACGGGCAGTTCCGCCCGCGCGAAGACAACACCAGCGCGCAGGGCCGCAACCGCAACCGCCGGGTGATGGTCATCATCCTGGCCGACACCGCGCAGGGCGTGGACCCGCTGGGCCCGCAGCTCACCGCCGAAACCGGCACCGCGCCGGCCACGGCCGCGCCCTCCCCTGTTCCCCCCCTCGCCCCGGTGCAGCTGCCACCAGGGCCGGCCGGCAGCCGTGTTGGCGCCGCCGTTTCCCCCGCAATGAAGGAGTAAGCCGATGCGTATCTGGGCAATCGCCAACCAGAAAGGCGGCGTGGGCAAGACCACCACCACACTGGCGCTCGGCCGCGGCCTGGCCGCCCTGGGCCACCGCGTGCTGCTGATCGACCTCGATCCGCATTCGTCGCTCACCCGTGCCTTTGGTGTGCCGCTGGATCCGCCACCCGCCGGCGTACTGGAGCTGTTCGCGACCCCGCCGGCAGAACTGGGCAGCCTTGCCCATCACAGCCAGGTGCCGGGCCTGGACTTCATCTGCGCGCAGGCCGCGCTGGCCACGCTCGAGCGCCGCAGCGCCAACCAGCCCGGCCTCGGCCTGGCCCTCCAGCACGCAATGGCCCGCCACCAGGGCCAGCACGACTACATCCTGCTGGACTGCGCGCCCACCCTGGGCCTGCTGATGATCAATGCGCTGGCCGCAGCCGATCGCCTGATCATTCCCACCCAGGCCGAACCGCTGGCCCTGCACGGGCTGGATGGCATGGTACGCACCGGCGAGATGGTCGAGCGTTCGCGCCGCCGGCCGCTGCCGATGTCGATCCTGCCGACCCTGTTCGACCGCCGCACCCGCGCCGGCAACGAAACCCTCAAGCAGATGCAGGACCGCCACGGCCACCGCGTGTGGGAAGACGCGATCCCGGTCGATACCCGTATCTGCAACGCCGCCAGCCTGACCGTGCCCGCGACCTCCGACGACTACCCCGGCCGTGGCCTGGCCGCGTACCGGCGTGCGCTGGAATGGATCCTGGCCGATGACGCGCTGCAGATGGAGCGCGCGGCATGAACAGCACCGGCGTACTCGACGACTATCTCGAGGAACTCCTGGGCGACGCCGTGCCCGTGACCGCCGTGGCGGGCGCTGACACGGAAGACGCCAGCGGCGTGGCCAAAGCGATCCGCGCCGAATTCACCGCCGACGATGAAACACCGTCGTTCGACACACCCACCTCGCCCGGCGCGCCTGCCGCCATGGCGCTGCTCGACGAGCTGATGAACGACCCGGCACTGGGTCCGGTGCCGGAAACCGCTGCGCCTGCCCCCGTTTTCGACACGCCGACGTCGCCGGGCGCGCCTGCCGCGCTGGCGCTGCTGGACGAACTGCTCAATGACCCGGCGCTCGGCCCGGTCGAGGTGGCCGCGACGCCGGACGCCGCGCGTCCCAGCTGGGACGATCTGCCTGCCGAAGCGCTCCACGACACCGCGCCGTCGATTGCCGCCGCTCCCGTGCGCGCACCGGTCCCGGCCACTGTCCCGGCACCGGTCGCACGTACTGCACCGCCGCCGGCACCCGTGGCCGCACCGCGCCCGGCGGCGACCGCGCCCGTTCCCGCGCCCGTCTCCTCCAACCGCCCCAGCAGCTGGCAGGAGCTGCAGGCGCAGGCCCGCAACCCGGCCTCCAGCCCGCGCGGCGACCGCCGCGCCAGCGAGCGCACCTCGCGCTGGCTGCGACTGCGCTGCGGGCCCCAGGCCTACGCACTGGAGCTGCTGAAGGTGCAGGAAGTGGTGCTGCCGGTACCGCTGCTGCCGCTGCGCGGCACCCCGTCGGCGATGCTGGGCATCATGAACCTGCGTGGCCAGGTGGTGCCGGTGATGGACCTGGGCATCCACCTGGGCACCGGCCCGGCCCGCGACGACGCCAACACCCGCATCGTGGTGCTGGAGGAAGACGGCGAAACCATGGGCCTGCGCGTGTCAGCCGTCGAAGACGTGGCCAACCTCACCGATTCGCAGATCGAACCGCCCGATACCGCGCGCATCTGCCAGATATCCAACGATCTGTTCCGCGGCGTGGCGCGGGTGACGTCGCAGCCGATGATCCTTCTGGACGCCACGCAGCTGTTGAACTGATCGGCAGGGGCCGGCGGCAGGCGGCACACGCCATGCGCGTCCGCCCCTAAAGGTTTCGCCAATTACGCCGTTATAGACCTCGGAACCGATTGTCCGGAGCAACGATGAGCACTGTGGCCCTGGGTGATGATCTCGGTATCGAGACCAGCACCGAGCTCAAAACACGCCTGGCCCCCTTGGTGGACCAGGGCGGCGACCTGACGCTGGATGCCAGCCAGGTGGGCCGTATCCATACCGCGTCGGTGCAGGTCCTGTGCGCGTTCGTCGAGGCCCGCCGCCAGGCCGGCCACCCGACCGCGTTCGACGGCTGTACGGCCACCTTCCGTGACGCCGCGCGCCTGCTCGGTGTCACCCAGGCCCTGGGCCTGGACGCAACCCATGACAACCTGAAATCTGTGGAGAACGCGGCATGAGCGCACGTATCTTGGTGGTGGACGATTCGGCGTCGATGCGCCAGATGGTTTCCTTCGCCCTCACCTCGGCCGGCTTTTCCGTCGAGGAAGCCGAAGACGGCGCCGTCGCCCTGGGCCGGGCCAAGGGCCAGCGTTTCAACGCGGTGGTGACCGACGTCAACATGCCGAACATGGACGGCATCTCGCTGATCCGCGAACTGCGCCAGCTGCCGGACTACAAGTTCACCCCGATGCTGATGCTGACCACCGAATCGGCCGCCGACAAGAAGTCCGAAGGCAAGGCCGCCGGCGCCACCGGCTGGCTGGTCAAGCCGTTCAATCCGGAACAGCTGGTCGCGACCGTCCAGAAAGTCCTGGGCTGATCCCCACCCGCCTCCCCCTCCCCCCTTGGTAACCGGACCCGAACGCCCATGAGCATGGACCTGCAACGCTTCCACGCCACCTTCTTCGAGGAAAGCCGCGAGGGCCTGGACGCGATGGAAGCGGGCCTGCTGGCACTGGAATCGGGCCAGCAGGATCCGGAAATCATCAACTCGGTGTTCCGCGCCGCGCACTCCATCAAGGGCGGCGCCGGCACCTTCGGCTTCGACGCCATCGCCGCGCTGACCCACGTGCTGGAAACGCTGCTGGACGAACTGCGCGCCGGCAAGCGTGCGCTGGAAGCGGCCGCCGTGGATGCCATGCTGTCCTCGGTGGACGTGCTGCGCGCCCTGCTGCGCGAAGCCGAACACGGCCAGCCGGCCGACCCGCAGGCCGTGGCCGCGGTCAAGGCACGCCTGGAAGCGGTGCTGTCCGGCCAGGCGCCGGGCGCCGCCGCGCAGGTCGCCGCCAAGGTCGATGACACCCCCGAGGCGTGGCAGATCGGCTTCGTGCCGGCACCGTCGCTGTTCATGAGCGGCAACGATCCACTGCGCATCATCCGCGAACTGGAACACCTGGGCTCGCTGCAGGTGGCTGCGCGCCTGGAGCGCCTGCCCGGCTTCGACCAGCTCGACCCGCTGGAAGCCCACCTGGCGTGGGACCTGGGCCTGGTCGGCAAGGTGCCGCGCAGCAAGATCGAAGACACCTTCGCCTGGGTCGTGGACGACTGCGAGCTGGACATCCGTCCGGCCGCGCCACCGAGCCTGGCCACCCGCGCTCCGGCCACCGCCGCGCCTGCCGCTCCGGTGGCCGCCCCGGCAGCGCCTGCCGCTGCAGCGGCACCGGCGGCCACCAGCGAAGCGGAAACCTCCATCCGCGTCGCCGTGGAAAAGGTCGACGCGCTGATCAACCTGGTCGGCGAACTGGTCATCACCCAGGCCATGCTCAAGCAGGTCTCGCACGCGCTCGACCCGGTGCATGCCGAACAGCTGTTCGCCGGCCTGGACCTGCTGGAGCGCAACACCCGCGACCTGCAGGAAGCGGTGATCGGCGTGCGCATGCTGCCGGTGGATGCGGTGTTCCGCCGCTTCCCGCGCCTGGTCCGCGACCTCTCCTCGCGCCTGGGCAAGCACGTGCGCCTGCGCACCATTGGCGAAGGCACCGAGCTGGACAAGGGCCTGATCGAAAAGATCGCCGACCCGCTGGTCCACCTGGTCCGCAACTCGATCGACCACGGCCTGGAAATGCCCGATGTCCGCCGCGACGCCGGCAAGGACGAAACCGGCACGATCACCCTGGCAGCATCGCACCAGGGCGGACATATCGTGATCGAAGTCAGCGATGACGGCCGTGGCCTGAACCGCGACAAGATCCTGTCCAAGGCACTCGAGCGCGGCTTGGCCGTGCCGGACAACCCCACTGACGCCCAGGTCTGGGACCTGATCTTCCAGCCGGGCTTCTCCACCGCCGATGCCGTCACGGATCTGTCCGGTCGTGGCGTGGGCATGGACGTGGTCCGTCGCAACATCCAGGCGCTGGGCGGCGAAGTACAGCTGGAAAGCAAGGCCGGCAACGGCACCCGCGTGCTGATCCGGCTGCCGCTGACGCTGGCCATCCTCGACGGCATGACCGTGGCGGTGGCGGGCGAAACCGTGATCCTGCCGCTGGCGTACGTGCTCGAGGCGCTGCAGCCGCAGCCTGAAGACGTCCGCTCGATGGCCGGCGAAGGCCGCGTGCTGCGCGTACGGGGTGAGTATCTGCCGATCCTGTCGCTGAGCGAGTATTACGGCTTCGGCCGCCGCACCCACGATGATTCGCTGGTGGTGGTGGTGGAAGGCGACGGCCAGAAGATTGCGCTGGAAGTGGATGAACTGGTCGGCCAGCAGCAGGTGGTGGTGAAGAACATCGAGAACAATTATCGCCGCATCAGCGGTGTGTCCGGCGCGACCATCCTGGGCGACGGCCGCGTCGCGCTGATCGTGGATATCGGTGGCCTGGTGCGTTCGCTGCGGGTGCCGCAGGCGGCGTAATCGCCCCGGCCCCTGCCCGCTGCAAGCGCCCCCGTTTGATGACGGGGGCGTTTTTTTTACGCCGCGCGCAAAACCGTGATGTCGGTCGGAGCCGATACGGCCGCGTATCGATGCCCCATTCGCCACCGCACGGCGAAACCATTGGTATTGCTTGCTCTCGCAACCATCGGCTGCAAACCGCGCTGCCGCGTGGTCCACGAAACAATGTGACATCGCGCACTCAAGAAACCGTCGTGCGCCGCCGTTATCCGCAATAGCGATGAGACGTTGATCGCCCGCCTGACGCCCCACCGCCCTGCCGCGTTCGTCCTTACGCCCAGCACCCCACGGCTGCGCGCCCCCGCCCTGCCCGGAGTTTCCCGCATGAAGTGGTTCCATGATCTGCCCATCAGCCGCAAGCTCGCGGTCGGGTTTGCCCTCACCACCCTGATGACGATCGCGCTGGGCGTGTTTGCCCTGGTGCGCCTGAACAGCGTCAACGCCGAACTTGCCGCGATGGCGAGCAACGACATCCCCTCCGTCCAGCACCTGGGCGAGGTGCGCGCGCAGCTGGGTGAGTTCCGCACCTTCGAGCTGGCCCAGCTGAGCATGCTGGACCAGGCCGACAAGGTGGCCGACTACAACAAGCGCATGGACGCCACCGCCAAGACCGTGCGCGATGAACTGGCAGCCTACGCGGCCCTGCCCGCGGGCGAAAAGGAAAAGGGCCTCTACAGAAAGGTTGCGGCCGATCTGGACGTCTACTTCGCCGCCAACGCGGAAATGCGCGCCGCCGTGGCCGCCGCCGATGGCGTGCTGGCGCAGCAGATCTCCGATGAAAAGTCGCGCCCGGCACGCCGCAAGATGTTCGACGACCTCAAGGAGCTCGGCGCCTTCAGCAGCGGCCTGATGCAGTCCAAGATCGCCGCCGCCAATGCCACCCATCGCACCAGCGTGGTGGCCATCCTGGTCACCATCGGCCTGCTCTCGCTGCTGGCCATCGCCATGGGCGTGGTGATCTCGCGCGCCATCACCGGCCCGATCCGCCAGGCCATGCACGCCATCCAGTCGGTGGCCCGTGGCGACCTGTCGGTGAACATCGCCTCGAGCACCACCGCCGACGAAGCCGGCCGCATGCTGGCCGCTACCCGTGACATGACCGTGATGCTGCGCCGCTTCTCCAGCGAAACCCAGCAGATGGTGGAAATGCATGCCGGCCCGGATATCAGCCACCGCATCCCGGAAGACTTCCCGGGCGTGTACGGCCAGCTGGCCGTGGGCGTGAACACGGTGATCTTCGAGCACCTGGATTCGATCAAGGACGCCATCAACGTGCTGAACCAGTACGCAGCCGGCGACCTGTCGCAGAACGCGCGCCGCCTGCCCGGCACCCGCGCGATCCTGCACGAATCGATGGACGCGGCCAAGGCCAGCCTGCTGGCCATCAACACCCAGATCCAGACCCTGGCCCAGGCTGCGGCCGCCGGCGACTTCAGCCAGCGCGGCGATGCCCTGCGCTTCGACCACGACTTCCGGGTCATGATCGAGCACCTCAACACGATGATGGAAGTGGCCGACGGCAACCTGTCGCAGCTCTCGCACCTGCTGCAGGCCATCGCCAACGGCGACCTCACCGCACGCATGCAGGGCCAGTTCCACGGCGTGTTCGCCAGCATGCGCGACGATGCCAACACCACCGTGGCCCAGCTGACCCAGATCGTCAGCCGCATCCAGCACGCCTCGGGCAGCATCAGCACGGCCGCCGGCGAAATCGCCTCGGGCAACAACGACCTGTCGCGCCGCACCGAGCAGCAGGCGGCCAATCTGGAGGAAACCGCCGCCTCGATGGAGGAACTGACCTCCACCGTGCGCCAGAACGCCGAACACGCCCGCCAGGCCAACCAGCTCGCCATTGGCGCGCACTCGGTGGCCTCGCAGGGCGGCGAGGTGGTCGGCAAGGTGGTCAGCACCATGCACGAGATCGACGCGTCCTCGCGCCGCATCGCCGACATCATCACCGTCATCGATGGCATCGCCTTCCAGACCAACATCCTGGCCCTGAACGCGGCGGTGGAAGCGGCGCGTGCCGGCGAGCAGGGCCGCGGCTTCGCCGTAGTCGCCTCGGAGGTGCGCACCCTGGCCCAGCGCTCGGCCAGCGCGGCCAAGGAGATCAAGGGCCTGATCGACGAGTCGGTCGGCAAGGTCGCCGAAGGCTCGGCGCTGGTCAACCAGGCCGGTGCGACCATGGGCGAGATCGTCGCCTCGGTGCAGCGCGTGACCGACATCATGGCCGAGATCTCGGCCGCCTCGCAGGAGCAGTCGGCCGGCATCGAGCAGGTCAACCAGACCGTGATGCAGATGGACGAAACCACCCAGCAGAACGCGGCGCTGGTCGAAGAAGCCACGGCCGCCGCACGCTCGATGGAAGAGCAGGCCGGCCACCTCACCGATGCGGTGTCGCTGTTCAAGCTCGAGGGTCAGGCGGCGCCGGCCGTCGCCGCCGCACCGGCAGCACGCCACGCCGCCCCGGCCCGCCCGCGTGCGCCGGCCGCGCCGGTCCGCCGCGCAGCGGCGCGGGAACCGGTACTGGCCAATGAAGGCGACTGGCAGGAGTTCTGAGCCCGGCCACCCTGCGCACTGACAGCACCCCGCTACGGCGGGGTGTTGTTTTAGCGCTACACAAACGTGCCCTACATTATTGTGAACTGCTGCCGATAAACGGACAGAGACCTGATATCGCACGATATCCGTACCCGCCCAACGCAGCAGAGTCCATGTCCGAAGGCAGCCTCGACCCTCATGACGCATCCCATGCCGCGCACGACGATGGCACGGACGATCGTTACCTGGTGCGCAATCCCCGGCAGATCCGTCAGCTGCTGCAGGCCCTGATTGACCAGCGCTCGCTGATCAACGCGCACCTCGGCGGGCGAGATCAGTCGTTCCCGACCGCGATCCTGGAGCTGGACGAGGACGACGACTGGCTGCTGCTCGACGGCAGCCCATCCGAACCGGCCAACCGCGCCGCCGAAGACGCCGGTCACCTGCTCTGCTTCGCGCAGCTGGACCGGGTGATGGTCCGCTTCCGGCTGGACCACCTGGAGCGCACCGGGGACCACCGCCATGTCGCGTTCCGCGTGCCCTTCCCCACCGAGCTGGTGCACCTGCAGCGCCGCGAACTCTATCGGCTGGAAACCCCGTTCACCGACTCCCCGCACCTGCTGTTCCCGATCAACGAAGACCGCAGCGAAGCGCTGCACCTGCGCGTAGTGGACATCAGCGGCGGCGGCCTGGCCGTGACCGTCCCGGTGGACTGCAACGTCTTCAGCATCCAGAAGCGCTACGACGCCCGCCTGGACATGCCCGACAGCGGCCCGCTGCAGATCTCGCTGGTCGTCTGCAACCAGCTGGCGGTCAAGCTGCCCAGCGGCGTGGAAATGAAGCGCATCGGCATGCGTTTCGATGGCCTCCCGCGCGGCGGCGACAGCGCCATCCAGCGCTACATCTTCCGCATCGACCGCCAACGCAGCGCCCGCAAGAACGGCGAGAGCTGAACGCGGCGGCAGGTTCGTCGCGGCTACGGAGCGGTGGGGATAGGGTTGCGGGGGACGCCGTAAACCCATCCTTGGGGGCTTGGTCGCGGCATCCATGCCGCTCACACCCCCGCAACCCTATCCCCACCGCTCCGTCCATACCGGGCCGGCGCTTCATTGAAGGCAAAAGCAGTACCGACCAACGGCGGTACCTACCGCTTTTTGCTGGCGCACCGGCCAAGCGTCAAAGGGCTGGCGGGGGTGGGTTTGCAGGGGTGTGAGCGGCATGGATGCCGCGACCAAGCCTACATGGACGTATTTACGGCGTCCCCTGCAATCCCACACCCGCCAGCCCAAGCCAGGGACACCCGCAGACCAGACGCTCTTGCTCTTGCTGTTGCTGTTGGCCCCGCACCTCTAAAGTCGCGGCATCCCAGGCCGATATCCAGCGTGACGCCCCGGTTTTCCGACCGCCACGCCCGACCCAGGATTCCTTCCATGAACGACAGCAACCCCAACGCCGCCAGCAGCGGTGGCGAGTACCTCAGCTTCACCCTCGGCGCCGAGCACTACGGCGTGGACATCCTCAAGGTGCAGGAAATCCGCGGTTACGACTCCGTCACCCGCGTGCCCGATGCCCCCGATTACATCAAGGGCGTGATCAACCTGCGCGGCACCATCGTTCCGGTCATCGACCTGCGCCTCAAGCTGCGCCTGGACGAAGCCCGCTACGACGCCTTCACCGTCATGATCGTCCTCAACGTCGACAACCGCGTGGTCGGCATCGTCGTGGACAGCGTCTCCGACGTGATCCCGCTCAGCGCCGACCAGATCCGCCCCACCCCCGAATTCGGCGCCGCCGTCGATACCCGCTTCATCTCCGGCATCGGCACCCAGGACGATCGCATGCTCATCCTGCTCGATATCGAAACCCTGCTCGACAGCGCCGACATGGGCCAGCCGGCCGTCGTCGAAGACGCAGCTGCCTGATCCGGCCGCTGCGACAGACCGGAACGACTTTCGTTCAACAAAGTCCTTAAGTTGTGTCGCGATTGGCCGATAGCTGGATTCAGGAACCGGACGCGCGGCCCCGCCACGCCCCGGACCGTTTATCCATATCCCCCGGAGAATCTCCCGATGAAGTCCCTGCTCGCATTGCTTTCGGTCGCTGTCCTCGCCACGTCCGCCTCGTCCGCTTTCGCCCAATCGGCTGAAATGATCCCGCCGGAGCTGGCCGCGCGCGCCGTCGGCAAGGATGGCATGGTCTGCGGCAAGGTTGAAAAAGCCCGTTACGCCGAAGGCTCCGAAGGCCAGCCGACCTTCCTGTACATGGGCGGCGCCTTCCCGCGCCACACCTTCTCGGCGCGCATCGCCGGCGAGAACCGCGGCAAGTTCAGCTTCCCGCTGGAAACCCTGGAAGGCAAGACCGTCTGCGTGATCGGCAAGATCGCCCGCGACGCCTCGCGCGCTGAAATTGAAGTCAGCTCGCCGGCTGGCCTGAAGCTGGCCAACATCAAGTAATCGCCCCACGCCCCGCCACGCCGGTCCAGGCCGGCGTGGCCGCTGCAACCGGGCACCACGCCCGGACGCGTCTGCCACCGGAGAGTGCACCACCATGCAATGGATCAACAACCTCAAACTGATGCCGAAGTTGATGCTGACTTTCGGTGTAATCCTGCTGGTGATGCTGCTGCAGGGCGTCGTCGCCTATCGCGGCCTGCACTCCCTCAACAACGTGACCACCGAGCTGGCCGGCAACCGGATGGAAAGCATCCGCATGGCCGGTGAAATGCGTGGCATGCTCGGTGAATACCGCAATTCGGCCTACCAGGGCCTCATCCGCGCCAGCGACGACGTCAAGGCCGAAGCCAAGACGCGTGCCGCCGACCTGCGCACCAAGATCGACGCCTCGATCAAGAAGTATCCCGCCCTGATCGACAGCCCGCAGCAGAAGAAGCTGTTTGACGCCTTCGCCAAGGATTGGACCGAATCGCTGGCCTCATACGATTCGGTCGCCGAAATGCTGGAGCTGGACCTGCCGGACGACGCGGTCGACACCTTCGTTGGCGAAACCCGCGCCAAGCACCTCAAGGCCGCAGCCGCCCTTGAAACCCTGATTGCCGAAGACAACCGCCTTGCCCGCGCCTCGCGCGAACAGGCTGAATCCACCTACGCCACCTCCGCTACCCTGACCATCATCGCCCTGCTTGGCGGCGCCGCCCTCGGCCTGGTGCTGGTGTACCTGTTCGCCCGCTCGCTGGTGGGCAGCGTCCGCGGCGCCGTATCAGTGGCCAACGAAGTGGCCGGCGGCAAGCTGGACGGCCATATCGACGTCACCCGCAAGGATGAAGTGGGCGACCTGATGCAGGCCATGCAGCGCATGCAGCGCGACCTGCGTGACCGTACCGAAACCGAACAGGTCGTTGCCCGCGAGAACCTGCGCATCCGTACCGCGCTGGATTACAGCTCCACCGGCGTGTACCTCACTGACAACAACCTCAACATCGTCTACGCCAACCGCGCGCTGGAACAGACCCTGTCCCAGTACCAGGACGAGCTGCGCAGGAGCCTGCCGGACTTCGATGCCACCACCTCGCTGGTCGGCCGCCCGCTGACCGTGCTCGAGCATCGCGGTGAAATGGACGCCACCCTGCTGGGCAACCTCAAGCAGCACGGTGTGGCCCGCCGCGCCATGCAGTTCGGCGACGCCCAGTTCGCCCAGGTCGTATCCACCATCCGCAACGAAGAAGGCGAGAGCGTCGGCCACGTGGTTGAATGGCGCGACCGTACTCCCGAAGCGCTGGTCGAAGCCGAAGTGGCCCGCGTCATCGCCCAGGCCGCCGCCGGCGACCTGTCCGGCCGTATCAGCGCCGAAGGCAAGGATGGCTTCTTCCTGCAGCTGGCCCAGCAGATCAACGGCCTGCTCGACGCCAACGCATCCAGCATCGAACAGATCTCCGGGCTGCTCACCGCACTGTCGCAGGGCGACCTGACCGTGCGCATGCACGGCGAGTTCGAAGGCGTGTTCGCCACCATGCGCGACGACGCCAACGCCACCGCCGAACAGCTCAGCGGCATCGTCACCCGTATCAAGCAGTCCAGCCAGGCCATCAGCTCGGCCGCCAGCGAAATCGCCACCGGCAACAGCGACCTGTCGCGCCGCACCGAGCAGCAGGCAGCCAACCTGGAAGAAACCGCCGCCTCGATGGAGGAACTGACCTCCACCGTGCGCCAGAACGCCGAACACGCCCGCCAGGCCAACCAGCTCGCGATCGGTGCCCATACCGTTGCCTCGCAGGGCGGCGAGGTGGTCGGACAGGTGGTGACCACCATGAGCGCGATCCAGACCTCGTCCAAGAAGATCGCCGAGATCATCTCGGTGATCGACGGCATCGCGTTCCAGACCAACATCCTGGCCCTCAACGCGGCAGTGGAAGCGGCGCGTGCCGGCGAACAGGGCCGTGGCTTTGCCGTGGTGGCCTCCGAGGTGCGCACCCTGGCCCAGCGCTCGGCCGCGGCCGCCAAGGAGATCAAGGGCCTGATCGATGACTCGGTCGGCAAGGTCAACGACGGTTCGGCGCTGGTGCACAAAGCGGGCACCACCATGGGCGAGATCGTCGCCTCGGTGCAGCGCGTGACCGACATCATGGCCGAGATTTCGGCGGCCTCGCAGGAACAGTCCGCCGGCATCGAACAGGTCAACCAGACCGTGGTGCAGATGGATGAGACCACCCAGCAGAACGCCGCGCTGGTGGAAGAAGCCACCGCCGCCGCCCGTTCCATGGAAGAACAGGCCGGCCACCTCAGCGATGCCGTCTCGATCTTCCGCCTGGACGAGCAGGCGCTGGCGCCTGTCGCACCGACGCAGGCACCGCGCGCCGCGAGCCGCCCGGCCCCTGCACAGGCACCGGTGCGCAAGCCGGCCGGCCGCGCGGTGGCGGCAGAGCTTGCCGAAGGCGACTGGCAGGAGTTCTAAGCTGCGCTGCACACCCGTGCGGTGCTGAATGACACAGGCCCCCATGCTCCGGCATCGGGGCCTTTTTACGTCTGCAGCTGAATGCGCTCAGCTCGTGCAGCTAAATCGTGACCGCTTTCTGCCGATAACAGCATTGCCTCGACACGTTCGTCGACGTCGGCTTGCGCTGTACGCCCCTGCTAGAGAAGGCCCCCCATGAATCTTTCCAGTCGCTTCGCCAACCTGTCCGTGCGCGGCAAGTTGAACCTGCTTACCGCCCTGATCGCCATCGGCGTGATCGCGCTGGCCATCATCGCCGCGCGTATCCAGTACCTGGACCTGGCCGAAACGCGCAAGGACGCCCTGAAGACCCAGGTCGAACTGACCTACGGCATCCTCGACCACTACAAGCGACTGGCCGGCACGGGGGAACTCACCGAAGCCGCGGCCAAGGCCGCCGCGCTGCAGGCGCTGCACGGCATGCGCGCCGACGGGGAGAGCGCGTACTACAACGTGCTGGCGACCGATTACACCCTGCTGATGCACCCGTTCGCCCCCGACCGGGTGGGCAAGGTGCAGAAGGACTACCTGTCCAAGGACGGTGTGCCGCTGTATCTGCAGCAGGTGGACATGGCCAGGACCGGGGGCGGCTACACCTACTACTCGACCACCAAGCCCGGCGCCGGTGAAGCGCTGATTGAAAAGGCCACCTACGCCGGCATGTATGCACCGTGGCAGTGGGTGGTCACCAGTGGCGTGTACCTGGACGACGTACAGGCCGACGCACTGGCGTTCACTGGCATCATGGCCGCTACCGGCGGCGCGCTGGTGCTGGTCGTGCTGGCGCTGAGCTGGCTGATCGGCAACCGCATCACCGGGCCGCTGCGCCAGGCCACCAGCGTTGCCGACAGCATCGCCAACGGCAAGCTCGACACCCGCATCGGGGCACAGGCGAAGGACGAACCCGGCCGCCTGCTGGAAAGCATGGGCCGCATGCAGCAGCAGCTGCACGCGGTGATCGGCGCCCAGCGCGAAATGGCCAGCCAGCATGATGCCGGCCAGACCACCTTCCGCATGGACCAATCCGCGTTCCCGGGTGAGTACGGCTTGATGGTGCATGAAACCAATGCCCTGGTCGGCGCGCATGTGCAGACCATGCAGGACGTGCTGGCCGTGGTGCAGCGCTACGCCGTGGGCGATCTGAGCGCGGACATTGCGCGCTATCCGGGCGACAAGGCCGCCATCAGCACCACCGTGGACACCGTCAAGCAGAACCTGGCCAGCATCAACGCCGAGATCAAGCGCCTGGGCGCCGCCGCGGCCGCAGGTGATTTCTCCCAGCGCGGCGACGCGGCCCGCTTCGATCACGATTTCGGCCAGATGATCGCCAGCCTCAACGCGATGATGCAGGTCAGCGACGACAACCTGGGCAAGCTCTCGCAGCTGCTGTCGGCGATTGCCGAAGGCGACCTCACCGCGCGCATGCACGGCGAGTACCAGGGCGTGTTCGCCACCATGCGCGACGACGCCAACGCCACCGTCACCCAGCTGACCCAGATCGTGGGCCAGATCCAGGAAGCGGCCGGCAGCATCAACCTGGCCGCCGGCGAGATCGCCACCGGCAACAGCGACCTGTCGCGCCGTACCGAGCAGCAGGCAGCCAACCTGGAAGAAACCGCCGCCTCGATGGAGGAACTGACCTCCACCGTGCGCCAGAACGCCGAACACGCCCGCCAGGCCAACCAGCTCGCCATCGGTGCCCATACCGTCGCCTCGCAGGGCGGCGAGGTGGTCGGACAGGTGGTGACCACCATGAGCGCCATCGAAGCCAGCTCCAAGCGCATCGCCGAGATCATCTCGGTGATCGACGGCATCGCGTTCCAGACCAACATCCTGGCCCTGAACGCCGCGGTGGAAGCCGCGCGTGCCGGCGAACAGGGCCGTGGCTTTGCCGTGGTGGCCTCTGAAGTGCGTACCCTGGCCCAGCGCTCGGCTGCGGCCGCCAAGGAGATCAAGGGCCTGATCGACGATTCGGTGGCCAGCGTGTCCGATGGTTCGGCACTGGTGCACAAGGCCGGTACCACCATGGGCGAGATCGTCGCCTCGGTGCAGCGTGTCACCGACATCATGGCCGAGATCTCCGCCGCCTCGCAGGAACAGTCGGCCGGCATCGAACAGGTCAACCAGACCGTGGTGCAGATGGACGAGACCACCCAGCAGAACGCCGCGCTGGTGGAAGAAGCCACCGCCGCTGCGCGTGCCATGGAAGAACAGGCTACCCAGCTGGCCGATGCGGTGTCGATCTTCCGCCTCGACAACCAGGTGGCTGCCGCCGTCAGCGCGGTCACCGCCCGCATCGCCAGCCCGGCGCCGCAGCGCAGCGTGACGCCGGCGGCCGCGCCAAAGGCAATTGCCCGCAAGCCGGCCCCGGCCGCACGCGCCGCCCGCAGCACCAGCGCCGATGACGGCAACTGGCAAGAGTTCTAAGGAACCCCACCCGTGACCACGCCCGCCGCACCTGTCTCTGCTGCATCTACGACCGGCCGCGAATTCGAGTTCGCCGACCGCGACTTCCGCCGCATCTGCGACCTGATCTATCAGCGCGTCGGCATTTCGCTGGCGCCGGCCAAGCGCGACATGGTCTACGGCCGGCTCTCGCGCCGGCTGCGCACGCTAGGCCTGCGCAGTTTCCAGGAGTACCTGGACCAGCTGGAAAGCCAGGGCGGCGATGAGTGGCAGGCATTCACCAATGCACTGACCACCAACCTGACCGCGTTCTTCCGCGAACCGCATCATTTCGAAAAGCTCGACACCGAGCTGCGCGCGCGGGCCGGCCACGGCCCCCTGCAGCTGTGGTCATGCGCGGCTTCCACCGGTGAAGAGCCCTACTCCATGGCGATCACCGCCTGTGAGGCGTTCGGCACGCTGAAGCCGCCCGTGCGCATCCTCGCCACCGACGTGGACACCCAGGTGCTGGCCACCGCGAGCCGCGGCGTATACGCCATCGACCGCGTCTCGGGCCTGGACCCGGCGATCAAGAAGCGCTACTTCCAGCGCGGCAGCGGACCCAACGAAGGCCAGTGCCGCGTGCATCCGGCATTGCGCGAGCTGATCGATTTCCGCCCGCTCAACCTGCTCGCACCCCGGTACGACGTCGGTGGCCCGTTCGATGCCCTGTTCTGCCGCAACGTCATGATCTATTTCGACAAGCCCACCCAGCGCGGCATCCTGTCGCGCCTGATCCAGCACATGGGAGACGATGGCCTGCTCTACACCGGCCACTCGGAGAACTACCTGCACGCCGCCGACCTGATCCAGCCGTGCGGGCGCACCCTGTACAAGCGTGCGCCCGGAGCCCCGGCATGAACCTGGCTGCCCGCCCCGACGATGTGATGCGTTACTTCGACAGCCGCTTCAAGGTTACCGCCGCCAAGCTGCTGCCCACCCAGTACCTTGTGGTCGACGACGACACCGCACTGACCACCACCCTGGGCTCGTGCGTGGCGGCGTGCCTGCGCGACCCGGTGCTGAAGATCGGTGGCATGAACCATTTCCTGCTGCCCGAAGGCAACGTGGGCGATGGTGCCCCGGCCCGTTACGGCAGCTATGCGATGGAACTTCTGATCAACGACCTGCTCAAGCGCGGCGCGCACCGCAAGCGCCTGGAAGCCAAAGTGTTCGGCGGCGCCAACGTGCTCAAGGGCTTTACCAGCAACCCGGTCGGCACGCGCAACGCCGAGTTCGTCCGCCAGTACCTGCAGGCGGAACATATCCCTGTGCTGGCCGAAGACCTGTGTGGCATCCACCCACGCAAGGTCTGGTTCTTCGCCGACACCGGCCGGGTGGTGGTGCAGCGCCTGCCGCACGCCCACGAAGCCGAAGTGGCCGCGACCGAATCGGCCGTGCGTGCCCGCCTGTCCAAGGCCCCGGTCACCGGTGGCGTGGAGCTGTTCGAATGATCAACGGTTCACCCTGCAGGGTTCTGATCGTCGACGATTCGGCGGTGGTGCGGCAGATGCTGAGCGAGATCCTCGCCAGCGACCCGGCCATCGAAGTGGTCGGCACGGCCGCCGATCCGTTGCTGGCGCGCGAGAAGATCAAGCGTTTGGCCCCGGACGTGATCACGCTGGACGTGGAAATGCCGCGCATGGATGGGCTGGCATTCCTGGAAAACCTGATGCGCCTGCACCCGCTGCCGGTGGTGATGATCTCATCGCTGACCGAGCGCGGCGCCGACACCACCCTGCAGGCGCTGGCGCTGGGCGCGGTGGATTTCATCTCCAAGCCCAAGTTCGACGTGGCACGTGGTCTGCAGGGCTATGCCGAAGAGATCATCGGCAAGGTCAAGATGGCGGCGCGCTCGCGCGTGCGCACCCTGGCCCGCCCGATCACTCCGCGCATCACCCTGGACGCCATCGCGCCCACGCCCGCGCGCTCGATCCAGTTCCGTACCACCGACCGCCTGATCGCCATCGGCGCCTCGGCAGGCGGTACCGAAGCGCTGCGCGTGGTGCTCGAAGGCCTGCCGGCCGATGCGCCGGCGGTGGTGCTCACCCAGCACCTGCCCGCGACCTTCAGCACGGCGTTTGCCGAACGCCTTGACCGCCACTCGGCGATGTCCGTGCGCGAAGCCACTGACGGCGAAGCCGTGCTGGCCGGCCACGCCTATCTGCCGCCCGGCGGCAAGCACCTGCGGGTCATCCGTGACGGTGCGCGCTGGCGTTGCCGGGTGGATGACGGCCCGGCGGTGAACCGGCACAAGCCGGCCGTGGACGTGCTGTTCCGTTCGGTGGCAGAAAGCGCCGGCGCCAACGCCATCGGCGCCATCCTCACCGGCATGGGCGACGATGGGGCGCGTGGGCTGCTGGAGCTGAAGAACGTCGGCGCCCCGACGCTGGTCCAGGACGAAGCCACCAGCGTGGTCTGGGGCATGCCGGGCGCCGCCTTCAAGCTCGGCGCCACCGACGAGCAGGTTCCGCTGGAGCGGATCGCCGAGCGCCTGATGGCGCTCGCGCGGGGTTGATCCCGCGGCGGCGCCGGCCAACGCACGACCAACGATCGTGCGCTACCGGCCAACCGCGCCGGCCACCGATCGTGCGCGCCCGGCCAACCGCGCCGGCCAACGGTCGTGCGCGACCGGCCAACCGCGCCGGCCAACGGTCGTGCGCGACCGGCCAACCGCGGTAGGTCACGACCGTTGGTCGTGACGCTCTCGCCCGTCAACCCCAGTACAATCGCATCGGGTTGTCCACCAGCAGCTTAGGTCACGACCGTTGGTCGTGACGCTCTCGCCCGTCAACCCCAGTACAATCGCATCGGGTTGTCCACCAGCAGCTTCTGCTGCTGTTCGGCGGTGACTGCAATCCGTGGAATGAACTCCACCAGCGTGCCGTCATCGGGCATGTGCGACTTCAGGTTCGGGTGCGGCCAGTCCGTGCCCCACAGTACCCGGTCCGGGAACCGCTCGACCAGGTGCCGTGCGAATGGCACCACATCGTCATACGTGGGTGGCCCGGACTGCGACAGCCGCTCCGGACAGCTCACCTTGCTCCACACATTCGGGTGTTCCCGCATCAACCGCACGAAGCGCTGGAACTCCGGCCCGTCCACCGGCCGGGTCACGTCCGGCCGGCCCATGTGGTCAACGACCACCGTGGTCGGCAGCGAGGTGAAGAAATCCCAGCGCTCGGCCAGGTCGGCAGCCTCGAAGTACACGACAACATGCCAGCCCAGCGGCACGATCCGTTCAATGATGGCGTGGTAGTACGCATCCGGCTTCGGGTCCACCAGCCGCTTCACGAAATTGAAGCGCACCCCACGCACACCGGCTTCATGCAGCTCGCGCAGTTCGCCGTCGGTGACCGTATCCCTCACCGTGGCCACACCACGCGCCCGCCCATCGGCACTGCGCAGCGCATCCACCAGCGCACGGTTGTCGGCACCGTGGCAGGTCGCCTGCACGATCACGTTGCGCTCAAAGCCCAGGTAATCGCGCAGCGCGAACAACTGCGCCTTGCCGGCATCGCAGGGCGTGTACTTGCGCTCGGGCGCATACGGGAACTCGTCCCCCGGCCCGAAGACATGGCAATGGGCATCCACCGCGCCCGGCGGCGGCACGAACACCGGCCGGCTCGGGTCCGGGCAGAAATCCAGCCAATCGGCATCTTTCACGAAATCCGACATCACAGCCCCCTCGCCTTCAGCTGCGCGTCCAACCGTGGGTACACCCGGCGCGCGTTGCCCGACAGCACCTTGCTGCGATCCGCTGCCGACAGCCCCAGCGCGTCCACATAGCGCAGCGTGTCGTCGAAGTACTGCCCGGTTTCCGGGTCGATGCCCCGCACCGCGCCAACCATTTCCGAGCCGAACAGGATGTTGTCGATGTCGATCACCTTGAACAGCAGGTCAATACCCGGTTGATGGTAAACGCAGGTGTCGAAGAACACATTCTTCATCACATGCTCGTTCAGCGGCGGCTTGCCCAGCATGTCGGCCAGGCCGCGGAAGCGGCCCCAGTGGTAGGGCACCGCGCCGCCGCCGTGCGGGATGATGAAGCGCAGTTCCGGGAAGTCACCGAACAGGTCGCCCTGCAGGAACTGCATGAACGCAGTGGTGTCGGCATTGAGGTAATGCGCGCCGGTGGCGTGGAAATTGGCATTGCAGCTTCCCGAGACATGCACCATGGCCGGCACGTCAAGCTGCACCATCTTCTCGAAGAACGGGTACCAGGCGCGGTCGGTCAGCGGCAGCCCGTTCCAGTGGCCGCCAGAAGGGTCCGGATTGAGGTTGCAGCCGACAAAGCCCAGCTCGTTGACGCAGCGCTCCAGCTCGGCGATCGAGTTGGCGATGGGCACGCCGGGCGACTGCGGCAGCTGGCACACGCCGATGAAGGTCTCCGGGTACAGCGCTACCACGCGCGCGATCAGGTCGTTGCAGCGCCGGGTCCATGCCGCGCTCACCGCCTCGTCGCCGATGTGGTGGGCCATGGTGCTGGCGCGCGGCGAGAAGATCGTCATGTCCGCGCCGCGCTCCCGCAGCAGGCGTAGCTGGTTGCTTTCCACGCTCTCGCGCAGTTCGTCGTCGCTGATCAGCGGGTACACCGGCGCCGGCAGCGCAGGGTCGTTGAAATGGGCCACCTGCGCCTTGCGGAACGCATCGTGGCTGGCGGGAGCGGTCGTGTAGTGACCGTGGCAATCGATGATCATCAGGGGCCTCGTGGGGGGAGGAATCACCAGCCGAACAGCTGGGCGAAGTGGACATCGACGCGCAGCCCGACGATCAGCGCGTCGGGAATGTCGGTGGTACGGGTCGGCGCGTAGATCGGGTCCGGGTTGATCACATACTGCAGGTTGGGCATCAGCCGGATGCCCTTGTGCACCGCCCAGCCATAGCTGAGCTCGGCGATGATCTCGTCGGCGTTCGGCCCGCCGCTGCCACCGTTGCGCGCGCGGCGGTCGCGCAGGAAAGCGATCTGCTCATCGCTGAAGTGGGTGTTGGAGACGAACATCGCCAGCGTGTCCTGGTCGCGGCCGGCGAAGGTGCCGGTCTTGACGAAGCCGACCGCGGCGAACTGGTCCACCGGCGCTTCGTTGCCGGTATTCACGTAGGCGCGCGCGAACAGCGCCAGATTGCGCTTGCCCTCGCCGCGCCACACGGTCTGGTCGGCCATCGCGTACCAGCCTGCGCGTGCGCCCGCCTGCATCGCCGTGGGCTTGCCGGTCAGCGCGGCCGAGTTGCCATTGGCATCGAAGTAAGAGCTCTTGCCGCCGTCGGTATTACGGTACATGCCCACCCGGTAGGTGCGCGGCAGCCGGTCGTTGGCGAAGCTGGTCTGGTAGCCGGCTTCATAGGCGGTGATGGTGCCGGTGCCTTCGCCAACCGAGAAATCCAGCCCGTTCTTGCCGGCCTTGTTCAGCTCGTTGTTGTAGTCGAACGCGCCGCCCTGCACGTACCAGCGATCATTCACGTCGTAGCGCAGGATGCCGGCCCAGGACGAGTTGGGGAACGCGGTGATGCCCAGGTCGGTGATCGCGCCATACGGGGTGAGGCACATCGCGTTGCTCATGAACACGCAGTTGAGCGCGGAGTTGTTGAAATAGCTGTTCACCGGCGCGCGGCCGGCGGTGATGCTCAGCCCGTTGTCGAAGCGGTGGCGTACGGTCAGCCGGGTCAGGCGGCCACCCGCCACCGGCCGCCAGGTCTGCTGCGCGCTGATCGAATTGCCGATCTTCTCGCGGGCCAGGTTGCGCCCGGCAAACCAGGCCCACTGCGCGTCCACGTCGGTGTTGTGCACGCCGAACAATGCATCCAGGTCGAACTTCGACTGGGCCATGATCCAGTACGAACCTTCGGTGCCCTGCTCCACCCCGCCCACAGGGTTGGAGGCAACGTTGCCGACGAGATCCAGGGTCAGGTCGACGCCCTTGGGCAGGGTGCCCTCGGCGGCCGCCGGGGCGGCCAATGCAGCGCTCAGCAACAGCGCCAGCGGTGTGTGACGGAGGATGGACATGAAAACTCCCTCCCCGCTGCCGTGGGCAGCGGGTTCAATGCAGTCAGGTGGGCGCCGCGGGCCACCCGCGGCGCGTCAGTCAGGCTTCGCGCACGCCGAGGTGGCGCAGGCGGGCGCGGCGGGTGCCGATCTGGGCAGCCATCACTTTCTCGTCCAGCTTGCCTTCCCACTTGGCGATCACCAGCACGGCGATCGCGTTGCCGACCAGGTTCACGAACGTCAGGCCTTCCGCCAGGATGCGGTGGATGCCCAGGATCAACGCGATGCTGGCTACCGGGATGGTACCGGTGGTGCCAAGCGTCGCTGCCAGCACCACGAACGCGGCGCCGGCCACGCCGGCAGCGCCCTTGGAGGTCAGCAGCAGCACCGCGATCAGCCCGAACTGGTGCCACACGGTCAGCTCGGTATTGGTCGCCTGGGCCAGGAACAGCGCCACCGTGGTCAGGTAAAGGCAGGTGCCATCGAGGTTGAACGAGTAACCCGCCGGAATCACGAAGCCGACCACGCCTTCCTCGCAGCCCAGCTTCTTCATCTTCTCGATCAGGCGCGGCAGCACCGTTTCGGTGGAGGTGGTGGCTGCCACGATCACGATTTCATCGCGCAGGTAAGCCAGCAGCCGCCACAGGCTGGCGCCGGTCCACCAGCACACCGCGCCGAGCACGAACACCGTGAACGCCGCGCAGACCACGAAGAATTCGATGATCAGCTCGCCCAGCGACAACAGCGAACCGGCGCCGAACTGGCCGACGGTGAAGGCGATGGCACCGAACGCACCAATCGGCGCAAAGTACATGACGTAGCCGATGATCTTGAACAGTGCCGACGACGTGCCTTCGACGACCTTCATCACCGGCGCGCCGCGCTCACCGATGGACGCCAGCGCCACGCCGAACAGCACCGCCACGAACAGCACCTGCAGCACGTGCGCCTCGGTGAATGCACTGACCAGTGTGTTGGGGATGATCGCCATGATGTAGGACACGATCGACTGGTCGTGCGCGGAATGCACGTAGCCCTGGATGCTGGCCATGTCGATGGTGGCCGGGTCGATGTTCATGCCGGCGCCGGGCTGCCACAGATCGACCGCGACCAGCCCGACAATCAGCGCCAGGATGGTGATCACCTCGAAATAGATCAGCGACTTCAGCGCGAGCCGACCGACGCTGCGCATGTCGCGCATGCCGGCGATGCCGTGCACCACCGTCACGAAGATGATCGGGCCGATCATCATGCGGATCAGCTTGATGAAGGCATCGCCGAACGGCTTCATCGCCGAACCCCAGTCCGGCTGAAGCCACCCCAGCACGACGCCGATGATGGTGCCGGCCAGCACCTGGAACCACAGCTGGCCAAAGACGCCGAAGCGGCCCTGCCGCTTCTCAACCACAGTCATAACAACCCTCCCAGGTCACAAGAATAGAGACGTCGTGCGTATTCAGTCGAACAGCACGCCGTCGAACAGCTTTCGGGCGGTGCGCAGGATGGCCGCAGCGGTCACCTGCCCGTGCGCGTCGCGCTCCAGCACGCAGCCGGTGCTGCCGCTGGGGTGTTCGATATCCAGTTGCAGCCGGCTGCCATCGGGCACTAGTGCGAGCGCTTGGGCCGGTGAGCCGGGCAGCAGGCAGGCCGTGGCCACGGTGACCGCGCCGAGCACCCCGATGGACGCGTGGCAGCGGTGTGGAATGAACGAACGCACGCAGAGCGCGCCACCGTCTCGCGGGGCCGCCACCAGCATCATCTTGGGTACCGACTGCGCGCTGACATCGCCCAGATTCATCAACGGCCCGGCCTGCAGGCGGATCGCCTCCAGCCGCGCCTTCAACGTAGCGTCGGCATCCAGCGTGGCGCGGTCCTCGTAGCCGCTCACGCCCATGTCGCTGGCGCGCAGCACCACGCAGGGCATGCCGTTGTCGATCAGGGTGAGCTCCACCCCGTCGATCACATCGACGTCGCGGCCGGTTGGCAGCAACGCGCCGCAGCTGGAACCGGCGATGTCGGCGAAGGTCAGCGGAATCGCCGCCGCCGTGCCCGGCACCCCGTCGATCCGCGCCGGACCGTCGTAGCGCACCTGGCCGCCGGGGGTCTGTACGTTGGCGGTGGCCATCTTGCCGGTGTTCACCATGAAGATGCGCACGTCGGTGCTTTCGCCGGTGGGTTGCACGAGCCCCCGTTCAAGGGCGAACGGCCCGACCCCGGCCAGCAGGTTGCCGCAGTTCTGCGCATCGCTCACCACCGCCTGGTCGACGAACACCTGCAGGAACAGGTAATCCACGTCCGCGCCGGGGTGGCGGGAAGGCGATACCACTGCGACCTTGGAGGTCAGCGGATCGGCGCCGCCCATGCCGTCGATCTGGCGTGGGTCCGGCGAGCCGTAGGCGCGCAGCAGGAACGCATCGCGCGCGCTCGCATCGGGCGGCAGGTCGGCGGCCAGGAAGTAGCCGCCCTTGGACGTGCCGCCGCGCATCCACATGGCCGGCACACCTTTACTCATACCGCAGGCCCTTGGCCGCCAGGCGTTCGCGCATCGCGTAGATGTCCAGGCCCAGCTCGCCCTTGGCCAGGCGTTCGCGCTTCTCGGCCTCGCGGGCTTCGCGCGCCCGCGATTCGGCCGCCACCCGCGCCGCATCGGCACGCGGCACGATGCACACGCCGTCATCGTCGGCGATCACCACGTCGCCGGGGTGGACCAGCGCACCGCCGCACACCACCGGCACGTTGACCGAGCCCAGTGTTTCCTTGACCGCACCCTGCGCGTGGATCGCCCGGCTCCAGACCGGAAAGCCCATTGCAGTAAGGTCGCGCACATCGCGCACGCCGGCATCGATCACCAGCCCACGGCAGCCGCGCACCTGCGCCGAGGTGGCCAGCAGGTCGCCGAAGTAGCCATCAGTGCAGTCGCTGGTTGGCGCCACTACCAGCACATCACCTTCGCGCAGCTGCTCGATGGCCACATGCATCATCCAGTTGTCGCCGGGGGGCACTGACACGGTGACGGCGCTGCCGGCGATGCGCGCGCCGCTGTAGATCGGGCGCAGCCGCGAGTGCAGCAGGCCGCTGCGGCCCTGCGCCTCATGCGCGGTGGCCACACCTGCCTGGGCCAGGACCTGGAGTGCGCCGGCAGCGGCGCGTTCGACACGGGTGACGACGCGGGACATCCATCCATCCTTCAATGACGATGATGCAGTGTTGTCCTCCAGCGCTGACCCCTCAAGATCGATTTCCGAAACAGCCATTTGGTTTGGTTATAGTTGATCCATGAACCGGCCCTTTGAACTGAACCTGAAGCATCTGCATGCGCTGGTTGCGGTGCACCACCACGGCGGCATCAGCGCCGCCGCGCCACACGTGAATCTCTCCCAGCCCGCGTTGACCCAGGCGATTGCGCGGTTGGAGAACCAACTGGACGCCCCCCTCTTCGACCGCCAGCCCGGCGGCATGGCACCGACGGAAGCAGCGGAACTGCTGGTGCCCCGCATCGAGCGCGCTTTGGGCTACATCGCTGATGGCGTGCGCCTGGCACGGCGTGCACAGCGCCTGCCCGCTTTGCCCGCAGTGGAACGCCGCGTCACGCTCGGCCAGCTGCGCGCACTCGTGGCGGTGGACGATGCCGGCAGCTTCACCCTGGCCGCAGCGCGCGCCGGCATCTCGCAACCAGCGATCTACCGCGCCGTGCATGAGCTGGGTACCGCCATCGAAACCCCGCTGACCGAACGCCACGGCAAGACCGTGCAGACCACCCCGGCCGCTACCCGCATGCTGCGGCTGGTGCGGCTGGCGCTGTCTGAACTGGCAGCCGGCCTGGACGAAGTGGCCCTGCTGCGCTCCGAACAGGGCGGCAGGGTCACGCTCGGCGTGATGCCGCTGGCCCGCGCGATCCTGCTGCCGCAGGTACTGGCGCGCTTTGCCCGCGCCCACCCGGGCGCATCGGTCAATGTGATCGAAGGGCCTTATGCGGAACTGCTGGGCGATCTGCGTGCAGGAAGCCTGGATCTGTTGATCGGTGCGATGCGCGACACCCTGCCCGTACGCGATGTCGCGCAGGAAGGCCTGTTCGACGATGACCCGGTGATCGTCGCGCGCAGCGGGCACCCGCTGGCCGGCAGCGACCCGCTTGAGTTCGACCGGCTGTTGGCGTTTCCCTGGGTGATCGCCGCCACCGGCGCGCCTGTGCGCGCCCGTTGGGAACGCATGTTCCGCCAGCATGGCCATGAACCGCCTCGCCTGCGCATCGAATGCGGCTCGGTGCTGATCACCCGCGGCCTGCTGCTGGAAGACGACTGGCTCACCCTGATGTCACGCGACCAGTTCGTGATCGAACGCCGCGCCGGCCTGCTCAGCGAGATAGGCAGCGCCGGCGACGACCTGCGCCGCCGCATCGGCCTCACCACCCGCGCCGACTGGCACCCCACCCGCCTGCAGCAGGCGTTCGTGGACACCTTCCGCGCCGTCTGCGCCGACCGCAGCCACGACGCCGACAACGCGTGGCCGTTCCGATATCCACGACGCTGACAATGATCACGTGCGGTGCGGCATGCATGATCAATCGGCGACCAGACAAAAACCCCCGGCTCTCACCGGGGGTTTTCGTTCAACACATCAGCCGATCAGGCTCAGGCGGCAACCGTCTTGGCCACGTCCTGGTAATCCTCGATCTGGTCGAAGTTCATGTAGCGGTAGATGTCCTTGCTGCTGGCATCCAGCACGCCGATGTCGGCCATGTACTCTTCCCTGGTCGGGATGCGACCCAGGCGCGAGCAGATCGCGGCCAGCTCGGCCGAACCCAGGTACACGTTGGAGTTGCGGCCCAGGCGGTTCGGGAAGTTGCGGGTCGAGGTCGAGAACACCGTCGCGCCCTCGCGCACCTGTGCCTGGTTGCCCATGCACAGCGAGCAGCCCGGCATTTCCATGCGTGCACCGGCGGTGCCGAAGGTGCCGTAGTGGCCTTCCTTGGTCAGCTCCGAGGCATCCATCTTGGTCGGCGGGGCCACCCACAGCTTGGTCGGGATGTCGCGCTTGCCTTCCAGCAGCTTCGCAGCCGCACGGAAGTGGCCGATGTTGGTCATGCACGAACCGATGAAGACTTCATCGATGGCTGCACCGGCCACGTCCGACAGCGTCTTGACGTCGTCCGGATCGTTCGGGCACGCCACGATCGGCTCGTGGATGTCGGCCAGGTCGATCTCGATGACGGCGGCGTATTCGGCGTCGGCATCCGGCTGCAGCAGCTCCGGGTTGGCCAGCCAGGCTTCCATCTTCTCGATGCGGCGCGCCAGCGAACGGGCGTCCTGGTAACCCTCGGCGATCATCCACTTCAGCAGCGTGATGTTGCTGGTGAGGTACTCGATGATCGGTTCCTTGTTCAGGTGCACCGAGCAACCGGCGGCCGAACGTTCGGCCGAGGCATCGGACAGTTCGAACGCCTGCTCGACCTTCAGGTCCGGCAGGCCTTCGATTTCCAGGATGCGGCCGGAGAAGATGTTCTTCTTGCCGGCCTTAGCCACGGTCAGCAGGCCGGACTTGATCGCGTACAGCGGAATGGCGTTGACCAGGTCACGCAGGGTCACGCCCGGCTGCATCGTGCCCTTGAAGCGCACGAGCACCGATTCGGGCATGTCCAGCGGCATCACGCCGGTGGCTGCCGCGAAGGCCACCAGGCCGGAGCCGGCCGGGAACGAAATGCCCACCGGGAAACGGGTGTGCGAATCGCCGCCGGTGCCGACGGTGTCGGGCAGCAGCATGCGGTTGAGCCAGCTGTGGATCACGCCATCGCCCGGACGCAGCGACACGCCGCCACGGGTGGAAATGAATTCCGGCAGCGTGTGGTGGGTCTTGACGTCCACCGGCTTCGGGTACGCCGCGGTGTGGCAGAACGACTGCATCACCAGGTCGGCCGAGAAGCCCAGGCAGGCCAGGTCCTTCAGCTCGTCGCGGGTCATCGGGCCGGTGGTGTCCTGCGAGCCGACCGAGGTCATCTTGGGTTCGCAGTAGGTGCCCGGGCGCATGCCCTGGCCTTCCGGCAGGCCACAGGCGCGGCCAACCATCTTCTGCGCCAGCGAGAAGCCCTTGCCGGTATCCGGCGGGTCCATCGGCAGGCGGAACAGGTCGGTCGGGGCCAGGCCCAGCGCTTCGCGTGCCTTGGCGGTCAGGCCGCGGCCGATGATCAGCGGAATGCGGCCACCGGCGCGCACTTCGTCGAACAGCACGTCGGACTTGACCTGGAACTCGGCAATGACCTGGCCGTCCTTCAGCGCCTTGCCGTCGTAGGGACGCAGCTCGACCACGTCACCCATGTTCATCTGCGACACGTCCAGCTCGATCGGCAGCGCGCCGGCGTCTTCCATGGTGTTGTAGAAGATCGGAGCGATCTTCGACCCCAGGCACACGCCACCGAAACGCTTGTTCGGAATGAACGGAATGTCTTCGCCGGTGAACCACAGCACCGAGTTGGTGGCCGACTTGCGGCTCGAACCGGTACCGACCACGTCGCCCACGTAAGCCACCAGGTGGCCCTTTTCCTTCAGCGATTCAATGAACTTGACCGGGCCGCGCTTGCCGTCTTCTTCCGGCTCGATGCCATCGCGCTTGTTCTTGAGCATCGCCAAGGCGTGCAGCGGGATGTCCGGGCGGGTGGTCGCATCCGGGGCCGGCGACAGGTCGTCGGTGTTGGTTTCGCCGGTCACCTTGAGCACGGTGATGGTCAGGCTCTGCGGCACTTCCGGGCGGCTGGTGAACCACTCGGCATCGGCCCAGCTCTGCAGCACGCCCTGGGCGTTTGCGTTGCCGGCCTTGGCCTTTTCCTGCACGTCGTGGAACGCATCGAACACCAGCAGCGTGTTCTTCAGCGCGGTGGCGGCGATCGCGCCGACCACGGCGTCGTCCAGCAGCTGCACCAGCGGCGCGACGTTGTAGCCGCCCAGCATGGTGCCCAGCAGTTCGGTGGCGCGCTCGCGCGAGATCAGCGCGTTGGTTTCGCTGCCGAAGGCAATGGCGGCCAGGTACGAAGCCTTGACCTTGGCGGCGTCATCAACGCCGGCCGGCACGCGGTGGGTGAGCAGGTCGAGCAGGAACCCGGCCTCGCCTGCCGGCGGGTTCTTCAGCAGTTCGATGACGTCGGCCGTCTGCTGGGCGTTCAGCGGCAGCGGCGGGATGCCAAGCGCGGCGCGCTCGGCTACGTGGTGGCGATAGGCTTCCAACATGACAACTCCCGGGAAATTCTTTGAAAAAAACTTCGGTTGAATACGGCGGTTGAGTAACGGGCTCAGGCGTGCGGCACGATCAGCTTCAGGCCCTTGAAGTAGTCGCGGTAAAATGTGTCGTTCCAGGTGATCAGGCCGTCGCACTGCAGCAGCGCGTGCGCGCCGACCATGAATTCGTCGATGCTTCGGCCACTGGCGCCGCGCTGGCGGTGGCGGCGGTGCATTTCACCGGCCCGCAAGGCCGACTTGGCCTCCAGCGCATTGAAATGGACACCCATTTCCTCCAGCGCCTCCAGTACCTCGGCGCCGCCCCGCAGCGAAGCGCAGATCTCGGCCAGCGTCGCGCCGCACACCACCACCCGCCCGCCAACCAGGCTCTGGCGCAGGCAGGCCTCCACGGCATCGGCCTGCGGGCCGTTGCTCAGCAGTTCGACCAGGACCGGCGAATCCACGGCGATCATCACGGTTTACCCCTCGTCGCGCACCGCGCGGACGGCGGCCCCGGACGAATCAAATCCGTCCAGTGCGAACTTGCCGCGGGCACGTGAAATGGCGTCATCGACGCTCTTGCGAAGGATGATCCGGCTGCCGTCCAGTTCGACTTTGAGCTGGGTTCCCTTGGTGAGGCCCAGTGCGTCCCGAACCGCCTTGGGCAGGGTGATCTGGCCGCGTTCGGCGACGGTGGCTTCCATGGAGTAGGTCCGGCTTGGTATGTACGAATTATACATACTTTGCATTCCATACCGCCAGTGCGGGCCCCCTAGTCCGGCTGAACGGAACGATGCGGTACGCCGGCCGTGGAGGATGTGCCAGGCCTTCGCAGCGCCCTAACAAAAAACAGGCAAGGATGGGCGCGCAGGTCGAACGATGACGGGGGTCACCGTTTTACGTTCTGGAGAACGTCATGACCATCCAAGCGCCCCACTACGATCACATCGGCATGGCCTTGGAGCCGCCCGCACTGTATGTTCCGCCGCGCCTCCACGGCAGCAACATTGCGCGCCTTCATACCGTCCTTCCGCTTCCCGAAGGGGCGGAACTTGACTGCCTGCTCAACGGCAGCCCAGAAGCGGTGGAAGGGCTCAGCCTGTTCCATTACCCGACGTCAACCGGGGTGTATGTCGATGACCGGTTCCTGGAACATTACACGGGCCCATGGCCAGCGATAGTGGAAGTCCGTTATCTGAAGAACGGCCGGCCGGCAGACCTGGTTCGGCTGCCACTGTTGAACACGCTCACGGCTGTACCGACCCATCTGCGCGTGTACGTGTCCGGCAGCCCGGTCCAGGTGCCACCGGAGGGCCATGTCGCGGTACTGCAGACCAACCCCTACCTGTACGACGCGGACGGGGTACCCCTTCCGTTCGGGTACGGCACCGCCATCGAACTGCTCGATCCGCATCCGGGCATCGAACACTACGACAACACCTTCACCATCACCCACAGGGCGGTTCCCGGCCATTACAGGGTCCGGATCACAACCCAGTGGTCATTGGAGCAGACGGTCAGCTTCACCGTGCTGGCCAGCGCGTCGCTTTGAGGACCCCTGCACCGGGGCGTCTATCCGGATGTACAGGCCGCAAGGCCAGCACTGACACGAAAACTACATGCGAATGTATAACCTTGCGTTCTGGGCCTGCGGCGCTGCGGCCCGCCCGGCATCGGCCATACTGGTGGCCTGCCCGGCCGGGCACAGCGCCCGCCGGCCATCGCAAGCGGGCCTGGAAACGGGCCACTGCAAGCCATCCGCAAGAGGAGTCACCCCCGCATGAGCGATTCGTTCTCCACCCGCAGCCAGCTGGACGTCGGCGGCACCACCTACGACTATTTCAGCCTGCCCAGGCTCGGACAGCAGTTCGACATCTCCCACCTGCCCTATTCGATGAAGATCCTGCTGGAGAACCTGCTCCGGCACGAGGATGGCGGGGTCACCGTCAGCAAGGATCACATCGAAGCGGTGGCGCGCTGGGATCCCAAGGCCGAGCCGGACATCGAAATCGCCTTCATGCCTGCGCGTGTGGTCCTGCAGGACTTCACCGGCGTGCCGTGCGTGGTCGACCTGGCTGCGATGCGCGATGCGGTGGTCAAGCTGGGCGGCCGCCCGGAGCAGATCAACCCGCAGATTCCCTCCGAACTGGTCATCGACCACTCGGTGCAGGTGGATGTGTTCGGCACCCCTGACGCGCTGGACCTCAACGGCAAGATCGAATTCCAGCGCAACCAGGAACGCTATGGCTTCCTGCGCTGGGGCCAGAAGGCGTTCGACAATTTCAAGGTGGTGCCGCCCAACACCGGCATCGTCCACCAGGTAAACCTGGAGAACCTGGCACGGGTGGTGATGACCGCCGAAAAGGGCGGCAGGCAGGTCGCCTACCCGGACACCGTGTTCGGCACCGACAGCCACACGACCATGATCAATGGCATCGGCGTGCTGGGCTGGGGCGTGGGTGGCATCGAGGCCGAGGCGGCCATGCTCGGCCAGCCCTCGTCGATGCTGATCCCGCAGGTCGTCGGCTTCAAGCTCACCGGCCGCTTGCCTGAAGGCGCCACCGCCACCGATCTGGTGCTCACCGTTACCCAGATGCTGCGCAAGCACGGGGTGGTGGGCAAGTTCGTGGAGTTCTTCGGCGAAGGCCTGCAGCACCTGCCCCTGGCCGACCGCGCCACCATCGGCAACATGGCCCCCGAATACGGCGCCACCTGCGGCATCTTCCCGATCGACAACGAATCGCTGAACTACCTGCGGCTGTCCGGCCGCAGCGAGGAGCAGATCGCGCTGGTCGAAGCCTACGCCAAGGCCCAGGGCCTGTGGCACGACGCCAACACCGCCCACGCCAGCTACAGCGCAACGCTGGAACTGGACATGGGCGAGGTCAAGCCCTCGCTGGCCGGCCCCAAGCGCCCGCAGGACCGCGTGCTGCTGGAAGACGTCAAGCAGAACTACCGCGACAACCTCGGCGGGCTGACCACCAACCGCGACAAGCGCAACGAAGAGGTCTCCACGTTCGTCAACGAAGGCGGCGGCGCGGCGGTCGGCAACGAGCAGCTGGCCAAGGGCTATGCCGATGTCGAGCATGACGGCACCCGCTACCGGCTCAAGGACGGCGCGGTGGTCATCGCCGCCATCACCTCCTGCACCAACACCTCCAACCCGGCGGTGATGATCGGCGCCGGCCTGCTGGCCCGCAATGCCGCGGCCAAGGGGCTGGACCGCAAGCCGTGGGTGAAGACCTCGCTCGGCCCGGGCTCGCGCGTGGTCACCGACTACCTTGAGAAGGCCGGTGTGCTCAGCGAGCTGGAAAAAGTGGGGTTCTATGTGGTCGGCTATGGCTGCACCACCTGCATCGGCAATTCCGGCCCGTTGCCTACCGAAGTCAGCGCCGCCATCGCCAGCGGCGACCTGGTGGTCACCTCGGTGCTGTCGGGCAACCGCAACTTCGAGGGCCGCGTGCACCCCGAAGTGAAGATGAACTACCTCGCCAGCCCCCCGCTGGTGGTCGCCTACGCGATCGCCGGTACCACCGACATCGACCTCACCACCGAGCCGCTCGGTACCGGCAGCGATGGGCAGCCCGTATACCTGCGTGACATCTGGCCGAGCAACAAGGAAATCGGCGATGTCATCGCCGCCACCATCGGCCCGGAGATGTTCAAGCAGAACTACGCCGACGTGTTCAAGGGCGACAGCCGCTGGAACACCATCCAGTCGCCCGATGGCGACCTGTACGAGTGGGATGGCAGCTCCACCTACATCAAGAACCCGCCGTACTTCGATGGCATGACCATGCAGGTCGGCCATATCGAGGACGTGCACGGGGCGCGGGTAATGGGCCTGTTCGGCGACTCGATCACCACCGACCACATCTCACCGGCCGGCAACATCAAGAAGGACTCGCCGGCAGGCCGCTTCCTGCAGGAGCGCGGCGTGCAGCCGGCCGACTTCAACAGCTACGGCAGCCGCCGCGGCAACGACGACGTGATGGTGCGCGGTACCTTTGCCAACATCCGCATCAAGAACCTGATGTTCGGCGGCGAGGAAGGCGGCAATACCCTGTACTTCCCGAAGGCGGGCGGCGAGCCCCAGAAGCTGGCCATCTACGATGCGGCCATGAAGTACAAGGCCGAAGGCGTGCCGCTGGTGGTGTTCGCGGGCAAGGAATACGGCACCGGCTCCTCGCGCGACTGGGCGGCCAAGGGCACCAACCTGCTGGGCGTGAAGGCCGTGATGGCCGAGAGCTTCGAGCGCATCCACCGCTCCAACCTGGTTGGCATGGGCGTGCTGCCGCTGCAGTTCCAGGCCGGCGAGAACGCCCAGAGCCTGGGCCTGGACGGCTCGGAAACGGTGGACATCACCGGCCTGGCCGATGGCGCCAGCAAGACCGCCACAGTGACCGCCACCAAGGCCGACGGCACCGCAACGACCTTCCAGGCCCACGTGATGCTGTTGACCCCGAAGGAAGTGGAGTACTTCAAGCACGGCGGCCTTCTCCAGTACGTCCTGCGCCAGCTGGCAGCCCGCTGAGCCGGCCCCTGCCCCTCCCCCGCGCAGGGGGCGTGTCGACGCCCCCTGCACGCGATGTTCACAGGTTCTTCGCGTTTTCCATTCGGACCGGTATGCTGCCGGGGACCGAAACGACGGATACTGTCCGTCGGCATCACACCATCAACGTTTCCTGGAGGGGGAATAATGAGTCTGGAACGTCCCTGGCTGCAGAGCTATCCCGACGGCGTACCCGCCGAAATCGACGTCAACGAGTTCCATTCGGTATCAGCCGTATTCGATGCGTCGGTGGCCAAGTTCCGCGACCGTCCCGCCTACTCCAGCTTCGGCAAGGTCCTCACCTACGGTGAAACCGATGCCCTGGTCGAGCAGTTCGCCGCCTATCTGCTGGGCGAGCTGAAGCTCAAGAAGGGCGACCGCGTCGCCCTGATGATGCCCAACTGCCTGCAGTATCCGGTGGCCACCTTTGGTGTGCTGCGCGCCGGCCTGACGGTGGTCAACGTCAACCCGCTGTACACCGCCCGCGAGCTCAAGCACCAGCTGGTCGATTCCGGCGCCGCCGTACTGGTGGTGGTCGACAACTTCGGCGACACCGTGCAGCAGGTCATCGCGGACACGCCGATCAGGCAGGTCATCACCACCGGCCTGGGCGACATGCTCGGCCTGAAGGGCGTGGTGGTGAACTTCGTGCTGAAGTACATCAAGAAGATGGTGCCCAACTACACCCTGCGCGGCGCGGTCCGCTTCAACCAGGCACTGAAGCTGGGCAGCGGCCACACCCTGCCGAAGGTGGAGCTGGACCACGACGACGTGGCCTTCCTGCAGTACACCGGCGGTACCACCGGGGTTGCCAAGGGTGCCATGCTGACCAACCGCAACCTGGTGGCGAACATGCAGCAGGCGTCGGCGTGGATTTCCGCGTCGGGCATCGAGATGGGCAAGGAGTGGATCATCACCGCCCTGCCGCTGTACCACATCTTCGCGCTGACGGCGAACGGGCTGGTTTTCATGAAGTTCGGTGGCTGCAACCACCTGATCACCAACCCGCGTGACATGAAGGGCTTCGTGAAGGAGCTCAAGGCCACCCGCTTCACCGCCATCACTGGCGTCAACACCCTGTTCAACGGTCTGCTCAACACCCCCGGCTTCGACGAGGTCGATTTCTCCTCGCTGAAGGTCACCCTGGGTGGCGGCATGGCGGTGCAGCGTGCCGTGGCCGAGCGCTGGAAAAAGACCACCGGGGTGACTCTGGTCGAAGCCTACGGCCTGACCGAGACCTCGCCCGCAGCCTGCATCAACCCGCTCAACCTGGCCGAGTACAACGGCGCGATCGGACTGCCGATCCCGTCCACCGACGCCTGCGTGAAGGATGACAACGGCGTCACCCTGGCCCCCGGCGACGTGGGCGAGCTGTGCATCCGCGGCCCGCAGGTGATGAAGGGTTACTGGCAACGCCCGGAAGAGACCGCCAAGGCGATCGATGCCGATGGCTGGCTGCACACCGGCGACATGGCACGCATGGACGAACACGGCTTCTTCTACATCGTGGACCGCAAGAAGGACATGATTCTGGTGTCCGGCTTCAACGTGTACCCGAACGAAGTCGAAGACGTCATCGCAATGATGCCCGGCGTACTCGAAGTGGCCGCAGTAGGCGTGCCGGATGAAAAGTCCGGCGAAGTGGTCAAGGTAGTCATCGTCAAGAAGGACCCGAACCTGACCGCCGAAATGGTCAAGGAACATGCCCGCGCCAACCTGACCGGCTACAAGCACCCGCGCATCGTCGAGTTCCGCAAGGAACTGCCGAAGACCAACGTGGGCAAGATCCTGCGGCGCGAGCTGCGCGACACGCCCGCCGCGTAAGTAGGAAGGCCACCGCAGGAATTGAACGCCCGCACGGCATCGCCTGCGGGCGTTTTCTTGTCCGCAGATTCGTCCCATTCCTAAGCCGGCCCATTAACTTGCGCGCCGCCGGCGCAGCGCGATGCGAATCACTCGATTCCCTTGCGGCATAAGGCTGAACGAGATTCTGGCCGGCATTTCGGGCTGCCGTGGACATTATCAATGGCATTTGCATTCCGGCCCGGGTTGGCGGTGTAGGATCGCGGCGTGTGGACCCGTCCGGCCTGCCGCCCACCGTCCTCCCTGCAGGCCAACCCCGCCGAGGTAATCCCCATGCAATCCATCGAAAAGCTTCCGTATTCCCGCGGCTATGCGACCATCCGCACCGAATCGACCCCGGACGACGCCGCCCACTGGCTGTTCATGCACGCCGATGCCGCCACCGGCATCCGTCCCTGCTGCCGCAAGGACATGCTCGATGAAATGTGGAGCGTGATGAGCCAGATCACGCTGTCCCCGGCCGAGCGCAACAGCGGCCGGCTGCGCCACTTCGTGCTGGCCTCCGATGCCACCGCGTACAACCTGGGTGGCGACCTTGCGCTGTTTGCCCAACTGATCCGGGAAGGCAACCGCGACCGCCTGCTCGCCTATGCACAACGCTGCGTGGAAGGGGTGCACCACCTGCACACCGGCTTCGGTGGCGACGTGCGGTCGATCGCGCTGATCCAGGGCGATGCATTGGGCGGCGGTCTGGAAATGGCGCTGGCCTGCCACACCATCATCGCCGAGGAAGGCTGCGGCATGGGCCTGCCCGAAGTACTGTTCGGGCTGTTCCCGGGCATGGGCGCTTACTCGTTCCTGTGCCGCCGCGTGGCTCCGCAGCTGGCCGAGAAGATCATCCTGGACGGACGCGTCTACTCGTCCGAAGAGATGCATGCCATGGGCGTGGTCGACGTGCTGGTGCCGAAGGGCCAGGGCGTCAAGGCCGCCGAGGACCTGATCCGCCAGCAGCAGCGCACCCCGCGAACCTACCTGGCAATGAACGCCGCACGCAACCTGGCCCAGGCGGTGGGCTATGACGAACTGCTGGAAATCACCCGGATCTGGGTGGATTCGGCACTGGCCCTGGAAGACAAGTCGCTGCGCACCATGGATCGGTTGATCAAGGCGCAGACCCGTCGTGCCCAGTCCGATGCGGCGTAACTGCGCCATTGCAAGCAGGGGGTTCCAGTAAAAAAGCCCGGTAGGAGCCGGGCTTTTTTTCAGCGCATGTCGATGCCGCCGTCATCCGTGGATGAGGCACCCGGGCGCCTGCGCTCTTCAAGCGCCTGCCTGCCTTCCTTCACCGCCGTGCGGATCAGCTTCATCCGCTCGCACCATTCGCTCTTGAGCTGCCAGTCGGCCATGTGCATCACCTCGCCGGCACGGTAAGCCACCCGCACCAGACCCAGGTTGCTGGCCACACCCTTGATGGCGTGCGCCTGCTCACGCAGGTGTACCCAGTCGCCGCGTTCGCCCGCTTCCATGGCCACGCCCACGCACTGGGTAGCGTCGGCCAGGCACTGGCGGATGAACTCCTGTTCGAAGCCCTCGCCCATCCCCAGCGCGGCCAGTTCATCGAGCACGCCGGTATCAAGCACACCCACTGCCACCGGCGTGGATGGCACCACAGCGGTGCGTGCCTTCAGGCCGTCGTTGGCGGCGATCTCGGCCAGCGTGTCCAGCAGCTTCACCGGCACGACCGGCTTGCCGAAGAAGGTGTGCGCGCCGGCCTGGGTGCACTGCTGGATGGATTCGGGGGTGACATCGGCGCTGAGCACCAGCACCGGGGTAAGCGGCGCGCCCCCGGCCTGCAGCACGCGAAGCTCCTTGAGCATGTCCAGCCCGCTCATGCCCGGCATGTGCAGATCTACGATGGCCACGTCGTAGTCGCTCTCGGCCATCGCATCGAGCACCGCTTCGCCGCCGTTGACGCAGACCACCTTGTGGCCGGCCTTCTGCAGCAGCCGCTGCAGCACCAGCCGGTTGGCCTGGTGGTCGTCGGCCACCAGCACCTTCATGCTGCGCACCCGTGCCCGGTGGCGCAGGAACGGGTCGGCGAAAGCGATTACATTGTCCTGCGCACCCTGCGGGCCGTTGCCCAGGACGGCCGGGGTGAACTCGCCGGCCACCACCGGGGGCAATGCGAAGGGCAGTTCGAACCAGAAGCAGCTGCCCTGCGGCGGGTTTTCGGCATAGCCGATCTGGCCGCCCATGGCTTCCACCAGCCCGCGTGAGATCGAGGTGCCCAGCCCGCTGCCCTCGTGGCGACGCCCCAGGCTGACATCGGCCTGCTCAAACGCCTGGAACAGGCGCGCGCGCATTTCCGGGCCCACGCCCATGCCGGTATCGAGGATGTCGAAGCGCAGGCGAACCTGGCCATGGGCCTCCTCACCTGCCGGTGAGACGCGAATTTCGACCCTGCCGTGCTCGGTGAACTTGACTGCGTTGCCCGCCAGGTTGAGCAGGATCTGGCGCAGGTGGCCCAGGTCACCACGCAGCAGGCGCGGTACGCCGGAGGCCACCTTGACCTGGTAGTCGAGCCGCTTCAAGCGTGCCTGCGGCATCAGGATCAGGCCGATCGACTGCACCACGTCGTCCAGCGAGAAGTCCTCGGCCACCACCCGCAGCTTGCCCGCTTCGATGGCCGAGATGTCGAGCACCTCTTCCACCAGCGCCAGCAGACTGCGCGAAGACGCCTGGATCGTGTTGACGCACTCACGCTGCTCTTCATCCAGCGTGGTGGTGGCCAGCACCTCGGTCATGCCCGACAGGCCATTGAGCGGAGTGCGGAATTCGTGGCTCATGTTGGCCAGGAAGCGGCTCTTGGCCTCGCTGGCGCGGCGCGCCTCGTCCATGGCGTGGGTGAGCTGGCGCAGCAGGCTGGCGAAATACAGCGGCACCGCCGCCAGGCCCAGCCACAGGCCGAAGCCCAGCCGCGCATTGGCCTGCCAGTAACCGGTAGCCAGTACGGTCACGCCGAAGCTGACCAGCGCCATCCCCACGGCGGCGTACAGGTACTTGTTGCCGTAGCGCATGCCGTTGCCGACCGTGACCCACATCACCACGATGTAGACCCACGCCAGCGGCTCGCCCATCTGCACCATGCCCGCGGCGATCAGCCCGTAGTCGGCCAGCATGCCGGCCACCCGGCGCGGATCGGAGCGCTGCGGGCGTGCCAGCAGCCACGAGAACAGCAGCACCGACAACGCCAGACCGGTCAGCACGATGCCCAGCACCACCTGGTACTGATGGTGTGGCAGGTCGTTGCGCACGCCGGGCATGAGCACATACGCAAGAATCAGCACGATCAGCACGATGCGCACGATCGCCTGGCCGTGTTCGCTGTCGGGACGATTACCGAGCTGGCGCCTCAGCAGCGCAAGGCCAGGGAGCGCGCCGAGCCGCTGCTTCAGAGCCTGGAACGGACTGTGCATGTCACATCCCCGGGCGGGAGGACGCAGTCGAATGCTGCGCGCAGATATCGTCGAGCTGCTGCCTGCCGCGCAGCAGCGCATCCACGCAGCGCGGGTCGAACAGGCGCCCGCGTTGTGCGTACAGGTAGGCCAGGGTGGCTTCCATCGTCCATGCTTCCTTGTATGGTCGCGGCGAGATCAGGGCATCAAAGACATCGGCCACCGCCACGATCCGCGCTTCCAGCGGGATCGCGTCGCCGACCAGGCCGTCGGGATACCCGCTGCCGTCGTAACGTTCGTGGTGGCGCAACGCGATCAGCGCGCCCACCTGGATGAACCGGTTCTGGCTGCCACTGAGCAGTTCGTAACCAATGCGCGGGTGCCGGCGCATGATGGCCAGCTCCTCGTCGTTGAGTTTGCCCTGCTTGAGCAGCACGGCATCGGGAATGGCGATCTTGCCCATGTCGTGCAGCGGCGCGGCCATCTCGATGAGCCTGACCTCTTCTTCCGGCAGGCCGAGCTGTTCGGCGATCAGCCCGGCCACGTGCGCCATGCGCTCGAGATAGGCACTGGTCCCCGCATCACGGAACTCGATCGCGCGGGCCAGCCGCGAAAGCGTCTCGCGCTCGCGTTCCTCGACCTCGTGCATGCTGGCCAGCAGCCGCTGTTCAAGTGACAGCGCGCGTTGCTTCACGTTTTCCGACTGCTGGCGCAGCTGCAGCAGGTTGTAGCAGCGCGCGCGCAGCTCGCGCGGGCGGATCGGCTTGACCAGAAAATCGATGACGCCCGCTTCCAGCGCGGCCTGGCGGATCGGCTCGTCGCCGACCACGGTGATCAGGATCACCGGAATGTCGCGGTGCTTGGGCAGGCGGCGGAAGCGGCGGGCAAATTCCAGGCCATCCATCTCCGGCATACGGTAATCGAGCAGCAGCAGGTCCACCCCGTGCGATTCGCACCAGGCCAGCGCGGTGAGCGGGTCGCCGAAATCATGCACGCTCAATTCCGGCGCGATATCTTCGATGACATGCCGCAGCATGGTGCGCGCGGACGTTTGATCGTCAACGATGACAATATTCAAGGCTGCTTCCGTCGTCTTCCTGGACCACACTGGAACATGCTGCGGTAAGGATACTCCGCCGCTCTGTACACCGGCACCTTGCATTGGGACCACCTCCGCTCATGATTCCCCGGCCACCGCACCCATAGGGCGCATCAATGGGCCACGCGGAAACCATACTCGTCCGGCCATCGCAGGGGAACCCGCCCGGACGGCCCGGCACGGGCCATCCGGACCTGCGTCTCAGTTTTCGGGTCGCATATACGGGAACAGCAGCACGTCACGGATCGAGCTGCTGCCGGTCAGCAGCATTACCAGGCGGTCGATGCCGATGCCCAGGCCGCCGGTCGGGGCCATCCCGTACTCCAGCGCACGGATGTAATCGGCGTCGTAGTGCATGGCCTCGTCGTCACCGCCTTCCTTGGCCGTGACCTGGGCCTGGAAGCGGGCCGCCTGGTCTTCCGGATCGTTCAGCTCGGAGAAGCCGTTGGCCAGCTCCTTGCCGTTAATGAACAGCTCGAAGCGGTCGGTGTAGCCGGGCTGGTCGTCGTTGGCGCGGGCCAGCGGGGAGACCTCGACCGGGTGATCGGTGATGAAGGTCGGCTGCACCAGGGTGTGCTCGACGGTGGCTTCGAAGATCTCCAGCAGCAGCTTGCCCCAGCCGTAGGACGGCTTGACCCGGATCTTCAGGCGCTCGCAATGGCGCAGCAGCGCCTCGCGGTCGGTGCAGTCCGCTTCGCTGATTTCCGGGTTGTGGTGGCGCACTGCCTCGTCCATGCGCCAGCGGCGGAACGCCGGGGCCAGGTCGATGGTGGCGCCGTCCCACTCCACCGTGGTGGTGCCCAGCACCGTGCTGGCCACGTCACGGATCACGCCTTCGGTCAGGTCCATCACTTCGTTGTACGTGGCGTAGGCCTCGTACAGTTCCATCATGGTGAATTCCGGGTTGTGCCGGGTGCTGACGCCTTCGTTGCGGAAGTTGCGGTTGATCTCGTAGACGCGCTCCAGCCCACCCACGACCAGGCGCTTGAGGTACAGCTCCGGGGCCACGCGCAGGTACAGATCCAGGTCCAGCGCGTTGTGGTGGGTGGTGAACGGCTTGGCCGTGGCGCCGCCGGGGATGTAATGCATCATCGGCGTTTCGACTTCCAGGAAGTCGCGGTTGTCCAGCCAGGCGCGCATGGCGCGGATGATGCGCGAGCGCTTGATGAACACCTCGCGCGACTCCGGGGTCACGATCAGGTCCACGTAGCGCTGGCGGTAGCGCTGTTCGACGTCGGCCAGGCCGTGCCACTTGTCCGGCAGCGGGCGCAGCGACTTGGTCAGCAGGCGGATGCCGGTGGCCTTGACCGACAGTTCGCCGGTCCTGGTCCGGGTCAGCCCGCCTTCGACCGCGATGATGTCGCCCACGTCCCAGCCCTTGAAGGCGGTGTACGCGTCACCCAACGCATTGCCCTGCAGGAACAGCTGGATGCGGCCGGATTCGTCCTGGATCTGGGCGAAGCTGGCCTTGCCCATCACCCGCTTGGCCATCAGGCGGCCGGCCATCTTCACCTGGCGGTCGGTAGCTTCCAGCGCTTCGGCGGTCCACTGTTCGGCGTCGGAAAATTCATCCTGCAACTTGCCGGCGAAATCCTCACGACGGAAATCGTTCGGGTAGGCAATGCCCTGCCCGCGCAGCGCGGTCAGTTTCGCGCGGCGCTCGGCGATGAGGCTGTTCTCGTCGACGGGAGGCTGCGGCGCGGGGATCTGATCGTTCATGGCGTGGGTCTATGTCGGGGGAATATGGACAAGGGTCGTGCGGAACCCGGCGTGTGCCGGGGTGCAGCGGATCGGGCCGCACGGGGCGGCCCGACCGTCAGGCGTCAAGGCGTTTGGAACCGGCCTCCAGGCCCGACTTGAGGCTGGCCTCGACGAATTCGTCGAGGTCACCGTCGAGCACCTTCTGCGTATCGGAGCGTTCGATGCCGGTGCGCAGGTCCTTGATGCGGCTCTGGTCGAGCACGTAGTTGCGGATCTGGCTGCCCCAGCCGATGTCGGACTTGGTGGCTTCCACCGCGTCGCGCTCGGCGTTGCGCTTCTGGATTTCAAGCTCGTACAGCTTGGCGGCCAGCATCTTCATCGCATTGTCGCGGTTCTGGTGCTGGCTGCGGCCGGTCTGGCAGGCCACGACCGTATTGGTCGGGATGTGGGTGATTCGCACCGCCGATTCGGTCTTGTTGACGTGCTGGCCGCCGGCGCCGGACGAACGGTACACGTCGGTACGCAGGTCGGCCGGGTTGATGTCGATTTCAATGTTGTTGTCGACTTCCGGCGACACGAACACCGAGGTGAAGCTGGTGTGGCGGCGGTTGTCCGAATCGAACGGCGATTTGCGTACCAGGCGGTGCACGCCGGTTTCGGTCTTCAGCCAGCCGTAGGCATAGTCGCCTTCCACGCGGAGCGTGGCCGACTTGATGCCGGCCACATCGCCACCGGACACTTCCATCAGTTCGGTCTTCCAGCCGCGCGATTCGCACCAGCGCAGGTACATGCGCAGCAGGATTTCGGCCCAGTCCTGGGCTTCGGTACCACCGGCACCGGCCTGGATGTCGACGAATGCCGGGGCATTGTCCATCTTGCCGGAGAACATGCGCTGGAATTCCAGCTGTTCCACGTGCTTCTGGTACTTGTCCAGGTCGGCGACCACGGCCAGGGCAGTGTCTTCGTCCTGTTCGCTTTCCGCCAGTTCCAGCAGTTCGCCGGATTCGGCAAGGCCATCAAGGATGGAGGCGATGCCGCCCACGGTCTTTTCCAGGCTGGAACGCTCGCGGCCCAGGGTCTGGGCATATTCGGCGTTGTTCCAGATATCGGGGTTTTCCAGTTCCCGGGTTACTTCTTCCAGACGCTCTTTCTTGGCGTCGTAGTCAAAGATACCCCCTGAGCGAGAGCACGCGATCGGTGAGATCGGTGATTCGCTGGCGCACGGGATTGAGCTCGATCATATCGGCGGTAATGAAGGCTTGGGACAAGACCGGAATTGTAGCCCAGAGCGCTTGTTCATGTTGCTGTCGACGTCGCGGCGGGCCCCGTCGGTGCTGGCCCCTGCCCCAGTGCGGCGCGCAGCACCGGCAGCTGGCGGCGGCTGCATGGCAGCGCGCTGCCGTCCTTCAGGTGGGCCCTGGCCTCCCCGCTGTCCAACGGCTCGATGGACACCAGAAAGCCCAGGTTGAGCACGTAGCTGCGGTGGATCCGCACGAACCGGGCCGGGTCCAGCTTGGCCTCCAGCGCCGCCATCGTGCTGCGCAGCGGATACTCATGGCCGCGCACGTGCAGGTTCATGTAGTTGCCTGCGGCCTGGGCGTACTCGATGTCGGCGGTGGCCACCAGGAAATCCCGGCCGAGCTTGCGCACCAGGAAACGCTGCGGCCGCTCGACCGGCTCCTCCGGCGGGGCATCGTCGGGCGCAGCCAGCAGGTGGGCCTCACCCTGCCGGCGGCGGCCGAACCAGCTGAAGAAATGCTCCAGCGCCACGAAGCTGAAGAACGCGCGCACGTCCTTGAGGTATTCGTACAGGAGCCGGGTGGGCCACGCCGAGCCGTCCACGTAGTGCTCGCCTACGCTGGCGTAGGCCAGGTGGCGCAGCAGCATCATCCCGGCCACGTGCAGCAGCGACCAGCCCACGCTGGCCAGCAGGTACAGCGGCAGCCGGCGCTTCCAGGTATCGGTATGCAGTGGCCAGCGCTGGCAGCCCCACCACAGCAGCGGCAGAGTCAGCAGGATCATGCCGGCGCTGCTCAGCTCCCAGGTCAACGGTTCCCACAGCGCCAGCGCCTCGCCCCGGCGCTGGGCGTCCATCACCTCGACAACGGCATTGGCCACTGCACTGCCGAACAGGATGGCGGCCCACGCCAGCAGGCGGCTGGCGGGCCGCCAGCGTGGGGAACTGCGGTGGGGCACGTTCGGTTCCATGCATCGGGCGCCGGAGAGTCGGCGCCCGATTCTACGGCCTGACGCTCAGCGCACGTCGAACTCGCCCACCAGCACGGTGTCCGTGCTGTCCTTCAGGCGCATCGTCACCTGCTGGTCCTGCTGGCGCCGGGTGCCCCAGTGGGTACTCAGGCGCAGGGTCAGCGTGGTGGCCCCGGTCACCAGCTGCTGGCGGCTGCCGAAGTAGTTCGCCTCCACCTTGTAGCGGCCGGGCTTGGCCTGGCGCAGCGAGAACTGCTCCGGGCCATAGCCGCCGGTGAAGTCGCGCGACATCTGCCCTCCCTGGAAGGTGAGCCGGTTGCCGTAGTAGGCGCGCTCGCCGTTGGGGTCGGTCACCCACAGGTCCATGTCGCTGTTGTCACTGTCCCAGCTGAGCACCACGCGAAGGTCCAGCGGCATCGGACGACGCAGGCGCGGGTCCACCGCGCGTGCGTCCACCCCGGTGCGCGCCACCAGCGTGGTCAGCTCGTCCAGTGCGATCAGCGAAATTCCGTCGAAACGGTCGTCCCACGGCCGCTCCACCACCTCGTTGAACGCGGCCAGCGCCGCCTGCGGCTGGTTGTCGGCTTCCAGCGCCAAGGCCAGGTCGCGGAAGCTCTGCGGCTCTTCCTCGCCCAGCGCCAGCACGTCACGGAACACCGGTACCGCCAACGCCGGCGACTTGGCCTGCATCAGGCGGTAGCCCAGCACGCGCAGCACGTGGCGGTTCTCCAGCTGCATTTCGGCCAGGTTGGACAGCACCCGCAGCGCCAGGTCGCGCTGGCCGTGGGCGAACAGGATGTCGGCCACGTCCAGATAGAAGGCACTGCTGTCGGCATGCTGTTCGCGTTCCTGCAGGTACAGCGCGTACACCGCCTCCGGGCGTGCCGCGCGCAACCGGCGTGCGTAGGCCGAGTCAGGTGCCCAGGCGCCGACGGTGATGCGCAGCGCGCCCTGGTTTGCCCTGTCATCCGCATCGGCACCGGCATCGGCTTCCACCGCCGCTTCGGCCTGCGTGCGCCGTGCGCCGGTCAGCACCACGCGGTCCAGCGTGGTGGGCGCGGCCTCCGCCCGCTGGCGCTGTGCGCTTTCGGCGGCCAGCATCATCGCCGGCGCGGGCGGAGCCGGGGCGGCAGCGGGCATCGGCGCCATCACCTGCTTGCTCGATGCGGCCGGCGGAGGAGAGCCCTTCGGCCAGGCCCGGTTCCACCACTGTTCGCGTTCGGCGAACTGCAGGGCCAACTTGTCCAGGCGTGCACGGCGGGCGCTGGCCTCGTCATCCAGCTTCACCGCGTGCAGCCGGTCGTACGCCTGCCGCAGCGGTGCAGCCGGGCGGATGCCATAGCGCAGGTAGTCGTCCAGCGTTTCCAGCACCAGCAGCGAGGTATCGGCCCCGACCAGGCCAAAGCGCAGCGACAGCGCCTGGATCTGACCCTGGTTGCCCACGGGGTCTGCGGCCAGCTCCCGGCGCCGTGCGTCGGCCCAGGCGTGGGCAACCAGCGTCCCGGCGGTATCGCGCGCCTGCGCCAGTGGCACCGTCAGCGTCTGCCGGGTACCGCCTGCCGCCGGCACCTGCACCCGCAGCGCGCCATTGGCGTGCTGCATGCGCGCCAACAAGCGCACCCGGCCTTCGTCCGCTCGGTCGGCATCCACGATCAGGTCGCTCAGTCCATCGCCTTCGGCCTGCACGTAGCCCGGGTTGTCGCGCAGCAGGCGGGCTGCCATGGACGCCACATCCTGGCTGCCGTTCAACACCAGCAACTGCCCGTTCCCCGCACGCGTCCACGCACGCAGCCGGTCACTGTCGGTGCGCGCACCGGCGCCACTGAGCGCATACAGGCGCTGGTTCGCGCGCAATACAGGGCGCTCACGCTTGCCGTAGTTGGCCAGCCCGTCGCTGACCAGCAGGTACTCGTCGATATCGGGCTGCGCGGTCCAGTTGCCCAGCGCACTGGCGCCGTCGTAGGGCACGGCCTCCAGGTACCGGCGCAACGTGCTCCAATCGCCCTTGCGGATCGCGAAGCGGCGGGGCGGCTCGGCGCGATCGCGCAGCACGGTCAGCTGTACCTCGCCATTGCCGATGGCGGCGAAGTAACGCTCAAGCACGGCCAGTTCCGCGGCGGTGTCGCGATTGCCGGCCGAGCCGGACGCATCCCACAGCAATCCGACGCGATGCGGCAAGGTGCGTTCGCGGGTCTGCACCGGCACAGGCACCTGCACCATCACATAGTGGTCGCCATCGAAGTCGCCCCGCACCGCATCCAGCCCGCGCGGCAGCGGCAGCATCCAGCCCAGTTGATCCGGCAACTGCGTGCCGCTGCCCTGCCACCGGGCGCGCCAGGCGCCGTCGCGCAGTGCCAGGGCCAGCGTCGGCGGCCCGTGCGTCACCGGTACGCCGGTGGCGACCGCGTCCAGCCGCAGCTGTACCGACCTGGCCTGGCCCACGAACTGCAGCGGCAGCGTCCAGCGCAGGCCCTCCCTGCCCGCCGGCAGGGCCTCGCGCACGGTCAGCGCGACCCGGCGCGTGCCCAGCGGTGGAATGGGGTAGATGCGCAGGCGGAACTGATTGCCGGCGGTCTGCTCCAGCAGGCCCGGGTCAACCCGGCGGCGCTCGATGGCTTCGAACACCTGCCGTCCCTGCGCCTTGGGCACGGGCACCGCATCGCGCAGCACCCCGTCGATATCCAGCGCGAACGCGGTCACCTGCTGGCCCTCGGCCAGCGGAATCTCCAGCGCGCCCTCCAGCACGCGCCGGTTCGGGTTGCGGAACACCAGTTCGATGCGGGTTTCAGCCAGACCCGCCGCCACATGGCTGTCGATGCGCGCCTGTTCCAGCTCCACCGGCTGTTCCGCGCCGGCCACCTTCAGCAGCGGTTCGACCGCGCGCTGCGCCGCCGCCGACGGCATGCCCGCACCCGCACCCACCCACAGCAACACTCCCAACCCGATACGGCGCAGCACGCTTTCCATGTAACGCTCCTGATCCGATGACGACAGGTTGAACGCACCAGGACAGGAAACGGGGTTGGACAGCACGCCCCCCGCTGGTCCACGATCTCTCCCCCATGGAATGTTGTCGAAGAAGGATGTCCGCATGCGCCTGTCGCTGATCCCCCTGCTGCTTGCCGGCCTGCTCCCGGCCGCACACGCCGCACCAACCGGGGCGATCACGCCCGGCGTGGCCTTCAGCCATGAGGACTGGACCCTGGCCTGCGACAACACCCGAACCTGCCGCGCCGCCGGTTACCAGAACGAAGACACCGGCGGCGACCCGGTCTCCGTGCTGCTTACCCGGCGTGGCGGGCCGGACCAGCCGATCGGGGCCGAGCTGATGCTGGGCGAGTACGAGGAAAGCGACCTGCCGGCCACGGTCATCCTGCGCATCAACGGCACCGCGCTGGGCACCGTGGCGGACAACACCCGCTTCTCACCGGCGCAGGTGACCGCACTGCTCAAGGCGCTGGTGAAAGACAGCAGCATCGAGCTGATCGGCGACAATGGACGCCAGTGGACCCTGTCGGACCGCGGCGCATCGGCTGTACTGCTGAAGATGGACGAGTTCCAGGGCCGGCTCGGCACGCCGGGCGCGATCCTGCGCAAAGGCAGCCGCGCCGAAGCCAGCGTGCCGCCCTCGCTGCCCGTACCGGTGGTGACCCTGCCACGGCGCGTGGCGACGCGCCCGGCCGACGCAGCCCTGGCCAACGCGCCGGCACTTCGCGCCGCGCTTGCCGCAGCGACTTCGCAGGACGACTGCGAATCACTGCACCCCAGCGAGGGCACTTATGCGGACGAAGGCCCCCAGCCGATCGAGGTCAAGCGCCTGGACAACCGCCGGCTGCTGGTGTCCATGACCTGCTGGCGCGGCGCCTACAACGCGGGCAGCGGCTACTGGGTGGTCAACGACCACATGCCCTACCAGCCTGCTTACATCACCAACCTGGGCGTGGACGACGACGCGCTGACCATTTCGTCCTCGCACAAGGGCCGCGGACTGGGTGACTGCTGGTCCAGCGCCAGCTGGGCATGGACCGGCACCGCTTACGTCAAGACATCAGACAGCACCACCGGCCTGTGCCGGCTGGTCGCCGCAGGCGGTGCCTGGGACCTGCCGACACTGGTGACGAAGGTCCAGCCATAGCGCCAGGCGCTGCCCTGCCCTATGCGTCGGCGCAGTGCTCGACGATCAGCTGGATCGCACCGCCGCCCCGGTAGTCGTCGCTGACCAGGCGATAGGCGATGTGGACGTTGCTGGCCGGCGCGTTGCCGCGCCAGCCGCTGAAATGGATGGCGTTGATCGGCTCGGCACGGCCGGGCACGCGCAGGCTGAGCTTGAGGTGTTTTTCCTTCAGCACCTGCCAGCGCGCCACCTGGAAATGGCCATCGAACAGCGGTTCCGGGAAGCCCTGCCCCCACGGACCGGCCAGGCGCAGCGCTTCGGCATGCTGGAAATCCAGCTCGGCCGGGGCCAGTTCGCCGTCACTCAACAGCAGCTGCTGCAGCGCGGCCGGATCCATGCTCGCTTGAACCACAGCCACGAAAGCTTGCTGGAATTCCTGCAGCCGCGCATGCGGAAGGCTCAGGCCGGCGGCCATCGCGTGACCACCGAACCGGTCGATCAACCCCGGGTGGGCTGCGTTCACCAGCGCCAGCGCGTCACGGATGTGGAAGCCGGCAATCGAGCGCGCCGAACCGCGCAGAGAATCGCTGCCCGGTTCCGAGGGAGCAAATGCAATCACGGGCCGGTGCAGGCGATCCTTCATCTTCGACGCCACCAGGCCCACCACGCCCGGGTGCCATTCGGCGTCGAACAGACAGGCCGCAATCGGGCGCTCACCTTCGGCGGCCAGCGCCGCACGGGATACCGCAAGCTCAGCATCGTCGGTCATCACCTGCTGCACGGCACGGCGCTCGGCATTGATCTGCTCCAGCGTCTGGGCGATCTCCCGCGCCTGGCGGCGATCTTCGGTGAGCAGCAGTTCGATGCCCAGGGCCATGTCTTCCAGCCGGCCCGCCGCGTTCAGCCGTGGGCCAAGCGCGAACCCGATATCGGTGGCAGTGAGTCGCGCCGCATCGCGGCCACTGGCTTCAATAAGGGCCTGCAGGCCCACGCAGCCGTGGCCGGCGCGCAGCCGGCGAAGTCCAGCCGACACCAGCGCCCGGTTGTTCGCATCCAGCGCGACCAGGTCGGCCACGGTGCCGACCGCGACGAGGTCCAGCAGGGTCAGAAGGTCCGGTTCGGCACCCGTGGCAAACGCCCCCTGCACGCGCAGGTGCCGGCGCAGTGCCATCAACACATAGAAAATCACGCCGACCCCGGCCAGCGCCTTGCTCGGGAAGGCATCACCGTTGATGTTGGGATCCACGATGGCATCGGCCGGCGGAAGCTGTTCGCCCGGCAGGTGGTGGTCGGTGACCAGCACCTTCCAACCGAGCGCCTTGGCTGCGGTCACGCCGGCATGGCAGGCAATGCCGTGGTCGACCGTCACCAGCAGCCCGGGCTGCAGCGGGGCGAGCTCGGCCACCAGCGAGGGCGACAGGCCGTAGCCGTGCAGCATGCGGTTGGGCACCGCATGGACCACATCACGCGCGCCGAGCATGCGCAGGCCGCGCACGCCGACCGCACAGGCGGTGGCGCCATCGCAATCGAAATCACCTACGACAAGAATGCGCTCATCGGCCGCGATCGCCGCTGCCAGCAGGTCTACCGCGGCCTGCATGCTGCCCATCAGTTCAGGCGCGTGCAGCTGGGCCAGCTTGGGCTGCGCCTGCGCCGCATCGGTGACCCCGCGCGCCGCGTACAGGCGCTGCAGCAACGGCAGCATGTCGCCCGGCCAGTCGCCGAGGGCAGCAACAGGACGGCGTTGGATCTGGAGGGCATCAGCAGAGGTCAAGGCGGGCTCGATGAACAGCGCGAACGCCGATGGCCACCATGATACCCGGCATCAATCGTGCAGCTGTACCGGCTTCTTCCAGAACCGCCAGCGCTGGGTCTTGTCCAGCTCGAAACGGGCGCCATCTTCGAAATCCAGCACCAGCCGGCGCAGTTCACCGCGCTGCAATGCCGACAACAGCGGCCGGATCGCATCGTTGCCCAGCTGCTCCAACGAACGAAGCTGGCGCAGGTCAACCAGCGCATCCACCTGCTGGTCGCCATCGGCCAGCACGCCGGCCGCCTTGGCCAACGCCTGCAGCAGCGCATCGCGGCTGCGCACCTGCGCGTGGGCAGTTCGAACCGCCCCCGGCAGTTCACCGCCCCCCCAGAACCACAGCGAATTGACCGCCCGCTTGCCGGCCGCCAGACGTTCCACGTTCCACGGGTGCTGATGGAGCACCACTTGGGCCTCCGTCAACAATGCACGCCAGCGACGCCCGCCATCGCCTTCGGGCAGGTGGCCGAACAGGTCATCGCCAAGTACGTCATCGGGTGCTGCGAACACCGGCAGCAGGGTCTCCGGTGGCAGGCGCAGATACCAGCGCGACGGGGTCGGCGCATCCAGGCTGAATCCATACCCCGCGAACAACGGCTGCAGCGCCGGCAGCAATGCCGCTACGTCGTCGGCCTCAAGCCGCAACGTGTCGCCATGGCCCATCATCCGCGCGCCGTGCATGTCCGGCACCACGTTGGCCGGGTCCGCACGCAGCCACACACCATCGTGGGCATCGCCCACATCCAGCTGCCGGGTCAGTGCCGCCACCGGCCAATCGGCCGGCTGCAGCTGGAAATGCCGCTGCAGCTGGGCCCGCTCGCCGGCATCGACCCGGCTGCGCTCGGCACGGCCGAGCGCCCTGGCCACGTCATCAGGCAACGCCGCCGCCGGGAAGCGGCTGCGCGCCGGCAGCAACAGCGTTGCCGTGGCCATGGTCAGGTCAGTCCAGGTACTGGACGCTGACGATTTCGTACTCGCGCTGTCCGGCCGGGGCGTCGATCACGATGCTGTCGCCCTCGTTCTTGCCGATCATGGCACGCGCCACCGGTGAGGAAATCGCGATCAGGCCGAGTTTGATGTCCGCTTCGAGGTCACCGACGATCTGGTAGCGCTTCTCTTCATCGCTTTCCACGTCGGCCAGTTCGACCGTAGCCCCGAACACTACCTTGCTGCCAGCATTGAGCTTGGTGATGTCGATGATCTCGGCATGCGACAGCTCGCTTTCCAGCTGCTTGATGCGGCCTTCGATGAAGCCCTGCTCTTCGCGCGCGGCATGGTATTCGGCGTTCTCCTTGAGATCGCCGTGTTCGCGTGCCTCGGCAATGGCCGCGATGACCTTGGGGCGCTTGACCGACTTGAGATGGTCAAGCTCTTCGCGCAGACGCTGCGCGCCCTTCAGGGTAATCGGTGCTCTCATGCGTTCAACTCCTTGTGCAGCTCCTGCAGCGACCAGACCGGGCCGGTTCCGCGGAATTCCAGTGATTGCACCAGTGCCTTGGCGCCGGCGATGGTGGTCGAATAGGTGACGCGGTGCTGCAGCGCCTCGCGACGGATCGAGAACGAGTCATTGATCGCCGCGCGACCTTCGGTCGTGTTGACGATATACACGATCTCGCCGTTCTTGATCGAATCGACGATGTGCGGACGGCCTTCGACGACCTTGTTGACGATCTCGCACTGCATGCCGTGCTCCTGCAGCCACGCGGCGGTGCCACGGGTGGCCACCAGGCTGTAACCGCGTTCCAGCAGGGCCTGGGCCACCGGCAGCACGCGCTTCTTGTCCGGGTCGCGGACCGAGACGAACGCCTTGCCCAGCGGCGGGGCCTTGATGCCGCCGGCCTCCTGCGCGCGCGCGAAGGCGGCGCTGAAGCTGCGGCCCACGCCCATCACCTCACCGGTGGAACGCATTTCCGGCCCGAGGATCGGATCGACGCCCTGGAACTTGGCAAACGGGAAGATCGCTTCCTTGACCGAGTAGTAGTCCGGCACGATTTCCCTGGTGGCGCCCTGCTCGGCCAGGGTCTTTCCGGCCATGCAGCGCGCGGCGATCTTGGCCAGCGGCATGCCGGTGGCCTTGGACACGAACGGCACGGTGCGCGAGGCGCGCGGGTTCACTTCCAGCAGGTACACGATGTCCTCGCCGTTGTCGCCGGCCTGGATCGCGAACTGGGTGTTCATCAGGCCGACCACGTTCAGGGCCTTGGCCAGCTCCACCACCTGGCGGCGCAGCTCGGCCTGGGTTTCGGCCGACAGCGAGTACGGCGGCAGCGAGCAGGACGAATCGCCCGAATGCACGCCGGCTTCCTCGATGTGTTCCATCACGCCGCCGATCAGGACGTTGCCGTCCTTGTCGGCAATGATGTCCACGTCCACTTCCACGGCGTTGTCCAGGAAGCGGTCCAGCAGCACCGGCGAATCGTTGGAGACCTTGACCGCATCGCGCACGTAGCGCGCCAGGTCGGCTTCACCGTAGACGATTTCCATCGCGCGGCCGCCCAGCACGTAGCTCGGGCGCACCACCAGCGGGTAGCCGATTTCGCGGGCCAGCAGCAGCGCTTCCTGGTCGTTGCGGGCGATGCGGTTCGGCGGCTGCTTCAGGCCCAGCTTGTCCACCAGCTGCTGGAAGCGTTCGCGGTCTTCGGCCAGGTCGATGGAGTCCGGCGAGGTGCCGATCACCGGCACGCCATTGGCCTCGAGCGCCCGCGCCAGCTTCAACGGGGTCTGGCCGCCGTACTGCACGATCACGCCCTTGGGCTGCTCGAGCTCGACGATTTCCAGCACGTCTTCCAGCGTCAGCGGCTCGAAGTACAGGCGGTCGGAGGTGTCGTAGTCGGTCGAGACGGTTTCCGGGTTGCAGTTGACCATGATGGTTTCGAACCCGTCATCGCGCAGCGCCAGTGCCGCGTGCACGCAGCAGTAGTCGAACTCGATGCCCTGGCCGATGCGGTTCGGGCCGCCGCCGAGGATCATGATCTTGTCGCGGTTGCTGGGCGCTGCTTCGCACTCGTCCTCGTAGGTCGAATACAGGTAAGCCGTGCTGGTGGAAAACTCGGCAGCGCAGGAATCCACGCGCTTGTACACCGGGCGCACCTTGAGCGCACGGCGCAGCGCGCGCACGCCCGCTTCATTGGTGCCGGTCAGCTGGGCGAGACGCGCATCGGAGAAGCCGGCACGCTTGAGCCTGCGCAGACGGGCCGCGTCGAGTGCGTCCAGACCGTCGGCGGCCAGCTGGGTTTCGGCCTGGATGATCTCTTCGATCTGGTCCAGGAACCACGGGTCGATGTGCGACAGCGCGAAGACCTCTTCCACGCTGAAGCCGGCGCGGAACGCATCGCCCACGAAGAACAGGCGCTCCGGGCCCGGGGCCTTGAGTTCGCGCTTGAGCGTGGTGATGTCGTCTTCGTTGTGCAGATCCAGGCCGGTCGGGTCGAGGCCGATCTTGCCGGTTTCCAGGCCACGCAGGGCCTTCTGCAGCGATTCCTGGAAGGTACGGCCCATCGCCATCACCTCGCCCACCGACTTCATCTGGGTGGTCAGGCGGGCGTCGGCGGCCGGGAACTTCTCGAAGGCAAAGCGCGGGATCTTGGTGACGACGTAGTCGATCGACGGTTCGAACGACGCCGGGGTCAGACCGCCGGTGATTTCGTTCTTCAATTCGTCCAGGGTGTAACCGACCGCCAGCTTGGCGGCGACCTTGGCGATCGGGAAGCCGGTGGCCTTGGAGGCCAGCGCCGACGAACGCGACACGCGCGGGTTCATTTCGATGACAACGACGCGTCCGGTGGTCGGGCTGATTCCGAACTGCACGTTCGAACCGCCGGTATCCACGCCGATCTTGCGCAGCACGGCGATGGAGGCATCGCGCAGGCGCTGGTATTCCTTGTCGGTCAGGGTCTGGGCCGGGGCCACGGTGATCGAGTCACCGGTGTGCACGCCCATCGGGTCCAGGTTTTCGATCGAGCAGACGATGATGCAGTTGTCGGCGGTGTCGCGCACCACCTCCATCTCGAATTCCTTCCAGCCCAGCACCGATTCTTCCACCAGCACTTCGGTGGTCGGCGACAGTTCCAGGCCGCGGGTCACGATATCGACCAGCTCTTCGCGGTTGTAGGCGATGCCGCCACCGCTGCCGCCCAGGGTGAAGCTGGGGCGGATGATGGTCGGGTAGCCGACCCGGGTCTGGATCTCGATGGCTTCTTCAAGGGTGTGCGCCACGGCCGCGCTCGGGCATTCCAGGCCGATCTCGCCCATGGCCACGCGGAACAGCTCGCGGTCTTCGGCCATGCGGATCGCTTCGCGCTTGGCGCCGATCAGTTCGACGTTGTACTTCTCCAGCACACCGTGGTCGGCCAGGTCCAGCGCGCAGTTCAGAGCGTTATGGACAACCATAGTCGGCAGCAGTGAAACTGGCTATTCCTTCTCGATTATCTTTTCGACCGTCTGCCAGTTGATCGGCTCGATGTAGACGGCGTCGGCCATCTCCGGGTCGGTCATGATGGTGGCCGGATTGCTGTTGACCAGCACCACGCGGTACCCCTCGTCACGCAGGGCCTTGCAGGCCTGGGCGCCGGAGTAATCGAACTCACAGGCCTGGCCGATGACGATCGGGCCGGCACCGATGATGAGGATGGTTTTAAGGTCAGTGCGCTTGGGCATTGTCTTCTCTAAGTCAGTACAGCGTGTCAGGGGTCGCAGCGCCGCGCCGGAGGCAGCGGCGTCTCGAATCAGGCCTTGGCCTGCGCCATCAGAGTGATGAAGCGGTCGAACAGCGGGCTGACGTCGTGTGGACCCGGCGAGGCTTCGGGGTGGCCCTGGAAGGAGAACGCCGGCACGTCGGTGCGGGCGATGCCCTGGTTGGTGCCGTCGAACAGCGAGCGGTGGGTCACGCGCAGGGTGGCCGGCAGGGTCGCTTCATCCACCGCGAAGCCATGGTTCTGGGAAGTGATCATCACGCGGCCATCGTCCAGGTCCTGCACCGGGTGGTTGGCACCGTGGTGGCCGTGACCCATCTTGACGGTCCTGGCGCCGGAGGCCAGTGCCAGCAGCTGGTGGCCGAGGCAGATGCCGAACACCGGCACCTTCCTGTCCAGGAACACCTTGATTGCTTCAATGGCGTAGTCGCACGGTTCCGGGTCGCCCGGGCCGTTGGACAGGAACACGCCATCCGGGTTCATCGCCAGCACTTCGGCAGCCGGCGTCTGGGCCGGCACCACGGTGATGTCGCAGCCGCGTTCGGCCAGCATGCGCAGGATGTTGAGCTTGGCGCCGAAGTCATAGGCCACCACCTTGTACTGCGGGGCGGCGCTGACGAACGTGTTGAAATCCAGGTCGAGCTGGCCCTCGTTCCAGCTGTAAGCCTTGTCGGTGCTCGTTACCTTGGCCAGGTCCATGCCCTTCAGGCCGGGGAACTTGCGGGCCGCTTCCAGGGCGATGTCCACGTTGATGTCGTCACCGGCCATCAGCGCGCCGTTCTGCGCGCCGCGCTCGCGCAGGATGCGGGTGAGCTTGCGGGTGTCGATGCCGGAAATGGCGACCACGCCACGCTGCAGCAGCCAGTCCTGCAGCGAAACCTGGCTGCGCCAGTTGCTGGGACGGCGCGGCACGTCGCGCACGATCAGGCCGGCCGACCACACCTTGCGGGCTTCGTCGTCCTGGTCGGTAAGGCCGGTATTGCCGATATGCGGGTAGGTCAGCGTGACCATCTGCCGGGCGTAGGAGGGATCAGTCAGCACTTCCTGGTAACCGGTCATGGCGGTGTTGAACACCACCTCACCGACGGACAGGCCGGGCGCGCCTACGGATTCGCCCTCGAATACGGTGCCGTCTTCGAGGACGAGGATTGCGGCTTGGGTCACGGGAATCTCACTTTGGCTACCGAGGGGTCACCGAAGTCACGCCACGCTTCACGGAAAAGCGGTTGCAAAAAAGCGCGGACTGCGGTGCGGGACCGGTCCGGCTGTCGTGATTCGGCGAGCGGGAATTGTAAAGGCAACCCCCCTTCAACGCCAGCGTTTGCTTGCAATCGCCAGCGTACGGGAGCGTCCGGCCACCCTGGGGTTCAGGCGTGGCCGGTGCGCGTGTTCAGGTTGCGCTGGCGGCGAGCAGGTCGCGGACGCGGTAGCTGGCGGGGGCGCGCCCGTTCAGCTGCACGGCGGCGAACAGGGCGCCACGGGCGAAGATGTCGCGGTTGGTGGCACGATGGGCCAGTTCGATGCGCTCGCCAAGGCCGGTGAACTGGACGAGGTGTTCGCCGACGATGTCGCCGGCGCGCAGGCTGGCGTAGTGCGGCTGGGCACCGCCCTTCTGGGCGGCGGCGCCGAGGGTGAGCGCGGTGCCGGAGGGGGCGTCCTGTTTGTGGACGTGGTGGGATTCGACGATGTCGCAGTCCCAGCCGGCCAGGGCGTTGGCGGCGCGTTCGACGAGTTCATCGAGCACGGCCACGCCGAGGCTGAAGTTGGAGGCCCATACGAGCGGGATCCGGGTGGCGGCCTGGATCAGGGCCTGGCGCTGGGTTTCGCTGATGCCGGTGGTGCCGGAAACGAGCCCTGCGCCGCGCTCGACGCACAGGGCCAGGACGGGGTCGAAGCCTTCGGGCAGGCTGAAGTCGATGGCGACGTCGAACTGGGGCGCGCCGTGGAGTTCACTGGCGGCGAAATGCGGGACGCCGTCGACCACGCGCTGGGCGGGCGAGCGGCGGGTGACGGCGGCAACGACCTGCAGGTCGTCGCGTTCGGCCGCCAGGCGCAGCAGGGCCTGGCCCATGCGGCCGGAGGCGCCGTGGATGAGCAAACGGATGGGGGGAGTAGTCATGCCCGCAGGCTAGCGAAAGGGTTTGGATTGGGCAACGTTAAAATCAACGTCAACTTCAAACGTCAACTTCAAAAGCGTCGGCTCTGCGTTGCCGTCTGGCTGGGCGGGTCCGGGGTAGGCCCGCGGGGGACGCCGTGAACCCGTCCATGGGGGCTTGGTCGCGGCATCCATGCCGCTCACACCCCCGCAAACCTACCGCGGCCCCGCCCTCTTCAGATTGTCGATGACGGACAGCAAGAGCGTGGAGCCTGGATCAATCAATGCTGCTTGGGCGGTGTTGGACCACAGCTGTCGCAACCACCGCATCCACCGCCACTGCCGATGGCGGGTGGTGCGATCTTTCGGCCTAGTGCCTGAAGCCAGTTTGAGCGCTCGGGCTTGATCAGGCCCAGCGCTATTGCACCGCGCGCTTTGCGTACGGTGCCCGGGAACTGCTTTTTCAGCACTACCCAGGCGCTGATCAGGACGATCAGCGCGACGACGATGTACTGCAGGAGCAGGCCGGTGCCCATATCAGCCGCCGCCCAGGGCCACGGTCACCTGGTAGGTGACCAGTGCGGCGACGTAGGCGGCCGCGAACAGGTAGAAGGTGGCAAAGCCGACCTGCTTCCAGGAGTTGGTTTCGCGCTTGATGGTGGCCAGGGTGGAGATGCACATCGGGGCGTAGATGAACCACACCAGCAGGGACAGGCCGGTGGCCAGCGACCAGCCGTTGGCGACCACCGGGGTCAGGGCCTGGATGGCGGCGTCGTCGTCGGCGGCGGACAGGGCGTAGATGGTGGCCAGCGAGGAGACGGCCACTTCGCGGGCGCCCATGCCGGGGATCAGCGCGATGCAGATCTGCCAGTTGAAGCCCAGCGGGGCGAAGAATACGGCCATGGCGTGGCCGATCTGGCCGGCGAAGCTGTAGTCGATGGCCGGCATGGTGGCGTTTTCGGGGGCACCCGGGAACGACAGCAGCACCCACAGCAGGATGGTCAGCGCCAGGATGATGCCGCCCACGCGCTTGAGGAAGATCATGCCGCGCTCGTACAGGCCCACGGCCAGGTCGCGCGGGTGCGGGATGCGGTAGGACGGCAGTTCGAGCATGAGGGGGTGCTCGCTCTTGTCGCGGCGCCACTTCTTCATCACCCATGACATCACCAGGGCGCTGAAGATGCCGGCCGCATACAGGGCGAACAGGATCAGGCCCTGCTGGCTGACGAAGCCCCACAGGGTCTTCTGCGGGATGAACGCGCCGATCAGCAGGGCGTACACCGGCAGGCGCGCCGAGCAGGTCATCAGCGGCGCCACCAGAATGGTGGCCAGGCGGTCACGCGGGTCCTGGATGCTGCGGGTGGCCATGATGCCGGGCACCGCGCAGGCGAAGCTGGACAGCAGCGGGATGAACGAGCGCCCCGACAGGCCGGCCGAGGCCATCATGCGGTCGAGCAGGAAGGCCGCGCGCGGCAGGTAGCCCGACTCTTCCAGCGCCAGGATGAAGGCGAACAGGATCAGGATCTGCGGCAGGAACACCACCACTCCGCCCACGCCGGCGATGATGCCGTCGGTGAGCAGGCTGGTCAGCGGGCCCGGCGGCAGGTTGGCACCTACCACTTCGCCCAGCCAGCCGAAGGCGGCCTCGATGCCGTCCATCATCGGCGTGGCCCAGGCGAACACCGCCTGGAAGATCAGGAACATGACCACGATCAGGGTCATCAAGCCGAACACCGGGTGCAGCAGCCAGCGGTCCAGCGCGTCGTCGATCTTCGCGGTACGGGTGGGCATGCTGACCGCGGCGGCGAGGATGCCGCGCACCTGGGCGTGGTAGTCCGCTTCTCCGGCAACGGCCGCCACCAGCGGGGCATCCAGATGCGGCACCATCGCATCCAGCCGTTCGACCAGCGCGTGGGCGCCGTTGCGGCGCACCGCCACGGTTTCCACCACCGGCACGCCCAGTGCCTGTTCCAGCGCAGGCACGTCGATCTGGATGCCACGGCGCTCGGCCGCATCCACCATGTTCAGCGCCACGATCATCGGCTTGCCCAGCTCACGCAGTTCCAGCGCGAAGCGCAGGTGCAGGCGCAGGTTGGTGGCGTCGATCACGCACAGCAGCACGTCGGGCGCGGCCTCGCCCGGGTAGAAGCCCCGGCACAGGTCGCGGGTGATCGCTTCGTCCAGGCTGGCCGGCTGCAGGCTGTAGGCGCCCGGCAGGTCGAGTACGGCGAATTCACGCCCGGACGGCGCGCGCAGGCGGCCTTCCTTGCGCTCCACGGTCACGCCGGTGTAATTGGCGACCTTCTGGCGACTGCCGGTGAGCTGGTTGAACAGCGCGGTCTTGCCGCTGTTGGGGTTGCCGACCAGGGCAATGCGCAGGGTGGCGGCAGCGCTCATGCGGCCGCTCCTTCTGCCACCGGTGTGATGTCGATGCGCCTGGCTTCGGAAATCCGCAGCGCGAAACGGGTGAACCCGACCTGCACCAGCAGCGGTTCGCCGCCGATGGGACCACGGGCCACCAGGCGCACATCTTCACCTTTGACAAAGCCCAGTTCCCTGAGCCGGCGGGCGATGGCGTCGTTTGCATGGAGGTCGCGCACCGATTCCACCAGAGCGGAGCCGTGCAGCGGCAGATCGGACAACGTCACAGGTCGCCTTCGGTCGATAAGAATGGTTATCAATTCTAGCATCGCCGCGCCGCGTCATGGCCCGGCCACCGTGGGCCGCTATGATCCATACATGTATGGAGCAGGCGCAGGCCCCCGATGAGTGACGCTTTACGAATTGAACGCAGCGCGGCCGTGCTGACCCTGTGGCTCAACCGCCCTACCCTGCACAACGCCTTCGATGCCGGGCTGATCGCCCAGCTCACCGCCGCACTGGAAGCGGCCGGCCGCGACGAGCAGGTGCGTGCGGTGGTGCTGGCCGCCACCGGGGCCTCGTTCTCGGCCGGTGCCGACATGCAGTGGATGCGCGGCATGGCCGCCGCCAGCGAGGAAGACAACCGCCAGGATTCGCTGGCACTTGCCCGGCTGATGCGCACCCTGGATGAGCTGCCCAAGCCGACCATCGCCCGCGTGCACGGGGCGGCGTTCGGCGGCGGAGTAGGCCTGGTGGCCTGCTGTGACATCGCCATTGCCAGCACCACCGCCCGCTTCGGCCTGACCGAAAGCCGGCTGGGCCTGCTGCCGGCGGTGATTTCTCCCTATGTGATCGACGCGATCGGCCCCCGCCAGGCGCGGCGCTGGTTCGCCACCGGTGAGCATTTCGACGCCGACACCGCCCTGCGCATCGGCCTGGTCCACCAGCTGATCGAGCCTGAACGGATCGACGAAGCGGTCCAGCGCCAGCTGGGCCTGCTCGACAAGGCCGGGCCGATCGCCTCGTCGTCGGCCAAAGAACTGGTGCGCCGGGTCACGATCGGTCGCGACCGCGACGCAACCGACCGCGACAATGCCGCCCTGATCGCCCGCCTGCGGGTGTCCGAGGAAGGCCAGGAGGGCCTGGGCGCTTTCCTGGACAAACGCGCTCCCCATTGGGTTACCCAGGATTGAAGGACGTCCCATGCTCGACCATATCGGTATCCGCTGCAGCGATTTCGCGCGCAGCCTGGCCTTCTACCAGCAGGCCCTGGCCCCTCTCGGCATCCGCGTGGTGATGGAAGTCAGCGCCGAACAGACCGGCGCGGATGCCCACGCCGGGTTCGGCCGGACCGGCAAGCCCGATTTCTGGATCGGCAGCACGCCCGGGGCGCATGGCGGCGTGCATGTGGCCTTCAGCGCCGGCAGCCGCGCCGAGGTGGATGCGTTCCATCGCGCCGCGCTGGCCGCGGGCGGCCGCGACAATGGCGCACCCGGCATCCGCGGGCACTACCACCCCGACTATTACGGGGCATTCGTGCTGGATCCGGATGGCAACAATGTCGAGGCGGTCTGCCACCGGCCCACCTGACCACGCGCTGGCCGCTTTGCCGTCCATCCCGCGTATCCCCCTTTCATGGCCCACAGGGAAACCTGGGCCGCTCCACGTCGCCAGGAACTTCCGTGACCCCATCTTCCACCCGTCCACTGCAGGTTGTGCGTCTTCCCGCCCATGGGGAGCATCGGCATGGATGATTTCGTGCGCATCGTTGAAGTCGGTCCGCGCGACGGACTGCAGAACGAAGCCCAGCCGGTGGCCACCGCCGACAAGATCGAGCTGATCCGCCAGCTCTCGCTTACTGGCCTGCGAACCATTGAAGCCACCAGTTTCGTCAGCCCGCGCTGGGTACCGCAGCTGGCCGATGCCGCCGAGGTCTACGCCGGCATCGAACGCCGCCCGGGCATCGCCTACCCGGTGCTGGTGCCCAACGAGCAGGGTTACGATCGTGCCCGCGCGGTGGGCGTGGAGGAGGTGGCGGTGTTCACCGCCGCCTCGGAAACCTTCAACCGCACCAATACCAACGCCGGCATCGACGAATCGCTGGCCCGTTTCGCGCCCATCCTCGCGCGTGCGCGGGTCGACGGGGTCAAGGTGCGCGGCTACGTGTCCACCGTGCTCGGCTGCCCCTATCAGGGCGACGTCGCCACCAGCGAGGTGGTGCGGGTGGCGCGCGCGCTGCACGACATGGGGTGTTACGAAATCTCGCTGGGCGACACCATCGGCGTGGGCACGCCGCGCAAGGCGCGCGCCATGCTGCGGGCGGTAGCCAATGAAGTCCCGATGGCCGCCCTGGCCGTGCATTTCCACGACACCTACGGCCAGGCGCTGGCCAATATCGATGCCTGCCTGGACGAAGGCGTGCGCGTGGTCGATTCGGCCGTGTCCGGTGCAGGGGGTTGTCCCTATGCCAAGGGCGCCAGCGGCAATGTGGCCAGCGAGGACGTGGTGTACCTGCTGCACGGCATCGGCATGCGCACCGGCATCGATCTGCCGGCGCTGGCCGCCACCGGCCGCTGGCTGGCTGCACGGCTCGGCCGCGAGACCGGCAGCAAGGCCGGCAGGGCCCTGGCCGCGACATGAGCCGCCGCCGCCCGCGCACGGATGCAGCGGTCGGTGATCACCTCGCCGCGCATGTGCATGCGCTGGCGGCGCTGGAGCAGGCCCTGGCACAGCCACCGGGCGAGGACGTGCATGCCCTGCTTCGCCACGTGCAGCAGGCCCTGCAGGAAGCCATGGACGAACGCCAGCTGGCCTTGCGCCGTTACGCCGCCCTGTTCGATGCGGTCCCCGATCCGGTCAGCATTCTCAGCGAATCCGGGGTGGTGCTGGATCTCAACAAGGCCGGCGTGCGCGCCTACGGGCGCAGCCGCGAAGACATCATCGGCAAACCGATCGAACTGCTCAACCCGGACCTGCCCAGCGACCACCTCGGCCCGGTCTGGGAAGCGCTGCACCGGGGTGAAACCTATGTCATAGAGGTCACCAACATGCGCGGCGACGGCAGCCGCTTCCCGGTGGAGGTGCATTCGGCCGGCTTCGAGCACCAGGGCGAGCACTGCATCGTGGCGGTGGCCCGTGACCTGAGCAGTCGCTGGCAGGCCGAATCGCGCTACCGGCTGCTGATGGAATCCATCGACAAGGGCGTGATCCTGTTCGACCGCGACCTGCGTGTGATTTCCGCCAACCCCGCCGCGCACCGCATCCTGGGCACACACGGCAATGGCGGCAGCCTGGCTGCGATGCTCGCTCCCGATGACTGGATCAGCGTGGACGAACATGGCCACCCGCTCACCCGCGACCAATGGCCCGCTGCTGAAGCGCTGCTGCGCGGGCGTATCGTCCGCAGCACCATTGTGGGCCTGTACCACCGCCCGCGCGGGCGCATGATCTGGATCTCCACCACCAACGTGCCGGTCTACAGCAATGGACGCGACTGCCCAGACCATGTGTTCGGGCTGTTCAGCGACATCACCGAGCTCAAGCGCAACAACACCCTGTTCGACCGCGCACAGTCACTGGCCCACATCGGCGGCTGGGAATGGGACCGCGGCCTGCAACGCCTGTACCTCACCGATGAAGCCGCGCGCATCCTTGGCCAGGAGCTGCCCTTGCAGGACATGGCGCACCTGATGGAGTGTCTGCGCCTGGACGACCGCGCGCAGCTGCAGCAGGCGCTGCTGGACGTGATCGACCGCCAGGTGCCGTTCGAACTGGAACTGCAGGGCCAGCGCAGCGACGGGCATTCGTTCTGGGTGCGCATGATCGGTGAAGCCGAGGCCGGCGACGTCAACGCCGCGCGCATCGCCGGCACCGTGCAGGACATCACCTCGCGCAAACACGCCGAGGAAACCCTGCGCATCCAGGCCCGCACCGACCCGCTCACCGGCATCATGAACCGCGATGCGGTGCTCACCGACCTGGCCACCCGCATGGGCAGCCCCACGCACTGCAAGGTGGGCGTGCTGTACATCGACCTGGACCGCTTCAAGACCGTCAACGACCTGCTTGGCCATAACGCCGGCGACGAGCTGCTGATCGATGCCACCCGGCGGATTTCCACCGCGATCGGCACCGAGGGCCTGGTGGCGCGGTTCGGCGGCGACGAATTCCTGGTGGTGTGCGATACCCGCGACCAGCCCGACCAGCCTGAACGCCTGGCCGAGGCCATCACCCGCGCCTTCGCCACCCCGTTCCGGTTCGGCGCCGACGAGTTCTCGGTCACCACCAGCATCGGCATCGCCCGCGCGCCACAGGACGGCCTGCGCCCGCAACAGCTGATCCAGAACGCCGACATTGCGATGTACGACTGCAAACGGCGCACGCGCAACGGCTGGCAGGTGTTTTCCCCGGAACTGGCGCAGCGCCAGCACGACCGCCTGCAGATCGAGAGCCGCCTGCACCGCGCGTTGGACGACGACGAGTTCCACCTGGTCTACCAGCCCCAGGTCAATCTGCACACCGGGCAGCTGGTGGCCGCCGAAGCGCTGATCCGCTGGCGCAACTCGCAGCTGGGCGAGCTGCGCCCGGACATCTTCATCGGGCATGCCGAAAGCACCGGTGACATCGTGCGGATCGGGCTGTGGGTGCTCAACGAAGCCTGCCGGCAGGTGCGTCAATGGCAGGACGAAGGCCTGGGCATCGTACGGGTGGCGGTCAACGTCTCCTACCGCCAGTTCGTCGGCGAGGACCTGGCGCGCAACGTGCGCCAGGCGCTGGACCAGTATGGTCTACCCGGCAGCGCGCTGGAACTTGAGTTCACCGAGCGGGTGCTGATCGAAGATGCGCCCGACACCCTGCAGACCTTCGCCCGCCTGCGCGAAATGGGCGTGCTGCTGACCATCGACGACTTTGGCGAAGGCTACAGCGCGCTCAATTACCTGCGCCGGTTGCCCATCCACGGGCTCAAGCTCAGCCAGATGTTCGTCGAAGGCGTGCCGGGCAACCGCTCGGACGTGGCCGTGTGCGAGGCTGTGTGCGGGATCGCGCGCAGCCTGGGCCTGGGCCTGGTGGCCGAAGGCATCGAATCAGAGGAACAGCGCCGGTTCCTGCACGACATGGGGGTCACCGTCGGCCAGGGGTTCCTGTTCGCGCCCGGACTGTCCCCGGACGAATTCGCCCGCCGCCTGCCGCTGCGCCGCTGAGCGCCGACCTGCGCTGCACAACGGCGGACGGCTCCGCATCCGCTAGAATCGGCGGCTCTTGAACCTGCAGGATCGTGCAATGCAGCTGTCTTCCGTCCGCGCCGTCGTCACCGGCGGTGTCTCCGGCCTCGGTCTCTCGGTGGCCCAGCATCTGGTCGCCCACGGCGCCAAGGTGGCCCTGTTCGACCTCAATGACGACAAGGGCGCCGCCGCCGTTGCCGGACTGGGCGCTGCCAACGCCCGCTACTTCAGCACCAATGTGAGCGACGAAGCCGCGGTGGCCGCGCAGATCGACGCCGCGCACGACTTCTTGGGCGGCCTGAACGCCGTGGTCAGCTGCGCCGGCATCCTGGGCGCTGGCCGCGTGCTCGGCAAAGAAGCGCCCATGCCGCTGGCCACCTTCCAGAACACCGTCATGGTCAACCTGGTGGGCAGCTTCAACGTGGCCAAGGCCGCGGCCAACCGCATGCAGCACAACCCCGCCGGCGACGATGGCGAGCGCGGCGTGATCATCAACACCGCCAGCGTGGCCGCTTATGAAGGCCAGATCGGCCAGGCCGCCTATGCCGCCTCCAAGGGTGGCGTGGTCGGAATGACCCTGCCGATGGCACGCGAGCTGTCGCGCTTCGGGATCCGCGTGATGACCATTGCCCCGGGCATATTCTGGACCCCGATGGTCGATGGCATGCCGCCGGCCGTGCAGGAATCACTGGCCGCGTCCATCCCGTTCCCGCCGCGCCTTGGCAAGCCGGAGGATTTCGCCGGCCTGGTCGGCCACATCCTGACCAACACCTACCTCAACGGCGAGACCATCCGCCTGGATGGTGCGGTGCGCCTGGCACCCAAGTAAGCAAGCACCACTACCTCCCACGAACCGACCTTCATTACATGAAAGCCAACGACATCAAGAAAGGCAACGTCGTCGAGTACAACAACGGCGTGTACCAGATCCGCGACATCGAGCGCAGCTCGCCGCAGGGTCGCGGCGGCAACGTCCGCTTCCGTTTCATCATGTACAGCGTGCCGGGTGGCAACAAGCTGGACGCCAGCTTCGACGCCGACGACAACCTGCCGGAAGTCGAACTGCTGCGCCGCCAGTCCACCTATTCGTACAAGGACGGCGATGCGTTCGTGTTCATGGACGATGAGGATTACACCCCGTACACGCTGGATGCCGACGTCATCGGCGACGACGCCGGTTACATCACCGACGGCCTGACCGGCATCTACGTGCAGGTCATCGATGACCAGCCGGTGGCCGTGCAGCTGCCGAGCAGCGTGGTGCTGGAAGTGGTGGAGACCCCGCCGGAAATGAAGGGCGGCACCGCGACCAAGCGCCCGAAGCCGGCCAAGCTGAGCACCGGGATCGAGATCATGGTGCCGGAGTACATCACCAACGGCGAACGCGTGCTGGTGAATACCGCAACGGGCGAGTTCGCAGGTCGCGCGGATTGACCGAGGTAGAGCCGGGCCCTGCCCGGCTTTCTTTATCGTTCGGCATTGCGTGGGACACGCATGGCGTGTCGCTACGCTCAGGGACGCGTGCTCTGCGCCGGCGCACCGGCGAAATCGCCACACCCATGGTATTGGCGGGCGCCCACGGTGAGCATCACCGTGGCGCCCAATTCCTGACCGCTCATGTTGTCCTGGCACACCGTGCGCTGGTAACTCAGCTTGATCTCGGTACCGTCGGCGGCCTTGCCCGACCACCCGTCCTTGCCCTGCGTGGGCGAGGCGATATCGTACTTCTGCTCACCGTAGCCGGTCTCCACGCGCAGCACCGGATTGGGCCCGTCGCTGACCTGCGCCAGCCAACCCGGCTCGTTGCCGGTGGCGCGGAAGGCCGGCGGCGCCTCGGTTCCGCCAGCGGGCGCCGCCGGCGCCAACGACCCACCCGCATCCGCCGCAGGGGCCTCGGCCGGCGCAGGCGTCCCGACCGCCGGGTCGGCCGCTGCTGAGTCCGCCTGCTGCGCAGGCTGGCAGGCCGCCAGCCCGAGGGCCGCGGCCGCGCTCAAGACAAGGGGAGAAATTCGCATGTTCGACTCCTTTGCCGATGTTCTGGGTCAGCCCCTGATCCTAGCCCTGCGGGTGTGACCGTGGGTGAAATGCGTAGGGATGCGCCATGCGTGTCTGCTTTCGTGCGGCACCGCGCGGACGCGCATGGCGTGTCCCCACCCTTAGTCCCGGGCCAGTTGGCGCATTCGGCTCCCCAACCAAGCAAGCGTTTCAACACTCGACAACGAGCTCCCCCAGTCACGCGCAGACCCAACAACGCCCAGGACGCTCGTCGTCTCCATTCTGGCCTCCAGCACACCGTGGAGGATCACCTGCGAACTGCGCCACAACATGTCGTAGATGACGCGCATCAGCAACGGCGAGAACGCGTCGGCAGTTTTCGACTTAGGTTTGATGCAGATTCAGATCTCAGCCAACACAGCTGCGGAGAGAAACATGCAGACAGGTGTCCAGCCAACAAGCCTTACGATTCTCCCTACATACAAATGTAATGCGTCCTGCAGGGACTGCTGTTTTCAGTCGAACCCACGATTATCAACGAGACTCTCCGGGAAGGCGATTCTCGATCGCATCAACGAAGCTAAAGCGAAATTTCCAAGCATTCGGCAGATCATATTCAGCGGAGGAGAGGCACTTCTCCTCAAGGGAGACCTGCATGATGCGGTGAGACTCGCGTCGGAACTTGGTCTTGGCACCCGTCTCGTCTCCAATGGATTCTGGGGGAAACGCCAACAAACCTCAGAGGCGTTTGCAAGGGACTTGAGGACCCCGGCCTCAAAGAGTTGAATCTGAGCACTGGCTTGGATCATCAAGAGTTCGTACCGGAGGAAAGCATCGTACAAGCTGCAGCCGCCGCAATCTCGCAACGAATCACAACATTGATCACAGTCGAGGTCGACTCTGCAGAGAGCAAATGCCTCGAATCACTCCTCGCCCATCCAAGCATTCATACCCTCAACAACACTGGACTGCTCCGTATCATTTCCAATAGCTGGATGCCTTACGACTCCAGCGAGAGCGCCCGCCACGCCCCAAACTCCGGAACCCAACTCCGTAAAGGCTGCTCCCAGATTTTCAACAACATCACCATCAAGCCGAATGACCGCCTCTCTGCATGTTGCGGACTCACACTTGAGCGCATTCCAGAACTTGACCTTGGGGCCAACTCCGGAAACAACATGAGGGAGCTGTACGACACGCAGCAGGATGACCTCATGAAAATATGGCTGCATCTCGACGGGCCACATCAGATCATCTCCGCATCGACTCCCGGCCACCTTCAGTCCAAGCTGGACGATGTGGTTCACATCTGCCAAGCATGCACCCTGCTGCATCGTGATCCGGAAATTGCAGCCTACGCGCAAGCAGCCGCAGTGCGAATGATGCCCGACCTGATCACCCGATTCACGATCCGCGTCGAAGCGGACAAGCACCTCAAGCGAGGAGTTACCCATGTCCAACCGTAGAGACTTCATCAAGCGGGGCATGCAAAGTGCCGCAGCTGCGGCCGCCGCCGCAGCACTTCCCGCCGGAGCAAGTCACCGCCACAGCATCGTCGATGGCACATGCGAAAGCCCCCCAATGATTGGGAAGCTTCTGATATCCAGATCGGGACTGCCTGCGGAGTTCTGGGACGCAAACAGCCGTATCGCAACCATAATCGCCCAAGCCCACTCAGAGAGCGACTCTGCTAGCAAGCTGTTGAGCGACCTGCCTGGATTCATGAACTCAGCCGGTTTCAATATCGGAAGTTCAGCAGTCACGGATGAAACGATCTCACTTTTGGCTGTAGCCGTGGACCCGGATTTCTCGAAGTTCATGCAGAATGGCGACTATTCATCTGCTTTTCGACTTCTGGAGGCATCCGGGCTCAGCACAGGCTTCAAGCCTGATTCCCTGAGCAGCAGGATTGAGGTGGCACTTAAGTCGAAGTCCGAGGAGATCGAGAACATCATTGCTGCCTCCCGCGCCAGCGGCACAACTTCGGAGCTTCTCCACCGACTGGCTACGACCTCTGGCGGAAACATCAGCCCCGAAGACCTTGCAGTAGTGAAGGACATCTTCGCCTCGAACCTCTCGACACGTAGCCAAGAGGCAGTCGTCGCGCTCAGCATTGCTGCCTTGTATGTAACCGTTGCCGCGTACGTTGTTCTTTGGGTGGCCGTGGGCGCGTGGGTGTTCACTTCAGGCCCGGATGACGAAAGTAACAACAATCAGCGTGCGAGCAGACAGAGGGAATCACGAATTTCCCGACTCGATCCCGACCTCATGCAAGACTATGAGAGAACGTTGAAGATTGCTTCGCTCACCGGAGACGAAGGCATTGCCCGAGAGGGAATTCTGAGGCTGCTCAGGGCTGAGAGCACGGCAATCATTTCTGCACTTCGAACGTGCGGCTATCTGTCCGGCTCACCATCCAACGACGAAGAGCTTGTCGATGTCGCTACACAGTACGCTGCGCGGGCAGCGGGAGTCAGCAAGTGAGCCCGTCTATTCTCTGGAACGAACGCATACCGTTGATAAACCCATGGTCGCTTGGGTCGGTAGCTGTACTGCTGGTCGCGGCCACCGGCTTCTTCTTCGTCTATGACTACGGTACCGGGTCGGGATTCGGGCTGATTGTGGCTGTACTACTTGTCCTGTATTTGATTGGAAGCATGCTCTGCTGCACGATCAAGATTACCGAGACGGAGCTCTCCGTAGGCGTCTTCCCATACAGGCGGAAAATTCCTATCGCAGATGTCCGAGCGGCGGACGCGCAAGCCTTGGGCTTCAATGACCCTCCGAAACTCCGATGGCGAAAGAATGGGATCGGCCTTCCCGGCGTTCACCTGGGTTGGTTCTCGACCTCCACCGCGCGACCGGTCTTCGCAGCAACGGCGGGCAAACGGAGCCGAGTTTTCATTCCAACGCGAACCAGCCACGACGTGCTGGTCTCATCCCGGTCTCCGGAGCGATTGGTGGTCGTTCTGCATTCGCTTGCGAGGTAGAGCCAGGCGCTGCCTGGCTGCCCTTCGCGCAAAGTAGGACCACGTCGCGATCCGACATTCAGCTAAGCAGGGCCGGGCTCTATCGGCGTTGGCGTTGGCGTTGGCGTTGGCGTTGGCGTTGGCGTTGGTGTTGCATTGGCGTCGGCCCTGGCCGTCGCCGTCGCCGTCGCCGTCAGCCCTCGCGCGCCAGTTGGCGCATCCGGTCGCCCAGCGTTGCCAGGGTGTCATCAATCGTCAGCAATTCGCGCTGTTGCGCCGCCGGCAACCTCGCCCGCATCTGCGCCTGCAGCTGCGCCCAGGCTGGCACGCCGCGTGCGCTGATTCGCCGGGTCGCGGCGGCTGCGGCTGCGCGTTCCTCGCCGATGGGCAGGCCATACCCTCCGCTGTCCACCAGCCCCACCGGATTGACCAGCTGCCCGGCATCGTCCAGCAGTGCCAGCAGCGCGGCCAGTGCGCTGTCGCCGCCCTCGCCCGCCATGCCCAGCGCGCGCTTGAGCCCGTCGCGCGCGCGCAGCTCTTCGCGGTAGCGCGCGGCCTGCTCCAGCAGCAGCAACGCTGACGTCGCGCGCAGTCCACCGCGCTCGGCCCATGCAGCGCGCTGCGCGGCCGGCAGCTGCAACCAGGTGCTGACGTTGCGGGTAGGCAGGTCAAGCTCCGCACGCGCCACATCGAACAACTGCTGGTAGTGCACCTGCGCCGACGGGAAGTAATAGCCCTGGCGCATCGCCTCGCGGCGATCATCCAGCACCGTGGCATCGGCGCGCCCTTCACGCGTCAGTCGGCGCAGCAGGCCGCCCGGGCTGAGCCGGTTCAGGCCGGGATCGGCCCAGCGCGGCACGCCTTCCTGCAGCAGCTTGCCGGTTTCCACCGCGCAGTTGTTGCTGATGAAGCGGTAGCGCCCGTCGTAGCTCCAGTGCACCTGTCCCACGCGTTCGATCAGGCTGGCGATATCCTCCGGCGCAAGCGCCAGCGGCACCGACTTCAGCCCGCGCAGCTCCAGCTGGGTGTACTCGTTGATCACCTGGTTGAGCGGCAGCACAAACAGCCGCGACGGATACGCGCCGGTCAGCCCGCGCCAGCTGGAAATCTGGACATCGCCGACGAACGCGCGGAACGACAGCACCCGGTGATCGGCCAGATCCAGCCGGCACGCCGGGCCACGCGGGCGCCCCGGCGCGCAGATCACCAAGCGCAGCATGCTGTGACCCCAGCGGCTCATCAGCTGGTCGTTGCCCTCAGCCAGCAGGTAGTCCACCGCATATACCCGCTGCGGATCCAGCTCCAGCAACGAGGCTTCGCCGGTGACATCGCCGGCCTGCACCAGCGCCACGCGCGGGTCGCACGCGGCCTGCGGCCCGGGGCCGATGTGATCTGCAAACCACGCCGCCAGCGCCGGGCGGCGACAGCCGTAATCCGCATCCAGCAGGTAATGCTCGGCATTGACCGCCAGGTACTCGGCCGGGCTGTGGCGCTCGTACGCGTCGGGGCTGCGTTCGGTGAATGCGTTGTCACCGCGTCCCCAACGCCACGGGTGCTGCTGCCAGCCGGCCAGGTCACGCCACCGGGCACTGGACGACCAGCGGCCGTCGGCGCTGCGGTCCAGCACGTGGGTCAATTCATGGATCAGCGCCGCCTGCACCGCGCGGGGCAGCGGTTGGTCTGGCTGCACCTCGTCCAGCAGCCTGCGCTGCAACGCGATCGCGTTCTTCCGGGTGCGGCCATGCACCGACTCGGGCAGCCGATCCGACCAGGACAGTGTTACCGGGGCGACGAAGCGCGCCTGCCATGACGCAGGCAGCAACGCAGGCGCCTGCTGCAGTACCTGCTCGGCGTTCGCCCGCTGGCCAGGATCAAGCCCGTCCGCCTGCAGCTGAAGCTGCAGGGCGGCATGGGCGGCCGGGGCGGCCAGCAACGCCGCCAGGACCGCCGCGCATCGGCGCAGGGCCCAGCGGCGCGGTTGCATCAGCGGGCCAGCAGGGCCTGGGCCAGCTGCATGTCGCTGGCGTCGCGCTGGGCGGCACCGGTTTCGCGCAGGTGCAGGAGCGCCGCTTCCAGGCGGGCGCCACGGATGGCGCCGTCGGTGGCCACGAACGCAGCTGCGTCTTCGCGGGCGTCCACCACCACCTTGTCGTCGTCCGAGCTGGACGAGCCGGCCGAGGAGGCACCGGACGCCGAACCCGCCGAGGAGCCGGCGAAGCTGGAGGCGAATGCCGAAAGCGGCAGGGCGAGCACGGCAAACAGCAGGATCGATCGCTTCATCTTGGGTTCGTTGAGGGCAGGAAGTGGCAAAGCGTATCGGCTGCGTGAAATTCTGTCGCCTGCTACAGGTCAAATACCTTGCCCGGATTCAGCAACCCTTGGGGATCAAACGTGCGTTTGACCGCCTTCATCAGCGCGATTTCCGCCTCGCCCCGGGTGCTGTCCAGGTAGCTCTTCTTGACCAGCCCGATGCCATGTTCGGCCGAGATACTGCCGTCGAAGTCCTTCAGCACCTGCGCCAGCAGCTTGGTCACGTGCTCGCACTGCTGCAGGAACTGCGCATCGTCGGTGGTATCGGGCTTGAGCACGTTGATGTGCAGGTTGCCGTCGCCGATATGGCCGAACCAGACCACGTCGAAGTGCGGGTACGCCTCGCCAATCAGCGCCTGGGTGCGTGCCATGAACGCCGGCATGGACGAAATCCGCACCGACACATCATTCTTGTACGGCTTGTAGCGCGCCACCGCTTCGGTGATCCCTTCGCGCAGGCGCCACAGCTGGGCGGCCTGCGCATCACTCTGGCTGACCACGCCATCGCTGACCCAGCCCTGCTCCATGCAGGCCTCGAACGCGGACATCGCTGCGGCCTCCTGCACCTCGTCGCCGGCGGCGAATTCGGTCACCACGTAGAACGGATGGACCTCGGCGAACGGCGCCTGTGCACCATGCGCCAGCACATGCTCGAGCGCCCGGTCGGTGAAGAATTCGAAGGCCTGCAGCTGCATGCGCTCGCGGAACGCGGCAAACACCTGCATCAGTACCTCGAACGATGGCAGCGCCAGCAGCATCACGTTGCTGGCTGGCGGCGGATCGGTGAGCTTGAGCGTGGCTTCCACGATCACGCCCAGCGTGCCTTCCGACGCAATCAGCAGCTGGCGGAAATCGTAACCGCTGGAATTCTTGATCAGCCCCTTGTTCAGCTCGAGCAGCTCGCCGTTGGCGGTGACCACCTTCAGCCCGGCAATCCACTCGCGGGTGTTGCCGTAGCGGATCACCCGGATGCCGCCGGCATTGGTGGCGATGTTGCCCCCGATCGAGCAGGAGCCGCGCGCGGCGAAGTCGACCGGATAGATCAGGCCGTGTTCGAGCGCTGCGTTGTGTACGGCCTCCAGCGCCATGCCGGCCTGCACGGTCAGCGTGCGGTCCACCGCGTCGAAGGCCAGTGGCTTGTTCATCCGCTCCAGGCTGAGCACCAGCTCGCCGTTGGCCGCGACCGCGCCGCCGCTCAGGCCGGTCCGCCCACCGGAGGGCACCACGGCCACGGCGTGGGCACTGGCCCAGCGCAGGATGGCCTGGACCTCTTCCACGCTGCCAGGCAATGCGACCGCCAGCGGCGCCGGCGTCCAGCGCCGGGTCCAATCCCGTCCGTAATGCTCCAGCTCGGCCGGCTCGGTGGTGAGCCGCAGCCCGGGGCAGTCCTGCAACAGCAAATCAAGGCGCGGATCGGTCATGTGAACAAGGGAGCCAGGGCAATCCCAAAGGGTAGCGCACGACTGTTAGTCGTGCGACCTCGCCCACAATTGGTCGCATCTGAAACCGTCAAACCACCCCATGGCGCACCGCACCATCCCCGCCCCGATCTGGCATAGTGGGCAGCTCCCGTCCAACATGCTGCCGCTTGCCCATGTCGCCGAAGAAGACCTCATTCCCGAAGCAGGATATCCGCGTGCTGTTGCTGGAGGGGGTGAGCCAGACGGCCATCGACGTGTTCAGTGCGGCCGGCTATTCGCAGATCGAACTGCACAGCAAGGCGCTGCCCGAAGACGAACTGAAGGCGCGCATCGCCGAAGCGCACATCGTCGGCATCCGCTCGCGCACCCAGCTCAGCGCCGACGTAATGGCCCATGCAAAGCGCCTGATGGCGGTGGGCTGCTTCTGCATCGGCACCAACCAGGTTGACCTGGAGGCGGCCGAACTGGCCGGCATCCCGGTGTTCAACGCGCCCTACTCCAACACCCGCAGCGTGGCCGAACTGGTGATTGCCGAAGCGATCATGCTCACCCGTGGCATTCCGCAGAAGAACGCCGAATGCCATCGCGGCGGCTGGTCCAAATCGGCCGCCGGCAGCCATGAAGTGCGTGGCAAGACCCTGGGCATCATCGGCTATGGCCATATCGGCACCCAGGTCGGCGTGATGGCCGAAGCCATGGGCATGCAGGTGATCTTCCACGACATCGAAACCAAGCTGTCGCTGGGCAACGCCCGCGCCGCCGTCGATCTGGACGACCTGCTCGCCCGCGCCGATATCGTCACCGTGCACGTGCCCGAAACCCCGGCCACCCAGTGGCTGATCGGCGCGCCGCAGCTGGCGCGCATGCGCCCGGGCGCGCACCTGATCAATGCCGCACGCGGCACCGTGGTCGACATCGATGCGCTGGATGCGGCGCTGCGTTCGGGCCACATCGGTGGCGCGGCGCTGGACGTGTTTCCGGTGGAGCCCAAGGGCAACGGCGATGCCTTCGTGTCACCGCTGACCGCGCACGACAATGTCATCCTTACCCCGCACGTGGGCGGCAGCACCCTGGAGGCGCAGGACAACATCGGCGTGGAAGTAGCCGCCAAGCTGGTGCGTTACAGCGACAATGGCAGCACCCTGTCGGCGGTCAACTTCCCGGAAGTGACCTTGCCGGAGCACGAAGACAGCCTGCGCCTGCTGCACATCCACCAGAACGTGCCGGGCGTGCTGTCGAAGGTCAACGAGATCTTCTCGCGCCACAATGTCAACATCGATGGCCAGTTCCTGCGTACCGACCCGAAGGTGGGCTACGTGGTGATCGACATCACCGCCAGCGAAGCACAGGCCGCGGCCGTGCGCGAAGAGCTGGCCGCGATTCCGGGCACGTTGCGCACACGCGTTCTTTACTGATCGCGGAGGCGGCCGCGGACGTGCGCGCAAACGCGCACGGTAGGGTCGCATCCCAATCGACCGCCGATAAGGGTGGTCGGCGCGACGAAGGCATGACCTCCGAACGAAACGCGTTGTCTCCCCCAACGTACATGCCACCACCGAACGTTGCACCACAGTCGGCGGTCGATCGGGATGCGACCCTACCCGGTCACCGTGCCAACCAGCGCCTGGCCATCCGCGGCAACGAATCGTCCCCGTCCGGCGTCGCGATCGCGGCATTGGCTACGTCGGTGACGTCGCGCCATGCCAGCGCCAGCGACTCCTCGCTGATCGCGAAGGCCTCGCTGCCCACCGCCCGCACCACGTAGCGCGCGTCGTAGTGCCAGTGGCCGGGCACGTCATGCCGTTCCGGAATCCAGTGCTTGTCGATATCGAACAGCACCGCCCCGTCCTCCAGCACCAGCCCGGTCAGGCCGGATTCCTCCTCGGCCTCGGTCAGCGCCACCCTGGCCAGGTCGCGCACGCCGTCGGCATGGCCGCCCAGCTGCAGCCAGCGGTTCAACTTGCGGTGGTGGGTCAGCAGCACCCGCGCCCCATCGGCGCTGACCAGCCATGCACTGCCGGTGAAATGGCCAGCCAGGCGATCGCGCAGGAAGGGGTTTTCCGGGTCGTCCAGCAATGTGCTGAATTCGTCAGCCAAGGCGGCGTGTTCGGGGTGCCGGCGAGCGTAATCGGCCAGCTGGCCGCGCAGCGCGGCGTCAAGTGCTACAACGGATTCAGGGTTTGACGACATGGCAACCGGGCAATCGGGCGGATTTGGCAGATTATCGCCCGGCATGCTGCATTTGCGCTTGTGCGCAGGCTTCAGCTTTGGCTAAGGTACAGCGGGCCGCTCCTTGGGGGCGGCCGGTCACCAATCAAGGGCGCGGCAACGTATCGCGCACTTACCTATCTATTCGCGGGGCCCGCCCCGCACCAACGTCCACCTGGGAAGCACTGCATGCTGAAGTCTCTGTTGAGGGTCAAACCGGTCGAGCCGGCCGGGCACGTCGACGCCGGCGAACCGATTGAAGGCAGCCTGGATGGCGAAGCCTCGCTGAAAAGGACCCTCACGGCGAAACATCTCATCATGCTGGGTATCGGCGCCGTGATCGGCGCGGGTATCTTCGTGCTGACCGGCCAGGCGGCCGCCAACCACGCCGGCCCGGCGGTGATGCTGTCGTTCGTGATCGCCGGCTTCGCCTGCGCCCTGGCGGGCCTGTGCTACGCCGAGTTCGCGGCGATGATGCCGGTCTCGGGCAGCGCCTACTCCTACTCGTACGCGACCCTGGGCGAAGGCATGGCCTGGTTCATCGGCTGGTGCCTGGTGCTGGAATACCTGTTCGCTTCGGCGTCGGTCGCGGTGGGCTGGTCGGCATACCTCATCAGCTTCATCACCACCACGCTGAACATGCCGTTCCCGGACGCGCTCAGCGCGGCGCCGATCAGCTGGACCGGACAGGAGTTCATTGCGTCGGGCAAGCTGTTCAACCTGCCGGCGGTGCTGATCGTGGCGGCGGTGTCGGGCCTGCTGTACGTGGGCGTGACCCAGTCGGCGTTCGTCAACGCGATCATCGTGGCGATCAAGGTCACCGTGATCTGCCTGTTCATCGGCTTTGGCTCGCAGCACATCGACATGGCCAACTGGACCCCGTTCATTCCGGAAAACACCGGTGTACCCGGCGAGTTCGGCTGGAGCGGTGTGTTCCGTGCGGCCACCATCGTGTTCTTTGCCTACATCGGCTTCGATGCGGTTTCCACCGCAGCCGGCGAAACCAAGGACCCGCAGCGCAACATGCCGATCGGCCTGCTCGGCTCGCTGGCGGTGTGCACCATCGTCTACATCATCGTATGTGCGGTGCTGACCGGGATGATGCCGTACAACCTGCTGGGCACCGACAAGCCGGTAGCCACCGCGCTGGAACCGTATGCCAGCCTGTCCTGGCTCAAGACCGCAGTGGAGATCGGTGCCATCGCCGGTCTTTCCTCGGTGGTGCTGGTGATGATGATGGGCCAGACCCGCATCGCCTACACGATCTCGCGCGATGGCCTGATTCCGAAACTGTTCGGCAAGGTCCATAAGCGCTTCCGGACGCCCTACTGGGCCACGATCGTCGTTGGCGTACTGGCTGCTGCGCTGGCCGGCCTGATGCCGCTGAACGTGCTCGGTGAGCTGGTCTCGATGGGTACCCTGCTGGCCTTCGCCACGGTCTGCATCGGCGTGCTGGTCCTGCGCTACACGCGCCCGGAACTGACCCGACCGTTCCGGGTGCCGCTGGTGTGGGTGATCTGCCCGGTGGGCGCGCTGTCGTGCCTGTTCCTGTTCTGGCAGGCGTTCGTGGTGCATTGGCACCTGTTCGTGGGTTGGACGGTGTTGGGCCTGCTGATCTACTTCGGCTACGGCATCCGTCACAGCAAGCTCAACAAGGTGTCGTGATCCCATGCTGAGACAACTGTGGGCCACCAAGCACCCGCACGCCGCCCATGAAGACGCCAACGGGCTGAGCCTGCGTCGCACCCTGGGCCCCTGGGGCCTGACCGCGCTGGGCATCGGCGCGGTGATCGGCGGTGGCATCTTCGTCATTACCGGGCAGGCGGCGGCCAACCATGCAGGCCCGGCGATCATGCTGAGCTTCGTACTGGCGGCGATCTGCTGCGCGTTCTGCGCGATGGCCTATGCGGAGTTCGCCTCGATGGTGCCGGTCTCCGGCAGCGCCTACACGTACACATACGCCACCTTCGGCGAGCTGGCGGCGTGGTTCATCGGCTGGATGCTGGTGCTGGAGTACGGCGTGTCGGCGTCGGCCGTGGCGGTCAGCTGGACCGGCTACTTCCTGAGCCTGCTCAGTCATTTCGACATTTACCTGCCTTCTGCGCTGGTCAGTGCGCCGCTGGATGCGCAGCTGCGCCCCACCGGGGCGATCGCGAACCTGCCGGCGGCGATCCTGGTGCTGCTGCTGACGTGGCTGTGCTACGTGGGCATCAGCAAGTCGTCGGCGATGAACATGGCGATGGTGGTGCTGAAGACGGGCCTGATCATCCTGGTGATCGTGGTCGGCTGGAAGTACGTGGACCCGGCCAACTGGACGCCGTTCATCCCGGCCAATGAGGGCCCGGGCAAGTTCGGGTTCGAGGGCGTGCTGCGCGGTGCGGCGATGGTGTTCTTCGCTTACATCGGGTTCGAGGCGGTGTCGGTGGCGGCGCAGGAATCGCACCGGCCGCAGCGCGACATGCCGATCGGCATGCTGCTGTCGCTGGTGATCTGCACGATCCTGTACATCGCGATGGCGGCGGTGATGACGGGGCTGGTGCCGTACACGCTGCTGGGCACGGACGAGCCGGTGGTGACGGCGGTGGCGGCGCACCCGACGCTGGGCTGGCTGCGGGTGGTGGTGGAGATCGGTGCGTTGATCGGGCTGTCGTCGGTGGTGCTGGTGATGGTGATCGCGCAGCCGCGCATCTTCATGATCATGGCCAACGACGGGCTTCTGCCGAAGGTGTTCACGACGATCCACCCGAAGTACCGCACGCCGCACATCAATACGGTGATCACGGGCATCGGCATTGCGCTGCTGGCGGCGCTGTTCCCGTTGGATGTGCTGGGCGAGCTGACGTCGATGGGGACGCTGATCGCGTTTGCGGCGGTCTGCGCGGGCGTGCTGATCCTGCGCCGCACGCAGCCGGACCTGCCGCGCCCGTTCCGCATTCCGGCGGCCTGGCTGATCTGCAGCCTGGGCGTGCTGAGCTGCCTGGCACTGCTGTCGGCAATGACGATGCACAACTGGATGCTGATGGGGATCTGGACGGTGATCGGGTTCGCCATCTACTTCGGTTACAGCTACAAGCACAGCCGCCTGCGCGGCTGAACGGCTACTACAACGGCAACGGCCAGAGCCAGAGCGTCGGCTCTGCCGTTACCGTCGGTTTGGGCGGGTCGGGGTTGGGTTTTGGGGGGGCGCCCCCAACCCAACCAAGGGGGGGTGGGGGCCCCAACCAGCGGCGCGCCACCCCCCCCCACCCAACCCCCCCCCCCCCCC
>NZ_JBIDBX010000001.1:0-987973 GCF_043204395.1 Stenotrophomonas sp. NPDC047960 | reverse complement strand
CAACACCGGCACCGCCCTCCGCCTGCGGGTGGGCTCGGCGTTTACCGGGGTTTGGGGGGGGTGGGGTGGGGTTTGCGGGGGACGCCGTAAACCCATCCTTGGGGGCTTGGTCGCCGCATCCATGCGGCTCACACCCCCGCAAACCCAACCCGCCCCACCCTTGGACACGCTACGGGTGACGGTGCCAAGGGCCAAAGCGGTAGGTCACGACCGTTGGTCGTGACACCCTGGCCCGACCGGGAACCTGCTTTTAACGCCAGACGCCGTTAAAATGCCCGCCATGAACAACGCCCCCTACGACACGGCTCGTCTGAGCGAACTGGCCCAGGTGCTGATCGACAACATCCGCGAACTGGCCCAGGCCGGGTGGACGCCGGCGACCAGCAGCAATTTCTCGCACCGGCTGGATGACCGGCATGCGGCGATCACGGTGTCCGGCAAGGACAAGGGCCGCCTGATCGAGGACGACATCATGGTGGTGGACTTCGACGGCAAGGCCGTGGGCCGGCCGCAGCGTCCTTCTGCCGAGACGCTGCTGCATACGCAGCTGTATCGCCGGTTCCCGGAGATCGGCTGCGTGCTGCATACCCATTCGCCGGTGCAGACCATTGCCTCGCGGCTGTATGCGGCCAATGGGCATATCCGGCTGGAGGGGTATGAGCTGCTGAAGGCCTTCCATGGCAACAGCACCCATGAGACGGCGGTGGACGTGCCGGTGTTCGCCAACACCCAGGACATGGATGAGCTGGCCGCCAAGGTCGAGGCCAAGCTGGATGAAGGCTGCATGTGGGGCTATCTGATCGACGGGCATGGCCTGTATGCGTGGGGCCGGGACATGGCCGAGGCGCGCCGGCACATGGAGGCGTTCGAGTTCCTGCTGCATTGCGAGCTGGAGCTGCGCAAGCTGCGCGGGCCCTGAGCGACATGCCGCAGCGTCATCAGGTCGCGCCCCCATTCAGGGCCGGCCGCTGATACTCTTTCAGGTCCCCTCGCCGTTCAAGCTGCCGCCATGAGCCGACTGCGCATTTACGACCACAATGAACCCACTTCCCCGCTGCTGGATACCCAGGACGGCGCGCTGATTGCCGCCGAGCTGGAGAAGATCGGGGTGACCTTCGAACGCTGGCAGGCGGCCCATGAGGTGGCGCCGGGGGCGAGCCAGGACGAGGTGTTCGCCGCCTACCGCAGCGACATCGACCGGCTGGTGGCCCAGCGCGGCTTCAAGAGCGTGGACGTGGCCTCGATCGCGCCGGACAACCCCAACCGCGCCGAGCTGCGGAAGAAGTTCCTGGACGAGCACTTCCACAAGGAAGATGAGGTCCGCTTCTTCGTGGCCGGGTCGGGGCTGTTCACGCTGCACGTGGACGACAAGGTCTACGAGATCGAGTGCGTGAAGAACGACCTGATCGCGGTGCCGGATGGCACCACGCACTGGTTCGACATGGGCGATGAGCCGAGCTTCGTGGCGATCCGCTTCTTCACCGAGCCGGATGGCTGGGTCGGGCACTTCACCGGCACCGACATCGCGCAGAAATTCCCCCGTTACGTTCCGACCAAGGCGTCCTGATCCATGCCCCACCCCACTGTCATCCTCACCGACATCGAAGGCACCACCAGCAGCATTTCGTTCGTGAAGAACGTGCTGTTTCCGTATGCGCGCAAGGCGCTGCCGGCGTTCGTTGCCGCGCACGGCCAGCGGCCGGAGGTGCGTCGCTGGCTGGATGCGGTGGCGGTGGAGATCGGCGGAGCCTGCGAGGACAGCCTGATCGTGGAAACGCTGCAGGGCTGGATCGACCAGGACCGCAAGCACACGGCGCTGAAGGCGCTGCAGGGCATGATCTGGGAAGACGGCTACCGCAACGGCGAGTACAAGGCGCACTTCTATCCGGAAGTGGCGCCGGTGCTGAGCGGCTGGCATGCCGAAGGCAAGCCGCTGTACGTGTATTCGTCCGGCTCGGTGCCGGCGCAGAAGCAGTTCTTTGGCTTCAGCGAGGCCGGTGACCTGACCGGGCTGGTGTCGGGCTGGTTCGACACCGAGATCGGCGGCAAGCGCGAGGCGGAAAGCTACCGCAACATCGTCAAGGCCATCGGCGTGCCGGCCGGGCAGATCGTGTTCCTGTCGGATGTGGTGGAAGAGCTGGATGCCGCGCGTGAAGCGGGCCTGCAGACCCGCCTGCTCGACCGCCTGGACGACTACCCGCTACCGCGCACCGGCGGAGCCACGCACGGCCATGACCGCGTGGAGAACTTCCAGCAGATAGTGCTCTGACAGAGTACTTCGATGCAGCGGTGGGTGCGGCAGCACCCGCGCACGCACTTCCGCCGTTGAGTCAGTGTCGCGCCGTTGACTGCCGGCTCGGTTCCGACTCTTCGGCCATGAACTCGATCATTGTGCTCCGGTCGCTGCCGTCCAGTGCCCATCCCGCGCGGTGACGAATCGGCTCGCCATCCTTGAGCACATAGAAGGTTGGGGTCGACCAGTATTCAAAGTTCCACTGCGAAACCTTGTCCGTCAGCACCAGAGGAATGGTGGGATGCATGGAGTTCCAGTCACCCACCAGGTCAAAATCCAGGTCGCGTTGAGGCGGAACTATCCAGGTCGCGGGTAGACCCTGCAGAGCCGGGTCACGTTCGAATGCATGCATTGCTGCTCTGGAGAACTTGCATGCAGGGTGGGACACCACCACAAGATGAAAGCCTGTGGATAGACCTGCTCCTTCGCGCACGAGGGTATTCGAGGCAGTGTCTACTCGCCACACGATTGCTTCGCCAGGCGCAGGCTCTTGCCCCCGCTCGATAAAGGGAACAGCAGGAAGCCAGTCGTTCCGGCCAGCCTGAGCCCGTCGAGCTTCCTCAAAATCACGGGTGAGAATGAGCGAACGGAAATAGACGTCCCAATCCCCTCGATCGCTCTTTCCGATTGACTCGAGAGCCTTCAATGCCGAGCGGATGACGGAAACACTATGCGCGTCATGTGTGTAGAAGTTCTTCGCACCCGCTGCACGTATCAGAAAGTGAAGCGCCTCCGGGGAAGCGCTCACCATGCCCTCTGCCCTGGAGACGGCAGGGTAGAAGGCTTCGTATAGCCTGCTCACCTCCCTGGCTGCCGCAGACGCCTCCGAACCGTCAATCCTTCTCACTTCGGCGTATTACTTGTTGAAATTTTCCTCTGCTCCGGATATCTCCTGAGCGCCGCCCAACGATGATACCAGGCAAGCAACAAAGCCGAAGAGAAAGCGTTCTTTCATGGCGGCCACTGGGCGTCAGACCTGCACAGTTCAGCAACCGGGGGCGACACAGATGTCTTCAAGCTTCCGAGTACACGTCGAGGTCGTGCGGCACCAGTAATCCATGTAATCCGTGTTGCGGAGTCCAGCTGCTGCACGTGAAATCAAATGATCCTCCTCGCTTTCGATCCTGATCCCCCGAATTGAAGCCGCTGTTGCTTCCCGTCCGAAGAGGGAGAGAACCTGATATGCCTCTGACAACGTAAGTTCGTTGCGGATGTCGGCGTACGTGAAGCTACCCAAGCCATTGCGCGTGAAGACAAGGCTGTCGATGAAGCGCCTCTTCGCGCCTGGTGACAACAGGTCCAATGGGGTCGGGGTTGTGCGATTCGCTTCCAGGTACGACTGAAGGTCAGCCTCACTTTTGATTCTGGCAAGTCGCCCAGCAATCTCCCGCTGCATCAATGCGCGACTGTTGGCATCGTCCAGTTGCGCAACGCCGTCCAGGAGGTCTGGAGCGTCGGCCCTGGCCGGACTTGCCAGAGCGATTGAGACAAGCAGAAAGAGTGATGCGGTTTTCATGATCCACCTCGTTGAGTTTGGCGTTGGCGGTCACGGCTCTGATGAGTGGACACTACGCCCGCATATCAACGAAACAAGAGCCTAAGCCGACGCACTCTCGGACCTGAGCACATCTGTGATCCCCATCGCAATACCTCAGCCCACGGCCGGGGCGGTGTGACTGTTCCCTATGCTGCGACTCTGCCCGGCGTTGGATGTGATTGTCAGTCAACCGCCATGGCATCTGCTACCGAGCGCAGCTGCAGGGCCCTGCTCAGGGATTCAAGGTCCGCGTCTGCCTTGACCCGAATACGCACGGGTTCATCTGGAACCAGGTCTACCGCATTGTCGTCCAGGGTCGCATCCAACCCGTTGAACATCACCCACACGCCACGCGCCAGCTGCGCAGAACGCAGCTCCAGCACGGTATCGTCGCCATCCCGCACCCAGCGCGTTTCGATATTCGTTTTCGGCAACTGCATGTGCTTGGCCGCAGCGAAGTACACCACTTGGCGCGACAGTACGCGCGTGCCATCACGCAGTTCAACCACGGCCACCGTACGCGTTGGATCCGCCGTGCCAAGCAGCTGGGCGTCGGTGAAGCGCCCGACGTCCAGCGCCGACAGCGCCGGCACCGTTACCGCATGCTGCTGCGTCGAGATCTGGCGGCCATCCACATCCATCACCCGCAACCGCCACTGCGCTTTCAGCGGCTGCTGCAGGTCATTGAGCAGGCTGATCCGGGTGACGCCTTCGTCACGCAACGCCGCCACGGCATGGTCGGCGAAGAACCGCTTTGCATGGAAATGCAGCGCTTTCCAACGCCCGGCGTAATCGATGCTGGACCAGGACGCGCCCGGCCACACGTCGTTGAGCTGCCAGTACAGCGAGCCCATCGTGTAAGGCCGTGAGGCGCGGTGGTGCAGCGCGGCCAGCGCGATGCCTTCTGCCTGCATCACCTGGCTCAGGTAGACGAAATCGGGGAAATCGCGCGGCGTGCCGAACTCGCGCTCCACGTACTGCAGCAGGCGCTGGTTGCCCTCGCCCGCCATGAACTTCTGGTGCGCGCGTACGGTGGCGCTGTCCACGCGCAGCTCGTCCGCCGGGATGATGCCTTCGAGCGTGCGCAGCGCCGGCCACGCCTGCAGCCCGTATTCGGACATGAACCGCGGGGTTTCGCGCAGGTAGGCCTGCACCGGCAGCGCCGGGTTACCCCATACCTGCCAGTAATGCTTGTCGCCACGGGTGGAATCATTGGCCACCGTATCGAGGTCGTTGCTCGGCGAGCTGGACCAGTACGGCACGCCCAGTCCCTCTTCGGCCACCACGCTGCGCAGGTCGTTGCCGAACAGGTCGACGTAGCCCTGCCAGACGCGTTCGGCAAATGCGGGATCGGCCGCCTTCAGGTCGCGACCATGGCCCCAATCCTTCCACGCGGTTTCTTCTTCGTTGTTGCCACACCACAGCACCACGCTGGGATGCGCGCGCAGCCGGCGCACGTTGTCGCGCGCTTCGGCCACCACGTTGGCGCGGAACGCCGGGTCATAGCCGGGCTGCATGCCGCCGCCGAACATGAAATCCTGCCAGACAAGCAGGCCCAGTTCGTCGGCGATGTCGTAGAACGCGTGGTCCTCGTAGTAGCCACCGCCCCAGTTGCGCAGCATGTTCATGTTGGCGTCGCGCGCGGCGGTCAGCTCGCGGCGGATCCGAGCCGGATCGACCCGGGCCGGGAACATGTCGAACGGAATCACGTTGGCGCCCTTGGCGAAGATCGGCACGCCATTGATGACAAAGGCGAAGCCCTGGCCGCCCTGGGCGTCGTTCTCGCGCCGCAGCGCCACCGTGCGCAGCCCGGTGCGCATGGCGTACTCCATTGCATCCGGGGTACCCGCCGCGGCAACCACGCGCACGGTGTAGCGCGCCTGCTCGCCATGGCCAACCGGCCACCAGCGGCGCGGGCGGTCCAGCGTCACCGGCACCGACACCCGCTGTTGGCCGGCGCGCAGCGCCGCCGTCTTTTCCACCGTGGCAGCTACGCGACCGTCCGGATCAATGAAGGAGACGCTGAGCGGAACACTGCGCGCAGCGGCGCTGTCCACCTCCACCTCAACCTTCAGGTCCGCACGGCGCGCATCCAGCGCCAGCGTCTGCACGGCAACGTCGGTGATCCGCTGCGCGTTCCATCTTTCCAGCTGCACCGGGCGCCAGATCCCGGCGGTCACATAACGCGGGCCCCAGTCCCAGCCGAAGTGATATCCCGGCTTGCGCACGAAGTTGCCGACCATCGCATCGCGCGGCTCATCGCCGTAGGGCGAGGGGTAATTGCCGGCGATCTTGTGCGGCATCGCCTGCACGCCGGGCAGCAGCGTGGCGATTGGCGAACGGAACACGATCCGCAACACGTTGCCGGTGGGCTTCAGCTGCCCATCCACCCGCGCCCGCCAGGTGCGGTGGCTGTTGTCGGCGCGCAGCAGCGCCCGATCATTGAGGCTCACTTCCGCGAAGGTATCCAGGCCCTCAAACGCCAGTTCCGCATGCGTGTCGGCCAGGGTAGCGGCGTCCACGTCGAAGCGGGCCTGGTACTCCCAGTCGGCCAAGCCGATCCACTGCAACCCGGCTTCGGGCGCACCGGCATACGGGTCCGGAATGAGTTCGTGCGCCAGCAGGTCGGTGTGCACCGACCCCGGCACCGTCGCGGGCCGCCACTGGCCCGCCTCCGGATGCGCCTTCAGCTGCACGTTGCCCGGCAGCAGCCGGAACGACCACTGCGCCCGCAGCTGCGCGGCGCCCGCGGGCAGCGCATGAAGCGCAAGCAACAGAACCAGACCAACGCTCCACGCCCAACGCTTCATGCATCGCCTCACTGTAAGGTCAACTCAACGCACCACGTTGAGTACTTCGTAGCACGCGCCCATGGTGTGGTAGTCGGTCTTGCCGGCCGGGCTCTTTTCGTTGCTGTACTTGCGGTTGTCGGCGTCCAGGATGCGGTACCACGCGCCGTACTGGTGGTCGATCATGTGCTGCCAGGCATACGCCCAGAGCTTGTCGTACCAGTCCCAGTACACCGCGTCACCGGTACGCGCAGCCAGCAGCGCGGCGGTGGCCAGCGATTCGGCCTGCACCCAGAAGTACTTGTCGTCGTCGCACACCGTGCCGTCCGGCGCGAAGCCGTAGTACAGGCCGCCGCGTTCCTCGTCCCAGCTGCGCTCCACTGCGGTATCGAACAGGTGCCGCGCGGTCGGCACCAGCCAGTCGGCCTGAACGTGGCGGTCCAGGATCAGCAGCAGCTTGGCCCACTCGGTCTGGTGGCCGGGCTGGAAGCCCCAGGGTCGGAACAGGTGTTTGGGGTTGTCGAGGTTGTAGTTCCAGTCGATCTGCCACTGCGGGTCGTAGTGCTCCCACACCAGCCCCTCGCCCTGCGCGGCCTGGCGCCTGGTCATGTGGTCGGCCAGCAGCAGCGCGCGGTCGCGGTAGCGGGCTTCGCCACTGGCCTCGAACGCAGCCAGCATCGCTTCGCACATGTGCATGTTGGCGTTCTGGCCGCGATAGTCGCTGAAGTTCCAGTCGGCGTCCGCTTCGTCCTTGTACAGACCGAACCCGGGTTCCCAGAAGCGCTTTTCCAGCAGTTCCCAGGTCTCATCCATCCACGCACGTGCTTCGCCGATGCCGGCCTTCAGCGCGCAGCTGTAGGCCAGCAGCACGAAGGCCACGCCGTAGCAGTGGTTGGTGGCATCTTCGACCACGCCATCGCGCAGGGTCCACGCATAACCGCCGGTGGCCGGGTTGCGGTGCACCTCGCGCAGGTAGCGGATGCCGTGCTCGACTGCCTTCAGGTCGTCCGCCTTGCCGAATTCACGGTAGGCCATGGCGTGGTTGAACACGAACCGGGTGCTGCTCACCAGGTGGCGGTGGCTGGCGTCGTAGACCGTGCCATCGTCCAGGTAGTAGTGGAAGAAGCCGCCGTTGGGGTCGATCTCGTGCGGCTGGTAGAACGCCATGCTCTGCGCGATGTGCGCGCGCAGGAATTCCGGCGAACGGAAATCAGGCTGGGCGGGAATGGCGGTGGTCATGCGGCGGTTTCCTGTTGTTGCTGCAGCAGTGTCTGGACATCGGCCAGGCTCGGCATCGCGGCGAACGCGCCCTTGCGGGTCACGGCCAGCGCGCCGACGGCAGCGCCGAAACGGATGGCGTCCTGCAGGCCGGCCGCGTCGCGGCAGAAGTCGACAAACGCATCGCCATCGGCACCGCGCTCACCGAGCGCGAACAGCAGCCCGCCCACGAACGCATCGCCTGCGGCGGTGGTGTCCACGGTATGCACCTGGAAGCCGGTCACCACGCCGTTGCCATGGCGGGTGTGCCAGCGCATCGGGGCGGCGCCATCGGTGACCACCACCGCCTGCGCATGGGCAGCGAGCAGGCGCTGGATGACCACCGCACTGCCGTCGGCGCCCAGCGGCGCGGCCAGGTACTCGAGCTCTTCGCGCGAGAGCTTGACCAGGTCGGCCAGCAGCAGCGCTTCCCACAGCTGCGCGGTCGGGTCGACATCGGCCGGCCACAGCGCCGGGCGCAGGTTGAGGTCCAGGCTGACCATCGCGCCTGCGGCGCGGGCGCGCTGCATGCCCTGCAGCGTGGCCTGGGCGATGGCCGCTTCGGTCAGGCTGTTGGAGCACACATGGAAACTGCGGGTGCCGTCGAAACAGGCCGGGCTGAAATGCTCCGCGCGGAACAGCAGGTCCGCGGCCGGCGGCCGGTAGAAGCTGAAACTGCGCTCGCCGTGCGCGTCGAGCGCCACGAACGCCAGCGCGGTCTTGGCCGCGTCGGTACGCACGATGCAGTCGGTGGCGACCCCGGCACTGGCCAGGCTCTCGGCAAGGAAGTCGCCGAACATGTCCTGGCCGAGCATGCCGGCGAAATGGGTGTCCGCCCCCAGCCGCGCGGCGGCCACGGCGACGTTGGCGGGGGCGCCGCCGGCGTACTGCAGGAACGCGCGCGGCGTGTCCGGCGTGGCCGGCGGCTGCGCAAGTAGATCGATCAAAATTTCGCCGAAACAAACAATCTTGGTCATGACGCGCTCAGCCCCCCTGGCTGAAACCGGCGCTCGGGCGCGAGCCCCACACGCCGTAGAAGAGGATGTAGCCGTAGCACAGCAACGGCAGGATGAAAGACAGGTGCAGGCCGATACGGTCGGCCAGCAGGCCCTGCAGGAACGGAATGATCGCGCCACCGACGATGGCCATGATCAGCAGGCTGGAGGCCTTGTTGGTCAGCGCGCCCAGGCGCTCGATGCTGAGCGCGAAAATGGTCGGGAACATGATCGAGTTGAACAGGCCGATGGCCACCACCGAGTACATCGCCACGTGTCCTTCGCTGGCCAGGGTCACGGCCAGCAGCGCGGCATTCGCTGCAGCGAACAGCGTCAGCAGGCGGCGCGGCGAGAACCGGGTCATGATCGCCGAACCGGCAAAGCGACCGATCATCGCCATGGTCCAGTACGCGGACACATAGCCGGTGGCCTGCTGTTCGGTGAGCCCACCGATGTTGGGCATGGAGAGGTAGTTGACCAGGAAACTGCCGATGGATACTTCCGCACCGACGTAGAAGAAGATGCCCAGCACCCCGAAGGTCACATGGCGGTGGCGCAGCGCATCCATCAGGGTGTGTTTGACCGGGTCTGCCTGTTCGGTGGTTTCATTCAGCGCGGGCAGGCGGAACAGGTACACAAACACCGCCAGCAGCGCCAGCGCGATCGCCAGGCCCACGTACGGACCCTGCACCGACTGCGCTTCCTGGGTTCGATAGGCCAGCTGTTCGGCCGCGCCCAGCGCGTTCAACTCATCCGCGCTCTTGACCGTGTTGCCGAGGATCAGCAGGCCACCGAAGATCGGCGCGATCGCCGTGCCCAGCGAGTTCAACGCCTGCGCCAGGGTCAAGCGGCTCGATGCGGTCTGTTCCGGGCCCAGCAGCGCCACGTAGGGGTTGGCGGCCACCTGCAGCACGGTGATGCCGGTGGCCAGCACGAACAGCGCGCCGAGGAACGCTTCATATACCCGCAGTTCGGCGGCCGGCCAGAAGCCCAGCGCGCCCACCGCGGCGATGGCCAGGCCGGCGACGATGCCCTTCTTGTAGCCCAGGTACGCCACCAGCCGACCGGCGGGCAGCGACATCAGGAAGTACGCACCGAAGAAGGTGAACTGCACCAGCATCGCCTTGGCGTAGTTCAGTTCGAACACCGCCTTCAGGTGCGGAATCAGGATGTCGTTCAGACAGGTCAGGAAGCCCCACATGAAGAAAATAGTGGTGGCCACCGCCAACGCCACGCGCGTGTTGACCACGGGTGCGGCGGATGACGATGTCGGCGGGCGATGCATTGGAGAAATGGGCATGCGTAACGCGCCTCAATGCGCGGGCAGGTGAAAGGGAACGGGATCAGCCGACGGCGGGGCCGCTGCTGTCACGGATACGGAGCTGCACCGGCGCCACGGTATGGCGCGGTGCGGCGGTGGGATCGTCCAGCCGCTGCAACAGCAGTTCGGCCGCCTGGCGGCCGCGCTCGCGCGGATTGACGGTAAGGGTGGTCAACGGCGGCAAGGCGACCGCTGCTTCGGAGATGTCATCGAAACCGGTGACCGCAAAATCGCGGCCGGGCTGCACGCCGCGGGACGCCAGGCCCAGCATCAGGCCCAGGGCCACGGTGTCGTTGTAGCAGACCGCCGCGGTGGGCACGTCGCCGGCGAACAGCTCGCCTGAACGCGCTGCGGCTTCGAGTCGGTTGGGCGCCGATTCGATCAGCCAGTCCTGCTGCACCGACAGGCCCGCTTCGGCCAACGCCTGCGCATAGCCGGTGCGGCGCTGGTGGCAGGAGCTGGACTCGGCATGGCCGCCGAAGAAGGCGATACGGCGATGACCCTGTTCGATCAGGTGGCGGGTGGCCAGGTAAGCACCCTGCTGGTTGTCCAGGGTGAGGAAATCCCAGTCGCCGCCCTTGAGCTCGCGGTTGAACAGCAGCACGTTGGCATAGCCCACGGCCTGGCGCACCTCGGTGGCATCGCTGCCCTCGGCGGGCGACAGGATGAGGCCGGCCGGGGTGTGCTCCATCAGCGTGGTCAGCACCGCCTGTTGCCGCACCGGCGATTCACCGGTGCTGCCCAGCAGGGTCACGTAGCCCTTCGCGCCCAGCGCCTCGTCGACGCCGGACGCGAATTCGGCGAAGAACGGGTTGGACAGGTCGTTGATGACCAGTGCCACGCTGGTCGAGGTCCGGCGGCGCAGGTTGGCTGCGCCCCGGTTATACACATAGCGCTGCCGGCGCAGTTCGGCCTCCACCCGCGCGCGGGTGTCGACATTGACCAGCGGGCTGCCCCGCAGCACCAGCGACACCGTGGCGCGCGACACGCCGATGGCATCGGCGATGTCGGTCACGGTGACCGCACGTGCGGCACCGGCACGGGGCGTGCTGGCGCGGGTTCCCTTGGCAGCGGAAGTGTCCTTTTTCATCGTGGCGTCGGCGTCCTCATGGTCCTGCAAGCCTAAACGATCACATCGGTCAACGGATCGCTGCCTGCGGGCTCATTCCAGCGCGGCCCCCGGGGTGGCGCAGTACGACACCGGCAGGGCGCCGACCTGGGTACCCCAACCCGTTTCCGGTGCGGTGTCGCCCAGGGTGTAGGCGATGGTGCCGCCCTGCTGCAGGCGGTTCCAGTCCAGCCAGACCGGGGCATGCGCCTGGCCATCGACCTGCACGCCCTGCACGTACTGCAGCTTGCGGCCGTCGGCACCGGGTGCCTGCAGGCGCAGCGTGCGGCCCTGGCCGAGATCGACCTCGACCTTGGCGAAGCGCGGGGTGTGCAGCAGGAACTCGCCGCTGCCCGGCACCGCCGGGTACAGGCCCAGCGCGCTGAACAGGTACCACGCCGACATGGTGCCCAGGTCATCGTTGCCAGTGACGCCGTTGGGCGCGTTGGTGAACAGCTGCTGCGCGGCGCGCACCACGGTGGCGGTCTTCCACGGCTGGCCGATCAGCGTGTACATCCACGGGGCGTGCAGGTCCGGCTCGTTGTTGGGGTTGTAGCGGTACTGGTTGTAGTAGCTGTACGGGCCCACCACCCATTCCTTGCGGGCGGCCTGCAGCGGCGACTGCAGCAGGGCGTCGTAGGCGAAGAAGGCATCCAGGCGCTTGCCGGCGTTGTCGCGGCCGTGCATGGCCTGGACCAGGCCGGGGATGTCCTGCTGGGCCAGCCACTGGTACTGCCACGCGGTGCCTTCATGGAACCCGTGGTGCGAACGCGGGCTGTAATGCCCGTCGGCCGGCAGGTACCACTTGCCATCCTCCATGCGCGGGCGCGGGAATCCGCTCATGCCGGTTTCCTCGTCGCGCACACTGGGGTCCCACACCTTCTGCCAGTTGCGGCCGCGCTGGCGCAGCACGCCGGCATCGTCGGTGTGGCCCAGGCCATCGGCCATCTGCGCCAGCGCGCAGTCGGCCAGTGCATATTCCAGCGTGGCCGAGCCGCCGTGGTGCGGATCGACATCCATGCCCTTGGACGGGAAGGCGCGGTCGTAGGCAACGTAGCCGTTCTCCACATAGCCCGGGTTGCCCGAGCGGCCGGCATGTCGCGAGTTCATCGGCGGCAGCTCGAACGCATTGCGCCGCAGTGCCGTGTAGGCCTCGGCTTCGCGCCCGGCAAGCGCGCCGAAGCGCCACAGGTCGACCATGAACGGGGTGACCGGATCGCCGGTCATGATGTTGGTTTCGAAGTTCGCGTAGCCCCAGCGCGGCAGCCAACCGCCCTGCTCGTTGATGGCCAGCAGGCTGCGGCCGATATCCCTGGTCACCTGCGGGCGGGTCAGCGCCAGCCACTGGTTCTGCGCACGGTAGGTATCCCACAGCGAGAAATACTCGTAGTAGGTCCAGCCGTCGGCACGGTGGATGTTGTCGTCATAGCCACGGTAGCGGCCGTCGGCATCGCTCCCGGTCAGCGGCTGCAGCAGCGCGTGGTACAGCGCGGTGTAGAGCACGGTGCGGTCGTCGGCATGCTTGCTGTCCACGCGCACGGTGGACAGTTCCCTGCGCCACTGCTGCTGCGCCAGGGTGCGCATGCGCTCGAAGCCGAGCAGGCGGCCGTCCTGCATGCCGTCGCTGCGCAGGTTGGCGCGTGCGCCGTCGGCGTCCACGTGCGAAATCGCGCTGACGGCGGTTACCGCGCGGCCCTTGGACAGGTCGAAGCTCAGCCACGCGCCGCTGGGCTTGAGCTCGCCTTCCATGCCATGGCGGGCGCCGGGCAGGCCACCGCCCTCGCCCCAGGTGCCATGGGCCTTGAAGGGGCGGTCGAATTCGATGCGGAACCAGGTGGTGTACTGGTGGCCACCGCAGAAGCTCTTGGTGACCAGCTTGCCTTCGACCACGCGGTCGCCGACCACATCAATGACACTGCCGATCACCGAATGGCGCTCGTTGGCCTGGCCCACGTTGACCAGCACATGGCCGGTGCCGGCGTCGGCCGGGAACGTGTAGCGCTCGGCGGCGGCGCGGGTGCGCGCAGTGGCTTCGGCGTCGATGCCGCCGTAGCTGGTCAGGCGCACCTTGTAGTAGCCGGCCTGGCCGACCTCGCCTTCGTGGGTGTAACCGGAGGCATAGGCCTTGTGGTCGAAGCTCTTGGCGTTGTCGGTATCGAAATCACCGCCCGGGCCGATGGTGCCGGTGACCGGCAGCACCGAGACCTGGCCGCCCTGCTCCCAGCAGCCGGCGCCGGACAGGAAGGAATGGCCGAAGCCGCGGATCTTGGGGTCGTCGTAGCGCCAACCGGCATAGTGCTCGCCGATCGGGCTGACCTGGATCAGGCCAAACGGGGCCGAAGCACCGGGGAACGTATTGCCGTCATCCTTGCTGCCGATGAAGGTGTTGACCTCCCGCTCGAGCGCGGCCGGGGCGGCCTGCAGCATCGGGGTGAAGGCCAGCACGGCCAGGCAGGCCAGGCCCGCCAGCGGGCGGCGCAGGGGCGGAAGGGCGAGGCGGGACGGCAATCGGCGCATGCAGTGGGTCCTATGGTTTGGATCGCTCCAAAGTCACGGTGACGTGAATTTAGATCGATTTAAGTAAACCATGGACAAATTGAGATGTGCATTCTGCGCCGCAACATAGGGTCTGCCTGTCCAAGGCGCATATACACACCTGCCCCCTCGCCGTCCATATTGCGCAGCAGCATGCTTCCCTGCGCCGACCGTGTTAAAAATTCGCTGCCAACGGTTTAGATCGATCCAACCCGAAACCGTCACAGAACCGGCCATGGCGGGCTGGGCAACCAGAAATCCGCCCACCTGGGCCTCCGAATTTAGATCGATACAACGTGTCAGCCAAACGATTCAATCCAAGGGAGAGAGTGGAATGAACCAGATGTCCCGCAAGTACGGCCGCGACGCGTTGTCGGCCGCCATCACCTTCGCATTGGCCACCGCCGCCTTCGTGCCGGCTGCCGCCTTTGCCCAGCAGGCCACGACGCCATCCGAGGCCACCTCGGCGACCACGCTCGACAGTGTGCAGGTAACCGGCTACCGCTACGCGATCGAAAAGAGCCTGCAGCAGAAGCGCGACGCCAACGCCGTGGTCGAAGTGATCACCGCCGAGGACGTGGGCAAGTTCCCCGACAAGAACGTCGCCGATTCACTGCAGCGCGTGCCAGGCGTGGTGATCACCCGTGACGGCGGCGAAGGCAAGAGCGTCAGCGTGCGCGGTCTTGACCCGGACCTGACCCTGACCCAGTTGAACGGCAACTACATCGCCACCTCGGAAACCAATGACGAGGCGAGCCGTTCGTTCAACTACACCCTGCTGCCGTCGAACATGCTGTCCAGCGCCGAGCTGTTCAAGTCGCCCGAAGCGCGCATCGACGAAGGCGGCATCGGCGGTACGGTCATCCTGCACACCCGCCGCCCGCTGGAAATGGAATCCAACTCCGGCTACGTCAATCTGGAAGGCACGTCCTCGGACACCAGCCAGGACGTGGATCCGCAGGCGTCGGCGCTGTATTCCTGGCACAGCGAAGATGAGCGCTTCGGCGTGCTGGTCGGCGTGACCCAGCAGAAGCGCACCAGCCGCACCATGGAAGCCACCACCGAGAACTACCAGTGGTACGGCACCGACACCACCGCGCGTGATGTCAACGGCAACCTGATGAACCAGGGCGGCGTGAACTACTGGTGGGGCAACTCCGGTTTCAACGACCAGAACGGCCGCAACTACACTGATTTCTTCATGCCCACCTCGGTGAACTTCGCCGTCAAGGAAGAAGAGCGCGAGCGCAAGGGTGGCCAGTTCACCTTCCAGTTCAAGCCAACCGACAACGTTACGCTGACCGCGAACTACTTCCGCTTCGAGCTGGAGGGTGATTACACCCAGAACATGCTGAAGATTCCGGAATGGAACATGGCGCGCTACAACCAGGACGGCAACTGGGCCGGTGGTCGCCTGTTGAACGGGCTGACCATGGACCCGAGCGGCAGCATCGTCACCGGTGCGCAGTTCGAGAAGATTCCCGGCAAGGCCTACTACTGCAGCGAAGACGAGGCCGCAGCGGCCGGCCTGGCCCCGGGTGGCTGGGGTCCGGACGACTGCACCATCCCCACCCCGCAGCTGACCGGCGGCTACAGCCGCGAAAAGGCGCTGTCGCAGACGGCCGACCTGAGCATCGACTGGGACATCAGCCCGCTGTGGAAGGCATCGTTCAGCGGTGGCCGCACGTGGTCCGAAGGTGGCCCGTCGATGAACTTCCGCATGTCGGCCAAGCCCCGCCGCCGTGTCGATGGCGTGTGGCAGACCGGCAACCAGTATTCGGCATGGGACCTGACCGGCACGCCGTCGGCCACGTTCTCGCCCGACCTGCAGCAGCAGTTGATGAACGGCATTGCTGAAGTGGACACCGGCTCGACCGATTCGTCGTGGATGCAGACGGAGGTCAAGCAGAACCACTTCCAGGCCGACTTCACCAAGCTGTTCGAGAGCGGCTGGCTGGATTCGTTCCAGTTCGGCGCCAAGTACAGTGATGGCAAGGTCCACCGCAATACCGGCAATACCTATTGGGTGTGCCAGGGCACCGACCCGGCCGACTACGACAACAACCGCTATCAGGCAGGCTGTGACAATACCGCGGGCATCGCGCAGCCGGGCTTCTTCCTGTCCAACCCGATCTCCGGCATCCGTGGCGGTTTCGACGCCAACGTGTTCCCGGGCATCGATTACCCGGCGTACATCAACTACCTCAACGATCGCTACGGCGGTTCGCACAACCGCACCGAAGACGACTTCGTCTACAACGTCAACGAAAAGGTGTACGCCGGTTACTTCCAGGCCAACTTCCGTACCGAGCGCCTGCGCGGCAACGTGGGCGTGCGCGTGGTGCGTACCGAGCAGTTCGCGCAGTCGAGCGATTCGATCGAGCGCTTCAACGACTACTTCCTGGACAACGCCTCGGGCGCGCCGATGTCGTGCAACGACCCGGCCGCAGCGGCGTTCCCGAACTACGGGTGCGAAAGCGGCTTCATCCGCCTGCCCGACAGCCTGGCACGCCAGAAGTCGTTCGAGCTGATCGGCACGGACAAGACCTATACCGACTTCCTGCCGAGCTTCAACATCGCCTGGGACATCACCGACAATCTGGTGCTGCGCGGCGCGGCCTCCAAGGTCATTGCCCGTCCGAGCTACACCAGCATCGCGGCACCGGGCGCGCTGAGCTACTTCAGCGCCGAGTACGTGAATGATCGCCGCGTCGCTGGTGGTGCACCGCAGGAAGGCTGGCAGGGCCACGGCAGCAACAAGGACCTGGAGCCGTTCGAAGCAACGCAGTTCGACGTCGGCCTGGAGTGGTACTTCCAGCCGGGCGCGGTGGCGGGCATCGGCCTGTTCCGCAAGAACGTGGACAACTTCACGGTGCCGGTGGTGCGTGACGTGCAGATGGTGGTCGGTGGTGAGTCGGTCACGGTGCAGGATTACGAGACCCAGGCCAACGGTCGCGATGGCGTCTCGCAGGGTGTGGAACTGTACGGCCAGTACACGTTCGACATGGGCTTCGGCGTGCAGGCCAACTACACCTACAACGACACCAACCTGGCTTCGATCGTGCTTGACGGTGAGAGCATTGGTTCGTCGCCGCTGGTCGGCAGTGCCAAGAACCAGGCCAACGTGACGGTGTTCTACGAGAGCGACAAGTTCCTGGCGCGTGCCTCGTACAACCGCCGCGGCGAAGTGGTCGGCGGCCTGAACGGTGGCATGACCGAGTACACCGAGCCGTACGCACAGCTCGACCTCAACGTGGCCTACAACTTCACCGACGCGCTGACCTTCACCGCCTCCGTGTTGAATGCCACCAAGGAAGAACAGCGCATCCACCTCGGCAACGATACCGATGCCCGTCTGATCTCCAGCCTGTACTCGGGCCGCCAGCTGTACTTCGGCGCGACCTACAAGTTCTAAGCGTCAATCCTACCCCGCCTTCGGGCGGGGGCAACGCTCCTCCACGACAACCGCGCTTGCATAGGCGGTTGTCGTTTTTTCTTGGGTTTGGTTGGTGCCGACCGTTGGTCGGTACGCAACGCAGAAGCCGTAGTCTGCGCGTACGCGTGCAGGGCCGGCGGGTATGGGGGTCAGTTCACCTGCGTGGCTGCCTCATGCATTTGGGCGAACAGCCTGTGGGCCTGCGCATGGCCTGAGCTGGGCCGGCGGGTGCGTTGGGGGCCACGGGACGGTCAACGGCGGTGCCGATCAATTCCATGCGTTACCGGACGTTGGTGCGTTCCGTGTGTTCGTTCGGGAACCGAACCTACCAGCGACACCGCGTAGGGACACGCCACGCGTGTCTGATTTTGCTATCCGCCCGCGACCACTTATGGAGGGAGGCAGGCGGGCAGCCCCTGTAGGGACTGTCAAAAACATGGATGTTTTTGCCAAGCCTACAAGGACGTACTTGCGGCGTGTCCCGTAAGGGGCTGCCCGACTGCCTCCCTGCTCGTAGCATTGGAAACGCTGCTGTTGCTGTTGCTGTTGCCTTACGAGACGAAACCGTCCAGCGCAGTGCGCAACCCAGCCACGATGTTGGCATCTGTCTGCGTCCGGTCGTTGTCCAGGCCACGCAGGTCGGCATTGCGATAACGCATCCCGGAAACGCGAGTCGCCTTGGCAGATGCATGCAGTTCACGGCATCCGGTGGCTGTCGCGATACGGGCGACGTTGCCCGGGGCAATGCCCGCGCCCGCCATCACCGACAGGCGATCACCTGCTTGCGCGACCAACTGGGCCAGCATCGCACTGCCTGCTTCCGCGCTGGCCTTGCCACCGGAGCTCAGCACCCGCTGGCAGCCTAGTGCGATCACCTGCTCCAATGCCGCTGGCAGGTCGCGTGCGGCGTCGAAGGCGCGGTGGAAGGTCACGCCCAGCGGCCCGGCGGCGGCGACCAGCTCGCGGCACAGCGCGGTGTCGATGTCGCCGTCCGCATCCAGCGCACCGATCACCACCCCCTCGCAACCCAGCTGCCGGCATTGCGCGATGTCACGCAGCATGATGTCGGTCTCCAGGGCGTCGTAGCGGAAGTCGCCCGGACGTGGTCGGATCAGCACGAACAGCGGTATCTGCAACCGATCCCTCGCCACCGCGATGCTGCCGTGGGACGGCGTGGTGCCGCCCTCGGCCAGATTGTCGAACAGCTCGATGCGGTCGGCACCGCCCTGCTGCGCTGCGAGCGCAGATGCCACCGAATTCGAGGCGATCTCAAGGGTATGCCGCAGCATGCTCAGGTCTGCCCGCTGGTGTATACCGAGGCCGAATCGCGCAGGTCATCCTGGCGGTCCTTGTCGCAGACCGCGTAGACAAAACCGCGATGCAATGCGTACGCGCCGACCTCGCCATTGCGGTCCAACGCAAGGAAGCAGACCTGCAGCGTCTTGCTGGCTTCGGGTCGCTTGCGTACCACCCGTGCGATCGCTTCGCGGCAGGCTTCTGCCGGAGAGCGGCCCTGGCGCATCAGTTCGACCACCAGGAATGACGCTGCGTTGCGGATCATTTCCTCGCCCACGCCCGAGGCAGTTGCCGCGCCGACATCATTGTCCACGTACAGGCCGGCACCGATGATCGGGCTGTCGCCCACCCGACCGTGCAGCTTCCACGCCATGCCGCTGGTGGTGCAGGCACCGGCCAGCTGGCCCTGGCTGTCGATGGCGAGGATGCCCAGCGTGTCGTGGTTGCTGCTGTCGCCCGGACGGGTGCGTCGTTCGGCATTGATCTCGGGCGTGTACTGCGCGGTCTTCAACCACTCGCGCCAGGAGGTTTCGGCAGCCGCGGTGAGCAGCTTCTCGCGCTTGAAGCCCTGCTGCATGGCGAACTGCTGGGCGCCCTCGCCCACCAGCATCACGTGGGGGGTCTGTTCCATCACCTTGCGCGCGACGGATACCGGATGCAGGATGTCGCTCAACGCGGCCACCGAGCCACACCGGCCATCGCCGGCCATGATGCTCGCATCCAGGCTCAGGACTCCGTCACGGTCCGGATTGCCGCAACGCCCCACCGTGGGATTGCACAGCTCGCTTTCCGCCCAGCGCGCCCCGGTTTCCACCGCGTCCAGCGCACTGCCGCCGGTGGACAACACCTTCCACGCCGCCTGGTTCGCCCCTACGCCGAAATCCCAGGTGGACACCACCCGCGCGCGGCCGCTGGCCTGCGCCTGCACGCGTGGGAATGCCATGACACCTGCGGCCAGCGCACTGGCCTGGAGGAATTGCCTGCGATCAGTCACTCGTTGCTCTCCCAACGCCATCAACCGGCCCGGGAGGGCCGGGAAAAGAATGCCTATGCGGCCGCGCAGCGATGTTCGGCGTGCCATACGGCAGCGCCGACGACGCCCAGCTCACCATGTTCGACGCGCCACACGGGCACCTGCTCCAGCACCCGGCGCATCACACCCTTGGCCAGGAAACGGCTGCGGAAGTGGCCATCGTCGAGGAAGCGCGCCACGTGGCTGGAGATGCCGCCGGCCAGGTACACCGAGCGCGCGCCGAAGGTCACCGCCAGGTCGCCGGCCAGGCTGCCCAACCAGCCGCAGAACACCTCCATCGTTTCAACCGCCAGTGCGTCATCGCCCGCATTCGCGGCGGTGATCAGGGCTTCCGGCGTGGCCCACTGCGGTTCCACCCCGCGAATTCCGCACAGGCATGGATACAGGTTCATGAGGCCGCTGCCGGACAGGATGCGCTCGTTGTCCACGTGCTCCCAGCGCGCCAGCATCTGCTGCAGCACCTGCAGTTCCAGCGCATTGCCGGCGCCGAGCGCGGCGTGGCCAGCCTCGCTGGCGAGCACGGCACGCGCACCGGCTTCAAAACGCAGTGCACCGCCCAGCCCCGTGCCCGGGCCCAGTACCAGGGCGGGCCAGCGGCTGCCGTCGGCCGGTTGGCTGTTCAATGCCACCAGCGTCTCAGGGGCGACGTGCGGGATCGCGTACGCGACCGCTTCGAAGTCGTTGATCAGGTCCAGCGTGGCGAGCCCGGCATCGCGGCGCGTGTCCGCCACGGAGACCGGCCACGGCAGGTTGGTGTTGACCAGGTGGTCGCCTTCCAGCAACCCGGCGATGGCCACCACGGCGGTGGCCGGCGCCAGGTGCTGCGAGGCCCGGAACGCGGCAAGGATGGCGGCCAGGCTGGGGAACTCGGCGCAGGCAAAACGGCGAAGGTTGCAGATGCGTGGCGCCTGCCCGGGTACCACCTCCGCCAAGGCGAGGCGTGCATAGGTGCCGCCCACGTCGGCGACGATCAACGTGTCGCCTGCTGGACCCGGGCGCGGGTGGCCCGGATGCGCGTCCGGGAACGGTGTTACGACGCTCACGCGCAGGCCTTGGGTGGATTCGATGTCATTGCCGGAATTTTCGGTGATCGTGTTGGCTTTGCAAAGCAGTACGCGCCGTACCGAAGCGTATTGCGCCCCGGGGTTACGGATTGGCAGCCTGGAGGCGGTAGGTGGTGCTGGCCGTTGCGGTCGGGCCGTCCGCGTGGACGGCCCGCACGTCCACCTTGTGGTCGCCGGCGGGCAGATCGGTCGGAAGCACGCCCCGCCAGAGGTGCGGCGAGGGCGTGGCTTCGGGCGAGCGGTCGAAACCGCGCAGGCGTTCGGCGGTGTCGTCGGCGACGTTCTCGACCATCACGCGTGGGTCCGGCTGCTCCACACGCTTCATGCTCTGCCACGCGCCATCGTCGACGCGGTACTCCACCAGCGTGTCGGCCTGGCCCATGAACACGTTGGCGTACACGCCCCAGGCCGGATAGGCGCCCCTGCGCAGCACCTTGGGCGCGTGCAGGGCGATCTGGTAATCATCCGGGGCACGCGCCACGTAATAGCGCAGGCCGTATTCGCCGCCAAGCTTCACCGTGAGCACTGCGTAGCCATTCGGCGTCCCGTCGCTCATCGTGGCATCGGGAATGCCGCTGCTGTCTTTCACCCCTGACCAGAACGCACCGCAGGCCGCGCCCACGTTGTACTCATGCAGCGGCTTGCTGCCCTGCCAGCCTTCGGCCGCACCGTGGTAGTAGTGCTGCTGGGTGTGGCTGTGCCCACTGAGAACCAGCACGTTCGGGAAATCCTTGAGCAGGGCGAACAGGCGCGTGCGGTCGGCGTGGCGGAAGGTCTCGCGGCCAGACGCGGCATCGAACAGTGGAATGTGCATGCCAAGCACCAGCAGGCGATCACGCGGCACGCTCTTGAGGTAGTTGGCCAGGAAGGTGAACTGGTCCGGGCGCAGGCCGCCGATGTACTTTGGCTTCGCGGTGGGGTCGTAGACCACGTCATCCAGGAACACGAAGCTGGCACCGCCCTCTTCCACCGCGTAGGTGTCCGGGCCATAGACCGCGCGCCAGCTGTCCAGCGAATGGCGGTCGTCCCCGGCATCCATGTCCAGGTCGTGGTTGCCCGGCACATGGAACCACGGCACCTGCAACTGGGCGGTGGCCTTGTTGATCTGCGGGTACAGGGACAGATCGTCGTTGGCGATGTCGCCCAGCGTGGTGCCCAGCCGCGCCGGATGCTTGCCGATGATCGGCTCGACGATGGCGCGCCGGTAGTAGCCCACGTCCTGGCGGCTGGCGGTCTGCGGATCGGTGAACACCAGCATCTCGAAGCCGGCCCGGGCGGCATCGGCATCCTTGTCCGGCTCCAGCGCGAAATCCCAGTTGCGCACATTGGCGCCGGTTGCGGCGATGCCGTCGTACTTGAGTTGCGGCGAACCCTGCGGGGCGTAGTGTCGCCAGTAGCTGGGCATGCCGTTGTCAGCGGCGGGGAAACGGAATTCCTCGGGCTTGATCACGAACACTGTCTGGCCATCGCGCACCGGCAGGCTGTAGCTGCCGTCGGCCGCGGTGCGCACGATCTGTTCACCGTTGGAGACCTGCACCCCCGCCAGGGCCGGGTCGGTGGGACCACGGCCAGGCTTGCCGTCGCGCTCCTGGTAGACCTTGCCGTTCACGGTAGCCTCGCTGGCCCAGGCAGGTGCGGACATCAACAGCAGGCAGGCCAGCCAGGCAGCAGTGCGGGTCATCGAGGCGTTCCGTGGGAGGTGTGCGAGTGTAAGCTGCACATGATCGCCTGTGGCCCGTTTCAACGACGTTAAATGCCGGGCTCACCCGGCGTGTCGGGCCTTCAGTACGTCCACAGCATCCTGCAGCGACAGACCACGGGCGCGCAGCAGCACGGTCAGGTGGAACAGCAGGTCGGCCGATTCGCCCAGCAGCGCGTCATCGTCCTGGACCACGCCTGCCAATGCGGTTTCCACGCCCTCCTCGCCGACCTTCTGCGCGATCCGGCGCAGGCCCTGGTCGAACAGGGAGGTGGTGTAGCTGTTGGCTGGGCGCTGCTGTTCACGCTCGCGCACCAGCGCATCCAGCCGGCCAAGGAAATTGCCGGGCGCTTCGGTGAAGCAGCTCTCGCTGCCGGTATGGCAGGTCGGGCCGGCCGGGCGCGCGCTCACCAGCAGCGTGTCGGCGTCGCAGTCAACGCGTACCGCGACCACCGCCAGCACGTTGCCGGACAATTCGCCCTTGGTCCACAGCCGCTGCCTGCTGCGGCTGTAAAAGGTCATGTGCCCGCTTTCCAGGGTCAGCGCCAGCGATTCGGCGCTGGCGTAGCCCAGCATGAGGACCGCCAGCGTGTCGGCATGCTGTACCACCACCGGCAGCAGACCATCGCCCTTGGCCCAATCCAGCTGTTGCAGCGACTCCCGGGAGGGCAACACTTCAATAGACATCACGAACCTCGATCTGATGCTCGCGCAGGAACTGCTTGAGCGCGGGAATGGCAATGGCGCCACTGTGGAAAACGCTGGCGGCCAGCGCACCGTCGACATCGGCCTGGTCGAACACATCGGCGAAATGCTGCATGGCGCCGGCACCGCCGGAGGCAATCAACGGCACGTTGCACAACGCGCGCGCCTGGCGCAGCTGGACCACGTCATAACCGCGACGCACTCCATCGCTGTCCATGCAGTTGAGCACGATCTCGCCGGCCCCGCGGCGCTGGGCTTCCACCAGCCAGTCCAGGGTCCGCACCGGCACCGCCTCGGTCTTGTCCGGATCGCCACTGAAACGGCGAACGCGCCATTCACCATCCGGCTCGCGCACCGAATCAATACCGACCACCACGCACTGCACGCCGAAGGCATCGGCCAGCTCTTCGATCAGCGCGGGGCGGCCGAGCGCCGGCGAGTTGATCGAGATCTTGTCCGCGCCGGCGTACAGCACCCGGCGGGCGGTCTCCACATCGCTGATGCCACCGGCCACGCAGAACGGGATGTCGATCAACCGCGCAATGCGCTCGATCCAGCCCACGTCCACCGCGCGCCCTTCCGGGCTGGCGCCGATGTCGTAGAACACCAGCTCGTCGGCGCCCTGATCGCGGTAGCGCAACGCCAGCTCGGCGATGTCGCCCATGTCCACGTGGTCGCGGAAGCGCACGCCCTTGACCACGCGGCCATCGCGCACGTCCAGGCACGGAATCAACCGGCGGCTCAACATGCCAGGGCCTCCTGCAGGGTCATGCGGCCTTCCAGCAGCGCCTTGCCGAGGATCGCGCCGCCGCAGCCGACCGCCTTGGCCTCGGCCACATCAGCGGCGCTGCGCACGCCACCCGACGCCTGCACCGCCACACCCGGCAACAGCCCGGACAGGTGCCGGTACAGATCGATATTGGGCCCGGACAGCATGCCGTCGCGGGCGATGTCGGTGCACAGCAGGTGGCGCATGCCGGCCTGCGCGTAACGTTGGGCCAGCGCGTCCAGGGTAACGTCGGCGGTTTCAGTCCAGCCATGCACCGGCAGCAGCCAGCGGCCGTCCTCGGCCCGGCGCGCGTCGAGTGCGACGGTCAGGCGGTCGGCGCCGAACTCCTGCAGCCAGCCGATCACGGTGTCCGGCTCGCGTACCGACAACGAACCCACCACCACCCGCGCCGCGCCGGCGTCCAGTAACCGGGCCACGTCATCGCGGTGGCGGATGCCGCCACCGGTCTGCACCTTCAGGCCGCTTTGGCTGGCAATCGCGCTCAGCAGCGGGGCCAGGGTGTAGCCCCCGGCGCGCGCGGCGTCCAGGTCGACCAGGTGCATCCAGATCGCGCCCGCTGCGGCGAACGCGTTGGCACGTGGCAGCGGGTCATCGCCATAGGTGGTCTGCTGGGCGTAGTCGCCCTGCACCAGGCGCACCACGCGCCCTTCGCGGATGTCCAACGCGGGATAGACGGTGAAACTCATGCGGGTTCGTTCTCGAGGAAGTTGCGCAGGATCCGCGCGCCGGTGGCGGCGGAACGCTCGGGGTGGAACTGTGCGCCGCTGTGGCGGCCGCGCTGCACCACCGCCGCGAACAGGCCGCCGTGGTCGCAGGCGGCCACGGTGTGCTCGTTCAAGGGAGCGGCGTAGCTGTGCACGAAGTAGGCGCTGGCGCGGTCGGCCACGCCGTCCATCAGCGCAGCCTGGCGCAGCGGAAGCAGCCGGTTCCAGCCCATGTGCGGAACGCGGATCCCGGTGGCTGGGTGCAGGTGGCGGACCACGCCGGGCAGCAGGCCAAGGCACTCCACGTTGCCCTCTTCGGAGTGTTCGAACAGCAGCTGCATGCCCAGGCAGATGCCCAGCAGCGGCACCTGCAGCTCACGCAACGGCTGCACCAGGCCCTGCGCATGCAGGCGTGCCATGCCGTGGGGCGCAGCGCCAACACCCGGCAGGATCACCCGTGAAGCGCCGCGCAGCCCGGCTGCGTCGCGCACCAGCTGCACGCGTGCACCCAGTCGTTCCAGTGCATAGCGCACCGAACCGAGATTGGCGCCGCCGGCATCGATGAGGGCAACGTCGGTCACAGCGCCCCCTTGGTGCTGGGCAGCGCCGTGCCCTGGCGCGGCAGCGCCTGGCGCAGCGCACGGGCCAGGGCCTTGAAGCACGCTTCGACCTTGTGGTGATCGTTGTCGCCGCGCACGCTCAGGTGCAGGTTCAGGCCCGAGGCATCGCACAGCGAGCGGAAGAAGTGCGGCACCAGCTCGGTCGGCATGTCGCCCACGCGCTCGCGCTTGAACTCGCCTTCAAACACGAAGTACGGGCGGCCGCTGAAATCCAGCGCAGCGCTGGCCAGGGTCTCGTCCATCGGCAGGGTGAAGCCGTAGCGGCCGATCCCGCGCTTGTCGCCCAGTGCTTCGCGCAGGGCCTGACCCAAGGCAAGCCCGGTATCTTCGATGGTGTGGTGCTCGTCGATGTGCAGGTCGCCTTCCGCCTGCACGCTGAGCGCGAAACCGCCGTGCTTGCCGATCTGCTCCAGCATGTGGTCGAAGAACGGCAGCCCGGTGTGGGTCTGTGGTTCGGCGGTGCGGTCCAGGTCGACCTCGACCCGGATGCGGGTTTCCCTGGTGTTGCGCTGTACGGTGGCGCGGCGCGGCGCATCGGCAAGTTCATGGGCGATGCCATTCCAGTCCCACTCGCCACCAAACTGTTCGGTGCGCAGCTGGAAGCCACGGATGTTCATGTTCTGCGCGAACTGGATGTCGGTCGGGCGGTCACCGACCATGCCCGAGCGTGCCCAGTCGATGTTGCGGTCCTGCAGGTACGGCAGCATCATGCCGATGCCCGGCTTGCGCGTGGGCGCGTTGTCGTGCGGCCAGGTGCCGTCGATCAGCACGTCACGAAACACGATGCCCTGGCTTTCGAAGATCTGCAGCATCAGGTCGTTGGGACCGTCGAATGACGCCTGCGGGTAGCCTTCGCTGCCCAACCCGTCCTGATTGCTGACGATGACGAACTGGTAGCCGGCATCGCGCAGCTTGAGCATCGCCGGGATCACATCGCGCACGAAGCGGATCTTCTCGTAGGCGTCGATCTGGAAATCAGCTGGTTCCTCTATCAGGGTGCCATCGCGGTCGACGAACAGGATGGGGGTCATGCGGCGGCCCTCCGGGCGTTGAGTACCTGGAGCACACGGTCATTCTCCTCCGGGCTGCCAATGGTGATGCGCAGCGCATCGTGCAGTTGCGGCGCGGCGCGCTGGTCGCGCACCACCACGCCAGCGGCGAGCAGCGCTTCGAACGCAGCTTGCGCGTCACTGAAACGGACCAGTAGGTAGTTGCCCTGCGACGGGTAGACGCGGAGCACGCCGGGGGCCTGCTGCAGGCCAGCCGCCAGGCGGGTGCGTTCGGTCTTGACCTGGGCTACGCGCGACGTGGTGATTTCAAGCGCTGCCGGCTCCAGCGCGGCCACGGCCAGTGCAGTGCACGGTGCGGGGACCGGATACGGGGCCTGACAACGGCGCAGCGTCTGGATCAACGCCGGGGCGGCGATCAGGCTGCCGATCCGTGCGGCGGCCAGGGCGTGTGCCTTGGACAAGGTGCGCAGGACGGCCACGTTGTCACGGTGCGCCAGCAAGCTGGTCGCCGAGGTCTGCTCCGCGTACTCACCGTATGCCTCATCCACGACTACCAGCGCCCTTCCCTGCAGTGCCCGGGCGACACGTTCGATGTCGTCCAGGGAAATCGTGCTGCCGGCCGGATTTGAGGGCGTGCACAGGAAAACAAGCTTGGCATTCCCAGCCAGCGCGGCGCCGATGATCGCGTCGATGTCCGCCTCCAGTGCATCGCCTGCATCCCGCAACGGCACTTCCACCAGCGGTGCATTCTGCAGACGCGCGCACACCGCATACATGCCGAACACCGGCGGGGTCACCAGCACGGCGTCGCGGCCGGGGTCGCACAGTGCACGCACCAGCAGGTCGATGGCCTCATCGCTGCCCCGGCCGATCAACAGCTGGTCGGGGGAGCAGCCATACAGCCCCGCCAACCGCGCGCGCAGCGTTGCGGGTTGCGGTTCGGGATAGCGCCGGGCAACTCCCTGCGCGTCGGCAGGATTGGCCCAGGCCGCTTCATTGGCGTTGAGCCATACGTCTCCCACCAGCGCGCTGCTGCGTGCCGAGGAATACCCGGTGAACGCGCGCAGGTCGCTGCGTACCAGATCGAGCACGGTACCGGCGCTCATGCGGCCGCCTCCATGCGCAGCGCCACTGCGTTCTCGTGCGCGTCCAGGCCTTCAGCACGCGCCAGCACGCGAGCGCAGTTGCCGATGGCGGCGATGCCCTGTGCGCTTGCGGCCTGTACGCTGATCATGTTCTGGAAGCTGGCCACGCTGACCCCGCTGTAGGCGCGCGCGGCACCGGCGGTCGGCAGCACATGGTTGGTGCCGCTGCAGTAATCGCCCAGCGCTTCCGGGGTGTAGTCGCCAAGGAACACCGAACCGGCCGCCTCCACCTGCGCCAGCCAGTCGCGTGGCTCGCGCAGTGCAAGGATCAGGTGTTCAGGCGCATAGCGGTTGCTGATCTGGAATGCCTGCACCAGCGAATCGACCAGGATCAGGCGCGAGGACTGCAGCGCCTGCGCGGCGATGTCGGCGCGCGACAGCAGCGCCAGCTGCGCCTGCACCTGCGCCTCAACCCTCGCCAGCATGCCGGCATCATCAGTGAGCAGCAGCACCTGCGAATCCGGGCCGTGTTCGGCCTGCGAAAGCAGATCGGCGGCGACGAAGGCGGGGTTCGCGCCGGCATCGGCAATCACCAGTACTTCCGAAGGTCCGGCCGGCATGTCGATGGCCGCCGCGCCGTCCTGGGCAACCTGCTGCTTGGCTTCGGTCACGTAGCTGTTGCCCGGGCCATAGAGCTTGTCGCAGGACGGCACGCTGGCCGTACCGTAGGCCATGGCCGCAATCGCCTGCGCACCGCCCAGCTTGAACACCCGGTGCACGCCGGTCAGGCGCGCGGCCACCAGCACGGCTGGATCGGCGCTGCCGTCGCGGCGCGGCGGCGTGCACAGCACCACTTCGCGGCAGCCGGCCAGCTGCGCCGGCACGCCCAGCATCAATGCGGTGGAAGGCAGAGGTGCGCTGCCCGCCGGCACATACAGGCCGACGCGCCCAATCGGTCGCACCATGCGTTCGCAGCGCACGCCCGGCGCGGTTTCCACCGCGTAGCCCTGGCTCATGCCGGCCTTGTGGAACAGGCGGATGCGCTGGGCCGCCTCGGTCATCGCCTGGCGGAGTTCGGCCGGTACCGCGCGTTCGGCGGCAGCGAACTCTTCGTCGTTCACTTCAAACGAGGCCGGGGCCACGCCATCGAAGCGCAGGCTGATCTCGCGCAGCGCGGCATCGCCATCGTCGCGCACGGCCGCGATCAACGCGGCCACCGATTCGCGGGTACGCGTGGCCACGGCCTGCACCGGGCGCTGCAGCGCCTGTGCCTGCTCGGCGTCGCTCAACTGGGACCATTGCAGACGATTCATGCCAGCGACCGCTCCACGCTCAAGACCATCAAACCCTGGGCGCCTGCGCGCTCCAGCTCTTCCAACCGCTGCCAGGTCAATGCGCCGTGGCACATGGTCTGCAAACGCAGGCGGCCGCCGTCATCGGGCAACTGCACCAGCGGGTCGGCATCGGGCAACAAACGGGCGAGTTCGGAGACGCGGTCCAGTTCGGCGCGGAACATCAGCAGCTTGCTGTCCTGCAGCTTCACCACGCCGTCGAGGCGGCGCAGCAGCATGGCCATCAGGCCAGCGCGGGCGTCGTCGGGGGTTTTCACCGGGCCGGCCAGCACGGCTTCGCTTTCCAGCAGCGTTTCCACCGGCTTGAGCTGGTTGGCGGCCAGGGTGGCACCGCTGGAGACCAGATCGCAGATCAGGTCGGCGGTACCGAGGCGGGGGGCGATTTCCACCGAACCGGACAGCTCCACCACCTGGGCATCCACGCCGCGCTCGGCCAGCCAGTCGGCCAGGATCGCCGGGTAGCTGGTGGCGATGCGCTTGCCGACCAGCTGCTGCACGCCCTGCCAGTCCCATTCCTCGGGCACGGCCAGCATCAACCGGCACTGTCCGAAGTTCAGCCCGCGCAGCGCCTGGTAGGCATCGGGCAGGCCAATGCGGCGGCGCGCGGCGCCCTGCTCGTCCAGTTCATTGCGGCCAACGATGCCGAAATCGCAGACGCCATCGGCGATCAGGCCGGGAATATCGTCATCGCGCACCAGCAGCAGGTCCACCGGCAGCGATTCGCCATAGCAGAACAGCTTGTCGCGGCTCTGCCGCCAGCTCAGCCCGCAGGCGGTCAGGAGGCTGCGCGCCGGTTCGGCCAGGCGTCCGCTCTTCTGGATGGCAATACGCAGCCGGTCACGTGCCGGGGCGGTCTGGGTTGCACTCATGGGGAAGTCTCTACTCGGATTCTGGGGATGCAGGCGTGGCGGTCGCGGCAATGGCGGCGGCATAACCGCCGTGGCCATGGTCCAGCGAGCGCGCCACGCGCCCGGTGGTGGTCACGCTGACACCGGTCAATTCATGGATTTCGCGATACGGCACGCCCTGCCGCAGCAGCGGCACCACCTTCCAGCGGTCGGACAGCGCCTCCAGCTCGGCCGGGGTGCACAGATCGCGCAGGAACGCAGTGACCTGCTCGGCGCTGGACAGGCCGGCAAATGCGCCGGCCAGGCTGTCCAGGTCGGACTGGGGGTCTTTCTCACGGGGGACAGGGCGTATTTTCATCGTATCAATGTAATAGCGTGCTATTACATTAGCGCAAAAGCGGGCTGAAGCCAAATCCACCTGAGGTCTCTGATCCCTCCGTTCAGGTTCAGGCCTTTGTTCACAGGAGAACCCCGCATCGCGGTCTGTCGCCGGGCACTGCCCGGCTGGCGATGGTTCTGGGCGAACAGCTGGTAGTCTTCGCATGGCCTGAGCTGGGCCGGCGGGTTGGTGGCCAAGGGAGATCAACGGCCGGGTTCGATGTTTTCACTGCGTTACCGGGCGCTGGATTGTTCAGTGCAGTCGTCTGCCGACCGACCCTACCGGTGCCAGCCATAACGTCCGAAACGCAGTGAAACACAGCGGTCGGGTCGGTCGCCAGACGACTGCCCGGAAACCATCCTCACGCTGTAACGCATGACCCCGAAGCGAAGACGCTTTAGCTGTTACCCCTGGCCACCAACCACCCGTCGAAGGTGGGACGGGGCGGGTTTGCGGGACTGTCAAAAACAGGGATGTTTTTGCCAAGCCTCCAAGGACGGATTCACGGCGTGTCCCGCAGACCCGCACCGTCCCGCCAAACCAGGGATCGGGTGATAACGGGCTTTACGCACGAATGCATGAAGCACCCGGCAACGCCGGGTGCACAGTGAAACCACGCAATCAGACGCCCAAAAACAACAACGGCACCCAAAGGTGCCGTTGTTGTCATCAGACAGCAGAGAACCTCACGCCATCGCGCGCGTCTGCTCCAGCTCCACCAGCAATGCACTCGCCAGCTCATCGCGGGCAACGTCGAACTGCTGCTCGCGCAGCAGATCCTTCACCGCCACCACGCCGCGTGCCAGCTCGTCTTCACCGGCCAGCACCACGAAGCGGATGCCGGCCTTGGCGGCGTACTGGAACTGCTTGCCGATCTTCTTCGGCTCCATCTGCACTTCCGCGTTGATCCCGCCTATGCGCAGGCGACGGGCGATATCCAGCGAATCGGCCAGGCCGTTGTCGTCCATCAGCGCCACCAGCGCATGCACGCTGCTGTCTTCGATGCCCGCGATCAGCCCCGCCTCGCGCAGCTGCCAGAACAGGCGGGTCAGGCCGATGGAGATGCCCACGCCTGGCAGCTTGGACTTGCTGTAGTGGCTGGCCAGGTCCTCGTAGCGGCCGCCCGAACAGATCGAACCAATCTGCGGGTGGTCGGTCAGCGTGGTTTCGTACACCGTGCCGGTGTAGTAGTCCAGGCCGCGCGCGATCGAGAAGTTCAGGCAGTACGCCGTTTCCGGCACGCCCAGCGCCTTCACCAGCTGCAGCACCTCGCGCAGCTCGGCCACGCCGAGCTTCAGCGTCTCGCTGGCAGTACCATCAGCCACGAGTGCATCCAGCTGCGCCAGTGCATCGGCGTGGCTGCTCGAGCGAACCGCCACAAAGGCCAGGATCCGGTCCACCTGCTCGGCCGGGATCGCGAAGCCTTCGCCGGTCAGCGTGTCGCGCACGTAGTCCGGACCGCGCTTGTCCAGCTTGTCGACCTCGCGCAGTACCGCCATCTGGCGCTCGCCGTCGGCCACGCCCAGGCTTTCGAAGAAACCGCGCATCAGCTTGCGGTTGTTCAGCTGCACCGAGAAATCGCCGATGCGCAGCTCCGCAAACACCGCATGGATCACCGCCAGGACTTCGGCGTCATAGCGCGTGCTCAGGCTGTCCTTGCCGATCACGTCGATGTCGCACTGGTAGAACTCGCGGAAACGGCCGCGCTGGGCGCGCTCGCCGCGGTACACGCGCTGCATCTGGTAACGACGGAACGGGAAAGTCAGGTCGTGTTCGTGCTCGGCCACATAGCGTGCCAGCGGCACGGTCAGGTCGAAGCGCAGCGCCAGCTCCGGCAGGCTCTTGTCACCCGCTTCGGCCGCATTGGCCAGCGCGCCGGTCGACTGCACGAAATAGACCTGGCGCTCGGTCTCGCCACCCGACTTGGTCAGCAGCACGTCCGACAGCTCGAACACCGGGGTTTCCACCGGCAGGAACCCGAACCGCTCGTAATTGCGGCGGATGACGTCCAGCATGCGCTGGAACGCGATCTGCTCGCGCGGCAGCAGTTCCATGATGCCGGGCGGCGTACGGGGCTTGATCACTTGCGGGACTCCTGCGGGGGAACTTGGGGAAGAACGAGCTGCATATTCTAGCCGGAGCCGGGCCGACCGCCGCATGACGTATGATGGGCAGGCCCCGCTCCCTGGTTCGACATGACCCGGCCCCCCTCCGGAACCGCTGTTGCCGCTGTAGAAGATCCCGCACCGGGCTGCGCGCCGCTGCGCGACTGCCTGCACTGCTCGGTGCGCCACCTGGCGGTATGTTCGGCGCTGTCGCCGGACGAGGTGCAGGCCCTGGAGCGGGTCACGGTATCGCAGCCGCTGCCGCTGGGCGCCACCCTGGCCCGCGCCGGCGAGGCCCGCCAACATGTCTATACCTTGACCGAAGGCGCGCTGCGGCTGGTCCGCACCCTGGCCGATGGGCGCCGCCAGATCAGCGGCTTCGTGCTCCCCGGCGATTATCTCGGGCTGACCGGCAGCGACAATCACCGCTACGACATCGAAGCCATTGCCGACAGCCGGGTCTGCCGCGTGGGTCTGGCCCCGATGAAGGACCTGCGCGCACGCTACCCACACCTGGAGCGCAAGCTGCTGCAGCGTGCCTGCCAGGCGCTGGATGAGGCGGCCGATGCCGCTCTGGCACTGGGCCGCCTGCAGCCGGCCGAGAAGCTGGCCGATTTCCTGCTGCGACTGGCCGCGCGTGAAGCACGCCTGGGCGGCAACGGCCTGCGCGTGATGCTGCCGATGGGGCGCAGCGACATCGCCGACCATCTTGGCCTGACCATGGAAACGGTGAGCCGCACGTTCACCAAGCTGCGGCAGCAGGGCCTGATTGCCCTGCCCCACCTGAACACCGTCGAGATTCTGGACGAAGCCGGGTTGCGGGAGCTGTGCGGGGTCTGAGGGGCGGCTTCAATCACCGCTGAACTCCGGTCGGGTGTGCATCCGCCGAAACAGCCCGGTTTCCGAGGCTGCGCGCCGGGCTGGGATCTGGATACATCAGGAAAGCAGGAATTCGCGCAGTGCCGTGTAATGCGGTGGGCAGGGTTCGGCGCGGGCGGGGCGATCCAGCAGCGCGGACAGGGCGGGCGGTACCTCGATGGGGCCGCCGATCAGCGGTTCCACCACCGTTTCGAATTTGGCCGGGTGCGCGGTTGCGGCTACTGCCCAATCGCCCTGCACCCCTTCGGCACGCAGCTGTTCAAGCAGCTTCACCGCCGTGGCGGTGTGCGGGCAGAAGACCTCGCCGAATGCCGCGTGCCGCCGCGCGATCAGGTCGCGGATCGCCGTATCGTCCACCGCCTCGACGCGGAACGCCGCGCGCAGTGCGTCGTCGTCTTCCGCATACAGCCAGCGCAAGCGTTCGAAATTGCTGGGTGCGCCGACATCCATCGCGTTGGCCAGTGTCGCCACGCTGTGCTGCGGCCGGTACGCACCACCGCGGAAGAAGCGCGGCAACACATCATTGGCATTGGTGGCCAGTGCGATCTGGCCCAGTGGTACACCCATCGCGCGTGCCAGCACTGCGGCCATCGCGTTACCGAGGTTACCGGTGGGCACCACCAGGTTCAGTACCTCGCCGGTCGCCTTGTGGTGGGTCAGCGCCGCGTCGGTGTAGTAGCTCATCTGCGGCAGCCACCGGCCAAGGCTGATGCTGTTGGCCGAGCTCAAGGGCACCTCTGCCTGCAGCTCGCGGTCGCTCAGGGCCTGCTTCACCATCGCCTGGCAGTCGTCGAACGAACCGGCCACCCGCAGCGCGTGAATGTTGTCGCCGAAGCAGCCCAGCTGGTGCGCCTGGCGCGGCGATACGCGACCGTCGGGATACAGTACTGCCACGCGTATACCGGGCTGGCGATGGAAAGCCGCTGCGACCGCTGCGCCGGTGTCGCCGGAGGTGGCCACCACGATGGTCAATGGGCGGGAACGATCCCGCTGGAGTCGAGCGAGGCTGGCCGCCAGGAAGCGCGCGCCAAAGTCCTTGAACGCTGCGGTCGGTCCATGGAACAGCTCAAGCACGTGGTCGCCCGGGGTGGCCAGTGCACGCAGCGGGGCCGGGAAGTCGAAGGCTTCCTCGCACAGCGCGGCAAGATGCGGCGCGATCGTGTCGCCGGCGAAAAACGGCGCCAGCACCGCTTCGGCGTTGCGCGCCAGGCTGCCCTGTGCCAGCCAGCGTTGCGGCTGCGGTCGCTGCCGGGGGACATACAACCCGCCATCCGGGGCAAGGCCGGCGGCGATAGCCGCGCTGAGGGTGGATGCGGGTGCGGCGTGACGGGTCGAAACGAATTCCATGGCAGATCCTGGCAGAAGAGTGGAAGCTGCGGTCACAGCAGCTGCGCCCCGGGCGCGTTCAACGGCGATACCCAGCCCTGGCTGTCGAAGCCCGCACCGGCAAAGGCAACCTGCACGGCACGCTTGGCAGCGTGCGCCGCTGCCTCGCTGTCGAACCAGGCAAACACGCTGGGGCCGGCCCCTGAGATGCTGGCACCCAGTGCACTCGCCGCCAATGCAGCCTCGCGGGCCGCGGCGAAACCCTCGATGAGGCCGGCACGACGCGGTTCCACCAGCACGTCGCGAAGGCCGGCGCGTACCAGCCCGGCATCACTGCGGAAGCAGCCACTCAATACCAGCGCCAGGTTCGCGCTTTGCGTAACGAATTCGGAAAGTCGGTAGCTGCCCTGCAGCGCGGCACGCGCACGACGGGTTTCCAGCACGGCGTCCGGATGCACCAACAGGCTGTACCACTCGACAGGCACGGGAATGCGCACCAGCCGGTCCGCCGTGCTGAGCACCAGCCCACCCAGCAGCATCGGCCCGAGATTGTCCCCATGCCGGCCCCCACTGGCCACCGCCTCACCCGTCAGCGCGAATGGATACAGTGCTTCGCGCGGCAGCGGCGCATCCAGCAGCGCGTTGGCGGCTACCAGCGCGGCCACGCACGATGCCGCCGAACCGCCCATGCCCGAACCGAGCGCGATGCCTTTGTCGATCTCCAGCTCGAACCCGAACGGCAACGCAAGCGTGTCGATCATCGCCAGCAATGCCGCACCGGCGGTGTTGTCGGCAGCTTCCAGCGGCAGATCAACCGTGGTGCCCCGGATCGCCAGAATCCGAACGCCCTGCTCGTCCGTGCGGCGCACGGTCACGGTGTCGCCCACACCCGCGATGGCATGGCCCAGGATGTCGAACCCTACGGCGACATTGCCCACCGACGCCGGTGAGAATGCACGCGCCTCCCCTGCTGCGTTGGTACTCACAGGCGCGCCCCCTCTCCGGCGGCGACCCGCAGCACGTCGGCGAACACACCCGCAGCGGTCACTTCCGGACCCGCACCAGGACCCTGCACCACCAGAGGGTTCTCGCAATAACGACGCGTGGTGAACTGCACCACGTTGTCGGTCAAGCGAAGGTTGGCGAACGCGTGGCCGACCGGCAGCTCCACCAGGCCCACCTGGGCGGCATCCGCTGACAGGCGCGCTACGTAACGCAGCACCGCGCCGCGCGAACGCGCCTGTTCCAGCCGTCCGGCGAACACGTCATCGACCGATGCCAGACCGCTCATGAAGTCGTCCACGCTGGCCTGGCGCAGTGCCTCCGGTACGAGGCTTTCCACGCTGACCTGTTCCAGGCTCAGCTCACGACCGGCCTCGCGTGCCAGGATGACCAGCTTGCGGGCGACGTCCACGCCGGACAGATCGTCGCGTGGGTCGGGCTCGGTGTAGCCGAGGCCGCGCGCCTGCGCGACCAGCTCGGAAAACGGCACCTGGCCGTCGTACTTGTTGAACAGCCAGGCCAGCGTACCGGAGAAGATGCCATCGACGGCCAGCACTTCATCACCGGTATCGACCAGGTCGCGCAACGTGGTGATCACTGGCAACCCGGCACCCACGGTTGCTTCGTAGCGGAAGCGCGCGCCGCTGGCAGCGGCGGCCTCGCGGATGGCGTGATACCGCGGCAACGGACCCGCGCCGGCCTGCTTGTTGGGGGTGACCACATGGATGCCGGCCGCCAGCCAGCCGGCATAGCGGTCGGCGACATCGGCGCTGCCGCTGCAATCGACGATCAACGCGTGCGGCAGGTGTGCCGACAGCAGGTGTCCGGTGAACTGGTCCAGATCGGTCGCCTGCGCCTGCGTGGCCAACGCAGCGCGCCAGTCGCCCTGCACCCCACGTGCATCCAGATGCATGCGGCTGCGCGATGCCACCGCACGCACCCGCAGGTCCACGTTGGCCCGCGTCAGCAGGGTGGGCTGCGCGACCAGCAACTGGTCGAGCAACGCCGCGCCCACATTGCCGGGACCGATCACGCCCACCGAGAAGGTCTGCGGCGACAGCCAGAAGCCCGCATGCGCCGCGCGCAGTGCCTTGGTCGCCTGGCGGCTGTCCACTGCCACCGAGATGTTGCGTTCGGACGAGCCCTGCGCGATGGCCAGGATGTTCACCTGTGCACGCCCCAGCGATTCGAACAGGCGCGCCGCGACGCCCGGCTGCCCGGCCATGCCATCGCCCACCGCCGCCAGTACGCTCACGTTGTCGGTGAGCTGCACGCGTTGCACCTGGCCCAGGCTGAGTTCGTGGGCGAACGCGTGCAGCAGGGCATCGCGCGCCCGCTGCGCTTCAGCCTGGCGCACCACGCAGCAGATCGAGTGCTCGGATGAGCCCTGCGAGATCATCACCACCGACACGTGCGCGTTGCGCAACGCGGCGAAGACGCGCTCGGCCGTGCCGGGAACGCCGATCAGGCCGGTGCCTTCCAGGTTGAGCAGGGCCAGCTCCGGGCTCAGGGTGAGCCCCTTGATCGGGCCGGACGCGGTGCGCTCGGCGGTGATCCGTGTCCCGGGATGATCCGGGTGGAAGGTATTGCGGATGATGATCGGCAAGCCGCGTTCGATGGCCGGCGACATGGTCTGCGGGTGCACCACTTTGGCGCCGAAATAGGCCAGTTCGCAGGCCTCATCGTAACTCAGCGCGTCCAGCTGGACCGCCTCGGGCACCACCCGCGGGTCGGCCGAAAGCACGCCGTCCACATCGGTCCAGATATGCAGCTCGTCGGCGTTGAAGAGTGCGGCAAAGATCGCACCCGAATAGTCGCTGCCATTGCGCCCGAGGGTGGTTACCCGGCCACGGCGGTCGCGCGCCACGAATCCAGTGGCCACCACCCGCGCTGAGCCATGTGCTTCCCGCCATGCGGCCAGCCGCTGCGCGCTCTGCACCCAGTCCACGTCCACGCCCAGTTCGCCGCGGTCCACCACCAGCACCTCGCGTGCGTCCAGCACCGCGCAGTCCTCGCCAATGCTGCGAAGGTAGTGGCCCAGCAGGTGCGCCGAGTACACTTCGCCCAGGCCCTGCACGCGGTCAAGTACCTCGTCGGGCAGCTCACCGATCACCGCCAGCGCGCCCAGTACTTCCACCAGCTGGTCGAAGCGTGCATCCAGCCACTCCACCGTGTCGCCTGCGTGCTCGCCCAACAGCGCCACCGCGGCACCGCGATGGCGTGCGCGCAGGGCGTGCCAATCGTCGCGCCACTGTGGCGCGTTGTCCGCGGCCGCGCCGGCCAGCGCGATCAGCGCGTCGGTCACACCCTTCATGGCCGACACCACGGTGACCTGCACCGCCTCGGGGCGCGCCAGCAACAGCTGGGCCACATGGCGGTAGCGGTCGGCATCGGCCACCGAGGTGCCGCCGAACTTGTGCACGACCGTCGAGGATGCCGCGCGCAGCGGCAAGGAAGATGCGGGCGATGCAGCGGCATTGGATGAAGCGGCGACAGAAGACATGCTGACCTCGATTCGAGGCCCCGCGTCATCCAGGCTGAAGGAGATCCCCCGCAACCTGATCTGGTGCGGGGCCGTTGTTTTCGGAAACTACGCGAAGACGACGGGCCGCACCAGGCGAGTGGTGACGGTGGTAATGGTGGTGGTACCGGCGGCCAGGGCAACGCTGCGCAGTCCGCCGATGAGGGCGGTGGAGAGCAGCATGTCAGGGGCAGCGGCGATGACCATGGGCCAAGAAAACTACGCCGGGAGGGTGCGTGTCAAGTGGTGCACCGCAAAAAGTGCAACACGATGAATGGCAGACATCGTCGGCCAAAAAGTTGCGAATGTGACCATTCAGACCAGGCAGCCACATCAGCCGGCGTGTTCAGCCACCATCGGCGGCGGCCGGTGCGCGTGCGCGCACAGCAACACCCCGGCGACCAGGCAGACGATCGCCAGTGATTCCATCAGCGTAGGCCAGCGGCGCTGCCAGCCGAATCCATACAGCAGCGCGAACAGCGTCTCGAACACGATCATCTGCCCGGTCAAGGTCAGCGGCAGCTTGCGACTGGCCCGGTTCCAGCACGCGTTGCCGAGCACCGAAGCTACCACCGCCACCCCCGCGCTGATGATCCAGAACCACGCCCAGTCACCCAGCGCGTGGGACGGGCCGGCGCGGACAAACGCAGTGGGTACCAGCAGCAGCGCCAGCGCGCCGGTTGCCACGCCCGTCAGCAGCGACCAATCGTGGCCTGAAATATCCGGGCGGCGTGCCAGCCAGCGGCTGTTGCCGATGGAATACAACGCCCATGAAAACAGAGCGCCGAATGCACACAACAACCCCAGCAGGCGTTGATTCGCCGACCCTGGTGCATGCTCGGACTGCAGCGCCTCATAGCCCACCAGTCCCACCCCGAACAGACACAGGGTCAATGCGGGCGAGAGCTGCCGCAGTGGCACCGCGCCTTCTTCGCGCGCCCCGGCCACCGTCACCACCACGGGGATCAGCCCGACAATCAACGAAGCGGCCGCCCCACCCGCCCACTGCACCGCCTGGGCCAGGAGCACGAAGTACACCAGGTTGCCCGCCAGGCTGAGCCACAGCAGCCCCCGCCACTCGGCCATCCCGATCCGCCCGCGCAACTGGCGCCAGCGCGGCGCCAGCAGCAGCACGGCAACGAGCCCATACACCAGGTAGCGTCCGGCCGACAGCTGCACGGCGGTGAAATGGCCCAGCACCGCAGGCGCCAGGAATACCACGCCCCACAGCGCTCCGGCGGCGACACCATTGGCTACGCCCACGCCCATCGAACGATTCATGAACAGCTACGCGCCAGGTAACGGAAAGACCGCGCCAGTGTAGGCGCCACGCCGCCGACGGTCTTGACTGGATCTACTGCGCGGAGCGGTAGCGGCGCCGGTAATCGCCCGGGGTCATGCCCCACTCCCGGCGCAGGGCACGGGTCAGCGCGCTCTGCTCGGAATAGCCAGCGTGCTGTGCAATCTGCGCGATGGACGCATCGCTGGATGCCAGCCGTCCGCGTGCCCAGCGCAGCCGGCTGGCGCTGAGCCAGTTCTGCGGGCTGAGTCCAAAGGCCTGGCGGAACAGAGCATGCAGGCGACTGCTGCTGACCCCCACCTCACCGGCGATGCGCTCCACGGGCCAGGCCTCGCCAGGCGCGTGCTCGATGCGCGCACACACTGCCTGCAGGCGGGTCGCACTGCCGGCCAGCGAGAACGCCTGCAGCAGCCGGGGCAACTCGCGCCGCACCGTGTCGTCGTCGACCTGCTCCTGTTGCGTACTATTCACGCGCTGCGCCATTCCCCGCACCTCTGCGGGAAGCGCCAGTACCGGCTGGCGATGCAGACGTGCGAGCGTATCGGCGTCGAATATCGAGGCCGGGCAGTCCACGATCAGAAAGCGGTCGTGATCCGTGGCGCTCTGGGCATGCCCCGCCATTGGCGCCACGAACGCGCCCTGCAATCGATCCAGGCGTACGCAACGCCCCTCAAGCTCGAACGCCAACTCACCCTGCACTGGCAGCACCCATTGCGCGAATGCATGACGGTCCACGCTTGAGGCGCGGCCATAGCACCGGAGGTTGAAGGACGGTGAAGACATCGTGAGCGGAGGAATGATCGACAGTGCAAGTCTGCGCGTGGTTCTCAAAACCTGCAACGCGTCACGGCAGGAGGCTGATACCCCAGTGGTATAACGTCGATGTTGTCACGGGAAGTACCGTCGCGCCGTACAGGGAGTACTCGATGCCGTTTCTTGCCCTGAGCCATGCCCCGCACCTGTTGCCCGTTGTTGCCCGCTGGTACTTCGACGCCTGGGGTAGCCGCGTGCCGGGCTGGACGCTGGAAGACGAACAGCAGCGGCTGGAGGTGTTCCTGCACGACAATGAGCTGCCCATGCTGCTGATGACGATGGACAGGGATCTGCCGGTCGCCGCCGCCCAGCTCAAATTCCATGAGCGCACCGAGCGACCCGAGCGGCTGCACTGGCTGGGCGGTGTATTCGTGTGCCCGTCGCATCGTGGCCGAGAGCTTGCCAGCGAATTGATCGCCGCATTGATGCAGAAGGCACAAGGCTACAGCGTGCGTGAAGTATTCCTGCAGACCGAGCGCGATGATGGCGGCCTGTATGCGAAGCTCGGCTGGGAACCACTAGAGCGGCAGACGCACCGCACCGGGGTGCCGGTGCGCATCATGCGCCGCGTACTGCCGATCACACGCCAGGCAACGTAGCCTGGCTCAGCGGAAGCGCACCGGCTGCGGCGCAGGCCGATCGGCCAGCGAGCCCATGGTGAAGGTGTAACCGGCTTTTTCCAGCAGTTCGCGCATGCGCAGTTCGGCGCGCTTCGGGTAGGCCAGCGACGTTGGCGCATGGAGCGCATAAGCCGTTGACCGCCCGTCGGTATCGCGGGTTACCGAGGACTGGTTTGTTTCGCAGGCATTGGACCACAGTTCCCGCAGAACGCCGGGGCCGATGGACTGGTTGTTGCCAAGACGAAGCGTGAGCCAACGCATGTGTTCCATGAGTAATCCCGACAGTACCTGTGACCGAGTATGCACCATATCGGGTGGGGCCGTACGCCGGTGTCTGGAGTCGCGGACCCGGCTGATACGCAGACGCCCCGGCTGAACCGGGGCGCCTGCGAACGGTGGCAGCGACCAGCGTCGCCGCCACGGCTTCAAGCCTCATGGCTTGATGTTCAGTGCTTCATCGCATGCTTGCGGTTGCGCATCACGTTGTGGGTTTCCTCAACGCTCGGCAACAGCCGGGTCACTTCCGCGCGGGCGGCCGGCGGGGTGTCGGTGTCGGTGAGGGTGTCACGGAAGGCCTTCAGCAGGCGATCTTCCGATTCCTCAAGCTCGGCAACATAGCCGTACTGGGTATCGCCCAGCGTGGCACGGACCTTGCCGTAGAACTGCTGCATCGAGCCGACCATGGTGCCGTGCTCTGCCGGCTTGGCGCCGGTTGCGGCAACGGTGCTGCTCAGGGACGTGACAATCTGCGACTTCACGCCCGCGATGCGGGTGAACAGTGCGGACAACTCTGCATCCTCAACCTTCTTGGCCGCCTCGGTGTAAAAGTCCTGGCCATCACGGGCAATCTCGATGAGGTCGTTGAGGGTATGCGCGGTCTTGGATTCGGTGCTCACTGATATCTGCTCCTGGAGTGGATTCGTGTTGACCCGTGTCGGGGTGGATCCACTTTTCCGCATCGTCAATGAAGTCGGCGTGACCTTAAAATCGAAGTGTTAAGCGATGTCTGCGCGGCGCAAACGTGATGTTTCGACACGGTGTTCGCGGCGCAATGGCTTCGTCACGCGGGTTGCGCCGCAGAAAAGAAAAACGCCGCGTGTTACGCGGCGCATTCCAGCAGGTGCACGATCTTGCTGCGGTTGCTCACTCTGCTCTGGACGGCGGCGGCGCTTCCAACGGCGGCTGTTCGGCGGGTGGATCGCGCTCGGGCGGTATCTCGCCAGGTGGTTCCTGGGCAGGAGGGTCCTGCGATGGCGGTGCCTCCACCGGCGGTGCCGGGGGCTCCACGGCCGGATCGGGCGCGGGCACCTCTGCTGCCGGCTGCCAGGGAAACTCAAGTCGATGATCGATGCTCAGCATGAAAAACGTCCTGCGCAGTGGCGTTGCAGTCACCCTGACAGGCGGTTCGTCAATGCACAGCGATGGCAGCGTGCAGGGCGCGTACGTTCGCTACGGATCCACACGCACCATCGGCGGTGGATAGTAGCTTCCATCGGCCACGCCACCCTTTGGCCCATAGAAGCGGAACGTCAACCGATAGTCCTGCCCCTTGGGCGTGGGCAGCCAGTTCGGGTCGGGCGCTTCCGCAGGCCTTTCCGCCGCGAAGTAAAGCGTGAGCGATCCGTCGGCGTTGTACTTCAACCCCGATTCGCGATTGAGCAGGAACCGGTTCTTCGGATTGGGCAGCACCCGGGCGAACACCGGATCCACCGCAATCACCGACCAGAAATAGCTGGCAAAGCTGGCCGGCAAGGCATCCTTCGGGAAGGTCAGTGTGTACGTGTGATCGCCATTGAGCTGGGTATTGGTGCCATCCAGGCTTCCCTTGAAGTACACCACGCCATCAAGCCGGTTGGCCCAGATACCGCCCAGGTTGATCAGCGTCCGGCCCAGCCAGTCGTTACCGTAGGAACCTGCCACGGCAGGACGCACCCAGCCGTTCTGCAGGGTGCCGCGACCGATGGTCGGCGCAGCCTTGGCCAGGTCGGCGTGCGCCTTATCGCGCACCACCCGGTCCACCCGGGCCCGCTCCGCCGGGGATCGGATGCCCTGGGCAATGGCACGCACTTTCGCCGCTACCGTTTCCATGCCGGGGTTGAGGTCGCGTTCGCTGTCCAGCACCGCCTCGGCATTTTCAAACGCTTCCGCGCCGGGAAGGTGCTGCGGATCGAACGGCGGAATCGAGGGCAGTGTCGGAACCGCAGGCGTGCCGGTCGCCCGCAGCGCGAACTTGTGCTGCAGCGCCACCGCTTGTTCCCAGTCGTCGCCGAGCTCCACGCGTGCCAGCACCCGCAGGTAACGCGCCGGCACATCCACCCGGACCACGCCTTCGGGCAAGGTTGCGCTTGCCCCTTCCAGGCACACAGCGAACTCGCCCCAGTCACGCTCGGGCTGCGTCTCCGCATTGATGTTGGCCAGGGTTTCGCCCCAGCCGTTGAGGAACTGTACGGTGTAGTAGCGCCCCGTGATCTTCGGAACCGTGACCTGCGTGCAGCTGTTCTCGTCCAGTGCCACCCAGGCCTCGGAATAGGCCACGTCCAGGTTGGGGTTGGGCCATTCGACTGCCCCCGGCTTGCGGTGGGTGAATTCATTCCACTTCATCCCCTCGGCCAGATCCGCCTTCTGCTGCCGCAGCACCAGCAGCCGCCCGAGCAGGTAGATCCAGGCATCGCTGATGTCCTGGTCCGTGTACGCCGGCGCGGTGGCCGATGGCCCACTGGCGGTGGTTGGCGGCGTGCCGGAAGCAGGCGCCGCTTCCGGCGCGCTGCGGTCGCAGCTGGACAGGAAGAGCGGCGCGACGACCGCCATGGTGAGCCAGACAGTACGGTTCATCGAAGAAATCCTGCGAGGATCGCGATGTTCCATCGTGACCGCCGGCAAGCTTCGCGACCTCTGAGGAATTACTGAAGAAGGGCCGGTAAAATTACGGGCAGGTTCGCCCTCGATCGCGGCGAGTCAGGTCCGATTCGGACGGACGAACGTAAACGAAGCCGTCTTGGTCACAGGTCTGCCGGTCAGGCAATGTAGGGCGCAGCTAGCTCAGCCAAGCGGTCGAGGCCAGTGGAGGTGCGCCCGCGACTGGCGGCAAGGTCGCGACTGGAAAGGCTGGGCCAATCGCTCATCAGTGTGGCCTGCAGCTCCGACTCAGCCACGGATATCCATCGCATGGTCCAGTAAGGGAACTGGCGCTCAGCTACGCGGCCGCGCGCCAGCTCAACCATCCCGGTATGACTGCGGGAGTATTCGATCCGGGCATAGACGACCGACATACCGTCGTCAGGCCCCTCTATGTACTGCAGAAATCGACTGCCATCGAAGAGCATGACACCCGTGACACCGGCAATGCGGTTGTGGGCAGCAGCGCGCAGCGTCAGCTCGTCCACCCGGGAGGAACCGAGATTGGGGATCGCCTGACTTGTGTAGGCAATTGCTTGCAGCGCCATGCCGCTCCTGCGTTGTACGGGTTGTTTCCGGGTATCCAGTTTACCTGCGCGCGCGTGACGACGCAGGTTTCGCAGCTCACGGCGCCGGAGAAGGGAGACGGCCAGAAAGCCGTTCAACTGCGGAAAGAAGTTCTTTGAGTCTGAGTGGCTTACGCACCAGCGGGACAGTATCGTGCGGCCGAGGCAACAGCTCTATGAACGGTCCGGACATGAACACATAGGGAACGGCACACGTTTTAAGTCGGTCAGCCAACTCGAAGACGAGCTCACTGCCCACGTGGACATCCAGCAGGGCAGCTGCAAACGCATTCGCATGGCTGAGCTGGATGGCGTGCCCTAGCGTTCGCGCCCAGTGCACCTCATAGCCATGATCAAGAAAGAGCGCTTCAAGGATCTCGCCGAAGGCTACGTCGTCCTCTACCAACAGCATTCTCATCGGAGGCGATGAGGGTGGAGATATATCCTGCATCAGAGAGCGCTACGAAAGATGACTTGTTCACAATGCGCCGGCATGGATGACTGAAGTTTCACATGTCGCGGCCTGCAACGTGCTAGCAGCCCTCACGCGCGAGTGCACGGCGCTGTCAGCCAGACGCGCTTCAACGCGCCCCGCCGGTCTGGATCCTGTCACAGCAGGAGGCAATGCAGCGGCCTAACCGCGTCGGTGGGCGCTTGGATCGAAGCAACGAGACTGCATCGGCCAGAAGGTGGCTCCGTCGGCGAGCGGGTGCGTACGACCTGCGAATAACGCAAACGGTTGATCTATGGTGACCCCGGCCCGATTGGAAGGGGCGACCTTCCCCTTTGGAGGGGGGCGATGCGCCTATGTGGCGCAACGCCCTCGAAGCCAACTGTGCCAAACGTGTGCCGATCTGCGCCCAATTGCACGGGATTTGCAGTCCTGACACAACTCTATGCACACCCGATCCACCCTTGGCCAGGCGCTCCTAGCCCGCATCCCGCCCTGTCTGCTGTGCGGAGGGATCAGGCACTACCGGGGGAATTTGATAGATGACTGAGTTGTACTTCGGTGTCACTTCGAATGCCACTACCGTTCCGCCTAAGCGCTCGGCGATGCGTCTGCTGGATTGATTCACTTCGGCGACAGGGTAATGAAACGCGGCGGGAGAACCCTTCGTGGACCACCACCGGGCTACGGCCTGCACCGCCTCGAAGCCGTAACCATGCCCGTGCTCTGACTCACTCACCCAGATTCCGAGCTGGGGGCGCGCCCCGCTCGCATCGTGTAAGCCCGCCAGCCCAATGAAGCGACATCCGTCCTTGCACCGAATGGTGAACGCGTAGTCTGTTCCCTGCTCGGCAGCACGAATCCACTCACGCCAGACCTTCTCGAACGCCAGCGGTGACTCGGTCTTGGTGACGGACCACCCACATCTCTGCCCCGACGATGCCCTGGTTGTAGCTGGTGCATTCCCGCGTCGTCCAGCGCCGCCGGTCAGGCCGCTGGGTGTTGAGGTCGGCAAAACCGCCCTCCCCCGCTGATTCGCTCGCAAAGGCGCAGCACCTGCCTGCCGTCGAAGAACACGCTGTCGCCCCTCCCGTCGGGCGGGAGGCCCCGGAATGCCAGGGAGTCGGGAGGGAGCATGGCGCGGAATCCTACGGGTCCGGCTCTCAGATCCAGCTACTGTGGTCAAAGCCGGATCCCCCTCGCGGATCCGCCTCGCAAGGTCGATGCGTCCACACCCCGGTCAGAGACGCCGCCAGCTGGTAGTCGACCTGCTAACCGCGCGGGTGAAACATAGCGCCGGCAGTTGATGCCGGCGCTTCATCAACGATGAATAGTGAGCCAAACAATTCGCGCAGATCGCTGCGACGAACTATTCAGGCGGAGACAGACCGTGCACCTGACCAAGAACGAAGAACTTGTAAGCGTTGGGTAATCGAACGGCACCAGGGTGCGACTCAGCAGCGAGCTCCAGTGCATACGAAAGAGAGGTGACATCCTGACCCGGGACCGGCGGGTGCCGAAGTGCCACGCCCTTGCTATCGGTGAAATGGGTGAACTCATGGACCATCGTGCCAAGCTTCGACGATTCACCGATGTGATTAGCCGGCAGCATCGGGAGGGACCAGAACACGGGGCAGGTGTGAATGACGTAAGGGGCACCTGACTGCACATAGGCAATGGTGCCTGCTGGTACTTCATCCGCATTGCACCGGCAGGAAAGTGAGACCGGCGGCTTAGCCGTCACGCGATCTCCCGAAATTCGCCAAAGGATCGCCAGTTATGTGCTATCGACCAACGCATCATCTTCATTGACGACTTCACCGGTGCTGATATTGATGTCGGGGCCGTGCTCTCCGAAGTAACGCGTGTAGTGCAAAGTAGGGCTGAACCGTAGCCACATATCAGGTAAAGATGATGCATCAAACTAAGTCATCTGCTGAAGCTCAGTCAGCGCAATTCCGGCACCATTGGTAACCCCCGCCAGTACGCTTTGAAAAACTGCGCTCTTCCGCTGAGCCGGCGGGGTTCCCGCAGGATCGCTGCACACCACCGGATCAAGAAATTCGTCAGCGCTGGCACGTCCAATTGTATGGCCGGTCACTGGAACAACGATGGTGCGGGCTGCGGGATACGCACTGATCCATTTATCCGCTCGCTGCTGTGATGACTTGGCGGAGCCACTCCTACCTTCACCACTGCGATAGGAGACCGGAGCTCTCAAGCTCACCTCGTAGCTTAGCCCTGGAGAAAGGCGATAACCCTTCGCAAGTTCGATATCCACACTAAACGTACCGCCCGCAGGAATTGAAAACGACCTTGAAACCTCGGGCAACGTATCCCTCATTATCCCTATGAACTCAGCTTCGCGTCCATCCTCTTGCTTGAGGATGAAAGGATCATCCAATAGCATCCCACGGCCATTCACTGTAGGGACCGAGGACTTATCGACCAAGGCAGTTTGGTCACCAACATTCAGAAGGTTCAATGCAATCGACGTTTCGCTAAGCGCTCCCCTACCAGGTACGATTTCGACCTGAAGGCGAGCGTCAGCATTCGCAACACTGCTGACAAAGAGCGCGATGACGGTGATTGCTACTTTGTTCGAAAAGTTCATTTCGTTACCTGTCTTCTTCCGTGAGCCTATATTGGTGGATAGCACAAAGCACATCGGCTTACAGCAGGATTTAAGCCTCGGGGCTGTAGGGATACCCCGAAAGTTAGGCGGGCATTTGCGGAAGTCCTACAGCGGTCACATTTTCACGAGCGACCATTGGAATTTCCGACGGCAAATTAACGGAGCCCGACTGACGGTCACGCAGACTACGCGATTACTGAAAAGTGCTACGCACACCTAACGCCGGATGGGTACAACAGCGCCGTGGCTAGGCTGAGATTCTGATTACCGGTAAGAAGCCTCAGACCTTTTGAGAGCGATGCCTTTAAATCCGAGCGCACCAAGCATGAGCTGAAGCTCGCGGTCTGTAACGTCGGCGCGAGGACCAATGAAGATCTCTCTAATGCCCGCGTTGTCCTCTGGAAGCTGCACGTCGATGTACGGGGAAGGCTTGGATCCACGCATTTGAAACTGGACCCCGTGCATGCCATTACCTCCTGAGCCAGGTAGTCGGAGGGGAACTTCTTCTCCATGGTGGTACATCAGCCTGACTAGACGCACCTCTACGAGCAGTCGATAACTCGCCAAGTGATTGATATATGGTGACCCCGGCCCGATTCGAACGGGCGACCTTCCCCTTAGGAGGGGGGCGATGCGCCTATGTGGCGCAACGCCCTCGAAGCCAACTGTGCCAAACGTGTGCCAATCTGCGCCCAATTGCACGGGATTTGCAGTCCTGACACATCTCTATATGCGACAAGGGTTGTGACGGCAATTTCGTTCCGCAAAGTTGTTGAGTCATGGTGCCTTGGCGCTTAGTGCGGCAGGGGGTCGTCAACGATTGCGGAACGAATACGACCCCACCAAAGGCTGGGCCGACCCGGGGGCGCAGCCTTACCCAACTGAACCGTCGGCTGCCGCCTCTCTCGCTGGATAGCCAAAGACCTCCGTTCGGCAATTACCGGAAAGTAGGTTGCCTATCACTCGCCAGGTGTCCCCCGTCTGGTCGCATCCGCCAAACAACCACAGCGCCCCAAGGTTCAAACCAGACAGGTCAAGGTGCTGTACTCGAAAGGACACGTCTCGGTTCACGTAGACCGCCACGGTGAGATCGGATGAGGTGGGGTATTTATCCTTGAGCCCGTCGATCAAGCCCTGAAGGTCTTTGGTGAAGGGCAAGAAGCTTGGCGGAAGCTCCTTCATCTGGACAGGAACAAAACGTATCTCGTCGCCTACACGATGGTGCATGACCGCGTCGTAATCCGACGCTTCGCAGTAGGCCACGTACACGAAGGTCCCCGTTACCCGCCCCGTGAGATAAGCGAACATCGCGCATTGCCGCCGCTCGCCGTAGGGCTTCAACTCCCGGGTACGCAATGAGGCGACTTCGTATGGAACATCCTGCAATGCACCGCTTCGCTCATAGTCACGGAGCCCGATAAGCACCGGCGCAGGATCGAAGTAATCCAATGCTTTCCACTGCCGGATGCGCATGTCCATGCTTTCTCCAGGTCTACCGACCGTCAGCCAGCATCATGGCAAGGACCACTACCATGTCAAGGTCGCGGAAGATCAACAAAGACAACGACTAAGCCGATCTTCCGCGAACACATGCACTCTTTTGGAATCAACGGGTTAGCTGGCGCTTAGGGTCAGTTTGGGGGTCACCGTCAGGCGACCTGATCCTCCAGTGCCGCCTCAAACCGACTTGCCATCCTGTCGAATCGAGCGGCCTCGGCGCGCAGCCGCGCCGCTCCCCTTCCCCGCTGCGCCCGAACGCGCCAGTCGCCGCTGCGATCAAGGTCTAAGGCGTCGGCCTGCTGCCATAGCGAAGCCGCCCGTGCGCGCGCCCAGCGCGCCTTGCCGATCTCTGCTTTTGTCATGGTATCGATAGTGAATGCGGGGCGTCGCATGGTGCGACACGGAGGCAACGCCCAATGACTGGACCTAATGGCCCCCTGATCGCCCCGCTCCCTTATCGCGCAGCCTCGCGCTGGGCGATAGCGCGCCGGTGTCACAGCCGACTGCAGTCATCCGTCTGACTTGGTGATCGGCAGGCTATGCAAGCCGAGATCGACCTACCAAGCAAAAGGAATGAACAGAAATGAATCGCTCGAACTGGTTTGTGGTTTCCCCCGAAGGCGCTAAAGCTGTAGGGCAACTTCATCAATTCGTCACGACCGGCACGGCGCTGCCTTCCAAGCTTATCCACCTCGTATTCCTACGGGTATCCCAGCTCAACGGTTGCGCCCACTGCATCGACATCCACACGCGCGACCTCATCAAAGAGGGAATGTCATTCGACACTGTCGCGCTCGTGCCGGTCTGGGAAGAGGCTGCGTATCTTTTCTCCGACCAGGAACGCGCCGCGTTGGCTTGGGCCGAGGAGGTCACCCTTGTCAGCGAAACGCACGCATCGGATGAAGCCTATGCCAAAGCGGCGGCCAGCTTTAATGAGAAGGACCTGGTTGACCTCACGCTCACCATCGCCGCGATGAATGCTATCAATCGTCTCGGCGTCAGCTTCCGGCTGAAGCCGCGCGCAAAAGCCGACGCATAAGCCTGAGGGCGCCGGGGCGACTGTACTCGCCTCGGCGCAGGCGCGACCATCGGTTGAGTCAGCGCCGGACGCGCGCCGCACTTCTTGTTGCCCGCATCAAGTCGATCTCAGCACGGAGGCGGTCTTGGTGACGGACGACCCACAGCTCTGCGCCGACGACGCCCTGGTCATAGTTGGTGCATTCCCGCGTCGTCCAGCGGCGGCGGTCGGGCCGTTGGGTGTTGAGGTCGGCAAACCACCCTCCGCCGTTGATTCGCTCGGACATCCGCAGCACCTGGGTGCCGTCGCAGAATACGCTGTCGTCCTTCCCGTCAGGGCGGGAGGCCACGGAGCGCCAGTGGAAGTCGGGAGGGAGCATGGCGCGGAATCCTACGGGTCCGGCTCTCAGATTCTGCGACGGTGATCAAACCCTGATCCGCCTCGCGGATCCGCGGGGAATCAGGCCGAATGTGGTGACGACCTGCCCTGCGCATCCAGTCCACGTCACCGTAGTGCCGCTAATCGCCGGTACGTTGACGTTCTGGGGATACATGAGCCCGTTCTGATCGAGAATCGGGATCACAAATGGGATGCCTTGCGAGAGCGCCGGTTCCTGCAGGGACCCCGCACCTTGATTCACGTATCCCAGCAGCCGTGTCATTCGGCTGGTCAGGTCGACGGTGATGTTCCCGTTCGCGTCCCAGCATTGAAGTCCAGTAGGCATCAGTTATTCCAGGTAGCCTTTCGGCCGGACACGAACTGATCCCAATCGTCGTCGAAATCGGAGATATCGATTTCCGACGCCTGGCCATCGGGGAAGCCGACGGACCGGACGCGGGTCACCTTGATGACCTCGGTCGCACCGATGGCGATGAAAAGCTGGGTGTGTTTGGACTTGATCACGTCGCCCATTGCGCTGTTCCTTTGGATAAAGCCCGGTCGCCGGGCAAAAGAAAGCCGGCTGTCGCCGGCGGTTGGGGTTGATGTTGTGTGACGGCTACCGAAGTTCCAGCAGCCGCACGTCGAAGGAAATTCCGAAAGCGCCGGTGTCGTCGTCGTCGGGGGACGGGTTGTAGGATTCGATGCTGCCGCGGCGTTCGACCTCATCGCGGATCGCCACCGCTGCGGCGTTCGCCTGGGTCAGGGTCGAACCCCACACAGTGACGCGTACCCGCCAGCCGTCCGCCGGCGGCGCCTCGCTGAGCAGGTTTTCCGGGCCGCCACCGACGACGTCCCATACCCCGTATGGCATCGCGGTATTTAGTGGCGCGGTGCCGTAGAAGAACCGGATTGGGTTGCCCAGCTGGGCCAGCACGCCGGCGCTGCCCTGCATCACTGCCTGGATCAGCGGCACCATCATTTCCAGCCCCTTGCCTTCATGATCTTGTCGATCGCGTTGCGGGTTTCATCAATCATCACCTGGGCCGCCTGCGCGCCACGAGCCTCCGCCGCAGGGGTCAGGAATGGCTTGGCGCGCATGTTCTTCGTGCCGAACTCGAGGAAGCGCCAGTAATAGGCCCATCCGCTCTGCTCGTAGAGCTTCCCAGCCCGGCCCTGCCGGCGGTTGCGCTTGGTGTTGGCGTACTTGACCTTCTTGCCGGTGCGAACGCCCACGGTGAAGTACTCGCCGCCGGCGCCCACACCGATGACGACCCACTTGTCCGCGAGCTTTATGACGGTAACTGCGCGCAAGACCTGTCATTGCACTACAGCGCGCAGGCCCATTCCAGAATAGGCCAGGAGCAAATCTATTTCAGCGAAGGGTTGACTCCACCCTGCATGGACGGAGTGTCTTTCCGTTACAGGATGCCGTGGGCGAGCAACCAAGCAACGGTCCAGACCCCAGCTTTCTAGCCGCTGGGGGCCCGAACAGACCTGTGCCAACTGTGCCAGAACGTGACGAAAACACGGCTAGATCTGGCACCGGAGGCCCCAGTCGCCTCACGTAACCCGTTGATTTTGGTGACCCCGGCCCGATTCGAACGGGCGACCTTCCCCTTAGGAGGGGGACGCTCTATCCAGCTGAGCTACGGGGCCATGTGCGGGCCAGGCGAGCGTGCCTGGCCGCAGGCTGCAACGCACATTGCGTGCGGGCAGCGGTAAAGGATACCCACATTCAGCGACAGCACCAAGGCCAATACCGCCGCGCGGGCATCTCCGCCTCAGCGGATCTCCAGCTCGGCGAAGCCCTTGACCAGCTCGTCCACCGCCTTGATCTGGGCCAGGAAGGGTTCCAGCGCAGCCAGCGGCAGGGCGCTGGGGCCATCGCAACGGGCGTGGTCGGGGTCGCGGTGCGCTTCCAGGAACAAGCCGGCCAGACCCACGGCCATGCCCGAACGGGCCAGTTCGGCGACCTGGCGGCGACGGCCACCGGAGGCTTCGCTGCCGGCATCGCGGCGCTGCAGGCTGTGGGTGACATCGAAGATCGCCGGCAGCCCGCCGGTGGATTCGATCATTTCGCGGAAGCCCAGCATGTCCACGACCAGGTTGTCATAGCCGAACTGCGAACCGCGCTCGCACAGGATGATGTTCTCGTTGCCGGCTTCGCGGATCTTGGAGACGATGTGCCTGATCTGCGTGGGGCTCAGGAACTGCGGCTTCTTGATGTTGACCGCACGCCCGGTCTGGGCGATGGCCACCACCAGGTCGGTCTGCCGGGCCAGGAACGCGGGAATCTGCAGCACGTCGACCACCTCGGCCACCGGGGCGGCCTGGGCCACTTCGTGCACATCGGTGATCACCGGCACGCCGAGCTGGCGCTTCACTTCCTCGAAGATGCGCAGCCCTTCATCCAGGCCCACGCCACGGAAGGAATGGATCGAGGAGCGGTTGGCCTTGTCGAACGAGGCCTTGAACACATAAGGGATGCCGAGCTTGGCGGTCACCGTGGTGAAGTGTTCGGCCGCATGCAGGGTCGAATCGAGGTCTTCAAGCACATTCAGGCCGCCAAACAGCACGAACGGGAGACGGTTCCCGACCACCACGCCTTCTGCAACGGTAACGTTCATTCAGATTCCTGGGGGCGAACAATGGTGTCCATTCTAGCGGGTTGGCACGGGGCGCCGCCCGACCAACGGTCGGGCGCTACCGTGTCGGCCCCCGGGTAGGTACCGACCGTTGGTCGGTACGGCGGATCGCGACGGGTTAGAATCGTCGTTCTGCACGCCGCACCCCCACCCTGCCAGCGGCTGCGCCCTTTTTCGATCCGCAACAGGAGTTTGCATGTCCTCTGACCTGCTCAAGGCACTCGGCCTCGACGCGACCAACGCTGGCACCTACCTTGGCAATGGCGAGTGGTCCACGGCCACCGGCGCGGGGGTGATCACCTCGGTCAACCCGACCACCGGCGAGGCCATCGCCCAGGTGCACGCCACCACCGACGCCGACTACGAAACCATCGTGGCCCGCGCGCAGGAAGCCTTCAAGGTCTGGCGCACCACCCCGGCACCGCGCCGCGGCGAGGCGGTGCGCCTGTGTGGCGAAGCACTGCGCGCCAACAAGGATGCGCTGGGTTCGCTGGTTGCGCTGGAAATGGGCAAGAGCAAGCCGGAAGGCGACGGCGAAGTGCAGGAGATGATCGACATCGCTGACTTCGCCGTGGGCCAGAGCCGCATGCTGTATGGCTACACCATGCATTCCGAGCGCCCCGGCCACCGCATGTACGAGCAGTACCAGCCGCTGGGCCTGGTCGGCATCATCAGTGCGTTCAATTTCCCGGTGGCGGTGTGGGCATGGAACTCGTTCCTGGCCGCGATCTGCGGTGATGTCTGCCTGTGGAAGCCATCGAACAAGACCCCGCTGACCGCCATCGCCTCCATGCGCATCTGCAATGAAGCGCTGCGGGGCGCCGGCTTCCCGGACATCTTCTTCCTGGTCAACGACGCCGGCACCGAACTGTCGCAGAAGCTGGTGGCCGACAAGCGCGTGCCGCTGATCAGCTTCACCGGTTCGACCCAGGTCGGCCGCCAGGTCGCAGAGAAGGTCGCCCACCGGCTGGGCCGCTGCCTGCTGGAACTGGGTGGCAACAACGCCATCATCCTGGATGAAAGCGCGGACCTCAAACTGGCCATTCCGGGCATCGTGTTCGGTGCGGTCGGCACCGCCGGCCAGCGCTGCACCACCACGCGCCGCCTGATCGTGCACGAATCGATCTACGACAACGTGCTGGCCACGCTGGTCAAGGCGTACAAGCAGGTGGAAGGCAAGATCGGCGATCCGACCGATGCGGCCAACCTGATGGGCCCGCTCAACAGCGACAGCGCCGTGCAGCAGTTCCTGGCCTCGATTGAAAAGGCCAAGGCCAGCGGCGGCACCATCGAAACCGGCGGTACGCGGATCGACCGCGCCGGCAACTTCGTGCTGCCGGCGATTGTCACCGGGCTGAAGAACAGCGACGAAGTGGTGCAGCACGAAACCTTCGCGCCGATCCTGTACGTGATGAAATACAGCACGCTGGACGAAGCCATCGACATGCAGAACGGCGTGCCGCAGGGCCTGTCCTCGTCGATCTTCACCCAGAACCTGAAGGTGGCAGAGCGCTTCCTGTCGGCAGCCGGTTCTGACTGCGGCATCGCCAACGTCAACATCGGTACCTCCGGTGCGGAAATCGGCGGTGCGTTCGGCGGCGAGAAGGACACCGGCGGTGGCCGCGAGTCCGGTTCGGATGCGTGGAAGGTCTACATGCGCCGCCAGACCAACACCATCAACTACTCCGATTCGCTGCCGCTGGCCCAGGGCATCAAGTTCGACCTGTGATGGTTGAATCGGGTGACAGCGTGCCGACCGACGGTCGGCACCTACCGAATGGGGCCGCATTGCGCGGCCCTTCCCTGGATTTCGTTGATCGCCGGGTGCTGGTGGCCGGTGGCAGCAAAGGCATCGGCCGCGCGATGGCGCTGGCCTTTGCCGCTGCCGGCGCCCGCGTTTCGGTGTGCGCCCGCGGCGAGCCCGGCTTGGCCGCACTGCGCGCTGACGCCGCTGCCCGAGGGCTGCCGTTGCACACGGCGGTGGCCGACCTTTCTCGCCTGGCCGACATCGAGCACTGGCTGGCCGGTGCGGCCGACGCGCTCGGCGGTATCGATGTGCTGATCAACAACGCCACCGGTTATGGCATGACCGACGACGAAGGCGGCTGGGACGCCAGCCTCGGCGTCGACCTGATGTCGGCGGTGCGCGCCTCCCGCCTCGCGCTGCCCTGGCTGAAGCAGTCGGCCGAGGGCTGCATCCTCAACCTTGCCTCGATCGCCGCCCAGCAGCCGCGCCCCGCCGCCGCCCCGTATGGCGCCGCCAAGGCGGCACTGATGCACTACACCACCTCGCAGGCGCTGGCCCTGGCCCCGCACCGGATCCGGGTGAACGCCATTGCCCCGGGCTCGATCGAGTTCGAGGATGGGCTGTGGGCACGCCGGCGCCAGCAGGACCCCGACCTTTACCACGGCACCCTGGCCAAGATCCCGTTCGGCCGCTTCGGGCAGCCGGAGGAAATCGCCGATGCCGCCCTGTTCCTGTGCTCGCCAATGGCGCGCTGGATCACCGGGCATACCTTGAATGTCGATGGCGGCCAGGTCCTGATGGGATAAACCCGTTGCTGGCCCTATCATTCCCTTGTCCCACCTACCCCAGGAGCCGCATGAGCCTCCCGCCCCGCCAAACCAGCGCCATGGCCCTGATCAGCCTGATCGCCGGCATCCTCGGCTGGACCGCCCTGCCCTTCCTGGGCAGCGTGGTCGCGATCATCACCGGGCACATGGCCCGCGCCGAAATCCGCCGCCGCCCGCTGGAACTGGAAGGCGACGGTCTGGCACTGGCTGGCCTGATCATGGGCTGGGTGGTGGTGATCGGCAGCCTGCTGGCGCTGCTGGCAATCGTGCTGTTCTTCGGCGGTCTGGCGTGGTTCGTTTCCCTGCAGTCGTGAGGTGCGCATGAGCGGATCGGACGCAACCGAGCGTTTCAGCAACCGCGTGGCGGACTACGTCCGCTACCGCCCCGACTACCCGCCGGCGCTGCTGAACTGGGTGCACGGCGAGATGGGCGTGCCTACCGAAACCCTGGTCGCTGACATCGGCGCCGGCACCGGCATTTCCACCCGCCTGTTCCTGGCCACCGGGCATCCGGTGATCGCAGTGGAACCCAACGGCCCCATGCGCGAAGCGGCCGGGAAGCTGCTTTCCAAGGAATACCTTCGCCTGAAGCTGGTGGATGGCACGGCCGAAGCCACCACGCTGGCCGACCACAGCGTCGGTCTGGTCGCTGCCGCGCAGGCCTTCCATTGGTTCGACACCGATGCGGTGCGCGCCGAATGGAAGCGCATCCTGCACAAGGAGGGCCTCGCGCTGGTGTTCTGGAACTCGCGCCTGCTCGACGCCTCGCCATTCCTGGTGGGCTATGAGCAGTTGCTGCTGGAGTTCGGCACCGATTACACCCAGGTGGCCGAGCGCTACCAGGACGACGATGCCATGCGTGCGTGGTTCGGACCGGGCCTGCGCGGCATCGCCCAGTTCCCGAACGCGCAGTACATGGACGCCGATGGCCTGCGCGGCCGCCTGCTGTCGTCTTCATATGCCCCGCCGCCGGATCACCCGCGCCACGCACCGATGCTGGAGGCGCTGCAGCAGCTGTTCGACGCGCATGCGGTCGATGGCAAAATCGCATTTGAATACCAAACCCGTGCTTTCATCGGCACGCTGGACTGACTGGACGCCATGTACTCGCTTGCCCGACCCTTCCTGTTTTCCCTGGACGCCGAACGCGCCCATGGCCTGGGCCTGAGTGCGCTTGAGCTCGCCTACCGCACCGGCACCACACCGCTGGTGGCACGCCGCCCTGCCCCGTTGCCGACCAATGTGTTCGGGCTGAGCTTCCCGAACCCGGTCGGTCTGGGCGCCGGCCTGGACAAGAACGGCGAGCACATCGACGCACTGTTCGGGCTGGGCTTCGGGTTCGTCGAGATCGGCACGGTCACGCCGCGCCCGCAGGACGGCAATCCCAAGCCGCGCCTGTTCCGGCTGCCTGCCCACCAGGCGATCATCAACCGCATGGGGTTCAACAACCAGGGGGTGGATGCGCTGGTACGCAATGTCGAGCGCGCGCAGCGCCGCAGCGGCCTGCTGGGCATCAACATCGGCAAGAACAAGGACACTCCCAACGAGCAGGCGTTCGACGATTACCAGCACTGCCTGCAGAGGGTGTATCCGCTGGCCGATTACATCACCGTCAACATCTCCTCGCCCAACACCGCCGGTCTGCGCGAACTGCAGGAAGAAACCGCACTTCGCCAGCTGGTATCGCAGCTGCGTGAAAGCCAGGAAGCGCTGGCCGCCAGGCATGGCAAGCGGGTACCGATGCTGGTCAAGGTCGCCCCGGACCTGAGCGACCGCGACATCGATGCCGCAGCGCGGGTACTGGGCGAATTGAAGGTCGACGGCGTGATCGCCACCAACACCACGATTGACCGCAGTGCGGTTGCCGCTGAGCGGCACGCCAACGAAGCCGGCGGCCTGTCCGGCGCACCGCTGATGGGGCAGTCCACCCTGGTGCTGCGCCGCCTGCGCGCGCGCCTGCCCGAATCCACGCCGCTGATCGGTGTCGGCGGCATTCTGTCCGGCGCCGATGCCGTTGCGAAGATGGCCGCCGGCGCTGCCCTGGTCCAGTGCTACAGCGGCCTGATTTTCCGCGGCCCGGCGTTGGTGCACGACTGTGTCGAAGCGATCCGGCGACGCCGCGAAGCACCGAGCCGTGGCGCGGTGGCCCCGCTATGAGGACTGCAATGCCTGCCTGGTCGCTGACCGAAAACGCCTCGCTGAAGGCCCTCAATACTTTCCACGTCGACGCTGTTGCAGAGCAGCTGCTTGAGCTGCACGACGCCAGCCTGCTGCCGGATGTGCTGGCCCTGCCCGAGGTCGCCGGCCACCCGCTGCTGGTGCTGGGCAGCGGCAGCAACGTGCTGATCGCCGACAACGTGCCAGGGACTGTGCTCGTGTTCGCCAACCGTGCCATCGACGTGCTGGAACACCGCGCCGACCACACCGTGGTGCGTGCCGGCGCCGGCGTGAACTGGCACGCGCTGGTGATGTGGTCGCTGCAGAACGGCCTGTCGGGGCTGGAAAATCTTGCACTGATTCCCGGTACGGCCGGCGCGGCACCCATCCAGAACATCGGCGCCTACGGCGTGCAGGTTGATGAGTTCATCCAGGCAGTGGAGGCCTGGGATCGCCAGAACGGCGAATGGGTGCGGCTGGACGCTGAAGCCTGCGCGTTCAGTTACCGCGACAGCATCTTCAAGCAGGATGCGGACCGCTACCTGATCAGCGCCATTGAACTGCGCCTGCCACTGCTGCACGCCTTGCGCCTGGGCTATGCGGGCATCGCCGAGGAAATGCAGGCGATGGGCGTGGAACTGCCGGTGGCCGCTGACGTAGCCAATGCGGTGATTGCAATCCGCCGACGCAAGCTCCCTGACCCGGATGTACTGGGCAATGCGGGCAGTTTCTTCAAGAACCCGGTGCTGCCTTTGGAGCAGGTGGAGGTGCTGCTGCAGCACTTCCCTGGCCTTCCGGTGTACCCGGCCGACCAGGACGACCGGCGCAAACTCTCGGCCGCCTGGATGATCGAAGCGTGCGGCTGGAAGGGCTTCCGCGAAGGCGATGCCGGCGTGGCGCCCCAGCACGCACTGGTGCTGGTCAACCACGGCAACGCCACCGGTGCCGAACTGCTGGCGCTGGCGCGGCGGGTTTCCGCATCGGTATTGGAAAAATTCGGTGTTCCCATCGAACCGGAGCCGCGCCTGATCGGCGCGCAGTGGTGACCGTACAGCTTGCCCTTCCAGCGCCCACACCGATGCGTGCGGCGCTGCTGATGCTGGGCAGCACCCTGGCATTCGGGTTGATGGCCGTGGCGATCCGCTATGCCACCCGCTACGTACCCACCCCGGAAGTAGCGTTCTTCCGCAACGCGTTCGGCCTGCTGGCCCTTCTGCCGTTCCTGCTGCGCCCGGGCAGCGCCCCGTTCCGCACGCAGCAGCTGCCGCGCTACCTGGTGCGCAGCCTGATCGGGCTGGCTTCGATGCTCTGTGCATTCTGGGCCATCGGCCACCTGCCGATGTCGCAGGCGATCTCGCTGTCCTACTCCACGCCGCTGTTTGTCACCATTGCCGCCGTGCTGTTCCTGAGCGAAACCGTGCGCGTGCGCCGGTGGGCGGCGGTAGTCTGTGGCTTTATCGGGGTCCTGATCATCGTTCGCCCCGGGGCCGACACGTTCAGCCCGGGCGTGCTGGTGGCGGTGCTGGCCGCTGTGCTCAGTTCACTGGTCGCCATCCAGATCAAGCAGCTGACCCGGGTGGACGGGGCCGATACCGTGGTGTTCTACACCTACGTGTTCTGGGTCCCGCTGTCGCTGGTGCCTGCCCTGTTTGGCTGGGTCTGGCCCAGCGGCGTTGCATGGGCCTGGCTGGCCGCTACCGGCGTGCTGGGCACGCTCGGCCAGCTGTTGTGGACCCGGGCCCTGCGTCTGGGCGAGGTATCGGCACTGACCCCGATCAGCTTCATGCAGCTGCCGCTGGTCAGCCTGCTGGGCTGGCTGCTGTTCGATGAAACGCTGGACCGCTGGACCGTCATCGGGGCGGGCATCATTCTCGCCGCCAATGCCTACATTGCCCACCGCGAAGCGGTACTGGTGCGGCGCGCGGCATCGGAAGCGGCCACGGCCGGCGCGAAGCCGGGCGAGTAAGGGGGCCAAGGGGCCGGTTCTGCGCGTTACCGGCTGCGCGTCATTGCACGGCCGCCCAGCTTCGCGCAGCCGCGTCGATGACATTACCCGGCGCGAACTGCTCCTCCATGAAACGCAGCGCCTGCCGACGCTGGCTGGGGGGGCGCGATGCCGCGCCCGGCTCCAGCAGCAGATCGTGGAATTCCTGCAGATCGTGCAGGATTCGCCAGTGGCGGTAGTAGGCCAGACGGACCGGATCCAGCGCCACCGCGCCATAGCCTTCGCGGAACCCTGGCGGATCATCACGTCCCCAGCGACCGCCGACGCCTGCGCCGACGAACATCAGGTCGCGCTCGCGGGGCGCCAGCACCATGTCATCCCAGTCGATCAGATGCAGACCACCATCGGCGCGCAGCAACACGTTGCCCGCGTGCAGGTCGCCGTGGCACAGCCTCCGCGACCAGCGCTGCCCCGAAAGCCGCTCCCGCAGGGCCACGCAGTGCTGCCACACCTCGACCACCCGCGCCTGCCGCTGCCGCCAGACACGCCGGTACTGCTCAGCCAGCGCATCGGGAATGGGCCAGCGTTCATCGCCGCGCTGCAACCACGAACCGACCCGTTCCACCGCCGTGTCATCATCGAAACCCGGTTGCGCAAGGCCGGACGCCAACCGGGCCGGCAACGGGGTGTCATGCACCTGGCGCGTCACCAGGCCCAGCCGGTGCCACTGCGCGTGCGACAGGGCCACTTCGAAACCCGACTCGCCTTCCACATAGGCAAACAACGTCCACTGCAGGCCCTCGGCGTGTGGGGCCGGCGCACCGTCAAGCGCAGGCTGCGGGGCCACCACCTCGTCCAGGCCGAGCGCGCAGCGCAGGTGCTGCAGGACCTCCCATACGGCATCTGCAACGGCATAGCGGCGGCACTTCAACCACCAGCGCGCGCCATCATCAGAGGTCACCTGATACACCGTGGCGCCCGCATCGGCCCCCGCCGGCCGCTGCATGACATGACTGACGTGCAGGCCGTAGGCCTGGGCCAGCACGGTGCCAATCTGCGAAGAAGACAACTCCTGGGGATGCAGCATCACTCCGCCGTAGCGCGCGAACATCGCATCACTATCCCAGAATCGCGTCGATACACACAGGGAAACGCGTCACGAAGAGACGTAATTTTTCATTCGTTAGATTGACACCGGAGTCATACCGCCGCGCCGGTCACCAACGCCTGGAGTTCGCGCTGCAGCAGTACCTGCACTTCCTCGCGCTGGAACTGGGTCACGAATACAGGCACCGCAAATACGTAGGGCAACCCGTCAGCTTCACGGCGAATGACATACGCCAGCTGCAACCGCGCCAGGGCATGGCGTATCTGCTCCGGTTCGACCCGGGCCCCCACCGCATCGAATGCGGTCAGCAGCTCCAGCAGGGTGATGCCGCGCTCGCCGCTGCCCACCAGCTGTGCACCCGCTAGCTGGTACACCACAATGCGGTCGATGCGACACGCCAGGGGATCAGGACTCAGCCGCGCCCACCCGGCCAACGCATCGAACATCGGCTCGCTGACCAGCGCCCCGTGTACCTGCGTGGCATCCAGCACGCGCTGGCCACGGTCCAGCTGGGCCAGCAGCTGCTGGCACGCAATGGCGACCAGATTGGCGCGGCGCCCGCACGCCGCCACCAGCCGCTGCGGCAGGTCCGGGCTGGCGAAGTGCACGCCCAGGCGCGCCATCGGTTCGGTGGCCAACGCCAGGCAGGCGTCCTGTTCCAGCCCGCCGATATGGATCACGTCGCCGAAATTGCGCAGTGGCGACGCGAAATCCAGGGTGACCGCTTCGTACAGGTCCCAGAACCCGGCCAGCATGAAGTGGCAGCGCCCCTCTTCGCTCAGCGCGCGCAACGCCGCCAGTTGCGGGTAGCCGTGTGCCGCTTCGGCGCGCAGGAACAGATCGGTCTCATCGATCAACAGCAGCAGGCCCCGTCCGGCAGCCCGCGCGGACAACTCGGCGACCAGCGCATCGATCCCGGTGTCCTCGGCCAGGCCCAGTTCCAGCGCCAGCCGCATCGTCAGCCGATGATCGCGCAGCGACAGGTACACGCAGTGCACGCGCGGGTGGCCGACGAACCGCCGCTCGATCGCCTTCATCAAACTGGTCTTGCCGAGCTGCCGACCGCCCACCAGCAGGTAGTTGCCGGGCTCGCGGTTGAGTACGCGGGCCAGCAGCGACTCGCGCCCGAAGAAGGCCGCCGGGCGGGTAATGCCACCATGGGTCTGGTAGGGCGAGATGCGGGTCACCCGGAGCTGCCGGGCCAGCAGCCCGACCAGCGCGTCGAGCGCCCCCGGCTGCAGCAGCCAGCGGGTCTGTGCGACCTGGCCCAGGCACACACACAGGTTGGCGGGATCATCAGCGTAGACCGCCAGTTCGGCCTCGGCGGCCAGCGATGGACTCACCACCAGCACCACGTCCTGTCCATTGGGCATGGCGCGCAGCTGTTGCACGATGGCGTCGGCCGCCAATGCCGGATCAGGCTGGTACAACCACAGCCGCTCCAAGGCCAATGGCAGCTTGTCCGGCAGGGTCCATTCGCGCACCAGGCCGGTCAGCGCCCAGCCCGGTGCCGGCGCATCGATCGCACCGATGCGCGCGGCCAGCTGCACTGCACGTGTCGCGGGCGTGCCCTGCAGGTGCCGCAGCGCGTCGCGCCATCGCACCGTCGCGATCCCGGCACCGGCCAGGACGCGATCGCGAAGCCGCAGCCATCCCAGCTGGCGGTCGATGGCGGGCAGTGCCTGCAACGGCTGGGCGAGCAGTCGTTGTGGCTCGCGCACGATATCGGCCACCGCCGGCCGCACCCGGTACCAGAGCATGCCAAGCCCGGCCAGGCCCAGTACCGACAGCCCCAGCACCACCGACAGCCACTGCACGATGCCCCAGGGTGCCTGCGCGTGGCAGTTGGCAGGCAGCCAGCGAGAGGGCGGCGCAGGATCGCCGGGACGGCACCGCCAGTACTGGGTGCGCGGCTCCAGCGTCTGCTCGATCACCGCCCCGCGCAGTCCGCTGTTGGCCGGGAAGCGGTCGGTGAAGCGCAGGCGCAGCACGAACGGCTGCGGCAGTTCGGCAATCACCAGGGTTTCCTGCGGATCATGCACGCCCGGCACGTGCACCTGCTGCGGCCAGGTTTCATGCTGGAGCCAATACGACAACGCCTCTTCGCGCAGGAACATCATGTCGATGTTCGCCCGCTGCATGAGCATCATGCTTTCGCCGTCGCGCTGCATGCGCAGCAGCTGCACCGGATTGAGCCACGGCACGAACAGGTAGCTGCCGACGAACCAGGTCAGTCCGGCCACCAGCAGCAGCCACCACCAGCGCAGTACCGGCTGCCGGCGCGGTGGGCTGCTCATGCAGGCTGCACCTGCAGGCTGTCGATGACCTGTTTCACCGCGCGGCGGATCGCCTCGCAGCGCCATTCCAGGTAGCGCCCCTGCGGGTGCGTGCGCGCGGCAAGCAGGTTGTTCCAGTACAGCTGGCGCAGCACCGGATCGGCCAGGTACGGCCGCGCCGGTGCTACCACCGGGTGGGCCAGCCATCCCTGCACGGCGGCACGGGCCGCCTCATCACGCAACAGCGGCACCAGTGCCTCCCACAACCGTGGATGGCTGGACAGCGTGTCGGTGACCGCCCCATCGTCGAGAGCGGTGTCAGCAAGCAAGGTCAGTGCGGCCTGCGCCAGCAGTGGATGCCCGCCGGACAACCGCAGCGCGCGCGACAGCGTGTCATCGCCGATGCCGGGCGCACTGCGCCGCATGTCCTCGATTCCCAGCTCCGGCCAGCTCTCGCTGGCCGCAATGTTGAGCAGCGAAAGATCGCCGCCCTGGTACTTCAGGTCGGCCAGCGCGGCGCCGCCACAGATCAGCAGGTGCAGCTTGCCGCTGTACATCTCGCTGAGACTGCGCAGGATGCCGGCCAGCACGTCGCGCGGACCGGGATTCCCCTGCTCGAACCGGCTTACCAGGCAGAACAGCGCACCGGGCTGCTGCAGCCGACGCGCCAGTGCCATCTCGAAACTGGCGTCCGAGCCAACCCCGTCCAGCCCGCACTGTGCGGCCAGCAAGGCAAAGTAGTCCTGGTCACCCTCGCCGGAGCGGAACGGCGGCTGCAGGTGCAGCACGCGCTCCTGCCCATAGCGTGCGGCTGCTTCAGCGAGAATCGCCGCGCGTTCCGGGGGCTGCCCCCAATGGGCCTGGGTCAACAGCAGACTCACCGGATACGGACGCAGCAACTGCAGCCGGTCGAACAACCGGGTGACGGTCGGCGGCACTGAGACGGCGGGATCGGCCTGCTCTTCCCGTGCCGATACCGGCTCCACCGGGAATTCCGGCTCGAATCCCACTGACTGCAGCAGTGCATTGCATTCGGTTTCGGTCAGGCGCAGGTAATTGGCGCAGGCCAGGACCCGGTCGCGGTGCCGGCGGCTGGGCCGCGAAGTACCCGCGCGCCAGTTGTTGACCGCCTCGCGGCTGATGCCGATCTCGGCGGCCACCCCGCCGGCACTGGCCCGGATCCGCCGCATGTGTCGAGACAGCAGGTCCGCGAACTCAGGGGCGGGCATCGGAAACGACCAGAACGGAAGAGAGTCGCACACCCTACCGTGACCGTCTGGACTGTCAACCATGCCTGCGCTCCCCTGCCTGCCGCCGGCTCAAACCGCAGGAAGCGCAGGGCCCTGGCGCACGAACAGCTTGCGCGTCACCAGCAGGTGCACCACGAAGGCCAGGATCGCCAGCATGCCCAGCGCCACGATCACCCGGCCCAGTACCGAACCCAGCCCCTTCTGCCCTTCAAGGCGATCAAGCCGGTCGAACTGCGCGGGGTTGCTGCGTGCGTAAGCCACGTCGACCTGCGGCGCTTCACCCAGGTACGGCGTGGCGTTGTCCTCGGAAGTGGAGAAGTGGCCGGTGTACTCGACGCCATCAACGCTGAAGTCGTAGCGGAAGTGGTACTGGTAGGACACCCGCCCCTTGCGGCGCTTTTCCTCGATGTGGTCCACCTGCACCGGCGCCTGCACGGTCACCGCATCCTTGAGGATGGCTTCGGCCTGGCGGTGGCCACTCAGGGCCGACCAGGCAAAGACCACTGCAAGGATGGCGTAGCCGATGCTGCACAGCCACCGCGAAACGCGGGACACGCGGGCGTGCGAGGTGTCTGAAACTGGAATGCTGATCATCTGTTCTTCCCCGTTGGTGGTCGCTTGCGTCATCAGCCAGGTCGCCGTGACATCGGGATCCAGTGTGGGGAGTTCCGTCGCGTTGCTGAACGGGCAGCGTGTCAAGTCAGGACCTCGGGCACCTGACAATCCGTCAACCCGGCGTCGGGGTGCGACCCCGGGGACGCCATACTGCGATGCGTCATGTAACCGATTACAACCACTGCTACGGTTGGCCCGCCTCACTGGTGAGGCCGTAGCAGGAGGGTTGTCTTGATGAGTGTGTATGTACGTCGGCGCATGGTGCTGCTTCCCGTGCTTGGCCTCGTGTCTGCCTCAACCTGTTTTGCCCAGGACCTGCCGGACCGCAGTCAGTGGCAGGCCAGCAGCTCCTCCTCGCAGGTTCCCGCCATGGCGGTGAGCCACCTGATCGACGGCGACCCCAAGACCGTGACCGGCGGCGCGTTCAGCCCCGGCCACTGGTTCCAGGTAGATCTCGGAAAGCCCACCTCGCTCAGCGGCACCCGGCTCACCTGGGATGTCTCCAACCCGGAGGGCTACAGCCTGCAGACCTCGCTGGACGGCAAGCAGTGGCAGGTCGCCTACACCATGCGCGATTCGCTGGGCGGTATCGAAACGCTCTATTTCTCGCCCCGCCAGGCCCGCTACCTGCGGCTGGCCAGTCCGCAGCGCACCTCGGACTGGGGGGTGTCCATCTTCGAACTTGAGCCGCTGGACACGCGCGCGACGGCCCGCATTTCCGGGCTGGATGCGAAACAGACGGCGGCAGTGTGGCAAGGCGGCAGCGCAGTCGCCATTCCTGTCACCCAAGATGGCCACCATGTGCTGGACATCGCTTTGCCCAAAGCAGTCTCCACCACCGGTCTGGCGGTGGACTGGGCAGGCGCGCATGGTAGCGCTCACCTGCAGGCACAGGACGCACAGGGACGCTGGATCGCGCTGGCGCAAGACCCACAAGCCGGCAGCCGGCAACAGAGCTGGCTGGCCGGCACCGCACCGGTGACCGCACAGGCATTGCGCCTGCAGGTGGAAGGCCCAGCACCGAAGGTCAATCGCCTGCGCCTGCTCGGGCCGGGCGCCGTGATGACGCCGATGAAGCGCTACCAGACCGCCGCAACGGGTGCCCAGCGCGCCCTGTTCCCGGCCTCCCTGCACATGCAGCAGACCTACTGGACCGCCGTGGGCGTGCACGGGGGCCTGCAGAAATCGATCTTCGACGAGTTCGGCAACATCGAAGCGTTCAAGGGCGCACCGTTGGTACAGCCGATCTGGCGCAATGCCGATGGCAGCGCCGCCGGCGCCGCCGACCAACCGGTGCAGCACGCGCTGCGCGACGGTTGGAAGCCGATGCCGTCGGTGACGTGGAAACCGCAACCCGGCCTGGAATTGAACAGCGAGGCCTTCGCCGTGGAGCTGGGCGGCCAACCGGTCACGCTGGTGCGCCACCGCCTGCGTAACGTTGGCACTACCCCCATCGCCGGCAGCCTGGCGCTGGTGACGCGCCCGATGCAGATGAACCCGCCGTGGCAGAACGGAGGCCTCTCGCCGATCCGTTCGGTGGCCATCGACGGCACCACGGTGCGGGTCAACGGGCGCTCACTGCTGCATTCGCTGACGCCGGTGGAGGCGTCGGGCGTGGCGCCATTCGGCCCCGATGGCAGTACCGAGATCACCGCCGCGGTGGCGCAGGGCGAACTGCCCAAGGCGCAGCAGGCCGATGACCCGGATGGCTTGGCAGCGGCCGCCCTCGCCTACCGCATCGACCTTGCCCCGGGTGCCACCCAGTCGGTCGTGGTCGCGTTTCCGCTGGGTAGCGCCGCTGCCAACAGCGACGGCGCGCTTCCAGAGCCTCCACCGATCGCATTCGGGATGAAAACGCAGAACCCCGATGCGCTGTTCGACACACTGGCTGCCCGCGTGTCCAACGATTGGCAGCAGCGCCTGGGCCAGGTCGGCCTGCGCCTGCCCGACCCGTCACTGGTAGACATGCTGCGCGCCCAGGCGGCGTACATGCTGATCAACCAGACCGGGCCGGCGATGCAACCGGGACCGCGCAACTACAACCGTTCCTTCATCCGCGATGGCATGGCCACCTCGGCCGTGCTGCTGCGCATGGGCGAATCACGGATCGCGCGCGACTACCTGGACTGGTACACCAAGCACGGCGTGCACGCCAACGGCCTGGTCTCGCCGATCCTCAACAACGACGGCAGCGTCAACACCGGCTTCGGTTCGGATATCGAGTACGACAGCCAGGGCCAATACGTTGCGTTGGTGGCCGATGTGGCGCGGCTGGATGGCGGCCCGGAATCGGTGCGCGCCTACCTGCCGAAGGTGAAAGCCGCGCTGCGCTTCCTGCAGGCGCTGCGCGAGCGCACGCTGGTGCCCGGCTACATGGCCAGCCAGCCCGCGCCGGAGCGGTTCGCCGGCATCCTGGCACCGTCGATCAGTCACGAAGGCTATCCCTCGCCGACCCACAGTTACTGGGACGACTACTGGGGCCTGAAGGGCTGGCATGACGGCGCGTGGCTGGCCGAATCCCTGGGGGATCACGAAACCGCCGCGTGGGCGCGCGAACAGTACCGCCTGCTGCACGATGCGCTGGCCGCTTCGATCCGCGCCACCATGGCGTGGAAGGGCATCGACTTCATCCCCTCCTCCGCCGACCTGGGCGATGGCGACCCCACCGGCGTGTCGATCGCGCTGGACCCCACCGGCGCGCAGGACGTACTGCCCGGGCAGGCCCTGCGCACTACTTTCGCGCGTTATCTGGATGACGTGCGCAAGCGAAACCAGCCTGACGCGCTGTACGCCTACACCCCGTATGAAATCCGCAATGTCCTCAGCTACGTCCACCTGGACCAGCCCGAAGCCGCCGATGAACTGCTGCAGGGCCTGCTGCGCGACCGCCGCCCGCTGGAGTGGCAGGTGCTGGCCGAAGTGGTGCACTCGCGGCTGCGCTTCCCGCGCTACCTGGGTGACATGCCGCACACGTGGATCGGTGCCGAGTACGGGCGCACGTTGTTCGGCATGCTGATGCGCGAGGACGATGATGCGCTGTCGCTGCTGCCGGGTACGCCGCCGTCGTGGCTGGCGGGCGACGGGTTGGCGGTGGAGCGGTTGCCAACGGCGTTCGGGACGCTGCAGATGGACGCGGTGCAGCGTGGCAGCACACTGAAGGTGACGTTGGGCAAGGGCCTGCGGCACAACGCCGCGGTCCGGGTGTGGTGGCCTTCGCGCACCCGGCCCAACCACGTGCGTGTGGATGGGCGGGATGTGCAGGATTTTGATGCCAAGGGCGTGCGGCTGGGCAAACCGTTCCGGACCCTGGAGGCGGTCTGGTAGAGCCGGGCCCTGCCCGGCTGCATGTCACTCCATGCGTCTGTTGCGCGCATGGATCATCCATCCCTGCGCGGCGATCCCGATGAGAAACACGACGAAGCAACCCAGCAGGGTCTGCAGCACTACCGGCGCCATCGGTGCAGCGGCAAGCGGATGCGACACCGGCAGGCGGGTCAGCGATTCATTGACGGCAGGCACCAACCCGAGCAGGAAACTGAATGAAAGCGCGAACGCGGACAGATACGGTCGGAGTCGTCCAAGGAAGCCGATCCGGTTCACCAGCACCCCGCCGAACGCCACCAGCAGCACCACGATGCCGAAGGCGTGACCGGGATTGAGCCCACCGGTGCTGGAGACGGTGAACGAGGTCGCCACCGCCAGCACCAGGCCGACCAGATAGAGCTTGCCGGCGCCGGTGGCGGGATCGATCTTCCGGTGGCGCACGAATCCGTACAGACCGGCGAACACGGGGATCAGGCTGATGGCGGTATGCAGTACGCCGAGTGCTGAGAGCGGATGTGTCATTGGAACGGTCCTCAAGTAAACCTACTAGTAGGTAGGCACGATGGCCATGAGAAAGCCCGCGTGAGGCGGGCTTCAGAAAATGGATTCAACGTTGTGCAGTCACCCGCGCAACCGACAGCCGCGCCAGGGCTGCGAACGTCTGCGCATCACCAAACCCCCGCGCGGCCAGCATCGCCCCATGCACGGAGGCCATGAAAGCCTTGGCCTCATCCGAGGGCGCGCCCTGCAGCTGGAACTGCCCCTGCGCTACCCCCTTCTCCAAGGTCGCAGTCAACCAGCCACTGAGATCCTCGAAGTGTCCGCGCACTTCTTCGGCAATTTCCGGGGGAATCATCGGTGACTCTGCCGCGAGCATGGCGCAGATGCAGAACGAGGCCGTGCCACCGGCGATGCAGCTGGACCAGTACTCGACGTAGGCATTGAGCTCCTTCAACGGATCACCCAGCTGCCGGTCCAGCATGGCCAGCCCTTCCCGGGCCTCGGCGCGGTACAGCGCCACCGCCGTACGAACCAGCTCGGCTTTGCTGGGAAAATGATGATGAATGCTGGCCTTGCTGATGTTCACCCTGGCCGAGATATCGGCATAGCTGAAGCCGTTGTAGCCGCCCGCCTCCAGCAACGTGCGCGCGTGCGCGACGATTTCAGCGGCTTTGGGGGAGAGGACGGTATCCATTGGCCTATCCTACTAGTAGGTAGGCTGAGAGGTCAAGCGACCGGGCAGCGCGTATCGACCAACGGTCGATACCTACCCGGTTCACCAATAAAGAAGGGCGCCTTGCGGCGCCCATCTTTCAGCTCATTCCCACTCGATCGTCGCCGGCGGCTTGCCGGAGATGTCATACACCACCCGCGACACCCCCCTCAGCTCATTGATGATCCGGTTGCTCACCGTGCCCAGGAAGTCATACGGCAGGTGCGCCCAGTGCGCGGTCATGAAGTCGATGGTTTCCACCGCGCGCAGCGCGATCACCCACTCATAGGCGCGGGCGTCGCCGACCACGCCCACCGACTTGACCGGCAGGAACACCGCGAAGGCCTGGCTGGTCTTGTCGTACAGATCGGCCTTGCGCAGCTCATCGATGAAGATCGCATCGGCCTTGGCCAGCAGCTCGGCATACTCACGCTTCACTTCGCCCAGGATGCGCACACCCAGGCCCGGACCCGGGAACGGATGGCGGTAGACCATGCTGCGCGGCAGGCCGAGTTCGACGCCGAGGCGGCGCACTTCGTCCTTGAACAGTTCGCGCAGCGGTTCCACCAGGCCCAGCTTCATGTGCTCGGGCAGGCCGCCGACGTTGTGATGGCTCTTGATCACGTGGGCCTTGCCGGTCTTGCTGCCGGCCGACTCGATCACGTCAGGGTAGATGGTGCCCTGCGCCAGCCATTTCGCGTTGCTGAGCTTGCTGGACTCTTCGTCGAAGATGTCCACGAACAGGTTGCCGATGATCTTGCGCTTGGCTTCCGGGTCGCTCACGCCTTCCAGCTTGCTGAAGTAGCGGTCCGCCGCGTTCACGCGGACCACCTTGACGCCCATGTGCTCGGCGAACATCGCCATCACCTGGTCGCCTTCCTGCCAACGCAGCAGGCCGGTGTCGACGAACACGCAGGTCAGCTTGTCCCCGATCGCCTTGTGCAGCAACGCGGCCACCACCGATGAATCGACGCCGCCGGACAGGCCCAGGATCACTTCATCATCGCCCACCAGTTCGCGCACGCGGGCGATCTGGTCGTCGATGATGTTGGCCGCGGTCCACAGCGTCTGGCAGCCGCACACGTCCACCACGAAGCGGCGCAGCAGCGCCTGGCCCTGCAGGGTGTGGGTCACTTCCGGGTGGAACTGAACGCCGTACCAGCGCTTTTCCTCGTTGGCCATCGCGGCCACCGGGATGCGGTCGGTGGTGGCGGTGATGGTGAAGCCAGGCGGCGCCACCGACACGTGGTCGCCGTGGCTCATCCACACGTTCAAACGCGGCTCGCCGCCGTGGTCGCTCAGGCCCTTGAACAGCGCATCGGGGTGGACCACGTTGACTTCGGCATGGCCGAATTCGCGCTGGTCGGCCGCTTCGGTGGCGCCGCCCAGCTGCGCGGCCAGGGTCTGCATGCCGTAGCAGATGCCGAAGATCGGAAGACCGCTGTCGAACACTTCCTGCGGCGCGGCGGGCGCATCCGGCAGGGTGGTCGATTCCGGGCCACCGGACAGGATGATGCCCTTGGCGCCGAACGCGGCGATCTCGGCCGGGTTGTGGTCCCACGCCCAGATTTCGCAGTACACGCCGAGCTCTCGGATGCGGCGCGCGATCAGCTGGGTGTATTGCGCGCCGAAATCGAGGATGAGGATCTTGTCGTTATGGATGTTGGTCATGGCGCCCAGGCAAAGCAGGAAAGAAAACGGAATGACGAAAAGCGGTAGCAGATAGAGAAAGAGGAACGGGAATCAACTTCCTCGTTCCTCTTTGCTCACCGGCGCATCAGGCCCGGTAGTTCGGCGGCTCTTTCGTGATCTGCACGTCATGGACGTGGCTCTCACGTTGGCCGGCGCCGCTGATCTTGACGAACTTCGGCTTGCTGCGCATGTCTTCGATGGTGCCGCAGCCCACGTAGCCCATGGTGGCGCGCAGGCCGCCCATCAGCTGGTGGATGATGCCGCCCACCGGGCCGCGATACGGCACGCGGCCTTCGATGCCTTCGGGCACCAGCTTGTCGGCGCTCGATGCGTCCTGGAAGTAGCGGTCCTTGGACCCCTTCTCCATCGCCGCCAGCGAACCCATGCCGCGGTAGCTCTTGTACGAACGGCCTTGGAACAGCTCGGTTTCACCGGGCGATTCCTCGGTGCCGGCCAGCAGGCCGCCGATCATGATGGTCGATGCGCCGGCGGCCAGCGCCTTGCCGATGTCGCCGGAGTAGCGGATGCCACCGTCGGCGATCAGCGGGATGCGGTCCTGCAGCGCTTCGGCCACCAGGTCGATCGCGGTGATCTGCGGCACGCCGACACCGGCGACCACGCGGGTGGTGCAGATCGAGCCCGGGCCGATGCCCACCTTGACCGCGTCGGCACCGCTGTCCAGCAGCGCCAGTGCGGCTTCGCCGGTGCAGATGTTGCCACCCACGACCTGCACCTGCGGGAAGTGCTTCTTGACCCAGCTGACACGGTCCAGCACGCCCTGCGAATGGCCGTGCGCGGTGTCCACCACCAGCACGTCCACGCCGGCAGCGACCAGCGCTTCGACGCGGCGATCGGTATCGCCGCCCACGCCCACCGCGGCGCCCACCAGCAGACGCGTGGCGATGTCCTTGGCGGCGTTGGGGTAATCGGTGTTCTTCTGGATGTCCTTGACGGTGATCAGACCGCGCAGGGCGAAATCATCGTTGACCACCAGGATCTTTTCGATGCGGTTGCGATGCAGCAGCTGCAGCACTTCCTCGGACGCGGCGCCTTCCTTGACCGTGATCAGGCGATCCTTCTTGGTCATGATGTGGCGGACCGGATCGTCCAGCTCGGTTTCAAAGCGCATGTCGCGGTGGGTCACGATGCCCACCAGCTGGCCGCCATCGACCACCGGCACGCCGGAGATGTTGCGCGCCTGGGTCAGCGCCAGCACGTCGCGGATGGTGGTCTCCGGACCGACCGTGATCGGGTCGCGGATGACACCGGCCTCGAACTTCTTGACCTTGGCCACTTCGGCGGCCTGCTGGTCCACGCTCAGGTTCTTGTGGATGATCCCCATGCCGCCGAGCTGGGCCATGGCGATGGCCAGGCGTGCTTCAGTGACCGTATCCATGGCAGCCGACAGGATCGGAAGCTTCAGCCGCAGATCGCGCGTCAGGCGCGTTTCCAGGGTGACATCCTTGGGCAGGATGATGGAATGGGCGGGGACGAGCGAAACGTCGTCGTAAGTGAGTGCTTCAGCCTGGATGCGCAGCATCGGCATACCCGAGATGTGGGGAAGCGCGACATTTTACCCTGATTCCGCCGCGATGGGCAGGGGGCGGATGCGACGCTGTGTCACGCCACGACCGCCCGTTCACCTACCGGAGAGCACAGCCCCCGAAGTTCGGGGGCGGCCGCGAAGCGGCGGGGGCGTGGGTGCTGGTGAGTGGGGGCCCGCGGTTTGCGCAGCAAATCGTGGGAGCGTCAGCGCGATTGCGCGGACGCGTACCCTTCGGCGGCCTCAATGGTGTTCTGCATCAAGGTAGCCACGGTCATCGGCCCTACCCCGCCCGGCACCGGGGTGATCCAGCTGGCCCGTTCGGCCGCCGCCTCGAAGCCCACGTCGCCCACCAGGCGGCCGTCGTCCAGGCGGTTGATGCCCACGTCGATGACCACCGCACCCGGCTTGACCCACTCGCCCGGCACGATGCCCGGGCGGCCCACTGCCACCACCAGGATGTCGGCGTTGCGCACCGACTGCTCCAGCACGTCCTTGGGGGTGAACTTGTGGCAGCTGGTCACGGTGCAGCCGGCGATCAGCAGTTCCAGGCCCATCGGCCGGCCCACGTGGTTGCTCACCCCCACGATGGTGGCGTTGCGGCCGCGCACCGGCTGGTCGGTGTGGCCCAGCAGCGTGGTGATGCCACGCGGGGTGCACGGGCGCAGGCCGAATTCGCGCAGCGCCAGGTGGCCGACGTTCTCCGGGTGGAAGCCATCCACGTCCTTGCGCGGGTCGATCCGGTGGATCAGGCGGCTGGCGTCGGGGATCCCCGGCAGCGGCAGCTGGACCAGGATGCCGTGGATCTTCGGGTCGGCATTGAGCTGGTCGATCAGGGTCAGCAGCTCGGCTTCACCGGTGCCGGCTGGCAGGTCGTAATCGAATGCCTCGATCCCGACCTTCTCGGCGGCGCGGCGCTTGTTGCGCACATACACGGTCGAGGCCGGATCGCCGCCCACCAGCACCACCGCGAGCCCCGGCCGGGTGCCACCAGCAGCCAGGCGGGCATCCACGCGCACTTTCAGGCTGTCCAGCAGGTCTTCGGCGATGCGGCGTCCGTCCAGGATGCGGGCGGAATGGCGGGGAGTGGAATCGTTCATCGAATGCAGGGCGTGGGGCGGCGGAAGGGTATTGTCCCCGATTAACGTGCCGCCGAACACCGTCGCAGCCGGGCATGGCCCCGCCCTACGCTGCGGTCGCGCTCACGCGCGTCATTCTTCTTCCGGCACTTCATCGGCGTTGAGGGTGCGCGCTTTGCGCTTGGGTGCGGTGAACGGGGTCGGCGTTGGCACGCCGGGCAGCGCGGTACCAAACACCATGTGGGCCCCTGCACGCAGATCGCCGCCGGCCATCTCCAGCTCGAAACGCTCGGCATCGCGCTCGCGGATCTGCTCGGCGATGTCGCGTGCGTCGTCTTCCTCCGCCCCCAGTTCCACCAGCGCGGCCTGGCCGAACAGCAGCGCCGACTCGAAGGTTTCGCGGATCTGGAAGTCCACGCCCGCGTGGATCAGGCGCAGCGAATGCTCGCGGTCGAACGAACGCACGAGCAGCTTGGCCTGCGGGAACTCATGCGAGACCAGCTCGACGATGCGGTCGGCATCCTGTGCGTTGTTGACGCACACCGCGATCGCACGCGCGGTGGCCGCGCCCGACGCGTGCAGCACATCCAGCCGGGTGCCGTCGCCGTAGTAGATCTTGAACCCGAAGCGCTCGGCGTTGTGGATCATGTCCACGTCGTTGTCGATGATGGTCACGTCCACGTCGCGCGCCAGCAGTGACTGGCTGGCCACCTGGCCGAAGCGGCCGAAGCCGATCATCAGCACGCTGCCGGACATGCCCTCGGCGGTGTCCACGCCTTCCAGCGAAACCTCGCGCGCCGGCATCAACCTGTCGTGCAGCAGCACGAACAGCGGGGTGAGTGCCATCGACAGCACCACGATGGCAGTCAGGTTGGCGTTGACCTCGATGCCGATCACCCCGGCGGTGGCCGCGGCCGAGAACAGCACGAAGGCGAATTCGCCGCCCTGCGCCATTACCACGCCGCGATCCAGCGCCTGGCGGTGGTCGCTGCCCAGGATGCGCGCCACCGTGTAGATGCACACCGCCTTGGCCAGCATCAGCGCCAGCACGCCGGACACGATCAGCGGCCAGTTGTTGGCTACTACGGTGAGGTCCAGCGCCATGCCCACGCTGAGGAAGAACAGCCCGAGCAGGATGCCGCGGAACGGTTCGATGTCCGCTTCGATCTGGTGGCGGAAGGTGGATTCGCTGAGCAGCACGCCGGCCAGGAACGCGCCCATCGCCATCGACAGCCCGCCCAGCTGCATCAGCAGCGCCGCGCCGAGCACCACCAGCAGTGCGGCGGCGGTCATCACCTCGCGCGCCTTGGCGGCGGCCAGGATGCGGAACAGCGGATTGAGCAGGAAGCGGCCCACCAGCACCAACCCGATGATCGCGCCGGCGGCGATGGCCACGCTGATCCAGCGCGAACCGCTGCCAGCGTCTGCCTGCACGGGCGCCATGAAGGCGACGACCGCCAGCAGCGGCACGATCAACAGGTCTTCGAACAGCAGGATCGACACGATTTTCTGCCCGGAGGGCAACGCGATGTCGCCGCGCTCGGCCAGCAGCTGCATCACCACTGCAGTGGAAGTCAGCACGAAGCCGGCCGCACCGATGAAGGCCACCGGTAGTGGGAAGCCGAACAACATGCACACGCCGGTCAGCACCGCACCGCAGACCACGATCTGCAGCGTGCCGAGCCCGAAGATTTCCCTGCGCAGACTCCACAGGTGCGAGGGCCGCATTTCCAGTCCGATCACGAACAGGAACATCACCACGCCCAGTTCGGCGGTGTGCAGGATCGCCTGCGGGTCTGAGAACCAGCCGAAACCGAATGGACCGATCGCCAACCCGGCGGCGAAGTAGCCCAGCACCGAGCCCAGCCCCAGCCGGCGGAACAAGGGCACCATCACCACTGCCGCACCCAGCAGGGCGACTACTTTCACCAGTTCACTGGCACCTGCTTCCACCGCCATGCGGTTCGTTCCCTGCAACGCCGATCAGCCGTCACCATAGGACAAGTTGACGCAGGGTCATAGCACGCAGGTGCGCATGATCGTGCTGCGAATGGAACGATTGATCAGAAAATCACCAGGTCGTCCTACGAGCCTGCGCAGAACGCGGCGTAGTCGATGTAACCAGGGAACGCCCGGCCGGGCGCACACAGTGGGCACGCTGGGTCCGGACCCAGACGGATCTCGCGGAAACGCATGCCCAGCGCATCGAACGTGAGCAGCCGTCCTGCCAGCGGCTCTCCGATCCCGAGCAGCAGCTTGAGCACTTCGGTGGCCTGCAGCAGACCGACCATGCCCGGCAGCACGCCCAGCACCCCGGCCTCGGCGCAGTTGGGGGCGAACTCCGGCGGTGGTGGCTCAGGGAACAGGCAGCGGTAGCAGGGGGCCTGGCCGCGCTGGCGGCCGGCGTCGAATACCGACACCTGGCCGGTGAAGCGCTCCACGGCGCCATACACCAGCGGAATGGCGTGCAGGATGCAGGCATCGTTGAGCAGGTAACGCAGGGGGAAGTTGTCCGACCCGTCCAGCACCACGTCCACGCCGTCGAGCAGCGCGTCGATGTTCTCCGAGGTCACCCGGGCCTGCACCGCCTCCACGTCCAGCCGGGGGTTGAGCGCCAGCAGCCGTGCGCGGGCCGAATGCACCTTGGGTTCGCCGATGCTGGCGTCGGTATGCAGGATCTGCCGCTGCAGGTTGCTGCGCTCCACCACGTCGTCATCGGCGATGCGCAGGTGCCCTACCCCGGCGGCGGCCAGGTAGAAGGCGGCCGGCGAGCCAAGGCCGCCCGCGCCAAGCAGCAGTACCCGCGCACCGAGCAGCGCCTGCTGCCCAGCAACGCCGACCTGCGGCAGCAGCAGATGGCGTGAGTAGCGTTCGTTGAAATCGCGCTCGTGGTCGCTCTGCAGCGGCTGCACGAGCGGCAGCCCGGCAGCGCGCCAGGCAGTGGTGCCGCCGTGGACGGACGCGATGTGGGAGTAACCGAGATCGAGCAGCGCCCGCGCCGCTTCCAGGGAGCGCTTGCCGCTCTGGCAGATCAGGATCAGCTCGCGGTCGTGTGCCGGGAGGTACGCGGACGGATCTGCCTGGAGCTCCCCCTTTGCGATGCCCAGTGCGCCCTCGGCCATGCCGGTGGCGCGCTCGTGCGCTTCGCGCACGTCGATCAACAAGGCGCCTTCGGTGAGCCGCTTGCGGGCCTGATCTGGGGTGATGTCGGGGACGGCGGTCATAACGCATTATGCCGCCGTCGAGATCGCTTACCGACCCTTTACGTGCTTGATCAGGCGCTTCTTCTTGGCAATCTGCCGGTCGCTCAGCACGTTCTTCTTGCCCTCGTAGGGGTTGGCACCCTCTCGGAAGATGAACTGCACCGGCGTGCCGATCAGCTTGAAACGCTTGCGGAAGAAGTTTTCCAGGTAGCGCTTGTACGACTCCGGCAGTTCCTTCAGGCGCGTGCCGTGCACGATGAAGGTCGGCGGATTGGAGCCACCCGGGTGCACGTAACGCAGTTTGGACACGTGACCACGGATCGCCGGCGGCGGGTTGGTCTCGTAGGCGATTTCCAGCGCCTTGTTGACTTCGCTGGTGCTGAATTCGTGGGTCGCCGAGGCGTGGGCCTGGTGGATCGCACGGAACAGCTCGCGCAGGCCCGAGCCGTGCTTGGCCGAGATGCGCACCGTTTCGGCCCACGGCACGAAGCCGAGCTTGCGCGAGACCAGCGCTTCGGCCTGTTCGCGCTGGTAATCGGTCAGGCCATCCCACTTGTTGATCGCCACCACCAACGCGCGGCCGGCATCCAGCACCGCGCCCAGCACGGTAGCGTCCTGGTCGGTCACGCCTTCGCTGGCGTCCAGCATCAGCACCGCCACCTGGCACTGCTCGATGGCCTGCAGGGTCTTGATGACGCTGAACTTTTCCACCACCTCTTCGACCCGGCCGCGGCGACGCAGGCCGGCGGTGTCGATCAGGCGGTATTCGCGGCCGTCGCGCTCCAGGTCCACCGCGATCGAGTCGCGGGTGGTCCCGGGCACTTCGGAGGCGATCATCCGTTCCTCGCCGAGAATACGGTTGACCAGGGTCGACTTGCCCACGTTGGGGCGACCGACGAAGGCAATGCGCATCCGGTTCGGATCGTTGTCCATCTCCTCGCCACTGCCCTCTTCGGGCAGGCGCTGGACCACTTCTTCAAGCAGGTCGTCCAGGCCCTGGCGGTGCGCAGCGGACACGGTCAGCATTTCGCTGAACCCGTAGCGGGCGAATTCCGCGCGCACGGTGTCTTCGTTGGTGCCGTCGATCTTGTTGATCAACAGCAGGGTCGGCCGCGACAGCTTGCGCAGCCACGACAGGATCTCGTCATCCAGCGCGGAGGTGCCATCACGGGCATCGACCACGAACAGGATCAGATCGGCTTCGCCGGCGGCAGCACGCGCCTGGTCGGCGGTTGCGCCGGCCAGGCCTTCGTCATCCTCCGAGATACCGCCCGTGTCGACGACGAGGAAATGGTTGTCCTCGTCAAGACGGCAAACACCATAGTTGCGGTCCCGGGTGACGCCGGGCTGGTCATGGACCAGGGCGTCACGGGTACGGGTCAGCGCATTGAAAATGGTGGACTTGCCGACATTCGGCCGTCCAACCAGGGCGACCAAGGGCAGCATCGCGGTAACTCCTTATTGTGCCAACCGGAACGCGGTCAGCTTTCCATCAACGTTCTGCACCAGCAGAATCCCATCGGCGACCACCGGCTGCGCCAGCAGGGCATCGCCGCCGCTCTTGGCGCGCGCGGCCAGTTCACCATTGTCCGTCCGCAACCAGTGCAGATACCCCTTGTAGTCACCGACAACAACGTAATCGCCGTGGATCGCCGGCCCGGTCAACGAACGCCGGGCCAGGGCCGTCTGCGACCACATCGCGCTGCCACTGGCCTTGTCCAGGCCGAACACGCCGCCCTTGTTGTCGGTGACGATCACATTGCCCGAGGTCAGGGCCACGCCACCAGCGCCGCCGTGATCACGTGCCCACAGCGGGCGGCCGGTCGGGCCTTCGATCGCCATGGTCTGGTTCTTGAAGCTGCTCACGAACAGGGTGTTGCCTTCCAGGACCGGGGCACCATCCACGTCGGACATGCGGTCCAGCTCGGTGCGGCCTTCGCCGTTGGCCACCATCTGGTCCCACACGGTGCGGCCGTCCTGCATGCCCAGCGCCGAGACGCTGCCGTCGTCGTTGCCGATGAACAGCACGCCCGGGCCGGTCACCACCGGCGCGTTGCCGCGCACCGTCAGCATGGGCAGCTCACGCGGGTTGAACCACTTCTGGGTGCCGTTGCCGGCATCGAAGGCGGTCACCCGGCCATCGTTGCTGCGCACGAACACGATGCCCTGGGCGATCGCCGGCGTGGCGATCACTTCGCCCGGCACCTTGGCCCGCCACTTTTCGCTGCCGTCGTTGGCGTCCAGCGCAATCACCTGGCCATCCAGCGTTCCGATCACGACCAGGCCTTCGCCAACGCCCGGACCGCCCGACAGCCGCAGCTTGGGCTGCTTCTTGACCTTGGCCGGCTCGTAAGTCCAGACCGTCTTGCCGGTCTGCAGGTCCAGCGCATGCACCCCGCCGGTGATGGCAGCGGCGTATACGCGGCCATCGGCCACGACCGGACCCTGGCGTACACCGATGCGCTTCTCGCCCTTGCCCAGGTTGGTGCTCCAGATCCGGTCGACCTTCGCGGTCGGCTCGAACTTGACCAGTTCAGCCGGCTCCAGCGCCTTCTTGGCTTCCGCGTCCTTGCCGGCGAACCAGCCCTTGACGGTGGTGCAGCCGGACAACGCCACGCCCATCAATACCAGGGTGGCTACGCGCTTGATCATGACCATCTGCTTCATTACACCGACTCCGCAGGCTCGGTGACGGCGCCACCGGCATCCATCACTTTGGTTTCCAGCACGCGCCGCTGGGGCGCCGCCACATCCAGCGTCTTGAGCGCCTTCTCATACTGCCCGCGGGCTTCGTCACGCTTTCCCAGCGCCATCAAGGCGTCGCCGTGGATTTCCAGGCTCGCACTGTCAGTGGCGCCGCCCAGCAGCGCGATGGCCTCATCGTGCTTGCCGGTAGCGATCAGCAGGCGCGCAATGCGCTGGTCGATCGCCGTCTTGTATTCAGGGTCTGCCTTGATGGCACGAAGGGTGGCCAGGGCCTCCTCGTTCTTGCCTGCATCGACCTGCGCCTTGGCCAACTGGAGCGCTGCCAGGTCACCGTAGACCTGGACCTTGCCGGCTTCCAGGCCCTTCACGCCCTTGGCCGCTTCATCCAGCTTCTTGTCCTGCAACTGCTTCAGCACCGTCTGGTACTCGCCGTGCGCCCCCGCCAGGTGGCTGCCCTGCTCTTTCTGCCACCACTGCCAGCCGGCGATGCCGCCGATGGCAATCGCCACCCCGGCGATGATGCTGACACCGTTCTTCCGCAGCCAGCTGCGGACGCGTTCACTTTGTTCGTGCTCGTCGAGCAGGTCGTCGATCGCCATGCGTACTCTCGCCCCTGCCCGTCAGGAGGGACTGTTTGAATTGGATTGTCGAAATGAATCGGGAAACGCGACTCAGTGTGAAACCGGAGCCACGGAGCCGTCAGAGGATACCGTAAAGCGCGCCACGTTGGCTCGCTGGTACGGCGAAAGGTCGACGATAGTGCCGCCCTGCTGAACCTCCACCGCCGACGCATTGCCCAGCACCATGCGGGCCACCTGGCCCGGGCTGAAGGTGCGGGTTTCCCCCGACTTGATCAGCGCTTTCTCGACGGTGCTGCCGTCGGGCGCGGCGATGTCCACCCAGCTGTCGCCCTTGAACTGCAGGCTGAGCGCGCCCGACGGCGCAGGCGCGCTGGCGGTGGGACGGGGCACCGGGGTCAACGAGGCCAGGTAGGGTGCAGAGGGCGCCGTCGCCGGCGCAGGCGCCACTGCCGGCGCCGCCTGGGCCGCCGGCCCGGTGCCGGCGACGGGTACCGCAGCGGGAATCACATCAAGCGAGGCGGTACTGGGCGTGTTCGCGGCACCGTCGAAGTGGCCGCGGGTGGCGAACCACACCGGCACCGCCAGCACTGCGGTGATGCCGACATACAGGACGCGGCGGCCGACGCTCTCGGCGATCCGCCGGGCCCGCGGGGTGTGGGTGTGGCTGACCAGCTGCGGCGGCACCACCGGTCCGATGTGGGCCTGGTCCAGCAGATCCCCGAGATCGACCTTGAGCAGGCGCGCGTAGCTTTTGAGCTGGCCGCGGACGAACACCGGCGCACCGAGGCGATCCCACTGCTCGGCTTCCAGCGACTTCACCACCTGGACCGGCATGCGCAACTGCTGCCCCACCGCTTCGAGCGACAGTCCTGCCGCTTCCCGCGCCTGCCGCAGACGCGCTCCACAGCCAGCCGCAGCATCAAAAGCGTTCACAGTCTGGTCATCAATCACAATGCTTCAACCCCGGGAATTAGGAGCCGCATCCTGCGGAAATTCGTCGCGAATTCGCTGCAGATAACGACCGGATGCCACTGTGTCGCCAAGCTGCGCCTCGATTTGAGAGGCAAGTTGTAACACGGAACGTGTGGCCGGTGCAGCCGCAAGACGCCGTTGCACGAAGGCCCGGGCCTCGAAAAAGCGACCCTGGGCCGCCTCGTTGCGGGCCATCGCCTCCAGTGCATAGGCATTGGCCGGATCCAGGGCCAGGGCCCGGCGCAGGTCACGCACGGCCCGCTCGGGCTGGCCTGCGTCCAGCGCACACCCGCCCGCGTTGGCCAGGGCTGCCGCCGGCGTCCGGTAGCCCGGTGCGGCAATGGCCCGGTCGAACAGCGGCAACGCCTCGGTGGCGCGGCCATGGCCACACAACCACGCCCCATAATTGTTCAACACGTCGCCACTATCCGGCGCCAGCTCGGCCGCCTTCTGGAACAGCGGCCCGGCCGCGGCATCGTCGCCGCGCCGGTTGGCCAGCGCCGCGAGCATGATGTAGGCATCCGGGCGTCCCGCATCCAGCTTGAGCGCGCTCCTGGCACGTTTTTCAGACGCCTCCAGCGCCCCGGCGCGGAATGCCTCCGCCGACAACGTCATCTGGTCCTGGTAGCTGACCCGGCGACGGGTATCGGCGTTGTCGCGCGCCACGTATTCGGGCGCGACGCCCAGCGGTGCGGTCTGGGGTTTGACGCCTTTGCTGCCACACCCGGCGACTGCCAGCGCGACGAAAAGAACGGCTGGCAATCGGCGGTCAGGCAGCGGCATCCCGGCTTTTCCCGTCCTGGAGCGTTTTGTTGAACTCGGCCTGGCGCCGGGTGCGATCCATTACCTGGCCCTTGAGCTGGCCGCAGGCGGCATCGATGTCGTCACCACGGGTACGCCGTACCATTGTCAACACCTGCTGATCCAGCAGGATCTTCTGGAAGGCGCGGATCTCCGCATCACCGGAGCGCTCATAGCGGGTACCCGGGAACGGATTGAACGGAATCAGGTTGACCTTGCCCGAATGCGAGGCCTGTACGGCATTGTCGAACTGGCGCATCAGGCGCGCCAGCTGGCGGGCGTGCTCGGGCTGGTCGTTGATGCCCTTCATCAGGGTGTATTCGAAGGTGACCGATTCGCGGCGCTTGTTGGCACGCAGGTAACGCGCGCACGAGGCCATCAGTTCCACGATCGGGTACTTCTTGTTGAGCGGCACCAGGGTCTCGCGCAGCGCATCGTTCGGCGCATGCAGCGACACCGCCAGCGACACATCGCTTTCGGCGGACAGGCGGTCGATCTGCGGCACCAGGCCGGAAGTCGACAGGGTCACGCGCTTGTTGGCCAGGCCGTAGCCCAGATCGTCGCGCATCACGCTCATGGCGCGCACGACGTTGTCGAAATTCATCAACGGCTCGCCCATGCCCATCATCACCACGTTGGTGAGGCGACGCTGCTTGTGCGGGATGTTGCCCAGGTGGCGCGCCGCCACCCACACCTGTCCGATGATCTCGGCGGTGGAGAGGTTGCGGTTGAAGCCCTGGGTGGCGGTGGAGCAGAACGTGCAGTTGAGTGCACAGCCCACCTGCGACGACACACACAGCGTGCCGCGGTTCTTGTCCGGGATGTAGACCGCTTCGATCGCGTTCTTGCCATCGGTGCCCATGGCCAGCAGCCACTTGTGGGTACCGTCGGCCGACGGCTTGTCGAAGACGATGTTCGGCACGCGGACTTCGGCGTGCTGCTGCAGCTTGCTGCGCAGCGCCTTGCCCAGGTCGGTCATCTGGTCGAAATCGGTGACGTAGTGGTGGTGGATCCACTTCATGACCTGGTGGGCACGGTAGCGCGCTTCGCCGAGGGTCTCGGCGAAGAAGCGCTCCAATCCCTCGCGATCGAGGTCGAGCAGGTTCTGCTTGGCCACCGGCGCGCCCTGGGCGAGCACGATGGGGATGGCGTTGGGCTGTACGACCTCGTTCACGGCATTACTCTCAGCGCGAGACCACGTCGGTCGCGGCGAAGAAGTACGCGATTTCAATCGCGGCATTCTCAACCGAATCCGAGCCGTGGGCGGCATTGGCATCGATGGAATCGGCGAAGTCGGCGCGGATGGTGCCCGGCGCAGCGTCCTTCGGATTGGTGGCGCCCAGCAGGTCGCGGTGGGCCAGCACGGCGTTCTCGCCTTCCAGCGCCTGGATCATCACCGGGCCGGAGATCATGAACTCGACCAGCGCGTTGAAGAACGGACGCTCCTTGTGCACGGCGTAGAAGCCTTCGGCTTCACGGCGCGACAGCTGCTTGTACTTGGCAGCCACGACCTTCAGGCCCGCCTTTTCGAAGCGGGCGTAGATTTCACCGATGACGTTCTTGGCGACGGCGTCCGGCTTGATGATGGAAAGGGTGCGCTCCAGCGCCATGGGAATTCTCCGTTGGGCGGGCCACTGCTCGGCCCGAGAGTAACATGAAAAAAACCCGCGTCGAAACGCGGGCTTAGCCTATATACGTGGCGTGATTCTACAACCTCTGGGTACGTCTTGCCACGCCCTGCGTCGCAGCCCGTGGATGTTGACGACTGCCCGCCGTTCAGGTTGGCGGGCATGAACGCGGACCAACATCTTGTGCGTCGCAGCATGCCAGCAGCGACACCGGGGTCTAATATCAAACAATCGTTTGATTGAACCCTGCCCCGCCCATGGCCAAGCCCGCCCATTTCTCCACCAAGGACCGCATTCTCGGCGCTGCCGAGGAGCTGTTCGCCCTGCACGGGTTCGCCGGGACATCGCTGCGCCAGGTGACCAGCCAGGCCGATGTGAACATTGCCGCGGTGAATTACCACTTCGGCTCCAAGGAGAACCTGGTCAACGAGGTGTTCCGCCGGCGCATGGACGAAATGACCGCCGCCCGCCTCGCGCAGCTGGACACTGCCCGTCGCGACCACCCCGGCCAACTGCGCCCGGTGCTGGCCGCCTTCGTCGAACCGGCGCTGGCGATGGCCCAGGACCGTCAGACCGGGGGCGCGTTCGTGCGCGTCATCGCCCGTGCCTATGCGGAAAAGAACGACAACCTGCGCAAGTTTCTCTCCGACCACTACGGCCACGTCCTGCGCGAGTTCGGCAAGGCGATCGCCGCCACCGTGCCGGGCCTGAGCAAGGAAGAGCTGTATTGGCGGCTGGACTTCCTGGCCGGCGCGCTGACCTACGCCATGGCTGATTTCGGGCTGATCAAGCGACCCGCGGGTGTCACCGAAGCCGCGCATCGTGCCCATGCAGCCCACGAACTGATCCATTTCGCCGAAGCCGGTTTCCGCGCCAGCGCGGCCACCACGCCTGCGGCGACACCCCTTACCACCCCGTAGAGCCGGGTTTGCCCGGCTGCCAACACACAAAGGCTTATCGACATGTCCAATTCCCTGCTAGTCCGCCGCGCCGCTGTTCTGGGTGCCGGCGTCATGGGTGCCCAGATCGCGGCCCACCTGACCAATGCCGGCGTCGACACCGTGCTGTTCGACCTTCCCGCCAAGGAAGGTCCTGCCGACGGCATCGTGCTCAAGGCCATCGCCAACCTGGGCAAGCTCAGCCCTGCCCCGCTCGCCAGCAGGTCGTACGCCGAAGCGATCACCCCGGCCAACTATGAATCCGGCCTGGAGCAGCTGCGCGACTGCGACCTGATCATCGAAGCCATCGCCGAACGGATGGACTGGAAGCAGGACCTGTACAAGAAGATCGCCCCGTTCGTGGCCGATCACGCCGTATTGGCCTCCAACACCTCGGGGCTGGGCATCAACAAGCTCGCCGACGTGCTGCCCGAGCAGCTGCGCCATCGCTTCTGCGGCGTGCACTTCTTCAATCCGCCGCGCTACATGCACCTGGCCGAGCTGATCCCCGCGACCACCACCGACGCCGCGGTACTGGAAGGCCTGGAAAGCTTCCTGGTCACCACCCTGGGCAAGGGCGTGGTGTATGCGAAGGACACCCCGAACTTCATCGGCAACCGCATCGGCGTGTTCTCGATCCTGTCCACCATCTTCCATACCCAGCAGTTCGGCCTGGGCTTCGATGAGGTCGATGGCCTGACCGGCCCGCTGGTAGGGCGCCCGAAGTCGGCCACCTACCGCACCTCCGACGTGGTCGGCCTGGACACCATGGCCCACGTCATCAAGACCATGGGCGACACCCTGCCCAACGACCCGTGGCACCAGTACTTCGCCTCGCCGAAGTGGCTGGACGCGCTGATCGCCAAGGGTGCACTGGGCCAGAAGACCGGCGCCGGCATCTTCCGCAAGGTCGGCAAGGACATCGTGGTGCTGGATCTGGAGAAGCAGGACTACCGTCCGGCCGATCGCACCGCCGCGCCGGAAGTGGTCGAGATCCTGAAGATCAAAAACCCGGCCGAGAAGTTCGCCAAGCTGCGCGAAAGCCAGCACCCGCAGGCGCAGTTCCTGTGGGCGACCTTCCGCGACCTGTTCCACTACAGCGCCTACCACCTGGCCGACATCGCCGAAACCGCGCGCGACGTCGACCTGGCCATCCGCTGGGGCTACGGCTGGTCGCTGGGCCCGTTCGAAACCTGGCAGGCCGCCGGCTGGAAGCAGGTCGCGCAGTGGATCGCCGATGACATCGTGGCGGGCAAGAGCATGAGCAACGCCCCGCTGCCGGATTGGGTGTTCGATGGCCGCGACGGCGTGCACGCCGCCGAAGGCAGCTACAGCCCGACCCGCAACGCCAAGCTGCCGCGTTCGGCGCTGCCGGTATACCAGCGCCAGCGCTTCCCGGATCCGCTGCTGGGCGAAACCTTCAGCCCGGGCGAAACCGTGTTCGAGAACGACGGCGTGCGCATGTGGCACGACGGCGACGGCATCGCCGTGGTCAGCTTCAAGACCAAGATGAACACCGTCTCCGACCACGTGCTCAACGGCCTGCAGGAAGCGATCAAGCGCGCCGAGCAGGGCTTCAAGGGCCTGGTGATCTGGCAGCAGAAGGAACCCTTCTCCGCCGGTGCTGACCTGGCCGGCGCGCTCGGCCTGCTGCAGGCCGGCAAGGTCGACCAGTTCGAAGAAATGGTGCACAACTTCCAGCGCACCAGCCAGGCGATCAAGTACGCGCTGGTGCCGGTGGTGACCGCCGTGCGCGGGCTGGCCCTGGGCGGCGGTTGCGAATTCCAGATGCACAGTGCCAAGAGCGTGGCCGCACTGGAAAGCTATATCGGCCTGGTGGAAGCCGGCGTCGGCCTGCTGCCCGCCGGTGGTGGCCTGAAGGAACTGGCGGTGCGCGCCTCGCAGGCCGCCGGCCCGGGCGGTGATGTGTTCGCCGAACTGAAGAAGACCTTCGAAACCGTGGCCATGGCCAAGGTTTCCAATTCGGCAGTCAACGCCAAGGAACTGGGCCTGATGCGCGCCACCGACAAGGTGGTGTTCAACAGCTTCGAAGCGCTGCACATCGCCAAGGCCGAAGTGCAGGCGCTGGCCGAAGGCGGCTACCGTCCGCCGATGCCGGCCCGCCGCATCCAGGTAGCCGGTGACGTGGGGATTGCGACCTTCAAGATGATGCTGGTGAACATGCTCGAGGGCCGCTTCATCAGCCCGTACGACTACGAAATCGCCGTGCGCATCGCCACCGTGCTGTGTGGCGGCGAAGTGGACCGCGGCACGCTGGTGGACGAAGAGTGGCTGCTGACCCTGGAGCGCAAGCACTTCGTCGAGCTGGCCCAGCAGGAAAAGACCCAGGCCCGCATCGCGCACATGCTCAAGACCGGCAAGCCGCTGCGCAACTGACCTAAAAGAGACCATCACAATGACCAAGCAGATCCAGGACGCCTACATCGTCGCCGCCACCCGTACTCCGGTTGGCAAGGCGCCCAAGGGCGTGTTCCGCAATACCCGTCCCGACGACATGCTGGCCCACGTGCTCAGGTCCGTGGTCGCGCAGGCACCGGGCATCGACGTCAACCGCATCGACGACGCCATCATCGGCTGCGCCATGCCCGAAGCCGAGCAGGGCATGAACGTGGCGCGCATCGGCGTGCTGTTGGCTGGCCTGCCGGACACCATCGCCGCCCAGACCGTGAACCGCTTCTGCTCGTCCGGCCTGCAGGCCGTCGCGATGGCAGCGGACCAGATCCGCCTGGGCAACGCCGACCTGATGCTGGCCGGCGGCACCGAATCGATGTCGATGGTGCCGATGATGGGCAACAAGATCGCAATGGCACCCAGCGTGTTCGATAACGACCACGTCGCCATTGCCTACGGCATGGGCATCACCGCCGAGAAGGTTGCCGAGGAATGGAAGGTCTCCCGTGAGGAGCAGGATGCGTTCGCCCTGGCCTCGCACCAGAAGGCCATCGCTGCGATCCAGAACGGCGACTTCAAGGATGAAATCAGCCCGTACGATGTACGCACCCGCCAGCCGGACCTGGCCGACGGCCGCCGCATCATCACCCGCGACCGCATTGTCGACACCGACGAAGGCCCGCGCCCGGACTCCTCTGCCGAAGGCCTGGCCAAGCTGCGTCCGGTGTTCCGCAATGGCCAGTTCGGCGGCACGGTGACCGCCGGCAACTCCTCGCAGATGAGCGACGGCGCAGGCGCGGTGCTGCTGGCGTCGGAACAGGCAGTCAAGGACTACGGCCTCAAGCCGCTGGCCCGCTTCGTCAGCTTCTCGGTCGCCGGCGTGCGCCCGGAAGTGATGGGCATCGGCCCGATCGCGGCCATTCCGAAGGCGCTCAAGCAGGCCGGACTGAGCCAGGACCAGCTGGACTGGATCGAGCTCAATGAAGCCTTCGCCGCGCAGTCGCTGGCGGTGATCCGCGATTGCGGCCTGGACCCGTCCAAGGTCAACCCGCTGGGCGGCGCCATCGCTCTGGGCCATCCGCTGGGCGCCACCGGTGCCATTCGTACCGCGACCCTGCTGCACGGCCTGCGCCGTCGCCAGCAGAAGTACGGCATGGTCACCATGTGCATCGGCACCGGCATGGGCGCAGCGGGCATTTTCGAATCGCTGTGATGCTTTACCGGGGACCGACCAGGGGTCGGTCTCCCACGCGGCAGGTACTGACCGTGGGTCGGTACGCGTCTGCAGAAACAAAATGGGCGGCCCTTCGGCCGCCCATTTTCATGCACGCATCAACGGTGCGTACCTGCCTCAATCCTCGGCCAGCATCTGCGCCAGCTTCTCGCGCGCGGGCTTGCCCAGCTTGTGGCTTTCCAGCGCGAAGCGGATGGTCGCCTCCACCAGCCCCAGATGGGTACCGCAGTCGAAACGGGTGCCTTCGAACCGGTACGCGTCGACCTCATCGGTTGCGAGCAGTTCGGCAATGGCGTCGGTCAGCTGGATCTCACCGCCCGCGCCCTTGCCGGTGGCTTCGAGCAGTTCGAAGATCTTCGGGCTGAGCACGTAGCGTCCCACCACCGCCAGATCGCTCGGCGCGTCCTCGGGCTTGGGCTTTTCCACGATCTGCGCAATGCGACCCTTGCGGCCGTCGAAGGCCTCGGTGGCCACGATGCCATAGCTGGCCGTGTTCTCGTGCGGCACGTCTTCCACCGCGATCACGCTTGCGCCGGTAGCCTGGTTGAGATCGGCCATCTGCTTCAGGGCACCGTCGCCGCGATTCCAGATCAGGTCGTCCGGCAGCAGCACCGCGAAGGGCTCGTCGCCAACCACGGACCTGGCACACAGTACCGCATGGCCCAGGCCCAGCGCTTCGGTCTGGGTAACGAACACCGCGCGCACGCCTTCCGGCAGCACGTTGCGCACCAGCTCCAGCAGCTCGGTCTTGCCGGCACGTTCGAGCTTCTGCTCCAGCTCGTAAGCCTTGTCGAAGTAGTCGGCGACCGCATGCTTGTAGCGGTTGGTAACGAAGATCAGGGTATCGCACCCTGCTTCGATCGCCTCATCGACGGCGTATTGGATCAACGGCCGGTCGATGATCGGCAGCATTTCCTTGGGAACCGTCTTGGTTGCGGGAAGGAACCGGGTACCCAGCCCCGCTACCGGGAACACCGCCTTGCGAATACGTTTGTTCGTCACAGCCTGTTGGCCTCTCGTGCCGGAAAGGGAAGCACCTTAGCCGACTCGACGTGAGAATCCTGTTGCAACGGCGCAAATTCCGGCATGGTCGCAAACAGGATGCTGTTGATGGCATCGGTATCGTAGTTGGCGATCGCCTCACGAAGGCGCGGCAGGTTGCCCAGTACCTGATCGCGGGAGAACGTGCGCACACCCGCCTCAAGGATCTTCGGATGCGCGGTCGGGCGGTAGTCCTCGTCCGAATAGAACAGGGTCTCGTGCAGCTTTTCGCCGGGGCGCAGGCCGGTGTAGATGATGGCAATGTCCTTGTACGGCTGCTTGCCGGCCAGGCGGATCATCTGCTCGGCGAGCACCCGGATCGGCACCGGCTCGCCCATGTCGAGCGTGTAGATCGCCCCGTGCGAGGCCGAGGCCGCCGCCTGCAGGATGAGCTGGCAGGCTTCGGGGATCGTCATGAAATAGCGGGTCACTTCCGGGTCGGTGACCGTCACCGGCCCACCCTTGAGGATCTGCTCGCGGAACACCGGAACCACGCTGCCGGCCGAAGCCAGCACGTTGCCGAAGCGCACGGTGACAAAGCGGGTGTGGCTGGTCTTCTGATCCAGGCTCTGGCAGATCATTTCGGCGTAGCGCTTGCTGGCACCCAGCGCATTGACCGGATCGACCGCCTTGTCGGTGGAGATGAACACGAAATGTTCGATCCGCGCTTCGACGCAGGCCCGCGCCACCGTTTCGGTGGACAGGATGTTGTTGCGCACCGCTTCGCGCAGCTGCCGTTCCAGGACGGGCACCTGCTTGTAGGCCGCCGCATGGAACACCGCGTCCACCTGCGACAGGGACAGTGCATGGCGGATCACAGCCGGGTCGCCACAGTCACCCAGCACCGCTTCCACTACCAGGTCGGGGAAGCTGCGCTTGAGTTCGGCCTCGATGGTCAGAAGCAGCAGCTCGCTCATCTCCAGCAGCACGACCCGCCCTGCCCCGTGGCGCGCGCACTGGCGGCACAGTTCCGAGCCGATCGAGCCGCCAGCGCCGGTCACCAGCACGGTACGCCCACCCAACCAGCCGCGGATCAGCGACCAGTCCGGCAGGATCGGCTTGCGGCCCAGCAGGTCCTCGATCGCCACTTCCTTCAGCTCACCGGGCAGAGAGTGGCCAAGCAGCACATCGTTGAGCTTGGGCACCATGCGGAACGGCACCCCGGTACTTTCGCAGATGGCCACCACCCGCTGCATGCCGGCGGCGTCCAGCGACGGAATGGCAATCACCAGCAGCTTGGCGGCGGTTTCGCGCACCACCGAGGCGGCATCGTCCAATGTGCCCAGGATGGGCAGGCCCTGCAGCTTCGCCCCTTGCAGGTGGGGCGCATCGTCAAGCAGGCCCACCGGCTCGAAATCTCCCGAACGGCGCAGGTCGCGGACCAACGCTTCGGCAGCCTGGCCGGCGCCCAGGATGAGTACCCGGCGCGCGGTCGCATCGGACTGCAGCGCCTGGTAGTCCTTCCATGCCCGGTACAACAGGCGCGGCGCGCCCAGCAGGGCCGACAGCGCGAAGGGGTAGATCACCAGCACCGACATCGGCACGCCATTGAAGCGCTTGTAGGCCAGCACCACCACGATGGCCAGCAACCCGATGAAGCTGGATTTGAAGATGTGCAGCAGGTCGGCCACGCTGGCGAACCGCCACAGGCCGCGATACAGGCCGACGCGCCAGAAGACGATGGCCTGGATCACCAGCACCAGGGAGGTATCGATGTTCCACAGAGGCAGCGACGGGGCATCGGCCAGCATTGAATAGCGGCCGGCGTGCAGCAGCTGCCAGCACGCCCACACCATGAAAAGGTCGTGGACCACGATGGCGGCACGGGGGAGCAGACTCGTGAAACGGTCCTGCCAAGGCGTCATAAACCAAACAATCCTTCTAGTGGCGCATTCCATTGCGCAGGAGCAGCCAAAGACCGGTCGCGAGGAACATCCACGCTACGGCCACGGCAGCCTCCCACCTCGGCTGCAAATATGTGCAAGCATTAAACACTGTAATACTGAACAAACCAAAAACAAAGTACATCCCGGTAACCGAAGTGTGCGTTGCACCACTCTTGACCGCACGCTGGTACAGATGCTGGGTGTGGGGCTCCATCCATCTTTGCCCCGACAGCATGCGCGAAAGCAGTGTGAAGCCAGCGTCCACGAGGAACGCCGTCAGGGGCACCAGCAGCAGCAGCCACGACACATCGGTGACCACGCTGGCCAGGCACACCAGGGCTGCAACGGCATAGCCTAGCGCGCCGCTGCCCACGTCGCCCATGAAGATTCTTGCACGTGGAAAATTGAACGGCAGGAAGCCGAGGCAGGCCAGCGCCAGGACAATTCCGGCCAAGGCCAGCGAACCCGGCAGGACAAGCGCGAATGCGGCACCGGCCAGAATGGCCTGGCTGGTCGCGATCCCGTTGATTCCATCCATGAAGTTCCAGATGTTGATCAGCGATGTCGTGAACAGCAGCGCAAGCAGCGCCTGCCAGGGGTTGCCCGTCGCATTCCACACCAGAGCCGCGAGCAGGGCGGCGGCCAGCAGGTGGACCAGCAACCGGCGAACCGCCGGCAGTGGGCGGTGGTCGTCCCACCAGCCGATACCCGCCACCAATACCAGTCCCAGCCCCGACACCAGCAGCGGTGTCCGGGCGGTCGGCCAGGCCACCGCAGCCACGGCCGCAGCCAGCAGCAGGGTCAACACGATCGCGATGCCGCCCCCGCGCGGGGTCGCCACGATGTGGCTGCGGCGTTCACCCGGCTGGTCGAACAGCTTCCTGCGCAGCGCATACCGGCGCGCGCACCAGGTGAGCAGCGCCGCCACTGCCAGCACTGCCGGCAGCCCGATCCACCACGCCGTCGGCATGGCTCAGAGCACCGCGTAATTCAGCAGCGGCTTGACCGTTCCCCACTCCTTGCAGCTGGGGCACTGCCAGTGGTGGGTCCGGGCACCGAAACCGCATCGCGTGCAGCGATAGGCCGGGTTGCGGACCAGCAGCTGGTCGGTGATGTGCTTGAGGTCGTGCAGGGTGGCGGTGGAATCGGCGCCTTCAGCCAGGGTCAGGTCGATCAATGCCGACTCTCCGCGTACCGATGGGCGGTCCTTCAGCTGCCGACCCAGGTAGGCGCGCGCCGGGGCCACGCCCTCCTGCTCTTCCATCAGCTGGGTCAGGGCCAGCACCGGGGCGATGCCGCGATAGTGCTCGGTCATTTCAGACAGGAACGCGCGCGCGCCGCCCAGGTCGCCCACCTTGCGGTAGTTCTGCATCAACTGCTGCAGCACCTCGGGCAGGTATTCGGGATCGTTGCGGGCGGCACGCTCGAACGCGCGCACGGCCGCTTCGGCATTGCCGGCATCGGTTTCCAGGCGTCCTTCGATGATGCCGGCACGCACCGACATCGCATCGGCCTGGTACGCGCGGGCGATGGCCGCACGGGCTTCATCGATCCTGCCGGCCCCACGGAAGCGCTCGGCCAGTTCGCATTCGAACTGCCCCACCAGCTTGCCCATCGGCTCGCCGGTGACCTCCTCGTAACGGGTGGCATTGTCGATCGCCTTTTCCCAGTCACGTTCGGCCTGGTAGATGCCGATCAGGTGCTTGAGCGCCTGCGGGGCGCGCTGGTCGATCTGGGCCAGCTCGGTGAACACGGTTTCAGCACGGTCCAGCAGGCCGGACTTCATGTAGTCCTCGCCCAGCGCCAGCAGGGCCTGCACGCGCTGCGCGTCGCTCAGGTCGGTGCGGTTGACCAGCCCCTGATGCAGGCGGATGGCGCGGTCAACCTCGCCGCGGCGCCGGAACAGATGGCCCAACGCGACCTGGGTCTCGAAGGTTTCCTTGTCCAGCTCAGCGATGTGCAGGAACAGTTCGATGGCTTTGTCCGGCTGCTCGTTGAGCAGGTAGTTCAGGCCACGGAAGTAGGTGCTGGACAGGTGGCTGACCTGGTTGTCGCCATGGCGCTGGCCACCGCGACGGCCGATCACCCAGCCGGACACCGCTGCCAACGGCAGGAACAGGAAGAACCAGAACCACTCGGATACAAATTCCATCGGCGCTCAACGTCCGTCGAAAGGTGAAGAAGAAGATGCCACGGGCGCGGCGGCCGGAGCCGCTTTCTGCGCCTTGCGCAGTCGGGAATACAGTGGAATCACCAGGCCTACCAGAACCAGGCCGGCGCCGATGATCGCACCGGTCAACAGGGCCACGGTAATGGCCAGGCCGGTACTGGAATGGATGGCAGTGAACCCCAGGTTGAGGGTCATGTCCTGCGAATTGAGGGCACCGATGACAAGCCCGGCCACCAGAACGGCGAGCAGGATCAACAGACGTGCGACTTTCATGCGGTAACTCCTGTTCCCTTGGGGGTTAAGAGTACCTCAGGCCGGATCGCTTTCCAGCGGTACCACGGCGCTCACGCGCTCACGGAGTTCCTTGCCCGGTTTGAAGTGCGGGACATGCTTGCCCGGCAACGCGACCGATTCCCCGGTCTTGGGGTTGCGCCCCAGCCGTGGCGGCCGGTAGTGCAACGAAAAACTGCCGAACCCGCGAATCTCGATGCGATCCCCGCCGGCCAGCGCCCCGCCCATCATTTCCAGCAACGACTTCACCGCCAGATCGACATCGTCCGACTTCAGATGCGCCTGTCGGCGCGCCAGGATTTCGATCAACTCGGATTTGGTCATTGCGGACTCGCGTCGAGGGTCTCAAACCCTGAAACGGCCCGGACATGTGTCCGGGCCGTCCAGGAAACTACCTGCTACGGGTAAGGCCGATTACTCGGACTTGTTGCCGTTCAGCTGGGCGCGCAGCAGCGCGCCGAGCTGGGTGGTGCCACCCGAAGCGGACTGGTATTCCTCCAGCACTTCGCGCATTTCCGCATCGTCCTTGGCCTTGATCGACAGCTGCAGGGTACGACCCTTGCGATCCATGCCCACGAACTTCGCTTCCACCTTGTCGCCGACCTTCAGGAACTGGGTCGCGTCGTCGACGCGCTCGTTGGCAACGTCACGAGCCGAGACGTAACCTTCGATGCCGTCAGCCAGTTCGATGGTAGCGCCCTTGGCGTCCACTTCCTTGACCACGCCTTCGACCTTCGAACCCTTCGGGTTGGCAGCCATGTACTGGCCGAACGGGTCCTGCTCCAGCTGCTTGACGCCCAGGCTGATGCGCTCGCGCTCCGGATCGACGGCCAGGACGACGGCGTCCAGGTTGTCGCCCTTCTTGAAGTTGCGGACCACGTCTTCGCCGGTGGTGTTCCAGCTGATGTCGGACAGGTGCACCAGGCCGTCGATACCGCCGTCCAGGCCGATGAAGATGCCGAAGTCGGTGATCGACTTGATCTGGCCCGACACCTTGTCGCCCTTCTTGTGGATGGCGGCGAAGGTTTCCCACGGATTGGCGGCAACCTGCTTCATGCCCAGCGAGATGCGGCGACGCTCCTCGTCGACGTCCAGGACCATGACTTCAACTTCGTCACCGACCTGCACAACCTTCGACGGGTTGACGTTCTTGTTGGTCCAATCCATCTCGGACACGTGCACCAGGCCTTCGACGCCCGGCTCGATCTCGACGAACGCGCCGTAATCGGTGACGTTGGAGACCTTGCCGAACACGCGGCTGTTGGCCGGGTAACGACGGGCGATGTTGTCCCACGGATCCTCGCCCAGCTGCTTCAGGCCGAGCGAAACGCGGTTGCGCTCGCGGTCGAACTTCAGCACGCGCACGTCCAGCTCGTCGCCGACGTTCACGACTTCGGACGGATGGCGCACGCGCTTCCAGGCCATGTCGGTGATGTGCAGCAGGCCGTCAATGCCGCCCAGGTCCACGAATGCGCCGTAATCGGTCAGGTTCTTGACGACACCCTTCAGGATCGCGCCTTCCTGCAGCTTGTCCATCAGCTGCTCGCGCTCTTCCGAGTGCTCGCTTTCGACGACAGCGCGGCGCGAGACCACGACGTTGTTACGCTTGCGGTCCAGCTTGATGAGCTTGAATTCCAGCTCCTTGCCTTCCAGGTAGGCCGGGTCGCGCACCGGGCGCACATCCACCAGCGAACCGGGCAGGAACGCGCGGACATCCTTGATGTCCACGGTGAAACCACCCTTGACCTTGCCGCTGATGCGGCCGGTGATGGTTTCGTTCTTTTCCAGGGCTTCTTCCAGCTCGTCCCACACCATGGCGCGCTTGGCTTTCTCGCGCGACAGGACGGTTTCACCGAAGCCGTTCTCGATCGAGTCGAGGGCGACCTTGACGACATCGCCTTCGGCGACGTCGATTTCGCCGGCGTCGTTACGGAACTGTTCGATCGGCACGATGCCTTCGGACTTCAGGCCGGCGTTGATCACCACGACGTCGCCGCGGACTTCAACGACAACACCGCTGACGATGGCGCCCGGCTTCAGCTTGGCCAGATTGGCCTGGCTGGCTTCAAACAGTTCGGCAAATGATTCGGTCATTAGATTTACTCTGTTGGACACATGGGCATTGGTCCCCGCGAGGGTTCCGTTTACTGCCCGCCTGTTGGTCGACCCCGGAAACGCAGGTCGTGTGTGAAGTAGGAAAACCGCCACGCATCATTGCGGGACGGAGCTTTTACTGCATTGCGCTGGTGCGACTACCGCCGATGGATTGACGGCCTCCTTGCAACGGATCAGGCACCCGAAACCGGAAGCAGATCCAGTACCTTTGCAACGACTTCGTCGATGCCGATACCACTGGTGTCGATGACGACGGCATCGTCTGCCGGCTTCAGGGGCGCCACTGTGCGCTGTGCATCACGGGCGTCGCGGGCCATGATCTCGCGCAGGAGGTCATCAAAGTTAACAGAAACCCCCTTGTCTTTCAACTGGTTATGCCGACGCCCGGCGCGCTCCTCGGCACTGGCCGTCAGGAAGACCTTGAATGGGGCATCGGGGAAGATCACGGTGCCCATGTCGCGGCCGTCGGCGACCAGGCCCGGCGGAACCCTGAATGCGCGTTGACGCTCCTTCAGGGCCGCGCGGACCTCGGGAATGGCGGCAATGGCCGAGGCCAGGGCGCCGGTCGTCTCCAGGCGCAGCTCGTCGGTGGCATCCGTCTCATTGACGATGACACGGAGCCCGCCATCGGCCGCCTCGACAAAGCGCACGTGCGTATCGAAGGTGCAGCGGACCAGCGCGGAGGCGTCCGAGGTGTCGATATCGGCCCAGCTGGCGGCCACGCCCACCGCGCGGTACAGCGCGCCCGAATCCAGGTAATGCCAGCCCAGCCGGCGTGCGACAATGCGGCTGACGGTCCCCTTGCCGGCCCCGGACGGGCCGTCGATGGTGAGCACGGGAGAAGGCGGGTTCATGGGTTTCCCTGTGGATTTGACCCCCCATTCTAGCCCCTGCTCCGCCCCGTCCAGGACCTTTTTCGTGCAACCACTTGAAAGGATGGAAAAAAGCCCGGTAGAATGGCGGGCTTGAACGAGCGTCACCTGCCGATTGTCGTCTGCATATCGCGGCCGCGCTCCAACCGAATCCACGTTTACGCCGAGGTATGCAATGAAAGTCCTGTCTTCCCTGAAGTCGGCCAAGTCCCGTCACCGTGACTGCAAGGTCGTCCGTCGTCGCGGCAAGATCTTCGTGATCTGCAAGTCCAACCCGCGTTTCAAGGCTCGCCAGCGCTGAGCCTGGGTACGTCACGGCCGCCGGTCGCGACCTGCCTGAATAAAAAGCCGCCTCCGGGCGGTTTTTTATTGCCGATTTTGTTGTAATCACAGGATCTGCCACGACCACCGCTCATGGCTGTCTTGCCGGATCCGCCGCTGGATCACGACCGCTGGTCGTGACGCCGTTGTTGGTCACGACCGCTGGTCGTGACTCCTTTCTTGATGACTGGGGAGTAGATCGAGATGAAGCGTTACCTGACCACCCTGCCGTTGCTTGCCCTGCTGACCTGCGCCAGCGCCAGCGCCCACGCCGACACCCTGCTGATCGACCGCACCAAGGAACAGGTCGCGCCGGTAGTGCCGGTCCGTGGCCAGACCGCCAGCCAGGTGCTCAGCACGTTCGGCGAACCGAGCGAGAAGCTGGAGCCGCGCGGCGGCCAGAAGCGCCAGTGGCCGACCATCAACCGCTGGGTCTACCCGATGTTCACCGTCTACTTCGAGAAGCAGAAGGTGATCGATGTGGTGGCCAACAAGGCGGACGCCAACGAAGTCGGCCCGAAGCCGCCCATCCGCTGATCCACCAGAACGCCCGCCGCCCGGCGGGCCACCGCACCGAGACCATGAACGATACGCTCCGCTTTCCGGCCGAATGGGAATCCCAGTCCGCCATCCTGATCGCCTGGCCCCACGCCGACACCGACTGGGCCGACCGCCTGGGTGACGTCGAGGACACCTACATCGCGCTGGTCGCGGCCATCACCCGCTTCCAGACGGTGGTGATCATCGTGGCCGACGACGACCTGGAGGCCTACGCCGACGCGCGCCTGCGCTCCAACCGGATCGACACCGACCGCGTGCGTTTCGTCACCGCGCCGTACGACGACACCTGGCTGCGCGATTCGGGCCCGATCACGCTGCGCCGCGCCGACGGTGGCTTCCGCCTGCTGGACTTCCGCTTCACCGGCTGGGGCGGCAAGTTCGAGGCCAGCCTGGACGACCAGCTGGTGGGCGTGCTGCACGCCGCCAACCTGTTCGCGGCCAACGCGGAGCTGAAGAGCATTCCGTTCGCACTGGAAGGCGGCGCCATCGAGACCGATGGCGCCGGCACCCTGCTCACCACCTGGAAGTGCCTGCACGAACGCCATCCGGACCGGGATCGGGCGTCGCTCAGCGCGGACATGGCAGACTGGCTGGCGCAGGACCGGGTGCTGTGGCTGGACCACGGCTACCTGGAAGGCGACGACACCGACGCGCACATCGACACGCTGGCGCGCTTTGCCTCGGTGGACAGCATCGTCTACCAGGCCTGCGATGACGCCAGCGATTCGCACCATGCCGAGCTGCAGGCGATGGGCAACGAACTGGCCGCGCTGCGCACCGCCGACGGCAAGCCGTATCGCCTGTTCCCGCTGCCGTGGGCACGCCCGGTGATCGACGAGGGCCGCCGCCTGGCCGCGTCATACGCCAATTACCTGATCCTCAACGGCGCAGTCCTGATGCCGGCCTACGGCGACGTGGCCGACGACGCCGCACGCGACGTGCTGGCCCAGGCCTACCCGGACCACGAGATCGTGCAGGTCCCCTGCCGCTCGCTGATCTGGCAGAACGGCAGCCTGCATTGCATCACCATGCAGTTGCCTGCCGGGTTGTTGGCTGCTTAAAGCACGTCGGCATTGGATGGCCTGCTTGGCGCCGGGCTGTTGCCCGGCGCTTTTGGTTTTGGGCGAACAGCCGGTGGGCCTCGCATGGCCAGAGCTGGGCCGGCGGGCAGCCCAGCCCGTACAGATGAACAGCTGCTCTTCGCGACCAGGCAAGCACCCCATTTATCGCCCAGCACGCCGCACACACCCATCCGCGATAAACTGCGCTTTTCCCCCTGCAGGACCCGTCCCGGATGAGCTCACGCCACACCCTTTCCGTCGCCCTGATCCAGGAGCGCAACCACGGTGACGCGGCCGCCAACCTGGCCGTGATCGAAACGCGCGTGGCTGAAGCGGCTGCCCAGGGTGCCAAGCTGGTCCTGCTGCAGGAACTGCACAACGGCGCGTACTTCTGCCAGCACGAATCGGTGGATGAGTTCGACCTGGCCGAACCGATCCCCGGGCCGAGCACCGAGCGCCTTGGCGCGCTGGCGAAGAAGCACGGCGTGGTGATTGTCGCCTCGCTGTTCGAGCGCCGCGCCGCCGGCCTGTACCACAACACCGCCGTGGTGTTCGAGAAGGACGGCACCCTGCTGGGCAAGTATCGCAAGATGCACATCCCGGACGATCCCGGCTTCTACGAGAAGTTCTACTTCACCCCCGGCGATATCGGCTTCAAGCCGATCGATACCTCCGTGGGCCGCCTCGGCGTGCTGGTCTGCTGGGATCAGTGGTATCCCGAAGCCGCGCGCCTGATGGCGCTGGCCGGTGCCGAACTGCTGCTCTACCCCACCGCCATTGGCTGGGATCCGGACGACCAGAAGGACGAACAGGGCCGCCAGCGCGATGCCTGGGTGCTCAGCCACCGCGGCCATGCCGTGGCCAACGGCGTGCCGGTGCTGAGCTGCAACCGCGTCGGCCATGAGCCGTCGCCGATCGGCGCCTCGGGCATCCAGTTCTGGGGCAACAGCCACGTGCTGGGCCCGCAGGGTGAGTTCATCGCCGAAGCCGGCGGCGAACCGACCGTGCTCGTCTGCGATATCGACCTGCAGCGCAGCGAACACGTGCGCCGCATCTGGCCGTTCCTGCGTGACCGCCGTATCGACGCCTACGGCGACCTGCTCAAGCGCTACATCGATTGACCTTCCCACAGGAACCCTGCCCCGTGACCGTGCTGCTGCGCGACGCCACCGATGCCGACATTGCGGCCATCACCGCCATCTATGCGGTCGAAGTGACCGACTTCGTCAACACCTATGAGTATGACGTTCCGGATGCGGCCGAGATGCAGCGGCGCATGCACGACATCGTCGCACGCGGTTTCCCGTACATCGTCGCCGAGGTTGATGGCCAGGTGGCCGGCTATGCCTACGCCAACACCTACCGTGGGCGCATCGCCTACCAGTGGACGGTTGAAAACTCCGTCTACGTCGATGCCGCATTCCAGGGCAAAGGTGTCGGTACCGCACTGATGCAGGGCCTCATCGACGCCTGCGTCGCGCGTGGCTACCGGCAGATGGTGGCGGTGATCGGCGAACCGACCAACACCGCATCGATCAAGCTGCACGAACGCTTCGGCTTCCACCTTGTCGGCATTTTCCGTGGCCTGGGCCGCAAGCATGGGCGCTGGCTGGATACGGTGCAGATGCAGCGCGCGCTCGGCGACGGTGTCGACAGCGCCCCTTCGAATGAATGATGAAATGACTCAAAACCTGATGGACGACAACGGCGACACCCTGTTCGCCGGCCAACCCGTGCGCGTGGTCGAGCGCGACGGCGTGCGCTACACCCTGCTGGGCACCGCGCACGTCTCGCAGGCCAGCGTGGAGGCGGTGGAACGGGCCATCAACAGCGGCCGCTTCGATGCGGTCGCGGTGGAGCTGGATCCGCAGCGCCTGCAGGCGCTGACCAATCCCGATGCATTGGCCAAGCTGGACCTGGTCGAAGTGATCCGCAAGGGCCGCGTGGCGCTGTTCGCCGCCAACCTCGCCCTGGCTGCCTACCAGCGGCGGCTGGCCGAGCAGTTGGGCATCGAGCCCGGTGCCGAGCTCAAGCGCGCGGTCGGACTGGCCAACGCGCAGAACCTGCCGGTGCACCTGATCGACCGCGAAGTCGGCCTGACCTTCAAGCGCGCGTCGCAGCGACTGGGCTTCTTCGGCAAGATCAAGCTGGTCATGGGCCTGGGTGCCGGGCTGTTCGCCTCCGACGACGTTGGCGAAGACGAGATCGAGAAGCTCAAGCAGGGTGACATGCTGGAAGCCAGCTTCGGCGAGTTCGCCAGTGAAAGCCCGGCACTGTACGAAACCATCATCGGCGAGCGCGACCGCTACATGGCCACCCGCCTGCGCGAAGTGCACGACCCGGCGCAGCGCGAAGTGCTGGCCGTGGTCGGCGCGGGCCACCTGGCCGGGCTGGCGAAGTATCTGGAATCGGACACCGACGCGCCCGGCCCGCTGCGCGCGTCGCTGGAAGACGTACCGAAGAAGCGCAACATCCCGTGGATCACGCTGACCATCCTGGCGGTGGTACTGGCCGGTATTGCCGTGGGCTTCTATCGCGGTGGACTGGGCGTGGGCACCGAGCTGCTCGCGGTGTGGGCGATGTACACCGGCGGCTTGGCCGGGTTGGGCTGCCTGCTGGCCGGCAGCCATCCGCTGAGCATCCTCACCGCGATCGTGGTCGCACCGTTCAAGCCGTTCCGCCTGAGCATCCCGACCGGCGCCTTTGCTGCACTGGTCGAGGCGCGCCTGCGCAAGCCGGCGTACGAGGATTTCCTCAAGCTGCGCGATGACGCGCAGAGCTTGCGCGGCTGGTACCGCAACCGCGTCACCCGGGTGGTGCTGACCTTCATGCTGACCAACCTGGGCAGCATGCTGGGACTATGGCTGACCGGCTTCCAGGTGTGGAACAAGGTCGGCGGCTGACCCCGCGCACCGACCAACGGTCGTTACCTACCGCCGGCACCCATCGGCGGTTATCAATCCGACGACACCCCTGGCAGCTAGGTATCGACCGTTGGTCGATACGGAAAGGGCCACGCATTGCGTGGCCCTTTCCGTTCATGCCGGCTCGATCACCGCGCCGCTGCCCTTGGGTGGCAGTCCCCTTGCCCGCCGCACGATACGTGCCACGCTGATGCTCATGTCGTCGAGCATCGCGTAGATGGTCGGCAGGAACAGCAGGCTGACCACGGTCGAGAAGGCCAGGCCGCCGGCAATGGCGCGCGCCATCGGGTAATACGGCGGCCCATCGCCCAACAGCTGGGTGTCGGTGAGCGAGATGGGGATCATCGCCAGGATCGCCGTGCCCATCGTCATCATGATCGGGCGCAGGCGCTCGCGCGAACCCTCCACCAGCGCCTGGGTGCGGGCCAGGCCGCGCCGGCGCAGGTTGTTGATGTGCTCGATCATCACGATGCCGTTGTTCACCACTACCCCCATCAGCACCAGGATGCCGATGAAGGACATGATGCCGAACGAGGTACCGGTGAGCCAGAACAGCCAGAACACCCCGAAAATCGAGAACAACACCCCGCTCATGATGGCGGCCGGGAACAGCAGCGATTCGAACACCGCCGCCATCACCACGTAGATCATCACCAGCGCGATGATCAGGTTGAACAGCATCTGCTGCATGGCCTCGTTGTCGTCACCGAAGTCGCCGCCGTCGAAGGTGAAGGTGTAGCCGGCCGGGAAGCTCATCGGCTTGAGCGTCTCCTCCATCGCCTTGCGGCCTTCCGGTGCGGTCACCTTCTCGGCCAGGTTGGCCTTGATGGTCAACGTGGTCTGGCGGTTGGTACGGCCCACGCGGGTGGCGGATGGCTTGATGCTGACCTCGACCAGGCTCAGCAGCGGAACCGAGCGACCGTCGCCGGTGCGGACGGTGAAGCTGGCCAGGTCTTCCGGGCTGCTCTGTTCGGCGCCGGCAAAGCGCACCCACACCGGCACTTCGCTGTCACCGCGACGGAACTCGCGCAGCGGTGCACCGCGCAGCGCGAGGCCGACGAAGCTGGCAACCTGCTCGGCATTGAAGCCGAACGCGGCGGCCCGTTCGCGGTCCACATGGATGGACAGCTCACTGCCCTTCTCGCCATTGTCGATGCGCACATCGCGCAGTTCCTTGCGCTGGGCCAGCAACGGCACCACGTCTTCGCCGATCTCCTGCAGCATCTGGGTCGAATCACCCACCAGCTGCACTTCCACGCCCTTGCTGCCACCGCCACCGCCGCCGTCGCCGCCCTGGTTGCCAACGATGTAGTCGGCCCGCGCCGAACGCGGCAGCCCCTTGCGCAGCGATTCCTGCACGGCGGCCATGTTGCCGGCGTGCTTGGCATCCAGAGTCACGATGGTGCTGCTGCCCTCCTGCTCGCTGTACCAGGAATACACCTGGGTGATGTGCAGCTTCTCGCGGTTCTGGTCCAGGTACTGCTCCACCCGCAGGATCTCGTCGGACATCTGCGCGCGGGTGAAGGCGCCCTTCCAGTTGTAGCCGATGAACACATCGGTGCCGCCTTCGCCGCCGAACATGTCGATCTTGGTCAGCTTCATCGGCACCAGGCTGACCAGCACCACCATGATGATGCCGAACACGCTCCAGCCACGGTGTTCCAGCGTCCATTGCAGCAGCTGGGCGTAACGGCGCTGCAGGCGGGCGATCACGCCCGTCTGCGAGTGCACCAGCTTGGGCGTCTGCATGCGTGCGGACAGCATCGGGATCAGGCTCACCGCCACCAGCCACGAGGCCATCAGCGAGACCGAGATGGTGATCGCGATCTGCGCCATGAAGATGCTGATGTTGTTGGTTTCGCCGAACAGGTTGGGTACGAACACGATGCAATGGCACAGCGTGCCGGCGCTGAGCGCGATGGCCACGTTGCGGGTGCCGATGATCGAGGCCTGCACCGGCTGGTCGGGCATGCGCTCGCGTTCCTGGTAGATGCTCTCCACCACCACCACCGCGTTGTCCACCAGCATGCCGACTGCCAGCAGCAGGCCCATCATGGTCAGGATGTTGAGGGTGACGCCGACGAAGTACATGAAACCGAGGGTGATCACGAAACAGATCGGGATCGCCAGGGTCACCATCAGCGTCGACGGCCAATGGCGCAGGAAGAAGAACAGCACCGTCACCGACAGCAGCAGGCCGACCGCGCCGGCTTCGGCCAGCTCCAGCAGCGAGGACGTCACCGTCTTGCCCTGGTTGTCGATGACCTTGATGTTCACATCGCGCATCGACGGCTGCCGGCGGATGGCTTCCACCTCCGCCAGCGCGCCACGCGAGACTTCCACCAGGTTGGCGCTGCGCTCCTTGTAGATGTCCAGGCCCACCGCCGGGTTGCCATCCAGGCGGCGGCCATAGTTCATCCGCGCAGCCTTGAGCCGCACGTCGGCAATGTCGCCAAGCCGCAGGCCCTTGGTGTCGATGACCAGGTCGCGCAGTTCCTGCAGGTCGGTGATCTCGCCGACCGGCTGGATCCGTACCCGCTGGCCGTTGTCGTCGATCTGTCCGGCCGAGATCGAGAAATTGAGCGTGCGCAGGCGGTCGCTGAGCTCGTTGATGCTCAGGTTGTGCGCGGTCAGTCGATCGGCATCGATTGCGATTTCCACTTCATTCGGCGGCGCGCCGGAGATTTCTACCCGGGCCACGCCGGGAATGCGTTCGATCCGCCGCTTGAACTCGCGGTCGAGCATGTCGTACGCACCGGTCAGGTCCGACGCGCTGGCCAGCCGCACCTTCAGCACCGGCTCATCGCTGCTGGACCACTTGAACACGTTGTAGCGCTGCAGGTCATCGGGCAGGTCGCTCCGGATCGCATCAATGCGCTCGCGCGCGTCCGAGGCGGCGATGGCGATGTCGCGGTCCCAGTCGGTGAACTCGATGAAGATGCTGGCCCCTTCAGCCGTGGCCTGGGAGCGCATGCGCTTGATCCCGGTCATCGTGGCCAGCGCTTCTTCTGTCGGCCGGATGATGGTGCGTTCCACTTCTTCCGGGGTCGAGCCCGTGTATGGCACCTGCACGAACAGGAACGGTGCGGAGATGTCCGGCAGCGCCTCCAGCGGCAACCGGAACGAGGCGATCAGGCCCACCACCACCAGTGAGACGAAGCACATGATGGTGGTGATGGGGCGGCGGATGGAGAACTCGGCAATGCTCATGCCGGCTCCTGGGCCGCACCGCCGGCGATGGTGGAATCGGGCGCGCTGCGGTGATGATGGCGGCCGCGCTCGCGGTAATAGGCATCGCCACGGCGGTCAAGCAGGTCGTACACCACCGGGATCACCAGCAGGGTGAGCAGCGTGGACACCAGCAGGCCGCCGATCACGGTGATCGCCATTGGTGCGCGCACTTCGGCGCCCTCGCCCATCGCCACCGCCAGCGGCAGGAAGCCGAACAGGGTGCACAACGTGGTCATGATGATCGGGCGCAGGCGTGAACGCGCCCCTTCGACCAGCGCCTCATGCTTGGCCACGCCGGCCTCGCGCAGCTGGTTGACCTTGTCGATCAGGATGATCGCGTTCTTGGTTACCAGTCCCACCAGCAGGATCAGGCCGATGAACACCACCACCGAGATCGGCTTGCCGGTGAGCATCAGCGCCAGGATCGCACCGACCAGCGCCAGTGGAATGGTGAACAGGATGACGAACGGGTGCAGCAGCGATTCGAACTGCGAGGCCATCACCAGGTAGACCAGGAAGATCGCCAGGCCGAAGGCGAAGATCAGCGAGCGCGCCGATTCGGCAAGCTCCTCGCCCTGCCCGCCGATGTGCATGCTGACGCCGGCACCCAGCGGGTCGTTGGCCACCATGTCCTGCACTTCGCGCACCGCGCCGCCCAGGTCGATGTCGCGCAGGTTGGCCGACACCACCGCCACGCGGGTCTGGTCGGCGCGGTGGATCTCGCTGGGGCCATTGGTGGCGACCACCTCGGCCACCGCGTCCAGCGTCACCGGGCGCGTGCTGCCCGGGTTGACGATCAACCGGCGGATGCTCTCCACGCTGGCGCGGTCACCTTCCTGGGCGCGCACCAGCACGTCGATCTTGCGGTCACGGAAGCTGTAGCGCGTGGCCACGTCGCCGCGCACCTTCTTGACCACCACGTCGGCGATCTGCCGCGTGGTCAGGCCCAGCGCACCGGCGCGTTCCTGGTCGAAGCGGATCTGGATTTCCGGGAAGCCCTCTTCCACGGTCGACTTCACGTCGGCGTAGTGCGGGTTGCTGCGCAACCGCGCGGCCAGCGCCTGCCCGGCACGTTCCAGAGTGGTCATGTCCTGCCCGCGCAGCTCCACTTCCAGCGGCGTGGAGAAGCTGAACAATGCCGGCCGCGCGAAGTCGACCTGCACGCCCGGGTGCCCCTGCATGGAAGCGCGCAGGCGCTCGGTGATGGCGGCCTCGGTGCGGGCACTGCCCCCATCGGCCATCACCACGGTGAGCTTGCCGATGTTCTCGCCGCTCTCGGTCGGGCTGGCATCCAGCCGCGTCCCGCTGCCGCTCACGCCATACAGCGAGGTGATGCTGTCGTCCTTGGCGTGGGCCAGCTGCAGCTCGCGCACCAGCGCGTCGGTCTGCTTCAGCGGCGTGCCGGCCGGCAGCTTGGCGGTCATTTCAAAACGGTCCTGGGCCAGCTGCGGAATCAGGTCCGCGCCCAGCATCGGCACCAGCGCCAGCGTGGCCACGAACGCCAGGGCCGCCATGCCCAGCACCTTGCCCGGGTGGGCCAGCGCGTTCGGCAGCAGGCGCAGGTAACCGCGCTCGGCACCGGCGTACGGCTTCATGGCCAGGTCGCTGGCCTTGCGCATCACGGGGCCGATCACCGCCACCAGCAGGCGCCACACGCGCACGATGGCCCACGCGATGCCGAACACGCTCCAGCGCACCAGCGTGCCGAAACCACGGCGACTGCCGGCCACCGGCTTGAGCCAGCGGCGCTGCGGCTGCCACGCGGCATGCGCCGGCTCTTCCGGGAACGCCAGCGGCGGGCGGCCCTTGAGCGAGCTCAGCATCGGGATCAGGGTCATCGCCACCAGCAGCGAGATCGCGATGGCGATCGCCACGGTCAGCGCCTGGTCGCGGAACAACTGGCCGGCGATGCCGTCGACGAACACCAGCGGCAGGAACACCGCGATCGTGGTCAAGGTCGAGGCGACCACGGCCATGCTCACTTCGCGGGTGCCGGTGATGGCCGCCTGCAGGATGCCCAGGCCGCGCTCGCGCGCCTTGGCGATGCTTTCCAGCACCACGATGGAATCGTCCACCACCAGGCCGGTGGCCAGCGCCAGCCCGCCCAGCGACATCACGTTCAAGCTCAGCCCAAGCTGGCCCATGAAGAAGAACGTGGTGATGATCGAGACCGGCAGCGACAGGCTGATCACGAACGTGCTCCAGCCATCGCGCAGGAACAGGAAGATGATCAGGATGGCCAGCAGGCCGCCGATCACCGCGTCCTTCTTGACGTCGCTGATGGCGTGCTCGATGAAGCGCGACTGGTCTTCGATGGTGGTCAGTTCGGCATCACCGGGAATCTGCGCCTTGATCTGCTCCAGCTTCGCGCGCAGTGCTTCGGCGGTGGCCACCGTGTTGGCATCGCCTTCCTTGTAGATGGCCAGTTCAACCGCTTCGCGGCCGCCCAGGCGGATGATCGCTTCGCGTTCCTTGAAGCCCTGACGCACCGTCGCCACGTCCTTGAGGCGCACCGGCACGCCGTTGGCCACTGTGGTGGAGCTGCTGCTGGAAGCGCTCTGCGCTGCCGACGCGGCGGCGACCGCCGCGTCCGAACCGGTCGAGGCGGCAATGGCGAACATCTGCTGCATGGCCGCGTCGGCGGCGCTGCCGTTGCTGCCCTGGGTGGTCACCAGCAGGTTGCGGATATCTTCCAGGTCCGCGAACTGGTTGACGGTACGCACCAGGAAGCGCTGCGAGCCTTCTTCCAGACGGCCGCCGGAAATGTTGATGTTCTCTTCCTTCAGCCGCTTGATGACGGTGTCGATCGGCAGGTTGAGCTGGGCCAGCTTCTGCTGGTCGATGTCGACCTGGATTTCGTCCTCCAGGCCACCGCCCACCTTCACCGCCGCCACCCCGGCCACCGGTTCGAGCTTCTTCTTCAGGTCCTCGTCGGCATAGCGGCGCAGCGCGGTGAGCTGGCGCACGGCGTCGGCATCGCTGGCCGGGTCGTCCTTGGCCGCGATCACCAGCCGCATGATCGGCGCGGTGGACGGATTGAAGCGCAGCAGCACCGGGGCCTTGGCCTCCAATGGCAGGTTCAGCGCTTCCATCTTGTCGCGCACCTCCAGGCTGGCCTGGTCCATGTTGGTGCCCCAGGCGAACTCCAGCACCACATCGCTCTGCCCGGTGCGCGAGATCGACTTCAGCTTGCGCAGGTTCTTGACCACGCCCACCGCCTCTTCGACCGGTTCGGTGATCAGCGTTTCGATTTCAGTCGGTGCCGCGCCGGTGTACTCGGTGCGCACGGTCAACGTGGGATAGCTCAGGTCCGGCAGCAGGTTGACCTTGAGGTTCCCCAGCGCGATCAGACCAAACAGCACCAGGGTAATCATGAACATGAAAATGGTGACGCGGCGACGGGTGGCGAATTCCACCAGGCCGCCGCCGGGCGCAGCCGGACCTTCACCCGGGTGCGGTTCGTTGCCGTGATCGTGGCCGGCCGAACTCATTGACGGGTCTCCGCCTTGGCCGGGGCGGCCTTGCTGGCCACCGCGGTGGCCGGCTTGTCGCCGATCACCTGCACGGCGGTGCCGTCGCGCAGGGCCACCTTGCCGGCCGTCACCACTTTGTCACCCTCGGCCAGGCCATCGCGGATCTCCACCCATGGGCCTTCGGCGTAGCCCAGCTTGACCGGCACGCGGGCGACCTTGCCCTCGCGCACGCGGAACACCGCCGGGTCACCGTCGTCGAGCAGCGCCAGGCGCGGCACCACCAGCGCGTCGGCGCGCTGGTCATAGTCGATGCGGATGCGCCCGAACATGCCCGGCTGCAGGCCGGCGGCGTCTTCGCCGAAGCCGCTGACCACGCGGAAGGTGCCGCTGCCGGCGTCGACCACCGGGGAAATACGGTCCACGGTGCCGGGGAAGGATTTACCCGGCAGCGCATCGGCCACCAGGGTCACCGGCTGCCCGGCACGCAGCGTGGCCAGCTCGCGCTCGGGCACGTTGAGCGTGGCTTCGAGCCGCGAGTTGTCGACGATGCGGAAGATCGGCGTGTTGATCTGCACGAAGTTGCCGGTCTTGATCGAGCGCGATGCGATCACGCCGGAGATCGGCGCCACCACCGTGGTGTAGGACAGCTCAAGCGTCGCCAGGCGGTACTGTGCGCGGGCGTTTTCCAGGTCGAAGCGCAACTGGTCGACGTCGGCGGCGCTGACCATCTGCTGGCCCACCAGTTTCTGGGCGCGCTGGAAGCTGTTCTCCAGCTTGCGCATCTGCGCTTCGCTCTGCGCCACGGCCAGGCGCGCACGGTCCGGGTCCAGTCGCACCAATGGCTGTCCGGCGCGGACCTGCTGGCCTTCCTCGACCATCACGGCCAGGGCAACGCCCGAAGTTTTTGCCACCACCTGCGATTCGGCGCGCGCTTCCAGCGCGGCAGTGCCGGTGTAGCTGGCGGCAACCGCACGACGACTGGCGGCCACGGCCTCCACCGGAACGGCATCGGGGGCTTTTTCAGCCTTGGGGTCCTTTTCGGATGCTGCGGCATCGCCGGCGGGGCCACCCGCACCGCAACCGCCCAGCAGCAGGGTCGTAGTGATCAGCAGCGCCGCGGCGCAGGTTCCGGTGCGGCCGGGCAGAAAAGAGATTCGCAACATCGTCGTGTCCCTGAAGGATGCGTGGGCAGGTGTGGTAGCAAAGTAATGCACCACGTCACGACAACACCATATCCCAAAGGTCATGGTGACCTGCGTCCACTCGTCGGCATTGCCCGGTTTCAGCTAGATGAAAACGCAGGCTATACTCGGGACAGTTCCGTACCCCACGCCGGAACGACCAGAACCCGTATACCGGAAACGACATCATGCGCCCGCAGCCGCTCGCCGCTTGTCTTGCTCTGGCCGTCCTCCTGCCCTTCGGGGTTGCCGTCCAGGCCACACCTGCTCCTGCCGTACCCGCGCCACCCGCCGCTGCCCCGGCAGCCGCGCCCGCCGCCCCGCCTGCCCTGACCGGCAGCTTCGACAATGGCCGCGTGCTGGCCTACACCTGCCAGGGGTGCCACGGCATCACCGGCTACAAGAACGCGTATCCCAGCTACCGGGTGCCCAAGATCGGTGGGCAGACCCAGCAGTACCTCAGCCAGGCGCTGAGCGAGTACCGCGAGGGCAAGCGCCGGCATCCCACGATGCAGGCGCAGTCCATGAGTTTCTCTGAACAGGAGATCGCCGATCTCGCTGTTTACCTGTCCACCGTCAAATAAGCGCGCTCATGACGAAAGCCACGCCCTTCAAGCGTCACGCCATCGCCCTGTCCGTTGCCCTGCTGCTGGCTGCCTGTTCGCAGTCGCAGGTGGAAAACAGCGCAGATTCCGCCGCCGACCCGGGCCACGCCAGTGGCGAGCACGGGTCAGGGTCCTCCGCCGGCCTGCCCGCCGGCCGCATCGCCGCCGGTGAAGCGCGGGCCAAGGTCAAGGGCAAGGCGACCGGGCAGAGCTGCATCGACTGCCACGGCGCCGACGGCAACCAGCCGATCGACCCGACCTACCCGAAGCTGGGTGGGCAATATGGCGACTACCTGGCCCACGCCCTGCAGGCGTACAGGGCCGGGGACCGCCAGCATCCGCTGATGACCGGACAGGCGACCGACCTGAGTGATCAGGATATTGCCGACCTGGCTGCGTATTTCGGTTCGCGGCCGAGCCAGCTCAGGGACCTGCACGGGGTCAAGTGAGGGTGATCGGGGCCGGCACCGCGCAGCGGTGCGGCCCCGCATTCCTCAGGCGTCCAGTTCTTCCCACCGCGCGTATGCCGCATCCAGTTCGGCCTGCACGGCAGCCAGCTTCTGGGTGTGGGCGGCCATGTCGGCGGCGCTGCGCTGGTAGAACGCCGGGTCGTTCATCGCGGCGGTCAGGCCTTCGACGTCCTTCTCCAGTGATTCGATCTTCAGCGGCAGCTGTTCCAGTTCGCGCGCATCCTTGTAGCTGAGCTTGCGCTTGGGCGCTGCCGGTGCGGCGCTGGCCGCAGGCGCCGGTGTCGTGGCGGCCCGCGGCGCGGCAACCGCGGCCGGCCCGGCGGCAGCGGCCGCTTCCACGCGCGCTGCATGACGCTGCCAGTCGGTGTAGCCGCCCACGTACTCGCCGACCACGCCGTCGCCTTCCATCACCATCGTGGAGGTCACCACATTGTCGAGGAAGTCGCGGTCATGGCTGACCAGCAGCAGCGTGCCGGTGTAATCGCCGAGCAGCTCTTCAAGCAGCTCCAGCGTTTCCACGTCGAGATCGTTGGTCGGTTCGTCCATCACCAGCAGGTTGGACGGCTGCGCGAACAGCTTGGCCAGCAGCAGCCGGTTGCGCTCGCCGCCGGACAGCCGGGTGATCGGCGCGCGCGCACGCTCGGGCGTGAACAGGAAGTCCTGCAGGTACGCATGCACGTGCTTGCGCTTGCCGTTGACCTCGAGGAAATCGCGGCCTTCGGCCACGTTCTCGATCGCGGTCCAGTCCTCGCGCAGCACCGATCGGTACTGGTCGAAGTACGCAATCTGCAGGTTGGTACCGGCGCGCACTTCGCCGCTGTCCGGCGCCAGGTCGCCCAGCAGCAGCTTCAGCAGTGTGGTCTTGCCGCTGCCATTGGGACCGATCAGACCGATCCGGTCGCCGCGCAGGACGGTGGTACTGAAGTCCTTGACCATCACCCGCTCGCCGAACGCGAACGAAATATCCTTGACGTCGATGACCTTCTTGCCGGAATTCTCCGCCTGGGAGGCTTCCATGCGCACGTTGCCGCCAAGTTCGCGGCGCTGCGACCGTTCGCTGCGCATCGCCTTAAGGCGGCGCACGCGGCCTTCGTCGCGGGTTCGGCGGGCCTTGATGCCCTGGCGGATCCAGACTTCCTCCTGCGCCAGCATCTTGTCAAAGCGGGCGTTTTCCTGCGCCTGCGCGTTCAAGCGCTCTTCGCGGCGGCGCTCGTAGTTGGCCCAGTCGCCCGGCCAGCTGGTGACCTGCCCGCGGTCGATCTCGACGATGCGGGTGGCCAGCGCACGCAGGAAGCGGCGGTCATGGGTGACAAACACCACGCTGCCGTTCCAGTTCTTGAGGAACATTTCCAGCCAGTCGATGGCTTCAATGTCCAGGTGGTTGGTCGGTTCGTCGAGCAGCAGAAGGTCCGGCGCGGACACCAGCGCGCGGCCGAGCAGTACGCGGCGCTTCATGCCGCCGGACAGGCGCGCGAATTCGGCATCGCCATCCAGGTCGAGCTTGGTCAGCGTTTCGCTTACCCGCTGGTCCAGGCCCCAGCCGTTGGCGGCATCGATCTTGGCCTGCACCGCCGACAGCGCATCGCCGTCGAACTCGTCAGCCACGCTCAGATGGTGGAATTCGGCCAGCCACTGGCCCAGCTCGCCCAGGCCATCGGCGACCACGTCGAACACGCTGCCGGCCGCGCCGTGCGGCACTTCCTGCTCCAGCCGGGTGATGCGCACCCCCTGCTGCACGCGCACTTCTCCGTCGTCGGGCTTGTGGTCGCCGGACAGCAGCTTGAGCAGAGTGGATTTGCCGGCGCCGTTGCGGCCGATCAGGGCGATGCGTTCGCCCGGCTCGATCGACAGTTCGGCTTTTTCCAGCAACAGCGGGCCGCCGACGCTGAAGTCGACGTTTTGCAGAGTAATCAGAGGCATCCGGCCATTGTACGGGCTGGCGGCGTGCGGCGTCGCTCAGGCGGACGCGAAAGCCGACGCGGGCAACCCCAGCAGCGCGGCCAGTTCCGCCGGCACCCGCTTGCCCGGGTGCCGCACCACCCAGAGCTGGCGCGACAGGGGCGGCAGCGGGGTCTGCAGGATCCGCAGGCTGCCCAGCGCAACCAGATCGGCCACCGCATGCTGCGACAGGCAGGCCAGGCCCAGCCCCGCCGCCGCCGCCTGCTTGATCGCCTCGGTGCTGCCCAGCTGCATGGCGCGACCAAAGCGGTGCAGGTGCGGCAGCAGGGCCTGTTCGACCGCCTCGCGGGTGCCCGAACCGGCTTCGCGCAGCAGCCAGCGCGCAGCGGCCAGGGCCGCCAGATCCATCGCATCGGGCCACGGCGAGGCTGCGGCGGACACGATCACCAGCGCATCGCGCTGCCAGGGCAGTACATCGAGGCCGCTTTCATGGCACGGCCCCTCGATCAGGCCGAGGTCCACGTCCAGCCGCTGCACGGCGGCCACGACATCGGCACTGTTGCCAACCCGCAGGTCCACCTGGGACTGCGGGTTGGCCGCCAGCAGGCGGGCCACCCGCGCGGGGAGCAGATAGTTGCCGATGGTGCTGCTCGCGCCGATCCGCAGCTGCAGCGGAGGCGTGCCGGACGCGCGTGCCTGCCCGGCTCCGGCCTGCCGTTCCAGCTCCCTCGCCGCCACCAGCAGCGCGCGGGCCGGGTCGAGCAGCGCGCGTCCGGTGGCGTTGAGCACCAGCCGCCGCCCGATCCGGTCAAACAGCGGTGCGGGAAGCTGCCCCTCGAGTTCGTTGAGGGCGGCGCTGGTGGCCGACTGCGACAGTTGGAGCTGGGCGCCCGCCGCAGCGGTGGATCCGGCATCGGCCACGCTCACGAAAACCTGCCATTGGCGCAGCGTCAGGCGCATTGCGGATTAACCTTTTTCATAGGTTGATTTCATGCAAACAATGCGTTTTACCAGTTGAACGGTCAAGGGCACGCTGTAGCCCTGTTTCGACGAGAGCGAACCGTGACCATCTCAATGGCAAACGCCCCTGCCCCGAGTGCATTCCAACGCTGGCGCAGCCGGCTGCCGGGCCTGCTGCTGACCGCCAGCCTGGCGGCAGCTGCCATCGGCCTGTCCTCAGTGCCATGGCTGCAGGCGCACGGCATCAGCGCGCTGACCCTGGCCATCGTGCTGGGCATCGCACTGGGTAACACCGTGTACCCGCACCTTGCGGCATCGTCGGCAGGTGGTGTGGGCTTCGCCAAGCACTGGCTGCTGCGCGCCGGCATCGTCCTGTACGGCACGCGCCTGACCTTCCAGGACATCGGCCAGGTCGGCGCAGGCGGCGTGCTGATTGACGCACTGGTACTGATCAGCACCTTCGGGCTGGCGTGGTGGGCCGGCACCCGCTGGTTGGGGATCGACTGCGGTACCGCGATGCTGATCGGCGCCGGCAGCGCGGTCTGCGGGGCGGCGGCGGTGATGGCCGCCGAGCCGGTGGTACGCGGCCGCGCTGAACAGGCCACCGTGGCGGTGTCGACCGTGGTGGTGTTCGGCACGCTGGCGATGTTCCTGTATCCGGCGCTGTACCAGCTCAATCTGGTCCATGCCTGGCTGCCGCTGGGCGAGCAGGCATACGGGGTATTCACCGGTTCGACAGTGCATGAAGTGGCCCAGGTGGTGGCGGCCGGGCGCGCGGTCAGCGAGGGCGCCGCCGATACCGCCGTGATCGCCAAGATGGTGCGTGTGATGATGCTGGCTCCGTTCCTGGTGGCGCTGTCGCTGCTGCTTGCCCGTGGCCGTGGGACGCAGCCCGACGCGGCGCGGGCGAAGATCGTGGTGCCCTGGTTTGCGTTCGGGTTCGTGGCGGTGGCGGGCATCAACTCGCTGCACCTGCTGCCGCCCGCCGTGGTCAGCACTGCCATCGATCTGGATACCGTGCTGCTGGCCATGGCGATGTCCGCGCTGGGCCTGACCACCCACGTATCCGCACTGCGCCGGGCGGGGCCGAAGCCACTGCTGTTGGCACTGCTGCTGTTCGCCTGGCTGCTGGGCGGTGGGTTGGCGATCAACCTGACGGTTCAGCGGCTGATCGGCTAGGCACGACCAACGGTCGTGCCCTACCCCGACGGCTGGAATGTCGCAGATACCATCGAACGTGGCGGCGGCGATCCCGAGCAATCCGGCAGGCCTCGACCGTTGGTCGTGGCGGCGCCGGGCCGGCGCAGCGGGTAGAATGCGGCATGAACGAATTCTCCGAACTGCCCCTGTCGGCCTCGCTGGCGGCGGGCATCGACGCGCTGGGCTATACCCAGATGACTCCCGTGCAGGCGCAGGCGCTGCCGGCCATCCTCGCCCGTCGCGACCTGATCGCCCAGGCGCCTACCGGCAGCGGCAAGACCGCCGCCTTCGGGCTGGGCCTGCTGCAGGCGCTGGACCCGGCGGTGATCCGCGCGCAGGCGCTGGTGCTGTGCCCCACCCGCGAACTGGCCGACCAGGTCGGCAAGCAGATCCGCAAGCTGGCCACCGGCATTCCCAATCTCAAGCTGGTGGTGCTGACCGGCGGCATGCCGCTGGCGCCACAGCTGGCGTCGCTGGAAGCGCACGACCCGCACGTGGTGGTCGGCACGCCCGGCCGCATCCAGGAACTGGGCCGCAAGCGCGCCCTGAAGCTGGGCGGGGTGACCACCCTGGTACTGGACGAAGCCGACCGCATGCTCGACATGGGCTTTGAAGAACCGATCCGCGAAATCGCCGGGCGCACCAGCAAGGACCGCCAGACGTTGCTGTTCTCGGCCACGTATCCCGACGAGATCCGCGAGATCGCACGCGTGCTGCTGCGCGACCCGGTTGAAGTGACCGTCGAAGGCGCCGACCACGCCCCGGCGATCCGCCATCTGTTCTGCGAAGTGGACCTGGCCAGCAAGCAGAAGGCGCTCGCCGGGCTGCTGCTGAAGTACACGCCGGAATCGACCGTGGTGTTCTGCAACACCCGCCGCGACGTGGATGACGTGGCCGTCTCGCTGCAGCAGTTCGGTTTCTCCGCGTTGCCGCTGCATGGCGAAATGGAACAGCGCGACCGTGACGAGGTGCTGGTGCGCTTCGCCAACCGCAGCTGCAACGTGCTGGTGGCCAGCGACGTGGCCGCGCGCGGGCTGGACGTGCAGGACCTGGCGGCGGTGATCAATTACGAGCTGCCCACCGACATTGAAACCTACGAACACCGCGTGGGCCGCACGGGTCGCGCTGGTGCCACCGGGCTGGCGATCAGCCTGGTGACCCACCGCGAGCGCAACCGCGCCGACGCACTGGAAGCCGCGCAGGGCAAGCCGCTGGACTGGCAGAAGACCCCGCTGGCCACGGCACGCCCGGCGGTACTGCCGCAGGCGGCGATGGAAACGCTGCGCATCGACGGCGGCAAGACCGACAAGCTGCGTCCGGGCGACATCCTGGGGGCCTTGACCGGCGAGGCCGGGCTGTCAGCCAAGGTGATCGGCAAGATCGACATCTACGCCACCCGTTCCTACGTGGCGATCGCCCGCGAACACGTGGGCAAGGCGATCGCCCGGCTGGAAGCCGGCAAGATCAAGGGCCGGCGTTTCCGCGTGCGCAGGATGTAATCGTAGGGACACGCCATGCGTGTCCTGCGTGGTCAATACACCAGGTTCGCGACCAGCGGCACATCGCTGGTCCAGCGTTCGCGGCCGCCCAGGCCGCCCAGTTCGACCAGCACGGCGGCGCCAAGCACCTCGACCTGCAGCTGCCTGGCCAGCGACAGCGCTGCCAGCAGCGTGCCACCCGTCGCCAATACGTCGTCCACCACCAGCACGCGCGCGCCGGGCGGCAGCGCATCGGCGTGCACTTCGATGCTGTCGGTGCGGTATTCCAGCGTGTAGTCCTGCTTCAGCGTGCGACCGGGCAGCTTGCCCGGCTTGCGCACCGGCACGAAGCCCACCTCCAGCACGCGGGCCATCGCCGCGCCGAGGATGAAGCCGCGCGATTCGGTGCCCATCACCGCATCCAGCCGTGCCTCGCGCCACGGCGCCACCATCGCATCAATGGCGGCGGCGAAATCATCACCGTCGGCCAGCAGCGGCATGATGTCCTTGAACAGGATGCCCGGCTTGGGGAAATCAGCGACGTCGCGCAGGCGGCGGGCCCAAGCTGGCGTGGCGGGAAGATCGGTCATGGCGGGAGACAACAACTGGGTGGCATAGGGTAACCCGGCCTCATGAACTGCAGGACAGCATCGAGCAGCCGGCCTTGTCGCGCGCCCAGTCCGGCCGCTTGGCCGCGTAGTGCTCACGCCCGGGTTGCATCTCATAGGGCCGACGCAGGACCTCCTGCAGCGTGTGCACGCCACTGAGGTCGCCCTGCTCCGCCAGCTCGATGGCTTCCTGCGCCAGCCAGTTGCGCAGCACGTACAGCGGATTGGCCGCGGCCATCCGCTGCCGCCGCTGCACGGGCTCGAGCGGATCGGCCCGCAGCCTGGCCGCATACCGGTGCAGCCACTGCTCGACGGCGGGCAGCACGGCCTCACGCCGTGCCTCGCTGTAGAACGCCTCTTCCAGTGCGGCGAGCCGGGGCGCCTGTGGATCGAGGTCGATCAGGCCACGGAACGCGAGCGTCATGTCCATCTCGCCCTCGTGCAGGAGCGTCAGCCAGTCAGCCATCAACGCCAGGTCCGCATCCTGGCACTGGGCGAGGCCCAGCTTGGCGGCAATGTCGTCACGCTCGCAGCGCGCATTTACGGACTGGAAACGCGCCAGCCCTTCGTGCAGCGGGGCCACGTCCTCGAACAGCGGCGACAGCGCCTGCGCCAGCCGGGTCAGGTTCCAGTACGCCACCTGCGGCTGGGTGCCGAAGCGGTAACGGCGGCCCTGCGCATCGGTGGTGTTGGGGGTCCAGTCGGGATCGTAATTGTCCATCCAGCCATACGGGCCGTAATCGATGGTAAGGCCGAGGATGGACAGGTTGTCGGTGTTCATCACCCCGTGCACGAAGCCGACCCGCATCCAGTGCGCCACCAGCACTGCCGTGCGCTCGCAGACCTGCGCGAACCAGTCGCCATATCGTGTTTCACCCGCATCGCCCAGCTCGGGGAAGTCGCGCGCGATGCACACATCCACCAGTTGCCGCAGCAACGCCACGTCACCGCGCGACGCCGGCAGCTCGAAGCTGCCAAAGCGCAGGAACGAGGGGGCCACCCGGCACACCACCGCGCCCGGTTCCGCTTCGGGATGCCCGTCGTAGAACATGTCGCGTACCACGCTGTCACCCGTAGCCACCAGGCTGAGCGCGCGTGTGGTCGGCACGCCCAGGTGATGCATTGCTTCGCTGCAGAGGAATTCGCGGATCGACGAGCGCAGCACGGCACGACCGTCGGCCCCGCGCGAATAAGGTGTGCGCCCTGCCCCTTTCAGCTGCAGCTCCCAGCGCCCACCCTCCGGCGCCAGCAGCTCGCCCAGTGAAATGGCGCGGCCGTCGCCCAGCTGGCCGGCCCAGTGCCCGAACTGGTGCCCGCCATAGTTGGCAGCCCAGGGCTGCATGCCTTCATAGAGGGCATTGCCGCCGAACACGCGGGCGAAATCCGGACTCTCCAGCAGATCCTGGCCCAGACCCAACTGCTCCGCGAGGCCAGGCGAGTACGCCAGCAGCGTCGGCGCGGCCACCGGCGTGGGCATCACCGCCGACCACGCCGCGCCGCGCACCTCGCGCACGCGGGGGCCGGTTTCGTCGTCGCCGGGCAGGTCGCGGATGAATCGGTTATCGAAGCGCAGCGGTTCAGTGCTCATCACGACAAGGTGGGGGCACCAGCACGCCCCTGCAAGCTCAAGCCGCGCCGGCGCCCAGGTCGAGCGGACCACCGCGCTCCACGGCGCGCTGGAACGCGGGGCGCTGTGCGATCCGGGCCAGGAAAGCCTGCAGTTTCGGGTAGCGCTCCATGCCGCCCGCGCGCGAGGCTGCGGCCTGGATCGGGAAGCTCATCTGGATGTCGGCGGCAGTAAAGCGCTCGCCGGCGAACCAGGGCGAGCTGCCCAGTTCGCGCTCCATCCAGTCCAGGTGCAGCTTGAGCTGCGGGCCTACGAAGCCCTTCATCACCTTGTCGGCGATTCCGCGCGCGATCGGCTTGGCAAAAAACGGCATCGGCGCCTTGCGCACGCGCGCGAACACCAGGCTCATCAGCAAGGGCGGCATCGCCGACCCTTCGGCGTAATGCATCCAGTAGCGGTAGCGCACGCGCTCGGCGGCCTGCGCCGGCATCGGCTCGGGCGACAGCTGGCGGCCACTGTCGTAGCGGTCGGCGAGGTATTCCAGGATCGCGCCGGATTCGGCCAGGACCAGGGCATCGTCCTGCAGTACCGGCGATTTGCCGAGCGGATGGATGTCGCGCAGCGCCTGCGGCGCCAGCCAGGTTTTCGGGTCGCGCTGGTAGGTAACCAGCTGGTACGGCAGGTTCAGCTCTTCAAGCATCCACAGCACGCGCTGGGAGCGCGAGTGGTCCAGATGGTGCACCTTGATCATCGTCAGGTCCGCAGGGGGCAAACGCCCATGCTACCCGCAATGAAAAACGCCGGAAGCTTTCGCTTCCGGCGTTCTTGGCACCTTGCGGTGGCAGGAGCCTGTTAGGCGGCCTGCACCTGGTCAGCCTGCATGCCCTTCTGGCCCTGCACGGCGACGAAGGTCACCTTCTGGCCTTCCTGCAGCGACTTGAAGCCGGTGCCCTGGATGGCGCGGAAGTGCACGAACAGGTCCGGGCCGCTTTCCGGGGTGATGAAGCCGAAGCCCTTGGCATCGTTGAACCACTTGACGGTACCGCTCTGACGATCAGACATGTAACTAACTCCTGAAACATAAGTTGAAATAATCGCGGCCACCGGATTTCCGGAGCCGAGACTGAGTTGCAGGCGTTGGTAAAGCGGATCGATGAGCGGATCGTGAGATCAACCGCATCAGGCCACGATTCACGGTGACCCTAGCAAACACAGTGTGGGGGACGATACGCGTCTTTTACCGAAAAAGCGATAGCTGGGTTATTCAGCCGCCTCCCCCCTCCCGCCTGACAGGACAAGGGATTGGCAAATCCTACACGAATTTCGTCGCCCCATTCATGTTTTTCCTGCCTTAATTGCAGCAAAACGGGTGCCCGTCTGGCGCTAAGGAAGCGGGCGTGGCGGCCGTAAAGCTGCGCCCTGCCTGTATCTCCTGGCTCCGGCTCCGCATCACCATGCGGAGCGCGGCGCTACGGCAGCAGCGTCAACCGGCTTGTGAACCGTCTGGATTCCCCGGTGAGCGGATCGGTGAACGCCAGGGCGCTTGCCAGCAGGCGAAGCGGGGGTTGTGCTGCGCCCTGTCCGGAGCTGCTCAGGTCCGGATACAGATCATCGCCCCGGATCGGCGCCCCCAGTGCCGCCATATGGACCCGCAGCTGGTGCTTGCGGCCAGTCTCGGGGTACAGGCGATAGCGCCACCACGGCCCGTCTCTTTCGATCACCTCGATCCGGGTGCGCGCATTTGGCTCGCCCGGGGCTTCGGCCACGCGGAAGAACGGCTCGCCCGGCACCACACGGCTGTGCCGCTCCAGCGGGAAGGCAAGTCCAGGCAGCCCCGGCGCGATGGCCTCATAGGTCTTCACGATGCGCCGCTCACGGAACAGCCGCTGGTACGCATCGCGCGTCTCAGGGCGTGTAGAGAACAGCACCAGACCTGCCGTCAACCGGTCCAATCGATGCAATGGCACCAGGTCGGGGTTGCCGGTCCGGGCCACCAGACGCGCCAGCAGGGTCTGCTGCACGTACCCGCCGGCCGGGGTCACCGGCAGGAAATGCGGCTTGTCCGCCACCAGCAGGTGCGCGTCGACATGCACGATCGCCTCCTGAAACGGAATCACCGGCTCGTCTGCCACCTCGCGGAAGTAGTGGATTTCCAGCCCCACCTGCCAGGGGTGGTCGGCCGGCAGCGCCCTGCCCTGCGTATCGCGCACCCGTCCGCGGGCGAACCGGTCTTGCCATTGGCTACGGTCGATGCGCGGAAACCGCGCGCACAGCCCATCCAGCAGGCAGCGCCAGTCGCCCGGCGGCAACTGCAGGCGGCTGGCGGCAACGTGGCCGGCAATCGGATCGGACGGGTGCATATCCCACGCATTATCATGGTGCTCTTTGTTTACGGTACCCCCATGGCCCTCACCGCCACCATCCGCAAGGCCGAACTGCAGATCAGCGACATGGATCGCGGCTATTACGCCACCCATAACCTGACCCTGGCCCAGCACCCGTCGGAAACCGATGAGCGCCTGATGGTGCGCATGCTGACCTTCGCCCTGAACGCCGACGAGCGTCTTGAGTTTGGCCGCGGACTGAGCGTGGACGACGAGCCGGACCTGTGGCGCCGGGACTACACCGGCGACATCGAGCTGTGGATCGATCTGGGCCAGCCCGACGAATCCCGCCTGCGCAAGGCCAGTGGGCGGGCCCGCGCGGTGCAGCTGGTGATGTACGGGAGCAGCAACCTCACCGACACTTGGTGGAAGCGCAACAGCGCGGCCTTGAACAAGCTGTCGTCGCTGGAGGTCATGGACCTGCCGGGCGACCTCGTCACCGAGCTTGGCGAGCAGATCGAGCGCACCATGCGCTGGGACGTGATGATCCAGGACGGCGAAGTGCGGCTGATCTCGGGCAGGAAGGAACTGACCTTCACCCCGACCTGGCGCAAGCAGAAGCCGCAGGCCTGATCCAGCGCCGATGAGTACGATCCGCTGCGATGTCCTGGTGATCGGTGCCGGCGCTGCCGGGCTGATGTGCGCGCTCACCGCCGGCCGGCGCGGGCGCATGGTGCAGGTCATCGACCACGCCAACAAGGTTGGCAAGAAGATCCTGATGTCCGGTGGTGGCCGCTGCAATTTCACCAATACCGGCACCACCCCGGCCAACTTCCTGTCGGCCAACCCGCACTTCTGCAAGTCCGCGCTGGCGCGCTATACGCCGTGGGACTTCATCGACATGGTCGAGCGGCACGGGATCGCGTACCACGAGAAGGAGCTGGGCCAGCTGTTCTGCGACATCTCGTCCAAGCAGATCGTGCGCATGCTGGTGGACGAGTGCGCGGCTGCCGGCGCGCAGATCCGGACCGACTGCGCGGTGGAGAACGTCGAACGCGGCGCGGACGGCTTCCACGTACAGACCGCGCAGGGCCGCTTCCATGCCGCCTCGCTGGTGGTCGCCACCGGCGGCCTGTCGATTCCCAGCCTGGGCGCCACCGGCTTCGGGTACGAGCTGGCCCGCCAGTTCGGCCATGAGGTGCTGCCGACCCGCGCCGGGCTGGTGCCGCTGACCCTGAGCGGCAAGCACCAGGAGCGCTTCCATGACCTGAGCGGAGTCGCGCTGCCGATCGCCGCACGCTGCAACGACGTGGAGTTCCGCAACTCGATGCTGATCACCCATCGCGGCATCAGCGGCCCGGCGATCCTGCAGATCTCCTCGTTCTGGCAGCCAGGCGACGACCTGCGCCTGGACCTGCTGCCCGGACAGGATGCCGAAGACTGGCTGCGCATGATGAAACGCGACCGGGGCGCAGCCGAACTGCGCACGGTATTGTCCGAGGTACTGCCGCGCCGGTTGGCGCTGCGCCTGTGCGAACACTGGCTGCCAGACCGCCCGGTGCGCCAGATCGACGAGCGCGAGCTGCGCCAGGCCGCCGCCCTGCTGCGGGATTTCCCACTGGTGGCCAGCGGCACCGAGGGGTACCGTACCGCCGAGGTCACGCTGGGGGGCGTGGACACCCGCAAGGTGTCGTCCAGCACGTTCGAGTCGCAGCTGGTGCCTGGGCTGCATTTCGTCGGCGAAGTGCTGGACGTCACCGGCTGGCTGGGGGGATACAACTTCCAGTGGGCCTGGGCCAGTGGCCATGCCGCCGGCCAGGTCGTGTAGCGGCCCTTTCATTCCGTGATCGGCGCCCGCCGCCGGCATGGACGAAGTCACATGCATCGTGTATCAAGTTTGCAGCCCGGGGAGTAGTGAATGCAGAACGCGAATGACATCACCGTCCGCCTGCTGATCGTGGATGACAGCGGCGAGAACGCCGAAACCATTGTCAGCATGCTGCGCAACAGCGGCATTGCCGTGCGCCCGGCGCGCCCGCAGAGCGCCGAGGAGCTGGGCCAGATCATCGGCGGCCAGCCGATCGACCTGGTGCTGGCCGCGCCCGCGCAGAGCATCCCGCTGCTGCAGGTCACCCAGCAGATCGCGACCAGCGGCAAGGACATTCCGATGATCCTGCTGGCCGAGACCATCAACGAAACCGAATGGGTGGAAGCCAGCGCCAACGGCATCCGTGCGGTGGCCCTGCGCAGCCGCCCCGAGCACCTGCTGGCGGTGGTGCGCAACGAGTGGACCGACCTGCACGCGCGCCGTGGCCTGCGCCGCATCGAGGCGCAGATGCGCGAGACCGAGCGGCGCTGCGATGCGCTGATCTCCTCCTCGCGCGACCCGATCGCCTATGTCCATGAAGGCATGCACATCCGCGCCAACGAGGCGTACCTGGAGATGTTCGGGTTCGAATCGTTCGACGACGTGGAAGGCATTTCGCTGCTGGACATGGTGGCCCCACAGCATGTGGAGGGCTTCAAACAGCTGCTCAAGTCGCTGAGCAAGGGCGAAGCGCCGCCGCCGCAGTACCAGGTGGACGCGCGCAACCAGGACGGGGCGGTGTTTGCCGCCACGATGGAATTCACCCCGGCCACCTATGAAGGCGAGAGCTGCCTGCAGGTGGTGTTCCGCCGCCGCATGGAATTCGACCCGGAGCTGGCCCGCGAGGTCGAGGACCTCAGGCAGCGCGATCAGGTCACCGGGCTGCTCAACCGCCAGACCTTCATGCTGCACGTGGAAAACGCGGTGGCGCAGGCCGGGCGCAGCGAGGGCCGGTTCGGCCTGCTGCTGATCGAGCCAGACCACTACGCACGCCTGCTGCCGGATATCGGACTGGACTCGGCCGATGCGCTGATCGCGGCGCTGGCGCGGGTGCTGGCCGACACGGTCGGCGACACGGCGCAGGTGGCCCGCTTCGGCGAGCATAGCCTGGCAGTACTGACTGAAGGCGCATTCGCGCACACCGAAGCGCTGGCGGACCGCATCCGGGAGGCGTTCGCGGCGCAGGTGTTCAGCATCGGCGAGCGTTCGGCGACGGTCACGGTCAGCATCGGCGGCGTGCAGGTAGGCGAGAAGATCGCGAGCATCGGCCAGGTGCTGGCGCGCGCCACCGAATGCCAGCAGGCTGCATCGGAGCTGGGCAACACCAGCCGCATCTTCGATCCGGCGGCAGTGGACCGCGTGGAAGAAGAACGCATCCAGCGCTGGGTGGCCCGCATCAACGAGGCGCTGGCCGGCGACGGGTTCCAGCTGCACTACCAGCCGGTGCTCAACCTGGGCGGCGAAGCCCTGGAGCTTTACGAGGCGTATCTGCGTCTGGACAACAACGGCGAGCTGCTCAGCCCGACCGCGTTCCTGGGCATTGCCGAGGAGCATGGACTGCTTGCGGACATCAACCGCTGGGTGGTGGCGCATGCCATCAGCGTGCTGGGCGAGCGCGCACGCGCCGGCCATGCCACGCACATGATGGTGAAGATCACGCCGGAATCGTTCAACGACCCGCAGATGGTGGCTACCCTGCGCCGCGAACTGCAGGCGCACGGGGTGCCTGGCGAGCGCCTGTGGCTGCATGCGCCGGAAGCGAAGGTGTTCACCCACCTGCGCAACGCGCAGCAGTTCCTGGCCGACGTGGCGCCGCTGGGCTGCCGGATCGGGCTGGAGCAGTTCGGTTCGGGCCTGGATTCGTTCCAGCTGCTGGCGCACTTCCAGCCGCAGTTCCTCAAGCTGGACCGCGACTTCACCAGCGATTTCGCCCGCACCCGCGAGAACAGCGAGAAGATCGCCGAAATCACTACCCGCGCGCAGGAAGCCAACATCCGCACGATCGCCGAGTTCGTGGCGGACAACGGCTCGATGAGCCTGCTGTTCAGTGCAGGCGTTGACTACGTGCAGGGCGAGTTCGTGGGGCCTGCAGCCCCTGCGATGAATTTCGATTTCGGGTGAGGTAGTGCCGTAAATCAAAACCGGGGGCCTGCGGTTTCACTGTATTGGGCCGGCGGGTGTGGGTTTGCGGGGGGCGCCGTAAACCCATCCATGGGGGCTTGGTCGCCGCATCCATGCGACGGTTGGTCGGTGGCCAATGGTGTAGAGCGACGCCCTGCGTCGCTGCTCTTGATCTTCCAACCGCACGCGGCCATCTGTCGGGGTCGGTTGGCGGGCAGCCCTCGTAGGGACTGTCAAAAACATGGGTCCGGCGCATGCGCCGGACGGGTTGGGCAGGACGCCCAACCCCGGCCTTGCCGTGTACGCAGGATTGCGTACACGCGCAAGTTTTTGCCAAGCCTACATGGACGTACTTGCGGCGTGTCCCGTAGGGGGCTGCCCGCCAGCCGACCCACTCGCGGGAACACAGACGCTGCTCTACACGGGAAGCACAAACAAAAATGCCGCCCAGACCAGGCGGCATTTCGCTTTTCAGCTTTTCAGAAGACCGAACTCAGGTCAGATCAACCAGGTTCGGAATGGCCACATCGGTAGCGACGTCCGCTTCGTAATCCACGCCGTCCACGCCGAACCCGAACAGGCGCAGGAAGTCGGCCTTGTAGCCGGCCAGGTCGGTGATCTCGTACAGGTTCTCGTTGGTGACCTGCGGCCACAGCGCCATCACTTCGGCCTGCACGTCCGGGACCATCTCCTTGTAGTCCGCACGCAGGCGGCCGGCTTCGTCGACCAGCTCCACCGTGCGGCCATCGGCCAGCAGCTGGTGGCGCAGGCGTTCTACCGCCGTGCCGCTTTCCTTGCCACCGTAGATGATGTCGTACAGCGTATCGAGCTGCTCGATGCAGCCCTCGTGCGTACCGCGCTCCTTCATCACCTTGAACAGCAGCGACAGATACAGCGGCATGGTCGGAATGGCCGAACTGGCCTGGGTCACCACCGCCTTGAGCACCGAGACGCGCGCGTCGCCTTTGATGGTCTCCAGCTTCCCGCGGATGTCCACCACCTTCGCATCCAGGTCCTTCTTGGCCGCACCGATCGAACCGTTCCAGTAGATCGCCTGGGTGATTTCCTCGCCCACGTAGGTGAAGGCCGTGGTGGTGGCGCCGTCGGCCAGCACACCGGCTTCCAGCAGCGCGTCGATCCACATCTGCCAGTCTTCGCCACCCATCACCGCTACCGTGCCGGCGATCTCTTCCGGCGTGGCCGGCTCGATCGTGGTTTCGGTGATCACTTCCTTGTCGGTATCCAGCCCGCGCAGCGTGATCGGCGCGCCGATCGGCTTGAGCGTGGAGCTGATCACTTCGCCGGTCTTGGGGTGCTTGCGGCGCGGCGCGGCCAGGCTGTACACCACCTGGTCGACCTGGCCCAGGTCCTGCCTGATGAGCTCGATGACCTTGGCCTTGACCTCGTCCGAGAATGCATCGCCGTTCACGCTGCGCGCGTACAGGCCCGCCTGTTCGGCGTACTTCTGGAACGCGGCCGAGTTGTACCAGCCTGCCGTGCCCGGCTTGGTTTCGGTGCCCGGGCGTTCGAAGAACACACCCAGCGTGGCAGCACCACTGCCGAACGCCGCGGTAATGCGCGCGGCCAGGCCGTAACCGGTGGAGGCACCCAGCACCAGCACCCGCTTGGGACCGTTCGGCACCTTGGGCTGGGCCTGGATGTAATCGATCTGCTGCTTGACGGCGGCGTCGCAGCCGACCGGATGGGTGGTGACGCAGATGAAGCCGCGCACACGCGGTTTGATGACCATGATGACCTCGAGGAAACGGTGGGCCTCGGGAACGGCCGCACGCAACCCGGGAATCGTAGTGCGCACGGCCAGACAGCACAACCGACGCCCCGGTACGGTGGAAACGAAAACGCCGCGCAGCGCGCGGCGTCTTCGCTGGCGTAGAGCCGGGGCTCTGCCCGGCACGCCCATCAAGGACGGCGTTCCAGGGCTTCGACGTCCTTGGCCTTGGGCAGCAGGTCCTGCTTGCTCACGCGCAGGAAGCCGATGGTCAGCATCGGCACGGCCACCAGGATCGAGGACAGCACTACGATCACCGCACCCACCATGTGGGTCTCGGCCAGGCCTTCCAGCGAGGCGCCGCCGTACATGTACAGGGCGAGTGCCGACAGGAAGAACATCACCGCAGTGATCACTGTACGTGACAGCGTCTGGTTGATCGAGCGGTTCAGCACTTCCAGCGGGTCGGCACGCAGGCTGCGGAAGTTTTCGCGGACACGGTCGAACACCACGATGATGTCGTTGATCGCAAAGCCCATCACCGACAACAGGCCGGCCAGCAGGTTCAGGTCGAACTCGCGGCCCATCAGCGACATGTAGGCCAGCGTCACCAGCAGATCGAACAACGCCACGATGCTCGCGGTGACCGCGAACTTCCATTCGAAGCGGAAGCCGATGTAGATCAGGAAGCCGGCCAGCATGAAGATCGTCGCGTACAGACCGTTCAACGCCAGGTCCTTGCCGATCTGCGGGCCCACGAACTCGTTGCGCAGGATCGTGGCCGGATTCTCGCTGGTGGTGATCGCCTTGAGGACCGCGTCGCCGGTGGCCTTGTCTTCGGCGCTGGCCGCACCGGTACCCGGTGCATGTTCGCCGTGCGGGGCGAGGCGGATCAGCACGTCGGTGTTGCCACCGAAGCTCTGCACCTGGGTGCCCTCGAACCCATTGGCTTCCAGGCGCGAGCGGACCTCCTCGACGTCCATCTGGCGATCGAAGCGCGCTTCGATCAGGGTGCCGCCGGTGAAGTCGAGTGCGAAGGTGAAGCCCTTGATGCCGATGATGGCAACCGAGGCCAGGAACAACGCGATCGTGACCGCCATGGCGACATGGCGCCACCGCATGAAGTCGATCTTGGTGTCGTTCGGGAGGATGTGCAGCGGAAACAGTTTCATTGTGCGTGTCGTCCCGTCAGATGGCCACGTTCTGGAGCTTCTTGCGACGGCCGTAGATCAGCGTCGCAAGTGCGCGCGATACGGTGATCGCGGTGAACATCGAGGCGAAGATACCGATGATCATCGTCAGGGCGAAGCCCTTCAGCGGACCGGTGCCGAAGGCGAACAGCGCCACACCGACGATCAGGCCAGTCAGGTTGGCGTCGAGGATGGTGCCGCTGGCGCGTTCATAACCGGTCACGATCGCGGTCTTGCCCGGCATGCCCGCACGCAGTTCCTCGCGGATGCGCTCGTTGATCAGCACGTTGGCGTCGACCGACAGGCCCACCGACAACGCCAGGCCGGCAAAGCCCGGCAGGGTCATGGTGGCACCGAACAGCGACATCACCGCCACCACGATCAGCAGGTTGAACAGCATCGCCACCGAGGTGATCAGGCCGAACATGCGGTAGTAGATGGTGAAGAAGACCAGGGTGAACATGAAGGCGTAGACCACTGCGGTAATGCCGCGCTCCACGTTCTCCGCACCCAGGCTCGGGCCGACCACGCGCTCTTCCACGAAGTCCATCGGCGCGGCCAGCGAGCCGGACTTCAGCAGCTTGGCGAGTTCTTCCGATTCCTTCTTCTCCAGGCCGGTGGTCTGGAAGTTCTTGCCGAACACGCCGTTGATGTTGGCCACCGAGATCACTTCCTCGTTGACCCGGAAGCTGCGCACTTCCTTGCCATCCACCATGGTCACCGTCGGCACGCGCTCGGTGTACACCACCGCCATCGGCTTGTTCACGTTGGCACTGGTGAAGTCGAACATACGCTGGCCGCCCACGCTGTTGAGCGTCACGCTGACCGACGGCGTACCGGTGGTCGGGTCCGTAACTGCCTGCGCGGCCACCATCTGGTCACCGGTGACGATCACGCGCTTGTTCAGCAGGATCGGGACGCCGCTGTCGCGACGCTTGTAGACCTTGGCTTCCGGCGGAATGCGGCCGGTGTCGATGGCGTCCTGCGCGTTGCCATCGACCACCGCGCGGTATTCCAGCGTTGCGGTCGCGCCGATCATGCGCTTGGCTTCGGCGGTGTCCTGCACGCCCGGCAGCTGCACGACCACGCGGTCGGCACCCTGGCGCTGGATGATCGGTTCGGCCACGCCCAGCTGGTTGACGCGGTTGCGCAGCGTGTTGATGTTCTGCTCGATCGCACCGTTGGTGATCTGGCTCAGCTCGGCCTCCGGCACGGTCACGGTGATGCGCTTGCCCGAGACGTCATAGCCCAGCGTGGGCTGCGCCTTGGCCAGTGCCAGGCGGGCGCGCTCGGCGGCGGCATCGTCGGTCGACGGGCTCAGCGTGGCGACGATCGAATTGTCCGGACGACGCTCCACCGACTGGAACGGAACGCGCGCTTCGCGCAGCGTGCCGCGCACGTCTTCGGCGTAGGCATCCATGCGCTTGTCGATGGCCGCCTTCTGGTCCACCTGCAGCACGAAGTGCACGCCACCCTGCAGGTCCAGGCCCAGCACCATCGGGCGGCCGCCCAGGCGCTGCAGCCAGTCCGGCACGGTCGAGGCCAGGTTCAGCGCCACCGTGTAGTTCTCGCCCACGCTGTCGCGCAGCCTGGCGCTGGCCGCGGCCTGCGTCTGCAGGTCCGGCAGGCGCACGATCAGGCTCTCGCCTTCCTTCTCGGCGCCGATGGTGTTGATCCCGGCCTGTTTCAGGTCGGCCAGCACGCGGGTGCGAAGGGCGTCATCGACCTGGCCGCCACGGTTGGCGGTGATCTGGACGGCGGGGTCCTTCTGGTAGATGTTGGGCAGCGCGTACAGCGCGCTGAGCGCCAGTACGATCAGGATGACGACGTACTTCCAGCGTGGAAATTCAAGCATTGCCAGGTTCCTGCGCGGCGCCAGTCCCGGCGCCGCGGTTGTGCTTCGGAAAGGGAGTGGCTTAGTTGGCCGACTTCAGGGTGCCGGTCGGCAGCACGTTGCCCACGGCGCCCTTCTGCACGCGGATGTTCACGTTGTCGGAAACTTCGATGGTGACGAAGTTGTCGCCGATGGCCTTGACGGTGCCGGCGATGCCGCCGTTGGTCAGCACTTCGTCACCGATCTTGATCTTCTCCAGCATCGCCTTGTGTTCCTTCTGGCGCTTCATCTGCGGGCGGATCATCAGGAAGTACATGATCGCGATCAGGATGATCGGGAACAGCAGCGTGGTCAGGCCCATGCCCTGCGGCTGGCCACCAGCGGCTTGGGCGTGGGCGGCGGGAATCAGGAAGGCGATCAGGTTCATGGTGTGTCCTTGGGTTGGGAGGCGCCCTACCCTCATGGGGTCGGGAGTCGCCGCGAAACAGGGGTCAGCCGCGAAGTATGCCACGGCCCCGGGACTTCGTCCTTGGGCCGTTTGGCAGGGTCTGCGCGCCGGATCGGGGTCGGGCCGACCGCTTACAGCGGCGGCGTGGCCATGCCCCGGGCCGCATAGAAGGACTCGCGGAAGGCCTCGAAGGTTCCCGCCGCGATGGCCGCGCGCATGTCGGCCATCAGCTTCTCGTAGTAATACAGGTTGTGGAGGGTGCCCAGCATCGGCGCCAGCATTTCATTGCAGCGGTCCAGGTGGCGCAGGTACGAGCGGGTGTAGCCGCTGGTGCAGGCGTGGCAGCCGCAGCCCGGCTCGATGGTGTCCATGTCGCGTTCATAGCGGGCGTTGCGGATGCGCACGGTGCCGAACGAGGTGAAATAGTGGCCGTTGCGCGCGTTGCGGGTCGGCATCACGCAGTCGAACATGTCCACGCCACGGGCGACGCCTTCGACCAGGTCTTCCGGCCGGCCCACGCCCATCAGGTAGCGCGGGCGGTCGGCCGGCAGGATCGGGTGCATGTGGTCGAGCATCGCGTTGCGCTCGTGCTCGGGCTCGCCCACGGCCAGGCCGCCGATGGCATAGCCGTCGAAGCCGATCTGCTGCAGGCCTTCGGCCGAGCGGCTGCGCAGGTCGTGGTGGACCCCGCCCTGGACAATGCCGAACAGCGCGGCGTCATTGCCCAGTGCGTCGTGCGCGTTGCGGCTGCGCTGGGCCCAGCGCAGGCTCAGCTCCATCGAGGTGCGCGCCACCGGCTCGGTGGCCGGGTACGGGGTGCACTCGTCGAAGATCATCACGATGTCCGAGTCGAGCACCTTCTGGATCTTCATGCTCTCTTCCGGGCCCAGGAACACCCGGGCACCATCGGTCGGCGAGGCGAAGGTGACGCCCTGTTCGGTGATCTTGCGCCGGTGGGCCAGCGAAAACACCTGGAAACCACCGGAATCGGTCAGGATCGGCCCGTCCCAGCGCGCGAAGCCGTGCAGGCCGCCATGGTCGGCGATCACGTCCAGGCCCGGGCGCAGGTACAGGTGGAAGGTGTTGCCCAGGATGATCTCGGCGCCCAGGGCGCGGATCTGCTCCGGCAGGATGCCCTTGACCGACCCATAGGTACCCACCGGCATGAATGCCGGGGTTTCCACCGTCCCGCGCGGGAAGGTCAGGCGGCCACGGCGGGCGCGCCCGTCGGTGGTCTGGAGCTGGAACTGGAGTCGGGACATGGAGCGGGCATTCGGGCAAATAATTGCCGATTATCGCCGAAAACCGCCGCCGACGCGCTCAATCCCCCTGCGGGAACAACAACATGGCGTCGCCATAGCTGAAGAAACGGTATTTTTCCTCGATCGCGGCGCGGTAGGCCTCGAACACCCGCGCCTGCCCGGCGAAGGCGGAAATCATCATCAGCAGCGTGCTTTCGGGAAGGTGGAAGTTGGTCACCATCGCGTCCACGCTGCGGATCCGGTAGCCCGGGGTGATGAAGATCTGGGTTTCACCGGCATACGGCAGCAACTCGCCGTCCCGCATGGCGCTTTCCAGTGCGCGCACCACGGTGGTGCCCACCCCGATCACGCGCCCGCCGGCCGCACGGGTGCGGCGCACCTGCTGCACCAGCTCCGGGCCCACGTTGAGCCACTCACGGTGCATCACGTGGTCCTTCAGGTCGTCGGCACGGACCGGCTGGAAGGTGCCGGCGCCCACGTGCAGGGTGACGTGGCCGAAGTTCACCCCCTGCGCGGTCAACGCGGCCAGCAGGCCCTCGTCGAAATGCAGGCCGGCGGTCGGTGCGGCCACCGCGCCCACCTCGCGGGCGAATACGGTCTGGTAGCGCTCGCGGTCGTCCAGCCCCGGCTCCCGCTGGATGTAGGGCGGCAGCGGCAGTCGGCCGGCGTGCAGCAGCCATTGTTCCAGCGGTTCGGGCACGTGGAAATGCAGGACATAGAACTCGCCATCCCGCCCCAGTACCTCGGCTTCGCCGCCGGCGTCGAGCGCGATGCGGCTGCCCGGCTTCGGCGATTTGCTGGCACCTGCCTGCACCCGGGCCTGCTGCCCGCCAAGCAGGCGTTCGATCAGGATTTCCACGCGGCCGCCGCTGGCCTTCTGGCCGAACAGGCGCGCCGGAATCACCCGGGTATCGTTGAATACCAGCAGGTCGCCCGGCTGCAGCAGCGCCGGCAGATCACGCACCTGGCGGTGTTCGAACGCGGCCGGGGGCTGCGGCACCACCATCAGGCGACTGGCCGAGCGCTCCGCGAGCGGGGCCTGGGCGATAAGTTCGGCGGGAAGGTCGTAGTGGAAGTCGGACTTCTTCAAGGGAGCGCACGGCAACGTGTAGGCAATGCCGCGCATTGTACGACTGGCCCCCGGTGGCAACGCGAGAAGTGTTGAACGTCGCGCAAAATGCTGCTTTGCAACAGTTTTCGGCGGGGTTATCGCGCGAAAAACCGCGTGATAGCATCAAACCGGAAGTCTGATGCATGAGCCGCAGTGCCCCAGGCGCGCGCCCCCGGTCGCGCGCTTTGCATTTGCGCCATGCCGCCAATCGTTTCAGGAGATCTGCAATGAGCTTCATCGAACGCCTCGCCCCTCTTCGCGCCCAACCCGGCACCCGCCTCACCGCCGGCCTGGATGACGCCACTCTTGAACGCCTGGCGGCCGGCCACCCGCAGCTGGTGGCGGCCGTGGAGGCTGCAGCCGTGGAATTCGAGCGCGTCCGCGCCGACCTGGCCGATGTGCTGGCCCTCGATGAGCGGGCCCAGATCGATGCGATGCAGGACGGCTTCGTCAATTTCTACGCCGACGATGCGGTGACCCCGTACGTCGCCCTCGCCGCCCGCGGTGCCTGGGTGGTAACCCTGAAGGGCGCCGTGCTGTACGACGCCGGCGGCTACGGCATGCTCGGCTTCGGGCACACCCCTGACGCCGTTCTGGAGGCCATGTCGGCCCCCCAGGTCATGGCCAACGTGATGACGCCGAGCCTGTCGCAGCAGCGCTTCATCAACGCATTGCGCGCCGAGATCGGGCACCGACGGGGCGGCTGCCCGTATGCAAGGTTCATGTGCCTGAATTCCGGTTCGGAGGCCGTCGGGCTGGCCGCGCGCATCGCCGATGTCAACGCGAAGCTGCAGACCGATCCGGGTGCCCGTCACGCTGGCGCGAAGATCAAGCGGGTGGTGGTGAAGGGCAGCTTCCACGGCCGCACTGATCGTCCCGGCCTGTACTCGGATTCCAGCCGGAAGACCTACCTTCAGCACCTGGCAAGCTATCGCGGGGAGGACACCGTGATCGCCATCGCGCCCTATGACGAGGAGGCCCTGAAGCGGGTCTTCGCCGAGGCCGAGCAGAACCACTGGTTCATCGAGGCGATCTTCCTGGAACCGGTGATGGGCGAAGGCGACCCCGGCCGCGCGGTGCCGCCGTCCTTCTATGCGCTGGCCCGCGAACTGACCCGCCAGCATGGCAGCCTGCTGCTGCTGGACTCGATCCAGGCCGGCCTGCGCGCGCATGGCGTGCTGTCGATCGTGGACTACCCCGGCTTCGAAGGCCTGGACGTGCCGGACATGGAGACCTATTCCAAGGCCCTGAACGCCGCGCAGTTCCCGCTGTCGGTGCTGGCCGTGACCGAACATGCCGCGCAGCTGTACCGCAAGGGCATTTACGGCAACACCATGACCAGCAACCCGCGGGCACTGGACGTGGCCTGCGCCACGCTGTCGCTGCTGACCCCGCAGGTGCGCGACAACATCCGCCAGCGCGGTGAAGAGGCCGTACGCAAGCTGGAACAGCTCAAGGGCGAGCTGGGCGGGCTGATCACCAAGGTGCAGGGTACCGGCCTGCTGTTCTCCTGCGAACTGGCCCCGCAGTTCAAGTGCTACGGCGCCCATTCCACCGAGGAATGGCTGCGCAACCATGGCATCAACGTGATCCATGGCGGCGAAAACTCACTCCGGTTCACCCCGCATTTCGGCATGGACAGCGAAGAACTGGACCTGCTCGTAAGCCTGGTCGGCCGGGCCCTCAAGGAAGGCCCGCGCCGGGAACAATCGCGGGCCGCCTGACAGCCATGCGAGAATGGGAGGTTTCCAGCGGGAACCTCCCATGAAGTCGATCTGCGTCTACTGCGGCTCCAACGCCGGCAGCAAGCCCATCTACACCGAACGTGCCATCGCTCTGGGTGATCGCATCGCCCGCGACGGCCTGCGCCTGGTCTACGGCGGCGGCAACGTCGGCCTGATGGGCACGGTGGCCAATGCCGTGCTGGCCGGCGGCGGTGAAGTGACCGGGGTGATTCCGCAGCAGCTGGCGGACTGGGAAGTGGCCCACCGCGGCCTGACCGAACTGGAAATCGTGGGTTCCATGCATGAGCGCAAGTCGCGCATGTTCGAGCTCTCCGACGCGTTCGTGGCACTGCCCGGCGGTTTCGGCACCATGGAAGAAATCTTCGAGATGCTGACCTGGCGCCAGCTCGGCATCGGCAACAAGCCGTGCGCATTCCTTGACGTGGACGGCTTCTACGCGCCCCTGATCGGGATGATCGACCGCATGGTCGAGGAGCGCTTCCTGCACCCGGACCAGCGCGCGGACCTGTGGTACGGCTCGGATATCGACGCCATGCTGGACTGGATGCGCGCCTATGAGCCGGCCCAGGCCTCGAAGTGGATCGACGAAAAGCGCCGCACCGCGCTGATCAGCCAGTGACGAAGGTGTCCATCGGCGCGGGGCGACCGAGCAGGTAGCCCTGGCCGTAGTCACAGCCCAGCTGCAGCAGCGTCTGGCGCTGGGCCATGTTCTCAATGCCCTCGCCCACCGTTTCGATACCCAGCGTGCGCGCCAGCGAGAGCACGCCCTGCACGAGCGCATGGGTGCTCTGCAGGTCCTGGCCATGCAGGCCGGCAATGAAACTCTGGTCGATCTTGAGCGTGGATATCGGGAAGCGGTGCAGGTAGGACAGCGCCGAAAAGCCGGTACCGAAGTCGTCCAGCTGTACCAGCACACCCCGTTCGCGCAGCGTCTGCAGGATCCGCAGCGTGCGCGGGCCGTCGTCGAGCAGTGCCACTTCAGTGATCTCCAGGCGCAGCCGCCGCGGGTCGGCGCCGGCCGCTTCGATCAGGCCGAACAGGCGCGCGCTGAAATCGGCCGAGCGGAAATGGCGCGGCGACACGTTCACCGAAAGATAGCCCTCGCCGCCGCGCGCAAGCTGGCCGATCACGTCCTCGTACAACAGCCAATCGACCTGCTCGATCAGCCCGCTTTCTTCGCCCAGGTCCAGGAACGCACTCGGCAGCAGCAACCCGCGGCGTTCATGGCGCCAGCGCAGCAGTGCTTCGTAGCCCACCACCTGGCCGTCGGCCAGGCGAACGATCGGCTGGTAGTACGGCAGGAAATCGCGGTTGTTGATCGCCCGGCGCAGGTCCGCTTCCAGGTCCAGGCTGCGCAGCGCTTCTTCGCGCATGGCCTCGTCGAACACCGCGCAGCGGTCTTTGCCCTGGGCCTTGGCCCGGTACATCGCCGCGTCCGCGTCACGCACCATTTCCTCGCCATTGCGGTAACGCGGGCTCCACATCGCGATGCCAAGACTGCCCGACGGGAACAGCTCGCGGCCCTGCACCCACATCGATTCTTCAAGCGCTACCAGCATACGCTGGGAAAACTCGCGCGCCGATGCCAGCCCCTGCTCGCATTCGAGCAGGATCGCGAACTCATCGCCGCCCAGCCGGGCGACCACATCATCGCCACCCACCATCGAGACGATGCGTTTGGCCACCTCCACCAGCATCTGGTCGCCGGCCGCGTGGCCGATGCTGTCGTTGACCAGTTTGAAGCGATCCAGGTCCAGGAACAGCACAGCAAAGCGCAGGCCGTCGCGCGAACGCGCGCGGGCGATGGCGTCTTCGAGGCGGTCCAGCAGGTGCGCGCGATTGGGCAACCCGGTCAGCGCGTCATGCAGCGCCTGGTGGGTGAGCCGCTGTTCGGCGCGCAGGCGCTCGCCGATCTGGCCCAGCAGCTTGCCATTGACTTCGGCCAGTTCGCGGGTGCGCTCCTCCACCCGCTTTTCCAGCTCGGCGTGCGCGTTGCGCAGGCGCTCCTGGTCGCGCTGGCGGGCCAGACCGTTGCCGATGTTCTGCGCAACGAACGTGAGCAGGCGCTGGTCGTGCGCGGTGAAACTGATCTCCGGTGAATAGCTCTGCACCACGATCACGCCCACCACATCGTCATCGCTCAGCAGTGGCACCCCCAGCCAGCAGTGCGAACGCGCGCCGAACTCGTTCACGCTGCCCGAGGCACGCAGCGCATCGATCTGCTCGCGCGAGGCCAGCAGGGGCTGCCGGTTGCGCACGATGTATTCGGTGAGGCCCTTGCTGAACGGTCGTGGCGCCCGCGCCGCGTTGTACTCGTCCACCGAGTACACGAATTCCAGCCCCTGGCCGGATTCATCGACCAGGGCGATGTAGAAATTGCGCGCATCCAGCAGCGTGCCCACCACCCCATGCACCTGCACGTAGAACTGCGCCAGGCTTTCGGCGCTCATCGCCATCTCGGCGATGTTGAACAGTGCCAGCTGCAGCTTTTCGGCTCGACGGCGTTCGATCACCTCGTCCTGCAGGCTGTGGTTGGCGCGCTGCAGCTCCAGCGTGCGCCGCTCCACTTGGCGTTCCAGCTGCACCTGCGCCTGGCGCCGGTCCATCGCGGTGAGGATATGCTGGGCCACGTAGCCCAGCAGGGTGCGATCGGCTTCGTTGTAACGCACGCGGTGTTCGTAGCTCTGCACCACGATCGCCCCACAGACCCTGCCCTCGCGCAGCATCGGCACGCCGAGCCAGTCCAGGCTCTCCGGCCCGCGGCTGGGGTCGTATTCGTCGCTCATCGCCGCCAGCAGTTCGTTGGATGGCCCGCTCAACGGCTGCCCATGGCGCAGCAGCGCAAAGGTCAGGCTGCGTGGCATCTCGTGTTCGTCATAGCTGCGATCGGGATCGGCGACGAAGCTGTCGCGCTGATCGGCGAAGTACAGAAAGCGGATCCGCCGGCGCACGTCGTCATACTCGACGATGTAGCAGTTCTGTGCGTACATCAGTGAGTTGAGCACGCGATGGAAGTGCCGCAGCATCTCGGTCATTTCCAGATCCGCGCCGGCCAGGTCTGCGATTTCGTAAAGTGCCTGCTGCAGGCGCTTGGAATTCTCCAGCGAACGGATCTGTTCACGCTGCCGGGCCAGCGCCAGCGCGTCCTGCAGGCTGCTACGCGCCGCTGCCCACCAGGCGTCATGGGGCGATGTCCGATCGGCCAGCACCACCTGGATCACCAGGTCGCCGCCCTGGTGCTGCCAGCGGTACCGTGCGCAGGACCCGGGCGATGCCGGCGGGCCCAGCAGCGCTTCCAGCAACGCCTGCTCTGGCTGCGTCGAGCGCGGATGGGTGATACAGCCTTCGCCCAGCGCGGCGTCGGACCAGCCCAGTGCAAGCTGCGCCCCCTCGGGCAGCAACGCGCACAGCATCCGCGCAAGCGCGGGGGACACCACCGCGCCACGGTCCGGATGTCCCGAGGTCGTCACTGCCTGGCTGGACAACATGTTCATCTCTTCTGGCGCCGGAGAACCGGCACCTCCCCTGTATCGGGAGCATAACGCGCCCCCGGGGGGGCAATGGAAGCCCTTGACCCCATTGCCCGCCCTTGGCCGTTGTTCGCTGTGTCTCCCGCTGGGTCTGCCCTGTGATTTCAGCTGCTGCTCCCGTTCCGCGCCGCTATGCGCAGGCCCATTCAGCGCTTACTCTGTGCGCCGTGGATGCCGCCGCCCTGCCAACCGACGAATCGCTGATGCTGGCCTGGGCCGGCGGCGACCTGCGTGCATTCGAGGCCCTGTATGCCCGCCACCGCAACCGCCTGTACAGCTTCCTGCTGCGGCAGCTGCGCGATGCGGCGCTGGCCGACGAGATGTTCCAGGACGTATGGCAGCGGGTGATCGCCGCACGCACAGGCTGGCAGCCTGAAGCGGCCTTCACCACCTGGCTGTTCCGCATTGCCCATAATCGGCTCAATGATCATTGGCGGGCGTCACGCCACCGGCCGACGGCGCCCGGCGATGCCGACGAGCGCGTGGCGCGGATGAGCGACACCCGCACCCCGGAGAGCCAGCTGTCTGATTTCGAGCAGCGCCGCCGCCTGCAGCTGGCGATGGAACAGCTGCCCGATGACCAGCGTACGGTGCTGCAGCTGCGGCTGGAGCAGGAACTGAGCCTGGAGGAGATCGCGCAGATCACCGGCGTGGGCCGTGAAACGGTCAAGTCGCGGCTGCGCTACGCGATGGACAAGCTGCGCGCGGAGTTGAGCCCATGAACCGCCCTGATGCCCTGACGCCGGAAGAACGCGAGCTGGCCCGCCTGCTCGGTCGCGCCGCGCCGGCTGCGCCGCCTGCGGCCGTGGACGAGGCGGTGCTGGCCGCCGCCCGCGCCGCAATCCGCCCCGGCGCCGCCGCTGATGTCCCCCCGGCGGGCGCCGCCCCGGTGCACGGCACGCACCGCCGGCGATCACGCCTGCCCGCCGTGTTCGGCCTGGCCGCATCGCTGGTGTTCGCGGTCGGCATCGCCTGGCAGCTGAAGCCCGAGGCACCCCCGCCGGCCGCGCCGGTATCGGCGGCTGCGGAGGCGGCGGCCGAAGTCCCGGCGCCGGCCGCCGCAGAGGCCGCGGTTTCGGCGGCAGCGACCACCGAAACCGTCGCGCCAGCGCGCGCGGAGCCCGCAACGCCCGCTGCCGCGGCGAAACCCCAGGGCGCGCGCGCCGCGCCAGCGCCGAAGCCCGCGCCGCCCCCCTTGCCGCCGGCACCATCGGGTGCCCTTCGGGCCGAGGCGCCGGTGGCGCCGGCGCCCATGGCGGCGCCGATGGCAGCGCCCAGCCCGCCCGAGGCCAGGATCCAGGCTGATCAAGCCCCCGAACTCGACAGTGTGGTGGTGACCGGCAGCCGCATCAACGAATCACGCGAACGTACGCAGGCCAAGGGCGCACCAGGTGTGATGCGGCGTGCTGCACCCGCCCCCGCCGCAACGTCGGCCTACGGCGCGCTGTCGGCCAACGCCATCGCCGTGGCCGTGGACGCCGACGCCGCGCTGCCGCGCCGGCAATGGATCAAGCGCATCCGCGAGCGCCGCGACGACGGCGATGTGGATACCGCGCGTGCCAGCCTGGAACGCTATCTGCAGCATTACCCGGAAGCCCGCATTCCGCAGGATCTGCGCGAGTTGCTCGACCCCCACTAGAATGGCGGGGATGCCCGATACACTCGCCACCGCCGTCAGCCACAGCCTGGAAATCAAACACAGCCGTTTCGTCGCGCATGCCGCGCCGATCGGGTCGGCAGAGGACGCACTGGCCTTCCTGCAGCAGGTGGCGGTGCCCGATGCCACGCACAACTGCTGGGCGTACCGGCACGATAACGAATACCGCTCCAGCGACGACGGTGAACCGGCCGGCACGGCCGGTCGCCCGATCCTGGCCGCCATCGACGGCCAGGGCTTCGACCGCGTGATGGTGGTGGTGATCCGCTGGTATGGTGGCATCAAGCTCGGCGCGGGCGGGCTGGTACGGGCGTATGGCGGCACCGCCGCCGAGTGCCTGCGCACCGCGCCCCGGCTGCCGCTGGTGGCGCTGGCCGAGCTGACCGTGCAGGCGGCATTCGAGGACCTCGGCGCGTTGCATGCCGCATTGGCGGCGCACCACGCCGAAAAACGGGACGAAACCTTCACCGCCTCGGGCGTGGAACTGCACGTCCGCCTTCCCGCCGATCAGGCCGCCCCGTTGAAAACCCGCCTGCGCGACGCCACCCGTGATCGTATCCGCGTGCATTCGCGCACCGAACCAGGCCTTGTCCATGACTGAACCCTCTTCCGCACCGGAACCGGCGCTGCGCCGCCTTGGCAGCCTGGGCACGCTGTGGCCGTTCGTGCGCCGGCACGTGGGGCTGTTCTCGGCCTGGCTCGTGGCCCTTGCCGTCTCCTCGACCGCCACGCTGAGCCTGCCCCCGGCGGTGAAGCTGATGATCGACAACGGGTTCGGCGGCAACGGGCAGATCAACCGTGCGTTCGCCCTGCTGTTGCTGGTGGCGGTGGTGCTGGGGCTGGCGACGGCGGCGCGCTTCTTCTTCGTTTCGCTGCTGGGCGAAAAGGTGGTGGCCGACCTGCGCAGCCGCCTGTACGCCCACCTGATCTCCTTGGGCGCCGGCTTCCATGACCGCAGCCGCAGCGGCGAGCTGGTATCGCGGCTGACCGCCGACAGCGAGCTGCTGCGCAGCGTGATCGGTTCCACCATGTCGGTGGCCCTGCGCAGCAGCGTCACGGTGGTGGGCAGCCTGGTGATGCTGTTCGTGACCAGCCCGCGCCTGGCCGCGTGGTCGCTGGTCGGCATTCCGCTGGCGGTGCTGCCGATCGTGATCGGGGCGCGGCGCGTGCGCGGCATTTCACGCGCCAGCCAGGACCGCATCGCCGATGCCAACAGCCTGGCGGCCGAAACGCTGGGCGCGGTGCGCACGGTGCAGGCGCACGCGCGCGAGCCGTATGAGCGCAACCGCTTCAACCAAGCACTGGCCGAATCGATCCGCGCCGCGCGGCGCCGCATCGGCGCGCAGTCATTGGTGACGGCCACCGCCATCGTGCTGGTGTTTGGTGCCATCGTGGGCGTGCTGTGGCTGGGTGCGCATGACGTCAACGATGGCCGGATGACCGCCGGCACCCTGGGCCAGTTCGTGCTGTACGCGCTGATTGGCGGCGGCTCGGTCGGTGCACTGGCGGAAGTGTGGAACGAACTGCAGCGAGCGTCCGGCGGCATGGGCCGCATTGCCGAGCTGCTGCAGGAGGACATTGAAATCACCGCACCGAGCGACCCGCTGCCGCTGCCAGACCCACTGCGTGGCGAGATCCGTTTCCAGGACGTGGTCTTCCACTACCCGCAGCGGCCCGACACCGCGGCACTGGCCCACTTCGACCTGCATGTGCGCCCGGGTGAAACCGTGGCGCTGGTCGGGCCTTCCGGCGCCGGCAAGAGCACGGTGCTGTCGATGCTGCTGCGCTTCCATGATCCTGCCGCTGGCACCGTGCTGGTGGATGGCGTGGACGTGCGCCGGGTCGATCCGGCGCAGCTGCGCGCGCAGATGGCACTGGTCCCGCAGCAGCCCACGCTGTTTGCCAGCAGCGCGTTGGAGAACATCCGCTATGGACGACTGGAAGCCAGCAACGAGGACGTGCAGCGTGCCGCGGCGGCTGCCGAAGCCGATGAGTTCCTGCAGGCGCTGCCCGACGGCTACCTGAGCGAGCTGGGCGAGCGCGGTGCGCGCCTGTCTGGCGGCCAGCAGCAGCGCATCGCGATCGCGCGTGCGCTGCTCAAGGACGCGCCGATCCTGCTTCTGGACGAGGCCACCAGTGCGCTGGACGCACAGAGCGAGCGTGCGGTGCAGCAGGCGCTGGAGCGCCTGATGGCCGGCCGCACCACGCTGGTGATCGCGCACCGGCTGGCCACGGTGCTCAAGGCCGACCGCATCGTGGTGATGGACCACGGGCGGATCGTCGCGCAGGGCACCCACACCGAGCTGCTGGCCGAAGGTGGACTGTACGCTGAACTGGCCAAGCTGCAGTTCATCGATTGATGACGTACCGATAACGCGAGAGGTTGCATGGTGGCGGCGCCCCATCAACCTGCTGCAGGAGGTGTTTGATGTCATTCCGTCAGTTTCCGGCCAGGGACACCAATGGCGAAGAATACGTGATCGTGGAATTCAAGCCTGAGTCGGGCGAAACCGCCGCCGACCCGCATGTCCGTTACGAACTGGCCGATGGCCGCCATCTGGTGCGTGACGGGCGTGAATTCCGCACCAGTGGTGGCGAGCTCACGCTGACCGTGTAGGGCGTACCGACCAGCGGTCGGCACCTACCTGGGTGGCGCACGACCGTTGGTCGTGCGCCTTTGGCCAACACTGGCCAATAAATCACCACCCATCTTGACAGCGTTGCCCCACGGGGGCTGCACGCGGTTATCCACATGCTTGTCCGCATGTCATCCACACCCCCTGTGGATGAATGCGACACGCTGTCAGCGCGGCAGCACCCTGCCCAGGCCAGTGGCGTCGATCTCCACTGCCGCGCGCTGCAGCGCATCCAGATCGCTGCCGGCCACGAAACCCATCCGGAAATGCACTTCACCCGCGGGGGTGCGCGAAGAGTGGATGGAGGCCAGGCTGACCCCATGCCGCTCGAACACGTGCAGCAATTCGCGCAGCGAACCGGGGCGATCTTCCGGCAGGTGCACGCTGATCGCATTGCGCTCGGTAAGATCGGCCAGCAGGTAGCCCACGCGTTCGAAGGTGTAGTTGCCTGCCCGCAGCAGCGCCTTGCCCTGGTGCTCACGGTTGTCCTGGAGCAGCTGCGCGCGGAAGGCGGCGCGTGCGGCATCATCGCCCTGCTCCACTTGCCCACGCAGGGCCTGCAGTTGGCCCAGCAGCCGGTCCAGCATCGGCCCCACATGCGGGTTGCCGAACTGGATGTCCTCGTAGATGGCCGGATTGAGCGACAGGATCCGCGCGATGATCGCGGTATCCAGTTCGAACGAGGCCGACCGGTACGGCATCAGTTCCGCCAGCGGCCCCAGCAGCGGCGCGTATTCGCGCAGCACCCCCGCCTGGGCCAGGTGGGTGGCGTGCACCATGGCCTGCACCAGCGCCATCACCTGGTCGTGGTGCTCGGGCGTGGCGCGCACGCACTCGGCTTCGAGCGCTGCGCACAGCTCGCCTACCCATCGCTGCCAATGCGCCAGCCGCGCTTCGCACACCACCATCACCCTGCCCTTCAGCGTGGGCGCCTTGGGCGGTGCGGTCATCGGGTGCAGCCCGACCACCTCGGCCTGCGAGGCCAGCATCGCAGCCACCGGCTCGCTCTTTACCGAGGTCACGTCCAGCCACAGGCGACCGGCTTCGCGGCCGGCCGAACGCCTCACGTAATCGGCAATCAGGGTGGGCGTGTGCCGGATCGGCGCGGAGAACACCAGCACGTCCGCACGCTCCAGCAGTGTTTCGGGATCGTTCGACTGCGGATCGGCCGGATCATGGCCGATCACCTCCAGCCCAAGGCGCTGCTCCAGGAACGTCCGCAGCCAGCACCCGTAGGCGCCGGCGCTGCCGACGATGCCGACTACCGGGCGCAGCGTCACGCCAGCCGCTCGGCGCGGAAGCGGTGCGGCTGCGCCAGCGCGGCCGGTGCGGCGGCCAGCACGTCGAATTCTTCGTGGTCATTGGCCAGGGTGGCCTCCAGCGCGGCATGTACGCCGGAGATCGAGCGCGACAATGCCTGCTCGAAGCGCTCGCCGCGCAGCAGGAACGCGACCAGCAGCGACATCAGCACATCGCCGGTACCGGCCACGTCCACCGGCAGGTGCGGCGAGGACCAGCGCCAGATCGCATCGCGGCTGACCGCCAGCGTGACCAGCTCGCCCGGATCACCGCCCACGCTGTGCGCCAGCACCCATTCAGGACCACGAGACAGCAGCGCCTTCGACGCGGCGATGGCATCGACTTCGGCCAGGCTGGGCATGCCGGTCAGCCTGCCCAGCTCGAACGCGTTCGGGGTGACCAGCCAGGCATGCGGCAGCAGACGCTCGGCGAAGATGGTTTCCAGCCCGGGTTCCACGTACGGGCCGGTGTGGGTATCGCCAATGACCGGGTCCAGGCAGTAGCGCAGCTGCGGCGACGCCGGCAGCACCGCATCCAGCCAGTCGGCAAAGGCCGCGCCGTTGCCGACGCTGCCGAAATAGCCGGACACCAGCATCTTCGCCCGTGCCGGCAGGCCGCGTTCGTTGGCGCCCTGCAACAGGTCGGAGAACCAGTCGGCCGGCAGCACGCGGCCACGCGTGGTGGGATAGAACGGCGCGTTGCTCAGCAGCGTGGTGGGCACTTCGGCGACACGCACGCCCAGCGCACGCAGTGGCGGAACGGCCGCACTGTTGCCGGCATGGCCGTAGACCAGCTGCGACTGCACCGAAATGACGTCGACCGGCGACGGACCGTCCGGGCGCTGGCGGCGCCCATGGACCAGATGGCTTTCGAGGGTATCGTTCATGGCCCATTTTAGAGCGTACCGACCAACCGTCGGTACCTGCCCGCTGAATCGCAGCCACGAAAAAGCCGGGACGTGCCCGGCCTTTTCGTTACCGATGGAACCAACCGCTTACGAGGTCATGCGATCCCAGAAGCCCTTCACGCCATCGATGAAGGTCGCCGACTTGGGCGAATGCTTGCGCGCTTCTTCGCCGGTGAAGGTGGTCTCAAACTGCTCCAGCAGTTTGCGCTGCTCGGTGGTCAGGTTGACCGGCGTTTCGACCACCACGCGGCAGTACAGGTCGCCTTCGCTGCGGCTGCGCACCGAACGCACGCCCTTGCCACGCAGGCGGAACAGCTTGCCGGTCTGGGTCTCGGCCGGAATGCGGATTTCCGCATAGCCGCCCAGGGTAGCCACGCGCACGGTATCGCCCAGCGCAGCCTGCGAGATGCGGATCGGCACCTCGCAGTGCAGGTCGTCGCCATCGCGCTGGAAGATGGCGTGCTCGCGCACCCGCACTTCCACGTACAGGTCGCCCGGCGGCGTGCCGGCCGGACCGGCCTCACCCTCGCCCGCCAGACGGATGCGGTCGCCGGTGTCGACCCCCGCAGGCACCTTGACCGACAACACCTTGTCTTCTTCCACGCGGCCATTGCCGTGGCAGGTCTTGCAGGGATTCTGGATGATCTGGCCGCGGCCGTTGCAGTTGTGGCAGGCCTGCTGCATGGCGAAGATGCCACGCTGGATGCGCACCTGGCCCTGCCCACGGCACACGCTGCAGGTTTCCACCTTGCCATCATCCGAACCGCTGCCGTGGCAGTCGTCGCACTCTGCCAGGGTCGGGATCTCGATGCGGCGCTCGATGCCACGCACCGCTTCTTCCAGGTCCAGCTCCATCACGTAGCCGATGTCGGCACCGCGCCGTGCCTGCCGCGGCCCCCCGCCGGCACCGCCGAAAATGTTGCCGAAGATATCGCCGAAGATATCGCCCATGTCCGGGCCACCCGGGCCGCCACCGCCGCCCATGCCGTGCTCGAAGGCTGCGTGCCCATGCGCATCGTACATGCGGCGCTTGTTGGCATCGGACAGGGTTTCGTAGGCTTCCTTGCATTCCTTGAACGCCGCTTCGGCGGCACTGTCGCCGGGGTTGCGGTCGGGGTGGTGCTTCATCGCGCAGCGGCGATAGGCCTTCTTGAGTTCGTCTTCGGTCGCAGTGCGGGACACGCCCAACACTTCGTAATAATCGCGCTTGCTCATGGTGAAAATCTGTTTCCGGAAGTCGGGATTCGTCAAAGCGGAAGAGCGGAACCAGGTCCGCTCTTTCGTCGGGCGCCCCGGCACACCGGGGAACGGCGGTCAGGACCCACTGGAAGTGACAACGGGACGCTGCCTGCGCAACGCCCCGTGTCGTGTCCGGATCAGGACTTCTTGTCGTCCTTTACTTCGGTGAACTCGGCATCGACCACGTCGTCGTGCGCCGCGCCACTGGTCCCGGCACCGGCATCGCCGCCCGGGGCGCCGCCCTGCTCGGCCGCGGCCGAGGCAGCGAACAGCGACTGGCCTGCTTCTTCCAGCACCTTCGACTTGGCCTCGATCTGGGCCTTGTCATCACCCTTCATCGCCGTTTCCAGGTCAGCCAGCGCCGACTCGACCTTACCGATGACATCGCCACCGACCTTGCTGCCGTGTTCGTTGATCGCGGTACGGGTACCGTGGATCAGTGCGTCAGCCTGGTTGCGCGCCTGGACCAGCTCATGGAACTTCTTGTCTTCTTCGCGGTTGGCTTCCGCGTCGGCGACCATGCGTGCGATCTCGTCCTCGGACAGACCCGAACCGGCCTTGATCTCGACCTTCTGTTCCTTGTTGGTCTTCTTGTCCTTGGCCGACACGTGCAGGATGCCGTTGGCATCGATGTCGAAGGACACTTCCACCTGCGGCAGGCCGCGCGGGGCCGGCTCGATGCCGGAGAGGTCGAACTTGGCCAGCGACTTGTTGTAGCGGGCCTGTTCGCGCTCACCCTGCAGCACGTGCACGGTCACGGCCGACTGGTTGTCCTCGGCGGTGGAGAACACCTGCGAGGCCTTGGTCGGGATGGTGGTGTTCTTCTCGATGATCTTGGTGAACACACCGCCCATGGTTTCGATGCCCAGCGACAGCGGGGTCACGTCCAGCAGCAGCACGTCCTTGACGTCGCCGCCCAGCACGCCGCCCTGGATCGCCGCACCCAGTGCCACGGCTTCGTCCGGGTTGACGTCCTTGCGCGGTTCCTTGCCGAAGAACTCGGTCACCGCCTGCTGCACCTTCGGCATGCGGGTCTGGCCGCCGACCAGGATCACTTCGCTGATGTCGCTCGAACGCAGGCCTGCATCGTTCAGCGCGATGCGGCACGGCTCGATCGACTTCTTGATCAGGTCTTCGACCAGCGCTTCCAGCTTGGCGCGGGTCAGCTTGATGTTGAGGTGCTTCGGACCGGAGGCATCGGCGGTCACGTACGGCAGGTTCACTTCGGTCTGCTGGCTGCTCGACAGTTCGATCTTGGCGCGCTCGGCAGCATCCTTCAGGCGCTGCAGGGCGAGCGGATCCTTGCGCAGGTCGATGCCCTGGTCCTTGTTGAACTCGTCCACCAGGTATTCGATGACGCGGTTGTCGAAGTCTTCGCCGCCCAGGAAGGTGTCGCCGTTGGTGGCCAGCACTTCGAACTGCTTTTCACCGTCAACGTTGGCGATTTCGATGATCGACACGTCGAAGGTGCCGCCGCCGAGGTCGTACACGACGATCTTGCGGTCCTTGCCATCACCCTTGTCCAGGCCATAGGCCAGGGCAGCAGCGGTCGGCTCGTTGATGATGCGCTTGACTTCCAGGCCCGCGATGCGGCCGGCGTCCTTGGTCGCCTGGCGCTGGCTGTCGTTGAAGTAGGCCGGCACGGTGATGACCGCTTCGGTGACGGTCTCGCCCAGGAACGCTTCGGCCGTCTTCTTCATCTTCTCAAGCACGCGCGCGGAGATTTCCTGCGGCGCCATCTTCCTGGCATCGCTGGTCTGCACCCAGGCATCGCCATTGTCGTGGGCCAGGATGCCGTAAGGCACGTGCGCGATGTCCTTCTGGACTTCAGCGTCGGTGAACTTGCGGCCGATCAGGCGCTTGACGGCGTAGAAGGTGTTCTTCGGGTTGGTGACCGCCTGGCGCTTGGCCGAGGCACCCACCAGCACTTCGCCATCCTTGGTGTAGGCGACGATGGACGGCGTGGTGCGATCACCTTCCGCGTTTTCAATGACGCGGGCCTTGCCGCCGTCCATGATCGCCACACACGAGTTGGTGGTGCCGAGGTCGATACCAATGATCTTGCCCATGGGGAGACTCCTGAAATATTTGGGAACATCCGGCAGCTGCCGGGTTATGAATGGGATGTGTGGGACGCTTCCGACACTTTCAAGCCACCCATCAAACGCTGTGTCCGATGGCAGCCGAACGCGTTCAGGTCAGTCCCGGGCGACCACGACCAGCGCCGGCCGCAGCAGGCGGTCATTGAGCAGGTAGCCCTTCTGGAACACCTGGACCACGCTGCCCGGCGCCGCGCCAGGCGCATCGGTCTGGCTGATGGCCTGGTGGTGTTCCGGGTTGAAGGTCTGGCCGGTGGGGTCGAGCAGGGTCAGGCCGTTGTCGGCCGCCACCTTGAGCAGCTGCTTGTAGGTCAGCTCAAGGCCTTCGCGCAGCGGGCTGGGCTCGGCGCCGGCGGCGTTGAGCCCGGCGTCCAGGCTGTCGAACACCGGCAGCAGCTCGCCCAGCAGCTTTTCGTTGGCGAAGCGGCGTGCCTGTTCGACGTCGCGGGCCACCCGCTTGCGCTGGTTGTCCAGGTCGGCGCGCTCACGCAGCGACTCGGACCGGAGCAGGGCCAGTTCGTTGTGCAGGCTCTCCAGCTGCTGCTGCAGGGTATCCCCCGCAGCGGCGTCGCCGGCCGGGGTCTGGGATGCGATATCAGGCTGATCTTGGTTCATTTCCGGATCCTTGGCGGTGACTCTCCGCCTCCACCCACCCCTATGTGGGCGGCTGGACCCGATTCAAGAGCCAGGGCGGCTTCAGGTGCGATTACGGGACAATCCGGCACCGGCCGGGGCATCCAACGCCGCGCCGAGTACCTGGGCGGTGGCTTCCACCAGTGGAATCATGCGGTCGTAGGCCATCCGTTTCGGCCCGATCACCCCCAGCACCCCCAGCACCTGGCCACCGGCCGAGTACGGGGCGGTGACCAGCGAGACGTTCTCCAGCGGCATCACCCCGGTTTCCTCGCCGATGAAGATGCGCACCCCGGGGGCCTGGATGGTGCGCTCCAGCAACTGCAGGATCTCGCGCTTGCTGGCGAACAGGTCGAACAGTTCGCGCAGGCGGTCCAGGTCGGACAGGTCCTGCACCCCCATCAACCGGGTCTGCCCGGCCAGCACCATGTCATCGGCCGGCGGCGCCATCGCCTGTTCGGCCAGTTCCACGCTATGCGCCAGCAGCTGCTCCATCTCCGTGCGCGCCTGGCGCAGTTCGACCAGCAGGGTGGCGCGGATCTCGGCCAGCGGGCGCCCAGCGCAGTGTGCGTTGAGGTAGTTGGCCACCTTCTCCAGCTCGGCCGGCTCCCAACTGCGCCTGGGTTCGATCACCCGGTTCTGCACCTCGTTGTCGGCGAACACCAGGATGGCCAGCACCCGGCGCGCATCCAGCGCCACGAAATCGATGTGGCGGAAGGCGAACTGCTCGCGCCGCGGCGCGCCCACCACGCCGACGAAATGGCTCATTGCCGAGAGCAGCTCAGAGGCACTGCCAAGCAGGGCCTGGGTGCCCGCACCGCTGGACAGCTCGCTGCGCAGGCGGTTGAGCTCGTTTTCGCCGGGCGGCTGCATCTTCACCAGGCTGTCGACGAAGACCCGGTAGCCGTGCGCGGTGGGCACCCGCCCGGCCGAGACATGCGCTGAGCTGAGCAGGCCCAGGTCTTCCAGATCGCCCAGGATGTTGCGGATGGTGGCCGGGCTGACATCCAGCCCGGCCAACCGCGCCAGGGTCTGCGAGCCAACCGGTTCACCGTCCTGGATGTGGCGCGCGATCAGCGTCCGCAGCAGGTGGCGGGTGCGCGGCGCGAGATGGGGCGCGGAGGGGTGCATGGAATCAACCTGTGAGACGCGACGTTGGATAATGGCAGGAACACTGCCTGCCCCACCCATGCTAGCGTTGCGCGGCTCAAGAACCCAATACCATGCTCAGACATCTATCGATCAAGGATTTTGCCGTTGTCCGCGCCACCGAACTGGAGTTCGGCGCAGGCATGACCGTGGTTTCCGGCGAGACCGGCGCAGGCAAGTCGCTGATGGTCGACGCCCTGGGCTTCCTGTCCGGGCTGCGCGCCGACAGCGGCGTGGTCCGCCACGGCGCGGCGCGTGCCGAACTGTCGGCCGAGTTCGCGCCCGGTGAAGAGGCCCCGGCCCGGCAATGGCTGCGCGACAACGAGCTGGATGACGAGGACCAGTGCCAGCTGCGACGGATCATCCGCGCCGATGGCGGCTCGCGCGCCTGGATCAATGGGCGCCCGGTGACCCTGTCCCAGCTCACCGAACTGGCCGGCATGCTGGTCGAGATCCACGGGCAGCACGAACAGCAGGCGCTGCTGGCGCGGCCGTCGCAGCTGGCGTTGCTCGACGCATTCGCCCGCAACGAGGCCGAGCGCGGCCAGGTCCGTCAGGCGGCTGCGCGTTGGCAGGCACTGGTGGACGAAGCGGAGTCGCTGTCGCGGCAGGGCGATGTCAGCGATCGCATCGGCTTCCTGGAACACCAGCTGGGTGAGCTGCAGCGGGAAGACCTGGAGCCGGCTTCGATTGCCGCACTGGGCAGCAGCCACCGCCGGCAGGCCCACGCCGGCGCGTTGCTCAGCGCCTGCGACGTGGCGGCGGCCCGCCTTAATGGCGACGATGAGGTGTCGGTGCTGCAGCTGCTGCAGCAGACCCGGCACGACCTGACCCGCGTGGCCGAACACGACGCCCGCCTCGGTGAGGTGGACGCGCTGCTGGACAGCGCGATCATCCAGCTGCATGAAGCGCTCGCCCTGCTCGACCGGGTCCACGACGATCTGGATGCCGACCCGGAGCAGTTCGAGGACATCGAACGCCGTCTGGGCCGACTGCACGACCTGGCGCGCAAGCACCGCGTGCCGATGGAAGGCCTGGGTGACCACCGCGATGCGATGGAAGCCGAGGTGGAGCAGCTGCGCGGTGCCGATGCGCGCCTGCAGGCGCTGGCCGGCGAGATCGACCGCGCGGCCGCACAGTGGCAGGCGGTGGCCGCCACGCTCAGCGCCAGCCGTGCCACTGCGGCCAAGGCGCTGTCGGAAACCACCACTACGCTGATCGGCGAGCTGGGCATGGGAGGCGGCCAGTTCCTGATCGAGATCGAGCCGCACGCGGCCGCCAGACCGGACCCGAACGGCGCCGAACGCGTTGAATTCCTGGTGGCGGCCAACGCCGGCCAGCCGCCGCGCGCCCTGCGCAAGGTAGCCTCTGGCGGCGAACTCTCGCGCATTTCGCTGGCCATTGAAGTAGCCGCACTGGACCTGGATGCGGTACCGACCATGGTGTTCGACGAAGTCGATTCCGGCATCGGCGGCGCGGTGGCCGATATCGTCGGCCAGAAGCTGCGTGCGCTGGGCGAGAAGCGGCAAGTGTTGTGCGTCACCCACCTGCCGCAGGTCGCCTCCAAGGGCCACGCCCATTATCGGGTCAGCAAGGCACCGGTGGAGGGCATGACCCAGAGCGCGGTGGAAAAGCTGGATGCCAAGGCCCGCGAAGAAGAGCTGGCGCGCATGCTCGGCGGGGTGGAGGTGAGCAGGGAAGCCCGCGCGGCGGCGCGGAAACTCCTGCAGGAAACCTGAAGGCCGTACCCACCAACGGTGGGTACCCACCGTCAGATCAGCGGTCTGCGCAGATCTACGTGTTCCACCAGGAAATCCAGCAACGCACGCACCCGCAAGGGCAGATACCCCCCCTGCCCCACGAACACGGCGTGGACGTCTTCCAGATCACCGGGGTTGGCCTGCTCCAGCACCGGCAGCAGCCGGCCGGCGGCGATATCGGCCTGCACCTGGAACGCTGCCAGCCGCGCGATACCTGCGCCGCCCAGCACCAGCCGCCGCAACGCCTCGCCATCGCTGGCACGTGCGTTGCCGCCGGTCGGCACCCTCTGTACCTGCCCCTGTTCGCGCAATGGCCAGCCGGTCTGCGCACGTGGGTGACCGATATCCAGCCGGTTGTGCGCCAGCAGCGCCGCCGCATTGCCCGGCAAGCCGTGCCGTGCCGCGTACGCAGGCGCCGCCACGATCATCATCCGGGTACTGCCCAGCCGCCGCGCAACCAGGCTGGAGCTCTTCAGGGGGCCGGCCCGTACCGCCACATCGGTGCGCTGCTCGAGCAGGTCGATTACCTCATCGGTCACCACCAGATCCACCCCCACCTGCGGGTGCCGATCCAGGAAGGCCGGCAGCAGCGGCAGCAGGAAGTGATGGGCAAATGGCACGTTGCTGTTCACCCTCAGCCGTCCCCGCGGCTCGGCGTGGTCGCTGGCGCAGCGTTCGGCTTCGTCCAGGTCGGCCAGCACGCGCAGGCCACGCTCGTAGAAGGCGCAGCCCTCCGGGGTCAGCTGCAACTGGCGGGTGGAGCGCTGCAACAGGCGCGTGCCCAGCCGTTGTTCCAGCCGCGCCACCAGCTTGCTGACCGCCGAAGGCGTCATGTCCAGCGCGCGGGCCGCCGCCGAAAAGCTGCCGGCCTCGATCACCCGCACGAAAATCTCCAGCTGGCCGGAACGGTTGATGTCGGGCGCCGGCATTGGATGAATCCAGTTCACAGATGATTGTCCGCAGGCAGTCTAGTTCACAGATCGACCGCCGCGCACCATGGCCGTCCTCTTCCACGGGATGGACCGCATGCTTTCCTTGATCCGCCTGGCGGCCGGCGCACTGCTTACGGCGTCAGCCAGCACCTCCCCCTCCATCGCCGTTGCCGCAGCCCGGCCCGGGCCGTCGCACTGGGTCGCCACCTGGCAGGCCAGCCCCCAGCGGGTCTGGGGCGCGGGGTTCCTGTTTCCGACCGGCATCCCGGACGTCCTGCGCAACCAGACGTTCCGCCAGACCGCCCGGATCAGCCTGGGCGGGCCGCAGCTGCGCGTCCGCTTCAGCAACGCATACGGCACCGCGCCGGTGCGGATCGGCGCGGCCAGCGTCGCGGGCAGCGCCGGGGCGCCGCCGGTGGCGCTGTCCTTTGACGGCCAGCCGGGCGCGGCGATCCCGCCCGGCCAGGACCGCGTGAGCGACCCGCTTGCCCTACCCACCCGCGACCTGCAGGCCATACAGGTCGATGTGTACGTACCCGCCGCCACACGCCTCCAGACCTTCCACTGGGACGGGCGCCAGACCAGTGCGATTGCCCCGGGCAACCAGACCGGCAACGCTGCGTTGGCCGACAGCACGCCTACCACCGCGCGGCTGTTCATGACCGGGATCGAGGTCGAGGCCCCGGCGGCGGCGCGCAGCGTGGTGGTGATCGGCGATTCGATCACCGACGGGGCCACCGCCAGCCTCGACCACGACCAGCGCTGGACCGACCACCTGGCCGCCCGGCTGGCTCCGCAGGGCATGGCGGTGGTCAACGCCGGCATTTCGGGCGGGCGACTGCTTCGCGATGGCATGGGCGAATCCGCCCTGTCCCGTTTCCAGCGCGATGTGCTGGAACAGCCGGGCGTGGCCAGCGTCGTGGTGCTGGTCGGCATCAATGACATCAGCTGGCCGGGCACCGCCTTCGCCCGCGACCAGGCGCGGCCAACGCTGGCAGAACTCCAGGCCGGCTACCGCCAGTTGATCGAGCGCGCGCATGCCCACGGCGTGCGGATCATCGGCGCCACCCTGACCCCGTTTGCCGGTGCGCTGCCCGGCACCCCGCTGGACGACTATCACGCCCCGGCAAAGGACAAGCTGCGCCAGCAACTCAATGCCTGGCTGCGCAGGGGGGCCCCGTTCGATGCCGTGGTTGACCTGGACCGCGCCCTGCGCGATCCGACCGATCACACCCGGCTGGCACCCGCCTACGACTCCGGCGACCACCTGCACCCTGGCGATGCCGGCAACCGGGCGATGGCCGAGGCGGTGGACCTGGCGGTGTTCGGGGAATGAAAAACCCGGGCTTGGCCCGGGTTCTTCTGGAGGCTGGTCGACCGATGATGGATTCTTTCAAAGGTCTACCGACCAACGGTCGGTAGCTACCGCGCAAGTAACCTGCGGTTACTTGCGCTTTTTGCGCACGTAGAGCACCAGCGAGTGCTCTTCCAGTTCGTAGCCGTGGTCGGCGGCGATCTTGCGCTGAAGTTCTTCGATCTCGTGGCTTTCGAACTCGATGATCTTGCCCGAGTCCACGTCGACCATGTGGTCGTGGTGGCCGCCCCGGTCCAGTTCGTACACGGCCTGGCCGCCTTCGAAGTTGTGCTTCAGCACCAGGCCGGCGGCCTCGAACTGGGTCAGCACGCGGTATACCGTCGCCAGGCCGATTTCGTCACCATGCTCCAGAAGCTGGCGGTAGATGTCTTCGGCGGTCATGTGATGCTGGTGCTTCTGGGCGTCGCGCTGCTCGAGCAGGGCAAGGATCCGCATACGCGGATGGGTCACCTTCAGGCCAACTTTGCGCAGGTCGTGGGTTTCCATAGGTCTCCGTTCATTGGCGATTTAGCGCCAGCTGCCTCGGATTGGGTCGCGGCGACACGTTCGGAGTGTATCATCGACTGGATTTCCCCAAACGCCATTCCCCGATGCGCAATCTCCTGCTGGTCGCCGCCGTTGCCCTGTCCACCACGGGCTGCGGCATCATCTATAAGCAACCCATCTATCAGGGCAACCTGATCCGGGAGCAGGCCGTCGGTCAGCTGCAGGTGGGCCAGAGCAAGCAGCAGGTCAACGCGCTGCTCGGCACCCCCTCCATCGACGATCCCTTCCATGCCCAACGCTGGGATTACACCGCCAGCCAGCGGCTGGACCGACTCGGCCGCACCGAAGTGAAGAACTTCGTGGTCTTCTTCGAAGGCGACCAGGTCACCCGCTGGGAAGGGGATTACTTCCCCAACAATGACGCCCAGCTGGCCAAGGATCAGGTGCGCCAGTTCGGCCGCAACCTGGCCAAGGACAAGAAGAAGCAGCGCGGGCGGTAAGCCCGGGCATCGCCTGGCAGTGGATTGACCGGGTAGCCGGCGACGCGTACCTCAGCGCGCGCGCGCCCGCCTGCGCCGGTTGTCCTTTGGATCCACCTGCAGGGGCCGCAGCAGCTCCACCCGGTCCCCGTCGTGGAGCACCTGGCCGGCCTTGGCCAGCATCCCATGCACGGCCACGGCCGGGCAGCCTTCGTGTCCGTTGATCGCCGCGGCAGCAATGGCGTCGGCCACGGTAGCGCCTTCGGCCAGCTGCAGCGTTCGCGACTCGGCCCGGTCAGGCCAGGCCAACACCACTTCCACGCGGATCACGGCTCAGTCCTGTTCGTCGGCGACGCGGACGAAGTCGGTGACCATGCGGTCGGCCAGGCCCTGGAAGCCCAGCGCCAGGGCCGGCCCCAGCAGGCGTGAGTTCGGTTCGAACTCCAGGGTGAGGCTGACCTTGCAGGCGTCCTCGGCAAGGGCATGGAATTCCCAACGGCCATGCAGCCGCTTGAACGGGCCATCGCGCAGCTGCATGTCGATGTGGTGCGGGCGCTGCAGGGTATTTTCGGTCATGAACCAAGTTGAAAACGACCCCAACCCCAGGTCCAGCCGCGCTACCAGCCGGTCCGGGGCCGATTCCAGGATCTGCGCGGCCGAGCACCACCGGAAGCGGCGCGGGTAGGCATCAATATCATTGACCAGGTCGAACATGCGGGCAGCCGAATGTTCAACCAGGGCACTACGTCGGATAGTTGGCATGCGAAGGCTTGGCTGGCGAATCGACCAAGGAGGCCCGAATCGGAGACAATACGGAAATGAGCAAGAACAGCGGCAAGGATAAAGCAAAGAACGCGACGGCCAACAAAACCATCGCGCTCAACAAGCGTGCCCGCCACGAATACACCCTCGAAGACCGTTTCGAGGCTGGCCTGGCCCTGCAGGGGTGGGAAGTGAAATCGATCCGTGCCGGGCGCGGCAACATCATCGACGCCTACGCCTACGTCAAAAGCGGCGAAATCTTCCTGATCGGCGCGCAGATCACCCCGTTGATCCAGGCCTCCACCCACGTGGTGGCCAACGACCGCCGCGAGCGCAAGCTGCTGCTCCACCGCAGCGAGATCGACAAGCTGGTCGGCAAGGTTGAACGTGACGGCTACACCATCGTCCCCACGGCGATGTACTGGAGCAAGAACAAGATCAAGCTGGAAGTGGCGCTGGCCAAGGGCAAGCAGACCCACGACAAGCGCGACGCTGAAAAAGACCGCGATTGGGCCCGCGAGAAGCAGCGCACCATGCGCCGCCACAACCGCGACGCCTGACGCGGTCCGCGCGACCCTCTTCCCATATCCGTAGAGCCGGGCCCAGCCCGGCTGCCCTACCCGCCCCAACTGTCCGGAGCACCGCGTGACCCAGGAAATCCCCCAGGAGACCGCCCCGAGCGCGGACCCCATCGCCACGCTCCAGGCCGACGTCGCCGCCTACGAGGCCATCTTCGCCGAGCTGGCCCGCGCCATGGACCCGGCCGCCCTGCTCAAGGTGCTGACCTACACCCTGCGCAACGCCAAGCGCGTGGCCTCTGAGAACCAGAGCTACGACTCGCTCGAGCACCGCCGCCTGGTCGCCCGGATCGAGGCCCTGATGGCCCGGGCCGAGCCCGAAGCGCGCAAGCAGGCCATGACCCAGCGCAACGCCCAGAACCACGACCGCAAGGTCCGGGCCAAGCACCAGGCCGACAGCAAGCGCCAGCGCGAAGGCAGGTAGTGCCCGACAGGGCCGTGACGCTTTCAGGTGACTGTTCAGCCGAAGTGGAGTAGCATCGGCCCCGTCAAGTAGCGTCTGGTCGTAGACGGCTTGCAGTTCTTGAAGAAACCGGGGGTGCATTGGTTTCGACGGGGGTTGTGAAGTTACTTGGTGCATGCCGAGGGGGCAGCTTTCCTCGTTAATCCAGCAGCAAACTTCTAGTTGCCAACGACGACAACTACGCTCCGGTCGCTCTCGCAGCCTAAAAGCTGTTTGAGTTACCTTCTGCCGACTTAGGCGGAGCCCCGAACCCACTTGTGTCCATGCTCGTCGGTGTAGGGTCATTATCATGGAATCGGTTGTGATGGCTGCCTGTCAGTCATGACCTAACCCAAAGCAGGCTGATCCTGGAGTGCGTTTCGCACACCGTACTGCTCCAGGACGACACCAAACGGTGAGCTAAGCATGTAGAACCGGGGATGGAGTGCCTTCGGACGGCGGTTCAATTCCGCCCACCTCCACCAATGCGGGGTCTGCCAGGACCCTGGAAAGCCGAGAGATCCCCGTCAAACGGGACTCTCGGCTTTTTTATTGACCTCAGGGCAGCGTGAACTTCCGCGCCATGCGGGTCGGCCACACCGAGGTGAACTGCGCACCGCCGACCAGCCGGTAGGCGGCCGACACGCTGTGCAGGACGCCCAGCCGTTCCAGCACGTCCTTGGCACGGCGGAACGCCGGGCGCGGGTCGGCCGTGAACATGAAGAGGTTGATCTCCTTGGCGCTGAGGTCGTAGCCGTCGAGCTTGGCTGCGCTGCCCAGGGCCGCGCCCAGCTCGGCCTCCAGCGTGGCCAGGAAGGCTTCATCATCCAGCGACTTTCTCCAGAATTTGATGATCAGCTGGTATTCCATGCGGCTGGCCCGGGGTTGGCGATGGGGGACTGCCCAGAGTACCCCGTTCCGGCGTCCGGGTATTGCTGCCGGACAATGGCGAGCGCGGGCGCACAGGCCGCAACAATTCCGATTCCGACAGCGCACAGCACACGCAGGCGGCTGACGGCGGCCTCGCGGAATCGTGCGCCCTGCAACGATGTTGAAGCACGGCTCGTCGGGTCGGGTCAGGGTTGATTGATGTAGTGGACTGCAGCAGCAGGCCGCCGTGGGTAGGATCGGCGCCCTTCCGCGCCCTGCGCCTGCCGCGACGCCCTGCCCGTGCCGACGATGTCCTGCTTCTCCGCCCTCCCCGCCCCTTCACGTACCGTGGCGCGCGTGCCTGCCATCGCGTCGCCGCCGACGCGCATGCCCCGCCCCATGCAGGTGTGCAACCGGGCGCAGACGGGAGTGGTAATCACGTTGCCGCTGCGTGGGGTGCCCCGCGCGCACCTGGACGCGCTTGCCGACCGCCTGGCGGCCGAGCCGATCGACACCACGCTGTTGCACGCACTCATCGCGGGTGGATTGCCGGGCACGCCAACCGGTGATGCGATGGCCGAGTGGCTTGCAGAGCACTGCGTCCTGCCCGCATGCGTCAAAGGAGAGGCGCTCGCATGGCGCTGTGTGCTGCTGCATGCGCTGCGGCTGCCGGCTGCCCACTGGGAGGTTGAATGCATCACCGCACGGCCGCACCTGACCGCAGCCACCGCCGCTGCCGACCCGCTGCTGCAACGACTGCGCGATGCGCTGTATCGCCCCATGCACGTCGCGCCCGCGCCGTGGCGGGCGCTGCTGATCGAGCGCCGCCACCAGAACACGCAGGCAGACGCGCGCGCGGTGGCACTGGAACTTCAGAAGGGACAGCTCGGCGGCAAGTCTGATCCTGCGCGCTGGAGCTGGGCATTGACCCAGCTTCGGGAGCTGGCCCCGGAAGCTTCGCCACGGACGCTGCAACGGGCGCTCCGGCGCGTGCGGCAGCAGCGTGATGCTGGCCTGGTCGAGCCGCGCGCGGGCCTGCCGCAGGTGTTCGAATCGCTGGATGCGTCTGCGATCGCCGCAGTCCACGCGCGCCTGGCTGCGCTTCACGGCGGTCCCGCCGATGACGGCAGGACGGCGTCCTTGGGCGTCGCCACGCCTGCCTTGGCAGCCAGGTTGCTGGCGGTAGCCCACCAGGCCAGCATCGAGCATGTCGCCGCTGCGCCGCCGCTGGGTGGCTACGGCACCGTCGCCCAGGTGCTGGTCAGCATGCTGAGCATGCCATGGCAGTTGCCGCAGATCGTGGGAGCCGGCTCCGATCTGATCTTCGCCGGCGCGGTGGGCGCGCGCCTGCTGGGCTACAGCGCACTGCCTGCACCCGAGACGGTTGCCAACATCGCACAGCCGCACGCCTTGGATGCGGCGTGGATGAGCACGCTGACGGCCTTGGCCTGCACACCGGCTGCCGGAACCGCGCCCCCCCTGCAGGGAAGCGACGCGCTGCTCGGTCGGCTACGGCCCGGAACCGCGCTGGCACAGCCGGGCCAGTGCTGGGAGGAAACGCGCACTGTGCCGGGCCTGCTGCGCGAACAGGCCGCAGCGATGGGAAACCTGCTGGCCCGTCTGGGAGCCCCTGCGGCGACGTCGACGTCTGCCTTCATGCCTACCGCAGGCCCCGCCGCTGACGGTGCCACCGGGCGCCCGCGGCGGGTCTCGCGGCGGCCGCATCACCCCGCCACCGCGCCGCGGGCACTGGCCGGTGCACTCACCGACAGTGGGATACCCGCGCGGATCATGCCGACCACCGCCGCGCCGGTCGGAGGCGCGGCCGCACAGGAAATGGTGCAGGTGCAGGTACAGGGCGTGCTTCCGCTGGGCGTGCTGGCGCCGTTGATCAACGGCATTCCATTGCACGCCTGGTGGAGCGTGCTGGATTGGCAGGTACCCCACACGCCGGCCGGCCTGCACGCCGCCGTGACCGACGCCTTCGCGCAGGCCGGGATCGCGCTGCAGCAACGTACGCCAACGCCGGCCCAGCTGGCGGCATTTTTCGACGCCGCTCCAGTGCGTGAATGGTACGCAGCACTGCAGGCACTCGCGCTGCTGCACGACGGCGGCCGGCATGCCCTTGCCAATGGCGGCCATACTGCACGCGCCTACGCCTTCACCCGCATGCTGGAAGTGCTGACCCATGGCCAGCACGACGACGCCCAATCCAGCGCGCTGCATGGACTGGCACGCCTGGGAGGCGCCGCCTGCCGTTACCTCCTGGAACAGGACGATGTGCCGCTGGAGGCGGCACACGCGCACTTCGATGCCCTGGCCTGGCAGACCGATACCGTCGCCGCACGTCTGGCAGCGCCGCTGACCGGGCCGCAGGTAGCAGCTCACCGCGCACGCATGCGCCAGTCCTACGGCATGCCGCTGACCCATCCCCACGACGCGGACCGGACGCGGCGCTGGCTGGTCGAGGCCGCACCGCCACTGCTCGATGCGACCGGATTCGAGACGTTGGACCCGGCCGACGGGTTGCTGGCCGACCTGCTGGTTGCGCTGCGCGACACGGTCGATCCCCTGCGGTTCGGCGAAGGGTGGGAGTGGCGCGGGAACGCCCCCCGCGCGGCCGACTGGCGTGACCACTTTGAGCGCCGCGCGGCAACGGCGGGCACGCACTGGGCCACCGAGCTGGGCGCGCTGTTCCATCACGTCGCCGCATCATTGGCGCGATACGACGACCTGGAGCCGGTGCTGCCGTCCGTGATCGACCCGCGCCGCAACGATCTGCGCGTGCTGACCCGCGCCTTGATCGCGCCAGTCGTGCAGCTGTATGCGGGACTGGACCTGCCGATGGACGATGCCGACCCTTGGTATGGCACGGCGTATGCAACCTGTGCCGCGTTTTTCGACTGGGTGGGCGACACGCGGTCATCCCCCGCGCTCGCGCTGCTGGCGACCATGGACCTGGGCAGCAATTCCCTGCCGCTGCGCCGGCTGCTGCCGCCGCTGAGCATCGCCCAACCGCTGCCTGTTGCGGTGCTGCGCCATCTGCTGGGCAGCGAGCACTACCCGGCAACCGCACAGGATCAGGAACGGGCCCTGCTCAGGCTGATGCGCGGCGATGACAGCCGCCGTCTGATCGGGCGGACGCTGGGCGTCACGGACGAAGCAGTCACCCCCGAGCTTGCGCACGCGTTCTACCGCAGGTTGATCGGGGTCAGTGGCGGCGACGCGGGTGACGCGTGGCGTGCTGCGTTCGAACGCGGTTCCACCTGGCACCTGTCACCGGCCGAATGGCTGTCCGTGCAACCGACCCGCGCGCTGGCTGCGCTATGGCGCGGGCCGGGTGCCAGCAACAGCCGGCAGGGCCTGGTTGACGTGGTGAACGCCGCCAGTGCCTCCGTCGTCGAAACGCGCCAGGCGCAGGGTGTGCCGACGGTGTGGACGCGGGTCATGGAAGGGGCTTCCGCGCTGGATGCCTGGTGCAGCGGCGACGATGCACGCCACACGGTGTGGCGCCATCTGCTTCGACCCCTTCCCGCGGGCAACGCGCCCTTGCGGCTGGATCACACTGCACCGCTGACGGCGGCCACGTGTGCCGCCCTCCTGGCCGCATCGGCGCAGGCGCAGCTTGCGCTGCCCGAGGCCCTGCCGGCGTGGCCGCTCCGCCCCCCCGCAGACGATGGCGCACCGGTATTGTCATTGGCGATCGCGCTGCGCGCGCGCTACCCGGCACTCTCCTCCGACGAGGCGATCGCCTTCAGTACCGCGCTGCTGCCGCGCGCGGCGCCCCGGCAGCACCCGCCATTGGAGTTCCCGCTGCTGGCAGCCCAGCGTGACGTGCCCAGGCCGCAGCATGCGGAGGACGCCGCGCTTCCGGAATATGCGCTGCGCGACACAACGACGGTCACCCCCGATGCAGGTCAGCTCGGCGCGGCCCACCTGCCCGCACTCGATGTCCTGCTCGATGGCTTCGGGCTGTCGCTGTTGCACCCGCGCAATGGAGCCGACAGCGATGCGGCACCGCTGGCCGCCGTCGATGCCTGGGAGCTGATGAGCCGCACCCGCCAGTTCGCCGAGTTATGCCGGCCGCTGCTGGCCGCGGCGGGCTGGTACGGGGGCAGTGATGATCACGCCGCCTCGGTCCGCGGCGCGCAGACGCTGCTCGCGCGGCTGATGCTGGAACGCTACGTCGGCCGTGCACGGATCGACGCGCTGCGCGAGCGTTTTGCATCACCCGACGTGGTCGATGTGCCGTTCACCGTCCTGGCCGACGAGGTGCGCGCAGCGGTCGCGCACGGCAACGCCAACGCCTCGCCCGCTGCACTGGGGGTGCTGTTCTGGCTGCTGGCCAGCGAACTGCAGCAGCCCGCCCTGCTGGTCCGCGGAATTCCCGATGACCTGAGCTTTGCGCGTACCCCCCTGAGCGTATCGCTGCGCCACGCGGCCACCTTCCTCGACGCCATGCAGCCCGGTGCCTGCAGCCGGGTGGACTTCGATACGTTGGCCGCGCTGCCGGCGCAGCTGGCGCTGCCCCCCCGCGTCGCCGGCGAGCACGATGATCTGCACGACGCCTGGGCACGCACCCTCGTGCCCGCGGCCATCGCCTATGCGAGCGCGCACGGGGCGATCCCCCGCACCACCCGCCTGGACCAGGTGAGCGCGCAGCAGATCAGCGACGCGCTCACGTTCCTCCACACCCGGCAGGGCCAGCACGCACTGCATCTGGAGCAGGTGCGCAGCCCTGCGCCGCGGCGCATGGATGTCGCCGCGCAGACCCTGCGCGAGGCCGGGGTGGACCCGTCGCTGTGGTCGAAGCGGCCGATCGAGATCGGCCAGGACTATCTCACCCGGCACGGCATCGTGCCGTCCCGGCTGATCGCGTTCGAATCGCAGGTGGTTGCATTTGGCCAGCCGTCCGCGGTCGGCGCGATGCCCAGCGCCGATGCCGTTGTCCACGACCTCCTCACGAATGATGATCCGCTGCAGGCGCTGCTGGTGGCCGACGCCTATCGGTCCACCTCGGGCCCCAGCACGGCGGACCGCTACGCCACCGAATTCGACGCCTACCAGCGCCGCGTGGAGGCCGGGCTGGCCGGGCTGATTGTCACGGCACTGGATGGCCTGCCGTCGCGGGACCGGCAACTTCTGCAGGAGGGCACCTGCACCACGCTGCGGGTCAGCTGCGATGGCCGGGACGCCGACCAGGGCCTGCTGCTGCGCTGCGACCCGGCCGGCAGCGATGACGCGCCGGTCTACTACGAGCTGGTGCCGCAGGCGGGGCTGGCGCGACGCGCCTGGGAAGATCCCACGCTGGGGCCGCTGGTCGATTTCGAAGGGCTGGTCAGTAGTGCGATCCGCCGCAGCCGCGATGGCAACGGCCTCACGCCGTTGTCCGGGCTGACCCTGGCATCCACCGGCACGGCCATCCGCGGCAGCGATTCGCAGAAGCTGCCGGGCATCGCCAGAATGGCTGCCACCCATCTGTGGCAGCCACTGCTGAAACGCGTCCGCGACAAGGAGCTCGCCGACCTGACAGGGCTGGAGCAGCTCTGGCAACGCGAGCTTGGCATGCTCGAGCAGCTGGCCATATTCGCAATCCCCGGCTATGGCTGTGCGAAGAACCTGCTCAAAGGCGATTTCTCGGCAGGCAGCCTGGTTGGATGCGCCATGGATTCAATGATCGTGCTGCCGTTTGGCACGTTCGCCCGCACCACGACCCGCATCCTGGAAACGGCTGGCGAACAGAGCGTGAGGTCGATCGCGGCCGAGGCCGGCGGCGCCGTGCTGAAGCTGGGCCTGGATCTGGTGCGTCAAGGCGGCCTCGGGACAATCGAAACCGTGGGCAAGGCCGCGCTGTGGGTGGGCAGCCATGCGTGGAACAGTGCGCTGCAAGGCGGCGGCAAATGGCTGCAGCGTGCGCTGCGCAGCGGAACCGCGCTGGACGGATCGGCGCAGGCGCTGGAACGCGCCCTGGCCCATGGCGCGGCACCGGCAGGCACGCTGCATGATCTGCAGGCTGCCACCCCGGCGCTGGCCGAGGCGCGGCTGGATGACGGCCGTGCCGTCCTGATCGTCGCGCAGGACATGGCCTGGCACCGCTTCGATCTGTTTACCGGGCGTGCCTACGGGCCCGCGCTGGAGGGGTTCACGTTTGAACACGAGCTGCCGCCGATCATCCCGGCCCGGCGCAGCGAAAGCGGCCTGCAGGTGTCGGTGGGCGACACCCCGGTGCGGTTCCTGCGCCGCGGTGACACCGACTGGGACGTGCTCATGGACGGCCATCCCTACCGGCTCAATGCTGAAGGCAACGCACTGGAAGCGCGGCCCGGCGACGCATGGCCCGTCGAGCCGGGACACTGGGAGGCGTTGCCGGCCACGTGCCGGCCGCACCGTTCGCTGGAGGTCCTGCCCTGCCCTGAAGGTACGCGTCTGCGCTTCACCCCTGATGCGGCCAGGGACCTGGTTGCCGAGGCACTGCCAGCCGAGCGCCTGGAGGCGATTGCAGCGGCCACGCGCGAGTTCAGCCTGGACCTGGCGCATCGGGCCCCGGACGGGAGCGGGCCCTTGCCGCTGATGGTCCACAAGGGAGCGGTCTGCTCCTGGACGCCGTCCCCATCGGACACACCGCCACAGCTGCTGCCCATTTCGGCTGCACAGCGTGACGCGATGGGGCTGCCTGCCAGCGTTACCTATCCCGATACGCTGCACGGCACGCTCGTGGATGAACCCGACTTCGGCCTGCGGGCATCGGCGCAGGAGCCGGATCTGGCGCGCCTGCGGCAGACGCTGCCCGTGGTGGATGTCGGCGCACTGGTGCCCGGCATCGACGACGCACGCCGGCTGCGTGCGATCCGGGTCGAATCGCCGTTCCTGCGGGCGCTGTGCATCGAGCCCGATGATGGGGTGTTCTACCAGGCAGCGCTGCCGGACACCTTCGAACCAGGCACCGGACTGCAGTTCACCCGTCTGCAGCACGAGCGCGATGCGTCCGCGCTCAATGCCTATCTGCGCACATCCGAACAGTACCGGATGACCCTGCTGCGCCCGCATCTCGAGCAGGACCGGGAGAACATCGCGCGACTGGCGTACAGCTTCATACGCCCTGGCCTGAGCGGGGACCTGCTGGCGCAGTTCCCCACTTACGAAGCGTACGAGGCGTACTTCGCTGCACGCGGTCGCCCTGATGTGCTCAAGCGCTACGCTGACAGCGTGCTGACCGGAGAGCGCGAGCAGCTGGCCTTCGTCCAGATCGCGCGCCGCCGCATTCCCGACTGGAAGGCACTGGCCAGCGCACCGGAGGAAGAACGCCGCCAGGTGGCCGATGTCATCAATGCACTGCTGCCGGCCACCGGCGGCAAGGGCGGCTGGCAGCCGGTGGACGCTGCAGCGCTTGCCCTGCCGGATGCCGGCGCATCGATCATGAAACACCTCAAGGGCACCAACCTGGCATTCGCGATCGTCGGCGAAAACGTCGACGGCAGCCTGCGGCAGACCATCTACTATGCGCTCTCGGGTGGAAAAAACGGCCTCAAGCTGCAGTTGCGGCCGAACCCCAGGCTCGGCGACGGCACCCGTTTCATCGATGCGCGCAAGGTGATGGAGGGCAAAGCGCCGTTGCGGACCATCACCAGCCTGCCGGTAGTACGCAACCCCGGCAACCTGGAGGCGCGCCCGTTCGGCCGCGAAGTGGATTCGGAACGGCTGATCGCCAGTTGCATGGACGATCATCCACAGGCGGTCGCGTTCAGGCTGTGGTCGCTGAGAGACACGTGCCGCTCATGCGGCGGCGTGGTGATGCAACAGATCCGTAACCGCTTCCCGCACGCCAACCCGTTCTCGGTGCGGTACACGATGGAGTATGGATCCGGCGGCCGCGTGCCAGAGCCATTGCCTGCGGCTGCGGAGCGGCTGGAGGCCGATACCGGGCTGGTCAGCTACTTCGACCAGTGGCGGCGGGACCGCGGCCTGAGTTGAGCCACTGCCGGCGCTGTACGCCACGGCGCGGCTGGGCCATGCTGGTGCCGGCGGCGCCGTGTCCTGCGGCGTCGCGCACCGCCCACCGCGCCGGAGACCTCGATGGATTTCCTGAAGCTGCTGCGTTCGCTGGAAGAATTCCTGTACGAGCTGTGCACCTGGTTCCTGTTCTTCCCGCGCACGCTGTACCGGGTGGTAGTGCATCCGCAGCGGATGGCCCAGTACGTCGACACCGAGCTGAAGGAGAAGCTGGAGCGCCAGTTCGACGATGCGATCAGTCCGCCCATGTTCCTCATGCTGGCCGTACTGGTCGCGCACGGGGTGGAACTGCTGATGCACCAGACCGTGGTCGGCACCAGCGAACTGTCACGCACGGTGATGGGCAACGAGGAAGGCCTGCTGCTGTACCGCTCGATCACGTTTGCAATCTGGCCGCTGGTGGCCACGGTGCATCTGCTGCGCCGCAAGCGGATCCCGATGACCCGCGAATCGCTGCGCCGGCCGTTCTTCATGCAGTGTTACCTGACCGCACCGTTCGCGGTGGCCTTGTCCACCAGCATGGTGTTCGTGCGCCTGCCCGGGCAGCTCTCCACCCACATCGGCATTGCCACCGCCCTGCTGTCGGCGGTCTGGTTCCTGGTGGTGCAGGCCGGCTGGCTGAAGGTGGCCCTGCAGCGCTCCTGGCTCAACACGATCCTGTCCACGCTCTGGGTGTTCGCGCTTGGCGCGGCGATCAACATCACGATCGGGATCGTGCTGCTGGGCAGCTGACCCCTCCGCCGCTTCCGCCAATCTCCGCATATCCCTGATCGCCTGATCCGTGCGACCCTCTGCAAACGATTTCACGGAATGGAGGGATTCCCATGTTGTCTCGTTTTCGTCGTCCCGCCCTGCTGGCCTTGATCGCGCTGGCGCTGCCGCTCGGCTCCGCCCTGGCCAAAGCTCCCGACCCGCTGCGGGTGATGTCATTCAATGTCCGCACCCCGGTGGACACCGAACCCAACAAGCGCTGGGAGGACCGTCGCGATGCGATGGTGACGCTGCTGCGCGAGCAGCACCCGGTGGTGTTCGGCACCCAGGAACTCAAGACCAGCCAGGCCGATTACCTGGTGCAGCACCTGCCCGGCTACCGGTGGTTCGGCGAGCCGCGTGGCCCCGGCGACAATGAAGAGCACATGGGCGTGTTCTACGACAGCGCCGCATTGAAGGTGGTTGAATCGGGCAACTTCTGGCTGTCCGATACACCGGAGGTGGCTGGCAGCATCACCTGGGGCAACCTGATGCCGCGCATGGTGACCTGGGCGCTGTTCGAACGTACCACTGACGGAAAGCGCTTCTACCTGTACAACACCCACCTGCCCTACCGCGACGAAGACGAGCCGCGCCGGGTACTGGGCGCCAAGCTGATCAGTCAGCGGCTGGCTGCGCTGCCGAAGGACATTCCGGTGGTGGTCACCGGCGATTTCAACAGCGAACCGGGCAGCACCACGTATGCGGCATTCACCACCGGGCTGGGCGATGCCCGCAGGCTGGCGCGCCGGGTCGAGGGTCCACGCCTGACGTTCCAGAATTTCAGCGATACGCCGACGGCCGAGATCGACTGGATCCTGGTCCGCGGCTTTGGCGTGAATCGATTCGCCACGCTGGACCAGAAGCCGGGCGGCGTGGTGCCGTCGGACCATTATCCGGTTCTTGCAGAACTGGTGTTCCCGGCCGCATCGACGACTTGAGCGCCTGGATGGCCAAGCGGCGCTTCATTGCCGCGGCCCCCGGCGAAGGCCTTCCAGTGCCTTGCACAGGGCCTGATGCTGTTCGCGCGCCTGGCAGATCCGTGCACTGATGGCCAGGAACACGCCGACGCCGACCACGCCGATGCCAAGCAGGCTGTCCGGCAACCGTGCAAACCCCAGGCTTACGGTCAAAGCGGCCACCACGAGGAGCACGATGACGCTCGCCGACAAGCCCGAGGACATTGACGGGTGTTCGTCCTTTGCTCGCTCTCCTGATGGTTTCCAGCACTTCCGTTGCATCACGCATCTCCCTGGCAGGCGGTGTTTTTAGCACCGCCCCGGGGCGACCCGTCAGAGGCAAAGCCGTCAGCACGGCGTTGTCAGGTACGCCATTGCGGCGGACCCTTTGAAAGCGTGCAGGGGGCGACGGTGTCGCCCCCGCGTTCCTTCACCGCATCGTGCCGGCCACCGCCGGCGGCGTCGCATCCTGCTGCTGGCCCCAACCGCCCAGCGCCTTGTACACACCCACCACGCTGACGTTGACGGTCGACTCGGCCGCGGCCAACGCATCGTCGGCGGCCAGCTGGGTCCGCTGCGCATCGAGCAGGGTCAGGAAGTCTTCCGACCCTTCGCGATAGCGGATCTGCGCCAGCTGTTCAGCACGCCGTGCGGCCTGCGCCTGCTCGGCGACGATCGCCAGGCGGGCCTGCTGCTTGGCATACCGGGTCAACGCGTTTTCGGTGTCTTCCAGCGCCAGCAGCACCGCCTTCTCATACTCGGCAGCCGCGCCGTCGGCCTGGGCCTTGCTGGCCCGCAGTCGCGCCTTCACGGTACCGAAATCGAACGCGGCCCAGCTGATCGACGGGGTCACCGACCACGCCTTGTTGTTGCCGTTGACCAGCCCGCTGGCGTCGCCGGACAGGAATCCGACGAACCCGCTCAGGCTGATCCGCGGGAACAGATCGGCGGTGGCCACGCCCACCCGCGCCGTGGCGGCCGCCAGGCGACGCTCGGCCACGCGCACATCGGCACGCTGGCGCAGCAGGTCGGTGGTGTCGCCCAGCGGCAACGCCTTGGCATACGGCGCGGCATCACGCGGTTCGAGCAGCGTGTCCAACGCGTCCGGGCGCTGCCCCAGCAGCACCGCCAGGCGATGCCGCGACTGCACTTCGGCCACTTCCAGCAGCGGAATGTCGGCCTCGATCGCCTTCAAGCGGGCCCGGCTGCTCTGCACGTCCAGCTCGCTGCCCGCACCCAGGTCCCAGCGGGTTTCGGTCAGTTTCTGGGTGTCGCGCAGGTTCACCAGCGTGCGCTTGGCCACTTCGATGCGCTTCTGGGTGCCGCGCAGTTCGAAGTAGTTGCGCGCCACTTCAGCCGCCACCGTCACCTGCGCGTCGGCCAGATTGTCCTGCTCGGCTCCCAGGTCCGCACGCGCCGCTTCGGCGGCACGGCGCTGGCGACCGAACAGATCCAGCTCCCAGCCGGCGTCGAAGCCAAGCTGGTAGGTTTCGCTGAAGACGCGCTCGCCACCGGCGGTAACATCCGGAGCCTTGCGGCGGTCATAGCTGCCCCCGGCGGTCACGTGCGGCAACTGGTCCAGACGCTGCTCGACGAACACCGCACGCGCTTCACGCACACGCGCCATCGCAATGCGCAGGTCCAGGTTGTCGCCCAGTGCGTCGTGAACCAGCTGTTCCAGCACCGGGTCATCGAACTGCGCCCACCAGCTGGCCACCGGCGAGGCGGTGCTGAATACCGGCGCGGCCGCGCCCTGCAGGACCACCGGCTGCGCCGGCGGTGCCTGGTAGTTGGGGCCGACGCTGACGCAGCCGGCCAGCAGCGCGCTGGCAACGGCGGCGGTCAACACGCGGATCACCATGGCAGCACCTCGCCCAGGTAAGTGAAGCTGCCGTTCGGGCCGTCGGCACCGATCAACGCCATGCCCACGCTGGAGCGTGCGCCGTCGGCAATTTCCAGCTCGCCTTCGCCACTGTTCATGTCGGTCTTCACGTAACCGGGGTGCACGGTGTTGACCTTGGTGGTGCTCTCGCGCAGCTCATAGGCCAGCTGCACGGTCCAGGCATTCACTGCGCTCTTGGAGGCGTTGTAGGCCGGCACCGCGAAGCCATAGATCGGCGAGCCCGGCTGACTGTGCAGGGTCAGCGAGCCCAGGATGCTGGATACGTTGACGATGCGCCCGGCCGGCGACTGGTTGAGCAGCGGCAGGAACGCCTGGGTCACGGCGATCACCGCGAACAGGTTGGTGTCGAAGGTGCTGCGCCAGGTGTCCAGGGTCTGCGCCGACGGGGCCAGCGCCGGGTTGTCGAGCAGGATGCCGGCGTTGTTGACCAGGATGTCGAGGCGACCGTGGCGGTCGCTGATCTCCTGCACGGCCGCGGCGATGCTGGCGGCGTCGACCACGTCGAGCTGGATCGCCTCCACCGGCAGGCCTTCGGCCTGCAGCTTCAGCGCTTCGGCCACGGCGGTGTCGCGCTTGCGCCCGGCCAGCAGCGTGTGCACGCCGGCCTGGGCCAGCTGGCGGACGGTTTCCAGGCCGATGCCACGGGTGGCACCGGTGACCAGGGCGATCTTGGAAGTAGCGGTATTCATGCGTGATTCCTTGTAGGGGTCGGGGTCAATGATGGAGAGTGGATTCGCCGTGGGCGACCAGCTTGCCGCCGCCGTTGCGGCTGACGAACTTGCGCAGCGCCACGTAGAACACCGGGGTCAGGAACAGGCCGAACAGGGTCACACCGAGCATGCCGGCGAACACGGTGATACCGGTCACCGAGCGTACCTCCGCACCGGCGCCGTGCGAGAGCACCAGCGGGATGGTGCCGGCGATGAACGCGATGGAGGTCATCACGATCGGGCGCAGACGCAGGCGGCAGGCTTCCAGCGCGGCTTCCACGATCCCCTTGCCGCCCATTTCCAGTTCGCGGGCGAATTCGACGATCAGGATCGCGTTCTTGCACGCCAGGCCCATCAGCACCACCAGGCCGACCTGCACGAACACGTTGTTGTCACCGCCGGTCAACCATACGCCGAACAGGGCCGACAGCAGCGTCATCGGCACGATCAGGATCACCGCCAGCGGCAGCGACCAGCTCTCATACAGCGCGGCCAGCACCAGGAACGCCAGCAGGATCGCCACCGGGAACACGATGAAGGCGGCCTTGCCCTGGGTGGCCTGCTGGTAGCTCAGGTCGGTCCATTCGGTGGTCATGCCCACCGGCAGCACCTTGGCGGCGATCTCGGTCAGGTTGTTCATCGCTTCGGCCGACGACAGCAGGCGCGGGTCGGCTTCGCCGGCCAGGTCCGCGGCCGGGTAGCCGTTGAAGCGCAGTACCGGATCCGGGCCGTAGGTTTCCTTCACGGTCACCATCGAACCGATCGGCACCATCTCGCCACGGTCGTTGCGGGTACGCAGTTTGCCGATGTCTTCCACGCTGTTGCGGAACTGGCCGTCGGCCTGCGCGATCACCTGCCAGGTACGCCCGAACTCGTTGAAGTCGTTGACATAGGACGAACCCAGGTAGGTCTGCAGGGTGTCGAACAGCTCGGTGAGCTGCACGCCCTGCGCCTTGGCCTTGACCCGGTCCACTTCGGCATCCAGCTGCGGCACGTTGGCCTGGTAGCTGGTGATCGGGAACGCCATGCCCGGGGTCTGCGCCACCGCACCCTGCATCTGGCTCACCGCCGTCTGCAGCGCGCCGTAGCCCAGGTTGCCGCGGTCTTCGATGAACATCTGGTAGCCGTTGCCGTTGCCCAGGCCCAGGATCGGCGGCGGCATCATCGCAAAGGCGAAGCCTTCCTGCAGCCCGGCGATCTTCTGGTTGATCTCGGCGTTGATGTCGGCTGCGGTCCGACCATGGCGCTCACTGAACGGCTTGAGCGGAATGAACGCCACGCCGGTGTTGGGCGTGTTGGTGAACTGCAGCGCGTTCAAGCCCGGGAACGAAATGGTGTGCGCCACGCCCTCGGTTTCCTGGGCGATCCTGGCCACCTTGCGCAGCATTTCATCGGTACGCGCAATGGACGAGCCTTCCGGCAGCTTCACACCGGCGATCAGGTACAGCTTGTCCTGGGTCGGGATGAAGCCCGGCGGCACCACCTTGAAGATGAAACCGGTTGCGACCAGCAGCACCGCGTACACCAGGAACACCGCGCCACGACGGCCGAGGATCTTCGACACGCCGCGCTCGTACTTCTCCGAGCTGGACTTGAAGAAGCGGTTGAACGGACGGAACAACCAGCCGAACAGGCGGTCGATGATGCGGGTCGGCGCATCCTTGGCCGCATCGTGCGGCTTGAGCAGGCGGGCCGCCAGCGCCGGCGACAGGGTCAGCGAGTTGATTGCCGAGATCACCGTGGAGATGGCGATGGTGACGGCGAACTGCTTGTAGAACTGGCCGGTCACACCGGACAGGAACGCCATCGGCACGAACACCGCACACAGCACCAGCGCGATCGCGACGATCGGCCCGGACACTTCCTTCATGGCCTGGTGTGCCGCGGCAAGCGGGGTCAGGCCTTCTTCGATGTTGCGCTCGACGTTCTCCACGACCACGATCGCGTCATCGACCACGATGCCGATCGCCAGCACCAGCCCGAACAGGCTCAACGTGTTGATCGAGAAGCCCAGCACGTACAGGGCGGCGAACGTACCTACGATGGACACCGGCACGGCGATCAGCGGAATGATCGAGGCGCGCCAGGTCTGCAGGAACAGGATCACCACCAGCACCACCAGCGCGATGGCTTCCAGCAGCGTGGAGACCACCGCCTTGATCGAGTCGCGCACGAAGATGGTGGTGTCGTACACCGCTTCGTACTTGACGTCGTCCGGGAAGGTCTTCTGCATCTCGTCCATCGTGCCGATCACCGCATCGCGGATCTCCAGCGCGTTGGCACCCGGGGCCTGGAAGATACCGATGCCCACCGCGTTCTTGCCATCCAGCTGCGAGCGCAGGGTGTAATCGCCGGCACCCAGCTCTACCCGGGCCACGTCGGACAGGCGCACTACTTCGCCGTCAACACCGGCCTTGAGCACGATGTCGCCAAACTCCTGCTCGCTGCGCAGGCGGCCCTGGGCATTGATCAGGGTCAGGAACTGGCTGTTGGGCATCGGCTCGGCACCGAGCTGGCCGGCCGAGACCTGCACGTTCTGCTCGCGCATGGCGCGCACCACGTCGCTGGCGGTCAGGCCGCGCGCGGCCACCTTGTCCGGGTCCAGCCAGGCACGCATGGCATAGTCGCCGCCACCGAAGATCTGCGCATCACCTACGCCCTGGATGCGCGCCAGCGCGTCCTTGACGTGCAGGCGGGCGTAGTTGCGCAGGTACAGAGTGTCGTACTTGCCCTTCGGCGAGGTCAGGTGCACCACCATCAGGAAGGTGGGCGACTGCTTCTGGGTGGTCACACCCTGGCGCCGCACATCTTCCGGCAGGCGCGCCTGCGCCTGGGCGACGCGGTTCTGCACCTTCACCGCCGCGTCGTCCGGGTCGGTGCCCGGGCGGAAGGTGACGGTCATCTGCAGCACGCCGTCCGAACCGGCCACCGACTTGAGGTACATCATGCCCTCAACGCCGTTGATCGCCTCTTCCAGCGGCGTGGCGACGGTTTCGGCGATCACCTTCGGGTTCGCACCCGGGTACACTGTGCGCACCACCACCGAGGGCGGCACCACTTCGGGGTACTCGCCGATCGGCAGCATGGGTATGGAGATCAGGCCGGCGGCGAAGATCACGATCGACAGCACCGCCGCGAAAATCGGCCTGTCGATGAAGAAACGGGAAAAGTCCATTAGGGGATTCCTGGGTTTTCACCAACGCCGGCGTGCAGCACCCCTGCCGCTGTCGAAGACGACAGCGGGAGCGGTGCCCCACGGGGCGTTGAAAGACACGGTAGAGCCGACCGTTGGTCGGCTGCTCTTTAATTCAATGCAACAGGCGCAGCCGCCGCAGACGGCTGCATTGCAACCACCTTGGCCTGCACCGGCATCCCCGGCATGAACACCTTCTGCACGCCATCGATGATTACCCGGTCGCCGGCGGCCAGCCCCTTCTGCACGATGCGCAGGCCTTCGGCGGTACGGCCCAGCTGGATGTCGCGACGCTGCGCCTTGCCTTCCTTGTCGACCACGTACACGTACTTGCGGTCCTGGTCGGTGAGCACGGCCTTGTCGTCGATCAGCATGGCCTGGAACTCGCCGCTGCCGAGCAGCTGCACGCGGGCGAACAGGCCCGGGGTGAAGGCGCGGTCGGCGTTGTCGAGCAGTGCACGCACGCGGATGGTCCCGGTGCTGCGGGTCACCTGGTTGTCCAGGAAGTCGACCTTGCCCGAGTGCGGGAAGCCCTCTTCACCGGACAGGCCCACCTTCACCGGCAGCTCGCTGTCGCGCTCGCTCGGGCGTTCGCCCTTGCGTGCCATCTGCGCGTACCGCAGGAAGGTGCCTTCGTCGGCATCGAAGTACACGAACACCGTGTCCAGCGACACCAGCGTGGTCAGCACGCTGGCGCTGTCGCCGGCGGTGACCAGGTTGCCGGCGGTGACCATCGCCCGACCGGCGCGGCCGTTGATGGGTGCGCGCACCTTGGTGAACTCCAGGTTCAGTGCCGCCGCGTCCAACGCGGCCTGCGCGGCCTGCACGTTGGCACCGGCCTGGTCGGCGGCGGCGCGGCGCTGCTCCCAGGATTCGGTGGAGATGGCCTGCTGCTCGGACAGCTTCCTGGCGCGGTCCGATTCGCTGCGGGCCAGGGCGGCCTGGGTGCGGGCACGCACAAGCTCGGCACGGGCACGGTCGTATTCGGCCTGGTAGCTGCGCGCGTCGATGGTGAAGAGCACATCACCCTTCTTCACTTCATCGCCTTCGACGTAGTTGACCTTGTCGATGTAGCCGGACACGCGCGGGCGCAGTTCGACGCTCTGCACCGCCTCGACGCGGCCGCTGAAGTCGTCCCACTGGCTGACCGGCTTGACCAGCACCGGCGCGGCGCTGACCTGCGGCGGCGGCGGCCCGGCAGTTTCTGCCTGGCTGCCGCTGCAGGCGGTCAGCACGGCAGCGGCCAGGATCGACACGCCGGCCATGGCCAGCCGTCGGGAGAAGCGATGCGGAGTGGAATTGGAGGAAGTCATGGAATGCATCCGTACGTAGGGGTGGTCAAAGAAAAACAAAATCGCGTTGTACTGCCGGGGCGGTAGCCTGGGACCTGAACCTAGGTAAAGGTCAAGCGACACCGGCGATGTCGCGCCAGGCCGGAGGTCGGTCCAGTTGCAGCAGTCCACGCGGAAGTTCCGCATCGCGGGTGTCGCAGCGCACGATGGCGCGGTTGTCGACGCAGTTGTCGAGCAGGGAAACCACGCGGCGGCCGACCAGCAGCGCGCTTGGCCATTCGATGCACGCGTTGGCGGCGTTGGTCGGCGTGCACACCGGGTTGCACACTTCCAGCATCTGCGCGCGCACGCCCAGGGCCTGCGCTTCCTGGTGCAGCACCTGCGCATACATGCGCGTGGCGGCGCCGGTGATGGAGCTCTCGCCATAGCCGGCCCACGGCTTGAAGCCGGCCGGGCTGCCGACCAGCACGTAACGGCGCGGATGGCCCTCGCTCTGCAGCAGCGGCAGAAGGCGGCGGCCGGCGTGCACGTGCGGCATCACGTCGACCTGCAACGCCTGCAGCAGCGCATCGCCGCTGCGGTCGATGACCCGGCCGCGGTTGTAGGGGCCGCCCATCGCATCGATGACAGCAGCCAGCGCGCGCGGCCGCTGCGCGATGCGGTCGGCCAGCGCCAGCGCCGAGCCATCGTCGGTGAGCGAACCCAACAGCGTTTCCAGCCCCGGCTCATCGGCAAACTGCTCGCGCAGCGACGCCAGCCGGCCAAGGTCCCGACCGACCACCAGGACCGGGCTGCCGGCCTCCAGCAGCGCAGCCACGATGCCCTGCCCGACGCTGCCGGTGCCACCAAGCACCAGAACTTCGGGGGCCAGTGTCCCGTTCATGGGACTTTAACTCCCGTCGCCGGGATAATCCCAATCCGGCCCAGTCGTCCGCCACTGCGGGCACCCAGACGCAGGCTGCCGCCGCGCTGCAGGTTGGCGGGCGGGGTGAACTCGCGGAACGCCTTGCCGGAGAAGGCCGAGGGGCGCTTTTCAACGGTCAGGGCCAGCTCCAGCGAGGGCGTGCGGCCGCCGATGACGCGGCCTAGAATGTTCTGCAACCACATGGTTGGCGTCCTCCAATTCGGGAATGGCGCCAGATTAGTCCTCGAACTCCCCCTTGATTAGTCCGAATTAAGGGGAATAATCGTCCCGTACCCGGCACAATCTTTCGGGCACCCCACCCCATCCCCCGATACGGACTCCGTCATGGCCCACGATCTCAACGACACGCTGATCTTCGTCAAGGTGGTCGAGCAAGGCAGCTTCATCGCTGCTGCCAATGCGCTCGGCCTGCCCAAGACCACGGTCAGCCGCAAGGTGCAGGAACTGGAAACGCGCCTCGGCGCACGCCTGCTGCACCGGACCACGCGCCGGCTGGGCCTGACCGAGGCCGGCTCGGTGTACCACGAACATTGCCAACGCATCGCACGCGAGCTGGAAGAAGCCGAAGGCGCGGTCAACCAGCTGCAGTCCGGGCCGCGCGGCTGGCTGCGCTTCACCGTGCCCTACTCGATCGGCATCACCTGGATCGCACCGCTGCTGGGGCAGTTCCATGCCCAGTACCCGGAGATCCAGCTGGACATGCACCTGGGCAACGAAAAGCTGGACCTCATCGCCGGCGAAGCGGACCTCGCGCTGCGCGTGGGGGCCCTGCCCGATTCCAACCTGGTGGCGCGCAAGCTGGGCAGCCTGCGCACGCAGGTGTTCGCCAGTCCCGCCTACATCGAGCGCTACGGCGAGCCGCTGCACCCGGATGAACTGCAGTTCCACCGCATCCTGGCGATGCGCAAGGCGCGCAACCTCAACAACAACCGGTTCTTCTGGCAGCTCGGCGAGAACGGCGGCGACCTGCGCGATTTCCCGGTCAATCCACTGCTCGTCGCCAATGATCCGTCGGCGCTGAACGGCGCGCTGGTCTGCGGCGAAGGCCTGCTGCTCACCGGTGATGTGATGGCCAAGCCGTTCATCGAATCGGGCATGGTGCGCCGTGTGCTGGCGGGCTGGACTGGCCCGGAAGTGGACTTCAACGCGGTGTTCGCCGGCGGCCGTCTGGTGTCGCCGAAGGTGCGCGCGTTCGTCGATTTCCTGGTGGAAAAGCTCAACTTCGATGCGAACTACATGCTGGCGCAGTGCCCGGCGGCGAAGCTGGCCAAGCAGCAGCAGAAGGAAGCCGAAGCGGAGCTGCAGGAGACCGGGAAGCGGATACTGGAAACGGTTACCGCAGGGTGATCCAAGCCGCCTGCGTCATGAAAAATGCCGCCTTCTCAGGCGGCATTTTTTCGTTGCACGCGCAGGCGCGGCTTATTGTTGCAGCGGGATCACGCGGATTTCCACGCGGCGGTTCTTTGCGCGACCGGCGTCGGTGCTGTTATCGGCGATCGGGTACGCCTTGCCGGCGCCCAGCGTCTCGATACGCACGCTCTGCACGCCCTGGGCGGTCAGGTACTGCGCCACCGAATCGGCGCGTTCCTTGGACAGTTTGTTGTTGACCGCGTCACTGCCAATACTGTCAGTGTGGCCAACCACTTCGATCATGGTCTGGTTGTACTCGTTCAGCGTGCTGGCCACGCCGTTGAGCGCACCGTAGAACTCCGGCTTCAGCTGGGACTTGCCGAAGTCAAAGGTCACGCCATCGGGCAGGTTCAGCACGATGTTGTCGCCCTGGCGCTGGACATCGATACCGGTGTTGGCGGTGCGCGCGCGGAGCTCACGTTCCTGCTTGTTCTGATACGCACCCACGCCGGCGCCGGCCAGCGCGCCGATACCCGCACCCACCATTGCGTGCTGGCGACGCTCGGTCGCGCTGTCACCGGTCAGCAGGCCGGCAGCCACGCCGATGGCGGTACCGATCAGCGCATTGCGGCCGGTGCGGCTCTGCTGCTCGGTCGGGTTGCCGTACGGGTCACTCTGCACGTAGGAGCCACCGGTGGCGCAGGCCGACAGGGCTGCAGCGGTCATCAGGGCCAGGGCCACGTTGCGGGGTGCGGATCGAATCATGGTGTTCTCCTTGGATGCCGTCTGACGGCGTGCGGATGGCCAGAAGGATAAACACGCCAATGCGATGCCGGCATGATGAACAGGCACGGATTCGGCATTTCGTTCAGGTTCCGGGGTCAGCCGGTATGTCGGTAGGCCGCCAACGCCGCCTCGCGGCCGGCTGCCAGATCCACCAGTGGCACTGCCGGATAGCCCGGCGCCAGCTCGGCCAGCAACGACGGCGACTGCCACGGCGCGAAGCGCGCCTTTACCGGCAACGGCGCCAGTTCGGGCACCCAACGGGTGATGTAACGCGCATGCGGATCGAACTTCTGCGACTGCGCGACCGGGTTGAAGATGCGGAAATACGGCGCCGCATCCGCACCGGTGCCGGCCACCCACTGCCAGCCCATGGTGTTGTTGGCCAGGTCCGCATCCACCAGCGTGTCCCAGAACCAGCGTGCGCCGTGCAGCCAGTGCTGGCGCATGTGCTTGCAGAGGAAGCTGGCCACGATCATCCGCACGCGGTTGTGCATGTAGCCGGTGGCCCACAGCTCGCGCAGCCCCGCGTCGACGATCGGGACGCCCGTCCGGCCCTGCTGCCACGCCTGCAGCTGTGTCACATTCGGCTTGGCCCAGCTGAAGTTCGCGAAACGCGGATTGAGATTGTTCTCGGGAGTCTGCGGGAAGTGGTGCAGCAGGTGGTAGGAGAACTCACGCCAGCCCAGCTCGCGGATGTAGCCATCGATATCGGCATCGCGGCTGGCGCTGCGCGCTCCTTCCAGCCGTCGCACGATCTGCCAGGGTGAAATTTCGCCGAAGTGCAGGTGCGGCGACAGCAGTGACGTACCCACCCGATCGGGCAGGTCGCGCTGCTGGCGGTAGCCGTTCAGCGCACCGTCGACGAACACCGAGAGCGCTTCCTGCGCACCGGTTTCGCCAGGTTGCCAGTGCTCCCAGAACTGCTTGTCCCAGTCCAGCGCAGGGGCCAGCTGCAGTGCATCCAGTGCCACGCCTTTCGCAGCGTGCGCCGGCAGGGTCTGCGGCAGCCGGGTGGCCGCCGGAATATTCATGCGGGTGAGCGCGTTGCGCCAGAACGGGGTGAAGACCTTGTACGGGCCGCCCTGCAGCGTGGCGATATCCCACGGCTCGAACATCAGGCTGCCGTTGCAGCTGTTCGCGTCTATGCCCCGCTCGCGCAGTTCGCGCTTGATCCGGGCATCGCGCGGTTGGGTGGCGGGTTCGTACTTGCGGTTCCAGTAGACCGCCTCGGCGCCGGTTTCTTCGATCAGCGCCAACAGCTGCGCCTGGCTGCCGCCCTTGCGCAGCACCAGCGCCGAGCCGCGTGCGCGCAGATCCGCGTCCAACGCCACCAACGAACGGTGCAGCCATGCGTTCGAAGCACCGCCCGGCGCCCACGCGCCCTCCTCGTCCGGTGCATGGATGTAGACCGGCACCGGGGTATGCCCCGCCTCCAGAGCGGCCTGCAATGCCGGGTTGTCCTGAAGGCGCAGATCACGGCGGAACCAGACCAGAGCTACCGACACACGCACCGCCTACGATGAAAGAGATCCACATGATAGCGATCTGGAGTGAAGGCAGTGCACGCGCCCTTCGCGCCACGGCGATGTCCCCTGCACCGCTCGTGCACGGATCACGCGGGAAGGTGACCCCTCTTCCACGCGGATGCCATCGCCATGCCTGCCCACCTCCCTGCTGTCGCCTACTCGGTCAATGTTGAACATGCGGACGCTGACGAACAGGCCACCATCGCCGAACTGGTCAAGGTGTTCACTGACATGGCCCAGGTCGTGGCCAACCACGAAGGGCATGCGCACCGCGCGGTGCATGCCAAGGGCCACGCGCTGCTGCGCGGGCGCTTCCATGTGCTCGGTGGGCTGTCGCCCGAGCTGAGCCAGGGCCTGTTCGCCACACCGGCCGAGTATGACGCCCTGGTGCGCTTGTCCTCGCCGCCGGCCGAGCAGCTGCCCGATACCGTCTCCACGCCGCGCGCGATGGCCGTCAAGATCATGGACGTGCCCGGTGCACGCGTGGAAGGCGGCGATGAGCAGCACAGCCAGGACTTCCTGATGGTCAATGGACCGGCGTTCAACACGCCCGGCATCAGCGGTTTCCTCCGCTCGGCGAAGCTGCTGGCGGCCACCACCGAGCGCATGCCGCGTACCAAGCAGGTGCTGTCGGCCACGTTGCGCGGCACCGAGGCGGCCCTCGAAGCCGTCGGTGGGCAAAGCGCCACACTCAAGGCGCTGGGCGGCGAACCGCAGCATCATCCGTTGGGTGAAACCTTCTTCACCCAGGTGCCATTCCGCTATGGCGCGTACATCGCCAAGTTTTCCTGGGTGCCGGTATCGCCGGCGTTGAAGGCGCTGACCGGCGAGCCGCTGGAATCGGCTGCGGACACGCAGCGCGAGGCGGTGGCCGCATTCTTCGCCCGGCCGGGTGCCGTGGCCGAGTGGGAGCTGCGGGTGCAGCTCTGCCGTGACCTGGAGAAAATGCCGATTGAAGACGCGTCGGTGGTGTGGCCTGAAGAGATCAGCCCGTACCTGCCCGTCGGCCGCCTCGTGGTCGAAGCACAGGCCTCCTGGAGTGCAGATGCCGAATCGAGCGAAGACCAGCTGGCCTTCGCCCCCTGGCACGCCCTGGCGGCGCACCGGCCGCTGGGCAATCTCAACCGCGCACGTCGCGTGGTCATGGCGGCCTCGCGTGAATTCCGCTCAACCTTCAACCGTTGCCCGATCCACGAACCCACCTCGGGTTGAACATTGTCAATCGCCCTTGGCGTGGCGCTGCTGGGCGTCGAAGCGCTGCATCGATTCGCGGATCAGCGCCTTCGCTTCAGCGGCGTTGCCCCAGCCGTTGAGCTGCACCGGGTTGCGGCCTTCGGGCAGGTCCTTGTAGACCCGGAAGAACGCTTCGATGCGCTGGCGTTCGATCAGCGGCAGATCCTGCAGGTCGCGGATGTTGGCGTAGGTCGGGTCGATCTTGTCCGTGGGTACGCCGATCACCTTCTCGTCGTGCTCGCCGTTGTCGACCATCTTCAGGTAGCCGATCGGGCGGAAGCGCACGATCACGCCCGGATGCAGCGGTTCGCGGGCCAACACCAGCGCATCCAGCGGATCGTTGTCGCCGGCCAGGGTGCGCGGCATCGAGCCATAGTTGGCCGGGTACGCGACCGGCATCGACTGGAAGCGGTCGACGTGGACCAGGCCGTCTTCCTTGATTTCGTACTTGGTGAAGCTGCCGGCGGGGATTTCCACGGCCAGGTTGGCTTCCTCCGGCGCTTCCTTCGGCTGGGCGGCCAGGAACGGATGCAGCACCGCGTTGCTGGCCAGGCTGGCGCCGGTGAGCAGCAGCAGTGCGGCGGCCAGGGCGATCAGGGGAAGCTTGGGTTGCGGGTTCATGGCAGTCCTTATTCCCAGCAGCGATCAGCGCGACCCTTCAGGGTCTGGGTGCGCGTGCAGTCGCGCGGGGCGATGCGGCCCTCGGTGAGTTCGGTCTTGCGCTTGCTGCCGTCGGCCTCGCGGTTGAGTTCGAAGCCGTCGTACAGGCGGCCGGTGACCGTGCGTGCTTCGTAGCGCAGGTGCCGTGGATCGATCGTGAGCACCTGGTACAGCTGGGTGTCCTCACCGACCGGCGCCATCGTCGCGCGTGCTTCTTCGGACAGCCGGTACTGCTTCGGGCCGGCCACCGTCACCACGTACTGCGGGGTGGCCGCCTGCCCTTCGCCACGACGCCCGTAGGTGTGGTCGTGGCCCTGCAGCACCAGGTCCACGTTGTGGCGGCGCACCACCGGCAGCAGCACGTCACGCAGCTCGGCGTTCTCGCGGCCCTCGCGCGGCGAATAGAACGGCTGGTGCAGCAGCACGATGCTCCACGGCTGCGGGTTGTCCGCCAGCACCTTGTCCAGCCACGCCGCCTGCGCCCGGGCCGTGCCCAGGTCCAGCGCCGAGGTCCCGTCCAGCACGGCGATGCGGACGCCCTGGTAGTCGAACCAGTAGGTGCTGGTGGATGCGGCCTCCACGCCGTTGCGCGGCAGGGCGAAGGTCACGGGCCAGTGCCGGCCCAGCACGCGGCGTTCCTGCGGGGTGTCTTCGAATTCCTCGAAGTACTCGTGGTTGCCGATCGCCGGTGCCACTGCGGTTTCCTGCGGCAGCCAGCCGGCGGCAGCGAACCACTCGCCCCACTCGCTGTCGTCCACGCCGTCACCGCCACTCACCAGGTCACCGGCAAACAGGATCAGGCGTGCATCCGGGGCGGCTTTGATGCCGGCACGCAGCACGCGCGAGACGTGGCTGACGTTCTTGTTCTGGGTGTCGCCGAAATACAGCAGGGTCAATGGCTGGTCGGCCCGCCCGGCGGTGCGCAGCTGGTTCCAGGCGCTCCAGGTGCCGTTGCCCTGCACCCGCCACAGGTACAGCGTGTCCGGCGCCAGTCCCACGACGTCGGCGCGGTGGTGATGGGATGTACCGAGCTCCGTGGCCAGCGCCGTGGTCACGGCGGTAACACGCCGGGGCGTGCCGACATCGGGCGAGTCGCCGGCAACCACCCATTCCAGCAGCGGCGTGCTGACGCTGCCATCAGTCCGCCACGCGACGGCGAAGCCGCGCGATGCGTCCTGCGCCGGCGAGGCCACGATACGGTCGGGGAAACCGGTCGCCGCGTAATGCCGGCTGCCGGCCGGCACCTGGGTGTTCGGTTCGGCCTTGCCCTCCGGCTTGGCCCAGCTGGAAGCGCTGCCCAGCAGCAGCAAGACCGCGAGCGCGCGGGCGCAGGCAGGAATACCGCTCACTTTGCACACTCCAGCGGCAGCGACAGCTGTCTGGCCACGCTGGCCCAGTCGAAGGCGACCACGCCCTGGTCGTCATGCACGGCGTACAGCGCGCCATGCGGGAAGCGCGGCGAGGCGGCCGTGCTCAGCCAGATACCATCGGTATTGGCCACGGTATTGCCCTGGAACGCGCCGACATGCTTCAGCGTGTTGCGGTCGAACAGATGGAATACGCTGCGATCCTTGCCCTGTTCGGTGGTGATCCACCAGCCGTCCTTGCCGCAGGTGCGCAGCATCACGCCTTCGGCCTGGGCCTTGAACGCATCGCGGCCGAAGGTGGTGCCGCTGAACCTGCCTTCCAGTGAATACACCTTGATTTCGCTGGCATAGCGTTCGTCTTCTTCGGCAATCAGCAGGCGGTCGTAGGCCGGGTCGCCCCAGATCGATTCCACCACGCGCAGCGCGCCGGCCTCGGTGGTGTCGCCGATGCTGGCGACCAGGCTCGCCTGCACCTTGCCGTCCTGCACCTGCACCGCATAGCGGCGCACGCGCTTGTCCAGCTCGGCCAGCGGCGGCAGCACGTCGTTGCCCTGCGCGTCTTCACCGGCGTCGTAGGAGTCGGTCACGTACACGTCATAGCCGTTGGACTGCTTGTTCACCCACAGCCCGTACGGCTTGCGCAGGTCGTCGGCGGCGAACGTGCCCAGCGGCGTGAACGACGGCAGCTGCAGCACCTGCACGCGGTGGTTGTCGCGCTCCACGATCAGCACCAGGTCATCGACCACGGCGATGCCGTTGGGCCGGACGAACTGACCTGGCGCGGTGCCGGTGCTGCCCACGTCACGCAGGTGCGCGCCGGTCTGGCCGTCGTAGACCACCAGCTTGTCGGTGGCCTTGGCGGTGGCGATCAGCCACACCTGCCCGTCCGGGCTGGTCCAGCTGGCCGGCGAGTCGATGTTGTCGGCAGGCGTCATCGGCGTGAGGAAGGCCTCGGCCACGGTGGCCACGTTGCGGCCGGTGGTGGCTGCGGCGGCGTCCACGGCGGGCGCGGCCGGCGCGGGGGCGGCAGCCGGCTTGCAGCCGGCCAGCAGCGCCAGCGCAAGCAGGCCCAGTGCGGGGCGTGCGCGCATCACAGCGCCACCTTCAGGCCCAGCGCGTAGGTGCGGCCGTACTCTTCGTTCTGCAGCGTGCGCGAACGCACGCCCTGGTACAGCTCCAGCGGCTTGTCGAGCAGGTTCTGCGCTTCGAAGTACACGCTCACGTTGGTGGTGATCTTGTAGTCCAGGCTGAAATCGAGCTGGGTATGGGGCGCCACGAAGATGTCGTAGGCGCGGCTGTCGCCCAGCGTATCCAGGTACTCGCTGCGGTACACGGCGGCGAGACGGGTGCTGAAGCCGGCCTTCTCGTAGCCCAGGTGTGCGCTGTAAACATGCCTGGAGGCACGCGGCAGGGTGAAGTCCTCGTCGGCGCGGCCGTCCAGGCCCGGGTCGAAATCGGTCTCCAGCCAGGTGCCGCTGGAACCGACCAGCAGGCCATCCCAACCGGCCGGCAGGAAGCTGAGCTGCTGCTGCCAGTTGAACTCGGCGCCGTAGACCTTGGCCTTGTCGCCGTTGATCACGCGGGTGACCTCGAAGCCCGGGTATTCGGGATCGCTGTCGCTGACGGTGTTGACGATGTAGCCGTCGATCGACTTGTGGAACAGGCCCAGCGAGAGGATGCCGGTACTGCCGATGTAGCGCTCGAACGACAGGTCCACATTGTTGGATTCGTACGGATCCAGCTCGGGGTTGCCGAGACGCACTTCCTCGTCGCCGCGGTTGTAGCCGATGCGCGGCGCGATATCGCCGAACGACGGGCGCGACACGGTCTTGTTGGCGGCTGCACGCAGCACCCAGTCGCTGCCGGCGTCGTAACGCAGGTGCAGGCCGGGCAGCACGTTGGTGTAGCTGCGGTCGGCGGTGAGCGGGGTCACGGTGAAGCTGCGGCCGTTGGCGGACACGTCGACCTGGTTGCCGGTGGCCTGGAACCGGGTGTTTTCCACCCGCACGCCGCCGATGATGCGCAGGCTGCCCACATCCCATGTACCCATGGCGTAGCTGGCGAAGATGTCTTCGCTGGCGGTGTAGTCCTCTTCCAGCGAGGTCATCGCATTGGCGCCGACATCCTGCGGGCGGGCACTGTACTGGCTGCCGAACTGGGCCCAGTAACGGCGCATCGCATCCGAGCTCATGCCCTGGCCGAGGCTGCCGCCACGGTGGTCGGGCGTGGCGGTGGTCCACTCGGACAACGCCACGTCGGGACCCACGCGAAGCTCGCGCTCGTCGGTATCCACGTCGCGGTCACGCCAGCGTCCCAGCAGGCCGAACTTGTAGCTGCTGTTGTCGCCGTCGAAGCGGATGTTGACCTGGGCGCTGTGCTCCTTGTCATCCACGCGCTTGGGCGAGACCACGAAACGGTCGAAATCGTAGTTGCCGTTGTCCATCCAGCTGGCATCGCTGAGCGTGTAGCGCGGGATGCCGCTGTTCTGGTCCACGGTGGCGGCCAGGTCGTCGCCGTTGTACTCGAAGCGCGCTTCCATCTCGTCGTTGACGCGCTCTTCGGTACGGGTGTAACCGACCTTGTAATCCAGCACCGCGTTGGTCAGGCGGTTCTCTCCGCCCAGGCTGGCGGCGAAGGTGTTTTCCTCCTTGGTGCGGTAACGCATGCGCTTCTGGATCGCATCGGCCGGCAGGTCGTCGACCCGGAACTGGTTGTTGCCCAGCGCGGTGACCTCGCCATCGCCGAAGTTGAAGATGGTGCGCTGGCGGGTTTCGGCGTCATCGAACTGGCTGTACAGGGTGCGCAGGTAGTACTGGCTGTCTTCATTGGGGCGCCAGTCGAAGTTGAGGTTGGCGCCGATGCGCTTGCGCTCGATCTCGTACTTGCGGTGCTGCAGGCTGTTGGCGAACAGCTCGTCTTCGCTGCCGCCGTCGAACTCGCCGTACTCGACTTCGCTGTTGTCGGACTCGAACTTCCGGTTCTGGTAGTTCACGCCCAGCGCCACGCCGAAGGTATCGGCGAACACTTCGCTGTAGTTGAACGCGGCCTTGGGGCTGGTGTGGCCGGACAGGTCCTGGTGGCTGGCTTCGATCTTGCCACGCAGGCTGCGCCCGTCGCGGTCGAAGGCCGAAGCGGACTCGACCAGGATCGCGCCGCCGATGGCGTCGCCGGGCATGTCCGGCGTCGGCGACTTGACCACGCGCAGGCGTTCGGTCGAGTCCGAGGGAATCACGTCCAGCGGCGCGGCGCGGCTGGAATCTTCCGGGGTACCCACGGCGATGCCGTCGATGCTGACGCTGTTGAGGTTGGCATCCAGGCCGCGCACCACCACGAAGCGGCCCTCGCCCTGGTCACGGGTGACACTGACGCCGGGCAGGCGCTGCAGCGATTCGGCCACGTTCTTGTCCGGGTAGACGCCCATGGCATCGGACGATACCGCGTCCTGGATGGCGTCGCTGCTGCGCTTGAGGTCAACCGCACGGGTCTGCGATTCCAGCTGCGGGCGCACTTCCACCCGGTCCAGTTCGGTGGCTGCCGCAGCGCCGACGAGCTCCCCGCTCGCGGCGGCCACGGCAGGCGCGGTGGACAGGACGAGCAACGACAGGCTGATGGCCAGCCCCAACGGCGATTTGTTCTGCACGGCTTCCCCAACGGTGTAAAGATTGGGTCAGCACGGTATGTCCGGGAGATTGCATGAACGTGACACCGGTGGCGATGGGCACCTTCTGGGGCGGACTATGGCCGGCCATGGCACCGGTGCGGCAAAATGGCGTTCTCCCCGTTTTGTTGGCATTCCCATGAAAATCGTCGAAGTTCGCCACCCGCTGGTGCAGCACAAGATCGGCCTGATGCGCGATGCATCCCTGAGCACCAAGGACTTCCGCGAGCTGGCCAATGAGCTGGGTGGCCTGCTGGCGTACGAGGCCACCGCCGACCTGGATACCGAAGCGCACACTCTCGCCGGTTGGGCCGGAGAGGTCACCGTGCAGCGCATTGCCGGTGCGAAGATCACGGTGGTGCCCATCCTGCGCGCGGGGCTGGGCATGCTCAGCGGCGTGCTGTCGCTGATTCCCGCGGCGCGGGTCAGCGTGGTGGGCCTGCAGCGCGATGAGGAAACCCTGCAGCCGGTGCCCTACTTCGAGCGCCTGACCGGGCGCCTGGAAGAGCGCGATGCGCTGATCCTGGACCCGATGCTGGCCACCGGCGGCACCCTGATCGCCACCATCGACATGCTCAAGCGCGCCGGGGCACGGCGGATCAAGGGTATTTTCCTGGTGGCGGCGCCGGAAGGCATTGCCGCGGTGCAGGCCGCGCACCCGGACGTGGAGATCTTCACTGCCGCGATCGATGCGCGCCTCAACGAGAAGGGCTACATCCTGCCCGGCCTGGGCGACGCCGGTGACCGCATCTTCGGGACCCGCGTGGCCGGTTGATCGGCGCGCTGTCAGGCCAGCGCGCGGGCCTTCAGCTCGCCCTGTTCGTGGGCGGTGCCGAACCGCCCCTTCTCGTCGCGGGTGACCTGGGCCAGCGCGCACTCGGGGTCGTGGGTAAAGAACAGGTGCACGTTGCGCGCCAGTTTGTCTTCGAGGAAGCTGCGCTTCTCGTCGATCAGCAGTTCGGCGTTGCGGTCGTAGCCCATGGTGATGGGTACGTGCACCCATGAGCGCCCGGGAATCAGGTCGGCACAGAACACCACGCCGCCGCGCGGCTGACCTTCTACCTGTTCCGGGCCAATGATTTCGGCCAGCATCAGGCCCGGGGTGTGACCATCGCTGAAACTGAAACGCACGCTGTTGCCCAGCGTGCGCGAATGCGGTCCTCCTACGATCTCCAGCCGCCCACTGTCGCGCAGCAGCTGCGGCAGTTCGGGAATGAAGCTGGCGCGGTCGCGCGGGTGAGGATCCAGCGCGCGTTCCCAGTGTTCGGCACCGACCAGGAAGGTCGCGTTGGGGAACAGCAGTTCCGGCGCGCGGCCTTCGCTCCACGGTGCCAGCAGGCCACCGGCGTGGTCGAAATGCAGATGGCTGAGCACCACCACGTCGATGTCCTCGTGCTCGAAGCCGGCTTCGCGCAGCGATTCGATCAGCACATGGCTGGGTTCCTGCACGCCGTAACGGTCACGCAGCTTCGGTTCGAAGAACGCCCCGATTCCGGTTTCGAACAGCACCGTTTTGCCCGCCAGCGGGCTCGCCAACAACGCGCGGCAGGCCAGTTCGATCCGGTTGAGATCGTCCGGTACCGCCCATTTTTCCCAGACCGCACGCGGCGCATTGCCGAACATCGCGCCGCCATCGAGCTTTTGTGAGTTACCGCGGATGGACCATAGTTTCATCGGTAAATTATCCGGCGGGCCGCGTTAATAATTCGCTATCCGCCGGCATGAAAAACCCCGCCGTGGCGGGGTTTTCGGTTTACCGTGCCGCCGCAGGAGCGACCGCTCCCGAACCGACCGGATTGCGCGGGTCGCTGCCCACGCTGAGCTGGTTGCTGCGGCGGTTCCACTCCACTGTCTGCAGGTTGCCCCACACGTGGCTGGAACCGCGCCCGCCTTCCGCGCTGTCGCCGGGCAGGTCGATCTTGTGGCCCATCGCCTGCAGCTGCTTGATGGTACCCGCATCGAACGCACCGGTTTCGGCCTCGATCACGTCCGGCAGCCACTGGTGGTGGAAGCGCGGCAACGCCGCAACCTGCTGCGCGTCGAGGCCATCGTCGTAGCCCAGCACGCCCAGCAGCACCATGGTGATGATGCGGCTGCCGCCCGGGGTGCCGAGCACCACGACCTTATCGGCCGATTCCATGAAGGTCGGGGTCATCGAGCTGAGCATGCGCTTGCCCGGCTTGGGCGCGTTGGCCGCATAGCCCATCACGCCGAACGCGTTGGGGGTACCCGGCTTGAGCGCGAAGTCATCCATCTCGTTGTTGAGCAGCACGCCGGTGCCCGACGGAATGAGGCCCGAGCCGTACAGCAGGTTCACGGTCTGGGTGGCGCCCACGCGGTTGCCGTCCTGGTCGATGATCGAGAAGTGGGTGGTCTCGTCATCTTCCAGCGGAGTCGGATTGCCCGACAGCAGGTCGCTGGGGGTGGCCTTTTCCGGGTGGATGGTGGCGCGCAGGCCCTGGGCGTAATCGCGGCTGGTCAGCACCTTCTGCGGAATCTGCACGAAATCCGGATCGCCCAGGAAGAAGGTGCGGTCACGGAACGCGCGGCGCATCGATTCCACCACCAGGTGGGTGCGGTGCGCCGGATCCATCGCCTTCAGGTCCCAGCCTTCCAGGATCTGCAGCATCGAGGCCAGCGCGATGCCGCCGGACGACGGCGGCGAGGCGGTGGTGATCTTCCAGTCGCGGTAGTTGAACACGATCGGTTCGCGCTGCTTGACCCGGTAACCGGCCAGCTCGTCGGCCGTCCACTTGCCACCGGCATGCTTCACCCCGGCCAGCAGCAGCTTGCCGGTCTGGCCCTTGTAGAAGCCATCGAACCCGCCTGCGGCCAGGCGCTCCAGCGTCTGCGCCAGCTCCGGCTGCCTGAACACATCGCCTTCGGCGATCGGTTTGCCGTTGCGCAGGTACACTTCCCGCGTTCCGGGGTACCGCTCCATCACTTCACGGCGCGAGGCATAGCCCTTGGCCATGCGCGCATACACCGGGAACCCCTCGCGGGCGATGCGGATCGCCGGGGCCAGCGATGCCTGCAGCGGCAGCTTGCCGTGCCTGGCCGACAGCTCCACCAGCGCCGCCGGCAGGCCGGGAATGCCGGCCGACCACGGTCCGTTCACCGACCGGTCGCGGTCCAGCTCGCCCTTCCTGTCCAGGAATGCTTCGGGGGTCGCGGCGGCCGGCGCGGTCTCGCGCGCGTCCAGCATCACGTCCTTGCCGGTCTTCGCATCGTGCAGCAGGAAGAACCCGCCGCCGCCCAGGCCGGAGCTGATCGGCTCGACCACCGCCAAGGTGGACGACACCGCCACTGCGGCGTCGAACGCGTTGCCGCCCTTGGCCAGAATCTCCATCCCCGCTTCGGTGGCCAGGTGATGGCCACTGGCAATGGCGACGCCTTCAGGATGCGCGGCCAGCGTGGCCTGCGGCGCAGGCTCGGCGGCCCATAGGGCCGGTGTCCACAGCAAGAGCAGCAGCAACCAGCGACGGGAGGGGGTGTTCATTCGGGGGCAGACTCCACATAGAGTTCGGGATGATCGCGCTGCAGCCCATGCAGCTTGGCCAGCAGCGCTTCCTGGGTTTCGGGAATGTCCGGATCGGGATCGATGCATTCCACCGGGCAGACGACCACGCACTGCGGTTCGTCGAAATGCCCCACGCATTCTGTGCAGCGTGCAGGGTCGATCACGTAGATGGTTTCACCCATCGAAATGGCCTGGTTGGGACAGGCGGGCTCGCATACGTCGCAGTTGACGCAGAGCTCATTGATTTTCAGCGACATGGCGTTACTCCACGCCAGTGCCGGCAGAGGAAAACCGGCCTGCGCAGCTGCGCGGGCCGGTCAACGGCGGCGTCCACGAAGGACGCCGCCCGGGCCGCGCACCAGTGCGCGGCCGCCATGGCACGGCTTACTTGGCTTCGACGAAGATGTACTCGGCGCCGGTCGGCTGGACGATCGACTGGACGCGGGCGTTGTCGGCCGCCTGGCCGATGAACACCACGCGCACACCCTTCATCGAGTCGGCGGACACGTCCTTGAACACGGCCTGGATCATGTCGGCCATCTTGCCCGAGGCGGACGAGCCGAAGGCCAGCATGTTGCCCGGCTGCACGCCACGGGCGACAGCAGCGGTGGCGCTCTCGACCTGGCGGTCGTACTTGGCCTGGAACTCCGGATCCGATTCCGGGGACAGGTAGTACAGGAACGGGCTGTTGGTGATATTGCCCATGTTCTGCACGGCCACGGCCTGCAGGTACTTCTTCCAGCCCGCATCGTCGTCCTTGGCCGGGGCGACGAGCGCCTGCTGGGCCTCGGCGACCGGTGCGGCTTCTTCCTTCTTGCAGGCGGTGAAGGCCAGCGCGAACGACGCGATCAACATGGCACGCATGGTGTTGTTCATGGAGTCTCCCTCTTGGTGATGCTTGGTATGTGTGGGTCTGGGGGTTTACGTTGGGCCCGGCTTCGCTTCGCGGACCTTGCGCAGCGCCTCGAGCACCGAGGCCGGCACGAAGCCGGACACGTCGCCGCCAAGACGGGCGATCTCGCGGACCAGCGAGGACGAAATGAAGCTGTGCTGCTCGGCCGGGGTCAGGAACAACGTCTCGACCTCCGGAATCAGGTGGCGGTTCATGCTGGCCATCTGGAATTCGTATTCGAAATCGGAGACCGCGCGCAGCCCGCGCAGCAGCACTCCACCCTGTTCGGAGCGCACGAAATGCGCCAGCAGGGTGTCGAAACCGCGCACTTCCACGTTGCGGTGGTGGGCCAGCGCATCGCGCGCCAGCGACACCCGCAGCTCCAGCGGCAGCGAAGGCCCCTTGGACGGGCTCTGCGCCACGCCGACCACCAGCTTCTCGAACAACGGCGCGGCCCGGTTCACCAGATCGATGTGACCGTTGGTGATCGGATCGAAGGTGCCCGGGTATACGGCGATGCGGCGGTTGGCTGCGGTCATGCGGAAGCTACGCGTTCTGATCTGGTGAAAGTGTAGCAGTGGCGCGCCTGTACAGGGCAAAGCGGACCTCCCGCGTGGCTCCTTCGCGGTGCAGCAGCCATCCCGGGGGCAGGCGCAGCGTCCGGCCGGCCGGGGACTCCAGGTACAGCCAGGCATCGGCGGCCAGGTGCGGCCCCAGCCCGGCCAGCACGGCCTCCCACAGCCCATCGGCGAACGGCGGGTCAATGAAGGCAATGTCGGCCAGGGCCGACGGGCGCTGGCCCAGCCAGTGCAGTGCATCGCCCTGCACCACCTCGATCTGGCCCTGGGCGCCCAGCCTGGCCACCGACTCGCGCAGCTGGCGGGCCAGCGCGGCATCGCGCTCCACCAGCGTGGCCTGCGCGGCCCCGCGCGACACCGCCTCCAGCCCCAGCGCACCGCTGCCGGCGAACAGGTCCAGCACCCGGGCTCCGCCCAGGCGCGGCATCAACCAGTTGAACAGGGTCTCCCGGACCCGGTCGCTGCTGGGCCGCAGGCCGGGCGCCAGTGGCACCGGCAGCCTGGTATTGCGCCATTTACCGCCAATGATGCGGACCTGGCCGACGGAGTGGGATGCGGGCGAGCGTGAATTCATCCGCCAAGAATACCGTGACCCCATTGAAACGCTGCCATCTTGAAATCGGGACAATCCGTCCCTACCCCTTGTGCAGCCGCCGCGCCGGGCGCGGCACCGTCCAAGGAGCACTCCACGATGACCGAGCAGACCCACAAAGAAACCCTGGGCTTCCAGACCGAAGTGAAGCAGCTGCTGCAGCTGATGATCCACTCGCTGTACTCCAACAAGGAAATCTTCCTTCGCGAGCTCATCTCCAACGCCGCCGATGCCTCGGACAAACTGCGCTTCGAAGCGCTGACCCAGCCGGGCCTGCTCGAAAGCGGCGGTGAGCTGCGCATCCAGGTCAGCGTCGACCCGCAGGCGCGCACCGTGACCATCGACGACAACGGCATCGGCATGAGCCGTGACGAGGCCATTGCCCACCTGGGCACCATCGCCAAGTCCGGCACCGGCGACTTCCTGCGCCAGCTCTCCGGCGACCAGAAGAAGGATTCGCAGCTCATCGGCCAGTTCGGCGTTGGCTTCTACAGCGCGTTCATCGTGGCCGACCAGGTCGATGTCTACTCCCGCCGGGCCGGCCTGCCGGCCAGCGAGGGCGTGCACTGGTCCTCGCGCGGCGAGGGCGAGTTCGACGTCGAAAGCATCGACAAGCCCGAGCGCGGTACGCGCATCGTGCTGCACCTGAAGGACGACCAGCAGGACTTTGCCGACGCCTGGCGCCTGCGCGGCATCATCAAGAAGTACTCGGACCACATCGGCCTGCCGATCCAGATGGTCAAGGAACACCACGGCGATGACGCCCCGGCCGAGTTCGAATGGGAAACCGTCAACCGCGCCAGCGCGCTGTGGACCCGCCCGCGCACCGAGATCAGCGACGCCGAGTACCAGGAGTTCTACAAGCACGCCGCGCACGACCACCAGGATCCGCTGGCATGGAGCCACAACAAGGTCGAGGGCAAGCTCGAGTACACCTCGCTGCTGTACGTGCCCGGCCACGCGCCGTTCGACCTCTACCACCGCGACGCGCCCAAGGGCCTGAAGCTGTATGTGCAGCGCGTGTTCGTGATGGACCAGGCCGAGCAGTTCCTGCCGCTGTACCTGCGTTTCATCAAGGGCGTGGTCGATTCCAACGATCTGTCGCTGAATGTGTCGCGCGAAATCCTGCAGTCCGGCCCGGTCATCGATTCGATGAAGTCGGCGCTGACCAAGCGTTCGCTGGACATGCTGGAAAAGCTGGCCGCCGACAAGCCCGAGGTGTATGCCGGGTTCTGGAAGCAGTTTGGCCAGGTGCTGAAGGAAGGCCCCGCCGAAGACTTCAACAACCGCGAGAAGATCGCCGGTCTGCTGCGCTTCGCCTCGACCCATGACGCCAGCGGCGAGCAGAGCGTTTCGCTGGCTGATTACATCGGCCGCATGATCGAAGGGCAGGACAAGATCTACTTCCTGACCGGCGACAGCCACACCCAGGTCAAGGACAGCCCGCACCTGGAGGTGTTCCGCAAGAAGGGAATCGAAGTACTGCTGCTCACCGACCGCATCGACGAATGGCTGATGGGCTACCTGACCGGGTTCGACGGCAAGTCGTTCGTGGACGTCGCCCGTGGTGACCTCGACCTTGGCGCACTGGAAACCGCCGAGGACAAGCAGGCGCAGGAAGAAGCGGCCAAGGACAAGCAGGGCCTGGTCGAGCGGCTCAAGGGTGCGCTGGGCGACGACGTGGCCGATGTCCGCGTGTCGCATCGCCTGACCGATTCACCGGCCATCCTGGCCATCGGCGAACAGGACCTGGGCCTGCAGATGCGCCAGATCCTGGAAGCCAGTGGCCAGAAGGTGCCCGACAGCAAGCCGGTGTTCGAATTCAACCCGGGCCACCCGCTGATCGGCAAGCTGGACCAGGAAGCCGATGCGGACCGCTTCGGCGATCTGAGCCGGGTGCTGTTCGACCAGGCCGCGCTGGCGGCGGGCGATACGTTGAAGGACCCGGCGGCCTACGTGCGCCGGCTCAACAAGCTGTTGCTGGAGTTGTCGGCCTGATGATGCGCGCCCACCAACGGTGGGCAGCTTCCGGCAGCGCGCCACCCCCGGTGGCGCGTCGCCGTCAGGCGCGCTCGTCCAGCAGCGCGCCCAGCATGTCGTCAGCCCTCCGGATCAAGGTCGCGTTGGCCTTGAACGCCAGCACCTCGCTGCGAGCCGCCAACAGATCTGCCATGGGCGCGGTGGGATCCTGATCCGTCGTCGCCACGCTGGCCTGCACGCCCCCTTCCACCGTGCTGCTGCGCCACACCTGCAGCCGCTGCGCGTCGGGGGTGGACAGGTTGGCGATGTTGTGCGCCGCGGCCTGTACGCCCTGCTGGGCCGCGCGCAGGCCGCTGCCGGCAATGGCCGGAATGGTGCTCATGGTGACCCGCCCTGAGCCGTAAAAGCACGGCCCTCCACCGTCGTTAACGGCCGCCCCGGCGCAGCCTTGAATGCACGCGGGCCCGACAGGCCCGGGTGATAACATATCCCCCTGATTTCAGCGCCGAATCCCATGCTCAGCTTCTTCCGTCGCAAAAAGCCCCAGGACGCTCCGCAGGACGCGCCCAAGACCCAGCACTACTCGGCTGAAGAACTGGCCGCCGCGTTCCCGTCGGCCGCGCCTGTCGATGAACCGGTCGCCCCGGCCATCGAACCGGCCCACGCTCCGGCGGAACCGGTCACCCCGGATGCAACCGCGGTAGCGCCGGCCGTTGCCCGGCAGCCTGCGCCCGCCGATCTTCCGGCCCCCGCGCTGCCCGTTGAAGCGCCGCCCGCCCCGATCCACGCTGCTGCCCCGGTAGTGGTCGCTACCGAAATCGTGCAGGAAGCCGCGCAACCGCTGGCCTCACCCGCAGCCACGGACGACGCCGCCCCGGCCGCGCCGGGCAAGACCGGCTGGCGCGACCGCCTGCGCAACAGCGTGATCGCGCGCAGCTTCGGCGGCCTGTTCTCGCGCAACCCCAAGCTCGATGACGACCTGCTGGATGAGCTTGAAACCGCACTGATCACCGCCGATGTCGGCGTGGGTGCCACCACCGCGCTGGTGGACGGCCTGCGCAAGCGCATGAAGGCGCGCGAATTCGCCGATGCCAACGCGCTGCTCAAGGCACTGCGCGCCGACCTGATCGCGATCCTGCAGCCGGTCGCGCGCCCGCTGGTGATCGACCGCAGCGCAAGACCCTTCGTGATCCTTACCGTTGGCGTCAACGGCGTCGGCAAGACCACCACCATCGGCAAGCTGGCCAAGCGTTTCAAGGACGACGGCCACAGCCTGATGCTGGCCGCCGGCGATACCTTCCGCGCCGCTGCCGTGGCACAGCTGCAGGCGTGGGGCGAGCGCAATGGCGTGGCCGTGGTGGCGCAGGGCCAGAATGCCGATGCCGCATCGGTGGCATTCGATGCGCTGCAGGCCGGCAAGGCGCGCGGCACCGAAGTGCTGATCGCCGACACCGCTGGCCGCCTGCATACGCAGGGCGGGCTGATGAACGAGCTGGGCAAGATCCGCCGCGTGCTGGGCAAGATTGATGAAAACGCGCCACACGAGGTGCTGATGGTCATTGATGGCACTACCGGCCAGAACGCGCTGTCGCAGCTGCGCCAGTTCCATGCCGCAGTCAACGTCACCGGCCTGGTGGTGACCAAGCTCGATGGCACCGCCAAGGGCGGCGTGGTGTTCGCGCTCGCGCGCGAGTTCGGCATTCCAATCCGCTTCGCCGGCATCGGCGAGCGTCCGGAAGACCTGCGCGTGTTTGATCCGGAAGCGTTCGTGGACGCGTTGCTGCCGGAAGCGCTGGGCGGCTGAGCACGCCCGCACGCCCCATGCCGCGCCCGCCTGCCGCCAGCGAAACGCCAGCCATCGGGGATGCCTTCGTGAGGCGGCTGCTGCCGTGGTTCGACCGCAATGGCCGGCATGATCTCCCCTGGCAGCACCCGCGCACGCCGTACCGGGTGTGGTTGTCGGAAATCATGCTGCAGCAGACCCAGGTCGCCACGGTCATTCCGTACTTCCTGAAGTTCCTGTCCGTGTTTCCCAGCCTGCCGGCCCTGGCCGCCGCCAGCAACGATGCGGTGATGGCACAGTGGGCGGGCCTGGGCTACTACGCCCGCGCACGCAACCTGCATGCCGCCGCGCAGCAATGCGTGGCGCTGCACGGAGGCGAACTGCCGCGCGACATCGACGCACTGCATGCACTGCCCGGCATCGGCCGCAGCACCGCCGGCGCGATCCTCAGCCAAGCGTGGAACGACCGCTTCGCGATCCTGGACGGCAACGTCAAGCGCGTGCTCACCCGTTACCACGGTATCGAAGGCTTCCCTGGCCTGCCCGCAGTGGAAAAGGTCCTGTGGGCACTGGCCCAGGTGCATGTGGAACACGTACCGGCCGGTCGCCTTGCTGATTACACGCAGGCACAGATGGACCTGGGCGCCACGGTCTGCACCCGCAACCGACCCGCCTGCGTGATCTGCCCGCTGCAGGAAGACTGCGTGGCGCGCCGCGAAGGTCGCAGTGGGCAGCTGCCCACGCCGAAGCCGGGCAAGGTCCTGCCCGAACGCGAGGCGGTGGCGCTGCTGCTGCGCGATGCACAGGGCCGGGTGCTGCTCCAGAAGCGGCCGGACACCGGCATCTGGGCGCAGCTGTGGACGCTGCCGCAGGCCGACAGCGGCAGCGCGCTGCAGGACTGGTTCGATGCACATGTGCTCGGTTCGCTGGATGATGCCGAGGAGCTGCCAGTGTTGCAGCACACCTTCAGCCACTATCGCCTGCACCTGCAGATCCTGTCGCGCCGGGTGGATGGGTTGCGCAGTGACGATCCTGGCCTGCGCTGGGTACCGGTGCAGGAGCTGCCCAGCCTGGGCCTGCCTGCACCGATCCGCAGACTGCTGGAAAGCGGCAGTGTTCCGCGCGTCCCCGCCACACGCCGTAAACTACGTGCTGCAATGACTTCGAAGAACACCGAGTAGCCCATGGCCCGCACCGTTTTCTGCCAGTACGAACAACGCGACACCGAAGGACTGGATTTCGTGCCTTATCCCGGAGCGCTGGGCAAGCGCATTTTCGACGGCATCGGCAAGACTGCCTGGGCGGCCTGGCTGGCGCACCAGACGATGTTGATCAACGAGAACCGGCTGTCGCCGCGCGATCCGAAGCATCGCGCGTTCCTGGAAGACGAGCTGGTCAAGTTCCTCTTCAGCGGTGGCGCCGAGAAACCGGCCGGGTTCGTGCCGGAAGCCTGATCGCGGCTGCAGGCTGCGATCAGGCGGTCGCGCACGCGAAAAACGGCAGGAGCCGTTCTCAACGTCGCGAAGCGACCGCCCGGAGGGTGCCCGCCAGGACGACGGGCATACCGTTGGTCGTGCGACCAATGTGCCGACCAACGGTCGACACCTACCTACTGCTCGGGCGACGTTTGCCCTGCTTCGCGTTCCTGCACCTGCGCCTGGCGCATTTCCTGCTCCGAGGATCGCAGCGTCTTGACGTCCAGGGGGCGGATCGAGCTGATGAAGCACGGTACGCTCGGGCCACGGTTGGGGTCGCGGACCAGCACCCGGTCGAAGCGCGACGACACCTGCCCGGTCTGACTGGTCAGCCCGATCGCGGTGGCGTAGCTGAGGCCGTAGCACGGGCCACGCAGTTCAATCAGATAGGCTTCGCTGGGGCGGGTCCACACCGCCAGGGCGCTGTCACCCAGTTCTGTCCAGCCATTGAGCGAGCCGAAGTAGCGCATCGACGGTTGCGGCGGACCGGCGTGGGCGCGGTACAACTCCAGGCGTTCGGCGCCGGTCAGGCGGCCGGTGGCACACCCGGCCAGCGTCAAGCCCATTGCAACGATGGCGACAAGCGTCTTCATGGCACCTCCGCGGTGGGACAACAAGGCCATCATGCACCGGCGGCTGCCCGCCCGCAGCCCCGGGCGGGCGGCTGTTCAGCTGGCAGCTCAGACCTCGGCGTGGGCCAGGGCGTGCAGCCGGCCTTCGCGCAGTTCCAGCACGCGGTCCAGCTTCCGCGCCAGGCTGCGGTCGTGGGTCACCAGCACCAGGCTGGTGTGGTGGGCGCGGTTGAGGTCCAGCATCAGCTCGAACACGGTTGCGGCGGTCTTGTCGTCCAGGTTGCCGGTCGGTTCGTCGCCCAGCACGCAGGCCGGGCGGTTGACCAGCGCGCGGGCCACGGCGGCACGCTGGCGCTCGCCACCGGACAGCTCGCCCGGCTTGTGCTCCAGGCGGTGCCCGAGGCCAACCGATTCCAGCAGTCCTTTCGCGCGTGATCGGGCATCGGCTACTTCCTCGCCGCCCAGCAGGACCGGCATCATCACGTTTTCCAGCGCGGTGAATTCGGGCAGCAGGTGGTGGAACTGGTACACGAAGCCCAATGCGCGGTTGCGCAGCCGCCCGCGCTGGCCATCTGACAGCGCCGACATCTGGTGGCCGGCCACGAACACTTCACCGGCGGTGGGTGTGTCCAGCCCGCCCAGCAGGTGCAGCAGCGTGCTCTTGCCGGCGCCGGAGGCACCGATGATCGCCACGGTCTCGCCGGCGGCCACGCTCAGGTCCAGGCCGTTGAACACCGGGGTCTGCATGCGGCCTTCCGCATAGGTCTTGGCCAGTCCCTGCGCACGAATCACTTCGTCGCCGCGGTTGATCGGCTCATTCATAGCGCAGGGCCTCCGCCGGCTGGGTGCGGGCAGCGCGCCACGCGGGGTACAGGGTGGCCAGGAAGCTCATGACCAGTGCGACGACGGTGATGATCACGATGTCCGGGGTCTGCATGTCGGTTGGCAGGCCGGTGATGTAGTACACGTCCTCCGGCAGCAGCTTGACGTTGAACAGCGTCTCGATCGCACCCAGGATGCGTTCCAGGTTCAGGGTCAGGGTGATGCCGCCCACCACGCCGAGCACCGTGCCGAAAATGCCGATCAGCGAGCCCTGCACCATGAACACCTGCATCACCCCGCCCGGGGTCAGGCCCAGGGTGCGCAGGATCGCGATGTCGGCCTGCTTGTCGGTAACCAGCATCACCTGCGAAGAAACGAGGTTGAACGCGCCCATGGCGATGATCAGCGAGAGCAGGATGCCCATCACCACTTTTTCCATGCGCAGCGAGTGGTACAGGTTGGCATTCTGCTGGGTCCAGTCGCTGACCCGGTAGCCGCCCTTGAGGTTGTGCGCCAGGTCCACGCCCACATCCAGCGCCTTGTCCATGTCGTGCAGTTTCAGGCGCACGCCGGTAACCCCGTCCATGCGCAGCACACGCTCCAGGTCGGCCATGTTGGCGTAGGCGACGCCGCGGTCGATTTCGTTGTAGCCGGCCTCGAAGATGCCGCTGACCGTAAAGCGCTTCAATCGGGGCATCGCGCCCATCGGGGTGCCCTGTACTTCCGCCAGGGTCACCAGCACGGTGTCGCCGACGTCCACGCCCAGCCAGATCGCCAGTTCCTGGCCGACCAGCAGGTTGTAGCTGCCTTCCTTCAGGCTGTCGAAGCTGCCCTTCTTCAACTTGGTATTGATCACCGACACCGCCGGCTCCAGCGCCGGATCGATGCCCTGCACGATCGCGCCCTGCACCCGGGCGCCGCTGAGCATGGCCTGGATCTCGATGTACGGCGCGGCACCGGCCACGCGCGGATCCTTGCGGGCCACCTCGACCGCATGCTGCCAGTTGGCCATGGGCGCGCCGTCGGCGGTGATGGTGGTGTGCGCGGTCATCTGCAGCAGGCGGTCGCGGATTTCCTTCTGGAAACCGCTCATCACGGCCAGTGTCGTGATCAGCACGGCCACGCCCAGGGCAATGCCCAGGATCGAGGCCATGGAGATGAAGGAGATGAAGCCGTTGCGGCGCTTGGCCCGCAGGTAACGCAGGCCGATGGCTACTGGTATGGGTTTGAACATGCAGGTACGCCGGACAATTCAGCCTATGGTGCCATCACGGAGGTGAACACGGAATGGAACGCCCCCGGATTGCCAGTCGCAGTTCACGTCGCCGCGTTGGCGGCAGGGTATCGGGCCAGAACAGGCGGGCATGATAGCGGCCATTGCAGCGCCAGCTGAGCTGCAGCAGTGGGCCGCGGTCCTGCAGGGCCAGGGCGTCCACGGCCAGGCCATCAACCTGGGCCGGGGCGTCGCCGGCAGGGATCACGAAGGTGAGTGGCCGACGACGGGCATGGCGCCAGCCCTGCACGGCCGTCCCTGCCGCGGCCGCCAGGCCCAGCGGCCACTGCGCGGCGGTCGGCAGCGCGCTGGCCGTGGCGACCCACGGCATCAGCAGGGCAAACAGGATGTGCGCGGCAACCTGCCAGCGCGAGGGGCGCCACTCAAGCCGGCAGGGCGCGGATCCGGGCAATGAGATCGGTGAGCTCGGCATCCGGGCATACCTCGTAACCCATGAACCAGCGCCACAACTTATCGTCCTCGCAGTCGAGCAGGCGCAGGAAAACCTCGCGCTCGTCGGTCGGTGCAGTGCCCCATTGGCGGTCGAGGTAACGCTCGAACAGCTGGTCCAGTTCGCGCATGCCGCGGCGGCAGCGCCAGCGGAGCTTCTTGAGGAGGATGGCTTCGTCCATTTCGGGTTCCCACATAAGGCAAAGCCACGCAGGGCGTGGCTTTGCCGGTTTCGATCATTTCCGTGAGGAAATCAGGCGCGGCGCGCCATCATCAGCTTCTTGATCTCGGCGATCGCCAGCGCCGGGTTCAGGCCCTTCGGGCAGGTGCGGGCGCAGTTCATGATGGTGTGGCAGCGGTACAGCTTGAACGGGTCTTCCAGGTCGTCCAGGCGCGCACCGGTGTCCTCGTCGCGCGAGTCGACGATCCAGCGGTAGGCCTGCAGCAGGATCGCCGGGCCCAGGTAACGCTCGCCGTTCCACCAGTAGCTCGGGCAGCTGGTCGAGCAGCACGCGCACAGGATGCACTCGTACAGGCCATCGAGCTTCTTGCGGTCTTCCGGCGACTGCAGGCGCTCACGGTCCGGCGGCGGCGGGGTCTGGGTGCGGATCCACGGCTTGATCGAGGCGTACTGCGCGTAGAAGTGGGTCAGGTCCGGTACCAGGTCCTTGATCACGCTCATGTGCGGCAGCGGGTAGATCGGCACCTCGGCCTTGCCGCAGTCGGCAATGGCGCGGGTGCAGGCCAGCGTGTTGGTGCCGTCGATGTTCATCGCGCACGAACCGCAGATGCCCTCGCGGCACGAACGACGGAAGGTCAGGGTCGGGTCGATCTCGTTCTTGATCTTGATCAGCGCGTCCAGGACCATCGGGCCGCACGCGTCCAGATCGATTTCGTACGTATCGGTCCGCGGGTTGCTGTCGTCGTCGGGACTCCAGCGGTAGATCTTGAAGGTACGGGTGTTCTTCGCACCGCTCTTGGCGGGGAAGTGCTTGCCCTTTCCGATCTTGGAATTCTTTGGGAGGGAAAACTCGGCCATGGCTGTTCTCGTTGGCTCAGGCGGCTCGCGCTGCAATGCAGGCGCGGCTGGCTCGGAAGGTGAGGAAGTCGATCCGCATGGCGCTTAGTAGACGCGCGGCTTGGGCGGGACCACGTCCACGTCCTTGGTCAGCGTGTACATGTGCACCGGGCGGTAATCGAAGCTGCACTTGCCGTTGTCGTCGACAGTGACCAGCGTGTGCTTCTGCCAGTTCACGTCGTCGCGGTCCGGGAAGTCCTCGTGTGCATGTGCGCCACGGCTTTCCTTGCGCTGTTCGGCCGAGTTGATCGTCGCCACCGCGTTGAGCAGCAGGTTGTTCAGCTCGTAGGTTTCGATCAGGTCCGAGTTCCAGACCAGCGAACGGTCCGACACCTTGACGTCCTGGAAGGAGTCGAAGATCTCCGACATCTTGGCGCAGCCCTCTTCCAGCGTCTTGCTGGTACGGAACACCGCCGCATCGTTCTGCATGGTGCGCTGCATGCGGTCGCGGATGACCGAGGTCGGGGTGTCGCCGTTGGCGTAACGCAGCTTGTCCAGCAGGCCCAGCGCCTTGTCGCACGCATCCGACGCCAGGGTCTTGTGCGGCTGGCCCGGCTTGATGGTCTCGGCGCAGCGGTTGGCCACCGCACGCCCGAACACGACCAGGTCGAGCAGCGAGTTGGAGCCCAGGCGGTTGGCGCCGTGCACCGACACGCAGGCCGCTTCGCCGATGGCGTACAGGCCCGGTACCACCGCATCCGGGTCGTCACCGACCTTGCGCACCACTTCACCATGGTAGTTGGTCGGGATGCCGCCCATGTTGTAGTGCACGGTCGGGATGACCGGGATCGGCTGCTTGTGCACGTCCACGCCGGCGAAGATGCGGGCGCTTTCGGCAATGCCCGGCAGCTTGTCGTCGATCACGCCCGGGCCGAGGTGGGTCAGGTCGAGCAGGATGTGGTCCTTGTGCTCGCCAACGCCGCGGCCTTCGCGGATTTCGATGGTCATCGAACGCGACACCACGTCGCGCGAGGCCAGGTCCTTGTAATGCGGTGCGTAGCGCTCCATGAAGCGCTCGCCGTTGCTGTTGCGCAGGATGCCGCCTTCGCCACGCACGCCTTCGGTGATCAGGCAGCCTGCACCGTAGATGCCGGTGGGATGGAACTGCACGAACTCCATGTCCTGCATCGGCAGGCCGGCACGCATGACCAGACCGCCGCCGTCGCCGGTGCAGGTATGGGCCGAGGTGGCGCTGAAATAGGCGCGGCCGTAGCCGCCGGTGGCCAGCACCACGCCATGGGCGCGGAACAGGTGCAGCGAGCCGTCGGCCATGTCCAGCGCGAGCACGCCGCGGCAGACGCCTTCCTCGTCGAAGATCAGGTCGAGCGCGAAGTACTCGATCATGAAGCGCGCGTTGTGCGCCAGCGACTGCTGGTACAGCGTGTGCAGCATGGCGTGGCCGGTACGGTCGGCGGCCGCGCAGGTGCGCTGCGCGGACGGGCCTTCGCCGTACTTGGTGGTCATGCCGCCGAACGGGCGCTGGTAGATCTTGCCGTCTTCGGTACGGCTGAACGGCACACCGTAGTGTTCCAGTTCGATGATGGCCGGAATCGCTTCGCGGCACATGTATTCGATGGCGTCCTGGTCGCCCAGCCAGTCCGAGCCCTTGATGGTGTCGAAGAAGTGGTAACGCCAGTCGTCTTCACCCATGTTGCCCAGCGCGGCGGAAATACCGCCCTGCGCGGCCACGGTGTGCGAACGGGTCGGGAAGACCTTGGTCAGGCAGACCGTCTGCAGGCCCTTGGCGGCCAGGCCGAACGTGGCACGCAGACCGGCGCCGCCGGCGCCCACCACGACCATGTCGTACTTGTGTTCCGTAATCTTGTAAGCGGACATCTACTCTGGATTCCTGTCTTGGTGCCTGACTCAGGCAACGCCGAGCGCAATGCGGGCGACCGCAAAAACACTGACGATCGCGCCCAGCACGGCAATGAACTTCACCGTGGTCTGCAGCGCCAGGGCCAGCAACGAATTATGGATGTAGTCTTCCAGCACGACCTGCAGGCCGATCTGGGCGTGCCAGAACATGGCCACCAGGAAGCCCACCAGCAGCACCGCGTTCCACGGCTTGGACACCGCGTCGGCGGCGGTCACGTAATCGGCGTTGACCAGGCTCAGCACGAAGATGAGGAACCAGATGGTCAGCGGGACCAGCGCGGTGGCGGTCAGGCGCTGCAGCACGAAGTGCTCGGTGCCGGTCTTGGCCGCGCCGAGGCCGCGCACGTTCTTCAGCGGGGTACGGAACTTGTTCATGCGGCGGCTCCGAGGAAGACGTAGGCCCAGACCAGCGCGGTGATCACCAGGCTGGCGATGACCGACATCCAGCTACTGCGGACGAAGGCCGGGATGCTGAAGCCAATCGCGAAGTCCTGCACGATATGGCGGATGCCATTGCACAGGTGGTAGGCGAAGGACCAGGTCCATGCGAACAGGAACAGCTTTCCGTACCAGCTGCCGGCATGGCCGGTGAAGCAGTTCCAGGATTCGGGACCCATCATCAGGGCGAGCAGGCCGCCAGCGATGATCAGGGCTCCAACAGACAGAAAGATGCCGGTGGCTCGATGCAGGATCGAGGTGGCCATCTGGATCTGCCAGCGATACACCTGAAGGTGCGGGGAAAGGGGACGTTCTCTGGCGGCCATTCGCTGGGCTCGTTGTCTCGGCTGGGCGGCACAATTGCCGCGTTGGCTCAATGCTGATCAGAAATCGATGCAGCGTCCGTTTTTCTCCCAATCGCCATACCGCACCGGATCCAGTCCGCCGCGGCCACCGATCTCCACAGGCACCACCGGCGTATCGGCGAGCGGCTGCTCCTCCGGTACCAGCGGGGCTTCAGGATCGATATCGGGAGTGGGGGTTGTTTGGCCTATCATGGGTGGTCTCGCAACGCACAAATTTTAGACCCCGTTCACGTGCCTGACAACCTGCCCCTCGATTTCAGTGGTTTTCCGCGCCTTTCCGGTCACGCGCTGCTCAGCCTGCGCGGGGCGGACGCGGCGGCCTTCGCCCATGCCCAGTTCGCCAGTGATGTGACCGCCCTGCCCGTGCGGCACTGGCAGTGGAGCGCCTGGCTGAGCGCCAAGGGCCGCACCCTTGCTGTGTTTCAGCTGTTGAAGCTGGACCCGGAGCACGTTCTGCTGGTGCTGGCTGACGGTGATGCCGATGCGATTGCGTCGCAGTTACAGCGGTTCGTATTCCGCCGCAAGGTCAAGATCGAGGTGCGCACCGAACTGGCGGTGGCCGGCAGCTTCAGCGCGCCGGAAGCGGCGTCTGGCGCAGCGATTGCGCAGGCGGGCGATGCGCTGGAGCTGGATGTGGGCAGCGATGCGTTGCCACGCACCCTGAAGATTGCACCCGCCGATGCGGATCCGCCGCCGGCCGATGCCGCGTTCGAACTGGCCTGGCGCCAGTCGGACCTGCGCTATGGCCTGCCGCGCCTGGCCGCCGACCAGCGCGAACAGTGGACCCCGCAGCAGCTGGGCCTGGATCGGTTGAACGGGTACAGCGTCAAGAAGGGCTGCTATCCGGGCCAGGAAATCGTGGCGCGCACCCATTTCCTGGGTAAGGCCAAGCGTGCCCTGCAGCTCCTGCGCGTGGCCGAGGGCACTGCCAGCGGCGCCAAGGTCGAGCAGAACGGCGCGGCCGTTGGCACCGTGGCCAGCGTGGCCGGCGACCTGGCGCTGGCGGTGTTGCCGCTGGAGATGGCCGAGGGGGCGTTGAGCGCTGGCGGCGCGGACGCCCACGGCGTGCCGCTGCTGGAAGGGCTGGCCCGTTGAGCGCGATCACGACCCACGGTCGTGATCTACCCCCGGACATATTCGTTGGCCTGGATCACGACCAACGGTCGTGATCTACCGCGCGGACGTGACCTGATCCATCACAGGTCGTGGTTCAACCGCTCGCCGGTGTCCGCATCGAAGAAGTGCAGTCCCTGCGGCTGGATCGCCACGCGGATCGTGTCACCTGCTGCCGGCAATGCCTGCGGCGCCACGCGCATCACCAGCGCCTGGTTGCCGTGGGTCATGTTGACGAAGATCTCGTTGCCGACCGGTTCGATGCCATCGATGATGGCCTCGAACGCGGTCGCATCACCCGCCGCGGCCGGCTGCAGATGCTCCGGGCGGACGCCGACGGCCAGCGTGCGGCCGATCCAGGTCGGATCAACCGTCGCCTCACCCAGCGGCGCGCGCAGTGCCGCCTCGCTGATCACCACCCCACCCTCGCAGCGCTGCAGCGTACCGCGCAGCACGTTCATTGCCGGGCTGCCCAGGAAACCGGCCACGAACAGATTGGCCGGGCGGTCGTACAGCGCCATCGGCGTGTCGATCTGCTGGATCACCCCGTCCTTGAGCACCACGATGCGCTGGCCCAGGGTCATCGCTTCGACCTGGTCATGGGTGACGTAGATCATCGTCGTGCCCAGCTTGCGGTGCAGCTGCGCGATTTCGGTGCGCACGCTGTGGCGCAGCTTGGCATCCAGGTTCGACAGCGGCTCATCCAGCAGGAACACCGCCGGCTCGCGCACCAGTGCACGGCCCAGCGCCACGCGCTGGCGCTGGCCGCCGGACATCGCCTTGGGCAACTTGTCGAGCATGTCGGTCAGGCCCAGGGTCTGCGCTGCCTCGTTGACCCGCCTGGCAATCGTCGCCTTGTCGTGGCCGCGCAGCTTCAGGCCAAAGGCCAGGTTTTCGGCCACGGTCATGTGCGGGTAAAGCGCATAGCTCTGGAACACCATGGCAATGTCGCGGTCCTTGGGCGCCACGTCATTGACCACGCGGTCGCCGATGCTCAGGGTGCCGCCGCTGATTTCCTCCAGACCGGCGACCATGCGCAGCAGGGTCGACTTTCCGCACCCCGACGGCCCCACCAGGACCATCAACTCCCCATCGGCCACTTCGAAGGTCGCGCCCTGGACGGCCACCTGACCGTTGTCATAGACCTTGCGAACGCCCTGCAACTGCACTTTTGCCATATCACCCATTCCAGTCCGCCCGCTGCCGGGCTGTTGATGCGGAACTGCCTTCGGCCCTCCCGATGGCAGGTCGATGGCGTGGTGCCGCATGACGGCGACCACTGCAATCGAATACAGTCTGCTCATTCTGCCATGTAAACGTTTTCACGTGGCAGTATCCAGTGATCGGTCATGACCGCGTCGCCGTGAGGACGTGACATGCCCCATGATGGGCGGGCCCGCACCTGTTCATGTTGCAGCTGCAACGACCGGACACCGCGGCCAGCTTTGACCCCCGAGAACATAGACGAGAAGCGATTGACAACGATGTCACCCGGATCTGAAACTCGAGCGATGCACGATACCCTTTTCCTGTTCGGCGCCACCGGCGACCTCGCCCAGCGCTATCTGTTCCCTTCGTTGCTGCGCCTGCTCGGCGATGGCCTGCTGCCGGAGGACTTCAAGGTCCGCGCACTGGCACTGTCCCCGCATGACACCGACGCGTTCCGCCAGATCCTCCGCCCGCGCCTGCAGCAGGCGATGCCGGCGGCAAGCCTGGACGACATCCAATCGCTGCTGGAACGCATCGACTACCGCTCGGTGGACCTGCGCGATCCGCAGTCGGTGGCCGACTCGGTCAGCGATCTGGTCAACCGGCGCTGCGTGAGCTATCTGGCCATTCCACCGGGCCTGTACATCTCCACCTGCGAGGGCCTGGCACTGGGTGGCGCACTGGCCGCGCCGGCGCGCCTGATGCTGGAGAAGCCGATCGGCAGCGACAGCGACAGCGCAGAACAGATCCTGCGCACCATCGGCCAATGGATCGACGAAGACCGCGTGTTCCGCCTGGATCACTACCTGGGCAAGGCCGCGGTGCAGAACCTGATTGCCCTGCGCTTCGGCAACACGCTGCTGGAGGCGGTGTGGAACCGCAACTACATCGAATCGGTGCACATCCTGGTCGCCGAAAGCGAAGGCGTGGATGGCCGCGATGCCTACTACGCACGGTCGGGCGCACTGCGCGACATGGTCCAGAGCCACATCCTGCAGCTGCTGTGCCTGGTGGCGATGGAACCGCCGGCGTCGCTGGAGGCCGACCGCATCCGCGATGAAAAGGTCAAAGTGCTGCGTGCGCTGCGTCCGCTGGATGCCAAGCACGCCGCGCGCGACAGCGTGCGTGGCCGCTACACCGCCGGCACCATCAATGGCCAACCCGCGCAGGCCTACCAGCCACCGGAAGGCAGCGACGTGGAAACCTTCGCCGGCGTCACCGCGCATATCGACAACTGGCGCTGGTCCGGGGTGCCGTTCCACCTGGTCACCGGCAAGCGCCTGTCCGAGCGCACCACCCGCGTGGTGGTCACCCTCAAGCCGGTCACGCATTGGCTGTTCGAACGTCCCGACCGCGCCAATGCCACACCCAACCGCATCACCTTCCAGCTGCAGCCCCAGGAGAACATCGAGCTGGGACTGATGAGCAGCCTGGCGGGGCCGGAATGGGGTGCGCTGGAGCTGCACCCGCTGGAACTGGAGCTGTCGGTGCCGACCGGCCTGCATCGGCGCATTGCCTACGAACGCCTGTTCCTGGATGCCTTCAACGGCAACCATGCGTTGTTCGTGCGCGACGACGAAGTGCGCGCCGCCTGGGCCTGGATCGACAGCGTCAGCGATGCGTGGAAGGAAGCGCAGCTGCCGCTGCAGCCTTACCCGGCCGGCGAATGGGGTCCGGAACAGGCGTTCGGCTTCCTGCCGGCCGACGTCGACGCCGAAGCCAACCGCAAGGATCGCGCATGACGGTGTCGACCCAACCGGCGCTGGTGGCCGATATCGGCGGCACCAACGCCCGCTTTGCGCTGGCCGATACCGGCCTGGCCGCGCCGCTGCTCAAGGACAGCATCCGTGAGTTCGTGGTGGCCGACTTTCCGTCGCTGGGCGATGCCGCGCGGCATTATCTGGAGCAGATCGGTGCCGAGGCCCGCCGCGGCGTGTTCGCGGTGGCCGGTCGCGTCGATGGCGACGAGGCACGCATCACCAATCATCCGTGGGTGATCTCCCGCCTGCGCACCGCGCACATGCTCGGCTTCGACGACCTGCACCTGATCAATGACTTCGCTGCGCAGGCGATGGCGATCTCGCTGCTGCAGCCGCAGGACGTGGTCCAGGTGGGGGGCGCGGCGTGGGTGCCGGGCCAGCCCGGCCAGCCGCGCAACTACGCGGTGATCGGCCCGGGCACCGGGCTGGGCGTGGGCGGGCTGATCCTGCGCCACGGCCGCTGCTATCCGCTGGAAACCGAAGGTGGCCACGTCAGCTTCCCGCCCGGTACGCCGGAGGAGATCCGGATCCTGGAGATCCTGTCCGAGCAGTTCGGTCGGGTCTCCAACGAACGCCTGATCTGCGGCCCGGGGCTGGTCAACATCCATCGCGCGGTGTGCGAGATGGCCAACGTCGATCCGGGCCAGCTGCAGCCGGTGGACGTCACCGCACGCGCCCTGCACGGCGACCCGCAGGCGATGCGCACCGTGGATCTTTTCTGCGCGGTGTTCGGCGCCATCGCCGGCGACCTGGTGCTGATCCAGGGCGCATGGGACGGCGTGTTCCTGACCGGCGGGCTGGTGCCGAAGATGCTCGATTCGCTGCAGCATTCCGGTTTCCGCCAGCGCTTCGAGCACAAGGGCCGGTTCTCGTCGATCATGGCCCGTGTCCCGTCGCTCGCGGTGATGCACCCGCACGCGGGCCTGCTGGGGGCGGCTGCCTACGCGGCCGACCTCGAACGCGATCTGCCAGGAGGCGCTGCATGAATCCGCTTGATGAATCCAACCGCTTCACCCTCATCCGCCACACCGATGCCGATGCGTGGATCGAAACGATCGCGGCCGAGATGGCGCAGATCCTCAACCATGATATCGGCGCTGCGGGCCGGGCCCGGATGCTGCTGTCCGGCGGCACCACGCCGGCGCCGGTGTACCAGGCGCTTGCCGAACTGGACGTGCAGTGGGACCGGGTTGAAGTCAGCCTGGTGGACGAGCGCTGGCTGTCACCGCAGGACCGCGACAGCAATGCCTGGCTGGTCCGGCAGAGTCTGCTGAACCGCGCCGAGGGCGCACACTTCGATCCGCTGGTACGGATTGGCAAGCCACTGCCCGAATGCGTCTATACCGCCAACCTGCAGGCGAAGCATACCGAGGCACCCTCGCTGGCCGTATTTGGCATGGGCAATGACGGACATACGGCCTCGTTGTTCCCCGGCTCCAAGGACCTGGCCCGCGCGCTGGAAAGCACCCTGCCCTACGCAGCGCTGGACGCCACCGGTTGCCCGGGGTCGAACCAATGGCCGCTGCGCATCACCCTGACGCCGCACGGCATGCGCCAGTGTCGCCAGCGGCTGTTGCTGCTGCGTGGCAAGCAGAAGCTGGAAGTGCTCAAACAGGCACTGGAAAGCAACAACGCAGCGCTGTATCCCATTCTCAACGCGATCGATCTCGATGGTCCCAAGCTGCGCATCCACTGGTGCGACTGAATCGATGGTCCGTCATTCCGTTCGCCTTCTCATAGCTGGTAGCCAATGAGCCTGCACCCCAAACTCCAAGCCATCACCGAGCGCATCGTCCAGCGCAGTGCCGCCTCGCGCGCCGCGTACCTGGCGGGCATCGACGCCGCGCTGCGCGACGGTCCGTTCCGTTCGCGCCTGAGCTGCGGCAACCTGGCCCACGGCTTCGCAGCCTGTGGCCCGACCGACAAGAGCCGCCTGCGCGGCGGGGTCACGCCGAACCTGGGCATCATCACCGCGTACAACGACATGCTGTCGGCGCACCAGCCGTTCGAGCACTACCCTGAAATCCTGCGCGAGACGGCGCGTTCGGTGGGAGCCACGGCGCAGGTTGCCGGCGGCGTGCCGGCGATGTGCGACGGGGTCACGCAGGGCCGCGGCGGCATGGAGCTGTCGCTGTTCTCGCGCGATGTCATTGCGCAGTCAACGGCGATCGGGTTGAGCCATGACATGTTCGACAGCACGGTCTACCTGGGCGTGTGCGACAAGATCGTGCCGGGGCTGCTGATCGGCGCGCTGGCGTTCGGCCACCTGCCGGCGATCTTCCTGCCGGCCGGGCCAATGACGCCGGGTATCCCGAACAAGCAGAAGGCAGAGGTGCGCGAGCGCTATGCGGCGGGCCTGGCCACGCGCGAGGAGCTGCTGGAAGCGGAAGCGGCGTCGTACCACGGAGCGGGCACGTGCACGTTCTACGGCACGGCCAATTCGAACCAGACGTTGCTGGAAGCGATGGGCGTGCAGCTTCCAGGCGCGTCGTTCGTGAATCCGGATACGCCGCTGCGCGATGCATTGACGCGGCATGCCGCGGTGCGTGCGCTGGAGATCAGTGCGCTGGGCGATGATTTCCGACCGCTCGGTCGATTGATCGATGAGCGCGCGATCGTCAACGCGGTGGTCACGTTGATGGCCACCGGCGGTTCGACCAACCATACGATCCACTGGATCGCCGTGGCGCGGGCGGCGGGCATCGTACTGACCTGGGACGACATGGACCAGCTGTCGCAGCTGGTGCCTCTGCTGGCCCGGGTGTACCCGAACGGCGAGGCGGACGTGAACCGCTTTGCGGCGGCCGGCGGAACGGCGTTCGTGTTCCGCGAGCTGATGGACGCAGGGCTGATGCACGCGGACCTGGTGACCGTGGCCGAAGGTGGCATGCGCCAGTACACGCAGGATCCGGCGCTCCGCGACGGCGCACTGACGTGGATCGACGGCATTGCAGAGAGCGCGGACCGGGATGTGGTGCGCGGGGTCGCCGAACCCTTCGAAAGCCAGGGCGGGCTGCGGCTGCTGCGCGGCAACCTGGGCCGTTCGCTGATCAAGCTGTCGGCGGTGAAGCCGCAGTACCGGATGATCGAGGCACCGGCAGTGGTGGTGGATGCGCCGCAGGTGCTGAACAAGCTGCATGCGGCGGGGCTGCTGCCGCAGGATTTCGTGGCGGTGGTGCGTTACCAGGGGCCGCGGGCGAACGGGATGCCCGAGCTGCATTCGCTGGCGCCGCTGCTGGGCCTGCTGCAGAACCAGGGCCGGCGGGTGGCGCTGGTGACGGACGGTCGTCTGTCGGGCGCGTCGGGCAAGTTCCCGGCGGCGATCCACATGACGCCGGAAGCCTCGCGCGGTGGTCCGCTGGGACGGGTGCGCGAGGGCGACATCATCCGGCTGGATGGCGAGGCGGGCACGCTGGAGGTGCTGGTGGACGCGGCCGAATGGGCAGCGCGCGAGCAGGCGCCCAACACGGCACCGGCGGCGCACGATCTGGGCCGCAACCTGTTCGCGATGAACCGCCGTCTGGTGGGTCCGGCTGACCAGGGCGCGATCTCTATTTCGTGCGGCCCGGCGGCTGACGACGGCGATATGTGGAATTACGACGCGGAGTATGAGCTCGGGAACGATGCTGCTGCTGCGTTTGCACCTCATGAGGAGAAGGACGCCTGACGGGTTTCCGCGTAAAGCGGCGGTTGGGTCTGCGTGGGTGAGGCAGCGACGGGGGTGCCCTACGGGACACGCCGTGAACCCATCCATGTTTTCTACGGTCCCTACGGGGACCCCCGCCGCTGCCTCACGACACATTGCGACGCCTCTGTGGCGTCGGCGAATTTGGTATCAACAGGAAGAAATATTCATGGGCATTGCCGAACACCAGAAGCGCGCTGAAACCCTGCTGCTTGCGGCAGGCATCCTGCCGGTGGTTACCGTGCACACGCTTGACCAGGCGCGCGCGGTCAGCGCGGCGTTGCTGGAAGGTGGGCTACCGGCGATCGAGCTGACGCTGCGTACGCCGGTTGCGATGGAGGCGCTGGGCATGCTCAAGCGCGAGCTGCCGGATGTGGTGGTGGGTGCGGGCACGGTGCTCACGGTTGAGCAGATGCAGCAGGCCATTGATGCGGGCGCGGATTTCCTGGTGACGCCGGGTACCCCGGCGTTCATGGCCGATGCGCTGGCGGAAGCGCCGTTGCCGGTGGTGCCGGGTGCGGCGTCGCCGACGGAGCTGCTGGCGCTGTATGCGCGCGGTTTCCGGGTCTGCAAGCTGTTCCCGGCCTCGGCGGTGGGCGGGCTGGCGATGATCAAGGGCCTGGCCGGTCCGATTCCGGACCTGAAGCTGTGCCCGACCGGCGGCATCACGGAAACCACGGCGGCCGAGTATCTGGAGCAGAAGAACGTGGTCTGCATCGGCGGTTCGTGGATGGTGCCGGGCAACTGGATCGAGAACGGCGAATGGGACAAGGTCCGCGAAAGCGCGGCGCAGGCCGCGAAGATCGTCGCCCGGGTCCGCTCGCGCTGAACGAAAAAGGCCCGGGAATTCCCGGGCCTTTTTTTTGGAGCGCGAGGCGGACTTACATCGGCCTTGACGGGTCCACCAGGCCGTACTGGCTGGCCATGCGCGCCAGCGCGATATTGTCGTGGATGCCCATCTTCTCGAACAGGCGCGCCTTGTGCGTATTGACGGTCTTGGCGCTCAGGCTCAGGCGCTTGGCGATGTCTTCCTGGCGCAGGCCCTGGGTCAGCAGCAACGCCACTTCCAGTTCACGCGGGGACAGGCTGTCGAAGGGCGACTGGCTGCCTTCGACATTCGACAGCGCCAGGTTCTGGGCGATGCTGCTGCCAAGGTAACGCCGGCCGAGCGCTGCGTCGCGTACGGCGCGCAGCAGCTCCTGGGCATCGCAGGCCTTGCCGATGTAGCCGGAGGCACCGGCTTCGAGCAGGCGCTTGGGCATCGGGCCGTCTTCAAGAACGGAGACGATCACCACGCGGGTGCCGTGGTCGCCGCGGACCACGCGCTCGGTGACTTCCATTCCGCTCACGCCGGGCAGGTGCAGATCACACAGCACCACGTCCGGGCGCAGCTGGCGGATCGCAGGCAGCGCGTCTTCGCCGGATTCGGCTTCCCCCACCACTTCAATGTCCGTCTCGTTGGACAGGATCATCTTCATGCCGGTTCGCACCAGCGCATGGTCGTCCACCAGATACACTCGAATCGTCATCCCACGCACCCTCGTCCAAACGCTGCAAACCGGGGCCAGCCTAGCGACGGGGTCCGGCGATAACAAGGAAGCGTGTTACCCATCAGCGCGTTCTGATGCCCGCGTCACATCCGTGCCGGGCTGCCCCTGCCTCACGCCTATCACCCCAGGCCGTATCGGTTTATTGGACCTATCACAGTCCGCGGAAACCCTGCCGCATCCGGCCCGCTCCCAAAGGCCGGTCTCAGTGCCGGCGGCGCCATGGATGGCGGCGGCGGAACATCACCAGGAAGCACCCTACCACCCAAACCAGCGCGGCACACCATCCGGCCAGGATGTCGGAGGGGTAATGTACGCCCAGGTAGATGCGTGACAGGCTGACCGCGCCGGCAAACAGCACGCCGAACACCACCGCCGGCCAGCGCCAGCGGGTGTTCCAGGCCAGCAGCACCAGCACGGCGGCGAGGGTCATCGAACCCATCGCATGGCCGCTGGGGAAGCTGTAGGTGCTTTCCGGGGCGATCGATTCCCACAGCGTCGGCCGGTCGCGCTGGAAGAACTGCTTGCTGCCGATGTTGAGCAGCGCCGAGCCGGCGAAGCTGAGCGCGGCAAAGCTGGCCTCGCGCCAGCGTCGGCGGACCAGCAGCACGGCCACGATCAGAATGTCGGCCGGGATCACGCCCCATTGGTAGCCGATCCGGGAAATCAGCACGAACGCGGCGTCCAGGCTGGGCCGGGCCACGTCACGCATCTTCCACAGCAGCGGGGCGTCGAAGTAGAACGCCTCCAGCTCATGCACTTCGTCGGCCAGCGCCACGAAGCCCGCCAGCGGCAGCAACACGCCGGCAAACAGCAGCACGAAGCGCCAGGCATTGCGCGCCATCCAGTGGCGGACGCCGGCTGCCGGCTCCGCTGCCGCCAGGATGGCGGGCTTATCCGACGCTTCGGACATACTTGCGTTCGACGTACTCGTCGATCAGCGCAACGAAGTCCTGGGCGATGTTGTCGCCGCGCAGGGTCACGGTCTTTTCCCCGTCGACAAACACCGGCGCGGCCGGGGTTTCCCCGGTCCCGGGCAGCGAGATGCCGATGTTGGCGTGGCGCGATTCACCCGGCCCGTTGACGATGCAGCCCATCACGGCCAGGGTCATGTTTTCCGCGCCGGGATGGCTGACCTTCCATTCGGGCATCTTGCCGCGCACGTGGTTCTGCACAACCTTGGCCAGTTCCTGGAAGAACTCGGACGTGGTGCGGCCGCACCCGGGGCACGCAGTCACCAGCGGGGTGAAGGCGCGCTGGCCGGTGGTCTGCAGCAGTTCCTGGGCGACGATCACTTCCTGCGTACGCGACTGGCCAGGTTCAGGCGTCAGCGAAATGCGGATGGTGTCGCCGATTCCTTCCTGCAGCAGCACGGCCAGCGCCGCCGACGAGGCAACGATGCCCTTGCTGCCGATGCCGGCTTCGGTCAGCCCCAGATGCAGGGCGAAGTCCGAACGCTGGGCCAGATCGCGGTACACCGCGATCAGTTCCTGCACGCCGCTGACCTTGGCCGAGAGCACGATGCGGTCGCGTGGCAGGCCCAGTTCGACGGCGGTATGCGCCGAATCCAGCGCCGAGCGGATCAGCGCCTCGCGCAGCACCCGGCCGGCGTCCCACGGCTGCGCGCGCTGGCTGTTCTCGTCCATCAGGCGCGCGGCCAGCGACTGGTCCAGCGAGCCCCAGTTGGCACCGATGCGGACCGGCTTGTCGTAGCGGATCGCGAACTCGATGAGCTGCGCGAACTGGGTGTCCTTCTTCTTGCCGAAGCCGACATTGCCTGGATTGATGCGGTACTTGGCCAGCGCTTCGGCGCAGGCCGGTTCCTGGGTCAGCAGCTGATGGCCGTTGTAATGGAAATCGCCGATCAGCGGGACCTCGATGCCCATCATCCGCAGCTTCTCGACGATGCGTGGAATGGCGGCGGCCGACTCGGGATTGTTCACGGTCAGGCGCACCATTTCCGATCCGGCCCGCCACAGCTCGGCCACCTGCTTGACGCTGGAGGCCACGTCGGCGGTGTCGGTGTTGGTCATCGACTGGACCACCACGGGCTTGCCCCCACCTACGACCACGCCGCCGATGCGGACGGCCTGGGTCTGGCGGCGGGCCCACACGGTGGTGTCGGAGGGTTGGGTCGGTTGGCTGACGGCGTCGTGCATCCGCGCATTTTAGCGCGCCAAGCGCACGGGTAGGTGGCGACCGTTGGTTGGCACTCATTTTTGCCCCGGGCCGGCCCGATGCGGCCGATTGTCGCAGGCAGGCTGCCGCGCAAACGCATACGATGACAGCTGATGACTGGTACCGACGCCCCCTTCCTCCGCACCCTGTGCAGCCTGCGCTGGCTGGCCGTGGCCGGCCAGGCCGCGACCATCCTGGTGGCGAGCTGGGTGCTGGGGCTGGAACTGCCGCAGTTGCCGCTGTGGTCCGGGGTACTGGTGCTGATCCTGTTCAACCTGTACGCACAGTTGCGGGTGCTGGACGCCGATACCGCCCCGCTCACCGCCTTCTGCCACATCCTGGTGGACGTGGCAGTGCTGACCTGGATGGTGGGGTGGAGCGGCGGGGTGGGCAACCCGTTCGGTTCGCTGTTCCTGATCCTGATCGCGCTGGCCGCGCTGGCCCTGCCGGTGCGCTGGACCCTGGCGGTGGCAGCGGCCTGTCTGATCGGTTATGCGGTCAGCGGCATCTTCGGAAAGCCGCTGCCGCACGGGTACTTCACCGCCATGGACCTGCACCAGTGGGGCGTGGTCGCCAACTTCCTGCTGTCGGCCGCGGTGGTGCTTGCCTTCGCCACCCGTCTGGCAATGGCACTGCGCCGGCGCGAGCACGAACTGGCCCTGCTGCGCGAGCGCTTCGCACGCAACGAAGGCATCGTAGCGCTGGCGACGCATGCCGCCTCGGTGGCGCATGAACTCAACACGCCGCTGGCGACCATGACACTGCTGGCCGACGATATCGCCGACCAGACCGACAACCCGGAAGTCCGCGACGACGTGGACACCCTGCGCGAGCTGCTCGTGCAGTGCCGCGAGCGCGTGCTGGCCCTGGCCCGGCCGGCCGCCGGCCGGGCCCGGGGCAATGAACCGGTGACCCTGCCGCAGGTGCTGGAACAATGGCAGCTGGTGCGCCCGACCATCACCCTCAAGCGCAACGAGGATGCACCGCTGCGGCTGCCGCTGGACCCGGGCATCGGCCATCTGCTGATGGTGCTGCTCAACAATGCTGCAGATGCCGGGGAACAGGCCGAGCGGCCGCAGGTGGACCTGACCCTGCGCATCGAAGGCCACGACCTGATCGGCGAAGTACGCGATTACGGCCGCGGGTTCGACGCCCGCGATGCGGTGCTGCCGGGCACCCTGTTCAACAGCGGCAAGACCCAGGGCATGGGGGTGGGCCTGGCCCTGTCCCACGCCACCATCGAGCGCCTGGACGGCGAGTTGTGGATGCGGCCGGCGCAGGGCGCCGGCACCCGCGTCGGCTTCCGCCTGCCCTTGGCTGCACCGGAGATTTCACCATGAACACCCCTCCCCTCCCCGCCTCCAGCCTCGGCCTGCTGGTCGACGACGATGAGCTGTACCTGCGCACGCTGCAGCGCAGCCTGGCCCGCAAGGGTCTGGAAACAGTGACGGCCAGTGACACCGCCTCGGCGCTGCTGCTGGCCCGGCAACAGCCCCCGGCGTATGCCCTGATCGACCTGAAGCTGGGCTCGGAATCCGGCCTGGCGCTGATCCAGCCGCTGCGGGCGTTGCGCGACGACATGCGGATACTGCTGGTTACCGGTTACGCCAGCATTGCCACCGCAGTAGAGGCGATCAAGCTCGGCGCCGATGATTACCTGCCCAAGCCGGCCACCGTACCGATGATCCTGCGGGCGCTGGGCGAGGAAGACGACGGCCCGGCCGACGATGGCGAGATGGAGCCACCGGACGCGATGACGCCGATCAGCCGCCTGCAGTGGGAGCACATCCAGCAGGCGATGCACGAAACGGGCGGCAACGTGTCGGCGGCGGCACGCCTGCTCGGCATGCACCGGCGTTCGTTGCAGCGGAAGTTGGCAAAACGACCCAGCCCGGAGCGTGATCCGACGCGGTAGCGGCCGCGTTCAAGGCGCGACGACCAACGGTCGTCGCCTACCTCCGGGGCCGATACACCCGCCCCGGTGGGTATCGGCCGTTCGTCGACACACCCGACCCCCGCCGATATCGACCTTTCGTCGATACACCCGCGCTGGTAGGTATCGACCGTTGGTCGATACGTCGTTACCGAAGCCGGCCCAGCAGCTCCAGCGTCACCGGATCGGTGATGCCGTGCGGCTCGCCCTGCAGCGCCGGCAGCAGCTGGCTGGCCAGCTGCTTGCCCAGCTCCACGCCAAACTGGTCGAAGGCGTTGATGTTCCAGATCAGCGACTGCACGTAGACGGCGTGTTCGTACATGGCGATCAGCGCGCCGAGCGACTGCGGGGTCAACGCGTCCAGCAGGATCAGCGTGCTCGGCCGGCCACCCGGGTACTCGCGGTGCGGATCGTCGCTGCCCTGGCCGTTGGCCAGCGCTTCGGTCTGCGCCAGCAGGTTGGCCATCAGCGCCTGGTGGTTGATCTCATAGGGGTCGTCGTTGCGCACGCAGCCGATGAAATCGGCCGGGATCACGCTGGTGCCCTGGTGCAGTGCCTGGAAGAAGCTGTGCTGCACGTCGGTGCCCGCCCCGCCCCACCACACCGATACGGTGTCGCTGCCGACCGGGCTGCCGTCGAGCTGCACGCGCTTGCCCAGGCTTTCCATCACCAGCTGCTGCAGGTAGGCGGGCAGCAGCGCAAGGCGCTGGTCGTAGGTCATCACCGCATGCGTGGCATGGCCGAGCAGGTTGCGGTTCCAGATGTCGGTCAGGGCATGCAGCACCGGCAGGTTCTGTGCCAGCGGTGCGTTGAGCGCATGCGCGTCCATCTCGGCCGCACCGGCCAGCAGCTGCTCAAAGCGCTCGAAGCCGATCGCCAGCGCGATCGGGAAACCGACCGCCGACCACAGTGAATAGCGCCCGCCTACCCAGTCCCACATCGGCAGCACGCGGCCGGCGGCGATCGAGAACGCCTTGGCGGCGCGCTCGGGGTTGGCGCTGACGGCGTACAGGCGTTCGCTGCCACCCAGCCAGTCATGCAGGATCTGGCCGTTGAGCAGGGTTTCCTGGGTGCCGAAGGTCTTGGAAATCAGGACGCCGGCAGTGGTGGCCGGCTCCAGGGCGGCCAGCGTGCGCTGCATGGCGGCGCCGTCGACATTGGAAACGAAGTGCACGCGGAAGCGCGCGCCGGTGACGGGACGCAGCGCGTCGGCGACCAGCCGCGGACCGAGGTCGGAACCGCCGATGCCGACGCTGACAATGTCGGTGACGTTGGTCTTTTCCAGCGCGGCGATCAGTTGGCCCATCTGCGCGCGCACCTGCGCGGCCGTGGCGAAGGCCTCACCGGCGACCGGGTCGCCACTGACATCGCCACGCAGGGCGGTGTGCAGCGCGGCACGGCCCTCGGTGACGTTGACCGTCTCGCCGCGGAACAGGCGCTGGAAGCCGCCGGCGACATCGCGCTCGGCGGCCAGCTGCAGCAGCGCATCCAAGGCCGCGCGGTCATACTTCTGCCGCGCGAAGTTGGCATACAACGGACCGACCCGCAGCCCCAGCGATTGTGCGCGGCCGGGTTCGGCAGCGATCAGTGCGGGGATGCTCGCGCCACGCAGGCGCTGGGCATGGGAGTGAAGCGGGTCGAATCCGTTGGTCTGTGTCATGCGGCCTGGGTCGGGATGCTGTCGTTGGTGTGGGAGATCTGGTTGTTGCCGTCCACATATACCAACTTCGGCCGGAAGCTGTCAGCTTCTTCTTCACTCATGCTGGCGAAGGCGGCAATGATGATGATGTCGCCGACCTGCACGTGGCGCGCGGCGCCGCCGTTGAGCGAGACCACGCCGCTGCCCGCTTCGGCGCGGATGGCGTAGGTCGAGAAGCGCGCACCGTTGGTGACGTCCCAGATGTGCACCTGCTCGAACTCACGGATGCCGGTGGCCAGCAGCAGGTTGTCATCGATGGCTATGGACCCTTCGTAGTTCAGCTCCGAATGGGTCACGGTGGCGCGGTGGATCTTGGTCTTGAGCAGGGAGAGGTGCATGGCACGGGACGACGTAAAGGAAAGGGAAATTCTAGCACCCGGGGGCCGGGCGGCCGTTATGGAGCCCTGCCCGCTGCCAACCATTCAGGTACCGTCCGTGGCGCACGACGGTGGGGTCGGTTTCCAAACGACTGCCGACCCTGTTGATTCGCGCTGGGACGCATGACCGTGGCCGGGGAAGCGATTTCGCCAGAGGTCATGCGTTACCGGACGAGCCAACGGCCGGCGCTGCCGCTCAGAACTCCAGGTTGTCGATCAGGCGGGTGTTGCCGATGCGCGCGGCGATCAGGGCGACGCGGTTGCCGTCTTCGCTGTCGGCCGGCTCGGACAGGTCCGGCTTGCGGACGACGGCGTAGTCGACCTGGAAGCCGGCCGCCTGCAGGGCGGCGGCGGCTTCGGCTTCGATCAGGCTGCGGGTCTTGCCGGTGATGAAGCCTTCGCGCATGCCCAGCAGCACCTGGTGGATGGTGGTCGCGACCGGGCGCTGTTCGGCGTTGAGATACTGGTTGCGCGAGCTCATGGCCAGGCCATCGGTTTCGCGCACGATGTCGCCGCCGACGATCTGGATCGGGAAGGCCAGGTCTTCCACCATCTGGCGGATCACCGCCAGCTGCTGGTAATCCTTCTTGCCGAAGGCGGCCACGTCCGGCTGGACCTGGTTGAACAGGCGCGAGACCACAGTGCACACGCCGTCGAAGTGGCCCGGGCGGTGCGCGCCCTCGAGCAGGCTGGAAATGCCCGGCACATTCACGCTGGCAGCGAGCTCCACCCCGAACGGGTACATCGATTCGACGGTGGGCAGCCACAGCACGTCACAGCCGGCCTGCTCCAGTCCGGTGGTGTCGGCTTCGGGCGTGCGCGGGTAGCGGGTGAAGTCTTCGTTCGGGCCGAACTGGGTCGGGTTGACGAACACGCTGGAGACCACGCGGTCGGCGTACTGCCGGGCCAGGGTGACCAGCGAATAGTGGCCGGCGTGCAGATTGCCCATGGTGGGAACCAGCGCGACGCGCAGTCCCTCGCGCTTCCAGCCGTTGACGACGGCGCGCAGGCGGGACAGTTCGGTGATGGTGTCGATCATGAGGCGTAGGCGTGCTCTGCGTCGGGGAAGGAACCGTCGCGCACGGCGTCGGCATAGGCACGGACGGCGCCGGCAACCGACCCGCCTTCGGCAAGGAAATCCTTGACGAACTTGGGACGGCGGTGGCCGCTGTCCAGGCCGAGGAAGTCGTGCAGCACCAGCACCTGGCCATCGCAGCCCGGGCCGGCACCGATGCCGATGGTCGGCACTGCCACATCGGCGGTGACCTGGGTGGCGATTGGCGTCGGCACGCACTCGAGCACGATCAGGGTGGCGCCGGCTTCCACCGCCGCCTTGGCGTCGTCACGCAGCTGCTGGGCGGCGTCGCCGCGCCCCTGCACCTTGTACCCGCCCAGGCGCAGTACCGACTGCGGGGTCAGGCCCAGGTGCGAACACACCGGGATCTCGCGTTCCACCAGATGGCGGATGATATCCAGCTTGAAGCCGGCGCCTTCGATCTTGACCATTTCCGCGCCGGCCTGGAGCAGGCGCAGCGAAGCGTCAAGCGCGCGCTCGGGGGTGGCATCGGCGCCGAACGGCAGATCGGCCACCAGCAGTGCGCGCTGCAGCACGCGGGCCACGGCGCGGGTGTGGTAGACCATGTCGTCGGTGGTCACCGGAAGGGTCGAATCATGCCCCTGCACCACCATGCCAAGCGAATCGCCAATCAGGATCAGATCGACGCCGTTGGCATCGAACGTACGCGCGAAGCCGGCGTCGTAGGCGGTCAGCATGACCAGCTTCTGGCCGTTGCGCTTGGCCTCGGCCAGTGCGGGCACGGTCCAGGGCTTGCTGTCTGCGTGGATACTCATGAGCTGATAACCGGTGGCGATAAGCCCCGCATTATCCTCCTATTGGCGCGATCCCGCAGGCCTCGATACGCATCGCAGCGTCCCGCACGCGGCCCTGCCCCGGAATCATCGCCTCCGGGGCGATCTCGGCCAGCGGCAGCAGGGCGAACGCGCGCTCGTGCAGATAGGGGTGCGGCACTTTGAGCTGCGGCAGATCGATCACCGCATCGCCATATAGCAGCAGATCCAGGTCGAGCGTGCGCGGCCCCCAGTGCACGGCCGCATCGCGGACCCGGCCGAAGTCGCGCTCGATACCCAACAGGGCCTCCAGCAGCGCGGCCGGCTCCAGCGCCGTGTCGAGCAGCGCCGCGGCATTGACGAACGCCGGCTGGTCCTCATTGCCCCAGGCCGGCGTGCTGTACAGCTGCGAGCGCGCCCGCAGCGCGGTCAGCGGCAGCGCGGCCAGGGCGTCGAACGCCGCGCGCAGGGTCTGGGCGGCGTCGCCGAGGTTGCCGCCCAGTCCAATACAGGCCAGGGTCACGGCTTACTCGCCTGCGGTGCCACCGGGACGACGACGACGGCGACGGCGCTTGCGCGGTGCCCCGGTCTCGTCCAGCTCCCCGTCGACCTGCGCCGCGTCCAGCGTGGAATCCAGCTCAGGGCCGGATTGCAGCTGGGCTTCACGCCAGAACTCGACATCGGCCTGGTGCTCGCTGGACGCCACCTGGCGCAGCGCCAGGAAGTCGAACGCGGCGCGGAAACGCGGGTGGGTCAACGTGCGGATCACGCGCTTGCGCTGGCGCGAGCTGAAGCGCCCCTGCAGCAGCCAGATTTCCTGCATCGGCAGCGAGAACCGGCGCGGCAGCGCGATGGTGGTCAGCTGGTGCAGGGTGACCCGGTCGGCAGCGCGGCGCTGGGCTTCTTCCAGCTGCACGCCCTGCTTCTGCAGGGTCGCCAGCGCGCGGCAGAAGGCCGGCCACAGGAGCAGTGCGAACAGGAACGAGGGCGACACCGGCTCGTCGTTGGCCACGCGCTGGTCGGTGTTGTGCAGGCCTTCGATGACCATGCGGCGCAGCGCGCCGCTGCGGTTGCTGCGCAGCGCGGCGGCACTTTCGGGAAACAGCACGTCGAGCAGGCCATACCGCTCCAGCCCTTCGAAACTGGCCACGCCATGGCCGGACAGGAACAGTTTGAGCACTTCCTCGAACAACCGGGCCGGGGCGGCTTCGCCCAACAGGCTGGCCAGGCGCGGAAGCGGCTCGGCGCTGGCGTCGTCGATCTGGAAACCGAGCTTGGCGGCCAGGCGCACCGCGCGCAGCATGCGCACCGGATCTTCCTGGTAGCGCATTTCCGGATCGCCGATGAGTTTCATCAGCCGCGCCTGCACGTCTTCAAAGCCGCCGGTGTAGTCGCGCACCGAGAAATCCTCGATGGCGTAGTACAGCGCGTTGCAGGTGAAATCGCGGCGCACCGCGTCGTCCTCGATGCTGCCGTACACGTTGTCGCGTACCAGCATGCCGTTTTCCATTTCGCGGTCGCCGCTGCCGTCGTCGATGTTGGCGCGGAAGGTGGCCACTTCGATGATCTCGCGGCCGAACACCACGTGCGCCAGCCGGAAGCGGCGCCCGATCAGGCGGCAGTTGCGGAACAGCGACTTGACCTGTTCCGGCGTGGCATCGGTGGCCACGTCGAAGTCCTTGGGGTTGCCACCGACCAGCAGGTCGCGCACGGCGCCACCGACGAGATAGGCGCCAAAGCCCGAGTCGCGCAGCCGGTACAGGACGCGCAGGGCGTTGGGGCTGATGTCCTTGCGGGAGATGTTGTGCTGGTCGCGGGGGATCACGCGCAGACTGAACGGTGATGTAGCGGAGGAATTGATGTTGGCGCTTCCGGTTGAAGTTTCGGGATTGCCCAATGGCATCGAGGTCCATATACTAACGCGCTGCGCAGTTCGCGACAAAGCATGCTCCCTTCGTCTAGAGGTTAGGACGTGGCCCTCTCAAGGCTAAAACAGGGGTTCGAGTCCCCTAGGGAGCACCATCTGCCGCGCCAGCCGACGAAAAACCCCGCCTTGGCGGGGTTTTTGCGTTGAGGGAGCTGCTCCTCAGCCCTCCATCTGCTCCAGTTCCTTGCCCTTGGTCTCGCGCACGTAGCGCAGCACGAAGAAGATCGAGGCCACCGCCGCCACCGTATAGATGCCGTAGGCACCGGCCAGGCCGATGCCGGCCAGCAGGATGGGAAACGTCACGGTGATGGCGAAGTTCGAGGTCCACTGGGCCGCGCCGGCCACCGCCAGGCCCGAGCCGCGGATCTGGTTGGGGAACATCTCGCCCAGCATCACCCACATGACCGGGCCCCAGGACATGTTGAAGAACACGACGTACACGTTGGCCGCCACCAGCGCCAACCGGCCCATGCCGTCGGACAGCTGCAGGTGGCCATCGGCCAGGGTGCCGCTTGCGAAGGCCACCACCATCAGCGCCAGCGCCACCGACATGCCGACCGAACCGACCCACAGCAGCGGCTTGCGGCCGACCCGGTCGATCAGCACCACGGTAAGCAGGCAGGCGCCGATACTGAGCGCGCCGGACAGCACGTTGATCAGCAGCGCGTCGTTTTCGGAGAAGCCGACCGCCTGCCACAGCACCGCGCCGTAATAGAACACCACGTTGATGCCGACCAGCTGCTGGAACACGGCCAGGCCGATGCCGACCCAGACGATCCCGCGCAGCTTGCCGGTGCCCTTGTCGACCAGGTCCGACAAGCGCGGGCGGTGCTGGTCCTGGGCCAGCGAGCCTTCGATTTCGGCGATCTTGGCCTGTGCCTCGGCCGCGCCATACAGCCGGGTCATCACCGCCAGCGCATCGGCGCGGCGGCCCTTCACCACCAGGTAGCGCGGGCTTTCCGGAATCACCAGCAGCAGCACCAGGAACAGGGCCGAGGGAATGGCCTGCATCCAGAACATCCAGCGCCAGGCTTCCTGGCCCAGCCACAGCGCTTCGGTGGAGGCGCCGGCAGCGCGGGCCAGCAGGAAGTTGCTCAGGAACGCGCAGAACAGGCCGCTGATGATGGCGATCTGCTGCACCGTGGCCAGCCGCCCACGATAGCGGGCCGAGGCCACTTCGGCGATGTAGGCCGGCGACATCACGCTGGCCGCGCCGACGGCGAAGCCGCCGATCACGCGGGCGATCACGAACGCCAGCGAGCTGTGCGCCGCGCCTGCGCCCAGTGCCGACAGCAGGAACATGACGGCGGCGATGATCAGCACCCCGCGCCGGCCCATGCGGTCGCCCAGGCGGCCGGCGAAGAAGGCGCCGATCGCGCAGCCCAGCAGCATGGAGGCGACCTCGAAGCCGATCCCGGCCTCGCTGGACTGGAAGGTCTGCTTGAGGCCATCGACAGTGCCGTTGATGACGCCGCTGTCGAAGCCGAACAGGAAGCCGCCAATGGTGGCGACACAGCTGATCAGCACGATGAAGGAGGTGTTCTCGCCGCGGGCGGCGTTGGCTGCAAGTGTGGTGGACATGAAGGGTCCTGGCAGGAGTGGGACAGCAACGGGTCACGCAGCGGGGTCTCATCCGGCAGGTTCTCACACGCCCCTGCCCGCCCACAAAGGGTTGCGGGGGCCCGATCTGCCTGCCTCGTGGCCGCCCGGGTGTCTACCGGTAGGCATCGCATCTAACCCTACCGACCGGCTTCGGCGCATCGTGCACTGCGACAAAGGCCCAACTGTTCTAGAATTGTCCGGCTTACTGTCGGATCCAGATCCAGCCATGCCCTTTGTCGTCACTGAAAACTGCATCAAGTGCAAACACACCGATTGCGTGGAAGTGTGCCCCGTGGATTGCTTCCACGAAGGCCCGAACTTCCTGGTGATCGACCCGGATGAGTGCATCGACTGCACCCTGTGCGAACCCGAATGCCCGGTCAACGCGATCTTCCCCGAAGACGACGTGCCCGCCGGCCAGGAAAAGTTCGTGGAACTCAACGCCGAGCTGGCCAAGGCCTGGCCGGTCCTGACCGTGCGCAAGGACCCGCCCGCCGACGCCGGCGACTGGGACGGCAAGCCGGACAAGCTCCAGTATCTGGAGCGGTGATACTGAAAAAGGCGCCTCTGGCGCCTTTTTTGTTGTTTGCGGCGCTTCATTGTCCCGTGCCGGGGAGGCCGTCGGGCAGCCCCCTACGGGACACGCCGTAAACCCATCCTTGGGGGCTTGGCAAAAACATCCATGTTTTTGACAGTCCCTACGGGGGCTGCCCGCCGGCCTCCCCCCATGGATGGTCGCAGGCGGATGGCAAGAGCAGCCCCGCATGGCGTATCCCTACGCGGCGGGTGGGTTTTGATCTCCTATGGCCACCTTTCATCCGTCGAAGGTGGGACGGGGCGGGTTTGCGGGGGTGTCAAAAACATGGATGTTTTTGCCAAGCCCCCATGGATGGGTTCACGGCGTCCCCCGCAAACCCGCACCGTCCCGCCAAACCAAGGAACCGGTGCCCACCGGCTGTTCGCCAAAATGCATAAAGGCTGCCGGGCAAAGCCCGGCAGCCTCATTCAAACCGCAATCCCAGTAGGCCTTAAAGGCTTTAAGGGCCTTACGGCGCCAGCTTGGCCTTCAGCTCACCCAGCAGCTTGGTCGGGGCCGCGCCGGTAGCCGGCAGGCCGCGCGGGTCCACGGCCGAGATGTAGGCGCCGGCTTCGACGGCCACCACGCGGACCAGGAAATCGCTGCCTTCGAAAGCCACGTCGTAGGAGCCCAGCAGCTGGGCCTTGCTGGCGATCTTGACGCCTTCAACCGACTCCAGTGCGGTGCCGACCTTGCCGAACACTTCGTCCTTGGTGCCCGGAACGGTGAAACCGGCATTGCTGGCCGCCGCGGCCTGGCTCGGGGCCGGCTTGGCGGCCTGCGAGGCCAGCACCGGGACCTGGGCAGCCGGGTTGGTGCCCGGGGCGTTCAGATCCGGCGGGATTTCCAGCGGGCGCACTTCCGGTGCCAGTGCGTAGTCGCCCTTGACGCCGCGGTTGCAGCCGGTGACACCTGCCAGCGTGGCGGTGGCCAGAATCGCGAACGACAGCACGCGGATGGCGGAAACGGATTGACGCATGTGAATCTCCTGGGTCAGGCCACTGATGTCAGTGGCTGGAAAGGGCTTCGAGCGCAGCGATGTCGGTGGCCAGGTGTTCGGCGGCGGCGTGGTGGGCGGCCGACAACGGCAACAGCGGCAGGCGCAGACCGTGGCCGATGCCGATCCGGCGCAGCAGGTCTTTCACCGGAATGGGGTTGGGTTCCACCCCGCAGAAGTCATGGAACGGCTCCAGTCGGGTATCCCAGGCCTCGGCAGCCTCGCGCTCGCCGGCTGCGGCCAGCTCGCACATGCGCCGGTAGGAACCGGGAAGCGCGTTGGAACCCACCGAGATCAGCCCGTCGACCCCGGACAGGATCGAACGGGCGGCCGTGCCGTCATCCCCACTGAGGATGGCAAAGGTGGGCGAACGCAGTGCCAGCAGGGCCTGGACCCGGCCCACATCGCCCACCGCTTCCTTGATGCCCACGATGTTCGGGTGCGTGGCCAGCTCGGCCACCGTCTCCGGCAGCATGTCGCAGCCGGTGCGGCCGGGCACGTTGTACAGGACCACCGGCAGGCCGCCCTGGTCGGCCACCGCCCGGTAGTGGGCGATCAGCCCGGCCTGGGTCGGACGCACGTAGGGCGGGGTCACCACCAGCGCGTGGGTCGCACCGCTGGCCGCCGCCCGGCGGGTCTGCTCGATCGTTTTGGCGGTTCCCGACAGTCCGGTACCGGCCAGCACCGGAACGCGCCCGGCGACGGTTTTGATCGCGCTGCGCAGCAGCTGATCGTATTCGTCATCGGACAGGGCCGCGGCCTCGCCGGTCGAGCCGGCTACCACCACCCCGTGAACGCCACCCTCCAGTTGCAGGTGCAGCAGGCGCTGCCAACCGTCGGGATCCAATGCGCCATTGGCCTGGAAAGGCGTGGCCAGCGCGGTGATGAGACCGGAAAGGGACAAGGAAACGATGCTCGGAAGAAGGGGGACGAAGGCCGCCGAAAGCGCGGTCGGACGCAAGTTGCATGTTACTTGCGGGTCGAAAGCGCGGGCAAGTATGCTGGACTCCGGCGAACGCGCCGTCGTCGGCGCCGTTCAGACTCATCCCGCATTACCGGAACCACCTTGACCGACACCACGCTGCGGCCTGCGCCGACCGAAAACCATCTCCTGATCAACGCCTACACGACGCATCCGGAGTCCCCCCTGCTGCCCGTCACCCGGCGCATCGCCGACAGCGGCTGCAACCTGGTCGATGCCCGCCTTGCCACCGTGGGTCGCGATGTCTCCGTAACCGCCCTGGCCACCGGCTCGTGGGACGCGGTTGCCAAGCTGGAAGCCATGCTGACCCGGCTTGAGCGCGAAGAAGGCCTGAAACTGGTGTGGTACCGCACCGGGGCGAAGCAGGCACAGTCCAACCTGCTGCCCTACATCGTGGAAGTGATCGCGGCTGACAAGCCCGGCATCCTGTTCCAGCTGGCCGATTTCTTCGACCGCCAGGGCATCACCATCGAAAACCTGCAGAGCACGCGCTACCGCGCCATGCAGACCGGCGCGGAAATGTTCTCGGCGCAGGTCACCATCGGCGTGCCCGCCAACATGCACATCGCCGCACTGCGCGACGATTTCCTCGAATTCTGCGACCACCTCAACCTGGACGCGATCATGGACCCGATGAAGTTCTGACGGTTTCGCGCGTTCATCACGAACGCGCGGTGTTTCATGCAGTTGTAAGACGCTTCACTCAGGCTCCGCAGCAAGGTCCTCATGAACAACGGCGATACCCTGGACAGCACCACCCTCGCCCTCCCGCTGGCCCTGTCCGGCGGCGACCACACCACCCTCGGCGATCTGGCCGGCCAGTGGCTGGTGCTGTACTTCTACCCGAAGGACAGCACCCCGGGCTGCACCACCGAGGGCCTCGATTTCAACGCCCTGCTGCCGGAATTCAAGCGCGCTGGCGCGCAGGTATTTGGTGTCTCGCGCGATTCGGTCAAATCCCATGACAACTTCTGCGCCAGGCAGGGCTTTGCCTTCCCGCTGATCAGCGACGGCGACGAAGCGCTGTGTACCGCCTTTGATGTGATCCGGCTTAAGAACATGTACGGCAAGCAGGTGCGTGGCATCGAACGCAGCACCTTCCTCATTTCTCCCGACAGTCGTATCGTGCAGTCGTGGCGCAAGGTGAAAGTCGCCAGCCACGCCGAATCCGTGCTTGAAGCGCTGAAGGCCGCGAAAACCCAGTGACCCACCTGCACCCCACAATGGCCATCACCCTGCCCCGCAGGTCGTGATGGCTTGTCCCTGTTCTGCCACCAGGAAATGACGATGACCCGAGGCAAGCGCATCTACGTTCTGGATACCAACGTGCTCATGCACGATCCAACCGCGCTGTTCAAGTTCGAGGAGCATGATGTCTACCTGCCCATGCAGGTGATCGAAGAGCTGGACAACGGCAAGAAGGGCACCTCCGAGGCGAGCCGCAACGCCCGCCAGGTGAGCCGCTTCCTCAACGAGCTGGTACAGGCCTCCGGCCTGGACAACCTGGCCGATGGCATTCCGCTGCAGCGCCCGAACGGGTTGCAGCTGCGCGGCAAGCAGAGCGTGGGCCTGCTGCGCTTCCAGACCAGCCACTTCGACGCCGGCAAGAGCTTCGGCGCGGTCATTCCGGACAACGCCATCCTCGGCGCGATCCTGGCGCTGAAGGAAGAGGTGCCGGAAATCCCGGTCGTGTTCGTGTCCAAGGACATCAACCTGCGGATCAAGGCGGCCATCGCCGGGATCGTGTCGGAAGACTACGAGAACGACCGGGCGCTGGACGATTTCAGCCTGCTCTACACCGGCGCCACCGAGCTGCCGGAAGACTTCTGGAAGAAGCACACCAACGACCTGCGCAGCTGGAGCGACAAGGGCCGTACCAGTTACGAAATACAGGCCACCGATGACGAGGACTGGTACCCCAACCAGTACGCCTACCTGCCGGGCGACGATGAGGTCGAACTGCGCGTGGCCAAGGTCGACGGCAGCGGCAAGGTCACCCTGTCGCTGGTCAACGATTTCCGCCATGGCAGCCACGCGGTGTGGGGAATCAGCGCGCGCAACCGCGAGCAGAATTTCGCGCTGAACGCGCTGATGGACCCGGAGATCGATTTTGTCACCCTGCTGGGTACCGCCGGCACCGGCAAGACGCTGCTGGCACTGGCCGCCGGCCTGGCCCAGACCATGGACCAGCAGCGTTATCGCGAAATCATCATGACCCGCGCCACGGTCAGCGTGGGCGAGGACATCGGCTTCCTGCCCGGCACCGAGGAAGAAAAGATGACCCCGTGGATGGGCGCGCTGACCGACAACCTGGAAGTGCTCACCCACACCCAGGAGGGAGGTGCATGGGGCCGTGCAGCGACCAACGACCTGATCGCCAGCCGGATCAAGATCCGCTCGCTCAACTTCATGCGCGGCCGCACCTTCCTGTCGCGTTACCTGATCCTGGACGAGGCGCAGAACCTCACCCCCAAGCAGATGAAGACGCTGATCACCCGTGCAGGCCCCGGCACCAAGATCGTCTGCCTGGGCAATGTCGAACAGATCGACACGCCCTATCTCACCGAAACCACCTCGGGCCTGACCTACGCGGTGGACCGCTTCAAGAACTGGCCGCACAGCGCGCACATCACCCTGCGCCGTGGCGAGCGATCGCGCCTGGCCGATTACGCTTCGGAGGTGTTGTGAACCGTCCCCTCTCCCGCCTGCTGCTGCCGCTGGCGCTGGCCGCGCTGGCGGCCGCCTGCACGCCAGCCAATACCCGCCCCGGCGCCACCGTACCGACGGCGGTCAGGACCGGACAGTCGTGGGTGGTAACCCGCCCGCAGGTGGTTGCCCAGGTCCTTGATACCTGTTCGCGTCCCAGTCCCGGCCAGACGCCGGGGCGGGTGACCGGCTACTGGGCACCCAGCCGCCAGCAGATCGAACAGCTGGAAAGCCGGTTGCCCACACTTGCACCGCAGGTCCCCAACGTCACTGATTTCGACCGCCAGTACGTCGGCATCGAAGTGGAAGGACGCAAGCTGATCTACCTCAACGCCTTCCGCCTGCCCGACCACAGCGAGATGAACCCCGCGCGCGAAGCGATCCGCGTGTGCGATGGCGGCAGCATGTTCTGGGGCGCGGTGTTCGATCCGGCCAGTGGCGAGTTCTCCGAACTGGCATTCAACGGCGGCAAAACCGGGTAGATGGCGCAACAGGCCGCCCCGCTGCACAATCGCGGGATGAGCCCTTCCACCCCCGTGTCCGTCCTCACCATCGCCGGCTCCGATTCCGGCGGTGGTGCCGGCATCCAGGCCGACCTGAAAGCCTTCGCCGCACACCGCGTGCATGGGCTGTCAGCGATCACAGCGCTCACCGCACAGAACACCCGCGGGGTGTCCGCAGTGCACGTGCCACCCCTGGATGTTCTGCAGGCACAGATCGACGCCTGCTTCGCCGATTTCGACATCCACGCGGTCAAGCTCGGCATGCTGGCCAACGCCGAGGTGATCGCACTGGTCGCCGATGCACTGGAGAAGTATCGACCGACCCATGTCGTGCTCGATCCGGTCATGGTGGCCAGCAGTGGCGCGTGCCTGCTCGAAGGCAGCGCATTGGAGGTTCTGCGCAGGCGGCTGCTGCCGCTGGCCACGCTGCTGACCCCCAACACCCCCGAGGCCGAACTGCTGCTCGGCCGCCGCATCGAGAACGCCGATGACGCTGAAGATGCCGCCGCTGCGCTGCTCGATCTCGGCGCCGGTGCGGTGCTGCTCAAGGGCGGCCACATGGCCGAAGGCGCACGGGTGATCGACCGCTACTTCGATGGCGTCACCCGCGAAGAATTCATCCACACCCGGTTGCCGGTGGACGCGCATGGCACCGGCTGCACGCTGGCGTCGGCGATTGCCGCGCAACTGTGCTGCGGGCTGTCGCTGCCGAATGCCTGCGAGGCGGCCATTGATTACGTCGCACGCGCCCTGCAGGGAGGCTACACGCCCGGCCGCAGCGCGGTGCGGGTACTGGATCACTTCGGCGCGGCGCGGCCGGCATGATGCGCCCGCTGGTGGTGCCGGTGCAGGCCGATGACGGCCACCGGTTCGAGCTGATCGGGCGCGTGCCGGCGCAGCCGCGTGCGCAGCTCCTGTGGCTGCCGGCGCTGGGGGTATCAGCACGCAACTACCAACCGTTTGCCGATGCGCTGGCCGCACGTGGCATCAGCGTATTCCTGCACGAATGGCGCGGTAACGGCAGCAGCAGCCTGCGCCCGTCGCGCGAACAGGACTGGGGTTACCGCGAAATCCTCGAACAGGATCTCCCGGCGAGCCTGGCCGCGTTGCGCCTGCATGGCAACGTGCCGCTGATCATCGGCGGGCACAGCTTGGGCGGGCAGCTGGCCTGCGTGTTCGGCGGCCTGCATCCCGGCGTGTTCGCGCGTTTCTGGCTGGTCGCCACCGGTACCCCGTACTGGCGCAGCTTCCCTGCCCGGCGCGGCTGGACACTGCCGCTGGTGTACCGCTTCCTGCCATGGCTGGCGCAGCGCCAGGGCGTGCTGCATGGGCGGCGGCTCGGTTTTGGCGGCACCGAAGCGCGCGGCGTGATACGCGACTGGGCCCGGGTGGGGCTGAACAACCATTACGCTGCGGTGGGCGTGCGGGCGGACCTGGAAGGCGGAATGCGTCGCCTGCACGGCCACGCCGACGCGGTGGTGCTGGCCGACGACTGGCTGGCGCCGCCCGGCTCGATGCAGGGCCTGCTGGCCAAGCTGCCGCAGGTCACTTCCACGCTGTCGATCGTGCCCGCCGACACGCTGGGCACGCAGGCCGACCACTTCGCGTGGATGAAGGCGCCGGAGGCCGTGGTGAAGGCGCTTTTTCATTCATTTGAATGAAGTCCTTCACAAAAGCGTTGACGGATGCGACGTCGATCCGCATAATTCCGCTCCTGTTGACGCGCCCGTAGCTCAGTTGGATAGAGTACCTGGCTACGAACCAGGCGGTCGGGAGTTCGAATCTCTCCGGGCGCACCATCAACAGGCCGGCAGCTTCGCCTCCGCCGGTAGCGGCAACAACGTGATGTAAATGCGCCCGTAGCTCAGTTGGATAGAGTACCTGGCTACGAACCAGGCGGTCGGGAGTTCGAATCTCTCCGGGCGCACCATTACATCGCGGCAACAACCAGACAATGCAAGCGCGCCCGTAGCTCAGTTGGATAGAGTACCTGGCTACGAACCAGGCGGTCGGGAGTTCGAATCTCTCCGGGCGCACCATTGCATCGAAGACGAAAAAAGGCAGCCACGTGCTGCCTTTTTTGTTACGAGCGCGCCGGCTGCCCGGTGCGTACCGCCGACATGGCCATCCGGTCTGCTTCCCGCGGGATCTCCGGCGCCGGGCAGCTGCCACCGGCATGGTCGTCATGCGCGAGCCAGTCATCGACCACCCCACCCAGCAGGTCCAGCCGCAGCGGCAGGGTGATGTGGTCCTCGCCCCGCATCTCGATGTAATGCACGCGCGGACTGGCGGCGGCCAGCGCACGCCCCTGCTCCACCCGCACGTGCGCGTCGTCCTGGCCGTGCAGCAGCAGCACGCAGGCGCGCGTGTCGGCCAGCGCGCGGGTCACGTCCACCGCGTCCAGGTCCAGGTCAAGGCGCTGGCTGGCAGCGGCGATCACCGCGTTGATGTCCTGCCCGCCATAGCGCCAGCGCCCGTATGCGGCCATTGCCTGCGCCTTCCATGCGGTGGGCTGCAGCGACATCAGGTGCGGGATCATGCTGCGGATCGCCTCGCCGGCGTTGGCGAACGATTCCATCGCCACCACCCCCGTGACGCGGTCGCCGAGCTTGTCGGCCGTGAACAGCGCGGTGGCTGCGCCGTAGGACACACCGAACAGGTACAGCGGCCCGACCACTTCTCCTCGCTGCTGCAGCGTATCGATCACATCGACCACATCGTCGGATTCAAACGTCCCGTAGCCCGACGGCCCCGCCCCGGAATGCCCGTGGTTGCGCAGGTCGATGGTGATCACCCGGTAACCCGATTCGGCCAGCTGCAACGACCACGGCAGCATCGAATCGCCGTTCATCATCCAGCCGTGCAGCAGCACCACGGTGCCGCGCGGGGCCTGCGGCTTGAACGGGTGCGGCAGGGCCAGCTGCAGGCCGGTGTTCAACGGCTCGCCATTTTCGTGGCGCTGCGCAAGGTACTGATACCGAAGTCCGTAGCGGCCCGGATCGAACGCCCGCCAGAACAGCGGAACGCCCGCCCGGCCGGTGACGACGCCATGCCGGTTGGGCACCGCCGCCACCGCTTCGCTGATGCGCGCGGTATCGAGCAGCGTGGACACGCCGCCGGGGGCGACCAGCCGATCGCTCAGCGAGGTGGAAGCGGCAGAGGAATTGAGCGATGAGCACGCGGCCAGCCACAGGCCGGCCCCGGCCAGCAGAAGCAGCAGCAGGCGTTTCATGGGCGCAGAGAGTCAGATTGAGCCGCGCAGGTTAACCATCGCGCCCGGGCCGCTCTACCGCAGCCACATGACCGATCGATGACAGGACGGCATTCATTCAGCCGCCGGGCGTCATGACCACGCGCCCATCTGCCCCCACCACCCCTCCATCAGCCCCGGCTGGCGCATCCGCTCGCGCCACCAGCGCAGCGCGGCGCCCTCCTCCCCGGTCCGCCAGGCCAGCCAGAAGGTTTCGTCCGGCTTGGGCTCCTCCACCTCGCGCACCACCAGGCGGCCCTGCGCCACCGCCGCCTGGACATACGGCTCGGGCAGGAAGCCGAAGCCCAGGCCAGCGCACTGCAGCCGGAACTTGCTGACCGTATCGGGCACGGTCACCGTCTCCTGCCCCATCAGCAAGCCGACCGTGCGCGGCAGCAATCGCCGCGCGGAATCGGCCACGGCAATGGCGCAGTGGGCGGCCAGCTGTTCGCGCCCCAGGGGTTCCGGAAGCGCCGCCAGCGGGTGCCCGGGCGCCACCGCGAACACAAACCGCACCACGCCCAGCGGTTCGACTACGTAGCCGCCGCCACTCGGCCCCTCCCCCGCCGCACCCACCAGCAGGTCCGCACGCCGATCCAGCAGGGCTTCCCAGGTGCCGGACAGCGCTTCGCTGATCAACCGGATCCGGGTCTGCTCGGCCACCGCGCTGAACGCCCGCACGTCCTCGGCCAACAGCGCTGGCTGGAACAGCGAGTCCACGGCCACGGTCAGCTCGGCCTCCCACCCCGACGCCACCCGGCGCACCCGCATCTCCAGCTCACGTGCCGCGCGCAGCAGGTGCCGGCCCTCGTCCAGCAGCGCCACCCCGGCCTCGGTGAGATGCGCGCGGGGGCCGATCCGGTCGAACAGCTGCACGCCCAGGTCCTGTTCCAGCTTGGACACGGTGTAGGAGATGGTTGAAGGCACTTTGTGCAGCGCCTTGCCGGCCGAGGCGAACGAGCCGCGGCGGTCGATGGCATCCAGGATCTGCAGGGCATCGAGGCTGAGCTTGAGCATTCGAATTTTTCGATGATGGCTTGCAAAACTATCCGTTTTTCAAGCGAACGGTGCAAGCGGATACTGGCGCCAACAGGAAAGGGGACGCACATACCGCCCCCGACCGCCATCGAAACGATCGAACAACCCAAGAGAACATCATGCTGCAGATCCGCAAGAGCGCTACGCGTGGCCAGGCCAACCATGGCTGGCTGAACTCCCAGCACACCTTCTCTTTCGCCAACTACTACGACCCGCGCTACACCAGCTTCGGCCCGCTGCGCGTGATCAACGAAGACAGGGTGATTGGCGGCCAGGGCTTCGGCACCCACAGCCACAGCAACATGGAGATCATCTCCTACGTGCTCGGCGGTGCGCTGGAGCACAAGGACTCGATGGGGACCGGCTCGGTCCTGCGCTACGGCGACGTGCAGCGCATGAGCGCCGGCAGCGGGGTCAGCCACAGCGAATTCAACCACTCGGCCGACGAGACCGTGCACTTCCTGCAGATCTGGCTGTTCCCGGATGCGGAGAACATCACGCCAAGCTACCAGGAGACGCATTTCGCGCCCGAAGCCAAGCGCGGCCAGTTGCGCCTGATCGCCTCGAAGGACGGCCGTGATGGCTCGCTTCTGATCCACCAGGACGCCAACATCTACGCCACGATCCTGGACGGTGACGAGCGTGCCCACCTGGCCCTTTCCCCGCGTCGTGGCGCGTACGTGCAGGTGGCCCGCGGCCAGCTGCAGGTCAACGGCATCACGCTGGACACCGGCGATGCCCTGCAGATCACCGACGAGGCCCAGGTGACTCTGGAAAACGCGAGCGATGCCGAAGTACTCGTGTTCGACCTGCCGCTGTAACCGCTGCCGTGAATGACAACGCCCCGAGCAGTTCGGGGCGTTGTCGCGTCCAGGCTCAGGGCGCAGGCACCGGGGCGTCGTCGGCAATCAGCTTCGCCTGCTTCAACTCCGCCCAGAGCGCCGGTGGGATCGCCACCGACATGGACGCCACGTTGGCCTGCACCTGCTCCGGCGTGCGTGCGCCGGGAATCACCGCCGACACCACGGCCGGAGCATCGGCGAACTGCAGCGCCACGGTGCGCAGGTCCACGCCATGACGCTCGCAGATCGCCTGCACCGCCGCGCGCTTCTGCGGCGCCCACGCAGGCACCTTGCCGTCGTACAGGTAACGATCGCGTCCGGCCAGATACCCGGCCAGCAGCGGTGCCCCCACCACCACCGAAGCACCGTGCCGGGCAATCGCGGGGAAGGTGTCGTGCAGCGCCTGGTCGTGGTCGAGCAGTGAATACTGGCAGGCGAGCAGGAAGATGTCTGGATCGGCTTCCTGCATGGCGCGCAGCGCCGGTTCGGGTCGGTTGACGCCAAAGCCCCATGCCTTGATCAGCCCTTCCTCGCGCATCTTCGTCAACGCCGGCATCGCGCCCCTGGCCGCCTCGGCAAAGCGCTGCTCCCAAGGCATGCCGAGGTCTTTCTCGTTGTCCGGCGACAGGTCGTGGATGAACACCACGTCCAGTTGCGCGACACCCAGGCGGTTAAGGCTGTCTTCCACCGAGCGGCGCACGCCATCGGCCGAATAGTCGTAGCGGTAATGAAAGGGGGCCGGGTCCTTCCACATGGTCTCCTGCAGCGGGCCCGGCGTCGCAGTGAGCAGCCTGCCGACCTTGGTCGACAGCGTGTACCCGCGCGCGGCATGGTTGTGCAGGTGGTGGCCCATGCGGCGTTCGCTCAGGCCCAGCCCATACCACGGGGAGGTGTCGAAGTAGCGCACGCCTGCGGCATATGCCGCCGCCAGCGTCTGCTCGCTCTGACTGTCGGTGGCCGGAGCAAAGCCGTTGCCGACGGCTACACCCCCCAGCCCGAGGCGCGTACGCGGTCGGTAACGCCCGCCTTTGCCGGCTGTGTTGGCGGCCAGTGGCTGGGCAGCGATGCGGCCGCGGGTAGCCATCACACTGCCGGGTGCGGCCGCGCTGGACTGCGCCAGCAGCGGTGAGTTGGCCAAGGCAGCGGTACCGGCGGCGGCGGCGGCGGAAAGAAAATGACGACGTGCGTTCACGGCGGGTCCTGTCCTGGTGCGTTGAACGCCCACCCTCGCAGGTTACCGGTGCAGGCGATGCACGCATCGCGTCAACGCGCCGACAACAATCCCAAAGAAAAAGGCCTTCGTATTCGCATACGAAGGCCTTTCCTGTAACTGGCGGAGCGGGAGGGATTCGAACCCTCGATACAGTTTTTGGCCGTATACTCCCTTAGCAGGGGAGCCCCTTCAGCCACTCGGGCACCGCTCCAGTATTCTGGTTCCGCCGCTGCGATGTTTCTTCTCAGCGGGGGCGCGAAGAATAACGTTTTTCACACCCCCAGGTAAAGCCTTAATCGGAAGAATTTTCACTTCCGGATGCATTCGGCTCATCGCCTCGCTGGATACGCTGGTAAATCTCTTCGCGGTGCACGGCCACGTCCTTCGGAGCGGTGATACCGATACGCACCTGGTTGCCCTTGACGCCGAGCACGGTCACGCTGACCGAGTCACCGATCATCAGGGTTTCGCCAACACGGCGAGTCAGGATCAACATTTTTGCAAGTCTCCAGGGAACCGGTGGATTTTCCCGCCCGGCTCGGCGCCCAGCCAAGGAACGCCACACGACAAAGGGAAAAGATTAGCCATAGTACCGTCAGCTCTCCCGCCCCATCAAGGAGCAGGAGGATTCAGGCGTTCAGATACGCGGGGTGACCCAGTCGACGACGGCGGCCAGTGCCGAAGCAAGGGCGGGCCCGTCCTCACCACCACCCTGGGCGAGGTCCGGGCGGCCGCCGCCCTTGCCTCCGATCTGACCGGCGATGTGAGACAACAGTTCCCCGGCCTTTACCTTGCCTGTTGCGCTGCCGTTCACGCCGGCCACCAACGCTGCCTTGCCGTCCTGGGTGCCGGCCAAGACAATCACCGCATCGCCCAGCTGCTGCTTGAGGCGGTCGATCGCCTCACGCAGTGCCTTGGCGTCGAAACCTTCAAGGCGCGCGGCCAGAATCTTGACGCCATTGACCTCAACCGCCCCAGCGCCCAGATCCGCGGTGGCGCCGGCGGCCTGCCTGGCCTTCAGCGCGTCCAGTTCGCGTTCCAGCTTCTTCTGGCGTTCGCCGAGCTGGCGGATCTTGTCGACCACCTCGCCGGCATTACCGCCCAGCAGCGCAGCCGCTTCGGCCAGCTGCGCTTCTTCATGGGCCACGTAGTCCAGCGCGCCCTGCCCGGTCACCGCTTCGATACGGCGCACTCCGGACTGGATGCCGCCTTCGGAAGTGATCTTGAACAAGCCGATGTCGCCAGTTCGCGACACGTGCGTGCCACCACACAGTTCCGTGGAGTAATCGCCCATCTTCAGCACGCGCACGTTCTCGCCATACTTCTCGCCGAACAATGCCATCGCGCCGAAGTCGAGCGCTTCCTGCATCGCCATGTTGTGCACTTCGACAGCGTTGTTCACGCGGACCTGCTCGTTGACCCTGCGCTCGATCAACGCAAGGTCCTGCGCGCTGATCGGCTCGAAGTGCGAGAAGTCGAAGCGCAGGCGGTCGGGGGCGACCAGCGAACCCTTCTGGTGCACGTGGGTGCCCAGCACTTCCCGCAACGCGGCGTGCAGCAGGTGGGTGGCGGAGTGGTTGAGGATGGTGGCGCCACGACGCTGGCCATCGACCTTGCCACTGAGCACGTCGCCGATCTTCAGGCTGCCCTCGGTCACGCGGCCAACGTGTCCATGGAACTGGCCCGCGAACTTCTGCGTGTCGGTGATCTGCAGCTGTACACCGTTGCCGGACAGGGAACCGGTGTCGCCCACCTGGCCACCCGATTCGGCGTAGAAGGGGGTCTGGTCGGTCAGTACGATGACGTCATCGCCGGCCTGTGCCGCGTCCACCGGGCGACCGTCCCTGAGCAGGGCCACCACCGTCAGGCCATCGGCCTGCAGGCGGTCATAGCCGAGGAAGGTGGTCGGCTTGAGGGTGGCAACCAGATCGGCCGACAGGGTCACGCCGCCGCCGAACTTGCCGCCCTTGCGGCCATCTTCGCGCTGCTTCTCCATCGCCGCGTTGAACCCGTCGATGTCCACCACCAGGTCACGCTCGCGCGCGATGTCCTGGGTCAGGTCGAGCGGGAAGCCATAGGTGTCATACAGACGGAACGCGTCCACGCCCGGAATGACGCCGTTGGTCACCTGCGCGGCCACGTCGTCAAAGATCTTCATGCCCGAATCGAGCGTCTGTGCAAAGCGCTCTTCTTCGGCCTGCAGCGCGCGCACCACGATGTCGGCCTGGGCCGGCAGTTCCGGATACGCCTCGCCCATCTGTTCAACCAGGGTCGGCACCAGCTTGCTGAAGAATGGCTGGCGCACGCCCAGCATCCAGCCGTGGCGCAACGCGCGACGGATGATCCGGCGCAGCACGTAGCCACGGCCTTCGTTGGACGGCAGCACGCCATCGACCACCAGGAACGAACACGCGCGGATGTGATCGGCGATCACGCGCAGCGACTTGTTCTCCAGGTCGGCCATGCCGGTCAGTTCGCTGGCCTTTCGGATCAGCGCCTGGAACAGGTCGATTTCATAGTTGGTGTGCACGTGCTGCAGGATCGCCGCCAGGCGCTCCAGGCCCATGCCCGTATCCACGCACGGCGCCGGCAGCGGCACCAGGGTGCCGTCGGGCTGGCGGTCGAACTGCATGAACACCAGGTTCCAGATTTCGATGTAACGGTCGCCGTCTTCGTCCGGCGAGCCCGGCGGGCCACCGGCGATGTGGGCGCCGTGGTCGTAGAAGATCTCGGTGCACGGGCCGCACGGACCGGTGTCGGCCATCTGCCAGAAGTTGTCCGAGGCGAACGGAGCACCCTTGTTGTCGCCGATGCGCACGATGCGTTCTTCGGGAATACCGACCATGTCGCGCCACAGCGCGTAGGCCTCGTCATCGGTCTGGTAGACGGTGACCAGCAGGCGGTCGGCCGGCAGCTTCCAGACCTGGGTCAGCAGTTCCCAGGCCCAGGCGATGGCGTCCTTCTTGAAGTAGTCGCCGAATGACCAGTTGCCCAGCATTTCAAAGAAGGTGTGGTGGCGCGCGGTGTAGCCGACCTGGTCCAGATCGTTGTGCTTGCCACCGGCACGCAGGCAGCGCTGCACGTCCGCCGCACGCACGTAGCTGCGCTTCTCGGCGCCAAGGAACACGTCCTTGAACTGCACCATGCCGGAGTTGGTGAACAACAGGGTCGGATCATTGCCCGGCACCAGCGGTGCCGAGGGAACGATGGTGTGGCCCTTGCCCTTGAAGAACTCAAGGAAGTCGCTGCGGATCTGGGAGGTGGTGAACTTGGCGGATTCGGTCATGGGGGGCTGGCTGTCTGCGGGCCGGTCGATCCTTCGCACGCAGCCCCAATGGCCGGGTGTCGATTGCAGGACCGCCGAAACCACAAAGGGTATCAGGCCCGGGGCCCAGGGACACGTCGCCCGTGCCGTTCCTTAATCTTCCGGATCGAATCGGGTCGCCCGGCGGATGCTGTCGCCGTCGAAGCCCCGTCGGGCCAGCAGATCGGCTGCTTTGCGGCGCTGGGGCAACTCCTGCGGCCCCGCTTCACCAAACCGGCGGCAGACCAGGTCCCGGGCGTTTTCGGTCCAGTCGCCTTCGAAGGTGTCCATGGCGGCCGCGATCTGTTCACTGTCCAGCCCATGGGTGCCCAGTTCGGCCCGGATGTGGAGCGGTCCATAGCCCGTGTTGGCGCGGATCCGCACCAGGTTCTCGGCAAACCGGGTGTCGTCCTGCCAGCCCGCTTCGGTAAGCTTTTCCACCGCGGCGGTGGCGGCCTCACTTTCGATGCCGCGGGCGGTGAGCTTGCGGGTGAGCTCCTTGCGCGAATGCTCGCGGCGGACCAGCAGGCCAAGCGCACGCTGGACCGGGGTCTGTTCACGGACGCGGCGCTTGCGGCCGGGTGCCGGGGCGTCTGAGTCGTGCATGCGGGATCTCGGAAAACATAAACCCCGGGACAGGGCGAGCGTCACTGACGGCGCTGCCCTGCCCCGCGGGAAACTTACTCGGCGTCGTCGCCGTCGTCGTCACCGCCTTCACGCGGCGCTTCGGTCGGCTGGAACTTCTCGCGCAGCTCGGCTTCGAGGCGCTGGGCCACCTGCGGATTGTCGCGCAGGTAACCGCGGGCGTTGTCCTTGCCCTGGCCGATACGTTCTTCGCCGTAGCTGTACCAGGCACCGGCCTTTTCAACCAGCTTGGCTTCCACACCCATATCGATCAGCTCGCCTTCGCGGCTGATGCCTTCGCCGTACAGGATCTCGGTGATGACCTGCTTGAACGGCGGAGCCAGCTTGTTCTTGACGACTTTGATCTTGGTCTGGTTGCCGATGATCTCGTCGCCCTTCTTGATCGCGCCGATGCGGCGGATGTCCAGGCGGACCGAGGCGTAGAACTTCAGGGCGTTGCCGCCGGTGGTCACTTCCGGGCTCTGGCCAGGCATCATCACGCCAATCTTCATGCGCAGCTGGTTGATGAATACCACCAGGGTGTTGGAACGCTTGATGTTGCCGGTCAGCTTGCGCAGCGCCTGGCTCATCAGGCGGGCCTGCAGGCCGGGCAGCTGGTCGCCCATTTCGCCCTCGATTTCAGCCTTCGGGGTCAGCGCGGCAACCGAGTCAACCACCACGATGTCCACCGAACCCGAACGGACCAGCATGTCGGCGATTTCGAGCGCCTGCTCGCCGGTATCAGGCTGGGACAGGAGCAGATCGTCCACATTCACGCCCAGCTTGGCGGCGTAGATCGGGTCCAGCGCGTGCTCGGCGTCGATGAAGGCGGCGGTGCCGCCCTTCTTCTGGCATTCGGCGATCGCCTGCAGGGTCAGGGTGGTCTTGCCCGAGGATTCCGGGCCGTAGATCTCCACCACACGCCCCTTCGGCAGACCACCGATACCGAGCGCGATGTCCAGCATCAGCGAACCGGTCGGGATGATCTCGACAGCCTCGATGACACGGTCGCCCATGCGCATGACCGAACCCTTGCCGAACTGCTTTTCGATCTGGCTCAGGGCGGCGGTGAGGGCGCGCTTTTTGTTCTCGTCCATCGGGTTGGTCCTTGCAGAGGTCATGTCGTTGGAGGGGGTGTCTTTGGAGGTCTTCTTGGCCACGGGGTCACTTTAAGGTTGGCGTATCGCACAGGCTGAGATTCTGCCCGGCGTTCGGAAAAAAATTATCGGACATCCGTACCAACCTCAGCCAAACCAGAGAATCGCCACAAAAGACCGTGCATGTCGTGCGTTGAAGGAATCAGCGGTTCGGGCGCAGCAGCCCGCAATAGAGGCCTTCGATGGCGAAGTCCTGGTCCGGCAGGACCTCGATCGGCTTGTAATCGGGATTGCGCGGCAGCAGCCGGATCCGATCCTTGCCCATCTTCAGCAGCTTGACGGTGATTTCGTCATCGATGCGCGCCACCACGATCTGCCCCGAGCGGGCGTCGCGGGTGCGATGCACGCCGATCAGGTCGCCGTCGAAGATGCCCTCGTCAATCATCGAATCGCCCTGGACCTTCAGCAGGTAGTCCGGCGCGGGCGAGAAGAACACGCGGTCCAGCACCACGAAATCTTCCGAGCCGATATCCGCGCCGATCGGCAGGCCGGCCGCGACCCGGCCCAGCACCGGCAGGCGCAGCACGTGGTCGGGCAGCGCGGCCACCGCCAGCGAGGCCGGCAGTCCGTCCTGCAGCGGCGGCGCCTGCACCAGCCGGATGCCGCGGGCCTGGCCGGGAATGCGACGGATCGCCCCGGCCTGTTCCAGCGCTTCCAGGTGGTACTGCGCGGCCCGCACGCCCTTGAAGCCGAACGCACGGGCGATTTCCGTCTGCGACGGCGGCGCGCCGTCGGTCTCGATGCGCTCGGCGATCAACTGCAGGATCGCCTGCTGGGTATCGGTAAGGTCCATGGTTAGTAGTAATACTACTAACACCCGACACAATCAAGCGCCGGCCAAAAAAAAGCGAAGCCAATGCGTCCGTATCCGGGCCTCGCCGCGGGCACGCAGCAAATCGTAGTGCCACGCCATGCGCGGCAACCGCGCGCAGGCGCGGCCCAAGCGCCCGAAGACAGCCCAGCATCATCCGGCACGACCCATCCAGCGTTTACACGATCCGAAGCCGCCCGTCAGACATCAATGACCCCATGTGCCCCTCACGGATTCCGTCCCGACCGCCAGATCGAAAACAGGATCCACACCCCACACACCCCCGCGCCCACGAATCCGGCCACGCCCAGCGCCAGCAGCCAGCGGCTCGACAGCCCACCCACGCTGTGCATCACGATCGAAGACCCGATGATCAATGCAGCCGTCACAATCCCCACCACCAGCCGGTTCGCGGCCCGATTCACCTGCTCCCCGAACCCCTGCAGGGCGGTCGTCTCTACTTTGAGCTGCAACCGCCCCCGCCGCGCCATCTGCACCAGCTGGCGCACATCGCGCGGCAGGTCACCGGCCAGATCCAGCAGCCCGGCCACGCTGCGCTTGCCCCGCTTGAGCAGGGCCGATGGCGCGAAGCGCTGCCACATCACCCGCTCCAGGAACGGCCGCGCGGCAGTGGCCATGTCGAACTGCGGATCGAGCTGGCGCCCCATCCCTTCCAGGGTCAGAAACGTCTTGATCATCAATGCCAGGTCGGCGGGCAGGGTCAGCGCGTACTGGCGCAGCAGCTGGGTGATGTTGCCCAGCATCAGGCCCATGTGCAGATCCTTCAGCGGCACGCCGCGGTACTGGTCGACGAAGGTACTGATGTCCTGCTGCAGCCGCGATTCGTCCACGTCCACGCCGCCGGACCAGTCCAGCAGCACATCGGTGACCGACTCCGGTTCCTGGCTGACCAGTCCATGCAGCAGCTGCGCGACCTGGAACCGCCGCTGTTCCGAGATCGCCCCGACCATCCCGAAGTCGATCACCCCGATCCGGCCGTCACGAAGGTAGATGATGTTGCCCGGATGCGGGTCGGCGTGGAAGCAGCCGTCTTCCAGCACCATCTTGAGCACGATGCGCCCGCCGATGCGGGCAAGGCGCACCCGGTCCAGCCCGGCCGCATCGACGCCGGCGAGGTCGCGGCCAGGGATGCCGTCCACGAAGTCCTGAACGTTGAGGCTTTCGCAGGTCCACTGCCAGTGCACCCTGGGAATGAAGATGTCATTGCGCCCGGCGAAGTTGCGCGCGATGCGCTCGGCGTTGCGGCATTCGGCGGCGAAGTCCAGCTCGCGTCGCAGCGATACCTGGAACTGCTGTACGACCTCGGCCGGCCGGTAGCGGCGCATGTCCGGCAGCCGTGCTTCAACGATCTCGGCCAGCCGCGCGAGCAGGCGCAGGTCGGCTTCGATGACCTCGCGGATGCCGGGGCGGCGGATCTTCAACACCACCGCGCTGCCATCGTGCAGGGTGGCCCGATGGGCCTGGGCCAGCGAGGCCGCCGCCAGGGGGATTTCGTCAAGCCAGGCGAACACCTCGGCAGCCGGTGCCCCCAGGTCCGCTTCCAGCTGCTCGCGGATCTGCGCGTACGGCAACGCCGGCACCGCGTTCTGCAGTTCGGAGAATTCGGCGATCCAGTCCGGCGGGAACAGGTCCACGCGGGTGGCCAGCACCTGGCCCAGCTTGACGAAGGTGGGGCCCAGGTCTTCCATTGCCCGGCGCACCCGCACCGGCGCGGTCATGCGCAGGATCTGCCGGGTGTCATTCCAGTGCAGCAGGCGGCCGGCGCGTTCGAGCACGTCGGCCAGGCCGATACGACGCACCAGGTCGCCGAAGCCATAGCGGATCAGGACCGAGGCGATTTCCTGCAGGCGTCCCAGGTCACGGACGGTTCCCAGCGTTTCCCACATCGGTGCACCCTCGTTCGACAGCAGGGCTCAGGATGTCACAGGGCCGGGAAAATTCCCGTCAGCGCCTGCTGCACGGTCTGCCGGCGGATGGCTTCGCGGTCGCCCTGGAACTGGAACAGCTCGGCACGAGCATAGCCACCGCGCTGCTTCCAGCCGATCCAGACGCTGCCCACGGGCTTGTCCGGGCTGCCACCCCCGGGACCGGCGATGCCGGTCACGGCCACGGCCATGCCGGCACCGGAGTTGACCAGCGCGCCGGACACCATCTCCAGCACGGTTTCACGGCTGACCGCGCCGAACTGTTCCAGGGTGTGCGCGCGCACGCCCAGCAGCCGCTGCTTGGCCTCGTAGCTGTACACCACCATGCCGCAGTCGAAGAACGCCGACGAACCGGCGATGTCGGTCATGGCCTTGGCGATCCAGCCACCGCTGCAGCTTTCGGCAGTGACCAGCTGCAACGCGGCCTGCTGCAGGCGCGCGCCGACCTCACGGGCAAGCGCGTCCAGTTCGGCATCGGTGGGAACAGTCACAGGCTCACCATTCGGGCAGTTTTTCCGGGAGCAGCGCGCGGATCGGGCCGCCGTCGTCAGCGGCGGCCAGCTTCTCCGCTTCGGCAATCGGGATTTCCACCTGCAGCAGCCAGCCGTCCTCGTCACTCTGTTCACCGCGCACCACTTCCAGCTGGTGCAGGCGCGAACGGAGGCGACCGGCGGTCGGCGGCAGGCGCAGGTCGCCACTGACGTGCTGCAGGCCCAGGCGCTTGCCGAGCACCGATTGCAGCAGGTCCAGGCCGAGCCCCTCACGGGCCGAGATCCACACGCGCTCGCGGCGGGCGGTATCGGGGATGCCGTCCTGGCCGTCGTGGCGGACCTCGCTGCCTTCGATGCGATCGATCTTGTTGAAGACCAGCAGTTGCGGCAGTTCGCCCGCGCCCACTTCGTTGAGCACTTCGTCGACCTGGGCGATGCGCTCTTCGCGGTGCGGATCGGCCGCATCGATCACGTGCAGCAGGAAGTCGGCTTCGCGCGCTTCGCTCAGGGTCGCGCGGAACGCGGCCACCAGTTCATGCGGCAGGTCACGGACGAAGCCCACCGTGTCGGCAAGCACCACGTTGCCGCCGGGCACCGCAATGCGGCGCACGGTCGGATCCAGGGTGGCGAACAACTTGTCGGCGGCGTACGCCTCGGCGCCGGTCAGGGCATTGAACAACGTCGATTTACCGGCGTTGGTGTACCCCACCAGGGCCACGCGCGGCAGCTCGCTGCGCACGCGGGCACGGCGCATCTGGGTACGCTGCACTTCAACCTTCTCCAGCCGCTTCTGCAGTTGCTCCACCCGCTTCTGCAGCAGACGGCGATCGGTCTCGAGCTGGGTTTCACCCGGACCGCGCAGGCCGATGGCGCCGCCGCGCTGGCGCTCCAGGTGGGTCCAGCCCCGGACCAGCCGGGTGGACATGTGGCGCAACTGCGCCAGTTCCACCTGCAGCTTGCCTTCGTGGCTGTGTGCACGCTGGGCGAAAATGTCCAGGATCAGGCCGGTGCGGTCGATCACCCGTCGCTCGAGGAACCGCTCCAGGTTGCGCTCCTGCGAGGGCGAGAGCGCATGGTTGACCAGCACCAGGTCGGCGCCCGTCGCCTCGGCGGCCGCCTTGATCTCGTCCAGCTTGCCCGAGCCGATCAGGATCGACGGGTTGGGCCGGTCGATGCGCGCGGTCAGGGTGGCGGCAATGCTGGCGCCGGCCGAACGGGCCAGGTCGGTGAACTCCTCCAGCACATCTTCCTCCAGCCGACCGGAGTGCGGCTGGATCAGGAGCGCGTGTTCGCCTCGCTTGGAACGGTCAAACACGCGCGTCTCCGCTGTTGCTTACTTCATTCAACGTCGTCTGCTTCCTGGGCGCCATCGGCGCCACCTTCATTGGACTGCACATAGCCACCACCGGGACCCACCCGGACGTTGCGTGCCGGCACCACGGTCGAAATGGCGTGCTTGTACACCATCTGGCTCACCGTATTGCGCAGCAGGACAACGAACTGGTCGAACGATTCGATCGTTCCCTGCAATTTGATGCCATTGACCAGATACACCGACACCGGCACGCGTTCGCGCCGAAGTGCATTCAGAAACGGATCCTGCAGCGATTGCCCCTTGGACATTGCACACTCCTGATTATTGTTTTTATGATCTTCCGGCAACTGCCACGGCCCCCGCCACCGGAACCCCCGATGGTACACGGGCCAGGGGCCAGGCGCTGTGGCTCAGCGGGCAACAAAGGCCGCTACGGCATCCGCCAGGGAATTCCCTTCCATATGGGGATCGAACCAGCGCGCATCAAGCTCTCCGCGCAGCCACGTCAACTGACGCTTGGCCAGCTGCCGGGTGGCGTAAATGGCCTTTTCACGGAAATCACGCGCACTGCCCTGCCCGTCCAGGAACTCCCAGGCTTGGCGATAACCCACCGCGCGGATCGCCGGCAGGTCAAGCGGCGCACCGATCGCCTCCATCGCGGGCAGGGCGCGCAGCGCCCGCACCTCGTCCAGGAAACCCTGGGCAAGCATGGCGTCGAAGCGGGTTTCGATGCGCTGGTGCAGCACGCTGCGCTCGCGCGGCGCCAGCACCAGTTTCAGGCAGCGCACCGGCAGGCGGTCCTCGCCGGGCAGCTTCTGCCACTCACTGATCGGCCTGCCGGTCAGCCGGTGGACCTCCAGCGCCCGCTGGATGCGTTGCGGGTCGGTTGCATGGATGCGCGCTGCAGCGACGGGATCGACCCGGGCCAGCTCTGCGTGCAATGCCGGCCAGCCCCGTTCGGCAGCCTCGGCACCGATCGCCGCGCGGGTGGCCGGGTCGGCCGGCGGCATCGGCGACAGGCCCTGCAGCAGGGCGCGGAAGTACAAGCCGGTGCCGCCAACCAGGATCGGCATGTGCCCACGCGCGATGATGTCGCCGACCACGCGCGCGGCATCGGCGGCGAATTCAGCCGCTGAATAGGTCTGCCATGGATCGCGCAGGTCGAGCAGGTGGTGGGGTGCCTGCGCGCGCTCGGCGGCGTCCGGCTTGGCCGAGCCGATATCCAGCCCGCGATAGACCAGCGCCGAATCAACGCTCACGATCTCCCCGCGCAGTTGCCGCGCCAGTGCGATCGCGGTGGCGGTCTTGCCCGCCGCGGTGGGGCCCATCACCGCGATCGCCAGCGGGCGCCGGTCAGCGCCCATCAATCCTCGTCCGGCCAGCGGGGCATTGCCGGGGCCGCATCCACCCGCGGCATCGGCACCGCATCGACCGCCGCCCACACGCTCAGTGCGTCCACGGTGGCGGCGACGTCGTGCACGCGCAGGATCTTCGCGCCGCGCTGGGCGGCGATCAGATGCGCGGCCACCGAACCGGCCACGCGCTCGCGTGGCACCTCCCGCCCGGTGAGCTCACCAATGCTGCGCTTGCGCGACAGTCCGGCCAGCATCGGCACGCCCAGGTCCAGGAAACGCGCCGAGCGCGCCAGCAGAACCATGTTGTGGTCGGTGGTTTTGCCGAAGCCGAAGCCGAGGTCGATGATCAGGTTGCTCTTCGCGATCCCGGCCATCTCGGCCGAGAAGATGCGTTCGGCAAGGAAACGGTGCACGTCGGCCACCACGTCGTCGTAGTGCGGGGTGTCCTGCATGCTGCCGGGCTCGCCCTGCATGTGCATCAGCACCACGGGTACCCTGAGCTCGGCGGCAGCGGCCAGCGCGCCGGGTTGGCGCAGCGCGTGGATGTCGTTGATCAGGCCGGCACCGGCGGCAACGGCGGCACGCATCACCTCCGGCTTGAAGGTATCGACGCTGATCGGCACCGGGGTCTGGCGGGCCAGCTGCTCGATCACCGGGATGACCCGGCGCAGCTCCTCGTCCAACGGTACCGGCGCGCTCCCGGGCCGGGTCGATTCGCCGCCGATGTCGAGCAGGTCGGCGCCTTCGGCCACCAGCTGCAGGCCATGCGCAACCGCCGCTTCGGCGCTGTCGTGTGCGCCACCATCCGAGAACGAATCCGGGGTGACGTTGACGATGCCCATGACACGCGGGCGGTCGAGCCGCAGCACGCGACCGGCGCAGTCCAGCTGGGGAGAAGTATCGAACATGGGTTTTCCACGAAATACGCCAGCGCCTAGTTTACGCTGGCGTACTCCGATAACCCGCATCGCGCGGGGTCTGCCCGGCTAGAAGTCGCCCAGCTTGGCCTCGTCGGTCGGGTTTGCCAGCCATTGGGCCAGGTCGCTGCCGATGGCGGTGACCACGCGCTCGAGCACGTCGCAGGAACCCTTGAATCCGCCGAACGCGCCGCCGCGGGACACCCGACGCGCGGTCACGGCGGCCACCTTCTGGCCGTCCTGGGTCAGCACGCCGCGTACGGTTGCCGACTTGAAGTGACCGCTGAAGGCGTTGCCGGCACTCTGTGCCTCCACCAGCTCCAGCTTCAGCGCCCGCCCCGTGGAGACGGGCTGCGAATCGAAGGCGATCGTATTGCCGAACTTCGGGGCACTGCTGCCCAGCGCGGTCGCAAGCTGCGCGCCCATGCGGCACTCGGCCTTGATGTTGTCGGCGATATAGGCCGACTCCGAGAACGGAATCGGATCCTGCACGTGGATGGTGTCCGCCATGGCAGGCGTGGCAAGGCAGAGCAGCACGGCAGTCGCCGCGCACAGTGAATGACGCATGATATTCCCCCTGGAATGATGGCAGCGGTTGCGAGGTGCAGCCGCGCCCGCGCATCGTGCCGATTGCCGCGTCGCAGCGCAAGGGCTCAGCGGCGGCGACGCCTGCGGTCAAGGTACAGGGTCTTGGCCACACTCAAGACAATGCCGAGCACGATGCCGACGATGCCGCCGAGCAGGTAGTTTTCGCTGAGCAGACCTACCGCGGCACCTGCCACCGTGGCGATCACCATTTCGGTGGTGTGCGAGACCGGGGGCGGCGGCGTGGACATGGATACTCCGGGGACAGATGTGGGGCAGCCCTCATTGTCGCCCGGATTGCCTGCCCCGGAAACGATGAAGGCCGGGTTTCCCCGGCCTGCATGCGTTACCTGTCCATCGTCAGAGCTGCTCGGCAGGCCCGGCGATCGGCGGCACCGGACGGGCGTCGCCGCCCTTGTCGTTGTTGTTGCCACCGTCCTTGTTGGATTTGCCCCATCCCATCGGCGGCGGCGGATCGCGGCCTTCCATGATGGCGTCGATCTGCGGGGCATCGATGGTCTCGTATTGCAGCAGCAGCTGGGACATCGTGTGCAGCTTGTCGAGGTTGGCGGTGACCAGCTCCGTGGTGCGGGCGTAGGCCTTGTCCAGGATGCTGCGCACCACTTCGTCGATGCGGCGCGCGGTATCGTCGGACACGCTCTTGTGCTGGGTGACCGAACGGCCCAGGAACACCTCGTCGTCCTCTTCGCCATAGGCGATCGGACCAAGCTCGTCGGACAGGCCCCACTTGGTGACCATGTTGCGGGCCATCTTGGTGGCACGCTCGATGTCGTTGGAGGCACCGGTGGTGACCTTGTCGGCACCGAAGATCAGCTCTTCGGCCACGCGGCCACCGTACAGCGAGCACAGCTGCGATTCGATCGCCACGCGGTTCATCGAGTACTTGTCGCCTTCCGGCAGGTACATGGTCACGCCCAGCGCGCGACCGCGCGGGATGATGGTGACCTTGTAGACCGGGTCATGCTCGGGCACCAGCCGGCCGACGATGGCGTGGCCGGCTTCGTGATAGGCAGTGAGCGTCTTTTCTTCTTCGCTCATGGCCATCGAACGGCGCTCGGCACCCATCAGGATCTTGTCGCGGGCGCGGTCGAAGTGCTCCATGCGCACTTCCTTCTCATTGCTGCGGGCGGCAAACAACGCCGCTTCATTGCACAGGTTGGCCAGGTCGGCGCCGGAGAAGCCCGGGGTGCCGCGCGCAATGACCATCGGCTCGACGTCGTCGGCCAGCGGCAGCTTGCGCATGTGCACCTTCAGGATCTGCTCGCGGCCCTTGACGTCGGCCAGCCCGACCACGACCTGGCGGTCGAAGCGGCCCGGGCGCAGCAGCGCCGGGTCCAGCACGTCGGGACGGTTGGTGGCGGCGATGACGATCACGCCCTCGCCTCCCTCGAAGCCGTCCATTTCCACCAGCAGCTGGTTCAGGGTCTGCTCGCGCTCGTCATGACCGCCGCCCAGGCCGGCACCGCGATGGCGGCCGACGGCATCGATTTCGTCGATGAAGATGATGCACGGGGCCTGCTTCTTGGCCTGTTCGAACATGTCACGCACGCGGCTGGCGCCGACGCCGACGAACATTTCCACGAAGTCCGAACCGGAGATCGAGAAGAACGGGACCTTGGCTTCACCGGCGATGGCACGGGCCAGCAGGGTCTTGCCGGTACCGGGCGGGCCGACCATCAGCACGCCGCGCGGGATCTTGCCGCCCAGCTTGGTGAACTTGGTCGGATCGCGCAGGAAGTCGACCAGTTCGCCGACTTCTTCCTTGGCTTCGTCGCAGCCGGCGACATCCGCGAAAGTGACCTTGATCTGGTCTTCGCCCTGCAGCTTGGCGCGCGACTTGCCGAAGGACATCGCGCCCTTGGCACCGCCGCCACCGCCCTGCATCTGGCGCATGATGAACAACCAGAAGCCGATGATCAGGATCACCGGGAGGAAATTCATCAGGATCGCGCCCAGCGAGATGCCGCTGGACGGCTCTTCCTGGACGATTTCCACGTTCTTGGCGCGCAGGATGTTGATCAGGTCGCGGTCCATCGGCGCGGTGATGGTGGCCGACTGGCCGCTGCGCGTGGTGTACGAGATCTGGTTGGTGCCACTGCGCATGTCGCCGCTGAAGGTGACCTTCTGGACATTGCCGCCGTCCACCTGGTCCAGGAACTGCGAATACGTGGCGCCCTGGGCACCGGCGCCGCTGCTCTTTGGCGAGAAGCTCTGGAACACCACCATGAGCACCACGGCGACGACCACCCATAGCAGGAGGTTCTTGGTCAAGTCGTTCATCCTCATTGGCTCCGGTGTTCCTCTAATGCCTGACGCTATTGGTATGGTTGAGCTTACTTGATCTGGGTCCGTTTGCCCTGCCCCAAGGCATACACCTCGGGCGAGCGCTTCCGGGACGCTTCAGGCTTGCGGATGACGACCTTGTCGTACCGGCGGCGCATCTCGCGCACGTAGTCGTCAAAGCCCACGCCCTGGAACAGCTTGATCAGGAACGCACCGCCCGGCTTGAGATGGTTGTCGGCGAAATCCAGCGCCAACTCCGCCAGGTGCATCATCCGCGGCTGGTCCACCGCGTCCATGCCACTTTTATTGGGGGCCATATCCGATAGCACAAGGTCCACCGGCTGATCCCCAAGCATGGCTTCGAACTGAGATAGGACGGCCTGCTCCCTGAAGTCCCCGTGAAGGAACTCCACGCCGGCCAGCGGCGGCATCTCCAGGATGTCCAGAGCGAGCACCCGACCGGTGTCGCCGATCTGGCGCCGGACCTGCTGGGACCAGCCTCCGGGGGCGGCGCCCAGGTCGACCACGACCATATGCGGCTTCAGCAGCCGGTCACGCGCGAGCAGCTCCTCCAGCTTGTAGGCCGCGCGCGAGCGCATGCCCTCGGCCTGGGCCTTCTTCACGAAGGGATCGGCGAAGTGTTCTTTCAACCAGCGTTGGCTGCTCTTGCTGCGGGAAACCATTGGAGATAGGGCCGGACGGGGTGGTCATGATACCCTGATCGCCCCAGTTAACCGCTTGTTCCTGAATGTCTATTGTCCTGACCTCGTCCCAGACCCGCTTCCTTCGCGGCCAAGCCCATGATCTGAAAGCCCTGCTGCAGATCGGCGGCAAGGGGGTCACGCCGGCCTTCCTGGCTGAACTGGACGAAGTCCTGGAGCGCCATGAACTGGTCAAGGTGAAGGTGGGCGCGGAAGACCGTGACGCCCGCGATGCCATGATCGCCGAGCTGGTCCAGGCCTCCGACAGCGCGCTGGTGCAGCGCATCGGCCACGTGGCCGTGCTGTACCGCCCGAGCAAGGAACAGCGCCAGATCGTGCTTCCGCGCGGCTGATCGCCATGCAGCTGAACCACGAGATTCCCGATTATGCCTTTGCGTTCCGCGCTGTCGGCGCCGATTCCGTGGTCCTTGAAGACCGCGAGCAGGTCCGCACGCGAGAGCTGGGACAGAGCTTCATCGTCACCCCGCAGGCGCTGATGGAGACCTGGCCCGCACCGCGCACGGCCAGGGAACTGACCCCGGAACACCTGGAGCCGGTGCTGGCGCTGGCGCCGGAGCTGGTCATCCTGGGTACCGGTGCGGCGCAGCAGTTCCCGTCAGCCGCCGTCCTGGCGGCCTGCCTTACCCGTGGCATCGGCATTGAAGTAATGACCAATGCGGCCGCCGCGCGGACCTTCAACCTGCTCGCCAGCGAGAGCCGGAAGGTAGCTGCGGCGATCCTGCTGCCGGGCTGAAATTCGCTGATTTCGTTCAGGAAAGGCTGCCGTTGGCAGCCTTTCCTGTGTCGCTTGACCAGACCCTGCAGCGACGCATGGCGTCGCTCTACCGGGGCGGCAGGTACAACAGCGGGTCGACCGGCTTGCCGTTGTAGCGGATCTCGAAGTGCAGCATGTCGCGGGTGGTGCCGGTGCGGCCCATCTCCGCGATCTGCTCGCCTGCCTTGACGCTCTGGCCTTCGTTGACCAGGCGCTTGCGGTTGTGACCGTACGCCGACAACCACTGATCGTTGTGCTTGATGATGATCAGCTCGCCGAAACCGACCAGCCCGGCACCTGAATAGACCACCACACCCGGCGCGGTGGCGCGCACCGGCTGGCCACTGCTGCCGGCGATATCCACGCCCTGCTTGGTGACGTCGGCACCGACGAAGCGGCCGACGATGGCACCATCGGCCGGCCAGCGCCAGCTGATGTTGCTTTTGATCGCGGTGGTCGGCGACGGCGTCGGCGCAGGCGCCGGGGTGGGCGTGGTGCCGCCCGGTCGCGGCGCGGTCACGACGGTGGTCGGCGCGCGGCCCGGCGCGCTGCCGCCCGGGTACAGCCGCAGGACCTGGCCTGGATAGATCGTGTACGGCTCGGCCAGCCCGTTCCAGGCCGCCAGGTCACGCGGAGTGATGTTGTGGATGCGTGCCAGCGCGTACAGCGTATCGCCACGGCGCACCACGGCGGTCTGGCCGGGCTTGGCCACCGAGGTCTGCGGCGTGGTGTGCGCGGTGCGCCCGCCGGAGGGCTTGACCACCGTGGCCGTGCCACAGGCACTCAGGGTGGACACCACCAGCAGCAGTGCGGTCAGCCGTGCGGCCCCGCTCAAACGATCAGCACTCATGCGAACTTCGACCTCCAGACAAGCCAGGCCACCAGACCCACCACCAATGCGGTGGCGATCCAGCCCAGCGGTTCAATCCAACGCCGCAGCGCCGCTTCGGCGCGCGCCCCGCCAATGCGGATGACGGCAGCAAGCACATACACGCGCTTGCCCCGGCCGATCAGCATGCTCAGGAAATACTGCGGCAGCGGCACCCCGACGATACCCGATGCCCAGGTGAAGACCTTCATCGGGATGGGCATGAAGCCACCCAGCACCAGGAAGGTGAACACCGCCCACGGCGATTCGGCCATCTTGGCCTGCACGATGGCGATGCCGCCTTCGATGCTGGACAGCATGCCCATCGCGGCGAACAGCGGCTTGATCGCTTCAAACGCGTAATGGCCCAGTGCATAGCCGACCAGCGCGCCGGCCATCGAACCGGCCAGGCTGAGGGTGGCGAACCACCAGCCGCGCTTGGGCTGGGCCACGCACATCGGCGCCAGCATCACTTCCGGCATCACCGGGAAGATGATTGCCTCGATGAAGCTCAGCACCGTCAGGTAGGTCGGGGCGCGCTCGTGCGCGGCCCACTTCATCGCCCGCTCGTACAGCGGACCAAAAATCTTCATGACGCAACGCTCCTTGGAATCAGTCCAGCATGCCAGACAGCAGCGGCACGAACGTGACCGGCGCCAGTACCTGCTGTTCAACGCTGCCGTCGTCGCGACGGGTCAGCTGGATCAGCGACTGCGCCCCTGCCCCGCCGACCGGCGCGACCAGGCGTCCGCCCACGGCCAGCTGTTCGACCAGCGCATCGACCAGCGCCGGCGCGGCCGCGGTCACCACGATGGCATCGAACGGCCCGTGTTCGGCCCAGCCGATGCGGCCATCGTCGTGCTTGCTGCGGATGTTCATGCCCAGCGCACGGAAGCGCTTGCGCGCCTGGCGCAGAAGGTCGCCGATGCGCTCAACGGTGTAGACCTCCAGCCCCAGCGCACCGAGTACGGCGGCCTGGTAACCCGAGCCGGTGCCCACTTCCAGCACTTTCTTCGGCGCCGACTGCAGCACCGCTTCGGTCATCCGCGCCACCACCCACGGCTGTGAGATGGTCTGGCCGTGGCCGATCGGCAGTGCGGTGTCTTCATAGGCACGCGAGGCCAGGGCCTCATCGATGAACAGATGCCGCGGCACCACCCGGATCGCATTGAGGGTGGCCTCGTCGGCGATCCCGCTTTCGCGCAGGCGGTCGACCAGGCGGTCGCGCACGCGCTGGGAAGTCATGCCGATCCCGACCGCTTCGGGCTGCAGGCGCAGGCGCTGGCTCATGCCGGCCGGTCCAGCGCGGCGGTCAGCCCGCCCACCCAGCTGGCGACCTTTTCCAATGCCTGGTAGCGGGTCAGATCGACCTGGATCGGCGTGATCGAGATGAACCCGTTGCGCACGGCGTGGAAGTCCGTGCCCGGCCCCGAATCCTGTTCGCGCCCGGCCGGACCGATCCAGAACACTTCATTGCCGCGCGGGTCGCGCTGGGCAATGCAGCCTTCGGCACGGTGGCGGTTGCCCAGGCGGGTCACTTCGAAGCCACGCACCTCCGCCCACGGCAGGTCGGGCACATTGACGTTGAGGATGGTGTCGGCCGGCAGCGGGTCGGCCTTGAGCCGGGTGACGATCTCCACGGCGGCGCGCGCGGCCGTTTCGAAATTGCGCGGATCGTGGTTGTGGGTCACCAGCGACATGGCCACTGCCGGCAGGCCGAGGAAACGCCCTTCCATCGCGGCCGATACGGTGCCGGAGTAGATGACGTCGTCGCCCAGGTTGGCGGCGTTGTTGATGCCCGACACCACGATGTCCGGGTCGTATTCGAGCAGGCCGGTCAGGGCCAGGTGCACGCAGTCGGTGGGAGTACCGGCCACCGAACAGGTGTAGTGGTCGATGCGCTTGACCCGCACCGGCAGGTCCAGGGTCAGCGAGTTGCTGGCGCCGGAGCGGTCGCGGTCGGGGGCGACCACCATCACGTCGTGACCCACCTCGCGCAGCACGCTGGCGAGCATCCTGATGCCGGGCGCATCGACACCGTCGTCGTTGCTGACCAGGATCCGCATCTGGGTTTTAACCGCTTGATTGTTCAAGACTTCATTTCCATCACTTTCCAGCGTTGGCGGGGCCGGCCTTCACCCGTTACGGGATCACCGACCGCGCAAGTGCGTCAGCTATTGTGCCGCAACCGGGCAGATCGGCCTACCCCGGCGGGAGGTAGGCACGGCCGATCCAGGGCATTAGGCTGTACGCATGTCACATCCTGAAGACGAAGATCCGGCCGCGTTGTTCCGCGCCGCCATCGGCGAGGTCACGCCACTGCGCAAACCGGTGGCCGCGCCTCCGGCAACGCCGCGGCCGAAGCCGCGTGCACGCATGGCCGAACAGGACGAGGATGCGGCGCGCGGCGAGTTCGCCCGGCTGCTGCGCGACAGCAGCCCCCTGGAGGCCGGCGACACTGCCAGCTACCGGCGGGAGAATCTGCCGGCGCGGATGTTCCAACGGCTCAAGCGCGGCCAGTATTCGGTGCAGGACGAACTGGACCTGCACGGCGCTACCGTGGCGCAGGCGGAGGCGCTGCTGCGCCAGTTCCTGCTGGAGGCGCACGCGCACGAGCACGGCTGCGTGCGCATCATCCACGGCAAGGGGCTCCAGTCCGATGGCGGTGCGCCGATCCTGAAGAACCTGGTGGACCGGCTGCTGCGCCAGCGCAATGACGTGCTGGCATTTCATTCGGCGCCCGCCGGGCAAGGCGGGACGGGCGCGGTATTGGTGCTGTTGGCGAACCGGTGAGATCTGCGCCGCCCGGACACGCAGGGCGATTTGCGGGCCTGTTCGGCATGGCGTTGACACGCATGGCGTGTCTGCAGGGTCATTCCGGAGCCGTCGCGCCTCCGACGTCATTGACCTGGCCCAGCTCATGCAATACGGCGGTGGCATAGCACCCCGGCGGCAGCGCGAACGTCAGTTCGAGGACGTCCGCTTCCAGCCAGCGATGCTGCAGGTTGGCCGGGCGCAACCGCAACGCGCGGCGCTCCTGCTTCAGGCGCGCGCCTTCCAGACCGGTGCGCAGCTGCAGCGACTGCTCGTCGCTGATCGCGCCCAGTTCCAGCCCCGCCGCTGCACCCGTGCTGCGCAGCTCACCCTCGCCCCACAGCGGACCGCTGGGATGAATGTCGAAGCGGCCCAACCGATCAGCCAGCAGGTCGGTCCACGGTTCGGGACCGAACACGCTGCGGCTGCCATCGAGCATCCACACTTCACCCTCCAGCGGGCTGTCCCAGTTGCCCTGCGCGACGCGTTCGGCCAGCACCTGGTTGAACAGCGCCGAGCGTGCGGCCGAGAGCAGCAGCGAGCGCTGGTCGGGGCGCACGCGGCGGCCGCCAAACATGGCCAGCGCGGCCGGCACGTTGCCGCCATCGCGGCCGAAGCGCTGCTCGCCGAACCAGTTGGGCAGCCCACGCGCGGCGATCAGCGACAGCCGCTCGTCGATCGCCTTCGCCTCGCCCTGCACGTTGCGCAGCACCAGCCGGAACCGGTTGCCGGCCAGCGCGCCGCGCTGCAGCTTGCGGTTGTGCCAGGTGGACGCGACCACTTCCACTTCATCGGAGGCCAGCAGTGCGATGTCCGGCGCGATCCGTTTGGGCAGGTGGACGCTGAACCGCTGGGTGGTGACCGCATGCCGGTCCTTCATGCCGGCGTAGCTGACCGCCATGTCCGGCAGGCCGGCCCACTTCGCCAGCAGCTTGGCCACGTGCACGGTGTTGGCACCGCGCTTGCGAATGGTCAGCAGCAGGTGCTCGCCCTCCCCGGTCGGCTCGAACGCCGGCAGCTCGTCCACCTGGAAATCTTCGGGGGTGGTGCGGATATCAGCGCGCAGCAGGGCTTCGCCAAAGGCCAGCGGCAACGGAATCACAGTGCCACCAGCAGCACGACGGCCTGGGCGGCGATGCCTTCGCCGCGCCCGGTGAAACCGAGCTTCTCGGACGTGGTGGCCTTGACGCTCACTGCATCCAGCGGGACACCGAGCAACGCGGCGATGCGCTCGCGCATGACCAGCGCGTGCGGGCCGACTTTGGGCCGTTCGCAGATCACGGTGATGTCGGTGTTGCCGACCTGCCAGCCGCGTTCGCGCAGCAGGCTGTTGCAGTGGTCCAGGAAACGACTGCTGTCGGCATCCTTCCAGCGCATGTCCGACGGCGGGAAGTGCTGGCCGATGTCGCCCAGCGACAGCGCGCCCAGCATGGCATCGCACAGGGCGTGCAGGATCACATCGCCATCGCTGTGCGCCAGCACGCCGCAGCTGTGCGCGACGCGGATGCCGCCGAGCATGATGTGGTCGCCCTCGCCGAAGGCGTGGACGTCATAACCCTGCCCGATGCGGACCGGAGGAAACGGGGTGTTCATGGCAAAAACCTGCGTTGATGGCCGGCGTGCCGCGGCTCAGGAGCCGCGGCGCGACAGCTCGAATTCGAATCGGGACAGATCAGCCGGGGTGGTGACCTTGAAGTTGTCCTCGTTGCCCTCGACCAGCAACGGACGTAGACCCTGCCGCTCCATCGCCATGGCGTCGTCGGTGACCTCTATACCGGCCGCAGCGGCCTCCTGCAGCGCGCGCGCCAGCTGATGGCGGCGGAACAGCTGCGGGGTCAGCGCACGCCACAGGCGCGCGCGCGGTTCGGTGCCGTCGATGCCGCCGTCGTCGCCGGCCCGTTTGAGCGTGTCGCGCACCGGCGCGGCCAGGATGGCCCCGACCGGATCGGTACGCCCCACTTCCAGCAGGCGGCCGAGGTCGGCTGCAGCCAGGTTGGGCCGCGCGGCATCGTGCACCAGCACGAAATCGTCGGCACGCACGCTGCCGGGCAGCGCCTGCAGGCCAGCCAGCACCGAGGCGGCGCGGGTGGCCCCGCCGGTACAGGTGAGGATCGGTTTGCCGGCCAGCGACTGCCAGCCCGGCCAGTCGACATCGTTCTCGGCGATGGCCACCATCACCCCGGCTACGACCGGGTGCGAGAGCAGTGCTTCCAGGGTGTGCGCCAGCAGCACCCGGTCACCCGCGAGCAGGTACTGCTTGGGCGTGTCGCTGCCGAAGCGGGTGCCACGGCCGGCGGCCGGAACCACGGCCCAGACGGTACCCATCAGGGTACCTCCTGGTGCGGCGCGTCTGGGTCGGCGGCCAGCGCTGGCGCGCGCGGCGCTGCCACCGGAGCGTTCTCGACGACGCGATAGAACTTCTCGCCCGGCTTGATCATGCCCAGCTCGCTGCGCGCGCGCTCCTCGATGGCGGCCTCGCCTTCCTTGAGGTCCTTGACCTCGGCAGCCAGCGCATCGTTGCGCTGCTGGAGGCCGGCATTGTCGCGCTTCTGGGATTCGACCTGGGCTTCGAGCGTCATCACCTCTCCCGAATTGCCCGGGCCGAACCAGAAGCGGTACTGCAGCCATGCCAGCAGTACCGCGAGCACCAGCAGCAGCCAGCGCCAGTTGCGCATGCGGATCAGCGCTTCAACGACACGAACGCGTCACGGCCGGCGTAACGCGCGCCGGCACCAAGGGCTTCCTCGATGCGCAGCAGCTGGTTGTACTTGGCGACACGGTCGCTGCGGCACAGCGAGCCGGTCTTGATCTGGGTGGCGGTGGTGGCCACGGCGATGTCGGCGATGGTGGTGTCTTCGGTTTCACCCGAACGGTGCGAGACCACGGCCGCGTAATTGGCGTGGTGCGCCATGGCGATCGCTTCGAGGGTCTCGGTCAGCGTGCCGATCTGGTTGACCTTGATCAGGATCGCATTGGCGGTGCCGGACTCGATGCCTTCCTTGAAGATCTTCGGGTTGGTCACGAACAGGTCGTCGCCGACCAGCTGCACCTTCTTGCCGATGCGGTCGGTAAGCAGCTTCCAGCCCGCCCAGTCGTTCTCGGCCAGGCCGTCTTCAATGGTGATGATCGGGTACTGGGCGGCCCAGTCGGCCAGGAAATCGACGAACTGCTCGGAGGTCAGGCGCTTGTTTTCGCCCACCAGGTTGTACTTGCCATTTTCGTAGAACTCGCTGGAGGCCACGTCCAGGCCCAGCAGCACGTCTTCACCGGCGGTGTAGCCGGCCTTGCCGATGGCTTCGAGGATGGTGTCGAGCGCTTCGACGTTGCTGCGGAAGTCCGGGGCGAACCCGCCTTCGTCGCCCACGGCCGTACTCAGCCCATGGCCCTTGAGCACCGACTTGAGCGAATGGAAGATTTCGGTACCGGCGCGCAGGGCTTCGGAGAACGAGGTGAAGCCGACCGGCAGCACCATGAATTCCTGGAAGTCGACGTTGTTGTCGGCATGCGCGCCGCCGTTGATGATGTTCATCATCGGCACCGGCAGGCTCACGTCGGTGCTGCCCTTGGACAGGTACTGCCACAGCGCCTGCTTGTTCGCGGCGGCGGCGGCATGGGCATTGGCCATGGACACGGCCAGCAGTGCGTTGGCACCCAGGCGGCCCTTGTTTTCGGTGCCATCCAGGTCGATCAGGCGGCGGTCGAGGCCCTCCTGGTCGGCCGCATCGAACCCCTTCAGCGCGGTGGCGATGGTGGTGTTGACGTTGTTGACGGCGTTGCGCACGCCCTTGCCGAGGTAACGGGTCTTGTCGCCATCGCGCAGCTCGACCGCTTCCTTGGTGCCGGTGGAGGCACCCGACGGCACGGCGGCACGGCCGAACGAACCGTCCTCCAGGGTGACTTCTGCTTCCAGCGTGGGGTTGCCACGGCTGTCGAGGATTTCACGGGCGTGGATGCTGCGGATCGTGGTCATAGCGGGCCGGTTACCAGTCAGAAAGGGGGAACGCCAAAAAAAGGTGCGTCAAAAGGTGCCGCGTGATTATCCCCACCTGCCCCCCGCTTGCCAAATCCGCGCGCAGAGGGCATTCGCGACTACAGCTGCGACGGCAGCAGCAGCAGCATCAACAGCAGGCCCAGCAGGCCCAACGCGGCGCCGCCACCGGCCGGCTGGCGGCGCAGGCGCAGGGCCAGCACGCTGGACACCACGGTGCCCAGCGCGCAGGTCGCGCCCAGCGCCAGGGCGAGGTTGATGGGCGTGGCGACAGCCTGGATGGCATGGCTGCCATCACCGGGCGAACCCACTGCGGAAAACACCAGCACCATGAGCACGAACGCGCAGCCCCAGCTGGCGAGCGACAGGGCCAGGGCTGCCCAGCCCCAAGGCCAGGCCCGCCAGTGACGGCGCTGGCGGCGCGCCTGCTGCGCCGCCCACGGATCCTGGCTCAGGCGCGCGCTTCCTGCAGCAGTGCGCCGCCCGCCTTGCGCTCACGCGCGGCGCGGATGAAGCCGATGAACAGCGGGTGGCCATCGCGCGGGGTGGACAGGAACTCCGGGTGCGCCTGGCACGCCAGGAACCACGGGTGCTGGTCGCGCGACAGTTCGATCACTTCCACCAGGGTGTCGTCCATCGACTTGCCGGCGATGACAAGGCCGGCATCTTCCAGCTGCGTGCGGTAGCGGTTGTTGAACTCGTAGCGGTGGCGATGGCGTTCGGACACGACGTCCTTGCCATAGAGCTCGCGCGCCAGCGTACCCGGCTTCAGGCGCTGCTCCTGCAGACCCAGGCGCATGGTGCCGCCCAGGTCGCTTTTGTCGTCGCGCTTTTCGACATCGCCGGTGGCGGTACGCCATTCGGTGATCAGGCCGATCACCGGGTTCGGCGACTGGCGGTCGTTCTCGGTGCTGTTGGCTCCCTCCAGACCGACCACGTTGCGGGCGAAGTCCACAACGGCGGCCTGCATGCCGTAGCAGATGCCGAAGTACGGCAGCTGATGTTCACGGGCGAACTGCGAGGTGAGCACCTTGCCCTCGAAGCCGCGGTCGCCGAAGCCGCCCGGCACCAGGATGCCATCGACGTCCTTGAGCGCGGCCATGTCGGTGCCTTCCAGGTCCTGCGCTTCCAGCCACTTGAGGTTGACCTTGGTGCGCTGGCGCAGGCCGCCGTGCTTGAGCGCTTCGCCCACGGACTTGTAGGCGTCCTGGTGGTCGACATACTTGCCGACCACGGCGATGGTGACCTCGTCCAGCGGGTGCAGGGTGGCATCCACCGCCGCTTCCCACTCGTGCAGGTCGGCCGGGCCTGCCTTGTCGCCCAGCTTGAGCTGGTTGATCACGATTTCATCCAGGCCCTGCTCGTGCAGGCCCATCGGGATGCGGTAGAGCACATCGACATCCGGCACGCTGATCACGGCGCGCTCGGAGACGTTGGTGAACTGGGCGATCTTGCGGCGCTCGGACTCGGGCACCGGCTGCTCTGAACGGCACAGAAGCACGTCGGGCTGGATGCCGATCGAGCGCAGTTCCTTGACCGAGTGCTGGGTTGGTTTGGTTTTGAGTTCACCGGCGGCGGCGATGTACGGCACCAGGGTGAGGTGCATGAACAGCGCCTTCTCCGGTCCCCGCTCGGTGCGCACCTGGCGGATGGCTTCCAGGAACGGCAGCGATTCGATGTCGCCCACGGTGCCGCCGATTTCCACCAGCGCCACGTCGAAGCCCTCGGTGGCTTCATCCATGCAGCGGCGGATCTCGTCGGTGATGTGCGGGATGACCTGCACGGTGGCGCCCAGATAATCGCCGCGGCGCTCCTTGCGGATCACGTTTTCGTAGATGCGGCCGGTGGTGACCGAGTTCTTGCGGCTCAGTCGGGTGCGCACGAAGCGCTCGTAGTGCCCGAGATCCAGGTCGGTTTCGGCGCCGTCGTCGGTGACATACACCTCACCGTGCTGGAACGGGCTCATGGTGCCCGGGTCGACGTTGATGTACGGATCGAGCTTCATCATCGTGACCTTCAGGCCACGGGCCTCGAGGATGGAGGCAAGCGAGGCGGCGGCAATGCCTTTGCCGAGCGAGGAAACCACGCCGCCGGTTACGAAGATCAAGGGAGTCATGGCTGGGGGTGTCCTGTCAGGAAGGGGGAAACGGCGCCGGCGCGCGGGGCGGCGGACGACGTGAAGGGGAAATCGGGGGAGGTCCGGGCGGCGGCGGCGGGGTGTTCACGCGCCAGGGCCGGGATCTGGGGAGCGATGACGTGGCTGCCGGTCGGCGAGGTCGGGGCGGCCGTGCCGGTCGCCGATGGGACCGTCACCTCCTGCCTGACCTGCTGGCGGCCGCGCACGACCAGACCAGTCCATTCGCTGATGGATGACACGTACTGCTCCCGGAAAGCCATAGTTTACAGATTGAGCGCGTCCAGCCCAAGGGGGCACGAACGAAGACGCCCCGGCAAGCCGGGGCGTCGGGGAGGCCGGAAGGCGTGTTCAGCGCTTCTTCTTGGCCTCTTCTTCCTCTTCCTTCTGCGGCGCCTGCTGGCCATTGGCCTTCATTTCGGCGGTGGCAGCGGCGCGGCGCTTGGCCTTGGCGTCGGCTTCGGCCTGCGCCTTGGCCTCGGCCTGCTGCGCGGTGGACTGGCCCTGTCCGGCGTTCTGCGCCATTGCCAGCGGCACGGCCACGACGGCGGCGGCAATGGCAACGATGGTCAGCAACTTCTTCATGGGGGTCTCCTCGCATAGGGCTGGGGATGGGGCCGGGGCTCCGGTTTTTCCCATCCAGGACAGTCTACCGCGGGGTGGTCGGCCGCCCCCTGAACGTGCGGCGTGCAAAAAAACCGGCCAGACCGCAAACTTCGCCGTCGCTATGCGCTTTATGAAGACAGATGAACACCCGCTATAACGCCGCCGATATTGAAGTCCTGTCCGGCCTGGACCCGGTCAAGCGCCGCCCGGGCATGTATACCGACACCGCGCGTCCGAACCACCTGGCGCAGGAAGTGATCGACAACGCCGTGGACGAAGCGCTGGCCGGGCACGCCCGGACGGTCGAGGTCACCCTGTACAAGGACGGCAGCTGCGAGGTCACCGATGACGGCCGCGGCATGCCGGTGGACATCCACCCGGAAGAGAAGGTCCCGGGCGTCGAGCTGATCCTCACCCGGCTGCATGCGGGCGGCAAGTTCAACAACAAGAACTACACCTTCTCCGGCGGCCTGCACGGCGTGGGCGTGAGCGTGGTCAATGCGCTGTCGACGCTGGTGGAAGTGCACATCCGTCGCGACGGCAGCGAGCACCGCATCACCTTCCGCAATGGCGACCGCGCAACGCCGCTGGAAGTGGTCGGCAGCGTGGGCAGGAAGAACACCGGTACGCGGGTGCGCTTCTGGGCCGACCCGAAGTACTTCGATACGCCCAAGTACAACCTGCGTGCGCTGCGCCACCTGCTGCGCGCCAAGGCGGTGCTGTGCCCCGGCCTGACGGTGAAGCTGCGCGACGAGGCCACCGACGAGCAGGACACGTGGTACTACGAGGATGGCCTGAGCGATTACCTGAAGGCCGAGCTGGGCGAACGCGAGATGCTGCCGGCTGAGCTGTTCGTGGGCCAGCTGAAGAAAGACACCGAGGTGGTGGACTGGGCGGTGGCCTGGCTGCCGGAAGGCGAGCTGGTCCAGGAAAGCTACGTCAACCTGATTCCGACCGCGCAGCACGGCACCCATGCCAACGGCCTGCGCACCGGCTTGACCGAGGCGCTGCGCGAGTTCTGCGATTTCCGCAACCTGCTGCCGCGCGGGGTGAAGCTGGCGCCGGAAGACGTGTGGGACCGCGTGTCGTTCGTGCTGTCGCTGAAGATGACCGACCCGCAGTTCAGCGGGCAGACCAAGGAACGGCTGTCGTCGCGCCAGGCCGCCGGCTTCGTCGAAGGCGCGGCGCACGACGCCTTCAGCCTGCTCCTGAACCAGAACGTGGCGCTGGGCGAGCAGATCGCGCAGCTGGCGATCGAACGTGCCAGTGCGCGTCTGAAGACCGAAAAGCTGGTGGTGCGCAAGAAGGTCACCCAGGGCCCTGCCCTGCCGGGCAAGCTGGCCGACTGCATCAGCCAGGACCTGTCGCGGACGGAGCTGTTCCTGGTCGAGGGCGATTCGGCGGGCGGCAGTGCCAAGCAGGCGCGCGACAAGGACTTCCAGGCGATCATGCCGCTGCGCGGCAAGATCCTGAACACCTGGGAGGTCTCATCGGGCAGCGTGCTGGCGTCGGAGGAGGTGCACAACCTGGCGATCGCGATCGGCTGCGACCCGGGCAAGGACGACATCAGCGGGCTGCGTTACGGCAAGGTGGTGATCCTGGCCGACGCCGACTCCGACGGCCTGCATATCGCGACACTGCTGACGGCGCTGTTCCTGAAGCACTTCCCCGCGCTGGTGGATGCGGGCCACGTGTTCGTGGCAATGCCACCTCTGTTCCGCGTCGACGTGGGCAAGCAGGTGTTCTACGCGCTGGACGAGGAAGAGAAGCGTTCGCTGCTGGACAAGATCGAGCGCGAGAAGATCAAGGGCCAGGTCAACGTGACCCGCTTCAAGGGCCTGGGCGAAATGAACCCGCACCAGTTGCGCGAGTCGACCATCCACCCCGACACGCGCCGCCTGGTGCAGCTGACGGTGGACGACGGCGAGCAGACCAGCGCGCTGATGGACATGCTGCTGGCCAAGAAGCGCGCGGGCGACCGCAAGCAGTGGCTGGAGAACAAGGGCGACCTGGCTTCGCTTGAGGTCTGATTGCTGATGAAAAATCCCGCTTCGGCGGGATTTTTTTTGGCTGCCCGGCTGCGTGGCCTGCAAACGTCGGGGTTGCAGACACTCCCGTAGTGCCGGGCCCTGCCCGGCAGCTTCATGCATCTGGGCGAACAGCCTTTGGGCCGCGCATGGCCTGAGCTGGGCCGGCGGGTGCGGGGGTACGGGGGGCGCCGTGAACCCATCCTTGGGGGCTCTTACCAAACATCCATGTTTGGTAAAGCCCCCGTACCCCCGCCCCCGCCGACCCCCGACAGTGTGTCGGTGGCCATGGGAAGATCAACGGCGGTCCTGATCATTTTCATGCGTTACCGGCCGCGGTGGCGTTCCGTGCCATCGTTGGGAAACCGACGCTACCGGTCGGAGGTTCATTCGACGTACCCGCCGCGTAGGGACACGCCATGCATGTCTGATTTTCGTATCCGCACGCGACCATCTGTCGGGGGCTGCCCGTCGGCTGCCCCAGCCGGGAAGAATGAAAACGCTGCTCCAAGAGACCAACCAGCAGATACAAAAAACCCGGCCGAAGCCGGGCTTTTCGCTTTTCAAACCAACACCATCAGGCCCAGCCGAACAGCTCGAACAGCTTCAGGATCAGGTAGGCGCAGCCGCCGGCGGCCGGGATGGTGAGGATCCAGGCCCAGACGATGCGCTCGATCACGCCGAAGCGCAGCGAACGCGGGTTCTTGGCGTAGCCCACGCCCATGATCGCGGTCGAGATGCTGTGGGTGGTCGACACCGGCATGCCGAAGTGCGCGGCCAGGGTCAGGATCGTGGCCGAGCTGGTTTCGGCGGCGAAGCCGTGGATCGGGTGCAGCTTGACCATCTTGTGGCCCAGCGTCTTGATGATCTTCCAGCCGCCCGAGGCGGTTCCGGCCGCCATCACCACCGCGCAGGTCAGCACGATCCACATGGCGATGCCGTCACCGGCGTGGGCGTCCGGGTGCATGAACGCCAGCCAGGACGGCAGGTCGTTCAGTGCGCCGGTCGCCTCGGCGCCGATCAGGGTCATGGCGATGATGCCCATGGTCTTCTGCGCATCGTTGTGGCCGTGGGCAAAGCCCATGTAGGCCGCCGAGACGATCTGCGCCTTGCCGAAGAACGCGTTGACGATGCGCGGGCGGGCCAGGCGACCGAGCCAGCCGCCCACCTTGGCCATGCCTGCGATGATCGCCCACAGCAGCAGCATCACCACGATACCGAGCAGGAAGCCTGCAATCGGCGAGGTGATCATCGGCAGGAACACCTTCCACAGCAGGCCCTTGTTCTGCGCCCAGGTGCCGATGCGTTCGGACCAGATCAGCGCGTCCCAATTGTTGTGGGCCGCGGCCAGACCGGCACCGCAGAGGCCGCCGATCAACGCGTGGGAGGACGACGACGGCAGGCCCTTCCACCAGGTGATCAGGTTCCAGATGATGCCGCCCAGCAGCGCGCACAGAATCACCTGCGGGGTCACGTCGACCACGCCGGTGTTGAGCAGGCCCGAAGCGATGGTCAGCGCCACGGCAGTGCCGGTCAGGGCACCGATGAGGTTCATGAAAGCGGCGAGCATCACCGCCCAGCCGGGCGAGAGCACCTTGGTCGCCACCACGGTGGCGATGGAGTTGGCGGTGTCGTGGAAGCCGTTGATGAACTCGAAGACGAGCGCGGCCAGGATCACCACCAGAACGAGGGTCAGCATGCTGTGGCGTCCGTCAGCTGTTCTTCAGCACGATCTGGTACGCCACCACGCCGGCCTCGCGGCAACGGTCGATGGCCTTTTCCAGGATCTCGAAGAACTCCTTGAGCAGGAACATCTGCAGGTTGTCCAGGCGGCCGGAGTAGATGTCGCGGTACAGCTCGAGCATCAGGCGGTCGGCTTCATTCTCCAGCGCGCGCAGCTTCTCGTTGAGCGCGGTCATCCGGTCCAAGTTCATGTTGCGCAGGTCGTGCACCATCTCCACCACCACGCTGGCGGCCTGCTCGAGCATCGCCGCGCGCGGCGCGAAGTCGATGTGCTCCAGGTGCTTGGTGGCAAGCGAGTAGCGGTCGGCGAACTTCTCGACCTGCTTGGGAATCTTGTACAGCGCCGAGCCCAGCGCTTCGATGTCTTCGCGCTCGATCGGGGTCATGAAGCTGTCCACCAGCGCCTGGCTGATCTTGTCAGAGGCGGCGCGTTCGCGCAGGCGGGCCAGCTTGAAAGCGTCCAGCGCCGGCTGCCGGTCGGCGTCGCGCAGCATCGAATGCAGCGCCTTGGCGCTGTCGTGGGCCGCTTGCGCAGCCTCGTCCAGCAGGGTGTAGAACTGTTTGCCGGAGCCGAAAATGGTCTGCAGAGAGAACATTGAGAAACCTATCCGCCGTCGAGGAAGGACGGCACCGGGCGGAATTATGACGGTTTGATGTCCGATCCGGGTACTCCCGTCATCTTCACACCGCCACCGGCCCACCTGAACGACCCTGTTTGCACCCCTCCCCCCGGCTTTTGTTAAGATGCGCGGGCACCTTCGGGTGCACTCTATGGACGACGACCCTTATCCCCCGCCGCGCCCGCCAGGTTTGACCTGGCCCGGTAGCCGCCGCCGCTTGAACACGCCCTCCCTGCCACCAACCGGGGACGACGCCCGTGTTTGAACTGATCCTGCTTGTGTTTGCCCTGATCCTGCTCAACGGGTTCTTCGCCATGTCCGAAATGTCGGTCATGACCTCACGCAAGAGCCGCTTGAAGCAGATGGCCGGCAATTCCAAGCGCGCCGCCAAGGCCCTGGAACTGGCCGAGAAACCGGAGAGCTTCCTCTCCACCGTCCAGATCGGCATCACCGTGATCGGCGTGTTGACCGGCCTGCTCGGCGGCGACGCCATCGGCGAGGCCATCGCCACCTGGATCAAGGGCCTGATGCCTGGCTTCGGCCACGCCGAACTGGTCGGCAAGGGTCTGGCCGTTACCCTGATCACGTTCGTGACCCTGATCTTCGGCGAGCTGGTGCCCAAGCGCCTGGCCCTGACGCGCTCCGAGGACATCGCAGGCCTGGTTGCCCTGCCCATGAGCGGGCTGGCCAAGCTGGCCTTTCCGTTCGTCTGGCTGCTGTCCAAGACCACCCGGCTGGTCCTGCGCCTGCTGGGTCTGGGCAACGACGAGGCTGCCACGGTGACCGAAGAAGAGATCCGCATGCTGGTGGCCGAAAGCCACGAGGCCGGCGTGATCGATGCGCACGAGCGCGACATGATGAACCGGGTGATGCGCCTGGGCGACCGCACTGCCGACAGCCTGATGACCCCGCGCAACCGGATCGCATGGCTGGACACCCAGGCCGACCCCGAAAAGAATCTGGCGACCATGCGCGAGCACGAGTTCTCGCGCTACCCGGTGTTCCGCGGCAATGACCAGGACATCGTCGGCGTGCTCGAGGTCAAGAGCCTCGTGACCCGCCTGGTGCGCGATGAGCACTCGCTGTTCCAGCAGCTGCGCGAACCGCTCTATGTGTCCGAGTCCACCCACGCGATGAAGCTGCTGGAGATTTTCCGCGAGGAACAGCAGTCAGTGGCGCTGGTGGTGGACGAGTACGGCGAGATCCAGGGCCTGGTGACCATCAGCGACCTGATGGGCGCGGTGGTCGGCCGCATGCAGTCGGTGGAGAACGTCGACGAGGACGCGCTGGTGGTGACCCGCGAGGACGGCTCCCTGCTGGTGGACGGGTCACTGTCGATCGAAGACCTGCGCGAGTTGATGGGCAATGCAGAACTGCCCGATGCCGAGGATGGCGACTACTACACGCTGGCCGGCATGTGCATCCATTACTTCGGCCGCATTCCGCATGCCGGGGAGTACTTCGACTGGGCTGGCTGGCGGATCGAGATCGTCGACCTGGATGGCGCGCGCGTGGACAAACTGCTGCTGCGCACGCTGGCCGAAGAGGAGACCGATGAACTCACCGGCTGATCTGCCCCCGGCGCCGGACCAGCGCCGGCCTGAGTACCAGAACGAAGGCATCCGCACGCTGCTGGCGATGTTCGACCATGGCGATCCCGACGAACGGCTGCGGCTGGGGCAGATCCTGCAGGGGCTGCAGCAGAGCGCGTTCGGGGTGTTCCTGTTCATCGCGATCCTGCCTTCGTTCATTCCGGTCCCCGGGCTGGGAGGCGCCGTCAGCGGCCCGCTCGTAGTGCTGATCGGCGTGCAGATGCTCTTCGGGCTGCGGCGACCCTGGCTGCCGGGGTTAATCGCCAACCGCGGACCGCGGCGCGGCACCATGCATAAATTCCTGGGCAGGATCGATGGGGCGCTGCGGCGCCTGGATCGCATGCTGAAGCCGCGCCGCCCGGTGCTGCTGGTGCCACTGCCTGCGCACGCGTTCAGCGGCCTGCTGCTGGTGCTGACCGGCGTGCTGCTCTCGCTGCCGATCCCGTTCACCAACTATCTGTTCGGATTCCAGCTGCTGCTGTTTTCGCTGGCATTGCTGGAGCGCGATGGCACCCTGATGCTGGTCAACTGGATCGGCGCGATTGCCGCGGTGCTGTTCTTCGGCTTCAGCTCGGGGCAGTTGGTGCACTACCTGACCGAGCTGTTCCAGCGCTGGTTTTAAAGCGTCCCGACCAACGGTCGGGACCTACCGGTTGCTGTTGGCGTCATGCAAACAGCAAACCGTGGGCAGCGCCCGACCGTTGGTCGGGCGATCTTCAACGCAGGTCCACGACCCCGTTCTCGGACAACGCACCGGGATCATCGCTCACTGCAGACAACACGAAACTCAGCGCCTTGCCCAGCAACGTGCCGGGGCCGTCCCAGTACTCCGCCGATTCTGCGCGCACGTGAATCAGGCGCAGGTTGGGATCATCCTTGCCGCCCGGGAAGAACAGCTTCATCGGGGGCGACCACAGTTCCTCGACTTTGGCACGATCATCCACGAGGCGCGCGATGCCGGCTACCGAAACATAGGTGTTCTTCGACTGCGAGGCGTAGGCCACGTTGACGCGCGGGTTGAGCGCGATCTCGGCCACCTTCGGACTGTCGGCGGCGGTAGCGAACCACAGGTCGCCATCGAACTCGACTTCCTGTGTACCCAGCGGGCGGCTGTAGAGGCGCCCGTCCACGCCGGTGGTGGTGAACATGGCGATGTCCACGCCGCGGATAAGTTCGGCCAGCTGTTCGATGTGCTGCTGGCGATCATGGTCGGCCATCGGGTGACTCCTGCAATAAGGAGCTCCATCACACCGGATCGAGGGCAATGGCGACGTGAACCGGGTGGTCACGGCGCCTTCGCAGGATCAGCGCGTCGCGGATTTCCACGCTTGCATTGCCAGCCCGAATGAACGCTTTCGGGCGCCGTGATCGTAGATGTTGGCAGTGAGCAGCAGTTCGTCCGGCTTGTGGCGCGCAGCGAACGCCGCCATGCCTTCGCTGACCTGGCGCTGGTCGCCGACCACCGCGCAGGCCAACGCGTTCTGCACACCGATCTTTTCATGCGGTTGCCAGAACGCTTCGATGTCGTCGATCGGCGGCGGAATCAGACCCGGCAAGCCGCGGCGAAGGTTGACGAAGCTCTGCTGCTGGGTGGTAAACAGCCGCTTGGCTTCCGCTTCCGATTCAGCGGCCACCACATTCAGGCCGAGAACGGCGTACGGCGCGGCCAGGTGCTTCGAAGCGCGGAACTCGCGGCGATACACGGCAAGCGCTTCGTCCATCGCATCGGGCGCGAAGTGCGAGGCGAAGGCGAACGGCAGCCCCATCGCCGCGGCCAGGCGCGCGCTGAACAGGCTGGAGCCCAGCAGCCACACCGGCACCGGGATGCCCGCCCCGGGCACCGCCCGCACCGCCTGGCCCGGCTGCGCAGGCTCGAAGTAATGCAGCAGCTCCCGCACGTCCTGCGGGAACTGGTCGGCGCTGTCGAAGTAGCGGCGCAGCGCACGGGCGGTGGGCTGGTCGGTACCTGGCGCGCGGCCCAGGCCCAGGTCGATGCGATCAGGGTACAGCGAGGCAAGGGTGCCGAACTGTTCGGCCACCTGCAGCGGGGAGTGGTTGGGCAGCATGATGCCGCCGGCGCCGACCCGGATGCGCTGGGTACCGCCGGCCACGTGACCGATCAGCACAGCGGTGGCTGCACTGGCGATGCCCGGCATGTTGTGGTGCTCGGCCAGCCAATAGCGGTGGAAGCCCCAGCCTTCGGCGTGTTGGGCCAGGTCCAGCATGTTGGCGAAGGCCTGGGTGGTGTCACTGCCCTCGCAGACCGGGGCCAGATCAAGAATCGACAGTTGCATGGGGCGTTCCATCAAAGGTTATGTTCCTTTTGATGGGGGCACCGGCCCAAGGACACCATGGCCGCTGGCGGAATGCTGATTCCTGCGGGGTTGCCAGGGCGGCCGGCCGTTGGCCGGCCCGCGCCATCCGCATCCGCCTGCATTCAATCGGCCGTCTGGTCTACCAGGGGCTTCAGCTCTGCATCCAGCGCCACGCGCTCATCGAAGACGAAACAGCGGCCGTCGTAGCCTTCACCGCCAACGGCCTCGAAATAGCCAAGGATGCCGCCGTCCAACTGCAGCACGTTGTCCATGCCGTCGTTGCGCATCCACAGCGCGGCCTTCTCGCAGCGGATGCCGCCGGTGCAGAAGCTGACCACGGTACTGTCGCGCAGCGCCTCGCGGTGCGGTGCCAGTGCCTCGGGCAGGTCGGTGAACTTGGTGATCGGCAACACCAGGGCGTCCTTGAAGGTACCGAACTCGATCTCCTGGGTATTGCGGGTATCGAGCATCACCACCGGCTTGCCGGCGTCGTCATGGCCCTGGCGCAGCCACCGCTGCACCGTGGCCGGATCGACTGAGGGCGCGCGTGGGTACGCAAGGGGCTGGCCATCGTCAATCCGGAAGCTGATGATTTCCGGCTTGACCTTGGCCTTGAGCCGGGCGAACGGCTGCATCTGGCTGTAGCTGGTCTTGACCCGCAGCCCGTCGAAACGCGGATCGGCCCGCAGCGCGGCATAGAAGCCGTCGATGCCGGCTTCAGGTCCGGCGAGGAACAGGTTGATGCCCTCGCCCGCCACCAGCACCGTGCCGCGCAGCGCGGCGGCCTCGGCACGCGCCAGCAACGTGGCGCACAGCGCGTCCGGGTCTGCGATCGGGGTGAAGTGGTAAGCGGCGGTATTGGCGATCATCCGGCCATTTTACCCGGGCCCGCCCTACCCGCCCAAGCGGGCGTTCAGCCGCGCAGCAGCACGAATGGCAGCAGCACCAGCGCCGCGGCTACCAGCATGCCGGCCAGCACCGCCACCACGAACAGCGGGCGGCGCCGCAGCAGCGTAGCGAAGGTTTCGGCGCTGCCGTCGGCCAGCGCAGCCTGGCGTTCGGCGCGGACCCGCTCGCCGCGCGCCTGCTGGTACCCGGCCATCAGGGCCTTGGCCCGGGGCTGGTCGGCATCGTCGCGGATCCAGATGCCGCCGAAGGAGATTCCCCAGGGGCTGGGTTCGGTGCGGTAGTGGGCGATGCCCGCCCGGTCCAGCAGGGCGATCACGTCCTCGATTTCATCGTCCGCGACATTGCGCAGGTTGAGCAGCAGTTTCGACATGCGCCCATGATAGCGCCCGGCGATGCGCTACCCTTGCGTCCCATTTTCCATCCGGTGCCGCCCATGCGTGCTCTGCCAACGTTCCTGCTCGTTCCCGCGCTGCTGTCGCTGCTGGCCGCCTGCACCCCGCCTGGCCCGCCGCCGGGGGGCAGCATCGCCGCGTTCGAGAAGATCGACACCCAGCCCGGCACCGGGGCGGAGGCCACCCCGGGCAGCACCATCGTGGTCCACTACACCGGCTGGGTTTACGACGAGAAAGCCGCCGACAAGCATGGCGAACAGTTCGACAGCTCGGTCGAGCGCGGCGAACCGTTCAGCTTCGCGCTGGGCCAGGGCCGGGTGATCAAGGGCTGGGACGAGGGGTTTGCCGGCATGAAGGTGGGCGGCAAGCGCACGCTGATGATTCCCGCAGACTACGGCTATGGTGCCTCGGGCGCCGGCCCGATCCCGCCGAACGCCTCGCTGGTGTTCGATGTCGAGCTGCTCGACGTCAAGCCGCGCTGATCCGCATGGGCACCCCAGTACGCCCTGCGCGACGCGTCGCGATCATCGGTGGCGGCCCGGCCGGGCTGATGGCCGCCGAGACAGTGCGCGCCGCGGGCCACGCCGTGGACCTGTACGAAGCCAAGGGCTCGCCCGGGCGCAAGTTCCTGATCGCCGGCAAGGGCGGCTTGAACCTGACCCATTCCGATCCGCCGGACGTGTTCGTGTCGCGCTACCGCGAGCGGGCGACCGCCGTTGGCGCGTGGCTGGCCGATTTCGACGGCCCCGCGCTGCGTGAGTGGGCGGCAGGCTTCGGCGTGGAGACCTACGTCGGCACCTCCGGGCGGGTGTTCCCGGTTGACCGCAAGGCCGCCCCGCTGCTGCGCGGCTGGGTGCGTCGGCTCAAGGAACAGGGCGTGCGCTTCCACGTACAGCACCGCTGGACCGGCTGGCAGGACGACGGCGCGCTGCGCTTGGAGACGCCCGATGGCGTCGTCACGGCGCCGGCCGATGCGGTGGTGCTGGCAATGGGCGGCGGCAGCTGGCCTGAACTTGGGTCGGACGGCGCGTGGGTGGGGCCGCTGGCCGCGCGCGGCATCGACATCGCGCCGCTCAAGCCGGCCAACTGCGGCTTCGACATCGACTGGACGCCATACTTCCGTGACCGCCAGGCCGGCGCGCCGTTGAAGCCGGTGGTCGCGCACTGGGTCGGACTCGATGGGATGGAGCACGCACAGCAGGGTGAGTGCGTGATCACGTCCAATGGCATTGAAGGCAGCCTCATCTACGCGCTCGCCGCGGACCTGCGCGACACCCTGGCGCGCGATGGCCAGGTGCAGCTGCAGCTGGACCTGTTGCCCGGGCAGACCGAGGCGCAGCTGCTGGACAAGCTGCACAAGCCACGCCAGGGCCGCAGCTTCGGCGAACACCTGCGCCGCCAGCTCGGCCTGGGCGGGGTGAAATCGGCGCTGCTGTTTGAAGTGCTGGGAAAAGACGCCGGCCAGCTGCCGGCCGGGACAGTGGCCGCCGCGCTGAAACGGTTGACGCTGTCGCCGCTGCGGCCACGGCCGATCGACGAAGTGATCAGCACCGCTGGCGGCGTGCGGCTGGAAGTCTTGGATGCGACGCTGATGCTGCGCGACGTTCCCGGCACATTCTGCGCCGGTGAGATGCTGGATTGGGAAGCGCCGACCGGCGGATATCTGTTGACCGCGTGTTTCGCCAGCGGATTGCGGGCCGGGCGCGGTGTCGTCGACTACCTCGCTCGGTGAAGCCGCGTACCGGCCACCGGTCGGTACCTGCCGCGTACTGATGGTCATGCTGCACGGCCGGTAGCGCACGACCGTTGGCCGTGCGCCGAACAGCGCATCGCGTCAACGCGATTTGCTGTTGCGCAACGCCTGGATGCGCGCGGGCGGCTGGAACGAGTCGCTGCGTGCATCCGCCCAGAAGTCGTGGAACACCGCGTGGTCGGGCACCCGGCGCAGCAGTTCGCCCGGCGTGAGGTAGCGGTAGAGTGAAGCCAGCGAGCGGATTTCCACCGGCGACACGCGGCGTACGATGTGTTCGGGCCCCAGCTCGGCCGGATGCTGCAGACCGGCCGCGCACAGCAGGTCACGCAGCGCACGCAGGGTGTTCTCGTGGTAGTTGTGCACCCGGGTGGCTTTGTCAGCCGGATCCAGGTGACGCCAGCGGTTCGGGTTCTGGGTGGCGATCCCGGTTGGGCAGCGGTCGCTGTGGCAGCTCAGCGACTGGATGCAACCCAGCGCGAACATGAAGCCCCGCCCGGCGTTGCACCAGTCCGCACCCAGCGCGATGGTGCGCGCGATCTCGAAGGCACTGCTGATCTTGCCCGCCGCGCCGACACGGATGCGATCGCGCAGGTCGAGGCCAACCAGCGTGTTGTGGACCAGCAGGAGTGCCTCATGCATCGGCACGCCGACATGGTCGATGAACTCGGCCGGTGCCGCACCGGTGCCGCCTTCAGCGCCATCGACCACGATGAAATCGGGCAGCAGCCCTGTTTCCTGCATCGCCTTGGCGATGCCAAACCATTCCCACGGGTGGCCGATGGCCAGCTTGAAGCCCACCGGCTTGCCGCCGGAAAGCTCGCGCAGGCGCGCCACGAACCGCAGCAGCTCCACCGGCGTGTTGAACGCCGAATGTTTCGACGGCGACACGCAATCCACGCCCATGGGCACACCGCGCGTGGCCGAAATTTCGGCGCTGACCTTGGCGGCCGGCAACACGCCGCCGTGGCCGGGCTTGGCGCCCTGCGACAGCTTGACCTCGATCATCTTCACCTGGTCGGTAGTGGCGTTGGCGACGAAACGTTCCTCGCTGAAACCGCCGTGCTCGTCGCGGCAGCCGAAATAGCCGGAGCCGATTTCCCAGACCAGGTCGCCGCCCATCTCGCGGTGGTAAGGCGAAATCGAACCTTCGCCGGTGTCGTGGTAGAAACCGCCACGGCGCGCGCCTTCGTTGAGCGCGCGGATGGCATTGGCCGACAGCGAGCCGAAACTCATGGCGGAGATGTTGAACACGCTGGCCGAATACGGCTTGGCGCAGTTGGGCCCGATCAGCACGCGGAAATCGTGGTCGGCCACGGCGGTCGGCGCGAGCGAATGGTTGATCCATTCGTAGTCCACCGCGTACGTACTGCGCAGCGTGCCGAACGGCACCACGTCCATTTCATCCTTGGAGCGCTGGTAGATCAACGCGCGTTGCTGGCGCGAGAACGGCACGTCCTCGAGATCGCTCTGCACGAAGTACTGGCGGATTTCCGGGCCGATCGATTCCAGCCCGTAGCGGAAATGCGCCAGCACCGGGTAGTTGCGGCGGAGCGTGCTGCGCTTCTGCAGCAGGTCCCAGGTGCCCAGGATGACCATCGCTGCACTGATCCCCACGCCCCAGTACCAGGCAGCCCAGTACCCGGCCAGGTACAGCGAGACCGGGAACAACAGGATGGCGAGCACGTAGACCAGATAACGATGCATGGCTTTCCTCGATCAACAACCGGAGTCGAGTCTACAGCCGGTCGTCGACAACGTCCCGTGGCCAGACCGACTTCACGTCGTAGACGACCCCATCGGGCACCAGCAGCGCACGGATCTGCGCCGCATCGAACGCACGGAAGCGGTCATGCGCCACCGCCAGCACCACCGCGTCGTAGCCCTGCGGATCGGGACGGTCCACCCACTGCACGCCTCTGCCTTCCAGCGTGGCCGGACCGACCCACGGGTCCTGCACATGCACCCGCGCACCACTGGCCTGCAGGGACTGGGCCAGCTCCAGTGCACGGCTGTTGCGCAGGTCGGGGCAGTTTTCCTTGAAGGTCACCCCAAGCACCAGCACGCGTGCGTCGCGTGGCGCCTTGCTGCGGCCGGCCAGCAGCGCCAGCACGCGTTGCGCCACATGCGCCCCGACGCGGTTGTTGACCTGCCGCGCAGTGTGGATCAGGTCCGGGTGGTAGCCGACGCTTTCGGATTTGTGCAGCAGGTAATAGGGATCCACACCGATGCAGTGACCGCCTACCAGACCGGGACGGAACGGCAGGAAGTTCCACTTGCTGCCCGCGGCATCCAGCACATCCTGGGTATCGATGCCGAGCCGGTCAAAGATCAGCGCCAGCTCATTGACCAGCGCGATGTTGACGTCACGCTGGATGTTCTCGATCACCTTGGCTGCTTCGGCCACGCGGATGGACGGTGCCGGCCAGGTGCCGGCGGTGATGATGCGCGCGTACAGCGCATCGACCCGCGCGGCGATCTCCGGAGTGGAACCGGAGGTGATCTTGCGGATGTCGGGCAGGCGCCGCTGCCGGTCGCCCGGGTTGATCCGTTCCGGGCTGTAGCCGCAGTGGAAGTCGTGGTTGAAGCGCAGCCCGGAGCCGGCTTCCAGCAATGGCACGCAGACTTCTTCGGTAGTGCCGGGGTAGACGGTGGATTCGTAGATCACCAGGTCGCCCGGCTTCAGCACGCTGCCGATGAGGATGCTGGCATCCCGCAGCGGGCCGAGGTCCGGCTGTTCGTGCGCGTCGATCGGGGTGGGCACGGTCACAATGTAGACGGTGCACGCGGCAAGGTCGGCCGGATCGACGCTGTAGCGGGCGTGCACCGCCGCCGCTAGCTCCTTCGATGACATTTCCAGCGTGTGGTCGCGGCCCTGCTGCAGTTCAGCCACGCGCGCATGATCGATGTCGTAGCCAAGCGTGGGTTGGTGCGCGCCGAACGCGACCGTCAACGGAAGCCCGACATAGCCCAGCCCGACCACGCCGATGCGCGCCTGTTCGACGCCGTCCACCGCCGTCATCCGGCCAGACTCGCAGGCGCACACAGGCGCGACAACAGGAACTTGCAGGGACGATCGATCATGCGGGCACCACCAGGAAACAAGTGCGACAAGCCTAACGCGGCAGGCGCTGCGCCACAAAGAACAAAGCCGCCGCCCGCGGAGAGTACGGACGACGGCCAACAAGTGGTCCAGCTGCGGTTACTTCCCTTTCAGACAACCCCGGGGGCATGCCCCGGACCGGTCACAGCTGGTGGGCACATGGTAAGCACCACCCCGTGATCCTGGTGTTACGAACCAGGGCTCTCAGGACCCGAGCGTCAGCGCCGCCGGTTCGAGCTCGCCGGACACGCCGGTCCACACTTCGAGCAGGCGTGCAAAACCGATCCGGCGCTGGCCGTCCATCGGCGCCGCAGCCGCAAACCCGTTCCACTCCACGTCCACGATGGCGTCCATCACCTCCGCCTCGATCCGGGCCGAAGCAATCGTCCAGCGCGGAAAGTGACGGGTGGCGACGTCGCCGCGGGCCAGTTCGCGCATCCTCTGGTGGCTGCGCGCGTTGATCACGCGCTGCTCGACCGGGGCCACGCCATCGTCTGGACCTTCGAGGTACTGCAGAAAGCGCCGGCCGTCGAACATCAACACGCCGGTGACACCGGCCACCCGGTTGAAGCTGGACGCTTCAACGAGGATGCGGTCGATGTCGGCGCCCTCGATCCCCTCCACTGCTTCGCTCACATAGGCGAACGCCCGCAACGCCATATGCACCCCCCGGTGAATTCCACTTGACTATGCCATGAAGGCTGCAGGGTGGATAGACGATGGCGCGCGGCTCAGGGCGATTCGACGCGGTAGCCCGCCTGGCGGAGGCGCTCGAGGTACCCACCGGGTTCGACCAGGGCATCAACCGGCACGGTGGCGAAAGTCAGCGGGTGCCTGGCCAGCGACTCCCGTGCTGCCGCCATCCACTTCCCGGCAGAGCGGGCGTCCAGGTCGGCCATCCCACGCCGCCTGCCCAGCCCGCTGCTGGCGATGGCACCCACGCAGGCGTCGTACTGGCTCTTCAAGGCCAGCTGCTGCAGTGCGTGGATATCGCCCACCGCCCACGCATTGGCGCGCTCGACCAGCAGGGGCAGCTGCCGTTCGACAACGTCCAGGGTGCGCTGCAGGCACTCCACGTCCTGCAGCGGGCTTGCCCGTACCTCCTTCAACGCGGCGCGCGGGTCATCCACCTTGATCACCACCCGGGTCACCACCGGGGTCAGACCGCGCGCCTTGTAGGCCCTTTCCAGCAGCTTGTTGACGCTGGAGCGCGGCGTCAGCCCGACGTCGTCAAGGGCGGCCACGTACAAGCGGGTGGCGGCCACCAGCGGGCGATCCTTCTCTACCCCCTTGCCGCGTCCCAGGTAGCGCGCCTTGAGCGGCTGCCAGCGGGCGTACAGCGCTGGTGGCAGTATCTCCTGCAGCTGTCGCCCCTGCGGGTCGTGCTGTGCCTTCATGGCCGACGGCAGCAGAGTGAGGCGGCTGAAAAAGCCGACATCGGCATCCAGCGTCCAGCCCGGCGGTCCCAGCACCGCATCGGCGCTGGCAATGACCGCCTTGACCTCGTCGGCACGCCAGTCCAGCCGGGCCGGCAGCGGGGATACCGTGCCCAGGATCCAGAGCACGTTGCCGTGGGCACTGGTGACCCGCCACATGCCCGGGCCCGGCTGCACCCCGGACACCACTACCGGCGCCAGGTCGACCACCTGGGGCGCAGCCTGCTGCGCACCGGCCCCGGGCACACCCGTACAGGCCAGCCACACCAGCATCGCGCCTGCTGCTGCCCTCTTCGCCATGCCTGTCCACCCTCCGCTGCGCCTGCCACGCAGCGTACGGCGCGCAGCGCTGCGGCGTAAACCGTCCGTCAGATGGCGGCGCCGGTCAGCCCGGGTCCGGCGCCTGCCGGTACGGTTCTTCAAACGGCCGGAAATCGCGTTCGTCTAGCGCCGCCGCGATCCACGCCTGCACGCCGGGCAACGCCCGCACCTGCTGCATGTAGGTGGCCACGCGTGGCGTCACCGGCACGGCATAGGTGTGCAGCCGCATCACCACCGGTGCGAAGAATGCATCGGCGATGCTGAAGCGGTTGAACAGCAGGGGTCCGGCGTGGCGCGCAAGAAGTCGTTCCCACAGCGCCAGGAGGCGCTGCAGGTCGGCGACCACGTCCGGCTGTTGGCGCAGCACGCGCGCACCGACCTCTGGAAGGTGCGCTTCGATATTCATCGGAAAGTGCGAACGCAGCGCGCCAAAGCCACTGTGCATCGAGGCGGTGGCACTGCGGGCCAGAGCGCGCTCGCCACGTTCCTGCGGCCACAGCGCCCGCTCCGGAAAGCGCTCGGCCAGGTACTCGGCGATGGCCAGTGAATCCCACACGACCAGATCGCCATCGATCAGCACGGGCACGGTGCCCGACGGCGACAACGCCTCGGCGCTGCGCTTGAACTGCGAGTCGGGTTCGAAGCTGTCAAAGCGGAGCACGACCTCGTCGAAGGGAATGCCGGCCTGGGTCATCAGTACCCACGGCCGCATCGACCACGAAGAGTAGTTCTTGTTGCCGATGTGCAGTTCAAGCATATGCAGAATGGCCGGGGCAGTAAGACGTGATGCTAGCGCCCTGTTGGATTCCGCTACAATCCCTCCGCAGCGCCGCCCGGATGGCGAAACTGGTAGACGCATCGGACTTAAAATCCGCCGGGGGCAACCCCATGCCGGTTCGATTCCGGCTCCGGGCACCACATCCATCGCGCGACGCGGATGCGTCAGATCGCCCGCGAGTAGCGCACCGATTGTTCAGGCGGGGCCAGGTAACGGTCGAAGCACATCGCCAGCAGGCGCAGCAGTGGACGCCCACGCGCGGTGGCCCGCACCACGCCGTCGCGGTATTCGGCCAAGCCATCGACCTCCAGCGCCTTCAGTGCCGTGAGCGCATTGGCAAAGTGCTGGTCGAAGTCGACATCATGGCGCGCCCCCAGCGCGCGGCCATCCACTTCGCCCTGGCACATCAGCTGGTTGATCAGCTCGGCACGCAGCCTGTCGTCCGCATCCAGAGTCAGTCCCCGCCAAACCGGCAGGCGCCCGGCATCCACGGCAGCTTCCCAGCCCGGCAGGTCGCGCGGGTTCTGGCTGTAGCTGTTGCCGATGCGGCTGATCGCGCTGGCGCCCAGTCCGACCAGGTCGGTCTGCGCGTGGGTCGTGTAGCCCATGAAGTTGCGGTGCAACTGGCCGGCACGTTGGGCGCGCGCGAGATTCTCTTCCGGCAGCGCGAAGTGGTCCATGCCGATGTACTGGTAACCGGCCAGCGACAACCGGCGCACCGCCAGGCCCAGCAACGCCAGCTTCTGTTCCGGACCGGGCAGCGCCAGATCCGGGATCTGCCGCTGCGCCCTGAACAGGTTCGGCAAGTGCGCATATCCATAGATGGCCAGGCGATCAGGGCGCTCGCGCAGCACCGTTTCCAGCGTGCGCGCAAAGCCCTCCTGGGTCTGGTGCGGCAGGCCGTAGATCAGGTCGACGTTGACCGAACCCAGGCCATGCTCGCGGCAGGCACGCATGACGTCCAAGGTGGCCTCCACACCCTGCTCGCGGTTGATCGCACGCTGCACCAGCGGATCGAAGTCCTGGATGCCCAGGCTCGCCCGGTTGAACCCCAGCCCGCCCAGCATCGCAATGTCGTCGCGGTTGACGAAGCGCGGGTCCAGCTCGATAGAGAAATCGCGGGCGGCCGAAGGGCTGAATGAAAAGCGCCGGCGCAGGCCATCGACCAGCTCGCGCATCTGGGTGGCAGCCAGGAAGTTCGGGGTGCCACCGCCAAGGTGAAGCTGGACGACCTCACGCGAGGGGTCGAACACCGGGGCAATCAGGTCGGCTTCGCTGAGCACGCGTGCGACGTACGCCACGCCCTTTCCATGGTCGCGGGTGATCACCCGGTTGCAGCCGCAGTAGAAACACGGGCTGCTGCAATACGGCACATGCACGTACAACGACAACGGCAGCGCCTGCGTGTTGCTGGCCGTGATCGCGGCACGCAGGTCGTGCTCGCCGAAGCCGTCGTGGAAATGCGGCGCGGTGGGGTAGGAGGTGTAGCGCGGTCCCGGCCGGTCGTGGCGGCGCAGCAGGTCCGGATCGAAGTGCCAGGCAAGCCCGGCTGCGGCAGGCGAAAGGGTATCCATGGCGCCAGCGTGCGCCCCGACGCGCGGTCCTGCATTGAGCCAGATCAATCCGGGCGCAGTCTTCCGGCGATCGGCAGCTCGGGCCAGCGCTGCATCTGGATGCGCCGCCAGAAGGTATCGGCGATGCGGGTGGCCACGTCGTCGGCCAGCTGCTGCATGGGCCGGTTGCCCAAGCCGTCGGTGGTTTGCCGGAACAGCAGCAGCCAGCGGTCGAACAGCGCACGCTCCAGTTCGGGCATGGCCATGTGCCTGGACATCGGGTTGCCGTTGAAACGGCGGGTGCCGCGCAGCATGGCCGACCAGAAATCCACCAACTGCGCCTGATGCGCGTCCCAGTCGTGGATGCGCGCGTCGAACACCGGACCCAGACAATCGTCCTGGCGTACCCGGGCGTAGAAATCGCGCACCAGGCGGATGACGTCCTGCTCGCTGCACAGCGCCAGGGAAGCGGCAGGCAGCGTGGGGGCGAGGGGTTGGGACATGCGGCAATGATCCTACGTCGCCTTGATCAGGATCAATGTGGCGCGCTGTCGCAGGGCCTACCGTGCGGTCCATGGACCCGCTGAACGCCCCGCCTGGCAACCGCCGCCGCCCGCTGATCCAGCAGTGGGGGGCCGTCCTGTGGCCCAGCTTTGTCGCCGCTGGGCTGGCCTGCGCGGTGTTTTTCGCCTTCGTCGACCCGTTGCGCCTTCGCGACATCACCTTTCCGGACCAGTCGCTCCGTCGCGAACTGGGCTATACGCTCGGATTTTTCATGTTCTGGTCGGTGACCGCTACCGCCAGCGCGGTCACCGGCTACCTGCTGCGGCCACGGCCGCGCGATGACGATGAGCTGCCGTTGGGATGACGCAGGTTGCGCCCCCTGCCCTGCGTTGGCGCGCCGTGGTCCCGGCGTCGCTGCTGGTGCTGTTCTATGCCCTGCCCTGGATGCGCTGGGACGGCCGCCAGGCGCTGCTGTTCGACCTGCCGGCGCGTCGCTTCGACCTGTTCGGGCTGACCCTGTGGCCGCAGGACGTGGGCGTGCTGTTCGGGGCGGTTGCCGTACTGACGTGCACGCTGGTGCTGCTGACCACGCTGGCCGGGCGCGTCTGGTGCGGCTACGCCTGCCCGCAGACGTTGTGGAGCGGCCTGTTCCGCTGGATTGAGCGCAGCGCCGCGCGAAGACTGCGCCCACCGGCCCTGGCCAGCCTGGTCAAACACCTGGCCTGGGCCGGCATCGCGCTGTGGACCGGTATTACCTTCGTTGGCCTGTTCAGCCCGATCCAGCCGCTGGTGGCCGGCGTCTGGACGGCCCGCTGGAGTGGCTGGGAAACATTCTGGGTGTTGTTCTACGCCACCGCCGCCTGGGCCAATGCGGGCTTTCTGCGCGAGCAGGTCTGCATCGACCTGTGCCCGTATGCGCGGGTGGCCCCGCTGCTGTGCGATGCCGACACCCCGCAGATCTGCTATGACGCCTGCCGGGCCGAACCGCGCGGTCACCGCGAGCGCGGGCAGGGCTCTGTACGCCAACGCGGCCGTGGCCTGCTCGATCCCACCAGCGCCAGCGACTACGCCTTTCGTGCGGCGCATCCGGCGCTGGCCGGGCCGCCGCCGCGCTTTGCCGCCGATCGACTCGGCGATTGCCTGGACTGCGGTGCCTGCGTGCAGGCGTGCCCCATGCAGCTGGACGTGCGCGCTGGGCCACAGCCGGACTGCATCGCCTGTGGCGCGTGCGTGGATGCCTGCGATGCGCAGATGCGTGCGTGGCAGTTCCCCACCGGACTGGTAAAGCTGGCCAGTGAGAATGCGGTAAAGGGCAGACCACGACGCTGGCTTCGGCCGCGCGCGCTGGCGGCGCTGCTCAGCCTGATCGCGCTGCTCGGTGTCGGGCTGCACTCCCTGTAATGCGCCGCCCGGCGGCTGGCCTCAACGCGCACGGCTGTCGGGCGGTGGCACCATCTGCGCACGCCGGACAATGCCCAGCTGCTCGATGATCAGGGCCAGTTCGTTGGTCACCTCGGTGCGGCCGAGGCCCTGCGGCACCAGTCGCTCAAGCACCCGCTGGTAGGTCGTCCAGAACTCCGGCCCACACCCGTGCTTGCTGTAACTGGCTTCCAGCTCGTTGCGGACATCATCAGCCAAGTCATTCGCGCCGTATCGCATACGACCTCCCTTGGACCTGCCCTGCATCAAAGACGAGCACTTCCCCCTGTCAGGCCTGCGCCTGCCGCCCCGCCGCGGGGCAGCGGCGGGACTTCACCCACGTTTCACTCCACCCTTGCATGCCCTTCGCACCAAGTCAACCAATAGTGAACAGGCGCTGAAAGATTTTCCTGAAGGATTCAGGCAATATCCTGCCCTCGCCAACAAGATTGCCATGTGGTCGTTGACACCTTCATGTCGGGCCGCGCGACCCGCTCAGGCAGTCAGCCCGCCATCCGCCAGATGCCATAGCCGCTGAGGGCAAGGCCAGCGGCCAATACCAGCCATGCCACCCCGTTGAAGCGCTTGAACACTTTGGCAAGGCCGAACGAGAGCGCGATGGCCGCTACCCCGAATCCCAGTACGACCATGCCACTGACGTTGCTGGGCGAGTCCCAGAATGAACCGGGCGCACCAACGGCTGCAAACCACAACGCGATATCCATTCGACTTCCTCGACACGAAACGGAACTGCACAGTAGGTGTGCGCTCGTCCGGGCAAGGTGAAGGGCAGAAACGAAAAACCCCGCCGCAGCGGGGTTCTTCGAACAACTGGAGGCCTGGGTCGGAATTGAACCGGCGTACGCGGATTTGCAGTCCGCTGCATGACCACTCTGCCACCAGGCCGGTGACCTTATAAAACAAGACCCCGAGAACGGGGCCTGGTCAGGATTTGGAGCGGGAAACGAGACTCGAACTCGCGACCTCAACCTTGGCAAGGTTGCGCTCTACCAACTGAGCTATTCCCGCAAAATCAGGCGCGTATGTTACCGGAACCACGGCTAACACACCAGCCCTTTACACCTGTTTCCACGCATGCCACTGCGGAGAAGAACAAGGCCCGAAGGGGCCTTGTCGGAATCTGGAGCGGGAAACGAGACTCGAACTCGCGACCTCAACCTTGGCAAGGTTGCGCTCTACCAACTGAGCTATTCCCGCAGATCTACTGCGTTCCTTCGACCTGACCTGCGTCGAAGGAGCGCTATTGTGTCGGGATTCCTTCACGTCGTCAACATGTTTATGCAGTGGTATTCAGTCGTGCATGCGCATGCCACGCCGATGGAAATAGACCTGTTCGGCGACCCGCCGCAACAGGGTGGACTGCAGCAGCATGTCGAGCGGCCAATCCGCCTGCAGGTGGTCCATGGCCCAGCGCAACGCCCGCTTGCGACGGAATGTCGGCGCGGCGTGGGCGGCAACGCTTTCGGCCGCGGGTCCCTTCCCGCGCAGGTGGCGGGCCACCGCATCCCCCACCGTCCAGCCGTGCCGCCATGCCGAATGGATGCCGCCGGCCGACAGCGGCGAGACGATGCCGGCCGCGTCACCGGTCAGGATCACTCCGGGCGCGGTGATGGGTCCCCGCGCCCGCCCGCAGGGCACCAGCCCGGCGCGGGTCGCGCTGGGGCGGGCCGCCTCCGGAAGCCCGATCACGCTGCGTACGTGCGCAAGGAAGCCGGCAAGGTCCGGCCGGCGCGCGTGCGCAGGATCATGGCGAAGGGCCAGGCCGATCTGCACGCCAGTCGGGTTCTGCGCGGCCCAGCCGATGTAGCCGGGGGCGAAGCGACGGCTGGCGAAGCAATGCAGTGCGCCGCCTTCGGGCAACTGCAGGCCGGCGAACTCCTGCTCGACCCCGAGCAGGGTGTCGCGCACCCGCCCCAGCCCGAGGCGCTGGGCCACGCGCGAGCCGGCGCCGTCAGCCCCCACCAGATAGCGCGTACGCCCCGCCCCGGCCACCTGCCAGCCCTCACCGTCGCGCTCGGCCTCGGTGAACGACTGCTGCAGGCGCAGTTCGACACCATGGGCAGGCAGCTCGCCCGCCAGCCAGCGCATCAGGTTCGGCGTGTCGGTGGTCATGAAGTAGTAGCCCGGTGCGGCGAGCTGCACGCTGCGCAGGTTCGGCGCGTACAGGCGCACACGTTCCACGCGCTGCAGCAGTGCCGGCGGAATGCGTTGCAGCCAGGTCTGCTCAATCACCTCTTTGACCAGGATGCCGGTCGTATGCAGGCGCGCGCCGGGATCTGCCTTGCGTTCCAGCACGCACACGCGCAGGCCGAACGCGGCCGCGGCCAGTGCGCAGGCCGCGCCGGCGAAACTGGCGCCGACCACGACCAGGTCCCAGTCGTATGCGCCATTGGGGGTATTCATTGCGGTGCCATCCTGCGAGTGGGCGCACAGGATCGACGCAGCAGGCGGAGCTGCCATGAAGTGTCGGTGAAGCGGAAAAGAAGCGAGGCTGCCAACGAAAAAAGCGACCCGAAGGTCGCTTTTTTACTGAATCTGGAGCGGGAAACGAGACTCGAACTCGCGACCTCAACCTTGGCAAGGTTGCGCTCTACCAACTGAGCTATTCCCGCTTGGGAGGCGAAATTCTACAGCCAAACCCGGTGCTGTCAACAGCCCTCAGCCCTTCTTTTTCAAGCGCGAGGTTTCACGCGCGGCACGTTCGTCCTCGCGCAGGCTGGGCCACGCCGCATGCAGGTATTGCAGGCCGGAAAACAGGGTGAGCACTGCGGCGATCGCCAGCGTCCAGTCGCCGATATGGAACACCGGTTCGCCCATCCAGATGGCGGACACCGGCGTATTCGGAGCCACTGAATACAGCAGGCACAGCAGCGCGACCATCTGCGCGGTGGTCTTGATCTTGCCGATCAACGCCACCCGGACCTTGGCGCGCTGGCCGATTTCGGCCATCCATTCGCGCAGCGCCGATACCGCGATTTCGCGCCCGACAATCACCGCGGCCCAGAATGCCATCCAGGGGGTCGGGTGGCCCTGCACGATCAGGAACAGCGCCACGGCCACCATCAGCTTGTCGGCGACCGGGTCGAGGAACGCACCGAATGCCGAGGCCAGGTCATAGCGGCGGGCGATCCAGCCATCGAGCCAGTCGGTCAGCGCGGCGATGCCGAAAATCGCCGCGGAAGCGAAATTGGTCCAGGTATAGGGAAGATAGAACACCAGCACCAGCACCGGGATCATCACGATCCGCAGCAGCGTCAGCCAGGTGGGGAGGGTCAACTTCATTGCGTCTCTCTACTCGCCGGCCGCAGGGGGCGTGGGCAGTCCATGAAGGTTAGCGTAGATGCGCGCGGCAAGGGCGTCATTGATGCCCTCCACTCTGGCAATTTCCGCCTCGCCGGCCGCTTTGAGGCCCACCAGTCCGCCAAAATGCTTGAGCAGGCTGGCGCGCCGGCGCGGCCCGATGCCGGGAATGTCCTCCAGCTTGCTGGTCATCCGCGCTTTCTGGCGGCGGCCACGATGGCCGGTGATGGCGAAACGGTGGGCCTCGTCGCGCACCTGCTGGATGAACTGCAGGGCTGGGGATGCCGCGCCCGGCCGCAGCTCGCGACCGTCGGGCATGACCAGTGCCTCGTGCCCGGCGCGGCGCTCCACCCCCTTGGCCACGCCCACCAGCATCACCCCTTCCACGCCAAGGTCGGCCAATGCGGCCTGCGCCTGGGCCAGCTGGCCGGCGCCACCGTCGATCAGCAGCAGGTCGGGCAGCACGCCCTCCTCTTCCACCGCGCGGCGGAAACGGCGGTCGATGGCCTGGCGCATGGCAGCGTAATCATCACCGGGCTCGATCCCGCTGATGTTGAAACGCCGATACTGGCTGCGCACCGGGCCACTCGCGTCGAACACCACGCACGACGCCACGGTGGCTTCGCCCATCGTGTGGCTGATATCGAAGCACTCCACCCGCTTGACCTGCTCGGCCAGGCCCAGCATCTGCCGCAGGTCTTCGCTGCGCGCATGCTGGGCACTGCGACTGGTGAGTTCGCTGACCAGCGTGATCTGCGCGTTGCGGCTGGCCAGCTCGACATAACCGGCACGTTCGCCGCGCACGTTCCACTTCAGCTGCACCTTGGCCTCGGCAGACGCGCTGAGCGCCGATTCGATCAGGCTGGCATCGGGAATTTCGCGGTCCAGCAGGATCTCGCGGGGCGGGGAATGTTCGGCGTAGTACTGCGACACGAAGGCGCCCAGCACTTCGTCCGCGCTTTCTTCGCCGTTGGTGCGTGGGAAGAACGGCCGCGTGCCCATGTTGCGGCCATCGCGGAACGCCAGCAGCATCACGCAGGCACTGGCCCCCTGGGTTGCGCACGCGAGTACATCCAGGTCCGCTGCGCGGCCATCCACGTACTGCCGGGTCTGCATGCTGCGCAGGGCCGTGACCAGGTCGCGCAGGCGTGCGGCCTGTTCAAATTCCAGTGCTTCGCTGGCTGCCTGCATCTGCGTGCCGAGTTCGCGCGCCAGCTGGTCGCTCTTGCCTTCCAGGAACATCGAGGCACGCCGCACCGATTCGGCATAGTCGTCGGCGGCCACCAGGTTCACGCACGGCGCGCTGCAGCGCCCGATCTGGTACTGCAGGCAGGGCCGCGAACGGTTGCGGAACACGCTGTCCTCGCAACTGCGCAGCTTGAACAGTTTGTGCATCAGGTTGAGCGTCTCGCGTACCGCAGTGACGCCCGGGTACGGACCGAAATAGCGGCCAGGCACCGCGCGCGGCCCACGGTGCAGCGCGATGCGCGGCCAGTCCTCGCGGGTCAACAGCACGTGGGGATAGGTCTTGTCGTCCCGCAACGAGACGTTGTAGCGCGGCGACAGCGACTTGATCAGCTGGTTTTCCAGCAGCAGCGCTTCGGCCTCGGAGCGGGTGATGGTCACATCCATGCGCGCGACCTGCGACAGCATGGACATGATCCGCGCGGTCTTCGGAGCGCCGTTGAAGTAACTGCCCACCCGGTTGCGCAGCGCGCGCGCCTTGCCCACATACAGCAGGGTGTCGTCGGCGGCGTACATGCGGTACACGCCGGGCGCGGTACTCAGGTGGGCCGCGAATGCCTTTCCATCGAAGGCCGGAGCGGTATTCGGAGTCATTCGCTGATCGGCACGTCGCTCAATACGCCGCTGACAGGGTCGAAACGCAGAACGGCGTGGGCGTCGGTCTCGGCGATCCACACCGCACCGCCGCCCAATGCCAGCCCGGCCGGACCATGAAGGCGCCGCGGCAGCTCCACGGTGTTCAACTCACCGCCGCCCAGGCGCAGGGTACGCAGGCAGCCGTTGCCTGCATCGGCGATCCACAGCACCGGGGCATCCGGGCTCATCGCGATCGCCTGCGGGTACTGCAGCTGGGCGGTCGCGCGCGGGCCGTCCTGGTCGCCGAACGTCCACGGCCCCTGCCCCACCAGCGTCTGCACCAGGTCGCCGCGCAGCTGCATGGAGCGGATCGAAGAGCCCAGCGCGTCGCATACGTACAGCACCTGCTGCACCGCCGCCAGTGCGACCGGCTGCGCGAATGCGGCAAGGTGGCCGCTGCCGTCGCGGTCGTCGATCGCGCCGGAGCCGGCCCGCCAGGACAGCGTGCGCTGGCCCAGGTGGTAGCTCCAGATGCGGTTGTCGCCCGCCATGGCGATATGTACCTGGTTGTCGGCCACTGCCAGCCCCTGAGGGTGGTTGAGCGGGGTCTGGCGGGGATCGCCCACCGTGCCTTCGCGCGGATCGCCGGGCCGGCCACTGCCGCACAGCGTGTCGACCTGGCCGGTCAACAGGTGGATCCGGCGCAATGCGTGGTTGCCGGTGTCGGCCACGTACAGCCATTCGCGTTCCACCGCCAGGCCCTGCGGACGGTTGAAGGCGGCCTCGCCCGGACCGCCGTCCATCATGTCGGCGGTGCCCAGCCCGAACTGGCGAAGCACGCGCCCGGCATGGCTGCATTCGAGGACGCGGTGGTGGCCGCTGTCTGCGATGTACAGCCGCTCGGTGGTCACCGCCAACGCGGTCGGAAACAGCAACGGCAGGCGCGGCTCGGGATGCAGCTCGGGTTGGCGCGACGCATCGACATCGAGCGGGCTCGCCGTTCCCCGGCAGAGCGCGTTGAGCGCACGATCCAGCTCGTCGCCGAAGCCCACCAGGCGGTCGACCTCACGGCCCTGCGCATCCAGCAGGACCAGGGTCGGCCACGCGGTCACGTTGAACCGGCGCCAGCCATCCCAATCAGCGTCCAGCAGCGCCGGCACGGTCACGCCCTGGCGGCGCAGCAGCTTCAGCGCCTGCTCCGGTTCGCGCTCGAAGTCGAAACGCGGCACCTGCAGGACCAGCACCTGCAGCTTGCCCGGGTTGCGCGACTGCCATTGGCCCAGCTCTGCGAGCCGGTGCGCGCACCACACCGAAGCGGCGTTCACGAAGGCCAGCACCACCGGGCGCCCGCGCAGTTCGGTCAGAGTGGTCGGGGCGGCATTGAGCCACGTGGCGAATTCGGGCAGATCCTGGACGGGCTGTACGTTCATGCGCTGATTATGCCGGACTGTGCGTCATGCAACCGTCGTGCCACCGTCAATTTCGCGGCGGGCCAGCCAGCCTTCGGCGCGCGCCAGGTCCTCGGGCGTGTCGATTCCCGGCGGGAACGCGGCCGGAGACAGTGCCACGCTCAGCCGATGGCCCGCCTCAAGCACGCGCAGCTGCTCCAGCGATTCCAGCTGTTCCAGAGCGCCCGGGGGCAATGCGGCAAACTGGTGCAGGAACCCGGCACGGTACGCATAGATGCCGATGTGGCGGAGCCAATGGGATCCGGACAGGTGCTCGCGCGACTGCGCGAAGGCGTCCCGGTGCCAGGGAATCGGAGCGCGGCTGAAGTACAGCGCGTCCAGGTTCTGCCGGCGTACCACCTTGACCACGTTGGGATCGAACAGGGTCTGGGCATCTTCCACCGGGGTCGCCAGCGTCGCCATCTCCGCACCGCTGTAGACCAGCGCTTCAGCCACGGCGCGGATACCCTCGGCAGGCGCGAACGGCTCGTCGCCCTGCAGATTCACCACCACGGTGTCATCGGACCAGCCCGCCTGGCGGGCGCACTCGGCCAGCCGGTCGGTGCCGGAGGCATGGCCGGCGGCGGTCATCGCCACTTGGACGCCGTCCAGGCCCTGCAGGGCCTCGCCAATGCGCGCGTCGTCGGTGGCGACCCAGACCTCGCGCGCGCCGGCCAGCAGCGCGCGCTCGGCCACGCGCAGCACCAGCGGCTTGCCGCCGAGCAGCCGCAGCGGCTTGCCTGGCAGCCGGGATGCGGCGTAACGCGCCGGAATGGCGACGACGAAATCGACGGGCTCGCTCATGGGGATCTCTTGGCAATACACGGGAACAGTGACGGCCAGTGTGCCGCAAACACGGTGCTCAGCGCTTGCCGAGTTTATCCACGCGGTCCAGCAGGTTGACCCAGAACGCTGCGGGAAGATCAGCCGACAGAGGCACCGAGAAATGCCATTCGTTCGCGAACGCCTTGCATTTCACCGCGTCCTTTTCGGTCATCAGCACCGGCAGTTCACTGCCAAAGCGCAGGTCCGCCGCCTGGTAGGCATGGTGATCGGCGAAGGCATGCGGAACCACGCCGATGCCATGCGCACGCAGCATGTCGAAGAAACGCTGCGGGTGTGCAATGCCGGCCACGGCGTGCACACGCTGGCCACGGAAGTGCGACAGCGCGCGGGCGCGGCCGCCGCTGAGCGGTAGTGCACTGTCGATATGCAGCTGCATCGCCCACTCCCCGAAACCGCACGAGGCAAGCGCTGACGGATCGGCGCTGGCCTGGCCCAGGTTCACCACGCGGAAGTCGCAGTCGCGCGCGCGCTCGGCGGGCTCGCGCAGCGGCCCGGCCGGGATCAACCGGCCGTTGCCGTAGCGGCGCTGTGCGTCCACCACCTCGATTTCGATGTCGCGCGCCAGCCGATAGTGCTGCAGGCCGTCGTCGCAGACGATGATGTTGCAGCCGGCTTCGACCAGCGCCTTCCCGGCCGCCACGCGGTCGGCATCAACCCGCACCGGCACGCCGGTCTTCCAGGCGATCAGCACCGGTTCGTCGCCGCCCAGCGCGGTCGGCGTACCTGCCTCGACCCAGCGCGGCACCTTGGCCTCTTCGCGCCCATAACCGCGACTGGCCACACCCGGCTTCCAGCCCGCGTCACGCAGGCGGTCCACCAGCGCGATGGTCAGCGGGGTCTTGCCGGTACCGCCGGCGGTCACGTTGCCCACTACGATCACCGGTACCGGCAGCGCGTGGCGCTTGCGCCAGCCGCGCCGATACAGCCCACGGCGCAGTGCCACCACGGCGCCGTACACCGGCGCCAGCAGGCGCGCGGCAAATGGAATCGCACTGCCGTCGTACCAGTACGACGGCGTCTGGGAACCCTTGGACGCCATCAGGGCTGCCTTTCGCGGAACTGCATCTTGTGCAGGTGCTCGTACAGCCCGCCCAGTGCCAGCAGTTCGCTGTGGGTGCCGCGCTCGACGATGCGGCCGTGGTCCATCACCAGTACCTGGTCGGCGTGTTCGATGGTGGACAGGCGATGTGCGATCACCAGCGTGGTGCGCTCGGGCATGAGGCGCTGCAGCGCATCCTGCACCAGCCGCTCGGACTCGTTGTCCAGCGCGGCGGTGGCTTCATCGAGGATCAGCACCGGCGCGTCGCGCAGGATCGCGCGGGCGATCGCCAGGCGCTGGCGCTGGCCGCCGGACAGCAGCGCGCCATTCTCGCCCACCGGGGTCTGCAGCTGCTGCGGCATGCGCTCGATGAACTCCCATGCATTGGCCGCTTCGGCGGCCGCGCGGATCTGCTCCTCGCTGGCGTCCATGCCGTAGGCGATGTTGGCGCCCACGGTATCGTCGAACAGCATGACCTTCTGCCCGACCATCGCGACCTGGCGGCGCAGGTCGGCCAGCGGGTAGTCGTCCAGCGGCACGCCATCGAGCAGGATGCGGCCGCCGCTGGGCTCATAGAAACGCGGCACCAGCCGGATCAGGCTGGTCTTGCCGCTGCCGGAGCGACCGACGATGGCGGTCACGGTGCCGGGCTTGGCATCGAATGTGATGTCGTCCAGGGCGATGCCGGTGTCTTCGCGGTAACGCAGCATCACGTGCTGGAACGACAGCTCGCCACGCACGCGCTGGGCGCGGGTGCTGCCTTCGTCGCGCTCGACCGGCAGGTCGAGGATGCCGAACAGGCGCTCGGCGGCGGCCACGCCGCGCGAGATGGAGGTCTGCACGCTGGTCAGGCGGCGCAGCGACGGGATGATGGCCATCATCGAGGTCATCAGGCCCATGAACTGGCCCGCATTCAAGCGCCCGGCCAGCGCTTCGCGGGTGGACACCCACACGATCACGGCCAAGGCCAGCGCGGCCAGGAACTGCACGGTGCTGGAGGCCAGCGCGCGGGTGGTTTCGACCTTCATGTTCAGGCCAAGCATGCGGTTGGCCAGGCGCGAGTAACGCGATATCTCGTGCGCCTGGGTACCATGCACCTTGACTTCCTGCTGCGCGGCCAGCGACTGCTCGGCGGTCTGCGCCATGCTGCCCATGCCGTCCTGGATGCCACGGCTGATGCGCCGGTAACGCTTGCCCACGAACGAGACGATCACGCCGATCAGCGGCACGACCACCAGCATCGCCACGGTCACCTTGACGCTCATCTGCAACATCACCACCAGCATGGCGATGATGGTGAGGGTGTCGGCGACCAGGGTCTTGAGCGCATCGGCGCTGGCCTGCGTGACCTGCTCGGTGTCGTAGTTCAGGCGGCTGACCATCACCGGGGTGGCTTCACTGTCGAAGTGCGACGACGGCAGGTGCAGGTACTTGGAGAGCACCTGCTCGCGCAGATCGCGTACTACGCTGCGCCCGGTGCGGGCCAGCGCATAGTCGCTGACCAGGGTGGCCAGGCTGCGCATCATGAACAACCCGAGGATGGTCAACGGCAGGATCACTGCCATGCGCGGCTCGGGGTTGACGAAGCCACGATTGACCAGGGGTTCCATCAGTTTGGTGAAGTGGTAGCCGGCCAGGGCCTCGACCACCATCGCGATGACGGCGGCCACCATGAACACCCAGTAGGCGCGGGTGTAGCCCAGCAGGCGTTTGTAGATCGGCCAGACCGGCGCGTGTTGTTTACTCATGGACGCACCTCCGGCGCGGTAGCGATGGCGATGCGACGGAAACCGAGCTGGCCCAGGGCATCCTGGGCGGTCACCACGGCCTGGTACGGGGTGCGGGCATCGGCGCGCAGCAGCACGGTCTGCTCACGGTCGCTGCCGGCGACGGCGGCAATGGTCTGCTTGACCGATTCCACGTCGGTGCGCAGCACTTCCTGGTCGTTGATGAAGTAACGCCCTTCGGCGTTGACCAGCACGCTGAGCGAGCGCGGCGGCTCGGTGGTGTCCTGCTGGCTGGCGGTCGGCAGCTGCAGCTGCAGCGTCGAGCGCGCGTCGAAGGTGGTGGTGACCACGAAGAAGATGATCAGCACGAGGATGACGTCGATCAGGGGTACAAGATCGATGTGAACCTCGTCCTGGACCCGGTCGTTGCGGATGCGCATCCGTCAGCCCTTGGCCGTGACGGCGGCGGCGCCGGCTGCCGGCGCGGTGCCGGCGCGCGGTGCCGCGTTCATGACGCCGGGGCGCCCGTCCAGTGCATCGAGCAGGGCCGAAGCCTCCATTTCCATCTCGATCACGTAACCGCCGATGCGGCCCTTGAAGTAGCGATGGAACATCAGGGCGGGGATGGCCACGATCATGCCGGTGGCGGTGCACACCAGCGCCTTGCCGATGCCGCCGGCCAGCTGGTTCACATCGCCCACCCCGTGGTCGAGGATGCCCAGGAACATCTGGATCATGCCCACCACGGTGCCGAGCAGGCCCAGCAGCGGACCGGCCGATGCGATCGTGCCCAGCGCATTCAGGAAGCGCTCCATGCGGTGCACCAGATGGCGACCTGCATCTTCAATGCGTTCGCGGATCTGGTCGCGCGGGCGGTTGCGCGCTTCCAGCGCCACGGCAAGCAACGCGCCCAGCGGCGAGTTGGCCCGCAGCGACTGGATGTGATTCGGATCGAGCTTGCCGCGCGCGGCCCAGTTGCGCACTTCCTGGCCCAGCCCCGGGGGCAGGACCTCGTTACGCCGCAAGGTCCAGAAACGCTCCAGGACGATTGCCAAAGCCAGTACGCCCAACAGCAGCAGCGGCACCATCGGCCAGCCACCGGCCTTGACCAGTTCCCACACGTTTCAACCCTCCGGCCCATTGGCCGCCTGTATGACCGGAGATAGGATAGCAGCCGACCGCGCCCGCTCCGCGGCATCCCACCAACGGCGCTCGAAAACACGCTGTTCACGCACCTGCAGGCCCTCCCTGCCCAGCCACAGACGCAGTGCGCCGCTGTCCGCGGTGTTCAGCACTTCGGCCGGAGCGGTCCGCCAGCGCTGGACCACGTCGCGGCGCGGATGACCGAACCGGTTGCCATGCCCGGCCGAGACGATGGCCAGGCGGGGCGACACCGCCCGGATCCACTCGGCCCCGGACGAACCCGCGCTGCCGTGGTGCGCCACCAGCGCCGCGTCGGCGCGCAGCGCGGCCGGCACCGCAGCGACCAGGGCAGCTTCCTCGCGCTGGCCGATGTCGCCGGTCAACAGCACCACGCCATGGGCGGCCTGGATGCGCAGCACGCAGCTGCTGGCATTGCCGGCATAGGGACTGGCGGGGGGCGGGTGCAGTACGGCGAAGTCCACCCCGTCCCAGTGCCAGCGATCGCCGCGGCTGCAGCCCATCGCGGCGCCGGGCACGGCGCCGGGCGGCGCCTGCAGCGGCGGGTCGTGGAAGGCGCGGCGTACCGCAGGCATGCCACCGGCATGGTCGCGATCGCCATGGCTGAGCAGCACCCGGTCCAGCCCGGCCTCACCCAGCGCGTGCAATGTCGGAGCGACGATCCGTTCGCCGGCATCGAATCCGCCCTCGGCGGCCGGGCCGGCGTCGTACAGCAGCCGGTGATGGCGGGTGCGCACCCACACGGCGAGGCCCTGCCCCACGTCCATCACCAGCAGTTCGACCTCGCCGGGCGCGGGCCGATCGCGTGACGGCCACAGCAGCGGCAGGCACAACAGCAGCGCGGGCAGGCGCATCCCGGCAGCACGCGGCAGCAGCAACCAGAACACCCCGAGCAATGCAGCCGGCACCGCCGCGACGGCGGCCTGGGGCGCCCACCACAGTGCCCATGGCTGGCGCGCCAGGAACCCGAACACCCACCAGCTTGCGTCGAAACAGACGGCCGCCGCGCGCCACGGCCAGCGGCCCGCCCCGTCCAGCAGGGCTTCCAGCCCGGTGCCCACCAGGGCCAACGGCACCACCACCAAGCTCCACCACGGAATGGCCAGGAGGTTGGCCAGCGGCCCCGCCCGCGAGGCCTGCCCGAACAGTGCGACGGTCAGCGGCAGCAGCGCGAGGGTGGCCACGCCCTGCGCGGCCATGAAGGTGCGCAGCCAATGCACGCCCCGCCCCGGCAGGCACCAGACCAGCCACAGCACGCCAGCGAAGCTGAGCCAGAACCCGGGTGCCAGTACCGACAGCGGATCGACCAGCAGCACCACCAGCGCCGCCAGTGCCAGCGCCTGGGCAACCGTGGTCGGGCGCCGCGCGCAGCGTGCTGCGGCAACTACTGCGATCATCAGGACCGTCCGCACCGTAGGAAGGGCGAAGCCCGCCACGGCCGCATACAGCGCAGCACTGGCAACGGCCGCCAGCGCGGTGGCAAATGGCCGTGGCCAGCGACGGCCGAGCCACGGAAACGCGCGCCACGCCAACGCCGCCAGCCATGCCCCGAACCCGGCAACCAGCCCGACGTGAAATCCGGAGATCGCCACGAGATGGGTCAGGCCCAGCGCACGCAGGTCGTCCCAGTCGCCCTGCCCCAGCCCGCGGGTATCACCCAGCGCCAGCGCCCGTACGAAGCGGGCAGCGGGGCCAGGCACGTGGACAGTGATCGCGTCGGCCATGCGCTCGCGCCACGCCGGCAACCCCGTCGGCGTGCCCAGCGGCAGCGCCGGCGCACGTACGTGACCTGTCGCCGTCAGCCGCTGCAACAGCGCATGCCGCTCGGCATCGAAGCCGCCCGGATTGCGCAGTCCACGCGGCGGCCGCAACCGCGCCTGCAGCTGCCAGCGTGCCCCTGCGCGCAGCGACTTCCGAAGCAGGGGGGCCGCCACAGGCGCACCTGCACGCGCCTCGGCAGCGGTGGCGTCATACCACGCAAGCGCAAGCTCGCGGCCGCGCAGGTGCGCGGGCATCGTCGCGTCGTCGTCCACGCGGAACCGGAATCGGGTGCTGCGCGATCCATGCTGCGGCAGCTCCACGACCCGCCCGCGCAGCGCGTGCTCGGCAGGCGCGGCATCCGCAGGCAACTGCAGGGCCAGGCCGGCGTGGGCGTGCAGCGTGACCCAGCCGAGCCCGGCCAGCACTGCCCCGCACCACCGTGCACGCGGCCACCCCCACCAGAGCCCTACCCCGCACAGCAGCGCACACCACGCGGCCAGCGCGGGCGGCAGCACCGGCGCGAACACGACAACGCACACGCCGGTCAGCAGTGCAGCCGCACACGCCTTGCCGAACAGGGGCAGAGGTGCCGGAAACAACCGGGAGAAAATGTCCGACCGGAACGACATGCGGGCCACCACGCGCTGGAGCCTGCATGCTTGGCCGAAAGCGGGAACGTCGCCATCAGGCGGGGGCGGACCGTGTTGTCGGGAACCGCCGCTGCGACAAAACCCGCAACGCAAAAAGCCGACCTGATGGCCGGCTTTTTCGTTTTTCCACCGCAGTCGCTGTGACTGGAGTGGTGGGCGGTACAGGGTTCGAACCTGTGACCCCTACCATGTCAAGGTAGTGCTCTACCGCTGAGCTAACCGCCCGTTTGTCTCGCTGCGCCGCTGCAATTGCGTCGGTGCAGGCCGCGTATATTACGGACGCCGGGTGTGAAGAGCAACACTTTTGTGAAGGTATTTCACAACGCGCCGTTCAGCCCAGGCTGGCCTCCTTCAGCTGGCGGATCTGGTCACGCACGCGTGCGGCATCTTCGAACTCCAGGTCACGGGCATGCTGGTACATCTGCTGCTCCAGCGCCTGCAGCCGCTTGGCGATCTGGGCCGGTTCCAGAGTGCGGTAATCCACCGCCTCTTCGGCCACCCGTCCACCACGTCCCTTGCCCTTGCCCCGCGCTTCCTTCTCCGCTGCTTCCGAGCGCGCACCCTCCAATACATCCACGATCGGGCGCAGCACCGACTTGGGCACGATGCCGTGCGCTTCGTTGTATTCCACCTGCTTGGCGCGGCGGCGGTCGGTTTCGTCGATCGCCGCCTGCATCGACCGGGTGATCTTGTCGGCGTACAGGATCGCCTTGCCGCGCAGGTTGCGTGCGGCGCGGCCGATGGTCTGGATCAGCGATCCGGTGGAACGCAGGAAGCCTTCCTTGTCCGCATCCAGGATCGCCACCAGCGACACCTCGGGCATGTCCAGGCCCTCGCGCAGCAGGTTGATGCCGACCAGCACGTCGAACTTGCCCAGGCGCAGGTCGCGGATGATTTCCACGCGCTCGACCGTATCAATATCCGAATGCAGGTAGCGCACCCGGATCCCGTGCTCGGTGAGGTACTCGGTGAGGTTCTCGGCCATGCGCTTGGTAAGCGTCGTCACCAGCACGCGGTCGCCGAGCTTGATGCGTTCGTTGACCTCGCTCATCAGGTCATCGACCTGGGTGCCCACCGGGCGGATCTCCACCACCGGATCGATCAGGCCGGTCGGTCGCACGACCAGCTCGGTGATTTCATCGGCCGCTTCACGCAGCTCGTACGGTCCCGGCGTGGCCGACACGTAGATGCTGCGGGGGCAGCGCGCTTCCCATTCCTCGAAGCGCAGCGGGCGGTTGTCCAGCGCCGATGGCAGCCGGAAGCCGAATTCCACCAGCGTTTCCTTGCGCGAGCGGTCGCCCTTGTACATCGCGCCGATCTGCGGAATGGTCACGTGCGATTCGTCGATGACCAGCAGCGCGTCCGGCGGCAGGTAATCGAACAGGGTCGGCGGCGGCTCGCCGGCAGCCTTGCCGGTGAGATGGCGCGAATAGTTTTCGATGCCGTTGCAGAAACCAACTTCGGCCATCATTTCCAGGTCGAACTGGGTGCGCTGCGCCAGGCGCTGCGCTTCCACCAGCTTGTTCTGTTCGTACAGCTGCTCCAGCCGCACCTTGAGCTCGGCCTTGATCGTATCCACCGCCGACAGCACCCGCTCGCGCGTGGTGGCGTAGTGGGTCTTGGGGTACACGGTGTAGCGCTGCAGGCGGCGCAGGCTTTCGCCGGTGAGCGGATCGAACATGCTGATCTGCTCCACTTCGCCATCGAACAGTTCGATGCGCACCGCTTCGCTGTCCGATTCGGCCGGGAAGATGTCGATCACCTCGCCGCGCACGCGGAACGTGCCGCGGTGCAGCTCGTACTCGTTGCGGGTGTACTGCAGCTGGGTGAGGTGGTTGATCAGGTCGCGCTGGTCGATGCGCTCGCCGGTGGACAGGATCAGGCGAAGCGACAGGTAATCCTCGGGCGCGCCCAGGCCGTAGATCGCCGACACGGTGGCCACGACGATCGCATCCGGGCGCGACAGCAGTGTCTTGGTCGCCGCCAGCCGCATCTGCTCGATGTGTTCGTTGATCGAACTGTCCTTCTCGATGAAGGTGTCCGACGACGGCACGTAGGCTTCGGGCTGATAGTAGTCGTAGTAGCTGACGAAGTATTCCACCGCGTTATGCGGGAAGAACGCCTTGAACTCGCCGTACAGCTGCGCGGCCAGGGTCTTGTTCGGCGCCATTACCAGCGTGGGCTTCTGTACCTGCTGGATGACGTTGGCGATCGTGTAGGTCTTGCCCGAGCCGGTCACGCCCAGCAGGGTCTGCTTGGCGATGCCGGCCTCGAAGTTGGCGGTCAGCTTCTCGATCGCCGCCGGCTGGTCGCCCGCTGGGGAATACGGAGATACAAGTTCAAAGCGATCGCTCATGGTGCCGCCATAGACCGGGCCTTCCATTATAGCGGGGGGTTGGGTGACGGCCGGCTGAGGGTGTGGCCTACCCATGCAAGGGGTGTTCGCCGATGCCCTGTCCCGGGCCGGCGAGGCACGGTGGCGCTTTGCCGCCCGGAGGCCCCCATGTATCGCCCTGCCCGTCCCGTCCGCCCCCGTGGCTGGACCCTGCTCGAACTGGTCAGCGCGCTCGTCATCGTGGGCGTGCTCTGCGCCATCGCGCTGCCCTCGCTCGCCTCGGGGCTCAGCCGCCTGCGCGCGGACATGCTGCGCATGCAGCTGGTGTCGGTGTTCAATAGTGCGCGAAGCACCGCGATCACCCGCCACGCGGCAGTGGCGGTATGCCCCAGCGAGGAGGGGCGCCAGTGCGGCGGCGACTGGAGCCGCGGCTGGTTGATCCATCTGGACCGCGGCGCCAGCACGCTGTCACCGGCGCCGGAGGATGTGCTGCAGTATCGCCAGGGCTACCACGACACCAGCGTCAGTGCGCGCTCAAGCCAGGAACGAAGGCGCCTTCGCTTCCAGGCCGACGGCCGCAGTAGCGGCAGCCCGCTGACGGTGGCCATCTGCGCCCGCGCGCAGCTGCAGGGAGAGGTGGTAGTGAACAATGTCGGGCGAACCCGCGCTACCCGCCAGCGCGGGAGCGTTGCCTGCCCGCATTGAGCGCTGAGGCCATGCCGGCCGCCCAGAAACGACAAAAGCCGCGATTGCTCGCGGCTTCTGCAGATACTGGCGCCCGAAGTTGGACTCGAACCAACGACCCCCTGATTAACAGTCAAGTGCTCTAACCGGCTGAGCTATTCGGGCGGGGACGCGAATTCTAGACGTTCATTCAACGCGTTGCAACCGGTGCCAGACCTCACCAGCACTCCAGCGCGCTGGTGTTGGCCGGGGTCTTTACCCCGGCCTGGTTCACCGTAAGCGTGCCGCAGGGGTCCCTGGCCTGATCGCCCTGCGGGACCGCCGTGATCGTGAACGTATTGGCGGCGGGCGCAATGGTGATCTGGTACCTCACTGCACTTCCGTCACGCGGCGAAGCAATGGTGGTGCTGTTGTTCTCCAGGAACCTGAAGCCCGCGTAGCTGTTGTTGAGCGTATGTTGCCGTTCGGCACGCTGCGCGTACTCCACCATCTCCGCCTTCGCGGCAGCGCGCTTGGACTTGCGCACCTGGGTGTTATACGACGGGTACGCAATCGCGGAAATAATCGCGATGACCGCCACAGTGATCATCAGCTCGATGAGGGTGAAGCCCACGACCCTGCGCGGACGCCGGATTCGGGAAGAAGGGATGATCACTGGATCTGTCTCCACGATTGGCGACCGCATGGATAGGGAATGTAAAGGGTGTCAGATCCGAACTTGATGCCAGTGACACAAGCGCTGCCCGGTACCGTCGGCGGGGGCGTTGCACCGCCCGGCCCGGAACCCAGCGCAGGCGGCGACTGGCGTGGCAAGCCGAATGCATTGGCATTTGTGATCGGTGCTCCGCCGGGAGAATTGCTCTTGAAGCCAGCAGACCCTGCGTCGAAGGGGTTCGCCGTGGGCGAGTTCAACGAGGCACGCCCCAAGGCGCCGGCACCGGTCAATGGCTGCAGACCGAACAGCCAGTTATCACCCGGTACCGCGCAGGACGTGCTGGAGTCGGTCACATCACGCGGGATGTAGGTGGGCATGTAAACGATGCCGTTGGACAACGACGGATTACCAACAAAGCGCTCGCGGAAAGCAAGGTCGATGTACCACCCTCGTGAGTTGGCCGGCGGCGTACCTGCGGTCAGCGTGCGCACTGTGCCCGAAATGTTTGCCGTGCTGCCCGACAGATTGGACCGCGCAAGCGCCGTCGTGATCGGACCATTGATCAGGTCGTTCACCGCATACAGGCTCTGCAGCGAGCTGTCGTCCGGGTCGCCGTTGAACGAGTAGCTGCCGGTGCCGAAGTACAGCATCACGCCGCCATTGCTGCCGGTACCGGCGGTGATGCCACCGGTAATCGGTTGCCGCGAGCGCACGCCATTGGTGGTGGTCGGCAGTGTGGTGAACAGCGGCGTGGACACGTTGCCGGTGGCGCGCAGGTCAAATTTCCATACCGCGCCCTTCTGATCGGTGCCATAAACCGTATCGGAGTAGCCGTCACGGGTTCGCTGGCTCTGGTTGGTGCCACCCCAGCGGTCAATGACCACCACGCTGCCCAGCCCATTGCTGCCGGCAGGCACGTTGGCGCCGGTCTCAACCGCTTCGATCATACGCGCCGTTCCCGTGGCGATATCCACCACGAACAGCACCGCCTTCCCGCTTGCGCTGTTGAAGCCGTTGCCGAAAATGGCCTTCCATACCGCCGTGCCGCCCTCCAGCACCGGCACGATGACCGGCTTGCCGAGCACAAACCCGATGTTGTTGCGGACATCGGCGGGCAGATTCGTATCGAGGTCACTGATTTCCCACAACTTGCTGCCAGTACCAAAGGTGGCGCCAGGGGTCACGTCGAGGCCGAAGACACTGCGGCCGCCTGCGCCGGACGCGCCTACCAGGGTGGTGTGCCAGCCAGCGCCGTAGTAGGAATCGGCAACTGCGATCTGGCCATCCACGTAGTAGCGGTGCGAGAAGTCCTGCCCGACTTTCGAGGTCGGGTTGTACGGGATCAGCAGGTTCCCCATGTGACCCAGCGCAGTGCTGGGTATGTAGGCGAAGGACTCGGTGCCACCGCCGGCCACAACGTTGCCGGCCGCATTCATGCCCCCGTTGAACGCATGGAGCATGCCGTCGTTGGCGCCGGCATACACCATGTACTGACCGTTGGCCGACTTGTTGGACAGATAGGCCGCGTACGAGGTCGACAGCGTGCCCCCCAGGCGGCGATAGCCGAAATCGTCGAGGGGCGAGGTGATCACCGGCGTCGAGTTCACGATGTCGCCCAGGCGCGTGGTGCGGTCACGGAAGGGACCGGAACTACGCTTCTCGAGCGAAGTGTCGCCACGCAGGTAGGACACCGCCGTGGCGTTGGTCGCGGCAGAAAGTCGTTCAGAGCACGCCTGCAGCGCCATGCCGGGGTTCTGGGCGGTTTTGTTGCACAGATCGGTCAGACTCACATTGCCCGCGGTGAATTCCCGGGTCGTACCGCCGCGGGTAAAGAAGATGCGGCGCGATCCGGCCGACGGCAGCTGTGCGCTTGCCTCCCAGAAGTTGGTTTCCACCAACGCGCGCGTCGTCGGATCCAGCGACAGGCGCTTGGCAGTAAGAGTGCTGGACCAGTCCGTGCCCTCCTTCTCGATCTTGTACTCCGAACCGACCGTAATCGAGCCGATGCCAATACGGGCGCCGCTGGCACCCGAACCACTGGACGGCGAGCCGCCCGAACCGACTGCCTGCAGCACGCGCGACATGGCGTTGGTGATTTCCACCGGCGTGCGGGCATTGATGTACTCACCACGGGTGTTTACCGCGGCGTGCCAGATATCATCGACCGTGCTGCGCTCATCGTCCTGGCGTGGCGGCCAGTTTCCGTAGATGGCGGCGTCCTTGTACGGATTCTGGTTAAGGTTGGAATTGAACAGGTCACCCCGCGCACCCAGCGTGACTCCGTAGAAATTAAGGTGCAGGTTGGTTTGGCAATCAAGGCTGAGGTCACCATTGCCGCACGCCTCCGGAACCGGCACCTTGCCAGCGGGCAGGTCCGGACGGAGCGGCGGCTGGGCGCCGTTGTTCACGTAGAACCGGGTAACGATATCGGCCATCGTGTTGGAATGATTGTCACTGAAAGGCGCGCCCATGTTCTGATCGGTATTGCCGACCGTCGGGCCTCCGCCATTGCTGAACCCGTCGGTGAACAACATAACCGCGTTTTTCTGACACGAGGCCACAATAGGCGCGCCGGCGTCGGTCCGCGTGAACTGGAGCGCCGCCGCGTTCACCGCCTGACGGTTGGGCGTGCCACCGGCCGCGGTCAGCTGAAGCATGTCGGCGTAGAGCGCCGTCCGTTGGTCCGGATCGCCCACCGAGCGCATCGTCAGGCGTTTGTTGGCCACCGTTCCGCTGTCATAACTCGCATGCTGGTTGATGCGGAAGTAGCCCACGTTCAGCTCATCGACGCCGGTCATCGATCGCGTCAAGCCAGCAATCATCGCCCGGTTGCGGTTGCCGTAATAGGTGAACCAATTGGCGAAGTTGCGCGACGCGGCGGTGTTGCCGGTCAACGTATACTTCCACATGTTGCACCCGGTCCCGCACGCGTTGTTGACGCGGACGCGGGTGACATTGTCATAGGCGTTGGCCGCCCCGCCGACAAGCTGCGGGCGCGGATCAGTGTCCGACGTCCAGGGCGTGTAGAAGGTGGCGGGCACGTACTCAATCGCGATGTTGACCACCCCTCTATCGGCAGGCCAGGTGTAATCGGCGGTGGTAGTGATGTTCTGGTTGTTGTAGCGGTACCGGGTACCTGCATGGAGCACCATGCCGGGCTGCATGCGGAAGTTGTCGGCGGCAGCGGTGCTGAAATAGTTGGCCACCAGGTTGACCGTGGCATTACCACCGTTGGGGCCCGGGTTGATCGGCGCTGCGTCGGGAACGCTGGGATCAAAGTAGGTTTCCACCGGGCGCGTACCTTTCGCCCACGGCCCATACAATACGGTCGGATCGTAGTAACTGGGATTGTACGCGGCCGAACGCGCGAACCCGAGTGAGTCAATCGGCGGGATGCCGTAATAATTGTTGATGCGCGGGCCAGGCACCACGAAGAAGTAATCGCAGTTGCCGGCGGTGTTGAGCTGACCACTTGCGTCGAAGAAGCTCCGACGTCCGGTGTCCCAGCAGCCTTCGCCATCACGGCCCGGGAACTGCGTCTGGAAATTCATCGAGCCGGAGTCGTCCACCGCCATGATGAACGACGGGATGGCACGGGACCTCGTCGCCAGCGGCTCCTGCGCCAGTGTCCCCTGCCCCTGTGCGGCAATAAGGTTGTAGCCGACAAGAACGAGGCCGACTGCTGCTACCACCGAGCCGGCGGCCATCCACTTGAATCTGCGCGTAGCCATGGCCGTGTCCTCAGAGCTTGAAAATGGTGTCGATCACCGATGACGAAGTCGGATTTGCCGGGTCGTCAGCGGAGTACGCGGTAATCTGGAACGACGCCGAGTCGTCATCGTTGGGCTGGCCTTCGTCCAGCGCGTTGGCGCCTGGGCCGCCGCATTTGTCGATCCGCCGCACGTAGACTGCCGGCACTGCCGAAGAAGACTGAGTGCGCCCCCATGCAACGGGGTCGAAGCCGTCCTCGCAGTTCTGGCTGATGCTGTCGCTGGACACCAGGCTGCCGGCCGGAATCGCGGTGCGATCGATGATCGCCTCGGCAGCACGTTCGGTATTGCGGATCACGCCCTCGGTATTCTGGAACGAGCGGCTTGCCGCACGGTAGTTGGATGCCATCTTCTCCTGCATGCCCGCTACCTGCATGCCGGCGATCCCGAGCAACGCCAGCAGCACCAGCATGATCAGCGCCACATAGAGGACCGCGCCGCGCTGTTGACGGCGATTGACAGGGCGAGGGGGCGCAGAGAGGCGATTCATGGTCAATTCCCGAACAGGCGGTTGCGCAGGGCAACGCTCACTTCATAGGCCGCCCGATAGCGACCATCGGTCACGGCATCCTGGTTGTAGGTCATACCGAGTACGCCCATCCTGGCGGCTGCATCCGTGGCCCTGGACTCCGAGGCGCCGCCGATGCGACCCGCGCTGCGCGCCACCAGCCCGACCTGCACCAGGCCTACCCGGCGCCATTCGGCGGCACCGGCGGCGTTGGCCGCCGTGGAGACACCCGAGGCGATGTTCTGCACGGTGATGTTGCCCACCGGAGGCGTATCGGCGGTGATCGTCTGCGTAGTATCGAGGCCGTAGATGAGCTGCAGATTCTCGATTCCCTCCACCAGCTCCTCGTTGATCGCGTAGGTGCCCGCCGAATTGGCGCGTGCCCGGCGCAGTCCAGGTCCATTGGTACCGTTGCCGATGTAGTACACCATCGATTCAGCGCGGTAGACCATCGTGGGCGCAGGCTGCGGAGCATAGCGGCTGAAATCCACCGCGGTACCGGTGACGGTCCCGGACGTAGTGGTGCCGGCGAAGAAGTCTGCCGTCTCGCAGTTGGAGATGCCGAACAGGGTCGGGGTCGCCACGCCACCTTCGGTCAAGCGGGTCCAACGAAGCGGATCAACCGTGAGGTTCTGGCCGCTTATCGCGGTCACCGGTATTCCCTCAGGAGCGAAAAAGCGCAGGACCAGGATATCGCTGCCTGGCACCGGTGCCGGCGACAGGCCACTGATCGACGCCGGAAGTCCCGCAGGAATCGTTCCGCCCCCAACTGCCAGGGTATTGCCGGGACCGGTATTGGCCGCTTCGTAACCCTGGATCGCAACGCTGAAATCGAGCGGGTTGCCACTGCCGCTCGTCGCTGCCGTGATGTTGTTGCGGAGCGCGGTATTGCCCTTGATGAAGTGCGCCTGGTCATTCACACAGCCGGTGTGTCCGGCCATGCGGATGTCGCGCTCGATGAACTCGAGCGCAAACCGCCCGTTCTCCTGGGCGCGGGCGACCCCTTCCGACAGGCGTGATGCCGAGCGCGACGCGGCAAAAATCTGGGTAACGCCCAGCATGAGGAGCAGGCCGATCACCAGGGAGATCATCAGCTCGATCAGGGACAGACCCACTTGGCGGTTGCGGAACATGGGAGCGCCTCTCATAGCTGAGTCTGAATGACAAAGGTGGTGGCAGCATCCGGCGCGGCCCGGTTCCAGCGCTCATCGGCCCAACTGATCGAAATGTTGGCGACGCCGTTGTTGACGGTGACAACCGCTGATGCATTGTCGCCCAGTGCCTTGACCACCTGGCACTGCCAGCGGGTGATGTTCTGCGCCAGCGTCACAGTGCCGGTGGCACGGGCACAGACGCCGGCGGCGGTCCTGCTTCCTGACGCGAAGCTGGCATTGGCGTACCACGCCGATTGGAAGCGGTTGCTGCGCATCTGCTCGGTGAGGTCATAGGCAAGATTGGTCGCCTGGGTGCGATAGTTCGCGCTCTGCACATAACGCACGCTCATGGTCTGCAGCAGGGCGAAGCCCAGCAGGCCGAAGCCCAGCACCACAACGGCGATCATTACCTCCAGCAGGCTGAAACCGCCTTGGTGACCGCGCGGCCGATAGGGCTTGAGCATCACGGGCATGCTCCCTTGACGGTGGTGACCTGACCGGAGGCGTTGATGGTCAGCGTGCTCAACAATGGTTGGCTGCCGCAGCTGGTTGGACGCAGGGTCACCACCTGGTTGGCGCCTGCGCGGCGGCGGCCGCGGGCATCGAAGGCGATGGGTGCGCTCGGCCCGGTCACCGCGAGGGCGCGATTGACGGCGGAAAAACGCAACACCGCTTCCCCGGTGGTAAACGCCCCGTCGCCATTGGTGTCGCTGAACGCCATCATGCCCGCCCCCCACTGACCATTGCAGGTTGTGCCGTCACTGCTCCCGCAGACCACGCCACCCTGGTTATTGCGGATGGCATCGCTGCGCGCGAGGTTGACCATGCCAATCAGCTCGTTGTGTGCGGCTGCGACCCGGTTGGAGCGGATCACGGACTGGAAGCTCGGGAACGCGATCGCAGCGAGGATGGCAACCACCGAAATGGTGACCATCAGCTCGATCAGGGTGAAGCCTTTGGATGGACGCAGTTGCATGGAACGCTCCCCAGCGTGATGACACGGACAATGGACGCCCGCCCGCCTGGCGGCAAGCGACAGCAGGACGAACGGTCGCCCGGAGGCGACGGGCGTCAAACCGTTGACACCCGTACGGTTGGGCGGGGGTGGCGCGGACTCCCGACCCGGCCACCCCGCTTTCTCAGGCCAGTACCCGGTAGCAGGGCTGGTACTCGCCCGAGATCTTCATCCGGCGCTGTTCGACGAAGGCGCGCAGCAGTTCGTCCAAGGCCTGCATCATGTCGGCATCGCCGTGGATCTCGAACGGGCCAAACTGCTCGATCCGGCGCATGCCGTCTTCCTTCACGTTGCCGGCGACGATGCCGGAGAACGCCCGGCGCAGGTCGGCGGCCAGTGCATGCGGCGGGCGCCCGTGGTGCAGGTCCAGCGCGGCCATCGCTTCATGGGTCGGCACGAACGGCTGCTGGTACTCCCACGGGATCTCGATGGACCAGTTGAAGAAGAACGAATCCTTCTGCACCAGGCGGTGCTCGCGCACGCGTTTGATGCCGGCCGACATCTGCCGTGCCACCGCGACCGGGTCGCCGATGATGATCTGGTAACGCTCGGCCGCGGCATCGCCCAGGGTCAGGCGGATGAAGCGGTCGATCTGCTCGAAGTACGGCGCGGCCACGGTCGGGCCGGTCAGGATCAGCGGGAACGGCAGGTCCTTGTTTTCTTCGCGCAGCAGGATGCCGAGCAGGTACAGGATCTCTTCGGCGGTGCCGACGCCGCCGGCAAACACGATGATGCCGTGGCCGATGCGCACGAACGCTTCGAGACGCTTCTCGATGTCCGGCATGATCACCAGGTGGTTCACGATCGGGTTCGGCGACTCGGCGGCGATGATGCCCGGCTCGGTCAGGCCGATGTAGCGCGTGGTGTGCTTGCGCTGCTTGGCATGGGCAATGGTGGCGCCCTTCATCGGGCCCTTCATCGCGCCCGGGCCGCAGCCGGTGCAGATGTCCAGGCCGCGCAGGCCCAGCTCGTAGCCGACCTGCTTGGTGTACAGGTACTCATCGCGGCCGATCGAATGGCCGCCCCAGCAGACCACCAGGTTCGGGTCGCCCGGGTTGAGAATGCGCGCATTGCGCAGCAGCCCGAACACGGCGTTGGTGATGCCCTCGGAGGATTCCAGCTCCGCCGCGTAGGCCGGGCCCATTTCGATGGCCATGTAGGCCAGGTCGCGCACGACCGCGAACAGCAGCTCGGCCACGCCGCGGATGATCTCGCCATCCACGAACGCCATCGCCGGCGCATTGACCAGGTCGATGCGCACGCCACGGTCCTGCTGGGCGACCTGGATATCGAAATCGGGGTACAGATCGCGCGCCGCGCGCGGATCGTCGGATGCACTGCCACTGGTCAGCACGGCCAGCGCGCAGCGGCGCAGCAGCTCGTGCATGCCGCCGCCGGATGCATCGCGCAGGCGCGCCACTTCCGCGCGCGACAGCACATCCAGCCCACCGCGCGGGTAGATCCGCGCGTCCTGCACCGGCAGCGTGCGCGCCGGCTTTTCGGTGATCGTCATTTCCATTCTTTTCGCTTCCTCAAGGTTGCCGACTGTACCGCTGCCCCCTTAAAAAGCAAAACGGCCGGGAAACCCGACCGTTGGATGCGTTTCGACCCCGGCGACGCCTCGGGGGCTGCCGTACGTGCGCGTTTTTCGCGCAACCGACAGACGATACGCCAATCGATGACGACTGACAAGCGCCACCGGTGCACACGTCATATATGAAGACGGCCGGGTTTCCCCGGCCGTCGTCAATCACACGTCAAGTCCGGTGGATCAGAACTTGTACTTCAGGGTCAGCTGCATCGACCAGCGCGACACGCCGGTGTTGCCCTTGTCGTTGTTGTTTTCCTGGATCGACGGCGTATCGGTGGAACCGGTGAAGTTGTAGATGTACTTGCCGGTTGCCGGGTCGATACCGGCATAGCTGGCCACGCGGGCGGTCGAGTTGAAGCCGTAATCGTTGATGCGGCCCCACTTCTTGTTGAGCAGGTTGCCGACATTCATGATGTCCAGCGCCAGCTCGCCCTTGTGTTCCTTCATGAAGCCCGGGAACTCCTGCGAGATGCGCATATCGAAGGTGTTCACGAAGCCGGTGCGGAAGGCATTCGCCGGGGCGATCTGGCCCTGGTACGCCGCCAGATCCGGGTTCTTGGCCAGCCAGTTGAAGAAGGCCTGCTCCATCGCCGCGCCGCCCGTCCACTTCACGTCGCCCGGGCCGTTCGGCACGTAGAACAGGTCGTTGAAGTAGCCGGCACCCGAGGTGGAGGCGGCATCGCCGTTCATGTCGTTGTAGTAGATGTAGCTGTACGGACGACCCGAACGGCCTTCATAGAACAGGCCGACGCTGGTGTTGTAGTCGCCGAAGAACGCCTTCTTCCAGTTCAGCGAGGCGGTCACGCGGTCCTTGATCGCGTAGCGCGAGTCGTACGCCACGTTTTCGTTGGCGGTGCCGATCAGGGTGCTGCCCCAGTTGGAGGTGTTCTGCGAGCTGGTCAGCGGGCTGACTTCGGTCGCAGCGGTGTAGGTGTAAGCCAGCGACCAGCCCCAGTTTTCCATCAGCGGCTTGTTCAGGCCGACAGTGAACTGGCGGCTTGCGCCCTTGTCCGTGTTGCGCATGAGCATCACGTCGCCCATGTCGGACGGACGGTTGTTCTTGCCATTGACCTGGCCCAGGGCGGTCGTCTGACCCTGCTGCACCGAACTACGGTTGGCGGGGGTGGACGGCAGGTAACCTGCGGCGTTCCAGAACAGCTCACGGCCGTCCTGGCCAATACGGGTGTAGCTGCCGTTCGGGCCGCTCAGGTCCAGACGCTCGAAGTAGATGGCGTCGTTGACCTTGGTGTACAGGAACTCAGCCGACGCGACGATGCCGTACCACGGCAGCTCGGTGTCGAAGGCGAGGTTGGTCTTCCACACCGACGGCAGCTTCAGGCCCGGCTCGGCGATGTCCACGTTCTGGCGCGCACCGGCGCCGCTGGCCGGGATGTACGGCGGATCGACATTCGGGGTGAAGAAGTTGGTGGCCGGGCTGTTGACCGTGTACTCGGTGTAGTTCAGGCCGGTGTTCTGGTAGACGCCCGCCAGCCACACGTTCGGGGCCGCGCCGCCGAACAGGCCCAGGCCGCCGCGCAGCTGGGTCGGACGCTCGGTGTCGAAGGTGTAGTTCCAGCCGAAGCGCGGCTGTACCAGCTTGTCATCCGGCAGCACGGTGTTGTCGTACCCGTACAGGTCCATGATGCGCGGGTTGTACAGCTTCTGGCTGTCGAAGTCCGGCATGTCGACGCGCACGCCGAACTGCAGGGTCAGGTTGCTGTTGACCGCCCAGCTGTCCTGCACGAACAGGCCGGTGTTCTTCAGGTGGTACTTGGCCGGGATGTCATCGTAGCTGCCGCCTGCGCGCGGGGCGCGGACGATGTACTGGTTGATGCGGCCGGCGGCGAAGTCGTTGAGGTTGTTGAACACGTACACGCCGTTGAGGTTGCGGCCGTAATAGTTCAGCAGGTCATTGTCGGAGTAGTCGAAGCCGAACTTCACGGTGTGGTCGCCCACGTACCAGGTACCGGCACCGAAGGCGCTCAGCTCCTTGGATTCGACCGCATTGACGTGCGAGTTCTGCTCGGTACCGAAGTACAGCGAGTTGTTGGCGGTACCACCGAAGCCACGCACCTGGATCTGCGGCAGGTCCGAATACGGGGTACGGATCGCCGAGTAATCCTTGTGCGACAGCTTGAACTCGGTCGAGAAGTTCTCGGACCAGTCACTGAACAGCTCGCCCATCCAGGTTTCATAGGTCTTGGGCAGGTCGTACCAGAAGCTGCTCAGCGAGACGGCACTGGTGCTGATCTGCGGGAAGCGCGCAACGGTCTGCTCCATCTTGTTGTAGCGGATGGCAGCACGGTGGTTGTCGCTGATGTTCCAGTCGATCTTCAGCGCGTATTCTTCGATCTCGGTGTCGTTCGACGGAGCGCTCAGCGAGCCGGCGTCGAAGCCATAACCGGTGGCGATCTGCTGCGCACGGGCGATATCGGCATCGGTGATGGTGCCCTTGCCGTACGGCGTGTCGGTCAGGCTGGTGCCCGGCGCCGAACGCTCCATTTTTTCGTAGTTGGCGAAGAAGAACAGCTTGTCCTTGACGATCGGGCCGCCCAGGGTCATGCCATAGGTCTTTTCGTCATCGAAGCCGTTGAAGCGGACGCCTTCCAGGTCCTTGCGGACCATGTCCTTGTCGCGGTACGCGTAATACACGGTGCCGCCGAAGTTGTTGGTACCCGACTTGGTCACCGCGTTGATCACCGCACCGGTACCACCGGCGATGGTGGTGTCGTAGTTGGCAACGTCGATGTTGATTTCCTGGATGGCATCCATCGACACCGGCTGACGCTCGGTCGGCAGGTTGTTGGATTCCAGGCCGAACGGGTCGCCTGCGCCGATGCCGTCGATGCGGATGGCGTTGTAACGGGTGTTCTGGCCGCCGACCGAGATCGCGCCGTCAGCCTTGCTGACCTGCGAGATGCGCGGATCCAGGCGGATGTAGTCCTGGATGTTGCGGTTGGCAGACGGCAGCGAGTCGATGGTTTCGCGGTTCACGTTGGAACCGGTACCCATCTTGTAGGCGCTGAACACGTCCGAACCACCTGCCACGGCGACAACCTGCACCGCGTCGAGATTGGTGGCGGCCACGTCGCCGGTCAGGTTGGCATTGATGGTGTTGACCTGATTCAGGTTCAGGTAGACGCCTTCCTCGGTCTTGGTGCCTTCACCAGACTTGTTGATGGTGATGGTGTACGGACCACCCACGCGCAGACCACGCGCAGCATATCGACCGGATGCGTCGGTGGTAACACGGCTGACCGTACCCGACTCGGTGTGCGTGATGGTGACTTCAGCACCGACCACCGGTGCGCCGGCGGCGGAGGTGACCTGGCCGCCGACACCGGCAGAGGTGCTCTGGGCGAAGGCGGGGGCGGCTGCAAGTGCGGCCACGAGACCAAGGGTGAGCTTGGACATCCGGAGACAACGTGGGTGGGTCATTGGGAGTAGCCTCGATGCGAGTTGGCGATGGCGGAAAAAAAAGCGCGCCCAAGCAGCCGTTCAGCGGCCGTCTGGACTTTTATCTGGGTTCCCTTGCCGCAGGCTGGTTTCAGCCGCAACGGTTAACACTAGATTAACACGATAAGCCCGCTATATGACCGTTTGGCGACAAAACACACGCCATCACAACACGATCGTGACGCCTTTTTCACATTTTGCTGAACAGGGAGGCGATGCCGGGGTTCTTTCGCGTTCAGGCTCGAGCGCGCCGCCCTCCGCGGGCGGGGCTTCCATCAAGGGTAAGTCGCGGCTGTTGCCAGCCGGTTACGCCAGGTCCAGCACCGTGCCGCGATGGGCGATGCCCTGGGCCGAGAGCAGTTCGACGGCCGCGGCGGCGCAGGCCACCGGATCCCGGGCCATGCCGTCCTCGTCGATCGAGTAGGCACGTGCGCGCAGCGCGGTACGCATCGGTCCGGGCTGCAGTCCGCTGACCCGCACCGGGCTGTTGGCCAGCTCGTCGTGCAGCGCGGCGATCAGGCCGCGCAGGCCATGCTGGGCGGCGCCATAGCCGCCCCAGTAGGCCCGCCCTACCCGTGCCGGATCGTCCACGGTGAACACGAGCGCGGCATCGTCGCGCTGGCGCAGCAGTGGCAGGCAGGCCTGGGCAAGCCAGGCCGGGGCGGTCAGGTTGACGTGCACCGCCCGCGCGAACGCGGCCGGGTCGGCGTGTTCGAACGGGGTAAGGCCGGCAAAGTCGGCGGCGCAGTACAGCACGCCATCCAGCCGGCCCAGCTCGGAATGCAGCCGCTCAGCCAGGGTTGCGTAGTCGTCCGGGGCGGCCCCTTCCAGGTCCATCGGGTACAGCAGCGGCTCGGGGCCGACCGCTTCCACCGCCGTGTAGACCCGGTCCAGCCGGCGTGGCTTGCGCCCCAGCAGGACCAGGGTGGCACCGGCGGCGGCACAGGCAATGGCAGCGGCACTGCCAAAGCCTCCACCGGCCCCGGCGACCAGAATGACGCGATCGGCCAGCGCCGCAGTCCCGACCGCACTGGACGGGACCGCGCTCACGGCTGCGAGGCCTCTTCGACGATCCGCTTGAGTTCGCCGGATTCGAACAGCTCCTGGATGATGTCGCAGCCGCCGATCAGCTCGCCGTTGATGAACAGCTGCGGGAAGGTCGGCAGGTTGGAGAAGCGCGCCAGGTTGGCCCGGACCTCGGGCAGTTCCAGCACATTGACGGTGCGCAGCGACACGGCACCGGCGGCCATCAGGGCCTGCACGGCGCGGCTGGAGAAGCCGCACATGGGGTACTGCGGGGTTCCCTTCATGAACAACACGAGGGGGTACTTGTCGACTTCGGCCTGGATCTCTTGCATTACCGCCACCACGACTCTCCCTGCGCCACGGGACACCCGACCTCGCCGGTCGGATAGACTTCCCAGACGGTCATTGTAATCCTACTGGCCCTGCCTCCGGCGCCCCGTTTCCAGCCTGCAGCGACCCATGCCCCTCGAATTGCCCCGCCTCCCCTACGACCGCACCGCCCTGCAGCCGCATCTGTCGGCCACCACCCTGGACCTGCACCATGGCCGGCACCACCGTGCCTATGTGGACGCGGTGAATGCACGCATCGAGGGAACAGAGCTGGCCGAACTGCCGCTCGAAGAAATCGTGCGGCAAAGCCAGGGCAGCCTCTTCGACGCGGCCGCCCAGGCCTGGAACCACGCGTTTTACTGGCAGTGCCTGCACCCGCGCGGCGGTGGCGAACCGCAGGGTCGGCTGGGCGAACTGGTCGGCCGGCATTTCGGCGACGCCAGGCGGCTGCGCGAGGAATTCGACAGAGTCGCACTGGGCGTGGTCGGCGCTGGCTGGGTATGGCTGGTGCAGCATCCGAATGGGGCCCTGGCCATCCAGGCCACCCGCAACGCCGGCACACCACTGACCGGCCAGAGCACCCCGCTGCTGGCCTGCGATGTGTGGGAACACGCGTATTACACCGATTACCAGAACGAACGCGGCCGCTACCTGGACGCGTTCTGGAAGATCGTCAATTGGGACTTCGTGGCCACCCAGCTGCGCGATTGAAGCGCGTACCGACCAACGGTCGGTACCTACCGCATCGGCGAACGACGTCGCCACCTGCCGCATGGCGAACGAGGGTAGGTACCCACCGCATCGGCGAACGACGTCGCCACGTGCCGCATGGCGAACGAGGGTAGGTCACGACCGTTGGTCGTGACCGTATGTCAACGAGCGCGCAGCGCGGCGACCGCGGGCTCCACCTGGTCAGCACGGCCCAGCTGCCGCCCCGCGGCCTCAAGGGCGTCCGCCAGCACCCCGGCCTCGTCCCCGCGCAGCGTGGCATGCCCGACCTTGCGGCCGTCGCGCGGCTGCTTGTTGTAGTCGTGCCAATGGCCACCCGGCTGCGCCAGCACCGCATCCGCATCGGGCATCTCACCAAGCCAGTTGAGCATGCAGGCATGGCCCCGCATGCGCGTGTCGCCCAGCGGCAGCCCCACCACCGCACGCAGGTGGTTCTCGAACTGGGAGGTTTCGCTGCCTTCGATGGTCCAGTGCCCGGAGTTGTGCACGCGCGGCGCCATTTCGTTGGCCAGCAGCCCGTCCCCCTGGCAGAACAGCTCCAACGCGAACACCCCCACGTAATCCAGCCGTTCGGCCAGCGTCTGTGCATAGCCGATGGCCGCCTCGTGCTGTGCAGGCGTCAGCTGCGCCGGGGCCAGGCTGGCCGACAGCACGCCGTCCACGTGCCAGTTGCCGGTGACCGGCCAGGCGCGGAATTCGCCATCCTGGCCGCGCACGGCGACCACGCTGACTTCGCGCTCGAAGGCGACGAAGCCCTCCAGAATCAGGCCGGTGCGCTCCACCTGCCCACCCAGCGCGTCCCATGCGACGTCGATGTCGGCCGCGCTGCGCAGGCGGAACTGGCCCTTGCCGTCGTATCCGAAGCGACGGGTCTTGAGGATGCACGGCAGGCCGAACTCAGCCACCCGGGCGGCCAGGTCGTCGCGGCATCCGATGTCGGCGAACGCCGGCAACGGAATGCCGAGCTCACGGAACAGGGTCTTTTCACTCAGGCGGTCCTGCGCCACGGCCAGTGCATCAGGGTTGGGATACACCGGCACCCGTTCGGCCAGGAACTGCGCACTGCGTGCGGGGACGTTCTCGAAATCGAAGGTCACCACGTCCACCCGTTCGGCGAACGCAGCCAATGCAGCCTCGTCCTCGAACGCGGCCACCTGCAGCGGCGCCAGCTGCCCACCACAGGCATCAGCGGCCGGGTCGAACAGTTCGAAGCGCAGCCCCATCGGCGCGCCGGCGAGGACCATCATGCGGGCCAGCTGGCCGCCCCCCAGAATGCCAACGGTCACGGTAGTCATTGACGCGGATCGTCGTGGGCCATGACGTCTTCGGTCTGGCGGGAGCGGAAGCCTTCCAGCGCCTGGCCAATGGCCGGCTGGTCGGACGCCAGCATGGCGGCGGCGAACAATGCGGCGTTGGAGGCCCCGGCATTGCCGATGGCAAAGGTGGCCACCGGGATGCCGGCCGGCATCTGCACGATCGACAGCAGCGAATCCATGCCGTTCAGCGCCTTGGACTGCACCGGCACGCCCAGCACCGGCACCGCGGTCTTGGCCGCGATCATGCCCGGCAGGTGGGCGGCACCGCCGGCGCCGGCAATGATCGCGCGCAGGCCACGCGGGCCGGCCTGTTCGGCGTAGGTGAACAGCACATCGGGCGTACGGTGCGCCGACACGACTTTCACTTCGTAGGGAACACCGAGCGCATCGAGCTTCTGCGCCGCGTGCTGCATGGTCTCCCAGTCGGAGCGGGAACCCATGACGATGCCGACGAGCGGCGCGGATTGGTTGGGGGTCATTGGCCGTCACCTGCCTTAAAGACGTATTCTAGCCGTCTTCCACGCAAGACGAAGAACCCCATGGATCGCAAAGTCATCGACCTCCTGTGCGCACCCCGCACCGGCCAGCGCCTGTCCCTGCTGGACTCCAAGGGCCTGGACGCGCTCAACCGGGCCATTGGCGCCGGCACGGTGACCAACCTGGACGGCAGTACGTTGAGGCAGCCCCTGCGCGAAGCGCTGCTGACCCACGACCGCAGGCAGATTTTCCAGGTCAACGACGGTATTCCGGTGCTGCTGCCGGAAGAAGCCATCGATACCGCCCAGATCGCCGATTTCCCGGAAAAATGACCCGCGCCGTCGTGACGCCCCCCGACGCCAGCCAGGTGCAGGCCGATGTAGCCCGTGCCTTGGCTGAAGACATCGGCACGGGAGATGTGACTGCCGCCCTGCTCCCGGATGGCCCCGACAGCGCCTACCTGCTGTGCAAGCAGGACGCGGTGATCGCCGGCCGGCCGTGGTTCGATGCCACCCATCGGGCCCTGGACCCGCAGGTGCGGATCGAGTGGCGCGTGGCCGAGGGCGATGCGGTGAGCGCTGGTACCGTGCTGGCGATCCTGCACGGGCGCAACCGCAGCCTGGTCAGCGCCGAACGCACCTCGCTCAATTTCCTGCAGACGCTGTCGGGCACCGCCACCACGACCGCGCGCTACGTGGGTGCCGTGGCCGGTACCGGCGCGCGCATCCTGGACACCCGCAAGACCCTGCCGGGCCTGCGCGCGGCGCAGAAGTACGCGGTGCGCTGCGGCGGCGGCGACAATCATCGCCAGGGCCTGTACGACACGGTGATGCTCAAGGAAAACCACATCCGCGCCGCCGGCTCGCTGACCACAGCGGTGCACGCCGCGCGGGCGCAGTGGCCGCAGCTGCCGCTGGTGGTGGAAGTGGAAGATCTGCAGCAGCTGCGCGAAGCGCTGGCCGTGGGCTGCGACCGCATCCTGATCGACGATTTCGATGCGGCCACGCGGCGCGAGGCCGTCCGCATCGCCGCCGGTCGCATTCCGCTGGAAGTCTCCGGCAGCGTGGACCTAGCCGGTCTGCGCGCGATCGCCGAGGACGGAGTGGACTGCATCTCGATCGGAGGGCTCACCAAGCATGTGCAGGCCATTGACCTGTCGTTGAAACTGGGCGACCCGCCGCAGCGGTAGGGCCGGGCTTCACGAGAACGGCAGGCGTCTTCTGCGACGCTTCTGCTGCCCCCACCCGGAGAGCGCATATGCGCCCGCTGCTGCTGCTTGCCTGCCTGTCGCCACTCACGCTCCTGTTCGCGCCGGGCACCGCCGCCGCCGCAGAAGTCTGCGACATCCCGCCTCGCTACGGCTTGAGTCCGCTGGCGATGGGCATCGTCCGCACCGCCTGCAATGAGCACCGCCTGTGGTACCGCCCCTTCATAGACAGTGAAGGCCGCGCCGCCAATCTTGGTGTCAGCGAGGCCGAGCGCGAGTACCTGGCCGACGACGGCATGCCCGCGTGGCAGCGCGTGGTCGCCTATTGGCGCGACAGCGGCACCCTGGGACCGATGGGCAGCCAGCCTGGCGCAACCAGCTGCATGGAACCGTTCGGCATGCGTTACACCGACAGCGACTGCCGCGCGTTCCTGATCGACAACCCATGGTCGGCCGCCTTCATTTCCTGGGTGATGAGCCGCGCCGGGGTACCCGGCTTCACCCGCTCGCCGCGCCACATCGATTACATCCGCGCCGCCTACCAGAACACCGGGCCGTACCGGATGACCGACCCCGCGCAGGAAAAACCCGCCCCCGGCGATCTCCTGTGCTACCTGCGCGGCCGAACCGAATCACTGAGTTATGCCGGTCTGGTACAGCAGCTCAGGGGCGGCACGGTGGCGAACTGGAAATCCCACTGCGAAGTGGTGATCGCGGCCAACATGGGCGGCGACCATACCCTGTACCTGATCGGCGGCAACGTGATGAACACGGTGGCGATGCGCAAGCTGCCGCTGGATCGAAGCGGACGCATCCAGCTGCCGCCGGCTCCATCCAGCGATCCCTATGACATGGGCTGTACCCCGGGACGCGAAGACGAGTGCAACTTCAACCGCCAGGACTGGGCGGCCCTGCTCAAGCTGGTGGCAAGCGCACCCATGCATGCGCCATTGCCGGCACCGGCACCGGCACCCCCCCTGCCATCGGCACCGGTCCAGCCTGGCGTCCCCGCGCCGGCTCAGAAGCAGACACCTACTTTCCCGCGGGTTGTTCCGCCCAGGCCCCAGCCGCAGTCGCCCCTTCCGACCTCGCAGCCATCGGCACCGCAGCAGGACGCGCCGCCGCGCACGTAGCGGTGTCGCGACGCCCGCCGGTGCAGTGCACGATCGGCTTGATCCGTGGCCGGTTCGTCGCCATCTTGGAGGTTCCTGACCACGATTCCCGCGAGCCGCCGATGCCCAGCCTGATCCTGTTGATGATTGCCGGCGCGTTCGTCTACGCCTTCTGGAATTCATCGCGTGCCGCCGCTGAGCGCGCCATTGAACTGGGCCGCAACGCCTGCCGGGCCGCCGACGTGCAGTGGCTGGACCAGGCCGTGCATGCCAGTGGCATCCGCGTCTGCCGCAAGGACAACGGCTGGCTGGGCTGGGAACGGACCTACCGCTTTGAGTACTCGTATGACGGCATAGACCGCCACACCGGCCGCATGGTGCTGCGCGGTGACGAACTGATCGCCTTCGTTGGCCCCTCGGCGGCGCGCATCAGCGAAATCCGGCGCAGCGTGGATACCACTGGCGCCGAGGACGCGTAAAAGCGAAATCGCCGCCCTGGGGGCGGCGATTTCCTATTTCACCACGCGCAGCTGCGGGCGACCGCTCGGCTTGGGCGGGGTGTCGTCCGGGGTCGGCGTGTCATCGGGCGGCAGGGTATCGTCCGGGTTCGGCTCGTGCCCGGGGATGTCGTCCGGCAGCGCCATGCCCTGCCCGGTTTCGCGGGCGTAGACGGCCAGCACCGCGGAGATCGGCACCTGGACCGGGTAACTGGTGCCCGAGAACCGGGCCGAGAAGCTTACGTTGTCATTGTCGATGTGCAGCCGCACCACCGCGCGTTCGGCGATGTTGAGAACCACACGGCCGTCCTTCACCGCGCTCTGCGGCACCTGCACGCCGGGCATGCCGGCGTCGACCAGAATGTGCGGGGTCAGGTCGTTGTCGTTGATCCATTCCACCAGCGCCCGCAACAGGTAGGGGCGATGGCTGGTCATGCGGAAAGTGTCTTCAGTCATTGTGGGGCGCCGCGGAAATGTGACAAGTGTACGCGCCCACCCGTGCAGCGGTCAGCAGGCACGTCGCCCCACGTAAAGCGCCGATGCAGCCAACCGCCAATCAGACCGGCAGGTCGCGCAGCTTCTTTTCCTGGTCGGTCAGGCTGCGGATGAAGCCCGGGTGGCGGAAAATGCGGTTGCCGTAGTCCTCGATGGACTTGCCATCCTTCGGCAGCGGCACGTCCAGCGACTGCAGGCGCCAGATGATCGGCGCCATGGCGCAATCGGCCAGACTCATTTCCGGATTGAGGAAGAACTTGCTGGCCTTGAACAACGGCACCGCGCTGGTCAGCAGTTCCTTCAACCGCTTGCGCCCCGCCTCGGCCTGTGTCTTGTTGCCCAGCTGGATCGCCTGAACCTGCGGTACCCAGTCATGTTCGATGCGCAGCATCGCCAGCCGGATCCGTGCACGCGAGAGCGGATCCACCGGCATCAGCGGCGGGTGCGGGTAGCGTTCATCGAGATATTCGCTGACCACCGAAGCCGCGTACAGCACCAGTTCGCGCTCCACCAGGGTGGGCACCGAGTGATACGGGTTGAGGTCGATCAGATCCTCGGGCGGGTTCTGCGGGTCGACCGGGACGAAGTCATAGGTAACGCCCTTGGCAGCCAGCACCAGGCGCACCCGATGGCACAGCACGTCGTCATTCGAAGAAAACAGGGTCAGGGTGTTCCGCATGCGTACGCTCGCCGCCATCAAAGGCTCTCCAGCGATCGGTATCCGCCGGTCGCATCGGCGCTGCCAGCCCATTGCCGACAGTCGTCACAGTACCCGAGTGTGCAACTGCCCATCACAAAAGCCAATAGGCCGATCGACTTCAGACATTCGATCGGCGTTGGCTATATGCATAGGCTCAATGCACGTCCTTCCAGTACTCCTTCTTCAGCAGATAGGCCAGGAAGGTCAGCAGCGCCAGGAACAGGATCACCCACACGCCGAGCTTCTGCCGCTTCAACGCCGCCGGTTCGCCCGCGTATTCAAGGAAATTGGTGATGTCCCGCACGGCCTGGTCATACTGCCCAGGATCGAGATTGCCGGGCTGCACCACCTTGAGCCCGGTCACCGGCGCATCGGCACCCGGCGCTTCCGGTTTGCCGTGCACGGCGTGCTGCAGGCCCTGCATCTCCCACAGGGGATTGGGCATGGACGCGTTGGGGAACAGCGCGTTGTTCCAGCCGAGCGGGCGGCTGGGGTCCAGGTAGAACGACTTGAGATAGGTGTAGACCCAGTCACTGCCGCGCACCCGCGAGATAAGGCTCAGGTCCGGCGGCATCTTGCCAAACCACTTTTCGGCATCCGCCTTGGGCAGCGTCACCGGCACCGCTTCGCCGATCGGCACGCCGGCAAAGTTGAGGTTGTTCATGACCTCTTCTTCGCTCAGCCCCAGGTCCTGCGCCATCCGTGAATAGCGCAGGTATTTGAGCGCGTGGCAACCCGAGCAGTAGTTCATGTAGAGCTGGGCACCACGCTGCAGCGACGCACGGTCGCCCAGGTCGTTACCCGCCTGCAGGGTCTTGCCGCCTTCGGCGGCGCCCGCCAGGGTGCTCGCCAGCAGCAGGGCGGCCGCGCAGGCCAGCCGGACAATCCAGTGGTCAGTCATGCGTGGTCACCCGGTCCGGTACCGGCAAGGTCCTGTCCAGCTTGGTCCATAGCGGCATGGTGATGAAGAAGGCGAAGTACAGGAAGGTCAGCACGCGGCCGACGTAGGTTTCATGCGCATCGGTACCCGGCCCGGACCCGATCACGCCCAACCAGATGAAGCACACCGCGAACACACCCAGCAGGGCGCGCGACAGCCAACCGCGATAGCGGTAGGACTTGACCCGCGCCCTGTCCAGCCACGGCACGAGGAACAGGATGGCGATGGCCGAGAACATCACGATCACGCCTCCCAGCTTGTTGGGGACCACGCGCAACATGGCGTAGTACGGCGTGTAGTACCAGACCGGTTTGATGTGCTCGGGCGTGACCAGGCGGTTGGCCTCGGTGAAGTTGTCGTGCTCCAGGAACAGGCCGCCAAAACCCGGTGCGAAGAAGATGATGAAGGCCGCGATGATCAGCAGGAAACCGGCCCCCACCCCATCCTTGAGCGTGTAGTACGGGTGGAACGGAATGCCATCGGTGGGCGCGGTGGCCGACCAGCGGTTGCCCTTGGGCCCCTTCTTGATTTCCACGCCATCAGGGTTGTTCGAACCCACTTCGTGCAGGGCCCCCAGGTGCAGTACCACGAGCAACAGCAGCACCAGCGGCAGCGCAATCACGTGCAGGGCGAAGAACCGGTTGAGGGTGGCATCGCTGGGCAGGTAATCGCCCATGATCCACTCGGTCAGTCCATTGCCGATCACCGGAATGGCGCCGAACAGCGAGATGATCACCTTCGCGCCCCAGAACGACATCTGACCCCACGGCAGCACATAGCCCATGAACGCTTCGGCCATCAGAACCAGGTAGATCAGCATGCCCAGGATCCACACCAGTTCACGCGGCTTCTGGTAACTGCCGTACATCAGGCCGCGGAACATGTGCAGGTACACCACGATGAAGAACAGCGAGGCCCCGGTAGAGTGCATGTAGCGGATCAGCCAGCCCCACTCCACATCACGCATGATGTACTCGACGGAGTTGAAGGCTTCCAGCGCACTGGTCTTGTAGTGCATCGTGAGGAAGATGCCGGTCACGATCTGGTTGACCAGGATCAGCAGTGCCAGCGAACCGAAGTAGTACCAGAGGTTGAAGTTCTTCGGCGCGTAGTACTCGCTGACATGCTTGCGGTACACCGGCATAAGCCCCGGCGCGCGCGCGTTGACCCAGTCGGCGACGCCGGTGGCGGTACGGGAAAGAATGTTGGCCATGATCAGGCTGCCCCCTGCGGATCAACGCCGATGATGATGGTGCTGTCGTCCTGGTAATGGTGCGGCGGCACCAGCAGGTTGATCGGCGCCGGAACGCCATCGAAGACGCGACCGGACATGTCGAAGCGGGATTTGTGGCACGGGCAGAAGTAGCCGCCCTTCCATTCCGGATCGAACGGCTCGGGGCGGATTTCGGCCACCATCTCCGGCGAACAGCCCAGATGGGTGCACAGCCCGACCAGCACCGATACCTCGGCCTTGATCGAACGGAATTCGGGGTTCTGCTTGAGCACGTAGTCCGGCTGCTGGTCCTTGTTCTCGGACGCCGGATCCCTCAGTCGACCATCGAGCCCATGCAGGGCGTCGAGGATGGCCTTGGAACGCTTGACGATCCAGATCGGCTGCCCACGCCACTCCATGACCAGTCGCTGGCCTTCCTGCAGGGCGCTGATGTCGGCAGATACCGGTGCACCGGCCAGTTTGGCGCGGGCGCTGGGATTCCATGACTTGATGAACGGAACTGCGGCGAAACCGACGCCGACTGCTCCCACCACTGCGGTGGTTGCTGAAAGAAATCGTCGACGTCCAGTGTTGACTGGATCGTTTACCCCATCGTTGGCCATCCGGCACTCCGATATTGATTAGGTAGCTTGAGGCTGCCAGCAGACCGGTGGGGGCCAGTCCACAATGAATCGTGATCGACTATAGCGGAACCTGACTCGGCGACACAATGGCACCGACACCACGCGCGCCGGCCAACGGTCGGCGCTGCCACGACATCGTCGACACCGGTAGCGCCGGCCGTTGGCCAGCCTGCGCAATGGGGTCGAACGCGATGCAGGGATTACTGCGTCGACGCGGTGGCGCCGCGGTAGCGATCGGCCAGCAGGGCCACGCGCTTCACGTAGTACTGGGTCTCGCTGTACGGCGGCACGCCACCATGACGATCCACCGCACCCTCGCCTGCGTTGTAGCCGGCAGCGGCCAGGGTGAGGTTGCCGTTGAAACGCTTGAGCAGCCACGACAGATACTGCACGCCGCCGCGGATGTTCTGCGCCGCATCATATGAATCAGTGACGCCGAAGCGGCGCGCGGTAGGCGGCATCAGCTGCATCAGGCCCTGTGCGCCGGCGCGACTGAGCGCGGTCGGGTTGTAGGCCGATTCGGCGTGGATGATGGCGCGGACGACCGCTTCTTCCACCCCGAACTCGCGCGCGGCCGCCGCGATCTCCGTCTGGAACGCGGTGGTGTTGAGGCGGATCGAACCGAAGTTCACGCCCGGATTGGCGCCGCAGGCGTAGCAGCGCTCGATGAAGCTGTAGTGGATGGTGCGGACCGGGCCCAGGCTGGCCACCTGCGCGGGCCGGCGGCTGGTGTAATGGCGCACGCCATCCTTCATATAGGAGTAGACCTGCCCGTTGACCACGCGCTGGGCCTTGCCGGAGCGTGCAGACGGTGCAGGGGCGGCGGTGAGTACAGTGGCGGCCTGGGCCGGCGCTGCGGCCGGGACCAGCGCCGTACCGGACGTTGCCCCGTCCTGGACGGACACAGGCGACGGCGCGGCCGTCGCCACGACCGCAGGGGCTGGTGCGGGGGCCGGAGCCGGCGGAACGTAGCGGCGCGGGGCGCTGCGGTCCGGACGGTAGCTGCTGACCACGCTGCACGGGGTGCCGGCAACGCGCTTGCTGACATAGCTGGGAATGCCGTCTGCGCCAACACACTTGTACAGGGTGCCCGCACTGGCCGGCACAGCGGTCAGCGCAGCCAAGGCCAGCGCAGCGATCCCCAAGATCCCCTTCATGGGGCGGAGTGTCTCCGTTTCGCGCGCCGTTGCCAACCCTTTGACGCGGAGATAACCAGCGCATCAGGGACTGCGTCACGGATTCACGCCGCCGAGGGGGCAGCCGCCCGGGCGCAGGGCTGCGTCCATCCTGGCCCGGACAGCGCCACGTCCGGCGTGGCTGGTGGCCGGCCCGGGGTACAATGGCAGGCTACCCGGCAGCCCTACCGGCTGCCTGCCCGCCCACCCGACTGGAATAAGCGCCATGACCGGGACGCCAGCTTCGACCCTGCCGACCGTGGTCGGCACCGCCGTGCCTGCCCTCGATTCACCCCGCCCCGACCTGCTGCCCCTGCCCGGTTCCCGGCCGCAGGTGAACGGCCCCGTGCGCGGCAAGCTGTACATCAAGACCCACGGTTGCCAGATGAACGAGTACGACTCGACCAAGATGGCCGACGTGCTTGCTGCCGAAGAGGGGCTGGAGCTGACCGACGATCCGGCCGAAGCCGACGTGCTGCTGATGAACACCTGCTCGATCCGCGAGAAGGCGCAGGAAAAAGTATTCAGCCAGCTGGGCTACTGGAAGGCACTGAAAAACAACGGCCGTGGCGTGATCATCGGGGTAGGCGGCTGCGTGGCATCGCAGGAAGGCGAAGCAATCATCAAGCGCGCCCCGCACGTGGACCTGGTGTTCGGCCCGCAGACCCTGCACCGCCTGCCGGAGCTGATCCGCCAGCGACGCGAATCGGGCAAGTCTCAGGTAGACATCAGCTTCCCCGAGATCGAGAAGTTCGACCGCCTGCCGGAGCCGCGAGCCGAAGGCGGTTCGGCGTTCGTGTCGATCATGGAAGGCTGCTCCAAGTACTGCTCGTTCTGCGTGGTGCCCTATACCCGTGGCACCGAGGTCAGCCGCCCGTTCGAAGACGTGGTGGTGGAGGTGGCGCAGCTGGCCGCACAGGGCGTGCGCGAGATCAACCTGCTGGGCCAGAACGTGAACGCATACCGCGGGCCGTATGGCGAAGGCGAAATCGCCGACCTGGGCCTGCTGATCCGCACCATCGCCGAGATCGACGGGGTGGACCGGATCCGCTTCACCACCTCGCATCCGCTGGAGTTCAGCGATTCGCTGGTGGACGCCTACCGCGACGTGCCGCAGTTGGCCAACTTCCTGCACCTGCCGGTGCAGGCCGGCAGCGACCGCGTGCTGTCGGCGATGAAGCGCGGCTACACCGCGCTCGAATTCAAGGCCAAGATCCGCAAGCTGCGTGCGGTTCGCCCGGACATCTCAATCAGCTCGGACTTCATTGTCGGCTTCCCCGGAGAAACCGACGCGGATTTCGAGAAGACCATGAAGTTGATCGAGGACGTCGGTTTCGACCACAGCTTCTCCTTCATCTATTCGCGGCGGCCAGGCACGCCCGCTGCCGACCTGGAAGACACCATCAGCGACGCGGAGAAGCACGCGCGGCTGTCGCGCCTGCAGGCCCGGATCAACGAGCAGGCGGCCGCGATTTCCCATGCCATGGTGGGCACGGTGCAGACGGTGCTGGTGGAAGGTCCGTCGCGCCGCGACCCGAACGAGCTGACCGGCAAGACCGAGAACATGCGGTCGGTGAACTTCCCGGGGCAGGCGCGATTGGTCGGCCAGCTGGTGGATGTGGAGATCACCGAGGCGTACAGCAATTCACTGCGTGGGCGGTTGGTCATCGCGTGAGGCCACGTACCGGCCGACGGTCGGTACCTCCCGGGCAGGTGCCGACCGCTGGTCGGCATCCGCGCTGATCCAGGCGCTTGCGGAACCGATGAAGGCCCGCAGCCAGCACCTTCGTCCACCGCTCCCGCCAGCGCGCGCCAAGCAGCACGATGCCGCGCACACGCACTGGTCATGAAATGATCACCCCTCCGCAGCCATTGCGCCGCAGGGGGTAACGCCGCTTATCCACACCTTTCCCGCGCAACCGCCCACAAGCGGTGTGGAAAACCCCGAGGTAGATGTCGCTTTTTTGACCACGCAGGCGACAGCATTGCGGCAGTAGGGCCGTCAGCAACTATCCACAGGTTGCTGCACTGCTGCTGCACAGCCGCTGTGGAGAACCCCGCTGCTGTGGCGAGGCCCCCGCGCCCGCGCTACCCTGTCCTTCCTATTCCCAACTTGCGGCACGGTCCTGGCGACCGCAGCCGACCGACGCAATGACCGCACTGGCACACCGCGACTTCACCCTGGCCCCGGAAGACAATGAACGCCTGGCCAACCTGGCCGGCCCCTTCGACGAGCACCTGCGCCAGATCGAACTCAAGCTCGGCGTGGAAATCGCCAACCGCGGCCACGTCTTCCGGGTGACCGGCCCGAAGGCCGTGGCCGAGGAAGCACAGGCGCTTATCGAGGCGCTGTACCTGGAGGCGGCCGAGACGCCCTTCGACAGCCACGCCATCCACCTGCGCCTGAACCAGGCCAACGTGGAGCACATGGTAGAGCGCAGCTACGAAGCGCAGGAAGTCACCATCAAGGTCAAGCGCGGCACCGTGCGCGGCCGTGGCGCCAACCAGGCGCGCTACCTGCACCAGATCACCACCCACGACATCAACTTCGGCATCGGCCCCGCCGGTACCGGCAAGACGTTCCTGGCCGTAGCCAGCGCGGTGGATGCCTTGAACGAATCCCGCGTCCAGCGCCTGATCCTGGTGCGCCCGGCGGTGGAAGCCGGCGAGAAGCTCGGCTTCCTGCCGGGTGACCTCAGCCAGAAGGTCGATCCCTACCTGCGCCCCCTGTATGACGCGCTGTATGAAATGCTGGGCGTGGAAAAGGTGATCAAGCTGCTGGAAAAGAACGTCATCGAGATCGCGCCGCTGGCCTACATGCGCGGGCGCACCCTCAACGATGCGTACGTGATCCTGGACGAAGCGCAGAACACCACCGTCGAACAGATGAAGATGTTCCTGACCCGGCTGGGCTTCGGCTCCACCGCCGTGGTCACCGGCGACCTCACCCAGACCGACCTGCCCAAGCACGTGAAGTCCGGCCTGCGCGACGCCATCGAAGTGCTGCGCGACGTGGACGGAGTGAGCTTCACCTTCTTCGAGGCCCGCGATGTGGTGCGCCACCCGCTGGTGGCGCGCATCGTCAGCGCTTACGACCGCCGCGACCTGCAGCAGGTCAAGCCGGGTGCCGAATGAGCGCGGCCGTCGCGGTGCGGCGCTACACGCGCGATACTGTCGTTTCCTGATTGACCAGACGTTCCGGAACTGCCATGACCAAAGGCCCCATTCGACTCGATGTCGCCGTCAGCTACGCGCTGCCCCGTGCCGGGTTGCCCTCGGCGGTGAGTTTCCGCAAATGGGTGGCCGCCGCGCTCAACGGCCGCATCCGCGAGGCCGACCTGGCCATCCGCGTGGTCGATGCGAAGGAAGGCCAGTCGCTGAACCGGCACTACCGCGGCAAGGACTACGCCACCAACGTACTCAGCTTCCCCGCCGAGCTGCCGGAGGGCCTGCCAAAGGGGGTCAAGTTCCCCCTGCTGGGCGACCTGGTGATCTGCGCGCCGGTGGTGGCCGCCGAAGCGATGGAACAGGCCAAGGCGCTCAATGCACACTACGCGCACCTGACCGTGCACGGGGTGCTGCACCTGCTGGGCTGGGACCACGAGGACGACAAGGAAGCCGAGGCCATGGAACAGCTGGAGCGCGAGATCCTGGCCGACCTCGGCATCGCCGACCCCTACGCCGGCGAGCGCTGAGCCGCCGCCCCTGACGGACGTTTCCTGCATGACCTTCGCGCGCCCCGCCTGCCTGTGCCTGCTGGCCCTGTTCTCCACCCCGGCCCTGGCCGCCGCCCCGGCCGCCGCGCCGCTGGACCTGGCCGCGCTGATCGAGTGCCGCCAGCGCGTGGCTGACTATGACGCGGTCGCCCCGGTCGTGGCCGACCCGCTCAAGGCGGTGGCCAACGGCATGCAGCCGCTGCCGCAGAACAACCCGTTCATGAGTGAGTACCGCCTGGCTGCGCCGTTGACGGTGTTCGGCGTGCGCACCGAATACGTGGCGGTGTCCGGGGCCAGCATCATGGCGATCCTCGACGTGGCCGATCCCCGCCCGATGGCCAGAACCCTGGCGCTGGAAGACGGGGTGGACAACCCGGACAAGTTCATGGCCGGCCGTGAAGTGGTCAGCCAGGACGTGACCGATCCGCGCACCGGCGAGCCGATGATCGAATCGATCATCCTGAGCCTGTCCACGGTCAAGACCCACCCGGGCAAGACCTTGGCCGGCTGCACCTACAGCCTGGACCTGCCCGCCGAGGAGGAGGCCCCGGCCGACACCCCGGCGCCGCCGGCCGGCGCCCTGCCCCCGTCCGCGAAAACCCCGGCGGACGGGCACTGACAGCGGCCCGCATCCTGCTAGACTGGCACCAACGCCCGGCTCGCCGGGTGCCTTTTTTGCAGAGATGTCTGAAGACGACAGTAGTGGCTCCGTTCCGGAGCAAAATGAGAAGAAGCGCAGCTGGCTTGAACGCCTGACCTCTGCCTTCTCCGGCGAACCCCACACCCGCGACGAGCTGGTGGCGGTACTGCACTCCGCGCACGAAGACGGCCTGATCGCCGCCGACACGCTGCGCATGATGGAGGGCGCGATCTCGGTGGCCGAGCTCACCGTGGGCGACGTGATGATCTCGCGTTCGCAGATGGTCTCGCTGCCGGTGGAAGCTCCCTTCCTTGAACTGATGAAGCAGGTCGTGGAATCCGGCCATTCGCGCTTCCCGGTGCACGGTGACAACAAGGACGACATCCTGGGCGTGTTGCTGGCCAAGGACCTGCTGCGCGGCGTGGTCGCCGACAACGGGCCGGCCAACGTCCGCGAGCTGCTGCGCCCGGCGGTGCTGATCCCCGAAGCCAAGAAGCTCAACGTGCTGCTCAAGGAGTTCCGGCTGTCACGCAACCACATGGCGATCGTGGTGGACGAGTACGGTGGCGTTGCCGGGCTGGTCACCATCGAAGACGTGCTGGAGCAGATCGTCGGCGAGATCGACGACGAGCACGACGAGGCTGAAGACCATACCGCGCAGATCGCGATCCAGGCCGACGGACAGTACGTGGTCGACGCGCTGACCCCGATCGAGGATTTCAACGAGCGTTTCGGCGCCACGTTCCCCGACGACGACTACGACACCATCGGTGGCCTGGTCACCGAGGCGATCGGGCACCTGCCCGAAACCGGCGACGAGCTGACCCTGGACCGCTTCGTGTTCCGGGTGGCGCGCGCCGATGCCCGCCGCGTGCAGGCGTTCCACGTGACCGTGCTGCCGCCCGACGCCATCATCGAGGATTGACCCACGCCATGCGGCCCCTGCTGACGCGGTGGCCGTTGTGCCGCCTGTTGTTCCTCCTGTTCCTGGCCAGTGTGCCCAGCCTGCCGCAGGCCGCGCTGGCACAGGCAGCGGCTGAACCCGCGACGGCCCGCGCCGTCGCGTCGCCCGCAGAAGCACCCCCGCCCCGCATCGGCATCGTGACCATGCAGCCGGGCAGCATCTTCTTCGAGCGCTTCGGCCACGATGCGATCGTGGTCGCGGACCCGGTGACCGGCGAGGCCACCTCGTACAACTTCGGCTATTTCGACCCCAGCGAACCCGACTTCGTCGGCCGTTTCCTGCGCGGCGAAATGATGTATTACCTGGTGGCGCTGCCACTGGACCAGGACCTCACCTATTACCGTGACAGTGGCCGCGGCGCCAACCTGCAGTGGCTGGACCTGGACCCGGCACAGGCCCGCGCCCTGGCCGCCTCGCTGGCCGAGCGCGCCAAGCCGGAAAACGCGCGCTACCGCTACGATTACTACACCGCCAACTGCGCCACCATGGTCCGCGATGCAATCGATGGTGCCTTGGGCGGCGGGCTGCACTCTCAGCTGTCCGGGCGCTCGCGCGGCAATACCTACCGCAGCGAATCCGTGCGTCTGGCTTCGCCAGCCCCCTGGATGTGGCTGGGCTTCGACATCGGGCTGGGCCCGTATGCCGACAAGCCGTTGTCACGGTGGCAGGAAGCCTTCGTGCCGATGCGCCTGGCCGATGCCCTGCGCGAAGTGCGCAACAGCGACGGTCGCCCACTGGTGAAGGCCGAGCAGGAACTGCTGCCGCACCGGATCGCGCCGGAGCCTGCTGAATTCGCGCGCCGCTGGTGGCCATGGCTGCTGTGCGGGCTGGTGCTGGCGGCCGGCGTGCTGGCCCTGCAGCGCCGCCGGCGCCTGCTGGCTGGGTTGGCACTGCCGCTGTGGGTGTTCTGCGGTATCGCCGGCATCCTGCTGGCTTACCTGTGGGGTTTCAGCGCGCACCACGCCGCCTGGGCCAATCGCAACCTGCTGCAGCTTTCGCCGCTGTGCCTGCTGCTGGTGCCGGGCGCGGTGACCCTTGTGCGCGGGCGCGCACCCGGGGCGTGGTTCCGCTGGATGCTGTGGGCGGTTGCCATGCTGTCGCTGCTGGGCCTGGTGCTGCACTGGCTGACCCTGCAGGCGCAGGTGAACCTGCAGTGGATCGTGCTGCTGCTGCCACTGCACGCGGCGCTGGCGTGGGTGCTGGGCCGTCGTGACCTGCCTGTCACAGGCCGCTGAAGCAGGATGTCGTCCATGGAAACCACCGCCAATCCAACCTGCGTCATCAACTGCGTGCACTATGACGACCAGGGCAAGCGGCACGACATCGCGCTGGATGCGATCAGCGACGTGATCGCCAGCAACAACGGGTTCGTCTGGGTGGGGCTGTACGACCCTGCCGATTCGGTCCTGTTGAAACTGCAGGAAGAGTTCTGCCTGCACGACCTGGCCATCGACGATGCGCGAAACGCACACCAGCGGCCCAAGGTGGAAGCGTACGGCAACAGCCTGTTCGTGGTGGTCACCACGGCACAGCGGGTGCACGACCGGATCGAGTATGGGGAAACCCATGCGTTCCTCGGCCCGCGTTTCCTGGTCACGGTGCGCCACGGTGCCTCGCTTTCCTACGCGCCGGTGCGCGCGAGGGTGGAACGCGAGCCGCAACTGCTGACCATGGGTGCGTCCTACTGCCTGTATGGCGTACTGGACTTCGTGGTCGACAACTACCTGCCGATCACCACCGACTTCCGCGACACCCTGGATTCGCTGGAGAAGGACATCTTCGCCGACAGCTACCAGCGCAGCACCGTGGTGCGCCTGTACGAGCTCAAGCGCGAACTCAACAAGATGCGGATGGCGGTGGCGCCGCTGCAGGACGTGCTGGCGCAGCTGCGCCGGTACCCCGGCGAACTGATTCCCGATGAAGTGAAGCTGTACATCCGTGACGTGCACGACCACGCAGTGCGCATCAGCGATGTGATCGACACCCTGCGCGAGATGCTGGGTACCGCGCTGAGCGTGAACCTGTCGCTGGTCACCCTGGCCCAGGGCGAGACAGTCAAGCGCCTGGGTGCCTGGGCGGCCCTGCTGGCCGCCCCCACGCTGATCACCAGCTGGTACGGCATGAACTTCACCCACATGCCCGAACTGGACAAACCGTGGGCCTACCCCGCGATGATCATCGGGGTCGGCGCAATCTGCGTGGGTCTGTATCGCCTGTTCAAGCGGGTACGGTGGCTGTAAGCGCGTATCGACCAACGGTCGATACCTACCGCGGTACGTGACCACCGTCGTGTCCCCGCCGATAGGTGACCACCGTGGTGTCCCCGCCGGTAGGTGACCACGGTGGGTGTCCCCGCCGGTAGGTGACCACCGTTGGTGGTCACGCTGTATCAGGCGACGTAAACCGTCTTGATGTTCATGAACTCGTGGATGCCGTGGTCGGCCAGTTCGCGACCGAACCCCGAGCGCTTGCTGCCACCGAACGGCAACCGAACATCGCTTTTGACGATCGCGTTGACGAACGCCGCGCCGCATTCAAGCCGCTTGGCGATGCCTTCACCACGCACCGGATCGCCGCTCCACACGCTGCCGCCGAGCCCAAACGTGGTGTCGTTGGCCACGCGCAGCGCCTCGGCATCGTCGCGCACGCGCAGGATCGCCGCCACCGGCCCGAACAGTTCCTCGTCGTAGGCCGGCATGCCGGGCACCACGTTGTCCAGAATGGTAGCCGGATAGCCCGCATGGGTACCGGCCAGCGGCTCGCCGCCCAGCAGGACCTTCGCGCCCTTGCCCACGCTAGCCTGCACCTGCTTGTGCAGCTCATCGCGCAGGTCCGCACGGGCCATCGGCGCCAGCGTGGTCTTCTCGTCCTGCGGATCGCCGTACACGCGCGCTCCGGCCGCCGCCACGAACTTCTCCACGAACGCGTCGGCAATCGCGTCGACCACGATGAAGCGCTTGGCTGCGATGCAGGTCTGCCCGCTGTTGTCGAAACGTGACTTCACCGCTGCGGCCACGGTCTTGTCCAGGTCCGCATCGTCCAGCACCACGAACGCATCGCTGCCACCCAGCTCCATCACGCACTTCTTGAGCTGGTCTCCGGCGTTGGCCGCGATCGAGCGCCCTGCCCGCTCGCTGCCGGTCAGGGTGACCGCCTTGACCCGCTTGTCGCGCAGCACCTCGGCCGCCTGGTCGTTGTCGATGTGCAGCACATCGAACACGCCCTCCGGCAACCCGCCGTCGCGGCACACCGCCAGGATCAGGTCGGCGCACTGCGGCACGTTGCTGGCATGCTTGAGCAGGGCCACGTTGCCGGCCATGAACGCCGGCGCCAGGAAGCGGAACACCTGCCAGATCGGGAAGTTCCACGGCATCACCGCGAACACGCAGCCGATCGGTTCATAGCGCACGTAGCTGCGCTGGGCTTCGGTGTCGATCAGCTGGGGCTTGAGGTAATCGGCGGCATGGTCGGCGTAGTACTCACAGGCCTGCGCGCACTTTTCCACCTCGGCCAGCGCCTCGCCCTTGAGCTTGCCCATCTCGTTGGTCATCGCCTGCTGGATGTCGTCCTTGCGTGCGCGCAGCTGGGCGGCGATGGCGCGCAGGATCGCGCCGCGCTCCTGCAGCGAGCGGGCCGACCACAGCGGGAAGGCCGCGGCGGCAGCGGCCAGCCGCTGCTCGATCCCGGCGGCGTCCAGCAGCTCATGGCGGTAAGTCACAAGGCCCGTGGCGGGGTTGACGATTTCGACGGTCATCGCGGTGCTCCGAAAGACAGGCACCCATTCTGCGCCCGGCCCTGTGAGCCGGGTGTTTTCGGGCGTTGCCGGGCAGAGCCCGGCACTACCGGTCTTGGAGCGCCATCTGCACGTCGCGCTGCCGGCGCTTCTCGCTGCGCGCGGTGATGAACCACCCGGCCACCGCCGCGATCGAGACCGCCAGCACCATCAGCGTGGCCAGCGCGTTGATCTCCGGCTTGATGCCCATCCGCACCGAGGCGAATACCTTCATCGGCAGCGTGGTCGAATTCGGCCCGGCCACGAAACTGGCAATCACCACGTCATCCAGCGACAGGGTGAAGGCCAGCAACCAGCCGGCCACCAGCGCCGGGGCGATGATGGGCAGGGTGATCTGGAAGAACACCTTCAGCCGGCTCGCGCCCAGGTCCATCGCCGCCTCTTCCAGCGAACGGTCCAGCTCCTGCAGGCGCGAGGAGACAATCACCGTCACGAAGGACAGCGTGAAGGTGACATGCGCGATCCAGATGCTGCCCACCCCGCGGCTGGGGAAGCCGGGAATGCCGCCCATCGCCACCAGCAGCGTCATCAGTGAGAAGCCCAGGATCACCTCGGGCATCACCAGCGGCGCGGTGATCAACGCGCCGAACACGGTCTTGCCCGGGAAGCGCTTGAAACGGGTCATCACCATCGCCGCCATCGTGCCGAGCACGGTGGCCGCGCTGGCGGTCCAGAACGCCACCTTCAGGCTGATCCACAGCGCATCCAGGATCTGCCGGTTGTTGAACAGCTCGCCGTACCAGCGCGTGGAGAAGCCCGACCACACCGTGGCCAGCTTGGACGCATTGAACGAATAGATCATCAGCAGCAGGATCGGCAGGTACAGGAAGGCAAAGCCCAGGCCCAGGACCGTCCAGCCCAGCCAGCGGCTGCGGCGCACCATGCTCATGTCAGCTTCCCTTCCAGCTCGCGCTGCTGCACCCGGTTGAACAGCAGGATCGGCACCAGCAGCAGGGCCAGCATCACGATCGCCACCGCCGAGGCAGTCGGCCAGTCGCGGTTGTTGAAGAACTCGCCCCACAGCACCCGCCCGATCATCAGCGTGTCCGGCCCGCCCAGCATTTCCGGGATCACGAATTCGCCCACCGCCGGAATCATCACCAGCATGCAGCCGGCGATGATCCCGGTGCGCGACAACGGCAGCGTGATGCGCAGGAACGCCTGCCACGGCTTGGCACCGAGATCGTAGGCCGCTTCAAGCAGGCGGTTGTCGAGCTTCACCAGGTTTGCATACAGCGGCAGCACCATGAACGGCAGGTAGCAGTACACGATGCCGATGTAGGCAGCGGTCGGGGTGTACAGGATCTGCAGCGGTGCATCGATCACCCCGATTTTCAGCAGCAGCTGGTTGAGCAGGCCGTTGCGGTCGAGGATGCCGATCCAGGCGTACACCCGGATCAGGAACGAGGTCCACGACGGCAGCACCACCAGCATCATCGCCACGTTGCGCGCAGCAGGACGCATCCGCGAAATCACATACGCCATCGGGTACCCGATCAGCAGCGTGAACAGCGTGGCGATCACCGCGATCCTGATCGAGCTCAGATAGGCCAGCACGTACTGGCTGTCCTTGACCATGGCCGCGTAGTTGCCCAGGTTGAGCTTGAGCGAGAACGCACCGTCCACGTACTCCAGCAGCCAGGTATACGGCGGCGAGCCGACCTGGGTGCGCGAGAACGAGATCATGAGGATGATCACGAACGGCACCGCGAAGAACAGCAGCAGCCACAGGTAGGGCGCGGCGATCACGCCGCTGCGCGTGCCGGGGAGCCAGCGCTTCCAGCCGGTGGCGTTCATGCGGTGAGCACCACGCCGTCGTTGTCGCGCCAGTGCACCCAGACGCTGTCGCCCCAGGTCAGGCCATCGCTGGCCCAGCGCTGGGAGTTGGCGAAGTTGGACAGCACCTTGGCCCCGCTGGGCAGGCGCACGTGGTACACCGAATGGCTGCCGAAGTAGGCGATCTCCTCGATCACGCCCTGTGCCTTGTTGGTATCCCCGGCCGGCTCGTCCTTGCCGATCATCACCTTCTCCGGGCGCAGCGCGAACGCCACCGGCTGGCCTTCGTAGCCGGTAATGCCGTGGGCCACGTAGATGGGCGCCGGGAACAGCGGCGTGCGCACGGTGACGTACTCGGGCAGGTCCTCGTCGATCACCCCATCGAACAGGTTGACCGAGCCGATGAAGCCGGCCACGAAGCGGTTGGCCGGCTGCTCGTAGATTTCGTCCGGCTTGCCGACCTGCTGGATCCAGCCGGCATCCATGACCGCGATGCGGGTAGCCATGGTCATCGCCTCTTCCTGGTCGTGGGTGACCATCACGCAGGTCACGCCCGAGGTTTCGATGATGTTGACCAGCTCCAGCTGCATCTGCGAGCGCAGCTTCTTGTCCAGCGCGCCCATCGGCTCGTCCAGCAGCAGCAGCTTGGGCCCCTTGGCCAGCGACCGCGCCAGCGCCACGCGCTGCTGCTGGCCGCCCGACAGCTGGTGCGGCTTGCGCTTGGCCAGCTTCTCCAGCTGCACCAGCTCCAGCATCTCGCCGACCCGGCGGCGGATCGCGTCGCGGGCCAGGCCGTCCTGCTTCAGGCCGAAGGCGATGTTCTGCTCCACGCTCATGTGCGGGAAAAGCGCATAGGACTGGAACATCATGTTGATCGGGCGCTGGTAGGGGGGCAGCGCATTGATGCGCTGGCCGTCCAGGTCGATGGTGCCGGCGGTGGGGGTCTCAAAACCACCCAGGCAGCGCAGCAGGGTCGATTTGCCGCTGCCCGAGCCGCCCAGCAGGGCGAAGATCTCACCCTTGCGCACGTCCAGGCTGACGTCGTCGAGCGCGACGAAGCCGTCGAACTCCTTGCGCAGCGCGCGGATGGACAGATAGCCCGGCTCCAGGACCGGGACGACCTCGCCTTCCGGCTTGGCTTCAAATGGCATGGGCAGCGGCTCCAGGAGCGGCATCAGGACGGGGGGACGGCCCATTTTAGCGACCGTTGGCGACAGCAGCGATACCGGATCGTGGCGGTTGGGGCTGGCCGGGAAGAAGCTGAGTCCCCCAAGACACTAATAATAAAGGTGCAGAGGCAGGGTGAACGGGCTTAAAGGTCCCTTCAGCCCTCAGGCCAGGCGGGTCAAGCCGTCGAGGACCAGCCAGTTGGTCCCCGACATACCGTTAGCGTTGAGCGCACGAGACCGATATACCTTCAGGGCAAGGGAATTTGCTAGGCCCGGAAAATCCTCTGCCACGCAGATATGCGTAACACTTCACAGATCCAAGCCCTGACCAATCCAAAACTCTATCCTTCATCACAAAGCAGGCGCTTGCTTTGTTGATGCACGAATCTGGTGTGAAATGCTTCCACCTCACCCTCAATGGTCCCGACATAGATGTCAACAAAAGCCATTTTCGCAACGTTGTGTGCACTCGGATTTGCATGCCAGCCGTCAATTGCCGGAGCGCAAGTAGTAGCGACCGTAGAGCAAGCCAAGTCGGCGAATCCGTCCACCGTGGCACTGCTCGTCACATACGTAAACAAAGGATCTGAACCTGTCGCACTCCGCCTGATCGATGTGCCGCGCACGGGAAAAGACGAGAAACTCAGAAGCAACGCGCTCAATGTAGTGGGAATCGACGGTTCGCGGCCGAGGTACTTGGGCTACCACATGGGGATGACCAGAGAGGCTTTGAGTCGAACTCAGACACTTGCGCCAGGTGAGTTCATGACCAGGACCATCAACCTCCATGCAAACTACGAACTGAAAGCGGGCATGAGCTATGACGTCTCGCCAACGGAGTACCGCCAAAGTTCAGTCCAGCAATCTGAAGAGTGTGCAGCTTCTCGTGATCGACAACACTGCACCCGGGCAGTATTCACGACACCTCCAACCATCAGGATCACGGTCCCCAGTAGCATCAAGCCGCATTTCCCGCCGGAACGAGTTGCCAGTGCCAACACAGAAAAGGCCTGCACGCCAGATCAACTGAACGCGATTACGGGGGCCATGGGACCATCCTCCGATCTCGCCCGGGCCGCAAAGTCTTACCTGGCTTCGCTCTACAGGACGGAGGTTATCGATGGAAACGTTGTAACTCGCTTCAACCAGACCCCCCGATACAGCAGCTGGTTCGGTAGTCATGGTGATCCAGATGCCCCAAATCCTGTGAATAAGAGAATCAGGGACGTCGTCAATGCTGCAGCTGACCGATATGGAATGCTGTCACCCGCCACTTGCAGCTGTTCGGACGAAGACGAAAAGGACGGCACTACCGCTTGGGTTGACCCCAACTCCGCCCACGTCATCAACTACTGCCCTGCGTTCTTCAAACTCCCGGTCGGACCCAACATCCAGACTGGCTCACAGGCGGTCACGATCTACCATGAAGTCACACATTTCGATGACTTTCTGTCCAAGGGAGTCTCTGATCTCGACGGCAAATTCAGCTCTCCCGAAGATGCGCGTTGGGTAGCAGGGAATGAGCGCGACCTGGCGGCGGACAACGCCTACAACTTCGAGTACTTCGCTGACAATTATTCCAGTGAAGAGTGAGGCTTCATTCAAGGCACCCGTAACGGTGCAAGCGCTGCACGTACCCCGACACATCGTCGGGGTAGAATCTCTGCAGGGTTGCCCAACGCAGAGCCCTCGCTCAGCAAGCAACCTGCGCTTTGCACATTGCTGCACACGCCTTGCTTGACAGCCTAAGGCATGGCTCACGGGCTTTCACGGCCGAAAACGCTCCCTACTCTGACGTTCCCGGCTAGCCCAGGCGGGCGCGTGTGCAGATCCTTGATGGCCCGCACAGGTTTGGAAATGCAGATCAGCTGAGTCAAGCATCGGATCACAATCCGTACGATCCTGCGTTGACGATGCAACTCCTTCAAGGCGTTATCTCCAGAATGGCGAACGCGCACCAAAAGGAGATACGCATGTACACCAGTGACCGGCTCAAGCGGACCTCGGAAAGTGAACAGCGCTCCCTCAAGTCACACCTTGATGTCGCAATCATTGGAGCCGGACACTCCGGCCTGTCTCTCAGCGCCTTGCTCGTAGAGGCAGGCGTGAGTCACCAGGTTCTGGAAGCAGAAACCATCGGCTCCAGCTGGACGCGGCGGTGGGACTCATTCCGTCTCAATACGCCCAACTTCCTGACCGCCCTGCCCGGCTATCAGTACGACGGCATGGATCCAACGGGTTTCGCCACCGCGCCCGACGTCATCGAGATGCTGACCGGCTATGCGCGTCGACGGCAGCTGCCCGTCGTCGAGGGATGCGTCGTGCATCGGGTCTTTGCGGCAGGCGATGGCTACCGCGTCATCACCAGCGAAGGGACGCTGGAAGCACGCTGCGTGGTGGTGGCCAGCGGGGAATACCGTCGCCCGCGCTGGCCACGGGCGTTCTTCTCCCCTGCCCCCGAGCTGGAGGTCGTCCACTCCAGCGACTACCGTCGACCCGAGCAGCTCGGCCCCGGTGCAGTGCTTGTAATCGGCGGTGGCCAGTCCGGCGCGCAGATCGCCCAGGACCTGCGCACTGCCGGGCGCGAGGTGTATTGGTCCATGGCCGACCGCTTCTCGCACATCCGCCGGGTGCGCGGCAGGGACTCGATGCACTGGTGGGACATGCAGGGGCTGCTGCACCGGCATGTGAGCGAACGCCCGGACGTGATCGCGGGGCTGCCGGGCGCCCTGCAGAAGGCGCGAACGGCGGAGTTCCCCTTGGTATCGGGTACCGGCGCGCTGGGCATGGGCAGTTCGATCAGCCTGCTGTCGATGCACCGCGACGGCATCGTGCTGCTCGGCAGGCTGAAGCATCTGGAAGGCCACATCGCGCATTTTCGCGACGCGCGCCCGCAGATCCGCGCAGCGGTGGCCGGCACCCGCGCCGAATACAAGCACCTCAACGACATGGCCGATGCGCACTACACGACAGCCACAGAGATCCCCACTGACGACGCGCGCTACCTGCCCGAGGAGGTCTATCTGGACTGGGAGCCGGACGCCTCACCGCGCTGCATCCGGCTGGACGCAGCCGGCATCGGCGCCATCGTGGCGGCCACCGGTTTCGACGCACAGTGGCCATGGCTCGAAGTACCGGGCGTGCTCGATCCGAACGGCTACCCGCTGGGCGCTTACGGCGTCTCCCCGCAGCCGGGCCTGTTCTTCATCGGCATGTACAACCTGCAGCGACCAAGCTCGAACTTCCTGTGCAATGGTGGGCGGGATGCGGAAGCGCTCTTGCCGAGCATTCTCGCGCAGCTACGGTATCCTTCGGCGATGGTCAATTCGTGCATCGAACGGATGGAATCGTGAGGGTCCAAAGGCCATGGATGGTGGCTGCCCTCCTGCTATGTGTTTCTTCTACCGAAGCGAGAGTCGCCGCATCCATCAAGCAACGCTGCGCGCCACCCAGCGACAGCGTTGTGGTGACGGTGCGGTACGTCAACACAGGCGCACAGACAGCCACGATCCGCGAAGCAGACATTCCCAGCGCGATGCCTGACGGAAAACTGTGGAGCGACTATTTCCAGGTGGTCTCGACCTCTGGCAACGCGGCGAGGTACACGGGAAACGTGGTCAACCTGGTGCCGGAGGTACGGAATGAGGCCGTGGCACTGAAGCCAGGCGAGGAGGTTGCTGTCGACGTCAACATCTCCGCCAACTATGCGCTGGATCAGGAAGCCACGTACGACATCCAACTCCGCGGATTTCAACAGTCGTCCGAACACGGCACCCGGACCTTCACGGACTCCCCGTCGACCAGAATCCTCCCGCCTCGCATCTGGGCACGCCGGCGCTGCTCCCAATGAAAAAGGGCCGCCGATTCTGACCGGCGGCCCTTCCATCCATCCTTCAGACCCGTCGCCTCAGCGACCCGTCTTCACCTCGGTCCAGAACCGGGTGTAGAGCTTGTCCACTTCCGGCGGGTTGATCGAGTAGGTGAACATCTTCGCGGCCACGTCGGCCGGCGGGTAGATGGTCGGGTCGTTGCGGATCGCTTCGTCCACCAGCGGCGTGGCCGCGCTCACCGGATTGGCGTAGTGGATGAAGTTGGTGTTGGCCGCGGCGACCTTCGGGTCCAGCAGGTAGTTGATGAAGGCGTAGGCCGCTTCCGGGTGCTTGGCATCCTTGGGAATGGCCAACATGTCGAACCACTGCGGCGCGCCTTCCTTCGGTATCGAATAGGCCACGGTCACGCCGTTGGCCGCTTCGGCCGCGCGGTCGCGGGCCTGGATGATGTCGCCCGACCAGCCCACCACCAGGCAGGTGCCGCCGTTGGCCAGCGAACCCACGTACTGCGAGGAGTGGAAGTTCTGCACGTACGGGCGGATGGTCTTGAGCAGGTCGGCCGCTTTCTGGATCACCGCCGGGTCATGGCTGTGCGGGTCTTCGCCCAGGTAATGCAGCGCGATCGGAATCATGTCGGCCGGGGTATCCAGGATCGTGATCCCGCAATCCTTCATCTTGGCGATGTTTTCCGGCTTGAAGATCAGGTCCCAGCTGTTGGCGATCTCGGTGCTGCCGCCGAAACGCTCCTTGAGCATCTCCACGTTGTAGCCGATGCCGGTGGTGCCGATCATGTACGGCACACCGTACTTGTTGTCCGGATCCTGCTGCGCGATGCGCTTCATCATCTCCGGATCGAGATTGGCCAGGTTCGGGATCCTGCTCTTGTCCAGCGGCAGGAACACGCCTGCCTGGATCTGGCGGCCGAAGAAGTTCAGGGTCGGCACCACCACGTCGTAGCCGCTGCCACCGGCCAGCAGCTTGGTCTCGACCATCTCGTCGCTGTCGAACACGTCGTAGGTCACCTTGCTGCCGGTGGCCTTTTCGAAGTTCGGGATGGTGTCTTCGGCGATGTAATCGCTGTAGTTGTAGACGTTCAGCACCTTGCTGTCTTCCTGCTTGGCGCCGCCACAGGCGCTGAGCAGGGACACGGCGATGCCGAGGGTGAGGATTCGCAGCTTCATTGGACTCTCCGCAGGTCAGGTGCGAGGTGGGGGAACCGGCCGGACCGGTAGAACGGTGCCAGCGTACCGGGCAACTGCTTGTTTTCCCAGCCGCTCACACATTCAGCAGCAGGAATTCGCGTTCCCAGGAGCTGATGACCCGGAAGAAGGTCTCGTATTCCTTGCGTTTGACCGACACATAGGCCCGGCAGAAGCGCTCGCCCAGCATCTCGCGCAGCTCGGGGCAGCGCTCCAGGCCATCCAGCGCCTCGCCCAGTGAGCGCGGCAGATCGTAGCCCAGCTCCTTGGCGCTGCCGCTGATCGGCGCGGTCGGCGAGCCCTGCTCGCGGATGCCCAGCAGGCCGGCGGCCAGGGTGGCGGCCATGGCCAGGTAGGGATTGGCGTCAGAGCCGGCGAACCGGCTTTCCACCCGCATGTTCTCGGGGGTGTCCATCGGTACCCGCAGCCCGCAGGTACGATTGTCAAAGCCCCAGTGCACGTTGCTCGGCGAGACCTCGCCAAATACCAGCCGGCGGTAGGAATTGACGTTCGGCGCAAAGAAGGCCATCGCTGCCGGCACGTACTTCTGCAGACCGGCCAGGTAGTGCCCGAACAGCGGGCTGAACTCTTCGCCGCCGCTGTCGCCGCTGAACACGTTGTGGCCGTCGCTGATCCGCACCAGGCTCTGGTGGATGTGCATGGCGCTGCCCGGCTCGGTTTCCATCGGCTTGGCCAGGAAGGTAGCGTACACCCCGTGGCGCATGGCCGATTCGCGCATGGTGCGCTTGAACAGAAACACCTGGTCGGCCAGGTCCATCGCGTGGGCGTGGGTGAAGTTGACCTCCAGCTGCGCCGCGCCGGATTCGTGGATCAGCGTGTCCACGTCCAGCTTCATCGCGTCGCAGTAGTCGTACATCAGGTCGAGGATCGGATCGAATTCGTTGACCGCATCAATCGAGTACGACTGGCGTGCCGTTTCCGGGCGGCCGGAGCGGCCGGCGGGCGGCAGCAGCGGGAAATCCGGGTCGGTGTTCTTCTGCACCAGGAAGAACTCCAGCTCCGGCGCCACCACCGGTCGCAGGCCCAGTTCGGCATAGGCATCCAGCACCCTGCGCAGCACGTTGCGCGGGGCCAGTTCGTGCGGCTCGCCGTGCTTGGTGTAACAGTCGTGGATGACCTGCGCAGTGGGATCGGTGGCCCACGGCACCATGCGCACGGTGTCCGGGTCCGGGCGCAGGATCATGTCCGAGTCCGACGGCGAGGTCAGCTCGTAGTAATCGTCCGGGAACTCGCCGGTGACTGTGGTGGCGAAAATGCCCTCGGGCAGGCGGGTGCCGTAATCGTGCGAGAACTTGTCGGCGGGGATGATCTTGCCGCGCGCGTTGCCGGTGATGTCCGGCACCAGGCATTCCACCTCGGTGATGCGACGATCCTTGAGCCAGCGCAGCAGCGCGCTCTCTTCGGCGGCCGGCTTTTCGGCGGCCTTGCGCGAGGGCGGCTTCCGCGGGGAAGCGGCCGTCTTTCGCGATGGAGAAGGAGCTTTGCGCGAACGCGTTCGGGTGGTCATGACCGGTCTGCTGTGCTGGAGTAACGACGACAAGCTTCGCCGAAGGGCTGGAACATCGTGTGATAGTGCCACTCTAACTCCGCCGGCGGCCGCCGTCACAGCGGGCGCACCTGCCCTCGACACGGGTTGCTGGCATGCTGTGCGCATGAGCGAGTCCCCGATGAGCCTGGCCGGCCAGGCACACGCACCCAGCTGGTATGCCGAAAGCGTGCCCGACACGGCACTGCGCGCGCCGCTGCGGGGCGACCATGCCACCGACGTCTGCGTACTGGGCGGCGGCTACACCGGCCTGTCGGCCGCACTCTCGCTGGCCGAGCGCGGCTATCGGGTGACCGTGCTTGAAGCGCAGCGGGTCGGCTGGGGCGCCTCCGGGCGCAACGGCGGCCAGGCCATTGTCGGCTACGGCTGCGAGGTGGATACGCTGGAACGCCTGGTCGGCAATGCCGATGCGCGCCGCCTGTTCGACTTCTCGCGCGAGGGCATGGCCCTGCTCCGCAATCGCCTGAGCCACTACGCCATCGACTGCGGCTGGCGCGACGGTCATGCCAGCGTACCGATCAATGCCCGCCAGGAGCGTGCGCTGCGCTCAGGCATGGACACCTTGGTGGAGCGCTACGACTACCCGCTCCAGTGGTGGGACCGGCAGCAGCTGTGCAGCCAGCTCGACAGCCCACGCTATCGCAGCGCAATGTTCGATGCGGCCAGCGGTCATCTGCATCCGCTCGCCTATGCGCAAGGGCTCGCCCGCGCGGCCGAGGGGCTGGGCGTGGTGATCCACGAGGCCAGCCCTGTCCTGGACCTGGTGCGCGGGGACCGCCCGCAGCTGCGCACCGCCAGCGGCACCGTCACCGCCAATCAGGTGGTCATCGCCGGCAACGCGTGGCTGCAGGGCATCGCGCCGGAGCTGGAAAGCCGGATCATGCCGGTGGGCACCTATATTGGCGCAAGCGCCCCCTTGGGGGAGGAACGGGCCCGGGCGCTGATCCGCAACGACATGGCCGTGGCCGACGTGAGCTGGGCGCTGGATTACTTCAAGCTCAGTACCGACCACCGCCTGCTGTTCGGCGGCCGCGCCAGCTATTCGGCGCTGCCGCCGCCGAACCTGCGCGGGGTAATGACCAGACGCATGCACCAGGTGTTTCCGCAGCTGGCCGACGTGGGCATGGAGCAGGTCTGGGGCGGCTACGTGGACATCACCCGCAACCGCGCCCCGCATTGGGGCCGGCTTACCCCTAACGTGTACTTCGCGCAGGGTTTCTCCGGCCATGGCGTCGCGGCGACGGGATTGGCCGGCAAGGTCATCGCTGATGCCATTGCCGGGCAGAACGAGCGGCTGGACGTGTTTGAGCGCATTCCGCATGGGCGCTTCCCGGGGGGGAAGCTGCTGCGCACGCCATTGCTGGTGGCCGCGATGTCCTGGTACAAGCTGCGGGATGTGCTGGGGTGAAGGCTGATCGGTGATCGGAAGCGCCGTATCCGGGTTCGTTCCGGGTGGGAGGCGTCAGGCCCACGAGATCGATGAAGATAGGAATATGTGCGGACTTGGGCGCGCATCGGCGGCGACAGAACGATGTAGGTCGCACCGGAAGTGAGACGCACCTCCGACTATTTCTCAGGATCTGTCGGATATCCCTCCAAGCGCGTGGAGTCCGCCGCAGACCCGCAGATCAAGCAAGCGCGTAGACGCTTCCAGCCATCGATCCAGCGATTGATTCCGATGTGGCCGGCCGATACCGTCTCCGCCCGAAGCGTGCCTGCATGAGCTGGCACTGATCCTGCAGGGACCGGAGGGGAATGTGAAACTGGATTGGTGGAGAGATGGACTTCGACTGGACTTTCGCATTCGGCCCATGGGGATCGCACTATCGGCCTTGTACGCGATTACTTGTCTGGCCGTGCGCGATGTTTCCCTCGATCAGTTTCACCTTCCTGCCGGGATCCGGATCGCGGCGCTACTGTTGGTGCCTCCGCGCCTCTGGATATACCTGGCACTGGGTGAGTATGCATACCTAGCATGGGTGCGGTACCCCTTGGTCGAGGAGTTTGGACTTGCGTGGGCCACCGTCGGGTCGGCGATTCTTATTCCCTTGGTCGCAGTGGCCGTGCGGCTGCATATGCCAAGCATGAAGTCCCAGCAGGTTTACTGGTTGCTATCACTGGCCGCCTGCTCGGCCGTCCTGATAGCAGTGATCAGGCTTTCGACGATGCATCTACTGTGGCCTGAGCCACCGGAGGAACGCTTTCTCGCCAGCATTGGACGGCACGTGCTGGGCGACTACATCGGAATACTGACCGTTGCTCCGTTGGCACTACTCTGGGTAAAGCGCCATGAACAGCCTATGCTGGACCGCACGTTGCTTTGGCCATCCGTCTCATCTGTTTTGGTGCTGGTCGCCTTGGGCGCCGCGCCGACCTACTTCACAATCGGATCCGTGGCAATAAAGACCGCCATCCAGCTCATGATGCTTGCTCCCGTCATCGCACTGACCTGCATGCATGGGTGGCGCGGCGCGGCAATCGGCGTTCCCCTGATCAATCTGGCCGTCCACCTGACAACCCCCAGCACAGGCCTCCCCGGGTCTTTCGACGCCGCTACGTTCAAGACTCAGCAGATCATTGCCGCGACGGGCACTGCACTACTGGCACTCGGCTCACGAATCACGCAGCTGTACTACCACCATGTCCATGGCAGGCTTGATCGATCTGAGGCCATGAGCCTGACCCGCTCGGCTCAGATGGCCAGTGAGATGGATCTGCGTGCCCGCGCCCTGGATATCCGAGGCCTGAGCGATAACCTTGACAGAGCTCTCAGCGACCATGCTGACTGGCTCAGAAATCACGGGCACGACAAGCTGGCCAACAGCTTGCTGAAGACTACTGTCCTGCATTCGAGGAAGTTTCGCGAGCAGGTCACGATTGTTTATCCCACGTCCCTTGAGCATGTCGGCCTCTATCTTGCTCTCCAGATTGGCGGCATCAGTGAAGCCTGGAGCACCACAAATCGACTTCTCGAGCATCGCCTCACCGGGGACCCCTGCCAGCTCAGCGTTGGTTTGCAGCTGGCGGCGTATCGCACCCTGACCGAAGCAGTCGCGCTGTTGCTTCGGAATGAACCAGGGCAGATCCAGATCCGGGCGCGTAGCGGGACGCTTCAGAAACAGAAGGGAATCATGGTGTCGATATCTGTACAGAATTCCAGCCAGACACTCTCGGCCACCACGCTGACCCAGGCCGTGGAACGGCTTGCCGGACGGACAATTGGTTATGGCGGCTCAGTCGAGTGCCGCCACAACAGGATCCGGATGCTGCTGTTGGAGGAGCGTGCCGGTTAGGTCACGGACCTGCGGATTCGACCGACCAGATCGACCGATCACCGTGTCGGTAGACCAGCAGGGTGAAATCGGGGTGTCGGTAGACCGGCAGGCGTTGCGCGCCGGAAGCGATCTCCAGCCGACTGGGTGGCAAAGAGACCTCATGCGAACCTTGACCCGCGGGCAGGGCCCAGAACTGGTCATCCAGATTCCCAACGATGGCGATGACATTTCCCTCGATGTCGTTGATCTGATAGTACGTTATGCCATCGCGCTGGAAGCCGTAGACACGCCAGCTTGGGTCCAAGCTGAGGTTCCTGGCTGAAGGATGCGATTCCCCCAGTCCTTGGGCGGCGAGCTCCGCTCCGGTACCAGAGCCTGGACAGCATTGCGCAGCGGCAAGCATCGGCGCTGACATCAGAAGCGAGAGGGAGATGGCGAGTTTGGCTGATTTCACGGGCACGGCGGGATCTCCAGTTGGAGGGGTGAGAAGGCTCACTCCCATGCTATCCACGCCCCTCAGTCGCACGCTCTGCAACATCTCTGAGTCTGCGGGCACCTATGACGGTTGATCCGGTTAGCTATACAACGGCAGCAGATCCGCTCAGTCTTTGGGGGGAGGCGGAGGGTTCGCCGGGAGCCTGGGTCGAGGACTGCAAACCAACACACCATTTTCGTCGAGCCGTGGTCGCCGCGATTCCGCCAACGGCGGATTGGAACCATTGCGTAGCTTCGTCATTGCCTGCGTGTCACACCAGAATGCCGGATCATCGCTACCCTCCGATGGAAGATGCATCAGGGCACGATACTGAGGAACTAGATCCTAGCGAAACTTCCAATATTCAATCGCACACGTAACTCCTGAATGCCTGCGTGCCAACCGCCGCCATCAGGGTTGCTTGGAGCGATGGAAATCGGGAAGCGGTTCATTCAACCAGCCGGCAGAGTAATGGGCTGCGACCCCTAGAAGGCAATTCAGCATGGGCATTACGATTGTTGGGCGCTTCCCCAGCGCGGCAACCCCTGCTAGACCGCTGCAAGGCCTGCACCGTGGGCGAATCAAGGTTCGGAATGTACAGAACCGCTGGCTGAAGATCGGGGTAAGTCTTCACCCGCACATCAATCCAGTGCGGAGTGACCGCCCTGCGCAGAATGATGCGCGACAAGCATATCAATTGAATGCCCTTCGACACGGGCACGCGCTGATTGGTCTGCTGCGGATCTTTTCGCTTCCCAAGCTCGATGCCAGAACTCGCACCACACTCGGTGAGGCGATCGAGTCCGTTCGACAGTCGGCCATCAGCGGTCAGTTCGGGGATGCCAAACATCATCTTCAGGACGCGAGCCAGGAATGCCCGCCAGACATCCGCGGAGAACTGCGGGCCGTTGGAATGAGACTATCGTCTTCCGTCGAACCGATCAGTCCCTGCAACCATCCAGTGGAACAGATTGGATCGCAGGCAATGGCCGGAACAATCTGCGCAAGGCTGCTGGGGAACGTGCAGCGCCCTGAATTGCAACCATTCGAGCCGGTCCCTGCCCTTCGCAGCACAGCGATCGTGACCGTAGCAGAGGCGCTCACGCGCGAACTGGCGATATGTGAGAGCAAAGATCAGGTGATTGCCGTTCTCTCCGGTTTCGTGGACAGGTTCAGGCTGGGTGAGGTGCCGCTTCCGCCAGGCAGGTTCACTGTGCTTGATGAGGCGCGAAGTGCACTTGTGTACTGCGAGAAATTCGATGTCAGGCAGGCTGGGCAGTCGCTGTCCGCTCCCATGAGTGGGTTTCCGCTTCTAGAAGCCAAGGCTTTGAATGAGGCGGATCATGATGGTTGGCGGGCGGCCTTGATGGCATAACGCCGGGATGTTGCGAGGTTGCCACGCAGGGCGTGGCACTACGGAGTCGGATGCGGGCATTGCGGCGTTGGATCCTGGCAATGGGGTCGCGGATCCGGACATGGCGATCACAGATCCGGAGATTGACCCTAAAGTCCGGCGTGAAGACGCCGATACACCTTCCGACCCTCTCGGATTTCGAGCGTACGTACCATGCCGGCACTGTTTCAGGGCGCCTTTCCCAGCGACCCCGGTGATGACCTCCCCCAGCGGATCCTGCTGGTGGAGAACTCGCGCACGTTCACCAGCATGCTCAAGGAAGCCATCGAGCAGCGCCTGGAGCTGCCGGTGTCGGTGGCGACCTCGCTGGCCGAGGCTGGGCGGCTGCTGGATGAGGAACAGGGCTGGTTCCTGGTGCTGACCGGGTTGGTGCTGGCCGATGGCGACCGCGACAAGGTGGTGGAGTATTTCCTTTCGCGTGGGCTGCGCACCGTAGTGGTCAGCGGGGTATACGACGAAGACCTGCGCAAGCGCGTGCTGCAGCAGCAGATCATCGACTACGTGCTCAAGAACACCCCCGGCAGCATCGATTACCTGGTGTGGTTGGTGCAGCGGCTGGAGCGCAACCGGCGCATCGCCGCGCTGGTGGTTGACGATTCGATGTCCGCGCGCATGTATGCCGCCTCGCTGCTGCGCATGTACGGCCACGATGTCTACGAGGCCGCTGACGGCACCGAAGGCTTGAAGGCGATTGAAGCCCACCCTTCGATCCGGCTGGCGGTGGTCGACCAGGAAATGCCCGGCATGGAGGGCGTGGAATTCACCCGCCGCCTGCGCACCCTGCGCTCACGCGACAAGGTGGCGGTAATCGGCATTTCCGGTAATACCGATCCGTCACTGATTCCGCGCTTCCTCAAGAACGGCGCCAACGACTTCCTGCGCAAGCCTTTCTCGCGTGAAGAGTTCTTCTGCCGCGTCTCGCAGAACGTTGACCAGCTGGAGCTGATCGGCACCCTGCAGGACCTGGCCACCCGCGACTTCCTCACCGGCCTGCCCAACCGCCGCTGCTTCCTGGAGCAGAGCACGCGCCAGCTGCCCAAGCTGCAGTTGGAGGGCGAGCAGGTGGCGGTGGCGATGATCGACATCGACCACTTCAAGCACATCAATGACACCCACGGCCATGAAGCCGGGGACGACGCGCTGCGGGCGGTGGCCGCTGCGGTGGCCGACCACGCGCGCGACCAGGACCTGATCGCCCGTTTCGGCGGCGAAGAGTTCTGTCTGCTGGTGCCGGGGCTGGAAGAAGACGAGGCGATCGGCTATTTCGAGATCCTGCGCCAGCGCATCGCGGCGCTGGAAGTGGATCTTGGCCACACCACCCTGCGCATGACCGTCAGCATCGGCTTGTGCTGCCTGCGTCCGCAGCAGGATTCGCTGCACCGGCTGATTTCCGAAGCCGACCGCCAGCTGTACCTGGCCAAGGCCGGCGGCCGCAACCGCGTATGCAGCACGCGCGAGGCCACCGCCGCCCGGGAACCCGCGCTGGCGCCTTGATCCAGATCAACGCGGAGCCGCCGTGCCCTGCCTAGAGTCGTTCCCAGCGAACATCACAGGGAACGCAGCATGGCACTTCTGGTCTGGCAGGACGACCTGAACATCGGCATCGACGTCATCGACCACCAGCACATGCGGATCGTGGAGATGCTCAACCACCTGCACGTGGCCCAGACCAGCCTGCACAAGGTGGCCGTGGCCGAGGTGATCGACGAACTGGTGGACTACACCATGTCGCACTTCGCGTTCGAAGAAGAGCTGATGGAAGAAGCCGGCTACCCGTTCTGCGCCGCGCACAAGCGCGTGCACGAGATCTTCGGCAAGCGCGTGTCCGAATACCGGCTGCGTTTCCAGGCCGGCGAAGACATCACCGACGAACTGCGCACGATGCTGTCGCGCTGGCTGTTCAACCACATCCGGGGCGATGACAAGGCCTACGCCGAATCGGTCAAACAGCACCTGAACCAGTTTGCCCGCGACCACCAGCAGGGCAGCTGGCTGGGTCGCACGCTCAAGCGGATTTTCCGCTGAGCCGGGTCGGCCGGCCCATGGCCAGCAGCGCCAGGATGGTGATCACCGCGGTCAGGCACAGGTAGTAGCCCACTGCGACCAGACCAAAACGGCCGGCCAGCCAGGTGGCCACGTACGGCGCCGGCGCCGCGCCGAGGATGCCGGCCAGGTTGAACGACAGCGAAGCGCCGGTGTAGCGCACCTGGACCGGGTAGATTTCGGCCAGGAACGTGCCGCACGGGCCATAGGTCAGGCCCATCAGGAACAGGCCAAGCGCGAGGAACCCCACCACCAGCCACGGACTGCCTGCCTGGAACAACGGCGCGAACAACACGCCGAAGCCGAGGATCAGGCCGCTGGCCACGATCATCGTGCGCCGGGTGCCCCAGCGGTCGCCGTACATCGCCGACAGCGGAATACCGGCGGCGAAGAACAGGATGCCCACCATCTGCAGCAGCAGGAACTGCTCGCGGCTGTAGCGCAGCACAGTCGTGCCGTAGCCCAGGGTAAACACCGTCATCAGGTAGAACAGCACGAAGGTGGCGAATGCGCCGAGCGTGCCCAGCACCAGCGTGCGCGGATGATGGCGCAGCACGCTCCACATCGGCAGGCGCACGCGTTCGTTGCGGTCCAGTGCGGCCTGGAACTGCGGGGTCTCATGGATGTTCAGGCGCACCCACAGGCCTACCGCTACCAGCAACGAACTGGCCAGGAACGGCACGCGCCAGCCCCACTGCAGAAAGTCCGCATCGCTCATCGCGCGGCCCAGCAGCAGGAAGATGCCGGCCGAGAGCAGGAACCCGAGTGGCGCGCCCAACTGCGGGAACATGCCGTACCAGGCGCGCTTGCCCGGCGGCGCGTTTTCGGTGGCCAGCAGTACCGCCCCACCCCACTCACCGCCCAGGCCCAGGCCCTGCCCGAACCGGCACAGCGCCAGCAGCGCCGGCGCCACGATGCCGATGCTGGCGTGGGTGGGCAGCAGGCCGATCGCCACGGTCGACACGCCCATGGTCAGCAGCGCGGCCACCAGCGTGGCCTTGCGACCGATCCGGTCGCCGTAATGGCCGAATACCGCCGAGCCGACCGGGCGGGCGATGAACGCCACCGCGAAAGTCGCCAGCGACTGCAGCAGCGCTGCACCCTCGCTGCTGTCGGGGAAGAACAGGTGCGGGAACACCAGCACCGCCGCCGTAGCGTAGATGTAGAAGTCGAAGAATTCGATGGTGGTGCCGATCAGGCTGGCCAGCAGGATACGGCGGGGCGAATTGGCGGCGGTGGCTGCGGCAGGAGTCGACATCGGTCACGTGCGGGAAGATCAGCTGCCCGATTCTGCCACGTGACCGCCGCCGACCGGCGGGATGGTTGCACCGGCAACATTGACTGGCCCCGTGATGCTTGACGACACCCGCGGCAGCCCCGGCCGTTGGCCGGGCCAGGCGGTCCACAGCGAAGCAACGATCCAGGCAGTAGAGTCGATCCCATCCACATCCGCAGATCCAGCACCATGGCCCGAACGGAAACCCCACCGTCCTCCCTCTCCCAACATGCGCCCACCACCCTCGACGCCTGGTGGATGCCGTTCACCGCCAACCGCCAGTTCAAGGCCGCGCCGCGCCTGCTGGTGCGTGCCGAAGGCATGTATTACCACGACGTGGACGACCGCCCGATCCTCGATGGCGCCGCCGGGCTGTGGTGCTGCAACGCCGGGCACGCGCGGCCGCGGATTGTGCAGGCCATCCAGCAGCAGGCGGCTACGCTGGATTTCGCCCCGCCGTTCCAGATGGGCTCGCCGCTGCCATTCGTGCTGGCGCAGCGCCTGGCCGCGCTCGCCCCCGGACCGCTGAACCATGCCTTCTTCACCAACTCCGGTTCCGAGGCGGTGGATACGGCGATGAAGATCGTGCTCGGCTATCACCGGCTGCGGGGCGAAGGCCAGCGCACCCGTTTCATCGGGCGCGAGAAGGCCTACCACGGGGTCGGTTTCGGTGGGCTGTCGATTGGCGGGCTGCCCAACAACCGCAAGGGTTTCGGGCCGCTGCTGGCGGGCACCGACTTCCTTCGCCACACCCTGGACGTGTCACGCAATGCCTTCACTCCCGGGCTGCCCCGCCACGGCGCCGAACTGGCCGAAGACCTGGAACGGCTGATCGCGCTGCACGACGCCTCGACGATCGCTGCGGTGTTCGTCGAGCCCATTGCCGGTTCGGCCGGGGTGATCCTGCCGGCGCCGGGCTACCTGCAGCGCCTGCGCGAGATCTGCGATCAGCACGGCATCCTGCTGGTGTTCGACGAGGTCATCACCGGTTTCGGCCGGGTCGGCAACGCCTTTGCCGCGCAGCGCTTCGGGGTCACCCCGGACCTGCTGACGATGGCCAAGGGGCTGACCAACGGCGCGGTGCCGATGGGCGCGGTGATGGTGTCCGATGCCATCCATGCCGCCTATATGCAGGGCCCGCCGGGGGCCATCGAACTGTTCCACGGCTATACCTATTCCGGCCACCCGCTGGCCTGCGCTGCTGCGCTGGCGGCACTGGACACCTATGCCGCCGAGGGCCTGTTCGAGCGTGCCATCGAACTGGGCGAATACTGGCAGACCCGCCTGCACAGCCTGCGCGGGCTGCCGAACGTGGTGGACATCCGCAATTTCGGGCTGATCGGTGCGGTGGAGCTGGCGCCGCGCAAGGATGCTCCCGGCACCCGGGGCTATGAGGTGTTCGAGCGCTGCTTCCGCGATGGGGAACTTCTGGTGCGCTGTACCGGCGATGTGATCGCGCTGTCGCCGCCGCTGATCATCGACCGGGCGCAGATCGACCGGATCGTGGACGTGCTGGGCGAGATGATCCGCGCCACGGCGTGATGCTGGCGACCGGTACAATGGGCGGTCAACAGCTGCTCGCCGACCGGATTGCATGGATATTGTCGTCAAAGAAGAACTCAAGGCCTACATCGATCCGCTCACCGCCGACGAATACGAGGCACTGGAGCGCAGCATCCTGGCCGAAGGCTGCCGCGACGCGCTGGTACTGTGGAACGATGTACTGGTGGATGGGCACAACCGCTACGGCATCTGCCAGAAGCATGGCCTGCCGTTCCAGACGGTGCAGAACACCCGCTTCCAGTCGATGGATGACGTGCACCTGTGGATGATCGAACAGCATCTGGGCCGGCGCAGCGTCTCCGACTTCCAGCGCGGTGTGCTGGCCCTGCGCAAGCGCGACATCCTGGCCGAGCGCCACCGCGCCGACCAGGCCCAGCTGCAGCGCGAAAGCGACGGCGAGATTGCCGATGCCACGCCCGAGGGTGACGAAGACAGCCCACCGTGGGCGCCGGCGCCGAAGGTGAGCCGCGCCGACATGGCGCGCGAAGCCCGGCTGAGCAGCAGTCAGGTGACGATGATCGAGCGTATCCACAAGCAGGCCGCGCCGGAACTGGTGGAAGCGGTCAAGAGCGGGGTGATCTCGATCAGCGCCGCGGCGGCGGTGGCTGCGCTGCCGGAAGAGGAGCAGCGTGCGGCCGCAGCCGCCGGCAAGGAAGAGCTGAAGCAGGCCGCCAAGCGCGTGCGCGAGGCCAAGCGCAAACCGCGCAAACCAGTGCAGGAGGTTCTGCACAGCGCCGATGGCGAGCTGGAGATCGATCCCAGTCGTGAAGCCGAGATTGCCGAGGCACTGACCTCGCTGGGCGAAGGTCCGGCCGAGCTGCGCCAGCGGGTGATCGCGCTGACCCTCGAAAACGATGCGCTCCGCGCGCAGCTGAGGTCACTTCGCCAACAGGTCGGCGAAGTGGCGTAACCCGTTTTGCCGGCCAACGACCGGCACTACCGTCGAGCGATGAGGGATTTCCATGATAGCGCTGGCCGTTGGCCGGCCCTCCAGAATGCCTGTCGAGGCGGTGTTCGCACCCGTGTCGATACACTTGCCGCATGAACACCCCTCCCTCGATTGACCCCCGCCGCGCCCAGCTGCGCCGCCTCAAAGCCATTGCCCTGGCGATGCTGCTGGCCATGCTGGCCGGTTTCGTCGTCAGCCACCTCAACGGCGAGCGCGGCATCTGGGCGTGGGTGTCCGCCTTCTGCGAAGCGGCTGCGGTGGGCGCGCTGGCCGACTGGTTCGCGGTGGTGGCGCTGTTCCGTCACCCGCTCGGGCTGCCGATCCCGCACACCGCGATCATCCCGCGCAGCAAGGAACGCATCGCCGACAGCCTGGCGGTGTTCGTGCGCGACCAGTTCCTGGAACCGCAGGCACTGCTGGCCCGGCTGCAGGTATTCGACCCCGCCAGCCGGCTCGGTAGCTGGTTGGCCGATCCGGAACGCTCGCGGCTGTTGGCCGACATGGCCCGCGGCTGGGCCCTGCAGGCGCTGGATTTCCTTGACGAAGCTGCCGTGCGCCGCAGCATCCAGTCGTTCGTGGTCGAGCAGTTGCGGCAGTGGAACGCCGCAGCCACCGCCGGTGAGCTGCTCGGCCTGCTCACTGCCGATAACCGCCATCAGCGGGTGCTGGACGAAGGGCTGACCCGGATCAGCCAGTGGATGGACAACGAAGCGGTGCGGCAGCGGGCGTCCGAGTTGATCGTGCGCTACATCCAGCGCGAATGGCCGAAGCTGGCCAGCACGGTCAACTGGGTCAAGCCGATCGATGAAATCGGCGACAGCCTGGCCGAGCGCATGGCGCACGCAGTACTGGCCGAGCTGCAGCAGATCCTGGCCGAGCCGGAACACCCGCTGCGCAAGGACTACGAGGTGTGGCTGGGCGACTACATCCAGCGCCTGCGTCATGACCCGGCCCTGGCCGAAAAGGTCGACCAGCTCAAGCAGCAGGTGATCGACCACCCGGCCGTGCAGGAGTACGTTCAGGGCCTGTGGGCGCGCATCCATGCCAGCCTGCGCGCCGACCTGTCCAGCGAAGACTCGGCGCTGGCCGGACACCTGCGGCGCAGCCTGGCCAAGGTCGGCCAGGCGCTGCAGGACGATCCCTCCCTGCGCGAGGCGCTGAACCAGCATCTGATGGACGGTGCCGAGCGCCTGACCAGCCGCCTGCGCGAGGGCGTGACCAGCCATATCGCCCAGACCGTGAAGGGGTGGGACGAACGGCACCTGGTGGAGCAGCTGGAGCTGAGTGTGGGTCGCGACCTGCAGTTCATCCGGTTCAACGGCACCCTGGTGGGTGGGTTGATCGGGCTGTTGCTGCATGCGTTGACTGTTTGGATGCACTGGTAATGCACGGTCACGACCAACGGTCGTGACCTACCGGAATCCGGCATCGATCAACACCGGATGGGGCATCTATCAATGCCGGATGGGGCATCGACCAACACCCGCCGGCAAGGATCAGTGCAGGTAGGTCACGACCGTTGGTCGTGACGCGCGTGTTGCCCGGTTGACAGATTGCCCGGGTGTTTTTGAGACGTGGTTCGCGTATTCTGCCGCGCATTCAGGGCTGGAGTGGCCCGCCGGGGGAACCATGCGAAGGACGATCGTGACGTTGGCGCTGTGTGCGCTGGCCTGCAATGCCCACGCCGGGCGCGTGTACAAATGTGCCGCTGGCGGCCAGACCATCTACCAGACCGTGCCCTGCCCCCCCGAGCAGGACACCGGCGTGACCCGCCCGATCGTCAAAGACCCCAACCTCACCTGGGAAGAGCGCACGCGCGCCCAGCGCGACCTGCACCAGGCCCGTCGCCGCATGCAGGCCGACGCCGGCCGCGGCCAGCCGCCGGTCCGCGGCACCGTGATCGAGGGTGCGGCCAATCCGGAACAATGCGAAGAACTGCGTTCCCGCCGTGAGATCAGCGAGATGTTCGGACGCCCCGCACCGGCGCGCATCGACGCCGAAATCGCCAAGGCCTGCAGCTCGCGCTGAAGGTCTACCGGCAGGGAGACCCTGCTAACCAGCAACTGCGCGCACGGCGTCGATCAGCGACTGCATCTGCGGGGGGGAGCTGAAGATGCCGGGTGTCACGCGCACGCAGGCGCCGGATGCCAGTCCGTCGCGGGCCACTACGAAGACACCGCACCGTTGCAGCATGCGCTCGGCGGTGGCGGTGTTGGCCTCCAGGCTGAACTGACCGCGCAGGCGGAAGGCGGCGATGGCGCTGGACAGACGCGGATCCGGTGAGGACAGCAGCTGGATCCGGGCGTCGTCGCGCAGCGCGTCCAGCCACTGGTTGCGCAGGCGCAGCAGACGGGCACGTTTGTTCGCCACGCCGATCCGCTGGTGCAGCGACAACGCGGCCGGCAAGGCCATGACGGCTGCGAAGTTGACCGTACCGGTGTGGACGCGGCTGTCGATTTCGCCGGTGTCCGCCTCGCCCATGCAGGGATCCAGGTCCTGGACGCGTCCGCGACGCACGTAGAGCGCGCCCATGCCGACCGGTGCGCCGATCCATTTGTGCAGGTTGATGCCAACGAAATCCGCGCCCAGCGCGTGCAGCGGCGTGTCGACCTGGCCGATGCCATGGGCCGCATCCAGCACCACGTCCGCGCCGGCCGCGCGGGCCAGCGCGCTGATCTCCGCCACCGGCAGCAGCATGCCGTTGCGATGGCCGACCTGGGTGAGCAGCAGCAGGCGGGTGCGCGGGTAGCGCGCCAGCGCCTGGCGATAGGTGTCGACGATGCCGTCATGGTCGAACGGCTCCGGCAGCATGATGCGCTGTACCTCCACCCCCCTGCGTTCGCGCAGCCACTGCACTGCAGCGATCGCGCTTTCGTGGTCGGTGTCCGCATGGAGCACGGTATCGCCCGGAGACAGGGTCCGGTAGCCGGCAATCAGGACCTGCATCGCTTCCGTCGCGCCCCGGGTCAGCGCGATCTCATCGGCACCCACGCCAAGCGCTTCGGCCAGCGTTGCACGCGCGTGTTCCAACAGCAGCGGGAACTCCCGTCGCCCGAACCAGGCGTTCTCACGGTTCACCCGCGCGGTGGCGCGGTGATACGACTGCAACACTGGCCGCGCCATCGCGCCCCAGTAGCCGTTGTCGAGCATGACCACCTCGTCGGTCAGGTCGTACAGCGCCGCTACCCGGGACCACCAGTCCTCATCGGCTGCCAGCATGTCAGGGTCGCGCCCGGCGGGATCGGGCAAGGCGTCGGGAGCGTGCAGGTCTGCGTCGGTCATGCGGCCAGTATTGCAGCCGCCGCGCGAAGAGCGGGTGGCGCGAAACGCCTATCAATCTTGCCGAAGCGAATGATAATGACTATCATTAGCGCAATGGATGCTTCCTCGATGCCGTCCTGCGCGAGGCAACCGATCTCCAGGGATACCCCGCCCTGTGCGGCGGCTTGGCCAAGGATGGCCACCCTCCCCTGTCACCGGCCACGGCCGGTGACCTTCGTTGTTCGATCCGACATTGCAGGTTCCCGTGGACAGCACGCCTGATGCCAGCTGGTACAACCGCTTCGGCGGTTTCTTCGCCCGCCCCTGGCTGGGAGTGCTGTCGCGTTCGTTGGCCGCGATCATCGGCGGCTACGCGCTGGCCGCCACCTGCGCGATGTTCTTCGCCGTGGCCCTGCCGATCGCCCGCGCCCAGGCAGTGCTGACCGGCATGCTGGTGGCGATCGTGCTGTGCGCCTGTGCCGCGCTGTGGGCATTCGCCACCCGCACCGCACTGCGCGCCTGGATCGGCATCGCCGTGCCCACCGCGTTGTTCTGGCTGGGCACCCTCGCACTGGGAGCACGTGCATGAAGAATGGATTCCGCCAGTCCATGGCCTGGCTGCACACCTGGACCGGCCTGCTGGTCGGCTGGCTGCTGCTGCTCATCTTCATGGCCGGCACCGCCAGCTACTACCGCGAGGAAATCAGCCGCTGGATGCGCCCGGAGCTGCCGCGCAGCAGCGTGCCCACCGAGGTTGCCGCCGAGCGCGCGGTAACCTTCCTGCAGCACAAGGCGCCGCAGGCCGAAAGCTGGAACGTGACCCTGCCCGACCCGCGCAACCCGGCGATGCGCATGTTCTGGCGCAACCCCGAATCGATGATGAAACCGCCGGCCGAAGGCGAAAGGCGCCGCCGCGGCGGTGGCCGCTTCGGCGATGCCACGGTGGACCCGGCCAGCGGCGAGGAAGTGGCCGCTCGCGAAACCCGCGGCGGCGATTTCTTCTACCGGCTGCATTTCGACCTGCATTACATTCCGGTGCTGTGGGCGCGCTACCTGGTGGGCTTCTGCGCGATGTTCATGCTGGTGGCGATCATCACCGGCGTGATCACCCACAAGAAGATCTTCAAGGACTTCTTCACCTTCCGAAAGGACAAGGGCCTGCGTTCGTGGCTGGACTTCCACAACGTCAGCGCGGTGATGGCCCTGCCCTACCACGCGATGATTACCTATACCGGGATTGTCACGCTGATGTTCATGTACCTGCCGCAGGGCGTGAGCGTGGCCTATCCCAAGGACGAGGATGCCTTCTTCAGCGAGGCCTTTGCGCGCCTGGCCGATCCGACCGACCCCGCCGAAGGTCGCGCCGCCGCGCTGCCGATCCAGCAGCTGCTCAACAGCGCACGCGCCGAATGGAAGGGCGCGCAGGTCAGTGGCTTCACCGTGTTCCATCCGGGCGCGGCCAATGCGGTGATCGACATCTACCAGCGTGACGGCAAGCGGCTGTCGGTCGACACGCCTTCGCTGCGCTACCACGCGGTCAGCGGCGCGCTGATCCAGACCAGCCCGGTGCCCGGTGGCGCTACCCACGCCCGTGGCGTGATGTACGGCCTGCACCTGGCCCGGTTCGCGGACTGGGGCCTGCGTGCCCTGTTCTTCCTCTCCGGCCTGGTCGGCTGCCTGATGGTGGCCAGCGGCGTGGTGCTGTGGGCGGTCAAGGAGCGCCCCAAACACGCCAAGGCCGGCCGGATCGGCTTCGGCCTGCGCCTGGTGGATGCGCTCAACATCGGCGCCGTGGCCGGCCTGCCGATCGCGTTTGCCGCCTACTTCTGGGGTAACCGCCTGCTGCCACTGCAAATGGCCGAGCGTTCCGACGCGGAAGCCAGCGTGTTCTTCCATGCCTGGGGTGCCGCCCTGCTGGCGGCCTTCCTCTGGCCCAGGCGGTTGATGTGGGCCTGGCAGCTGTACCTGGGCGCTGCTCTGTTCGCGCTGATTCCGCTGATCAATGCGCTCACCACCCGTGCGCATCTGGGCGTCACCCTGCGCACCGGCGACTGGGCACTGGCCGGGTTCGATCTGGTGATGCTCGCCTTCGGCGCAATGCTGGCGTACTGCGGCCTGCGCATGCAGCGTTGGCAGCCGGCGTTGAGTGCGGCAGAGAAGAAGAAGCGCCAGGCGGCTGCCCTTGCCGCCACGGCGGATACCGCCGAGGCCCGCGCATGATGCTGCTGGCGCTCACGTTGAATTTTTCGGCGTTCGCCGCGCTGTCGCTGGCGATGGAAAAGCACCAGCTCGATCTACACGGCAAGGCGCACCCCGGACCAGCGCGCATGCGGCTGTGCCGCGGGTCGGGCTGGGCATTGCTGGTCACCGCGTTTGCCGCGTGCGTGGTCGACCACGGCTGGGCCGCCGGCCCGGTGCTGTGGCTGGGCGCGATGACGGTCAGCGGCCTGCTGATCGCCTTCGGCCTGTACCCCTGGCGGCCGCGCTGGATCGCGCCCCTGGCCTGGGCATTACCCGTGGTGGGGCTGGCTGCGGCTGTGCTGTAACGCCCGCCACGACCAACGGTCGTGGCCTACCGATGTTGCCGGTAGGTCGCACGTTGGATCAGGCGCCGTAGCGCCGGATCTCCCATGCGCGGTGGATGCGCGGATTCCGCTCGAAATCCTCGCCGATGGTATCGGCGGAAATCTCGCGGCACTCGGCGAACTCCTTGACCGCTTCCTCGTCGAGCTTGAAGCGGCGGAAGTTGTTCGAAAAATACAGCACGCCTTCCGGGCTCAACCGCGCCACGGCCGCGCGCAGCAACCGCACGTGCTCGCGCTGCACGTCGAAATCCTCGGCGCGGGCGGAGTTGGAGAAGGTCGGCGGGTCGCAGAAGATCACATCGAAACGATGCCGCTCGGCTTCCAGCCACGCCAGCGCATCGGCCTGGATCAGCTGGTGCTGGCTGCCGCCCTTGCCGTTCAGGGCCAGGTTGTCGGCGCACCACTGCAGGTAGGTGCCGGACAGGTCCACGCTGGTGGTGGAGGCCGCACCAGCCACCGCCGCCTGCACGCTGGCCACGCCGGTGTAGCAGAACAGGTTGAGGAAGCGCTTGCCCTGCGCTTCCCTGGCCATGTGCCAGCGCAGCGGGCGGTGGTCGAGGAACAGGCCGGTGTCCAGGTAATCGAACAGGTTCACCCGCAGCAGTGCATCGTTCTCGCGCACCAGCACGAACTCGCCACGCTGTTCGAAGCGGCCGTACTTGCTGCCGCCCTTGCCGCGCTCGCGCGATTTCAGCGCGACCTGTTCGGCCGGCACCTGGAATACCTCGCGCGCGGCCGATAGCAGCTCGTTGCGGCGGCGGCGCACGTCCACGTCGGGAATGGTGGCCGGCGCGGCGTATTCCTGCACGTGCAGGAAGGTGCGGCCCGCGCCGCCGTCTTCCTCATACACGTCGATGGCGGCGGCGTACTCGGGCAGGTCGGCGTCATACACGCGGTAGCAGGTGACCTGTTCGCGCGCTCTCCATGTCTTGAATTTGCGGATGTTCTTGCGCAGCCGGTTGGCCACCATCTGCGCGCCTTCGCTGAGCTCGCGCGGCTGCCCTGCATGCTCACGCTGCGGCACGGCGATGGGATCGCACACGATCAACGCACACTCGATGGCGCCGTTGAACAGCTGGTATTTCTTGTTCGCGCGCAGGCCGGTGGCAAATGCCAGTTCGGCGCTGCCGCACAGCAGGCTGGCCCGCCACTGCGGTACCGCACGCTTGAGCGCATCGCCCAGGCGGCGATACAGCACCGCATCGGCGGCCAGACGCTCGTCATACGGCGGGTTGCACACCACGCAGCCGGTTTCCTGCGGCGGCACCTGCACGTCTGCCACGTCACGCACACCAAACCAGATCGCTGCGGCGACACCGGCGGTTTCCGCGTTTTCCTTGGCCGCGCGGATCGCATGCGGGTCGATATCGCTGCCGTGGATGACCTGCTTGAGCGCGGCGCGCCCGGCCTGCTCGCGGGTGCGCGCCTCGGCCATCAGGGCGTTCCAGGCATCACGATCAAAGCCCAGCCAGCGGCTCGGCGGAATGCTGCCATGGCGCTGCAGCCCCGGCGCAACGTCGGCGGCCATCAATGCGCCTTCGATCAGCAGGGTGCCGCTGCCGCACATCGGGTCGAGCAGGCCGCCCCCTTCGGCGTGGATCCTGGGCCAGTTGGCGCGCATCAGCACGGCCGCCGCCAGGTTTTCCTTCAGCGGCGCCTCGTTCTGCGCCATGCGCCAGCCGCGCCGGTGCATCGGGCCGCCGCCAAGGTCGATCGAGATCGAGGCACGGCCCTTGCGCAGGGACAGGTTGATGCGCACATCCGGGAATTCGGTATTCACCGACGGCCGCTCCAGGCCCTGCGCGCGCAGGCTGTCGACCACACCATCCTTGACCCGCTGCGCGGCAAAGCGCGCGTGGGTGATTTCGGTCCCCGACACATGCGCGTCCACCGACAGGGTCAGCTCGGGGCTGATGTGCTGCTCCCACGGCATCGACGACACGCCTTGGTACAGCGACCCCTCGTCCGGGCAGTCGAACTCGGCCAGCGGCCACAGCACCCGGCTGGCCAGGCGCGACCACAGCACCACCTTCAGCGCCTGCGGCAGCTCGCCCTCGGCATTGACGCCGGAAATGGTGGCAGTGGCCCTGGGCAGGCCCAGCGCCAGCAGTTCGTCGGCGAGCAGGTACTCCAGGCCCTTGGCGCAGGAAACAAAGAATTTCACGGGATCGGTATCGCAGGTCAGCAGGAAGAGGGGGCCCACGGGCACCGCAGGCGGCCCGGGCGCAGGCGCCGGACCGTCCATTGTACGTGACCCGGCCGGAATCGCCCCGGGACGCCCTGCGGCAGGTGCCAACCGCCTGTCGGCCTCCGGTGGGTACCCACCGTTGGTGGGTACGCGTCAAAGGCCCAGAAGCAGCGCCTCGAACGCCTGCGCCGACGCATCCACGTGGTTGTTCAGGCGGTGCCCGTCAGCCACCAGCAGCAGCCGCGCCGCGCGCGCCTGGGCCCAGGCGATCACATCGGCGGCCGGAATCAGCTCGTCGTGCCAGGCGTGGACCACGCTGGTGGGCACGCGGGCGGCGTCCAGGGCCGGCATCGGCCCCATCCGGGTCGGTGGCACCATCAGGAACAGGCCCTTGACAGGCACCTGCAGCGAGGCGATGGCGGAAATGTAGGCGCCCAGCGAGGACCCGGCCAGCACCACCGGGCCACCTGCGGCAGCGGCGCCGGCACGTTCGACCAGGCGCTGCAGGCGGGCACGGACATCGCCCACGCTGCTGACCTCGCGCAGGGCATCCAGGTCGGTGTAGTCCGGGCGTTCGTGGGTCCATCCCAGCCGCTGGGCCACCTCGGCCAGGGCGGTCACCTTGGTGGCGTCCGGGCCGCTTTCGAAGCCGTGGGAAAGAATGCAGTGGCCGCGGCTCATGCAGCCACCGCGTGGAAATCGATATCAGCGCTCATGCCCGAATGCTAGCATCGGCGCATGCCCGACCGCGCCCCGCCCGACATCGTTGAACAGCCGCTGCCCTACCTGGCGCAGCTGGGTGAGCGGGCGGTGGACGACATCGATCTGGTGGTGATCCACTGCACCGAACTGCCCGATCTGGCCACGGCGCGCCGCTATGGCGAACGCGTGCTGTATGAAAGCGGCACCGGCAACAGCGGGCATTACTACATCGACCGCGACGGCAGCATCGTCCAATACGTCCCGATCGAGCGCGTGGCCCATCACGTCAGCGGCTACAACCCGCGTTCGATCGGCATCGAACTGGTCAACACCGGCCGCTACCCGCACTGGCTGGACTCGCGCCACCAGGCGATGGACGAGCCCTACCCGGACCCACAGATCGCTGCCCTGATAGATCTGCTCCAGCACCTGTGCGCTGTCCTGCCCGCCCTGCACCACATCGCCGGGCACGAAGCGCTGGACACCCGCGAAGAGGTGGCCAGCGATGACCCCGACCGCCGTGTGCCACGCAAACGCGACCCGGGCCCGTTGTTTCCATGGCCGCGGGTGCTGGCAGCGATCCGGTTGACTCCCCTGGCCCTTTGATCGCCGTCCGCGCGGGCCGGCCATTGGCCGGCGCCACCGCTCAGCTGCCCGTAGCCACCGGCCGGCTTGAATCGCTGACCCACCCGCTCCACGAATCGGCATAGATCCGCGCACCGTGCAGCCCGGCCACTTCCATGGCCAGCAGCAGATGGCAGGCGGTGACGCCCGATCCACACATCAGCACCACCTGCTGCGGATCATGGGTTCCGATCAGTGGGCGCAGCGCGGCCTGCAGCTCGGCCGCCGGTCGCAGGCGCCCTTCGGCCACGTTCAACCCGAATGGGCGGTTCACCGCCCCCGGCACATGCCCCGCCACCGGGTCCAGCGGCTCCACCTCACCGCGGAAACGTTCGCCGGCGCGCGCATCCAGCAGCCAGCCCGTCGCGTGCTTCAAGCGTGCGGCAACCTCGTCGGACGACGCCACCTGGGTGGTATCGAAGCGACCCGGGTAGGCCGGCAACGGCGCCACCTCCGGTACCTCCGTGGTCAGCGGTAGACCGGCGGCCTGCCACGCCGCAAGGCCACCGTCAAGCACCGCTACCTGTGCATGCCCGATCAACCGCAGCAGCCACCATGCGCGTGCCGCCGCCATGCTGCCGTCGCCGCCGTCGTAGACCACGACCTGGGTATCCGGACCGATGCCCCACCGCCCCAGCGTGGCAGCAAACGCATCGCTGTCCGGCAACGGGTGGCGGCCGTGGCCGACCACGCTCATGTCGGCCAGATCGCGGTTCACGTCCGCCCGCAGCGCGCCCGGCAGGTGCCCTGCGGCGTAGTCGCGCGCACCGGCCTGCGGATCGGACAGCGAAAAGCGCGCATCCAGCAAGCGCGGCGCCGCACTCGCGATGGCGCGGGCATCCAGCAGGCGGGCATCCCCCTGCGCCAGTGCGCTGGACAGCGTCGCCACATCGACAAGCGTGGTCCAGGCATTCGGCTTCGCAGTACTCATTCCAGTTGCTCCAGGCGGCGACGCAGGTTGTAAAGGATGGCGGCGGTGGCGCCCCAGATGCGCTGGCCAGGCCAGCCGTATTCCAGAACGTGGCGGATGCGGCCGCGGTGATCGATCTCGACCTGGCGCAGGTTGGCCGGGTCCATCAGGTAATCGAACGGCACCTCGAATACTTCGGCCACTTCATCCGGCTGCGGCACCGCCACGAAGCCGGGATCGATCACCGCCACCACCGGCATCACCCGGTAGCCGGTGATGGTCACGAACGGATCCAGGTAGCCCAGCGCCTGTACCTGATCGTGCGCAAGCGCGATTTCCTCATTGCTTTCGCGCACGGCGGCGGCCACCGCATCGCGGTCATCGGGCTCCTGGCGGCCGCCGGGAAACCCCACCTGCCCGCCGTGCTGGCGCAGGGTATCCGTGCGCCGGGTCAGCAGTACCTGCGCGCCGCCGGGGCGCGGAATGATCCCGGCCAGCACCGCCGCTTCCACCGGCGGGCCGGGCGGCAGCAGGTCAGCCAATTCGCTGCGGTTCCAGCCCTCGCCCCCTGGGGGTGCATCGAGCGGGTGCAGCGCGCGCAGCAGCCGCTCGTGGCTGGCCAGCGAGCCACCCAGCGACTGCCGCAGCTGTTCGCGCAGCGGCAGCACCTGCCGCATCACATGATGTTGTTCGTGTCGGGTCATCGTTGACCAGCGGGTGATTTCATCCACACTGCGCAGGCAGCCGCCGCACAGCCCGGCGCGATCAAGCGCGCAGGTTCCGATGCAGGGGCTGGGCATGGCATGAGCGGGGTTTTCCGGGAAGTGCACCGGGCAACAGTAGCGCGAATACAGGCAACAAAAAACGCGCCGATGTTGCCATCGACGCGTTCTGTGGTCTGCAGCCGTTCTTATTTGACGCTGACCAGCTTGATTTCAAACTGCACGGCGACGTTCGGCGGGAACGGGGTACGCGGGTCGGCACCGTAAGCCTGTTCCGGCGGCAGGGTGACTTCCCACTTCGAACCGGCCGGCATCTGCAGCAGCACTTCGCGCATGGCCTTCATTTCGACTTCGCTGACCTTGATCGACGGAATCTGCTGTGCCGGGCGCGCCTCGGTCGGGCGCTGGCCGAACGGGTACGGCCCGGCCACTTCCAGCTGCACGGTGCTGGCCTGGGTCGGCTTGGCGCCCTTGCCGGCTTCGACGATGCGGTACTGCACGCCGCTCGGCAGCGCCTGCACGCCGGCCTTGGCCTTGTTGGTGGCCAGGAACTGGGTGCTCTTGGTCTTGTTTTCGGCGGCAGCCTTTTCGTACTCGGCCTTGGCGGCGGCGGCACGACCCTGCTCACGCTTCTGGAAGGCTTCGACGGCCGGCTTCAGCTGCTCGGCGGTGATCGCCGGCTGCTTCTTGGCGTAGGCATCCTGCAGGCCCTTCACCACCGAATTGATGTCCAGCTGTTCGCCGCGACCGGTGAGCTCAGCCAGGTTGTTGCCGTAGTCGTAACCGAAGTAATAGCTCAGCTTGCCCTTTTCGGACGAAGTGTCCTGGGCGAAGGCATTGCCCGTCAGGGCCAGGGCCGCGACGGCGACCGCGATAGAACGCAACTTCATCAAACGTTTCTCCAGGGGTGGTAACTCAGGACGCATTGGGCCGCCCTGAGGCGACGGGTTAGGATAGCCGCCGCAACGTTGAACCGCCACTAACGACGAAGGCTATGACCTGCCTTTGTTTCCAGAGTTCAATATCACTTTTTTTTAACGTTTATCCAGGAGCCCCCGCCGTGGCCGACGCCCCCCTTACCGTTGCCGACGATGGTGCCATCCGCTGGATCACTGTCAACCGTCCCGACAAGCTCAATGCGCTCAATCGAGAGACCCTGGAGGCCCTGGATTCCGCGTTTCTGGCCGCAGCACAGCAGGAATCGGTCCGCGTGGTGGTGCTGACCGGGGCCGGCCCCAAGGCCTTCGTCGCCGGGGCCGACATCGCCGAAATGAACGGCCTGACGCCGGTTCAGGGACGTGACTTCTCGCTGCTGGGCCAGGCCGTGATGCGCCGCATTGAACGCCTGCCCAAGCCGGTGATCGCCCGGATCAACGGTTTTGCGCTGGGCGGCGGGCTGGAACTGGCCATGGCCTGCCACCTGCGGGTCGCCGCCGACACGGCCAGGGTCGGCCAACCCGAGATCAACCTGGGGCTGATTCCCGGCTTCGGCGGCAGCCAGCGCCTGCTGCGCCTGTGCGGTCGAGCCGCTACGCTGGAGCTGTTGCTGCTGGGTGCGCCGATTACCGCTGCACGGGCGCTGCAGTTGGGTATCGTCAATGAAGTGGTCGCCGCCGATGCACTGGATGCACGCGTCGGCGAACTGGCCACCCAGCTCGCACGTTCGGCACCGCTCGCCCTGCGCGGCATTCTCGATGCCGTGCATGTCGGTGGCGAATGCACGCTGGCCGACGGGTTGGAGTACGAGAGCGCGCAGTTCGGCCTGATGTTCGCCACCGAGGACATGCGCGAAGGGACATCTGCATTCCTTGCACGGCGTCCGCCGGTGTTCCAGAACCGCTGAGCGATGATGCACGACGCCACGCCCCTGCCCGCCCGCCTGTTGCTGCGGGTACTGGATGACGACCTGGATGCTGCGCTGGCGGCGGGACTGATGGGCTACGTGCCCGCCCCGGGCGATGACGCGCTGCTGGCTGGCCATCCCGACCTGCCGGCACGCCTGCTGCACGCACAGCAGCAGCTGCAGCGTGCATGGGCCGCACGCGAGCGTTATCGCCAGCGCACGCAGCGGCTGGCACGCCGCGCGGCCGAACGCGATGCACGCCGTGCGCCCGCCGCACCCACTCCCGATCTGAAGCCGGCCCTGCCGCCTGCGGCTGCCGCGATTCTTGCGCGCGCCAAAGCCAGGGCTGCTGGAAAACCTTCCTGATGACCACCGTTGCAAAGGCCGCACCGCGCAGCGCGCGCATGCCCAAGGCCGACGTCGTGGAAATGTTCACGCGCTTGCGCGAACTCAATCCGCATCCAAAGACCGAACTGGAATACAGCTCACCGTTCGAGCTGCTGGTCGCCGTTGCGCTCTCCGCGCAGGCCACCGACGTGGGGGTCAACAAGGCTACGCGCAAACTGTTCCCGGTCGCCAACACGCCGCAGGCGATCCTGGCGCTGGGCGAGGACGGACTGAAGAAGTACATCGCCACGATCGGGCTGTTCAATGCCAAGGCGAAGAATGTCATCGCCACCTGCCGCCTTCTGATCGACCAGCATGGCGGCGAGGTACCCCGCGACCGCGCCGCGCTGGAAGCCCTGCCCGGGGTCGGTCGAAAGACCGCCAACGTGGTGCTCAACACCGCGTTCGGCGAGCCGGTGATGGCGGTGGACACCCACATCTTCCGGGTCGCCAACCGCACCGGCCTGGCGCCCGGCAAGGACGTGCGCGCGGTCGAGGACCTGCTGGTCAAGGTGATCCCGGCCGAATTCCTGCTCGATGCCCACCACTGGCTGATCCTGCACGGCCGCTATGTGTGCCGGGCACGCAAGCCGGACTGCCCGCAGTGCGTGATCCGCGACCTGTGCCGGTTCAAGCAGAAGACCGCCGCCTGACGGTCGGCGACGACTGCCATCTCAACGCAACCGGGCAGTCATCTGTTTCAGGCAGTTTTGGCAACCCCAGCAACAGCTTGCCTTGGGACCGGGGCTGCTTTGTCCGAAACTGTCATATTTACGCAATCTTCACTTATTAGCATGCGCAGCATCTTCCCACCTGCCTGCAAGGCTCCTTTCCATGAAACTGCATCGCCAACTCCTCACTGCGGCCGTGGCTGCTGCGCTGTTCGTGCCGGCCGCTCACGCTGAAGTGGCCATCGACGTGATCGGCGGCTCGGAGATCACCTTCGAAGGCCTGGTCCAGGCCGACGGCAACTGGTTCGACAACGATGTGACCGATCTCAACGGTGGCGACGCCGCCAACGGCAAGGACAGCGAATTCGAACTGCGTCGCGCCGAGCTGGTGCTGAAGGGCAAGGGCCCGGGCAACGTGGAATGGGTGGTCGGCTACGACGCCAAGGCCGACAAGTTCCTGGACACCAACGTCAAGTACAAGCTGGCCGGCAACGCCAACCACTTCGTGCAGCTGGGCCAGTTCAAGCAGCCCAACAGCCTGGAAGAGCTGTCCAGCACCAAGAACAACGACTTCATCTCCAAGGCTGCGGTCACCAACACCTACGCCGTGGCCCGCCGCCTCGGTGGCGCCTACAGCTTCGGCGACAACAACTGGTCGGTCACCGCCAGCGCCTTCGGCCGTGAACTCACCCGCAACCTGGCCCACGGCAGCGGCTACGGCGCGCGGGGTACCTGGGCGCCGATCAACGACAAGGGCCAGGTCCTGCACTTCGGGCTGAGCTATGTCGACTACGATACCGACGCGGACACCCTGCGCGTGCGTGCCCGTCCGAACGCCGACCTGGCCACCGCGCGCCTGGTCGACAGCGGAAACATGACCGACACCGACCGCGTCAAGACGATCGGCGCCGAAGCGATGTACATCGGCGGCCCGTTCAAGGCACAGGCCGAGTACTACACCAGCGAAGCCAAGCGCATGACGCGCGACAACTACACCAGCGACGGCTTCTACGTAAGCGGTCTGTGGAACATCACCGGCGAGACCTGGGGCTACAAGGGCGGCACCCCGACCACCGGCCTGCCGGACGAGCCGGGCCGTGGCATGTGGCAGCTGGGCGCGCGCTATGACTCGATGAACCTGGATGACGGCAACCTGCGCGCCAACCCGGTCGCCGGTCGTCCGCCGATCGTGGACGGCGTGCTCGGCGGCAAGATGGATATCTGGACCGTGGGCGTGAATTACTACTGGCGCTCCAACACCAAGTTCGCACTGAACTACGTGATGGTGGACAGCAAGAAGTACAGCTCGGCCACGCGCACCTTCGTGAACGATGACCCGAACATCCTGGAAGCGCGCCTGCAGTTCTTCTGGTAAGTCCTGCTGCAATTGTGTGATGGAGGGGCGCAGCTTGGGCTGCGCCCTTTTTTTTTCCGATTTCCATGCGTCAGCGGGCGTTGAACCGTTCACTGCAGTCGTCTTGCGACCGACCCTACCCCGCACGCCGGTGTCATGGTTGCGTCATATGACAGTCGCTGCGCTGTCACGGAACCGTTATGGAATAGGCACCGGGCGGGAAACCCCGCACCACCATCCATCCCAGGAGCCACCCCGTGATCCACGCCTTCAAGTCGCGCGCCGCTGTTGCCGTCCTCGCCGCGTCCTCCGTGTTCGCCGCCAATGCCGCCGATGTGACCGGCGCGGGCGCATCGTTCATCTACCCGGTCATGTCCAAGTGGTCGGCCGACTACAGCACCGCGACCGGCAAGAAGGTCAACTACCAGTCGATCGGTTCCGGTGGTGGCATCGCCCAGATCAAGGCGGCCACGGTGGACTTCGGTTCGTCCGATGCCCCGCTGAAGCCGGAAGAGCTGGCTGCGGCCGGCCTGGCCCAGTTTCCGTCGGTGATCGGCGGCGTGGTGCCGGTGATCAACGTGGCCGGCGTCGCCCCGGGCGCACTGAAACTGGATGGCCCGACCCTGGGCAACATCTTCCTCGGCAAGATCAAGACCTGGAACGATCCGGCGATTGCCGCGCTCAACCCGGGCGTGAAGCTGCCTGACGGCAAGATCACCGTCGTGCACCGCTCGGACGGTTCGGGCACCACCTTCAACTTCGTCAACTACCTGTCCAAGGTCAACCCGGAGTGGAAGTCCAAGGTTGGCGAAGGCACCTCGGTCCAGTGGCCGGTCGGCATTGGTGGCAAGGGCAATGAAGGCGTGGCTGCGTACGTGAAGCAGATCAAGGGCGGCATCGGCTACGTCGAACTGTCCTACGCGCTGCAGAACAAGATGTCCTACGCCGCGATGAAGAACGCGTCTGGCAAGGTCGTGCTGCCGAGCGACACGTCCTTCGCCGCCGCCGCCGCCAGCGCCGACTGGGCCAGCGCCAAGGACTTCTACCTGGTCATGACCAACGCCCCGGGCGCCGACGCATGGCCGATCACCGCGACCAACTTCATCCTGGTCCGCAAGCAGCCCAAGAACGTCAACAGCGCCAAGGCCACCCAGGAGTTCTTCCGCTGGATCTACAAGAGCGGCGATGCCCAGGCCAAGCAGCTGGACTACGTGCCGCTGCCGGACACGCTGGTCAAGCAGATCGAGACCTACTGGTCGCAGAACCTGAAGTACTGATCGACCGCCCCACAAGGCAACGGTGTCGCCAGGTCCTCTCTCCCCCTGGCGGCACCACCGGCGCGGATCGCAAGATCCGCGCTTTTTTTTTGCCGCAAGCGTTGAGGGCCCCGCCGGGGGACATTCGCCGGAAAGGGTATGGCGCCCCGGCGCTCGATTCACCGGCAGCCGCTGTAGATCCCCCCGCCAACCCTTGCCCCACGGGCCTCCGGCGTGCCCCCGGTCACGACGTCATCAAGCTGTAACAAAAACATCATTTCATAGCAGCGTCAGCCGGCAAGACCGGCCCCCTATCCCGCTACGGAGTGACGCATGAAACTGCATACGGCCGGCTTCGCCGCCCTTTCCCTGGCCATCGCGCTGGGCCCGTCCGCCTGCAAGCCGGCCGCCGAAGGCCAGGCTACCGCCCCGGCAGAAGGTGCGCCCGCCGCTGCCCCGGCCGCCGGCGACAAGCTGACCGCCGAGATTTCCGGCGCCGGCGCCTCCTTCATCTTCCCGCTGGTGTCCAAGTGGTCGGCCGACTACAACGCCGCCACCGGCGCCAAGGTCAACTACCAGTCGATCGGTTCGGGCGGCGGTATCGCCCAGATCAAGGCCGGCACGGTCGACTTCGGGTCCTCCGACAAGCCGCTGTCCAGCGAAGAGCTGGCCCAGGCCGGCCTGGGCCAGTTCCCGTCCGCCATCGGCGGCGTGGTCCCGGTGGTGAACATCGACGGCCTGGACGCCGGCAAGCTGCGCCTGAGCGGCCCGCTGCTGGCCGATATCTTCCTGGGCAAGGTCAAGACCTGGAACGACCCGGCCATCGTGGCCGCCAATCCGGGCGTGAAGCTGCCCGACGGCAAGATCACCCTGGTCCACCGTTCGGACGGTTCGGGCACCACGTTCAACTTCTCCAACTACCTCTCCAAGGTCAGCCCGGACTGGAAGAGCAAGGTCGGCGAAGGCACCTCGGTGCAGTGGCCGGACGGCGTGGGTGGCAAGGGCAATGAAGGCGTGGCCTCGTACGTGAAGCAGATCAAGGGGTCGATCGGCTACGTCGAGCTGGCCTACGCGCTGCAGAACGGCATGCCGTACGCCTCGATGCAGAACGCGGCAGGCAACTGGGTGCAGCCGACCGCTGAAACCTTCGCTGCCGCTGCGGCGAGCGCCGACTGGGCCAGCGCCAAGGATTTCAACCTGGTCATCACCAACGCCCCGGGCGACCAGGCGTGGCCGATCACCGCCACCAACTTCATGCTGATGCACAAGCAGCCCAAGGATGCCAAGCGCAGCAAGGACACCCTGGCGTTCTTCAAGTGGGCCTTCGAGAACGGCCAGGCCCAGGCCAATGAACTGCACTACGTGCCGCTGCCTGCGGAACTGGTGAAGCAGATCGAAGGCTACTGGACCGCTGAATTCAAGTGATGCAACCAGGCCCGCGCCCTGCGCGGGCCTGCCCCCTACCTAACGGGCCCCAGCCTTACCCATGAATGCCATCGCCCAGCCTGTTCCCGCACCGTCCACCCGCGACCTGCGTGACGCCCGCAATGACAAACTGTTCCGGTGGGTGCTGATCGCCACCGTCGTCCTGGTCCTGGTCGCCCTGGCCTGCGCCGCGCTCTCGATGCTGTGGGGCGGCCGGCATGCCCTGCAGGAGCAGGGCCTGAGCTTCTTCTACTCCTCCGACTGGAATCCGGTGGAGAACAAGTTCGGCGCGCTGGCGCCGATCTACGGCACCCTGGTCACCGCTTTGATCGCGATGCTGATCGCGGTGCCGGTGAGCTTCGGCATCGCCTTCTTCCTTACTGAAGTGGCGCCGCGCTGGATGCGCGGCCCGGTCGGTACCGCCATTGAACTGCTGGCCGGCATTCCCTCGATCATCTACGGCATGTGGGGCCTGTTCGTGCTGGTCCCGGTGATGACCGAGTACGTCACCCCGACCCTCAATGAAACCCTGGGCGAATGGCCGATCATCGGCCCGCTGTTCCAGGGTCCGCCGCTGGGCATCGGCGTGCTCACCGCCGGCTTCGTGCTGGCCATCATGGTGATTCCGTTCATCTCCTCGGTGATGCGCGAAGTGTTCCTGACCGTGCCGACCCGCCTGAAGGAATCGGCCTACGCGCTGGGCTCCACCAAGTGGGAAGTGAGCTGGGACATCGTGCTGCCCTACACCCGCTCGGCAGTGATCGGCGGCATCTTCCTCGGCCTGGGCCGTGCGCTGGGTGAAACCATGGCCGTGGCCTTCGTGATCGGCAACAGCGTGCGCCTGTCGCCGTCGCTGCTGGAACCGGGTACCACCATCGCCGCGCTGATCGCCAACGACTTCGGCGAGGCGACTGAAACCTACCGCTCGGCGCTGCTGCTGCTCGGCTTCGTGCTGTTCATCGTGACCTTCGTGGTGCTGGCAATCGCCCGCCTGATGCTGATGCGCCTGTCCCGCAAGGAGGGCAACTGATGTCCACCGCCATCGCCAACAACCCGCAGCCGCTGTACCTGCGCCGCCGCATCGTCAACATCGTCGCGCTGCTGCTGTCCTGCCTGACCGCGCTGTTCGGCCTGTTCTTCCTGGGCTGGATCCTGTTCACCCTGGCCTCCAAGGGTCTGGCCGGGATCAACCTCGATCTGTTCACCAAGATGACGCCACCGCCCATGCAGGAAGGTGGCTTGGCCAATGCCTTCTACGGCAGCGCGGTCATGTGCGCACTGGCGATCGCCATCGGCACGCCGCTGGGCGTTCTGGCCGGCACCTGGCTGGCCGAGTACGGTAACTTCCGCAAGGCCGGCACGGTGGTGCGCTTTGTCAACGACATCCTGCTGTCGGCACCGTCGATTGTGCTGGGCCTGTTCGTCTACACCCTGTACGTGATGCAGACCGGCGGCCAGTTCTCGGCCTTCGCCGGCGCGCTGTCGCTGTCCTTCATCGTGCTGCCGGTGGTGGTCCGCACCACCGATGAAATGCTGCGCCTGGTGCCCTCGCAGATGCGCGAAGCGGCCCTCTCGCTGGGCATCCCGCAGTGGAAGGTCACGGTGCAGGTCCTGTACCGCAGCGCCGCCGCAGGCATCGTCACCGGCATCCTGCTGGCCCTGGCCCGCATCTCGGGCGAAACCGCGCCCCTGCTGTTCACCGCCTTCGGCAACCAGTACTGGAACAGCAACGTGTTCCAGCCGATGGCGAGCGTGCCGGTGGTGATGAACCAGTTCGCTGGCAGCCCCTACGAATCCTGGCAGACGCTGGCCTGGGCAGGCGCCCTGGTGCTGACCCTGTTCGTGCTGCTGGTAAGCCTTTCGGCGCGCGGCATCCTGCTGCGCAACCGTATCTCCCATGACTGACCTTTCCACGGACACCGCCATGAACGACCTCACCAATGCCGTGCCGATGCAGCGCATCGCGGTGCCGGCCTCGCATGAATCGCTGGGCAACCCGGCGCCGATCAAGCTGGCCGCCCGTGGCCTGGACTTCTACTACGACAAGTTCCACGCACTGAAGAACATCAGCCTGGAAGTACCGGAAAAGCGCGTCACCGCGCTGATCGGCCCCTCCGGCTGCGGCAAGTCCACCCTGCTGCGCATCTTCAACCGCATCTACGCGCTGTACCCGAAGCTGGAAGCGCGCGGCGAAGTGCTGCTCGATGGTGAGAACATCCTCTCGCCCAAGTACCCGATGAACCGCCTGCGCAGCAAGGTCGGCATGGTGTTCCAGAAGCCGGTGCCGTTCCCGATGACCATCTTCGAGAACGTCGCCTACGGCATCCGCCACCACGAGAAGCTGTCCAAGGCGGACATGAACGACCGCGTCGAACATGCGCTGCGCCAGGGTGCGCTGTGGGACGAAGTGAAGGACAAGCTCGGCCAGAGCGCGCTGGGCCTGTCCGGTGGCCAGCAGCAGCGCCTGTGCATCGCCCGCGCCGTGGCACTGCGCCCGGACGTGCTGCTGCTCGACGAGCCGACCTCGGCGCTGGACCCGATCTCCACCAGCCGCATCGAACAGCTGGTGGAAGAGCTCAAGCACGACTACACCATCGTGATCGTGACCCACAACATGCAGCAGGCCGCGCGCGTGTCCGACTACACCGCCTTCATGTACCTGGGCGACCTGATCGAACACGACCGCACCGAAGTGATCTTCTCGCAGCCGAACAAGCAGCAGACCGAGGACTACATCACCGGGCGGTTTGGGTAAGGCAGCCCGCTTGCGCGGCACTGCCGCGCGGCCTGCCGCACGCCCGGCCACAGATGGCCGAACCGGACTGTCCGAAGCCGCCTCGGTTCCGCCATGGACGGCAACGACGATGCCACCAACCAGACAATCGAGTACATCACAATGAACATTCCGAACGACCACATCGTCAAGAGCTACGACGAAGAACAGCAGCGGCTGGTGGCCGAAATCGTGCGCATGGGCGAAATGTCCGTGGCGCAGCTGGAAGCGGCGCTGGACGTGATCGAACGCCGCGACGACAACGCCGCGCAGCGCATCATCGCCAATGACGAAGCCATCGACAGCCTCGAACAGCAGATCAGCCATGACGTGATGCGCCTGGCGCTGCGCGGCCCGATGGCGCGCGACCTGCGTGAGATTCTGGCCGGCCTGCGCATCCCGGCCGACATTGAACGCATTGGCGACTATGCCGCGAACGTGGCCAAGCGCTCGATCGCACTTAGCAAGGTGCCGCCGCTGCCGCAGATCCAGGGCCTGCGTGCGCTGGGCCGGCTGGCCGCGCAGCAGGTGCGCCGTGCCATCGAGGCCTACCGTGACAACGACGCGGCGGCCGCGCTGGCGCTGCGCGAGGACGATGCCCGGCTGGACGCGCAGTACACCGCGCTGTTCCGCGAGCTGCTGACCTACATGATGGAAGACCCGCGCAACATCACTCCCTGCACCCACCTGCTGTTCATGGCCAAGAACCTGGAGCGCGTGGGCGACCACGCCACCAACATCGCCGAGAACGTGTGGTTCCTGGTGCACGGCGAGCAGGCGCTGCCGCCGCGCGAGAAGCGCGACGAGACCAGCACCGAACGCCTGTAGGCACGCGCCAGCGCTGTTACACGCCGTTACAGGCCGATACTGCGTATCGGCCTTTTTTAATTGCCTATTCAGCAAAAAAATCCGACTCTGGACCTGCGTTCCACCCCACCGTTCCAGAGGGCTCACACCATGAAACGTTTCCTCGCCGCTACGCTGTCGCTGACCCTGCTTGCCGCGACCGGTTCCGCCTTCGCCGCCCCGCCCCACCATGACGACCGCGACAAGCGCGACCGCCATGACCAGCGCGACGAGCGCAACCATGGCCCGTCGCGGGGACACGACCGCCACGATCCGCCCCGCCGTGGCGGCCACCTGGCCAGGGATCAACGTGGCGCCTACGTCAGCGACTACAAGCGCCACGGCCTGCATGCGCCGAAGCGCGGCCAGCAGTGGCGCAAGGTGGACGACCGCTACGTGTTGATCGCGGTCGCCACTGGCCTGATCGCCGACGTGGTGCTCAACGGCCGTTGACTCGGTGGCGACAGGCCAGGCCAAGCGACGCGCCGGGACCTCCCGGCGCGTCTCCGTCTGCGGTCCGGGTCATCGCCGTCCCCGATCGTCGCGAACATCCGGTGATGTCGCGAACGCACCATGGGTTCTGAATCGCCCCTGTCTCGGACCGGCGCCCCGCGCATCCTTGCGGCCCCGGACGCGCTCTCATCCTGTGCCACGTTGAACAGGATCCGCCGACCGCATGCACCGCCTCTGCCCGCACGAACTTGCCGCCGCCCATCGCGGCGACCGCGCCGCGCTGGATCGCGTCCTGCGCCACTCGCGCCAGCACCTGCGCCGCTATGCCGAGTACCACTGCGTCATCAACGATGTCGAGGATGCGGTGCAGGAAAGCCTGATCACCGTTTCACGACGACTGTGCGACCTGCGCCTGGTGGAGTGCTTCACCTCGTGGGCCTTCCGCATCGTCAAGCGCGAATGCAACCGGCTCAAGCGCGCGCGCTGCCAGTGGCGGCACGAAGAGCTGCGCGAGGAGATCCTGCCGCCGGCCCAGCGCGACAACCTGGACCTGCGCCGCGATTGCGCCGCTGCACTGGAATCACTGCCCGCCCACTACCGCGAAGTGATCCTGCTGCGTGACCTGGAAGGCCTGTCGATCGCCGAACTGGCCGCACAGCTGTCCACCACCCCCGAAACCATCAAGGCCCGGCTGCACCGCGCCCGCGTCATGGCGCGCGAATACCTGGCCTGATGTTCCCCGCATGCCGGCAATCCGGCATGCTTCCCCTGCAACACCCCTGCCCACGAACGGGCATTTCAAGGAGCTTTGCGCATGACCCTCTCCACCAAACACGCTTCCCTGCTGGCCTGTGCCGCGCTTGCCGGCGGGCTCGGCCTGGCTGGCACCGCCTCGGCACTGTCGATGACGGACCTGGCCCAGGGCTACGCGCTGGCTGCCCAGGCCGCACCCAAGGCCGGTGCCAAGGCAGCGGAAGGCAAATGCGGTGAAGGCAAGTGCGGCGCCGACAAGGCCGCCGGGCACGCTGCCGACAAGAAGCCCGCCGAGGGCAAGTGTGGCGAAGGCAAGTGCGGCGCCGACAAGACCAAGCCCAAGCCCGCGCCTGCCGCCGGGAAGGCCGCCGAAGGCAAGTGCGGCGAAGGCAAGTGCGGTGCCGGGCACTGATCCGCGCACCCGGGTGAGTCCTGCACGCCCACTGCCGTTGCCTGCAACGGCAGTGGGACTGGGGCTGCGCCGCGCCCTGCTCGATGACCTGGAACAGGCACCGCCGGGTGATTTCGATTTCCTCGAGTGCGCGCCGGAGAACTGGATCGGCCTGGGCGGCGTGATGGGCGAGCGCCTGCGCGGGCTCAGCGCACGCCATCCCCTGACCTGCCATGGGCTGTCGCTGTCGCTGGGCGGCAGCGCGCCGCTGGACGTGGCGTTCATCGACCAGGTCGGGCGCTTCCTGGACGCACACGATGTGCGCCTCTACAGCGAACACCTGAGCTACTGCAGCGACGATGGCCATCTGTACGACCTGCTGCCGCTGCCGTTCACCGACGAGGCCATACGCCACACTGCGGCCCGCATCGCCCGGGTGCAGGACCGGCTGGGCCGGCGCATCGCGGTGGAGAATGTGTCCACCTACCTCACCCCGCATGCGGCGATGAGCGAACTGGCGTTCACCACGGCGGTGCTGCAGGAAGCAGACTGCGACCTGCTGCTGGACATCAACAATGTCTACGTCAATGCCATCAACCATCGCTTCGACCCGGTCGCATACCTCGACGGGCTGCCTGCCGAACGCATCGTCTGCCTGCATGTGGCCGGGCACTACGATGAGGCCGATGACCTGAAGATCGACACCCATGGCAGCGCCGTGGTGGAGCCGGTGTGGGCGCTTTTGGAACATGCCTGTACCCGGTTCGGGCCGCGCCCTGCCCTGCTCGAACGCGATTTCAACCTGCCGCCGTATGCCGAACTGCAGGCGGAGCTGCGGCAGATGCGCCGTATCCTGGATGCGGCGGCATGAGCGACCCGTTGCGTGACCAGCAGTTCGCCCTGACCCGCCATCTGCGCGACCCGGCACATGAACCGTCGCCTCCCGGCCTGGAGCCGCGGCGGCTGCAGATCTACCGCGACCTGCTGTTCAACAACCTGCAGGCGCTGTTGGGCAGCAGTTTCCCGGTCCTGCTGCAGGTGCTGGACGGCGCGGAATGGCAGGCGCTGTGCCGGCGCTACTTCATCGAGCACCGCTGCCTCTCGCCGTTGTTCACCGAGGTCGCTGCCGAGTTCGTGCAGTGGCTGCAGCGGCAGGACACGCTGCCGCGTCCGTTCCTCGCCGAGCTGGCCCATTACGAATGGGTGGAACTGGCGCTGCAATCGCGGGATGCGCTGCCGCTCGAACCGCCGCGCGTGGAGACCGATGTCTGGCACGGCCTGCTGCAGCGTTCCCCGTTGGCATGGCCCTTGGCGTACCAGTGGCCGGTGCAACAGATCGGGATAGCCTTCCAGCCGGTGGCGCCCCCGCCCGAACCGACCTTCCTGCTGGCACGCCGGCTGGCCGATGGCCGCATCGTGTTTTCGCAGCTCAGCCCGTTGGCGTGGCAGCTGCTGATCCAGATGGAGGCCGCCGGGCACCGCAGCGGCGCCGCGCACCTTGCGCAGCTGGCGGACGCGAATGGACTGGAGCCGTCCGGACTGGAACCGGCCGGGCGTGCGCTGCTGGCGCAGTTGCTAGCGACCGGCGTGATCGGTCCTGCCCAGTCCCCGACCCGCGGCTGAACCGCGCCGCCGGCGCCCGCATCGTTGATCGCGTGCCGGCCCTCTTCAAGGGACCTCCACTGACCGGGCTGTCCCCATGCATTTCCCCCGCTGCCTTGCCTCCAGCCTGCGCCCCCGCCTCGATGGACTCGGCGCCTGGCTTGCGCCACTGGGACTGCGCGTGCTGCTGGCCTGGGAGTATCTGGAATCCGGGCTGGAGAAGTGGCGCGGGGTGAACTGGTTCGACGCCGTCCAGTCGCACTTTCCGCTGCCGCTGCGCTGGTTGCCGGCGGAGTTCAATTGGCAGGCGGCGACCTGGATCGAACTCATCGGCGGCATCTGCCTGTTGCTGGGCGTGGCCACCCGGGCCACCGCCGCGCTGCTGATCGGGCTGACAGTAGTGGCAACCGCCGCCGTCCATTGGCCTTCGCAGTGGGACTCGCTCGCCATGCTGGCGCAGGGCTATGCGATCAGCGACCAGGGCCAGGGCAACTTCAAGCTGCCGCTGTTGTTCATCGCCATGCTGCTCCCGCTGCTGCTGCAGGGCGCCGGGCGGCTGAGCGTGGATGGCTGGGTGTTGCGGGAAACGCGCGGCCGCGCCGACGCGCTGGCCTGGGGCGGATTTGCGCTGGCCGCCGCCTGGCCACTGGGGTGGTTGCTGCCGGGTCCGGCACTGGCGTTGGCCACAGTGGGCACCGCCTTGCTTGGTGTGGCGGCCTGGCACGGCCGCCATGGGACGGTCAGGCCGCTCTGCTAAACTCGCTGCATGACTCAAGACCCCACCCTGACCGCCGGCGCGCCGGTGGCCGCCGAAGACATGCCCTCTGCCGCACAGCGCATGATGGCGACCCGCTTCCGTGGCTTCCTGCCGGTGGTGGTGGACGTGGAAACCGGCGGCTTCGACAGCCAGCGCCACGCGCTGCTGGAGATCGCCGCGGTGCCGATCGAGATGGACGACAACGGTCTGCTCTACCCGGGCCAGACCGCCAGCGCCCACGTGGTCCCGGCCGAAGGGCTGGAGATCGACCCGAAGTCGCTGGAGATTACCGGCATCATCCTCGATCACCCGTTCCGCCTGGCAAAGGCGGAGAAGGATGCACTGGACCACATCTTCGCGCCGGTGCGCGCGGCGGTGAAGAAGTACGGCTGCCAGCGCGCGATCCTGGTCGGGCACAATGCGCACTTCGACCTGGGCTTCATCAATGCGGCGGTGAACCGGGTGGGGCACAAGCGGAATCCGTTCCACCCCTTCAGCGTGTTCGACACGGTGACCATGGCCGGCATCGCCTATGGCCAGACCGTGCTGGCGCGCGCGGCGACGGCTGCCGGCCTGGGGTGGGATGCGGAGGAAGCGCACAGCGCGGTCTACGACACCGAGCAGACGGCCAAGCTGTTCTGCAGGATCGCCAACGCCTGGCCGCGCCCCTGATCAACCTATCGCGGTACGGTCGCGGCCTTCGCTCTTGGCGCGGTACAGGGCGCGGTCGGCGCGCTGGTAAAGCAGCATCGGGGTGCGATCACCTGCCTCCAGCTCCACCAGTCCGGCGCTGAAGGTCACCTGCAGGCCCGGCACGCCGGCCCAGTCCGGATGGTCGTGGAACAGCCCGCGCAGGCGCGCGCAGACCTGTGCCGCTTCGGCCAGGCGGGTGTCGTTGAGCAGCAGCGTGAATTCCTCGCCGCCGGTGCGCGCGGGCATGTCCGAATCGCGGCAGGCCGAGGCGATCACCCGCGCCACTTCCCTGAGCACCACATCGCCCACGCTGTGGCTGTGCTGGTCGTTCACTTCCTTGAAGTGGTCGATGTCCAGCACCACGAGGCACAGCGGGTGGCCGCTGCGCTGCGAACGCGCAAAGTCGCGTGCCAATGCTTCGTCGAACGCGCGCCGGTTGGGCAGGCCGGTCAGCGCATCCTCGCGCGCCTGCCGCTCGAACTGCTCGGCCTGTACGGCCAGGCGCGCGGCCAGCTGGGTCTTCTCTTCATTCAACGCCTGCAGGCTGGCCGTCTGCGCCTTGAGGTCGCGGGTAGCGGCATCGACCTTGCGTGCCAGGCGCACGTTGCTGGCCTTGTAACGCTTGATCAGGTAGCGGTACAGCGCCACCAGGCCGGCCAGCAGCAGCAGGCCGCAGATGAACTGCACGCTGCGCCGCTGCCACAGGAACGGTTCGACCGTGAACGACCACACCGCCTCGCTGTCGCCCCAGCTGCCGCCCGGGTGGGCTGCGGACACGTGCAGGGTGTAATCGCCCGGCGGCAGTCCGATGAATTCCACGTTGCGCTGCTGGCCGCGCTCGATCCACCCGCTGTCCAGGCCTTCGAGCCGGGTGCGATAGCGGATGCGTTCGGACATCAGGTAGCTCAGGCCCACGTAGCTGATGCTCAGCCGGCGCCCACCGGGCAGTGTGTTGTGGTTGGCGCCCTGCCAGTGCAACGGTACGCCATCGACCAACACCGTCTCGATCGCCGCCGGCGGCGCCAGGCGTTCGCGAAAGCGCTGCAGGCGCAGCGGATCCACCGTGCTCAGCCCGCCTGCGGTCACCACCCAGAACGTGCCGTCCTGGCGCAGGATCGCCGAGGGACCGGAACTGCCATTGGCCTGCGAATTGGCCATGCCGTCAATTTCATTGTAGTGCTCCACCTCGATCCGGCGCGTGCGCCCGTCTGCCACGTCGTTGAGCATGGCCATGTCAGTGCGCAGCACGCCGCGGTTGCTGCTGATCCAGACATTGCCAACCCGGTCCGGGACCAGCTGGAACACGGTATCGACGGGCATGCCCTGCTCCAGCCCGACCCGTGACAGCGTGCCGTCCTGGTAACGGTACAGGCCGCGGTCGCTGCTGATCCACATCGCATCGTCGATCTGCTGGAAACCGAACACACTGCGGCCGCCGCCCAACGGAGCCAGGTCGATGCGCTGCACATGGTCGCCGCGCATCACGCTGATGCCTTCGATGGTGCCTATCCACAGGTCGCCCTCGGCGTCGTGGGCGAGCGCGGTGATCAGGCCGGTCGGCATGCCCGGCATGGCCGGCACGGTCACTCCAGTGGCGTCCAACCGCGCCACGCCCTTCTGGGTACCGGCCCATACCGCACCCTCGCGGTCCACGCTCATCGCGCGGATGTTCCCGCCCGGCAGGCCGTCATCGGCACCGTAGCTGCGCAGCATGCGACCCTGCCCGTCCAGGCGCAGGATGCCGTCCCCGAACGTACCCACCCACAACCCACCCTCATGGTCCTGGGCCAGGCTGAGCACCGACGGCGTCTTGCCACCGCGGTTGCGCAGCGGCACCGGGTGGAACACACCCTGTGCATCGCGCCGGTCGAGGCCACTGGCGCTGCCCACCCACAACTGTCGGTCGCGGTCTTCCAGCACGGTGCGCACGTAATCGCCGCTGAGCCCGTCACGCTCGGTGAAACTGCTGAACAGCGTTTCGCGCAGTCGGTACAGGCCACCGTTGGCACCGACCCAGATGCTGCCTTCTGCGTCTTCGCGCAGGCTCACCACCCGGCCCCCGGGCAACGAGAGCCCGGCAGGCAGGCGCTCCAATCCGTGCCGTGACAAACGCAGCAGGCCCTGGTTCTCGGTCCCCAGCCACAGGTCCCCGTGGCGGTCCTGCAGCATCGAGGTGATGTGCATACCCGGGGCCAGTCGGTGCTGCAATTGCGGCATGCCATCCACCATCCGGTAGATGCGCTCGCCCGCCACGATCCACAGCACGCCGTCGGGCGCGCGGTATGGCCAGACCAGGCCATGGCCCAGCCCGTAGCTTTCAGGCGCGCGGCGCAGCACGCCATCGGTGCCGCGCACCACCAGGCCGTCCAGGGTGCCGACCCAGACCCGGTCCTGGGCATCCACCACCAGCTTGGTGAAGCTCATCGCCATCGGCACGTCGATGGGCGGCTTCTGGTATTCGAAACGACCCTCGCGGGTCACGCTGCCAATGCCGTTGCCTTCGTACAGCAGCCAGAGCCGGCCGTGGCTGTCCATCTGCATCGCCTGGATCAACACCTGCGGTGCAGGCGGCTGGTGCGCGAACACCTGCCAGCGGCCGTCGGCGCTGCGCCGGGTCACATTGCCGCGTGAGTCGCTGATCCAAAGCCCACCATCGCGGTCGACGAACAGTGCGCCCACCCCGTTGTCGCGCAGGCCCGGGCGGGTGCTGCGGTCGAAGACGGTGAAGTCCAGCCCGTTGTAGCGCACCAGCCCCTCCCAGGTGGCGAACCACAGATGGCCCTCCGGGGTCTGCGCGATGTCGCGGAGCGAGTTGTGCGGCAGGCCGTTACGCGACGTCCACACATCGATGGCATAGTCGCGCAGCGGCGGCGGGCCGTTATGTGCAGCCAGCGTTACCGGGCTCCCGAACAGCAGGCACAGCAACACGAGCGCCAGATACAGGCGCCGTACATTCACTGCTGCTTGTACCGGCCGCCACCGGTTCCCGCCTCCCCCTTGGCTCATCCGTCAGGATCCGCCGGGGACGCTGGAATGGCGCGGCGCGGACAGCGCGGCACCAGGGTGGAAACCAGCCAGATCGGGCGCACTCATGCGGCGAATACGGGCGGGGGTTGCCCATAGTAGGCAAAACCGCGCCCGTTTGCCTCCTGTGCGGTCAGCCGGCGCGGGGGGTCGGCGGGCGCGGCGGTGACGGCCAGTGCACGATGGCCTCCAGCCCGCCCTGCGGGTGGTTGCGCAGATGCAGGGTGGCCCCGTCCTTCTCGGCCAGCGCGCGGGCGATGGTCAGCCCCAGCCCGGCCCCGCCGGTTGCCCGCGAGCGCGAGGTCTCCAGGCGCACGAACGGGTCGAACACGGTTTCCAGCGCGTCCTCGGCCAGGCCCGGGCCACTGTCGCGTACCCGTACGATCACCCCGTCGGGACCCTGCTCTCCCCGTACCTCGGCAGTGCCGCCGTAGCTCAACGCGTTGTCGACCAGGTTGGAGAACAGACGGTGCATGGCCAGCGGGCGCAACATCAGCACCGCGCCGCTGACCTGCTCGAAACGGGCATCGGCGCCGGCCTCGACCGCGTCCTCGACGATGCTTCCCAGCAGCGAATCCAGGTCCAGCGCGGCGCGTGGCTCGGCGCTTTCAGCGCTGCGGGCCAGCTCCAGGCCCTCGCGGATCAGCGCCTGCATTGCGCCCAGGTCGCCGATCAGGCGTTCACGCAGGGCTTCATCCCCTACGTTTTCCAGACGCAGCCGCAGGCGGGTCACCGGGGTCTGCAGGTCATGGGTGATCGCCGCCAGCATCTGGGTGCGCTCTCCCAGGGTGCGCTGCAGGCGTTTCTGCATGGCGTTGAAGGCTTCGGCGGCACGGCGGACTTCCAGCGGTCCGGTCACCGGCAACGGCGCGCGCTGGAGGTCGTCACCCAGCTCGGCAGCGGCCGAGGCCAGCCGCTGCAGCGGCGCACTGGCCATGCGCGCGACCACGTAGGCCAGCACGCCGATGGCCAGCACCAGCAGGGACAGGAACAGGGGGTCGACCGCGAGGACGCCGTTGTGGGCAATCGCTGGCGATTCGAGCGCCAGCGAAAGCACCGTCCCATCGCTGAGCGGCACCTGCACCGCACGGCATTTGGGCGGGATGAAGGCCGGGTCGCGTTCGTGCGGCGGTCGGCGCCGCTGCTGGGGCGGCGGTGGCGGCGGCAACAGTTCCTGCGCCTTGGGCAGGCACGAACGGAACGAAGTGAAATGCACGGTAGCGTGTGCGACCGGACCCTGGCGGTCGTCGAGGATGCCCATCAACGCCGCATCCTCGCGCCCCAGTCGCGCCCCTTCGGGCAGGCTGCGCACCGCCGGCCCGCCTACCGTCAGCAGCCGATCGCGCAGCTCCGGGTCGCCGTCAAGCATGTTGACGAAGCCCTGCAGGCGATCCGCGATGCGGTTGAGGTTCTGCCGCTCGAACTCCTGCTGGCGTTTGGCGCTGGCCAGCATGGTGGCACCGATGGCGGCCACGCTCATGCCCAGCAGCAGGATCACGAACAGGCGACCGACCATCGAGGCGAAGAAGCGGCGCAGGCGCATCATTCCAGTGTGACCGCCGTGGCCAGCACATACCCTTCGTTGCGCACGGTCTTGATCAGGCCGTCACTGCCGCCGTCGTCGGCCAGCTTGTTGCGCAGCCGGCTGACCTGCAGGTCGATCGCGCGGTCCTGCGACTCGTAGCTGCGGCCACTGCTCAGCGATACCAGCTGCTCGCGCGAGAGCACCTTGTTGGCGTGCCCGACGAACACGCGCAGCAGCCGGAACTCGGCGCCGGACAGCACCACCACGCGCCCATCCGGGTCGACCAGGTGACGGTGCTCCAGGTCGAACACCCAGTGCGAGAAACGAGCGCGGCGGATCGCCAGCGGTTCCAGGTTTGCCGGCAGCGCTTCGGTCCGACGCAGCACGTTGCGGATACGCGCGAGCAGCTCGCGCGGTTCGAACGGCTTGCCCAGGTAATCGTCGGCGCCCATTTCCAGGCCCAGCACGCGGTCGATCGGCTCGCTGCGTGCGGTGAGCATGATCACCGGCGTGCTTGAGCGCGCACGCAGGTCCCGGCACAGGGTCAGGCCATCCTCGCGCGGCAGGTTGAGGTCGAGCACGATCAGGTCCACGTGCTCGCGTTCCAGCACCTGGCGCATGCCCTGGCCATCGCTGGCCGTGCTGACCTGGTAGCCGGCACGACCGAGCTGTTCGGCCAGCAGCTGGCGGATGTCGTTGTCGTCATCGACGATCAGCAGGCGTTGCATCGTAGTGGTGTTCTCCATGCGGCGATGATCCCCTGTCGGGAGCTGAACCGCATCCTCTGGTTTGCGTACGCATGTTTCAAGGCATGCACACGATACAGAAGGACACGTCGGACCGGGGTGTGGTTACGTGCCGTTACATGCCGTGCGTTGAGCCCCCGAAAGGCGCTCTTCACAATGCTGACAACGCCGCGCGCCGGCCTGTCGAGTTGACGATCACCGTGAAGTCCCGCCTGCCCACCACCCGTCGCGGCCGCGTGCTGCTGTTGATCGCCCTCGCCCTCCTGGTGTGCGGCATTGTCGCATGGAGCCTGCGCAAGCCGGGCGCCCCCACCCTGGCCACCAGCCCGGTCACCCGCGGCGATCTGGAACAGACCGTAGAAGCCACCGGCGTGATCGATGCCTACAAGCTGGTCAGCGTGGGCGCACAGGCTTCGGGCCAGATCAAGTCGCTGAAGGTGCAGCTGGGCGATACCGTCAAGCAGGGCGACCTGATCGCCGAGATCGATGCCACCACCCAGCGCAATGCCGTGCTCAACGCGCAGGCGTCACTGGACCAGGTCACCGCCCAGCGCGCCGTGCAGCAGGCCACCCTGCGCCAGGCCGAACTGGAATTCGCGCGCCAGAACGAGATGCTGGCGGCCGAGGCCACCTCGCGTGCGGAGTTCGACACCGCCGAGGCCGCGCTCAAGACCGCCCGGGCCCAGGTCAAGGCCTATGACGCGCAGATCCAGGGCCGCCAGACCGAACTGGGCACGGCCAACGCCAACCTGGCCTACACCCGCATCACCGCGCCGATGGACGGCACCGTGGTCGCAGTGGTGGCCGAAGAAGGCCGCACGGTGAATGCAAACCAGACCGCGCCGACCATCGTGATGCTGGCGCGGCTGGACCTGGTGACGGTGAACGCCGAGGTCTCCGAAGCGGACGTGGTCAAGATCAAGGCTGGCATGCCGGTGTACTTCACCACGTTGGGTGATCCGGACCGCAAGTACCACGCCACCCTGCGCCAGATCAATCCGGCGCCATCATCGATCGCCAGCGACAGCTCCAGCAGCTCCAGTTCGTCCAGCTCCAGCGCCAGTTCGGCGGTGTATTACAACGCGCTGTTCGATGTGGAAAACCCGGACGGCACATTGCGCATCGACATGACCGCGCAGGTCTCGGTACTGCTCAGGCAGGCCAAGGGCGTGCTGATCATTCCGTCGGTTGCGCTGGGGCCGAAATCGCGCGATGGCCAGTACGTCGTGCGCGTGGCCGATGCCGATGGCATGCCGCAGCCGCGCAAGGTCAAGGTCGGCATCAACACCGGTTCCAGCGTGGAGGTGCTGTCAGGGCTCAAGGAAGGCGAGAAAGTAGTGGTCGGCGAAGGCAGCGCCACCCCGGCCGCGTCCGGCAGCGGCAACCGCGGTGGCGCGCAGTTGCGCATGGGCGGCCCGGGCATGGGGCCGCGTCGATGAAGACCGCTCCCACCGCCGCGCCGCTGCTGCGGCTGCGCGACCTGCGCCGCGAGTTCCCGGCCGGCGATGAAACCATCGCCGTGCTGCGCGATGTCAACCTCGACATCGCCGCTGGCGAAATGGTGGCCATCGTCGGCCAGTCCGGCTCGGGCAAATCGACGCTGATGAACATCCTCGGCTGCCTGGACCGCCCCACCCGCGGCAGCTACCAGGTCGCCGGCCGCGAGACCGGCAGCATGCTGCCCGACGAGCTGGCAGAACTGCGCCGCGAACATTTCGGCTTCATCTTCCAGCGCTACCACCTGCTCGGCGACCTTGATGCGCGTGGCAACGTGGAAGTGCCGTCGGTGTATGCCGGCAGCCCGGCCGCGGTGCGCAGCGCGCGCGCCGAACAGCTGCTGCAGCGGCTGGGACTGGGCGACCGCATGCGGCACAAGCCGGGCCAGCTGTCCGGCGGCCAGCAGCAGCGCGTGTCGATCGCGCGGGCGCTGATGAACGGCGGCGAGGTGATCCTGGCCGACGAGCCGACCGGCGCACTGGACACGAAATCAGGCGAGGAAGTGATGGGCATCCTCGGCGAACTGCACGCCGAAGGCCACACCATCATCATCGTCACCCACGACATGTCGGTAGCCGAACACGCCCAGCGCATCATCGAGATCCGCGACGGCGAGATCATCGCCGACCGCGTCAACGCCAGCGCGCCCAGCTACCGTGCGCAGCGCACGGCGACCGTGGCCGCCAGCAAGGGCCACAGCTGGCGTGCCGCGCGCGACCGCTTTACCGAAGCGTTCCGGATGGCGTTGCTGGCGATGAACGCGCACCGCCTGCGCACCTTCCTGACCATGCTCGGCATCATCATCGGCATCGCCTCGGTGGTGTCGGTGGTGGCATTGGGCAACGGCTCGCAGCAGCAGATCCTGCAGAACATCAGCGCGCTGGGCACCAACACCATCGACGTGTACCCCGGGCGCGGCTTCGGCGACATGCGCTCGGCGCGGGTGCAGACGCTCAAGGCCAGCGATGCCGACGCGCTGTCGAGACAGAGCTACATCGACAGCGTCACCCCCAGCGTGTCCTCCTCGGCCACCGCGCGCTACCGCAACCAGTCGGCTACCGCACAGGTCAGCGGCGTGGGCGAGCAGTTCTTCCGGGTCAAGGGCGTGACCCTGAGCGCTGGCAGTTTCTTCGACGCCGATGCGGTGAAGGGGCTGGCGCAGGTGGCGGTGATCGATGAGAACACCCGCAGCCAGTTTTTCCCCAACGGCGCCGACCCGGTCGGCCAGGTGATCCTGCTGGGCAACGTGCCGGTGCGCGTGATCGGCGTGGCCCAGCGCCAGAGCATGGGCTTTGGCAGCAGTACCAGCCTGTCGATCTGGGTGCCCTACACCACGGTGATGTCGCGGATGCTCGGCCAGAGCCATGTGTCCAGCATCACCGTGCGCGTGGACGACGCCACTCCGATGGATGCGGCGCAGGCCGCCATTTCCAAGCTGCTGGTCATGCGCCATGGCACCGAGGACTTCTTCCTCAGCAACAGCGCCGAGATCCGCGACACCATCGAGCAGACCACCCGCACGATGACCCTGCTGATCAGCGCCATCGCCGCCATCGCGCTGCTGGTCGGCGGGATCGGGGTGATGAACATCATGCTGGTGTCGGTCACCGAGCGCACCCGCGAAATCGGCGTGCGCATGGCGGTGGGCGCGCGGCAGAGCGACATCCGCCAGCAGTTCCTGATCGAAGCGGTGCTCGTGTGCCTGCTCGGCGGCCTGCTGGGCGTGGGCCTGTCGCTGGTGGTGGGCTGGGTGTTCGACACCTTCGCCCCTGATTTCAGGATGCTGTTCTCCACTGCCTCGATCGTGGCCGCGTTCGCGTGCTCCAGTCTGATCGGCGTGGCGTTCGGCTTCCTTCCGGCACGCAATGCGGCCCAACTCGATCCCGTGGAGGCGCTGGCGCGCGAATGAAGACGTCCATCCTGTTATCCAGCACCCTGCTGCTGTCGGCCTGTGTCAGTACCGGCCAGTACCAGGTCGACCCGCCCAGCGTGCCGGCCGTGTACGGCCGTGGCGACGCGCAACGCAACGCGCCTGTAGCGACATCCAACGCATCCTCCCTGCTGCGTACCGACGTGCGCGACGACGCCTGGTGGACCGGCTTCGGCGACCCGCGGCTGGACCGCATCATCGCGCGTGCGCTGCAGGCCAACACCGACCTGGCCTCGGCCGGGCTGGCGGTGCAGCGCGCCCGCCTGCAGGCCGGGCTGAGCGACAACGCGCTGTGGCCGCAGCCGTCGGGCAGCGTCGGCAGCAGCGGCAATCGCCCCATCGACCAGGGCGCCGACTGGAGCCGCAGCAGTTCGGCCGGGGTCTCGCTGCAGTGGGAAATCGACCTCTGGGGCCGCCTGCGCACCCAGCGCGACATCGCGCAGTGGGAAGCCCAGGCCAGCGAGGAAGACCTGCAGAACACCGCGCTGCTGGTGATCGGCGACGTGGCCACACAGTACTGGACCCTGGCCTACCTCAACCAGTCGATCGCGGCCGGCGAAGCGAACCTGGCGCGCCTGCAGCGCACCCTGGAACTGGTGCAGGCCCGCTTCACTGCCGGCGCGGTTTCGCGGCTGGAAGTGCGCCAGGCCACGCAGCAGCTGGAAGCGCAGCGTGCCGCGCAGAGCGCGCTGGAACAACAGCGCGTGGCCAGCCGCAATGCACTGACCGTGCTGCTGGATGGCCAGCCCTGGCCGCAGGCCGACGAACCGCAGGCGCTGGACAGTGCCGGCAGCCCGGCCATCGCCGAGGGCCTTCCGGCGGACCTGCTGGGCCGACGCCCGGACCTGCGCGCCGCCGAGCTGCGCCTGCGCAACAGCCTGAAGAACATCAAGGTGACCGCCACCAGCTACTACCCGGCCGTGAGCCTGACCGGTGGCGTGAGCAGCGGCGCGACCACGCTGTCGGACGTGTTGAAGAACCCGGTGGCCTCGCTGGGTGCGGGGCTGTCGCTTCCGTTCCTCAACATCCGCCAGGCCCAGCTGGATACGCAGATCGCCGGTACCGATTACCAGATCGCGGCCAATACCTTCCGGCGCACGCTGTATACGGCGCTGTCGGAGGTGGACAACGCACTGTCGGCGCGCACCCAGTTCGCCACCCAGGTGGCGGCGTCGCAGGCGTCGTATGACGAAGCGGTGGAGATCGAGCGCATGTACGAAGTGCGCTACCGGGTCGGTGCCACCGACCTGCGCACCTGGCTGGAAGCGCAGCAGACCCGGCGCGACGCCGAGCTGTCGCTGGCATCGGTGAGGCAGAAGCAGCTGGTCAACGATGTGACGTTGTTCAAGGCGCTGGGGGGCAGCGCGGGGTGATTCCGCGCCTGGCATTCAAGGCAACGGGCGGTTGCACCGCCCGCTCGAAGGTCATCCGACCAACGGTCGGCTGCTACCCGCCTGTTTGAAGCCGCCCGTCAGCTGCGCTGACGCACGGCTTCAAACAGGCTGACACCTGCAGCCACCGATACGTTCAGGCTCTCGATGTCGCCCGGCATCGGGATCTTGACCAAGCCGTCGCAGTTTTCGCGGGTCAGGCGGCGCATGCCGTCGGCTTCGCCGCCCAGCACCAGCGCCACGTTGCCCTTCAGGTCGATCGAATACAGCGAGGTGGTGGCTTCGCCGGCCAGGCCGTAGATCCACACCCCCTGCTTCTGCAGGTCCTTCAGGCAGCGCGACAGGTTGGTCACCGCCACCACCGGAATGCGGTCGGCGGCGCCGGCCGAGGTCTTGCGCACGGTGGCATTGACCGTGGCCGACTTGTCCTTGGGAATGATCACCGCAGTGGCGCCGGCAGCCGCGGCACTGCGCAGGCAGGCGCCCAGGTTGTGCGGGTCCTGCACCTCGTCCAGGATCAGCAGCAGGGCCTTGCCCTCGGCCGCCTCGACCAGGCCTTCCAGCTCGTTTTCACCCCAGGTGCGGGCTGCCTGGTAACGGGCGGCCACGCCCTGGTGGCGCACCGAACCGCCCACGCCGTCCAGCGCCTGGGTGTTCACCTTGCGCACGTCGATGCCCTTGCGCCGTGCGTTTTCCTCGATTTCGGTCAGCCGAGGATTCTTCGCGCCCGCCTCGATGAGCACTTCGCGGACGTTCTCGGCATCGTTCTCGATCGAGGAGGCGACGGCGTTGACGCCGACAATCCACTGGCTTTGCTTGCTCATTGCGGGGGCGGGACCGGTACAGGGGGTGGTAATGGTAGAGCATTGCCGGTTCGGCTGCCGTAGCGCCGCGGCCCTGCCCGGCCGCTCAACGGGGCCAGCGGGCGGTGTCGTGGTCCGGGTGCTGATGGGAAACCAGCGTGCGCAGGCGCTCGGCGTCCGGGTCGTCTTCCTGCAGGATCACCTCCAGCGCGCCAAGCTGGTCCACGAACGGCAGCTTGGACTCGGTGCCGTACTGCACGGTCGGCGGCAGCCGTTCAGGCTGGTCGAACGCACCGGCCGCCACGGCCATGCCGTCTTCGCCTTCGTAGGTGAGCGGGGTGCCACAGTCGGCGCAGAAGCCGCGACGGAAGTGATTGGAGGACTGGAACCGGCGCGGCTCGCCACGGGTCCACTGGAAATCGGCCCCGCGTACCGAGACCAGCGGGGCGTAGTACGCCCCAAAGGCCTTCTGGCACATCCGGCAGTGGCAGATGGAACGATCCGGCAGGGCGCCGCGGACGTGGAAGCGGACCGCGCCGCATTGGCAACCGCCGGAGAATTCGGGAACCGGGTTCATCGCTCACTCCTCACGTCCGTACCGACCAACGGTCGGCACCTGCCAAGGCATCGTCCCGCGACGGCAGGTACCGACCGTTGGCCGGTACACCGCGGGCCTCAATATTTCTGTTTCTGCCGCTTCGCCGGCTGGCCGCGTGGCGGCAATGCCGGTTCTTCATCGCCCTTCTCTTCCACCAGCCGGAAGTCGATCTTGCGTTCTTCCATGCTGGCCTTGAGCACCAGGATCCGCACGCGATCACCCAGCCGGTAACTGCTGCCACGGCGTTCGCCGCTGAGCGTCTTGCGGGTTGCATCGAACTGGTAGTAGTCGTGCGGCAGCTGGGTGACATGGACCAGGCCGTTGACCTTGGACTCATCCAGCTCCACGAACAGGCCAAAGCTGGTCACGCCGCTGATCACGCCGTCGAACTGGCCGCCCACGTGCTTTTCCATCCACGCCGCGCGGTAGCGCTCATCGACTTCGCGCTCGGCCTCGTCGGCGCGGCGCTCGCGTTCGGAACACTGCAGCGCCAGCGCGGCCATTTCGCGCTGGGTATAGGTGAACTTCTCCAGCGGCTTGCCGCTCAGCGCATGCTTGATCGCGCGGTGCACCAGCAGGTCCGGATAACGGCGGATCGGCGAGGTGAAGTGCGCATACGCATCCAGCGCCAGGCCGAAGTGGCCCTGGTTGTCCGGCGAGTACACCGCCAGGCTCTGGCTGCGCAGCAGCACCGATTCGATCAGCGCTGAATCGGGGCGCTCGCGCACCTTCTTGAGCAGCTTGGTGTAATCGCCGGGCTGCACCTTGGACCACGGCGGCAGGCTCAGCTTGAATTCCTTGAGGAACTCCAGCAGGTCCTCGAACTTGGCTTCCGGCGGCTTGGCGTGGTCGCGGAATGGCGCCGGTACCTGCTTGTGCAGCAAATAACGTGCGGCCTGCACGTTGGCCGCGATCATGCATTCCTCGATCAGCTTGTGCGCATCGTTACGCACCAGCATGCCGGCTTGGGTCACTTCGCCGGTGTTGTCGAGCACGAAACGCACTTCGGAGGATTCGAACTCGATCGCGCCACGGCGGGTGCGGGCCTTGGCCAGCACCTTGTACAGCTGGTGCAGGCGCTCGACCTGCGGCAGCAGCGCGCCGATGGCGTTGCGCGCGGCCGGGTCGTTCTCGCCCACCGCCTGCCAGACCTGGGTGTAGGTCAGGCGCGCATGCGAGTTCATCACCGCTTCGTAGAAGCGCGAGTGGATCACTTCGCCGTCGCGGTTCACCTGCATGTCGCAGACAAAGCACATGCGGTCGACCTTGGGCATCAGCGAACAGATGCCGTTGGACAGCGTCTCGGGCAGCATCGGCACCACGAAGCCGGGGAAGTACACCGAGGTGGCGCGCTTCTGTGCTTCATCGTCCAGCGGTGTGCCGGGACGCACGTAGTTGGAGACGTCGGCGATGGCCACTACCAGGCGGAAGCCTTCGGCGTTGGGTTCGCAGTAGACCGCGTCGTCGAAGTCCTTGGCGTCTTCGCCGTCGATGGTGACCAGCGGCGTGCTGCGCAGGTCGACGCGGTCGCCGATCATCGCCGGCTCCACCTGCATGGGTACCGAGGCGGCCTCGTCCAGCACTTCCTGCGGGAATTCGAACGGCAGCTCATGGCCGTGGATCGCGGTTTCCACGATCAGCGAGGCGGTGAGCTTGTCGCCCAGCACGGCGATGATGCGGCCGATCGGCGGGCGCCGGGTATCCGGGGCCTGGGTCAGCTCACACACCACCAGCTGCCCATCACGGGCATCGCCGGTCTGGTCGGGCGGAATCTGCACGTTGCGCTGGATGCGCTTGTCGTCGGGCACGACGTAATTGATGCCGAACTCGACGCTGAAGCGGCCGATCAGGCGGGTCATGCCGCGCTCGAGCACCCGCGCGATGCTGCCTTCGCGGCGGCCGCGGCGGTCGATGCCGGTCACGTTGGCCAGCACGCGGTCGCCGTGCATGACCTTGCGCATTTCATACGGCGCCAGGAACAGGTCGTCGCCCCCATCGACCGGGCGCAGGAAGCCGAACCCTTCCGGGTTGGCGATCACCACGCCGGTGATCAGGTTGGTGGCCTGCACCGGGGCGAAGCCGCCGCGGCGGTTCTGCACCAGCTGGCCATCGCGCACCATCGCGCCCAGGCGCTTGCCCAGCGCATCGGCGCGGTCGGGTTCGGTCAGGCCAAGCTGGATGCCGATTTCTTCGGCGGTCTGCGGGCCATCGCAGCGGTCCAGCAGCTGCAGGATGGCTTCGCGGCTGGCGATGGGCTGGGCGTAGCGTTCCGCTTCGCGCGCGGCAAAAGGATCATCCACGCTGCCAACCGGCGCGCTCGGGCGCGGGTTGCGACGGGTGGGAACCGGCGGGCCATCCGGTCGCGGACCGGAGCGCTTGCCGCCACGGGGCGGCGCGGGGCTGTTCATGGACTCGGGCATCCAGGGCGGCAGCTTGCCGGACTTGGCAGCAGCGCGGGACTTGCCCGACGGACCGGCAGCCTGCTTGGGCGCCGGGGACGTGGGGGCTTTGGCGCCCCGGGTCGGTTTCTTTGATTTCATCGACCCCCATGGTACCGCGTGGCGGTGTGCAGAATGGGTCATTGCCGCCGCCCATGCAGGATTGTGAAGAAATTTAACAAAACCGTTGACAAGCCCTGCGGACTTGCCCAGAATTCGTCCGCTGAGTCGCCCAGGTGGCGGAATTGGTAGACGCACTAGCTTCAGGTGCTAGCGGGGGCAACTTCGTGGAGGTTCGAGTCCTCTCCTGGGCACCATGACTCGGAAAATGATCAAACCCGCGAAAGCGGGTTTTTTCGTTTCAGGCCTCCGGCGTGTAGAACCGGGCCGACAGCCCTGTCCGCCCCGGGAAGTACCTGAACCAGGGCCGGGCCGCGTCGACCACTGCGGCGACGGCCCGATGCGCCATCAAGCGTTCGAAGTAGGCGAGCAGGTGAACCTCGTTGCCAGGAATCGGCAGATAGGCCACGGCATAGAACAGCGCGGGCGCCGCCGCACAATCGGCCATGCTGAAGCCCTCGCCGGGCAGCCACGTGCGGCCTTCCAGTTGCCGGTCCATGGCGGCGTAGCTTTCGAGCAGCCGTGACCGGGCGCTCTGCGCTGCATCTTCGCTGCGCCCGCTTTCGGGCTTGAGCCGGTCGGCGGTCAGCGCCTGCATCGGGGTCATCACATAAAAGTCGGAGAACCTGTCCCAGAAGCGCACGGCGAGGGCGCCATCGGCATCGGCAGGAATCAGGCGTGCGCCGGTGGCCAGGTGCTGCTGCAGGTATTCGATGATGATGCTGGTTTCGGCAACGGCCCGGCCGCGGTCGACCAGCACCGGCATCTTCCCGGCCGGGGACACGGCGTTGAGCATCTCCCGGTCTGCCGGATCGCCGAGGTTGACCATGCGTTCGTCCAGGGCCACGCCAAGCACGCGGGCAGCGATCAGCACCTTCTGGCAACAGGACGACAATGGGTGAGCGTGCAGGATCGGCGGTGCCATGGAAACTCCAGACAGTCGGTGTCGGCCGAGTATGCCCATCGGCGCCTCGGCATGCATTGACAGCCTCCGGATGCTTCCGCATAATTCGCCCCCTGAGTCGCCCAGATGGCGGAATTGGTAGACGCACTAGCTTCAGGTGCTAGCGGGGGCAACTTCGTGGAGGTTCGAGTCCTCTTCTGGGCACCACGACTCGGTAAATGATCAAACCCGCGCAAGCGGGTTTTTTCGTTTCCGCGGCACGGATCGATCGCGAGAGATTTTCTTCGACATCCTGTTGACACATTCGCGGTTCTCCCGCAAAATTCTCCTCCTGAGTCGCCCAGGTGGCGGAATTGGTAGACGCACTAGCTTCAGGTGCTAGCGGGGGCAACTTCGTGGAGGTTCGAGTCCTCTCCTGGGCACCATGACTCAGTAAATGATCAAACCCGCGAAAGCGGGTTTTTTCGTTTCTACCGCACGCGATTCCATCGTGCCGGGCTGCGCCCGGCTTCATGCATTTTGGCGAACAGCCGCTGGGCCTGCGCATGGTCTGAGCTGGGCCGGCGGGTGCGGGTTTGCGGGACACGCCGTGAACCCATCCATGGGGGCTCGTAGAAAACATCCATGTTTTCTACGGTCCCACAAACCCGCCCCCGCCGACCCTCGCCGGTGTGTTGGTGGCCATGGAAGATCAAAGGCCGGTGTCGATCATTTTCATGCGTTACCGGCTGCGGTGCCGTTCCGTGCCGTCGTTCGGGAACCGACGCTACCGCCCATCCCATTCGCGTACCCGCCGCGTAGAGCCACGCCTTGCGTGGCTGCTCGTTGCATCCGCACACGACCATCTATCGGGGGCGGCCGGCGGGTAGCCCCCGGAGGGACGCTAGAAAACATGGATGTTTTCTAGCAGCCTACAGGGACGTACTTGCGGCGTGTCCCGGAGCGGGGCTGCCCGACGGCCGCCCCAGCACGGAAGAATTGAAACGCTGCTGTTGGCTGTTGGCTGTTGGCTGTTGGCAGCACAACAAAAAACCCCGCCCTTCAGCGGGGTTTCTCGTTTCAGCCACTCAGAACATCAATGCCCGCCGGCGGACGCCGCGCCGGCACCGGCGCCGAACGGCGGCTTGGCCAGCCACAGGAAGGCGATGATGGCCAGGAAGATCCAGCCCAGCAGGAAGAAGATGTCGTTGAAGCCCATCTGCGATGCCTGGTGGTTGATGATGTTGTTCAACGCCGCTGCGCCATGTTGCAGGTCGCCCTGCCCCATTGCCGCCACCTTCTCCTGCATGCCCGGCGTGTAGCCGGAAATGCTCTCGGTCAGGTGCGCATGGTGCTCCTGCGTGCGGCGCGCCCACAGCCACGTCGTCAGCGATGCTGCGAAGCTGCCGCCCAGCGTGCGCAGGAAGGTGGCCAGGCCCGAACCTGCCGCGATCTCGCGACCGTCCAGGTCCGAGAGCAGGATCTGCAGCACCGGCATGAAGAACAATGCCACGCCGATGCCCATGATCAGCTGCACCCCCGCCACGTGCGCGAAGTCCACCTGCAGGTTGAAGCCCGAACGCAGGAAGCTGGTAAAGGACAGGAACACGAACGCGAATGATGCGATCCAGCGCATGTCGAACCGCGACGCGTACTTGCCCACGAACGGCGTCATGATTACCGGCAGGATGCCGATCGGTGCCGTCGCCAGGCCCGCCCAGATCGCCGTGTAGCCCATGTCACGCTGCAGCCACTGCGGGATCAGCAGCGACACGCTGAAGAACGCCGCGTACGCCACCACCATCGCCAGCGTGCCGGCGCGGAAGTTGCGGTGGCGGAACAGCCGCAGGTCCACGATCGGATCCTTGTCGGTCAGCTCCCAGATCAGGAACACCGCCAGCGCCACCACCGAAATGCAGGCCAGCACCACGATCGTCGGCGAACTGAACCAGTCTTCGTCGTTGCCGAGGTCCAGCACCAGCTGCAGCGCGCCCACGCCGATGATCAGCGTGATGAGGCCCACGTAGTCCATCTTCGGCTTTTCGATCTGCTCCGGTCGCCCCTTCAACTGGTTGCCTACCACCAGCGCAGCGAAGATGCCCAATGGCACGTTGATCAGGAAGATCCATTCCCAGCTGTAGTTGTCGGTGATCCAGCCACCCAGGATCGGGCCGCAGATCGGCGCCACCACCGTGATCATCGCCAGCAGCGCCAGCGCCTGCCCGCGTTTCTCGCGGGGGTAGATCGAGACCAGCAACGACTGCGTGATCGGGTACATCGGACCGGCTACGAACCCCTGCAGCGCACGCGACACCACCAGCATGCCCATGCTCTGCGCCAGGCCGCACAGCAGCGAGGCCATCACGAACGACAGCGTGGCCCAGATGAACAGCTTGGTCTCACCGAATCGGCGGCTCAGCCAACCCGTCAGTGGCAGCGCAATCGCGGTGCTGACGGCGAACGAGGTGATGACCCAGGTCGCCTGCTGCGAACTGGCGCCGAGGTTGCCGGCGATGGTCGGCAGCGAAACGTTGGCGATGGTGGTGTCGAGCACCTGCATGAACGAGGCCATGGCCAGGCCTGCAGTACACAGCGCGACATTGGCCGGCCGGAACGCGCCGGTCGCACCTGGCGCCGACGGCGCGCCCGGATGTCCGGGCGCGGCGGGAGCTTGTGCGGACATGGCTACCTCAGCTTGCCTTGGACTGGCGCGGCAGGTTGCCCTGGATGATCTCGTGGATCATATCGTCGGCACTGTGCAGCTGCTTGGCGTACACATCGGTGTCGAACACCTGGCCCTTGGCCGCGGTGGTCGGCAGCACGGTCCCCTTCTGGTCGCGCAGGCTCACTTCCGCCTTCATCGACAGGCCGATGCGCAGCGGATTGTCGGCCAGCTGCTTGGCATCAATGGCGATGCGCACGGGAACGCGCTGCACGATCTTGATCCAGTTGCCACTGGCATTCTGCGCCGGCAGCAGCGAGAAGGCCGAACCGGTGCCCAGGCCCAGGCTGTCGATGCGGCCCTTGTACTTCACATCGCCGCCGTACAGGTCCGAACGCAGTTCCACTTCCTGGCCCAGGCGCATGTGACGCAGCTGGGTTTCCTTGAAGTTGGCCTCCACCCACATCTGTTCGGTCGGCACCACCGCCATCAGTGCGGTGCCTGGCTGCACGCGCTGGCCCACCTGCACCGAGCGACGGGCCACGTACCCGCTGACCGGCGCGACGATGCCGGCGCGCGCATTGTTGAGGTAGGCCTGGCGCAGCTGCGCGGCAGCGGCTTCCACGTCCGGCTGGGTGGCGATCACGGTGTCGTCGACCAGCGCATTGCTGCGCTCGAAGGTTTCGCGTGAGCCGGCTACGGCCGCTTCGGCGGCGGCCAGTTCATTGCGCGCGTGCGCCAGCTCTTCGTCGGAAATCGCACCCGTGGCGGCCAGGCCCTTGCGGCGCGCGAAGTCTTCGCGGACACGGTTGAGGGTGACCTGGCGGGCGCTCAGTTCGGCCTGCGCACCTTCCACGCTGCGGTACAGGCCGCGCGTCTGGCGCACGGTGCGGGCCAGGTTGGCGCGGGCCTGCTGCAGCGCCACTTCGGTGTCGGCCGGGTCCAGCTGCACCAGCAGCTGGCCGCGCTCGACGCGCATGCCGTCATCGGCGTTGATCGCCACCACGGTACCGGTCACCAGCGGCGTGATCTGGACCTGGTTGCCCTGCACGTAGGCGTCGTCGGTTTCCTCGAACCAGCGGCCGAACATGAAGTACCACAGCGCTGCGGCGGCAAGCAGCAGCACCACGATGACCAACAGGCCACGCAGCAGCTTGCCGCGGCGGGAGGGGGCTGCCGGCGCGGCAGCGGGAGCGGAAGTCTGGCTCATGGAAGGTATCTCAGGAATGCGTGGATTCGGGGGAGGTGGCGAGCGTGGCGGTCTCAGCGGACGGGGTGAAGCCACCGCCCAGCGCCTGGCTCAGCCGAACCGAAACAAGGATCTGGCGCGACTGCAGCGAGGCCAGCTGCTGCTGTGACTGCAGCAGCTGCGCCTCCACGCTGAGCACGTCGAGGTAGCTGCCGATGCCGGCCGTGTAGCGCTGCTGCGCCAGGTCATGGGCGGCGCGCGCGGTGCTCACCGCCCGCGCCTGCGCGGCAGCCTGATCGGCCAGCGAGCGCACCGCGTTGACCTGGTCGGCCACCTCGCGCAGTGCGTTGACCACCGACTGGTTGTAGTCGGCCACGGCCAGGTCGTACTGCGCGTCTGTCTTGTCCAGGTTGGCACGCAGGCGGCCACCGTCGAAAATCGGCAGGCTCAGCGCCGGGCCGATGAAGGCGAAGGTCGAGCCGCTCTTGAGCAGCTGGTCCACCTCGCTGGCGACCACGCCGCCGAGCGCGGTGAGGTTGAGGCTGGGATAGAACTTCGCCTTGGCCGCGTCGATCTCGCGGCCGGCCGCTTCCACCCGCCAGCGCGCGGCCACGATGTCCGGGCGACGGCCCAGCAGTTCGCTGGGCAGGACGCCCGGCAGCTGCAGCGCGAGCGGGTTGAGCGGCTGCGGGCGTTCAATCTGCAGGCCACGGTCCGGGCCCTGCCCGACCAGCGCGGCCAACGCGGTACGGGCCTCGTCGATCTGTTGCTGCGCGGCCTGCAGTTGCTGCTGCGCGGCCGGAATGCGGGCTTCGGCCTGGCGGGTCTGCAGGTCGCTGTCGATGCCCGCCGCGCGACGCTGGCGGGTCAGCGTGAGCGTCTTCTGCGAGCGGTCCAGCTCTTCGCTGGCCACATCGTGCAGCTGCCAGGCATAGCCGAGCTGTGCATAGGCTTCGGCGATGGCGGCCGACAGGTTCAGGCGCGCGGCTTGTGCGTCGACGGCAGCGGCATGGCCGCTGTCCACCGCCGCTTCCCACGCAGCCCGCTTGCCGCCCCACAGGTCCACCCCGTAGCTGACGCTGAGGTAGGCCTGGCCGCTACCGGCATAGCTGCCGCCAAGCTCTTCACCGACCATCGATTCAGGCAGGCGCACGCCGGTGTAGCCGCCGGAGGCGGACACGCTGGGCAGGCGGTCGGCGCGTGCGGTGCCGATCTGGGCACGCGCCTGGCGCAGGCGCGCATCGGCCGCCTCCAGGCCCGGGTTGCGCTGCAGGCCTTCGGCGATCAGCGCGTCCAGCTGCGGGTCGTTCAGCGCCCGCCACCAGTCGGTGGCCGGGAATGCCGACGGGCTCAGGGTGGGGCCGGCCAGGGTGCGCTGGGTCTGCAGGCTGTCGGCGTCGAGCAGCTGGCCGTGCGGTTGCAGGCCACCGGTGCTGGCACAGGCAGCCAGCGCCAGCGCCAGCACGGACAGCAGCACCGGCCGCAGCGGGCGCATCGATGTGGTGCGATCAGGTTTGGAAGTCATGGCGAAATGAGAGAGTCACGGACACGGGTCAACAGGGAAAGCAGCAGGGCGCGCTCGTCGGCGGACAGGTCGCGCATGGCGTCGTCCATCACCGCGTCACCGCGTTGCTTGAGGCGGGCCCACAGCTGGCGGCCCTCCTCGGTCAGTACGATCTGCAGCGCGCGACGGTCCTGCGCATGCGGTTCACGGCGTACGCAGCCCAAGGCCTCCAGCTTGTCCAGCAGGCGCGTGACCGCGCTGGGCACCTGGTCCAGGGCCTGGGCCAGTTCGTTGGCGGTACACGGCGCGCGGAACGACAGCACCTTCAGACCCAGGTAGTGGGTGAAGCCGATGTCGAGGTTTTCCTCGGCCATGGACACGTCCAGCTGGCGCATCAGGCCGTCGCGGACCTGGCGCAGCAGCAGGCCCAGGCTGGGCGGCGTCGTTTCGGGGCAGATCATCATGGGGACGCACTTTACTTCCGGGAAATATATTTCTCAATGGAAATATTCAACATGGAAGGAAATGCAGTATTGCCCCATTCAGGACAGCGGCCCGGAGACCGGATTCCTTCACGTCGCTTGGCATCCCACGCCGCATCCGGATAATCGTCCGCCTGCGAGGGCGACAGCCGTCGCCGTCCCTTGCCACAGGTAACAATCCCGCATGACCGATCTAGCCCGCCCCGCTTTCCACGGCTTTGAACAGCTGCCCCTGCGTGAATACGCTGAACGGGCGTACCTGGACTACTCGATGTACGTGGTGCTCGACCGTGCGCTGCCGTTCATCGGCGACGGCCTCAAGCCCGTGCAGCGCCGCATCATCTATGCGATGAGCGAGCTGGGGCTGAACGCCGCCGCCAAGCCGAAGAAGTCCGCGCGTACCGTCGGCGACGTCATCGGTAAATACCACCCGCACGGCGACAGCGCCTGCTACGAAGCGCTGGTGCTGATGGCCCAGCCGTTCTCGTACCGCTACCCGCTGATCGAAGGCCAGGGCAACTTCGGCTCCACCGACGACCCGAAGTCGTTCGCGGCGATGCGCTACACCGAATCCAAGCTGACCCCGATCGCCGAAGTGCTGCTGGGCGAAATCAACCAGGGCACCACCGACTGGACCCCCAACTTCGATGGCACCCTGGAAGAGCCGACCTGGATGCCGGCGCGCCTGCCGCACCTGCTGCTCAACGGCACCACCGGCATCGCCGTGGGCATGGCCACCGATGTGCCGCCGCACAACCTCAACGAGATCGTCAGTGCGCTGCTGCACCTGCTGGATGATCCCGAGGCCAGCATCGGCGACCTGCTCGAGCACGTGAAGGGGCCGGACTACCCGAGCGCGGCGGAAATCATCACCCCGACCGCCGACCTGCGCACCCTGTACGAAACCGGCAACGGCAGCGTCCGCGCGCGCTCGACGTACTTCAAGGACGGCACCAACATCGTCATCAACGCGCTGCCGTTCCAGGTCTCGCCGTCGAAGGTGATCGAGCAGATCGCCGCGCAGATGCGCGCCAAGAAGCTGCCGTGGCTGGAAGACATCCGCGACGAATCCGACCATGCCAACCCGGTGCGGGTGGTACTGGTGCCGCGTTCCAACCGCGTCGATGCCGAACAGCTGATGGGCCACCTGTTCGCCACCACCGACCTGGAGCGCAGCTACCGGGTCAACCTCAACGTGATCGGGCTGGACGGGCGTCCGCAGGTGAAGAACCTGAAGATGCTGCTCAGCGAATGGCTGCAGTTCCGCGGCACCACCGTGACCCGCCGCCTCACGCATCGCCTGGAAAAGGTCGAACGTCGCCTGCACCTGTTGGAAGGCCTGCTGGTGGCGTTCCTCAACCTGGATGAAGTGATCCACATCATCCGCACCGAGGACGAGCCCAGGCAGGCGCTGATCGCGCGCTTCGCATTGAGCGAGGACCAGGCCGAGTACATCCTGGAAACCAAGCTCAAGCAGCTGGCCCGCCTGGAGGAAATGAAGATCCGCGGGGAGCAGGACGAGCTGGCCAAGGAGCGCGACAAGATCCAGTCGATCCTGGACAGCAAGGCCAAGCTGCGCAAGCTGATCCGCGACGAGCTGGTAGCCGATGCGAAGAAGTTCGGCGATGCGCGTCGCTCCCCCCTGGTGCAGCGTGGCGCCGCCCAGGCAATCGACGAAACCGAGCTGGTGCCGAGCGAGCCGATGACCGTGGTGCTGTCCGAAAAGGGCTGGATCCGCGCGGCCAAGGGCCACGACGTGGACCCGTCCACCCTGTCCTACCGCGACGGCGATGCACTGCTGGGTGCGGTACGGGCGCGCAGCACCCAGCAGGTGGCATTCCTGGACAGCGAAGGCCGCGCCTACTCCACCCTGGTGCACACCCTGCCCTCGGCACGCGGCAATGGCGAGCCGCTCACCGGCCGCTTCTCGCCGGCCCCGGGCAGTGCCTTCATGACCCTGGCCAGCGGCGAGAACGCCACCCGTTTCGTGCTGGCGTCCACGCATGGCTACGGCTTCGTGACCCGCTTCGAGAACCTGACCGGCCGCAACAAGGCCGGCAAGGCAATGCTCAACCTGACCTCCGGTTCGAAGGTGCTGACCCCGGCCGTGGTGGCCAACCCGGACACCAACCGCATCGTGGCGGTGACCAGCTCGGGCAACCTGCTGGCCATCCCGGCCAGCGACCTGCCGGAACTGGACAAGGGCAAGGGCAACAAGATCATCGAAATCCCGAAGGCCAAGCTGGCCACCGAGCGCGTGGTCGCGGTGGTGGCGGTGGGCCCGGGCAACACCCTGCTGGTGCGCAGTGGGCAGCGCACGATGAACCTGTCGTACAAGGACCTGGAGGCCTATCTCGGCAGCCGCGCCAGCCGCGGGCACCTGCTGCCGCGTGGGTGGCAGAAGGTGGAAGGGTTGTCGGTGGAGTGATCGACCACAAAAAAACCGGGGATTTCCCCGGTTTTTTTGTATCCGTCGCTGGCTGGCTTCTGGCTGGCTGGCAGTTGATTCCGCCCGACCAACGGTCGGGCGCTACCGGTAGGTGCCGACCGTTGGTCGGCACGAGGCGCATCACGATAGGTGCCGACCGTTGGTCGGCACACGGCGCATCAATGCGCGGCGGTGCCCTTCGCGTCCATCTTGCTGGTCTGGTACAGGGCCAGGCCGATGCGCTTGATCAGGCCCAGCTGCTGTTCCAGCCACCAGGCGTGGTCTTCTTCGGTGTCCTTGAGCTGAACCAGCAGCATGTCGCGGCTCACGTAATCCTGGTGCTGTTCGCACAGCTTCATGCCGGCGGCCAGGTTGTTGCGCACGCTGTATTCGGTATCCAGGTCCTTCTGCAGCATTTCCTCCACGGTCACGCCCGGCTCGAAGCCGTGCGGGCGCATGTCCGGGTTGCCGCCGAGGAACAGGATCCGGCGCAGCAGGGCGTCGGCATGCTGGGTCTCCTCCTCCATCTCGTGGTTGAGGCGCTCGTAAAGCGCGAACAGACCCTGGTCCTCGTAGCGGCGCGAGTGGATGAAGTACTGGTCGCGCGCGGCAAGTTCGCCGCGCAGCAGTTCCTTCAGGCATTCAATGACGTCGGGATGGCCTTTCATGGGGGAGCTCCTGTGAATCGATGGGGCCATGGTGCCCTATCCCGGATCGCCGTGATCTAATCGGAATCAGTTGCATGCGCAGGCGCAGGCGGGGTCGGCCTGCATGACCTTCTTCGGGGAGCGTGGGATGCGTCGTTGGCTGAAACGGGGTGCGTGGGCGTTCGGGGTGCTGGTCGGGGTCGGGGTCGTCGTGATCGGCGTGGCCTGGCTCCTGTTGCGCGGCAGCCTGCCGGCTCTGGAGGGCGAACATCCCGTGACCGGATTGCAGGCCAAGGTCACCGTCAGCCGCGATGCGCTGGGCGTGGTCACCATCGAGGCCGGCAGCGAAGCCGATGCGATGCGGGCACTGGGTCTGGTGCATGCGCAGGAGCGCTACTTCGAGATGGACCTGATGCGCCGCGCAGCGGCCGGCGAGCTGTCCGAGCTGTTCGGGTCCGCCGCCGTGCCCACCGACCAGCGCATGCGGGTGCATCGCCTGCGTGCGCGCACCGATGCGCACCTTGCGCAGGCGCTGGGCGAGCGCCCGCAGGTGGTGCAGGCCTACGTGGAAGGCGTCAACCGTGGCTTGGGCAGCCTGCGCGTGCGCCCCTGGCCGTACCTGCTGCTGCGCCAGCACCCGACCGCTTGGACCGCCACCGATTCGGTGTTGACCGGGCTGGCCATGTACGCGGACCTGCAGGACCCCGCCAACCAGAACGAGCTGGCCATGCGCCGGATCCGCGAGGTAGCGCCGCCGGCGCTGTATGCGCTGCTGAGCCACGACGGCAGCGAATGGGATGCGCCGTTGTTTGGACAGGCGCGTGGGAATGCGGTGCTGCCACCGTCCGATGCATTTCAATTGCGTAACGACCAACGGTCGTTACCTGCCGCAGATGATCGCACTGCCGAAGGCACCGACCAGGACGTGCATGGCAGCAACAACTTCGCGGTGGCGGGCGCATTGACCGCCGATGGCCGCGCGATCCTCGCCGACGACATGCACCTGGGCCTGCGCGCGCCGAACCTGTGGTTCCGGGTACGGCTGCGCTATCCCGATCCGGCCGCACCCGGCGGCCGCGTGGACGTCAGCGGTTTCTCACTTCCCGGGTTGCCGGCGATCGTGGTCGGCAGCAACGGCCATGTGGCCTGGGGTTTCACCAACAGCTACATCGACAATGCCGACTTCGTGCCCGTACCCGCGGGCGCCGGCGGCGTCCAGGTGCACGAAGAGCGCATCCGCGTGGCTGGTGGGGCCACGGTAACCCTGCGCGTGCGCGAAACCGCATGGGGCCCGATCCTGCACGAGCGCGCCGATGGCAGCGGCGAAGCGCTGCGCTGGACCGCACAGCTGCCGGGCGCCGTCAGCATGGCGTTCGCCGACATGGCGCGGGCCGGTGACCTCGACGATGCGCTGAAGATCGCCGACCGCGCCGGCATTCCCACCCAGAACCTGCTGCTGGCCGATGCCCACGGGCGCATTGCCTGGCGGTTGATCGGCGCGCGCCCGGATCGCGCGGCAGACTGCCCGCCCAACGGCTTCGCCACTGCCGCACCGGCCCGTTGCGCACCGTGGGCGATCCGCAGCGACCAGTCGCCGTCCCTGATGGATCCGTCCACCCAACGGTTGTGGACGGCCAACGGCCGGGTGCTGGATGGCGCCGACCTGGCGGTGGCCGGCAATGCCGGCTACGACCTGGGCGCGCGGGGCCGGCAGATCCGCGACGACCTGAACGCCAGGCAGCGTTTCAACGAGCGCGACCTGCTGGCGATCCAGCTGGACGACCGCGCGGTGTTCCTGGAACGCTGGTGGCCGCTGCTTCGGCGGGTTGTTGAGTACAGCGATGACCCGGCCCTCAAGCGCCTGGAGGCGGCGAGCCGGCAGTGGGAAGGCCATGCTTCGGCCGATGCGGTGAGCTACCGGATCACACGCGGTTTCCGCAGCAAGGTGCAGGACATCGTCACTGCGGCGCTGCTTGCGCCGGCGAAAGAATCCTTGGGCGACAACTACCTGGAGCCGAAGCTGACGCAGATCGAGGGCGTGCTGTGGCCGCTGGTGACCGAGCAGCCCGCGCATCTCCTGCCGGCACCGTACCCGGACTGGAACGCGCTGCTGGCCGATGCGGCGCGGCAGACGGAAGCCGAGCTGGCGGAAACGGGACCGGACCTGGCCGGGCGCACCTGGGGTGAGCGCAACACAGCGGCCATCTGCCATCCGATCAACCGCGCCCTGCCCGCCTTCGCACGGCCGTGGCTGTGCATGCCGGCCGATCCGCTGCCCGGTGACAGCAACCTGCCGCGCGTGCAGGGCCCGTCGTTTGGCGCGTCACAACGCATGGTGGTATCGCCCGGACATGAAGCCGACGGCATCATCCACATGCCGGGCGGCCAGAGCGGCCACCCGCTGTCGCCGTTCTGGGGCGCGGGTCACGAGGATTGGGTGCACGGCCGGCCGACGCCGTTCCTGCCGGGCAAGGCCCGTTACACGCTGGTGCTGGAGCCCCAGCGCGGACGGTAGAGCGGACTATCAGTCCGCGGCCGCTCGCGATCATCGAACCGGGATTACGCGCGAACCTTCCAGCGCTCCATCCAGCCCAGCAACGGGCCGGTCATGGCGGTGGTCACCAGCGCCATGATCACCAGCACCGCGAACAGGCGGTCGCCGAGGAAGCCCAGTTCGTACCCCAGGTTGAGCACGATCAGCTCCATCAAACCGCGCGTGTTCATCAACGCGCCCAGCTTCCAGGCCTCGTGATTGCCCATGCCTGCGCTGCGCGCGGCGCTCCAGGTGCCGAACAGCTTGCCCAGCGTGGCCACCGCGATCACCACCGCGCACAGCAGCAGGTCGCTGCCCTGCAGCGCGTCGGCGCGCATGCGCAGGCCGGTCATGGCGAAGAACAACGGCAGCAGCAGGGTCACCGCGAACGGCTCGACCCGGGCGATCAGCAACCCGCGCAGCTGCGCATTCGACGAGACGGCCACGCCGGCGGCGAATGCGCCGAACAGCGCATGGATGCCCAGCACTTCGGTCACCAGTGCACTGCCCAGCGACAGCAGCAGCATGCCCAGCAGCCAGCGGCCTTCACTGCCGGGTTTGACGACCTGCCGCGAGAACCACGGTTTGACCACGCCCAGCATCAGCGCGATGAACACCACCACGCACAGCAGGCTGAGGCTGGCCGGCACCCAGCCGGTCGCCTGGGCGGCCGCCACGATCAAGGCCAGCAGGCACCATGCGGTGGCATCGCCGAGCGCTGCGCAGGCAATCGCGGTCTGTCCCAGCGGGGTCTGGGTGATGCCACGGTCCGCGAGGATCCGCAGCAGCACCGGGAACGCGGTGATGCTCAGCGAAATACCCACGAACAATGCGAAGGCGGTGAAGCCCACCCCCTTGGGACCGTGTTCGGGATACAGCCAGATCGCCAGCAGCACACCCAGCACGAATGGCACGGCAATGCCGGCGTGGCTGACGGTGAAGGCGAAACGGCGGCGGCCGCGCAGCCCACCCAGGTCGAGCTCGGCGCCGGCCACCAGCAGGAACATCAGCACGCCCAGCTGGCTGAGCATGCCCAGCGGGCCGAGCGAGCTGGCCGGGAACAGGGCGCCGTGCAGGCCCGGCAGCAGGCTGCCGAGCACCAGCGGGCCCATCATCAGGCCGGCGGCCATTTCGCCGATCACCGCCGGCTGGCCCAGACGCTTCAACAGCGCGCCCGCGCCCTTGGCGACCACCAGCAGCACCAGCAGTTGCAGCAGGAACAGCCCCAATGGAGAGGCCAGATGGTGGGCCCAGTCGCTGCCCACCACCGGTTCGACCTTGGCGGCCACGGCCGGCAGCTCGGGGCCGGCGTAACGCGCCAGCGCCAGGCCGATGACCAGCGGAATCCCGGCCCAGGCCAGGTAGTGCCAACCCCACTTCATCCGCGGCACGCTGCCTCCGGTCTGTACATCCATGAACATTCCCCAATGTTGGAAAGGGAATGATAGCGGCAGGGATCGGCCCACGTAGCGCCTGCAGCGTTCATGAGGGCCGACCAACGGTCGGCGCTACCCGCCTTGGCTACGCCAAGGCCTGCTCATGCACACCGGCGACGGCGCGGCCGGAGGGGTCGGCCATGCTGGCGAAACTGGCGTCCCAGGCGATCGCGGCAGGCGATGAACAGGCGATCGACTTGCCGCCGGGCACGGTTTCGGCTGCGGCCTGGGAAGGGAAGTACTGCTCGAACACATGACGGTAGTAGTAGGCCTCCTTGGTCTGCGGCGGGTTGTGCACGAAACGCTTGTCGGCCGCGGCCATCACCCGGTCGCTGATCTGGGCTTCGGCGTGCGCCTTGAGCCCATCGATCCAGCCGTAGCCCACGCCATCGCTGAACTGCTCTTTCTGCCGCCACAGGATCGACTCCGGCAGGTAGCCTTCGAACGCCTCGCGCAGCACCGCCTTTTCGATCCGGCGCGCGCCACCGGCACCCTGCCCGACCATCTTGTGTTTCGCATCGATGCGCATTGCCACGTCGAGGAACTCACGGTCCAGGAACGGTACGCGCGGCTCCACGCCCCAGGCCATCATCGACTTGTTGGCGCGCAGGCAATCGTAGTTGTTCAGCGCATCCAGCTTGCGCACCAGTTCTTCATGGAATTCGCGTGCGTTCGGGGCTTTGTGGAAGTACAGGTAGCCGCCGAAGATCTCGTCGCTGCCCTCGCCGGAGAGCACCATCTTCACTCCCATCGCCTTGATCCGCCGCGCCAGCAGGAACATCGGGGTGGAGGCGCGGATGGTGGTGACGTCGTAGGTTTCGACGTGGCGGATCACGTCGGGCAGTGCATCCAGCCCTTCTTCGAATGTGTACTCGAAACCGTGGTGGACGGTGCCCAGTGCTTCGGCGGCGATGGCGGCAGCGGCCAGGTCGGGCGATCCCTTCAGGCCGATCGCGAATGAATGCAGGCGCGGCCACCAGGCCTCGCTCTGGTCGCCGTCCTCGATGCGATGGCGGGCATAGCGTGCGGCAACGGCGGCGACCAGCGACGAGTCGAGCCCACCGGAAAGCAGCACGCCATAGGGAACGTCGGTCATGAGCTGCCGGTGCACGGCGCGTTCGAACGCTTCCCGCAGCGCGACGCGGTCGGCCTCGACCCCTTCCACTGCGTCGTAGTCGCGCCACGGGCGCTCGTAGTAGCGGGTGAGCGTGTCGGTGGCGCTGTCATACCAGTGGCCGGGCGGGAACTGCGCGGCGTCGGCGCAGGTATCCACCAGCGATTTCAGCTCGGAGGCCACCAGCAGGCGGCCGTCCTTGTCATGGCCCCAGTACAGCGGGACCACTCCGATCGGATCGCGCGCGATCAGCACGCGCTTGCGGGTACGGTCCCACAGCGCGAACGCGAAAATGCCGTTGAGGCGGTTCAGGTACGACGCCGGGGTGTCCTGCTGGTACAGCGCGTTGATCACCTCGCAGTCCGAACCGGTCTGGAAGGCGTACGGCTGGGTCAGTTCGGCCTTGAGTTCGCGGTGGTTGTAGATCTCGCCGTTGACCGCCAGGGCCAGGCTGCCGTCCTCGGACAGCAGCGGCTGCGAGCCGCCGGCCGGGTCGACGATGGCCAGCCGCTCATGGACCAGGATGGCGCCGTCATCGACGTACACGCCGCTCCAGTCCGGGCCGCGATGGCGCTGGCGCTGCGACAGGTCCAGCGCGTGGCGGCGCAGCGCGGTGAGGTCATCGCCGGCCTGCAGGCCGAACATTCCGAAAATCGAACACATGGGAACAGCTCCTGATGATGGGGGAATACACGTAATGCCTGCATTCGACCGGCCAGAAAACAAAAAACCCGCATCGGCCGATGCGGGTTTTCTGGGGTCCGGGCGTATGTAGCTTGTTCTAGCCCTGGTCGCAGTCCCGCATTGGCCGCGCACGATTGTTCGCGCGCAGATTATTGCGGTTGTTGGTGGTGACGGCGGTGGCCAGGAGCGTGGACATGAACCGACCGTACCGCCGTTCTGGCTGCGGTGCAACTGTTGCGGGCGCAACCGATTCAGTCCGCGACATGCTCCGTGCCGGATAATCCACACCTGCCCTCTGGAACTCACGGATGAATCCCCTTCGTTTCTGCCTGTCGCTTTCCGCACTGGCGCTGCTGGCGCTGGCCGGCTGCACCACCGCCCCCAACCGCCCCACCAGCGATACCGAGGTGAAGTGGCTCACCGCCGCCGAGCGCGGCGACATCGAGGGCATGCTGGAACTGGCTGAACTGTATGAACGCTGGAACGACCGCCGGGCGCTGGACTGGTATGAGCGGGCTGCGGCCGCCACGCCCTGGACGTTCCGCAATACCATTGCCGAAGAAGCACTCGGGCGGATCTGGGCCAGCGGTGAGATGTACACCGGCCGTCGCCCTGAAGACACGCCGCCCCCGGTGCTGCGCGCGTCGCCGCGCAAGGCCGAGCGCTGGTACCTCGCGGCAGCCAACCACGGCAGTCCGGGCGCAATGCTGTCGCTTGCCAAGTTCGAACGCGAACGTGGCCACGCGGCCGCAGCGCTGCGCTGGGACCTGCGCGCCACGGTGTACCAGCGGTATTCGACGAGCAGTTCAGGTCTGCCCGCCGCGATTGCACCCCAGGCCGGCGCACTGCACCCGCTGGTGGTCGACATCCAGCGGCGCGCGGCGCGCGGCGATGCGGAGGCCGAGGTGGACCTGGGCGCGCTCTACGAGAGGGGCATGGGCCTGGGCATCGAGCGCGATCCTGCAGTGGCGCTGCAGTGGTACCGCAAGGCAGCCCTGCAGGGCAACGTGTTCGGCCAGTACTTCACCGGCCTGATGCTGGGCCGCGCGCCGCCCGGGGTGCCGCGCGATGAGGAAGCAGCCGCAGGATGGTTTGCCAAGGCCGAGGCGCAGAAGTTCTTCCTTGCCGGCGAATCGTATTGGCGCAAGGGCATCCAACCGGCGTTCTGGACGTACGATTGAACGAGGCTGTACACACCCGCCGCGCACCTTCAAGTCTGCCGATGGGCGCGCGCTTCGCCCAGAATGGGCGCCATGAGTACCGCCACGTTCCGCGATGAAACCCTTTCCCGCGCCCGCATGCAGGCCATCGTCGCCGCGCATCCGCGCGCGGCCGTGTTCGAGGACTGCAGCTTCGACAACGCCGACTTCTCTCGACTGGACATGGACGGCTTCCAGTTCATCCGCTGCTCGGTGGCCGGTACGTCATGGCTGGCCGCCTCGCTGGAGGAAAGCCGATGGGACAAATGCCGGGGTGGCCAGTGCGATTTCAGCTCGGCCCTGCTCGGCGATGCGGTGTTCTCGCACTGCGATCTGAACAACAGTCACTGGCGCCGTGCCACGCTGTCGTCGGTCCGCTTCGAGGATTGCAAGTTGACCGGGGCGCACCTGCAGGAGGTGACCGGCTGGGCGCTGGAGTTCCGCGACTGCCTGCTGGTGAGTGCGGACCTGCGCGGGCTGTCGTTCCGCAAGGCTACCCTGCAGGGCATGGATTTTTCCGACGCCGAGCTGTCCGGCTGCGACTTCCGCGATGCCGTATTCGACGGCGGCAGCCTGCGCAATGCGCACACCCGTCTGACCCGGTTCGAGGGCGCGGATCTGCGGGGCACCGACATCAGCGGGTTGAACGTGATGGATGCCAGGCATTTCAAGAAGGCTGTGATTTCGCAGCGGCAGGCGGCCGCGGCGTTGGCTGCGTTCGGGTTGATCGTGGCCTGAAGCAAAGGACCGACCCACGGTCGGCCCCTAGCGTGGGGAAACGCCAACTGGGGTGGGAACCGACCATTGATCGGTTCACAGGCACGGGTACGAACCGACCGTTGGTCGGTTCTGGCAGTCGGTCAGGCCAACAACCGCTCGATCAGCCGTTGGTAAAGCGCCGGCAATGCTTCGAGATCGGCGACCGCCACATTCTCATCCACCTGGTGGATGCTGGCGTTGACCGGCCCCACTTCGATGCACTGCGCGCCCAACGGCGCGATGAAGCGTGCATCCGAGGTACCGCCGCCGGTGCTCTCTTCCGGCGCGGCGCCCGCACATTCACCCAGCACCTCGCGTGCCACCCGGCGCAGGGTACCTTCCGGGGTGTAGAACGGTTCACCGCTGCGGTGCCACTTCAGCCGGTACTCCAGGCCGTGGCGGTCCAGCAGCGCGGTGATCTCCTGTTCCAGTTTCGGCGCGTTCCAGAGCGGGTTGTAGCGCAGGTTGAACAGCACCTGCAGCTCGCCGGGAATCACGTTGTTGGCGCCGGTGCCGGCGTGGAGGTTGGACACCTGCAGGCTGGTCGGCGGGAAGCTCTCGAAGCCATTGTCCCAGTGCCGCGCGGTCAGCTCGGCCAGCGCCGCAGCGGCCAGATGGATCGGGTTGCGCGCCTTGTGCGGGTACGCCACGTGGCCCTGCACGCCCTGCACGGTCAGCGTGCCCGACAGGCTGCCGCGGCGGCCCACGCGCAGCAGGTCGCCCAGCACGGCGGTGGAGGACGGCTCGCCAGTGATGCACCAGTCGATCGTCTGGCCACGCTCGCGGAAGATGTCCGCGACCCGGCGCACGCCGTCGATGGCATCGCCTTCTTCATCGCTGGTCAGCAGCACCGCCAACGTACCGGGATGGTCCGGATGGGCAGCCACGAACTGTTCGGCCGCGACCACGAATGCCGCCACGCTGCCCTTCATGTCCGCCGCACCGCGCCCATACAGCACGCCGTCGCGGATCTGCGGATCGAAGGGATCGTTGTGCCAGGCCTCGACCGGGCCGCTCGGCACCACGTCGGTATGGCCCAGCAGCACCAGCACTGGCGCGCCCTGCCCGTGCGTGGCCCAGAGGTTGTCGACCTCACCCAGACGCAGATGTTCGCAGGTGAAGCCGGCACGCCCCAGGCGTTCGGCCAGCAGCGCCTGGCAGCCAGCATCGTCCGGGGTGACCGAAGGGCGTGCGATCAGGTTGCAGGTCAAGGCAACGACATCGTTCACGCGCCGACTCCGAACCGCTGCTTGAAGCCGTTGTCCGAAAAACCCTGGGTCATCACGCCGTCGGCGGTGACCACCACGGGGCGCTTGACCAGCTGCGGGTATTCGCGCAGCAGCAGCTTCCATTCGGCATCGGAGGCAGCGGCCTTGCGGTTGTCGGGCAGCTGACGCCAGGTGGTCGACGAACGGTTCACCAGCGCGGGGAAACCGCCAGCCTGCGCGGCCCAGTCGACCAGTGTTTCCGGGCTCGGCTTGTGCTCGCGGTAGTCGACGAAGGTGTAGACCAGCTGGAAGCGGTCGAGCCACTTGGTGGCCTTCTTGCAGGTGTCGCAGTTCTTCAAGCCGTAAAGGGTTGTGGTCATTGCCGACAGATACTCGTGCAGGGGTTCAACGGGGTTGCGTCAACCCCGAGTATAGCCTCGCGCCAGGAGCGCACGCCTGCTGCTCACCCCTCGCATTCATGCTCAATGATCACGTCCAGCAACGAGCGCTGCCACGACGACAAGCCGGAGGCGAACGGGACGTCCGTTCCCAGGAGCGGCCTGCCATCGGCGTCGACCACGAGGGCGAGCTGCGACGACAGGAAACCGCGCAGGCGCTGCAGTTGCCCCGCATACTGCGGCGCGTCGAACGAGTCGGCTTCATACAGCCGCATGCACACGCAGTCCATGTCCAGCAGCATCTGCACGCGCAGGAAACCACTCAATGTAGTCCGACCTGCCTCGATCGAGAGGATCAGCGCATTGGCCGCCGCTATGGCCTCCTTGCGATCGAAGCGGTCGGCCGCCTCCCCCAGCCGGGTCAGGTCGCCGGCTGCCTGGCTGAAACGTGCGAGCTCGGCAGGCGGCTTGGCGGGAGCGATGTCAAGCGACAGGGGGCGGCGCGCCGGCACGGGCGTGGGCGGTGGGAGTGCGCAGGCCGCCGACACTTCCGGCGCGGGCGACATGCCCTGCCGCACCACCGCGGCAAAGTTCCGGCCGTCCTGCGGGTTGTCCGCAATGGGGCCGCGTTCGGCTTCCTGCAGCCCGAAGCGGTCCTTCATCCACTCTGGCTTGTGCTGCAGCCACTTGCCGTAATAAAGGGCGCAGTAGGCCAGGTAATCGCGAAGCTCCTTGACGCCCCGGAACGGGGTGAAGCCCCGGAACGTGCTGTCGCGTTGATCCCAGACACCGCGGGAGAAACGCCGTGCTTCCTCGATGACCGGCTTGATCGCACGGGCCGCATTCTGCTGCAGGCGCTCGGCGTGGGGCAGCCGACCACGGCGTTGGCCCACCAGGTCAAGCTGGCGCAGATACTGCACGCCATAGTTGGCCAGCAGGGTCAGGGTCCGGGTTTCCCAGACCTCCAACAGGTCCGGCTCTGCCGCCAGCAGCTCAGGCACCAGCAGGAGCAGCCTGTCGACCGCCGGCGGCGGCAGCGGCCCGCTACCACGCCGGGCAAGCTCGTGCGTGCAGGCACGCAGTGCACTGACCAGGCCGAACGCCAGCGTGGCGCCCGCGATCGCGTGCACGGGGTGCTGGCGCACAAGCGCCTCGAAGATCGGCACCATGTGGTCGATGATTGTCTGGCTGCACACCTGCTGCAGCGGTGCGTGATTCATCAACTCGCCGAGGTGGAACATGATCACGCTTGCATTTTCCAGCGTGAACGCCTGGCGTGCGGCCACCACCTGGACGCAGGTACGCGTCACCGTCGAGAGCAGGCGTTCGTCCAGGGCGAGTGCGCCGCGCTGGTCGGTCAGCTTGCACAGGATGTTGAGCGCTTTGCCCAGGTAGATGTTGGAGATGCGTCGTTGGGGATTGGTATCGGCATGCGTACCGCTGCCGGCCAACACCTGGCCGAGCGTGTCCAGATCGACGTTGACCGTGGACCGGTCACCGTACTTCACCATCTTCTGGTACAGCGCGGCGATGATGCCGTCCGCTTCGGTCAGGCGCGCGGCGTGCCCGCCCATCGGCGCGTGCGGCACGACGTCGTTCCCCGGGGCGTTGAAGATGTCGGTGGGTGTCGCCGCCGACGGTCGCGCGCCGATCAGGGGCAGCGGTATCGGCGGCAGCCGGCGATGTGTCACCGGCACCGGCATCGTATTGTTGACGTAGTCCACGCGGACGTTCTCTGCCTGAAGAAACCGCAGCATAGCCACATGCCGGCACTCCCGGAATGGCGTGCACTTCAAGCTGTGACAAGGTTTGCGAAGCAGGTCCAATGCGCGGGGCGGAAGCGTCACGGAACATCGGATGATCAGGTAACGGCGGCCTCACACACACCGGGCGCCGCACGTGCATACACTGCCTATCGAGCACCTTCACAACTGTTGAGTATGACCAGCAGGGATCTCTGCCAGGCAGAAAGACCGGGGCTATCCGGCAGGTCGGCCGCCATCAATGGCTTTCCATTGGTACCCACCACCTGCGCCAGCTGCGTGGACAGAAAACCGCGCATGCTGTCCAGCTGCCACGCGTAATGGGATGGCTGGGGGGATGCGGTCGCCAGCTGCCGGCAAACCGCGTCCATGTTCAGCAGCATCTGCACGCGCTGCGCCTGGGTCAACACCGTCCGCCCGCTTTCAATGGATGCCACCAGTGTATTTACCGCTGCGATGACATCCTCGCGGTCAAAGCGATCAGCGTTCTCGCCATACCGCACCAGCGCGCCTGCTATTGCATCAAACCGTGCCAGATCCGGTGCCGGCGGTGGCGGTTCCGCTGCCATGCACACCTCATCGGCAATGTCAGCGTCAGGTGGCGCCGGGGCGTTGATCACCCCTGCTTGCGTGGTCGCGACATCAACGCCCAGACGCGCGACCTCGGCAAAAGCGCGTTCGTCCCGGAGGTTGTCGGGAAATGGACCTCGGGGTGGCTCGGCCAGTTCAAAGCTCGCCCGGATACGTTCCGGTTGCCCCGCCAGCCAACGGCAGTAGTAACGCGCGGCATAGGCAAGCTGGTCGCGAAGCTCCTTGCCCTGCGCCAGGCTGCGATATGCGCCGTCGTATTGCCATACCGCGCGATGCGGCAATCTGGCTTCCTCGATCACCGCCTTGAGCAGGTGGGCGACATTGAGATGCTGCGAGACGATCGTCTCCGTGGACCGACAGCGTCTGCTCATTGCGCCGAGCCGGTTGAGGTACTGCGCGCCGTATTTGGCGACCAGCGCCAATGATCGACTCTCCCAGCCTGCCAGCAGACCCGGACATTCCGCCTTCACCGCACGCAGTGTTGTGAGCAGCGCATCCGGTGCGAATCGCGGCACGGTTGCGCCTACGGGCAGACGCATCTCGACCTCCGATGCCCGCAGTACGCTGGCCAACGCCAATGAGAGGATGGGGCAAGCCACCGCCTGCTGCGGCGCGGCCTTCAGCATCTGGTCGAGGTGCGGAGCCAGGCACCCGCTGATCATTTCGCTGCAGGCCTCTGCAACGGACGCGCGGTTCATCAGCCCGCCCAGGTGGAACATGATCACGCAGAGGTTCTCAAGGGTGAACTCCGTGCGCCCTCTCAGCACTTCCATGCACCAGTTGACCGCTCGGACCAGCACCGCGCTTGCGCACGGCAACGGCTCCTGGCCGCCCACCCGGCACAGCAGGTTCAACGCCTTCCCCAGGTAGATGTTGGTGACGCGCTGCTCGGTTTCCAGCTCCCCCATGCTGGCCGACTCCGCCAACGCTCGACACAGCCGTTCCAGGTCAACATTGAGCGTGGAAAGATCATCGCGCTTGACGATCTTCACATACAGCCCGCCAACAATCGCGTCGGCCTGGGTCTGCTGCACGCTGTTCTCGCCGACCGGAACGACCGGCATGCCGGTCGGGAACCCGGCATTGGCGATGTTCTGCAGGAGCGACGCCAGCCGGTCGACCACCGGCCGTGGCAACGCAGTCCGGGTACGCAGCGCACGGGAATCCGTCGGAACCGTGCGCGCACTGATCTTGTCCATGCCACGCTCTCCTGCCGGGAAACCCCGACGCCCGCAAGAGCTTAGCGACCCAACGCGGGATTGCGTCGGTGCAGCTTCCAAGCTGTGACCGCCTTGGCGAATGCGCGGCTTCGAACGTGCCAGTCACGCCAGTGACGGCAGCACGATTTCCCTGACGGTGGTTGGCGCAGCCGACGGGAGCGGCATGCCGCTCCCGTCGCCGCTCAGTCGGCCAGGCCGCGCAGCAGCTCGTTGACGCTGGTCTTGCTGCGGGTCTTGGCATCGACCTGCTTGACGATCACCGCACAGTACAGCGAGTGCGAACCATCCTTGGACGGCAGCTGGCCGGACACCACCACGCTGTACGGCGGCACCGATCCGTAGCTGATCTCGCCGGTGGCGCGGTTGTACACGCGGGTGCTCTGGCCGAGGAACACGCCCATGCCGATCACGCTGTGGTGGCCGACCACGAAGCCTTCCACGACTTCCGAGCGCGCACCGATGAAGCAGTGGTCTTCGATGATGGTCGGGCTGGCCTGCAGCGGCTCCAGCACGCCGCCGATGCCGGCACCGCCGGACAGGTGGCAGTGCTTGCCGATCTGCGCGCACGACCCCACCGTGGCCCAGGTATCGACCATGGTGCCTTCGCCAACGTAGGCGCCGATGTTGGTGAAGCTCGGCATCAGCACCACGTCCTTGCCGAAGTAGCTGCCGCGGCGCGCGATCGCACCCGGCACCACGCGCACGCCGGCCCGGCGGAACCTGGCTTCATCGAACCCGGCGAAGCGCGATTCCACCTTGTCCCAGAACGGCGCCGGGCGGGCGTCCACCACCGCCATGTCGTTGACGCGGAAGTACAGCAGCACCGCCTTCTTCAGCCATTCATTGACCTTCCAGCCGCCGTGGCCATCGGGCTCGGCCACGCGGAATTCGCCGGTTTCCAGCCCGTCGATGACGCGACCGACCAGCGGCTTGGTCGAGCCTTCGATCTCATGCAGGGTCAACGTGGCGCGGCGTTCGAAGGCACTTTCAATGCCGAACCTGAGTTCTTCCACGCCCGGGGTGGCCGGCTTGCGCAGCGACTTGCGCGCGATGTTCTCGGCGCGCTTGGCCGCCGTGTCGGCCGCGCTGCTGGCCGAAGTCTTCTTGACCGGCGCCTTCTTCACGGCCGGCGCGGCTTTCTTCGCAGCGGTCTTCTTCACGGCCGGGGCAGCGGCAACGGTCTTCTTGGCCGCCGCGGTCTTGGCGGCAGTCTTCTTGGCAGGCTTGGTGGCCATCAGTGGGGGTCTCCGGCGTTTCGATCAGGGTCCAGGCAGCGCAGCATGGCGTCATGCAGCTGCTGACGGGCGGTTTCGGTGAGGGGGCGGTCGTGCTCATCGCTGATCACGAACATGTCTTCGGCGCGCTCGCCGAAGGTGGCAATGCGCGCGTCATGCACACGCAGCCCCTGGTTGCGCAGTACAAAGGCGACATCGGCCAGCAAGCCGGGGCGATCGGGCGCCACCAGGCTGAAGCGGGTGCCGCCGGTATCATTATCGTTGGCATCGCGGAATTCGATGCGCGGGGCGAAGCGGAAATGGCGCAGCTGGCGCGGCACCACCCGCCGGGAGGGACGCAGGCGCGACAGATCGCCGGCCAGCGCCTCGCGCAGCGCCGCTTCCAGGCGCGGCGCATCGCCATCGGCGAAGCTGTCGGCCGGGGTCACCTCGAAGGTATCGAAAATGGTGTCGGCCGGGCCATCCAGCACGCGTGCCCGGTGGATGCCGTAGCCCTTGCGGTCCAGGGTCATCACGATCGCCGCGAACAGGCCATCGCGGTCGGGCGAATGCACGAACACTTCCAGCGCATCGTCGTCGGCGGTGATCCGGCGCACCTTGACCAGGGTCTGGCCCTGCTTGACCGGCACCAGCGCGGCCGCCTGCCAGGCCAACTGTTCGGGGCGCAGGCGGATGAAGCTCTCATCCGGCATCACGGTGAACTGGCGGTCGATGGTGGCGTCGTCGTAGCCGCGCTCACGCACCAGCGCGCGCACGTTCTCACGCGCCTCCAGCACGCGCTCGGCGGCCGGCATCTGGTTTTCCAGGCCATCGCGCAGCGCGCGGCGCGCGGCGAAGTACAGGTCGGCCAGCAGGCGATCCTTCCACGCGTTCCAGAGCTTTGGGCTGGTGCCGGCGATGTCGGCGCAGGTCAGCAGGTAGAGGTAGTCGAGGCGGTCGCGGCTGGCCACCAGCGTGGCGAAGCGGTGGATCACATCCGGGTCGGAGATGTCCTGCTTCTGCGCGGTCACCGACATGCGCAGGTGCTGCTCCACCAGCCAGGCCACCAGCTCGGTATCGGAACTGCTCAGCGCATGCGCCTGGCAGAACTCCCGCGCATCGACCGCGCCGAGTTCGGAATGGTCGCCGCCCCGGCCCTTGGCGATGTCATGGAACAGTCCGGCCAACAGCAGCAGTTCCGGCTTGCGCAGGCGTGGCCACACTTCGTGGGCGATCGAGAAACGCTCGTCGGCGCGACTGCTGGCGAACAGGCCGATGTTCCGCAGCACCATCAGAGTGTGCTGGTCGACGGTGTAGACGTGGAACAGGTCGAACTGCATGCGCCCCGACACCTGTGCGAATGCGGGAATCCACTGCCCCAGCACACCCAGCCGGGCCATGCGCGCCAGCGTATCGACCGCGCGCGGGCTGCGCAGCAGGGTCATGAACTGTTCGCGCGCGGTGGCACTTGCCTCGGTGTACGCCGGCAGCTCGGCCAACGCTTCGGCCAACGCCCGCGCGGTGAGCGAATGCAGGCCACGGACATCGGGGTTGTAGGCCCAACTGGAGAACAGCGCAAATACCTGCTCGATATCGCCCTGCGGCCACTGCGGATCATTGGCGGCAAGGTAGCCGCGGCGCAGCGAGAAGCCCACGCTGACCGGTTCGGGCACCGCCTCGCCATCGAACTGTTCCTCGAAGCGCTGCAGCAGCCGATCGCTGATCCGCCGCACCACGGTGGCGCTGCGATAGAAGCCCTGCATCATTTTTTCGACCGCCAGGCTCTCCACGTCGTCGGCGAAGCCCAGCCGCGCCGCCAGGGTCTTCTGGTAGTCGAAGCGCAGGCGCTCTTCCGGGCGGTTGGCCACCAGGTGCAGGCCGAACCGGAGCTGCGCCAGCGCGCAGCGCTCGCGGCGCAGGGCCGCGGCTTCATCCGGCCCCAGGTGCCCCAGCCCGACCAGGGCTTCCAGTTCGCGCACGCCAAAGGCGCGCAGTGCCATCCAGCCCAGCGTATTGAGGTCACGCAGGCCACCCGGTCCATCCTTGATGTCCGGTTCAAGGTTGTCGGCGGTGTCGCCGAAGCGCTGGTGGCGGGCCAGCAGCTCCTCGCGCTTGGCCAGGAAGAAGTCGCGCGGCGGCCACAGGCCTTCGCTGTTGACGGCCTGCTTCAGGGCCTGCCGTGCCGCGTCGTCCGCCACCAGCGGCCGCGACTCGATCAACGCAGTGAGCACGGTCTGATCGGCGCTGGCCTGCACGCATTCGTGGGCCGAGCGCACCGCGTGGCTCACCGGCAGGCCGCAATCCCACAGCAATGCAAACAACCGGGCCAAGGCCGCCTCATGCCGGCGCTGCGCATCGGGGGCGCCGAGCACCAGCAGGTCGATGTCCGAGCGCGGGAACAGCTCGCCGCGCCCATAGCCACCCACGGCAAACAGCGACAACCCGGCATCAGGCGGCACGCAGCGCTGCCAGGCCAGCCGGATCAGGTGATCGGCCGCGCGGGCGCGCAGCGCCAGCAGCCGCTCGATGTTGTCATTCTGGTCGAAGCGCCGGTACAGGCGCGCATCAGCCTGCTGCAGCGATTGGCGAGCCTCCGCCGCCCACTCGGGGTCGGCGACGGCATTGGCCGGCGCGTCCAGGGTCGGGCTCGCCGGCAACATGCTCAGACCTGCGATTCGCCGGGCGACAGGGTCAGCACATCCACCCCGGTCTCGGTGACCGCGACCATGTGCTCCCATTGTGCCGACAGCTTGCGGTCCTTGGTGACCACAGTCCAGCCATCGGGAAGCACCTTGTTGTAGCGGGTGCCCTCGTTGATCATCGGCTCGATCGTGAAGGTCATGCCCGGCTGCAGCACCAGGCCCTGTCCCGGGCGCCCGTAGTGCACCACCTGCGGTTCGTCATGGTAGACCTTGCCGATGCCGTGCCCGCAGTACTCGCGCACCACGCTGAAGCGTTCGCCTTCGGCGAGCGACTGGATGGCGTGACCGATGTCACCCAGCGTGGCGCCCGGCTTCACCGCGCGGATGCCGGCCCACATCGCCGCATAGGTGGTGTCGACCAGACGCTTGGCCATGGTCGAAGGCGTGCCCACGAAGTACATGCGGCTGGTATCGCCGTGCCAGCCATCCTTGATCACGGTGACATCGATGTTGACGATGTCGCCGTCCTTCAGGACCTTGGCTTCGCTCGGGATGCCGTGGCAGATGACGTTGTTGACCGACGTGCAGACCGTCTTGGGGAAGCCACGGTAGCCGACGTTCGCCGGTGTGGCCTTCTGCACATTGATGATGTGGTCGTGGCAGATGCGGTCCAGCTCTTCGGTCGTCACGCCAGGTTTGACGTACGGGGTGACGATGTCGAGCACTTCGCTGGCCAGGCGGCCGGCGACGCGCATCAGTTCGATTTCCTCAGGGGTTTTCAGATTCACGCTCATGGCGCCCATTATTGCCGATCCGGGGCCATTCTGAACGGGAAGTGCCGGAATGCTGACAGCCCACGTTCGGGTCGAATGCCCTTGACGGCGGGGCATTCGCCCTCCGGTAACGGAAAAAATGTGAAAACCGGCCAGTTTTCCTCACATCGCCCCTACAAGTGCGCTTTTATAAGGGAGTCGCGTTACCCCTGACGCCCTCCCCTGCAGTACGCCGGCATCGATTCGTTGATCCAGGACCCCCGTCCAAGGAGAAGACCATGCGATTCCTTCGCGCCCCGCGTCCCCTGCTGTTCAGCCTCGGGCTGGTGGCCCTGGCCTCGCCCGCCATGGCGGCTGACACCACCACCTTCAACGTCCGCATCATCATCACCAAGGCCTGCACGATCACGGCAGCCGCCGCGACGGATGTCGATTTCGGCTCGGCGCTGTCCACGGCCACCACCCCGTCCAACGCCCAGGGCTCGGTCACCGCGCAGTGCTCGGCGCTGACGCCGTACACCATCGCGTTGAATGCCGGCTCCAACGCCGCGACCGCAAATGACGTCACCACCCGGCGCATGCGCAACACCGATGCGGCGGTGACCACCAACAACTTCGTCGGCTACCAGCTGTATTCCGATGCGGGCCGCTCGAACGTCTGGGGCGCCACCACCGGCACCAACACCGTGGCGGGCACTGGCACCGGCCTGGCGCAGGCCTACCCCATCTATGGCCAGGTGGCCAATCCCAGCGTGAACAACGCCGCCACCGGTACTTACCAGGACACGGTCACCGCCACCATCTCGTACTGAGGCCGCCATGTCAGCATTCGAACGGGGGCGCGCACCGCCCTCCACGGCGGCTGTCTGCGCCTGTGCATTGCTGGCGCTTCTGGGGCTGGGACAGGCACGCGCCGCCAGCCTGCAGGTGGCGCCCACCTCGCTGCAGCTCAGCGCCCGTCAGAACGCCGAAGCGCTGTGGGTCAGCAACAGCGGGTCGGCGCCGGTAAGCGTACAGGCGCGCGTTTTCCGCTGGACCCAGCGCGACGGTCGCGACCAGCTCGACCCCACGTCAGACCTGGTGGTCAGCCCGCCCATGCAGTCGCTAGCGGCCGGGCAGCAACAGTTGATCCGCGTCGTGCGCGCCCAGCCGGAAGCGCCCGACGCACAGCTGTCGTACCGGATCATCGTCGACGAAGTACCCACGCTGGACCCCAGGCGCCAGGGCATGCAGTTCGTGCTGCGCTACTCGCTGCCGGTGTTCATCCAGTCCGCTGGCAGCGCCGTGGGCAAGCCCGAACTGCAGAGCAGCGTGCGTGTCCAGCCCGATGGCAAGGTGATGCTGGAGGTGCACAACCGTGGCGATGGCTATGCGCAGCTGGCCGACCTGGCGGTAGGTCCGCTGGATCGCCCGCAGATCTTCCAGCCGGGCCTGATCGGCTACGTGCTCAGCGGCCAGACCATGCGCTGGCCGCTGGATATTCCCGCGACGCGGCTGGCCGGGGCCACGCTATCGGCGAAGATCAATGGCGGCGCGCAAGCCACGCCTCTGTCCCCGACGCCACCGGCTCGCTGAGGCCTGCGTGCGCGTCGCCCTGGCTGCCGGCGCGGTCTCGTCCGGAATGCCGGGCCCGCCGGCATGGGCGGCCGCACTGCCGGCCGCTGGCGCAGCATCCGGCGCCGCCGATGAGGTGATGCTGCCAGCCCCCACGCCCCTGACCGCACCGCAGACCCTGTACCTGGACGTCACCCTCAACGGCAGTCCCCGCGGCCTGCTGCCGTTCACCGAGCTCGCGGGCCAGCTGCGCGCCGACCCGCCCGTGCTGCGTCAGCTCGGCTTCGCCGCGCCCGACGGCGCGCCGGTCGCACTGGGCCAGCTCAGTGGCCTGGTGATGCGCTACGACGCCTCGCTGCAGACCCTGGCGCTGGAAATCCCGCTGGAACAGCTCAACCTGCCGGTCACCGAACTGGGGGCCACTCCCCAGACCACCCCGACGGCCAACGCCTCGCCCGGTGCCCTGCTCAACTACGACGTCTATGCCAGCCACAACCAGGACGCCGGAAACCTGGCGCTTACCAGCGAATGGCGGGTGTTCGGCATGGGCCGCGGCGTGCTCCGCAGCAGCCAGCTGCTGCGCACCTACCAGGCGGGAGGCAGCGACTGGCGGGGCGAGAGCGTGCGCCTGGACAGCGCCTGGCAGCTGGATTTTCCCGAAACCGCGCTGACCCTGACCGTCGGTGACTTCTTCAGCGGCTTCGTCGACTGGAGCCGCCCGGTGCGGATGGGCGGCATCCAGATCGGCCGCAACTATGGCCTGCAGCCCTACCGCGTGCTCACCCCCACCCCGAGCTTCCTGGGCGAGGCCGTGGTGCCGTCCAACGTCGAGCTGTATGTCGACGGCCTGCGCCAATACAACGGCGAGGTACCGGTGGGGCCGTTCCAGTTGGCCGCGCAGCCGGGCATCAGCGGCACCGGCAATGCGCAGGTGGTGATCACCGATGCCTACGGCCGCATGCAGACCCTGGATTTTGCCTTCTATGGCACGCAGCAGCTGCTGGCTGAAGGACTCTCGGACTGGTCGGCCGGCGTTGGCCGGATGCGTCGCGAATACGGCATCCGCTCGTTCGCCTACGACAGTGCCACCGTTGGCAGCGCCACCTGGCGGCGCGGGGTCAGCAACCGCTTCACCGCTGAGCTGCATGCCGAAGGCGGGGGCGGCGTGGCCAGCGCCGGCGCCGGCGGCTGGTGGCAGCTGGGCCAGGCCGGCGTCGTCAACGCCTCCTACGCGTACAGCCGCCGCGACGGTCTGCAGGGAGGCCAGTGGGCGCTGGGGTACAGCTGGAACAACCGGGTGTTCAACCTCAACGCCGCCACCCGCCGCACGCATGGCGACTTCCAGGACCTGGGCAGCCTGCAGGGGGCGCGGCCACCGGACGTGACCGACCAGGTCACCGCCGGTGCCAGCCTGGGCCGGCTGGGCTCGTTGAGCGCCAGTTACCTGCGCCTGTCCTATCCCGACGGCGACGACCGCCGCTATGCCAGCGTGTTCTGGAACCGCACGTTTTCCGAACGCTGGTCGGCCTACGCCTCGTTCAACCAGAGCCTGGACGACGACGCGGACCGCAGCGTCTACCTGTCCGTTTCGGCCAGCCTGGGCAACAACCGCCAGAGCAACCTGGCCGCGCAGCGCAATGGCGACCGCAACCTGTACACGGTGGATGTATCCCAGCCGGTGCCCGGTGATGGCAGCCAGGGCGGTTACGGCTGGCGGCTGCAGGCCCGGCAGGGCGATGACGGCACCGGCGGGCTGGTCGAAGCCGGCTGGTTGAACCGGGTGGGCCGCTACTCGCTGGGCGCGGCGCGCCAGGGCGATGCCAACTTCGCCTATGCCAACGCCAGCGGCAGCGTGGTCTGGATGGGCGGGCACCTGTTCGCCGCACGCGAGGTGCCCGACGCGTTTGCGGTGGTCTCCACCAACGGCGTGGGCGGCGTACCCGTCCGCCTGGAAAACCGGGTGATCGGGGTGACCGACGACGACGGCATGCTGCTGGTCACCCCGCTGCTGTCCTGGCAGCGCAACCGGATTTCGATCGACACCCTGGAACTGCCGGCCGACATGCGTGCCGACCGCGTGGACACCCTGGTGACGCCGCGGCAGAGCGCCGGGCTGGGGGTGAGCTTCGGGCTGCGCCGCACCCGCGCCATCACCCTGGTCCTGCACGACGCGCAGGATCAGCCCCTGAAGGCCGGCAGCCAGGTGCGCCTGCCGGACCAGCGCAGCGCCACGGTGGGCTACGACGGCGAGGTCTACCTGGAAGATCTGCCGGCCCAGGCATTGCTGCAGGTGGACACCGATGACGGGCGCTGCGAAGTGCGCGTGCCGGTCAGCCCGGCGCCGGGCAGCGCAGCGCTGCGGTTGGGGCCGCTGCGCTGCGTGGCCGGAGCCGGGCCATGAGCATGCGCCTGCTGCTGGGATGGTTGCTGGCGCTGGCCGGGGTAGTGGGCGCCGGCGAGGCCCGCGCCGACACCACCTGCACCACCACCACCCCGGTGACGGCGGCCTTCGGCAACGTCGGCAACGCGGCCACTGCGCCCAGCTTCACCACCACCACGTTCACCATCACCTGCAACACCACCGCGCTGAGCCTGCTGGCAACGGCATCGGTACGCGCCTGCATCGGCATCGGCGTGGGCAGCACCGGCGTGGCCATTTCACCGCTGCGGCGGATGACCAACACCACCGCCGATCCGCTCAGCTTCCAGCTGTTCACCAGCGCCGCCTACAGCACCATCTGGGGGCTGACCCCCGGCACCACGCCCGGACCGCAGGTGGTGGACCTGAACTACCCGGTCCCCGTGCTCACCGGCGGCAGCGGCGCGGTCAGCGTGACCATCTACGGTCGCATCCCAGCCAGCCAGACGCTGGCGGCCGGCAGTTACAGCACCTCGTTCAGCGGTGCCGACGTACGCCTGGAATATGCCTACAACGAGGTCCTGCTGGGCACGGCCAGCGCGCCGGCGGCGTGCACCACGGCCTCCGGTGTCAGCGGCCACAAAACCGCCACCGGCGGCTTCCCGTTCACCGTCACCGCCACCGTGCTGCCGCAGTGCAGTGCCTATGTCACGACCGACATGGACTTCGGCAGCAGTGCCGGCACGATCACCGCCAACATCGACCGCACTTCGACCATCGGCCTGACCTGCCTCAACCGCACCGCCTACACCATCGCGCTGGACAACGGCCTGTACGCCAACGGCAGCGTGCGGCGCATGCGGCACACCACCAACCCGGCCTGGTTCATTCCCTATGCGCTGTACCGCGAAAGCACCCGCACCCAGCGCTGGGGCAGCACCGCCAACGTCGACGTTGTCTCGGGCACGGGAACCGGGAGCGCCCAGACCCTGACCGTTTACGGGCGCGCACCGCCTACGGTCGGTGCGGTGGCTGCAGGCAGCTACAGCGACCAGATCAAGGTGACGATCACCTACTGAATCGGCGTCCCTCAAGACCGCCAGCGCCGGGCCGATATCCCGACCACCCCCCGCTGCCGATCCGGATGAACCGACGCCGCCGCGCCCCTGTCACCACCTGCGTGGCGCTGACCACCCTGCTGTCTGCCGTCCACGCGGCCAATGCGCCACTGCAGGTCCGCCTGCGGATCGTGGAGGCGTGCACACTGGACGCAGACGCTGCGCGTGCCAGGTGCCGCAGCGCACACCGACGCAGCGACGACAGGATCCCGGCCCCGCCCCAGGTGCAGCAGCTGACCCCGGCGGGCGAAGACGACGAACACGCCCGCCGGCCATGGCTCACCCTGACCTTCTGATCCGCGCCTGCCTGCTGCTGGCGCTGCTTGCTCCGGCCGCCGCGCATGCGCTGGACATTTCCCCGCTGCGCGTTGTGCTGCGCCCGGACCAGCAGGACGCCGAACTGTGGCTGCACAACGAGACGGCGCAGGCGTGGTCGGGCCAGGCGCGGTTGTACCGGTGGGAGCAGAGCGCCGACGCCGAACGCCTGACCCCGGCGCAGGACCTGGTGGTGAGCCCGATCCGGCTGGCGCTGGCACCGAACGCCCGGCAACGGGTACGGGTAGTCCGGATCGGACCCGCCCCGAGCGCCGAGCAGGGGTACCGACTGGTACTCCGGGCCGCACCCGAAAGCCCGCCGCTGCAGGTGTCGCTGCCGGTGTTCGTAGCCGGGCCGCAGCCGCGCCCGGCGCCCGCCCTGTCCGCCAACCTCCGCGAGGCCGCAGGCCACGCCATGCTGGCGCTCTACAATGGCGGCACCGGCCACGCGCGGCTGGCGGACCTGAGCTTCATCGGCCCCGACGGACGCGCCACGTTGCTGTTTCCGGAGCTGGCCGGCTATGTCCTGGCCGGCAGCACCCGCCTGTGGGCCTTGCCCGGCCCCGCCGCAGGCTATGCGGGGGGCCGTTTCCGGGCCCGGATCGGCGACGCGGAACCCGGCGACCTCCCGGCCGCCGCCCCGCCAATTGCGCGGGGACGCCTGCCCGGGCTATAATCGACCGGATCTCCCCGCGCCCTGTGCGCAGGAGCCCCGTCAACACCGGACGTCACCGGTGAATCCACACCTGCCGCCCATATCCGTGCCGGGGTGCTCCGCGAGGAGTTCGGACACGGAAGCGACAGGGAAGCCAAACCCCGGAACCCTCCGCCTTGCGGCGGACCGCCCTTTATTACCCTTGGCGGTCGGTTCCTCATCAGGAGTATTGCAATGCCCCAGGTCACCATGCGTCAGATGCTGGAAGCCGGCGTCCACTTCGGCCACCAGACCCGTTACTGGAACCCCAAGATGGGCCAGTACATCTTCGGCGCCCGCGGCAAGATCCACATCATCAACCTGGAAAAGACCGTTCCGCTCTTCAATGACGCGATGAACTTCATTTCCAGCATCGCGCAGAAGCGCGGCACCATCCTGTTCCTGGGCACCAAGCGCAGCGCACGCGAGTCGATCCGCGAGGAAGCCGAGCGTTGCGGCATGCCGTTCATGAACCAGCGTTGGCTGGGCGGCACCCTGACCAACTTCCGTACCGTCAAGCAGTCGGTTGCCCGCCTGAAGGAACTGGAAGCCGGCGAAACCGACGGCAGCTTCGACAAGCTGGTCAAGCATGAAGTGCTGGGCCTGCGTCGTGAGCGCGACAAGCTGGAAGCCTCGCTGGGCGGCATCAAGGACATGAACCGCCTGCCGGACGCCATCTTCGTCATCGACATCGGCCACGAAGACATCGCCATCAAGGAAGCCAAGAAGCTTGGCATCCCGGTGATCGCGGTGGTTGATACCAACTACAACCCGGAGCTGGTCGACTACGCGATCCCGGGCAACGACGACGCCATCCGTGCCGTGCAGCTGTATGCCCGCGCCGCTGCCGACGCCGTGCTGGAAGGCAAGGCCGCTGCGCCGCACGCTGCCACCGTCCGTGAAGAAGAGTTCGCCGAAGCTCCGGCTGGCGAAGAAGCCAAGCCGGCCCGCCGCGCTCCGGCCAAGAAGGCTGCTGCCGACAAGGGCGAAGCCCAGGCCTGATCTAGGCCCGCGGTGGGCGCCTGGCGCCCGCCGCTCCTGTCCGCTGCCGCTGGCGCGATGACAGGATGCTGTCACATGGGCCGGCCACGATGCCGGCCCAACCCCTTTCTTTCGTGAGGAATTCCCGTGGAAATCACTGCTTCCCTGGTCAAGGAACTGCGCGAGCGCACTGGCGCCGGCATGATGGAGTGCAAGAAGGCACTTACCGAAGCCAATGGCGACATCAACGCCGCTGCCGAAGCGCTGCGCAAGTCCGGTGCTGCCAAGGCCGACAAGAAGGCTGACCGCGTGGCCGCCGAAGGCCGCCTGGGCCTGGCCCAGGCCGACGGCAAGGCCGTGCTGGTCGAAGTCAACTCGGAAACCGACTTCGTCGCCAACGACGTGAACTTCAAGAACTTCGTCAACGACGTTGCCGCTGCCGCCCTGGCATCGGGCGCCGCTGACGTGGACGCGCTGAAGAGCGCCCCGCTGGCCAACGGCCAGACCGTCGAAGAATCCCGCGCCACCGCGATCCAGACCCTGGGTGAAAACATCCAGATCCGTCGCATGATCAAGCTGGATACCACCGGCAACATCGGCGCCTACGTGCACACCAATGGCAAGGTTGGCGTCCTGGTCGACCTGCACGGCGGTGACGTCGAGCTGGCCCGCGGCCTGGCGATGCACGTTGCCGCGCTGAAGCCGCCGCACAACAAGGCAGGCGACGTGCCGGCCGACTTCGTGGCGAAGGAAAAGGAAATCGAACTGGCCAAGATGTCCGAAAAGGACAAGTCCAAGCCTGCCGAGATCCTGGAAAAGATCATCAGCGGCAAGATCAACAAGATCGTCAGCGAAGTGACCCTGTACGGCCAGCCGTACGTACTGGACAGCGACAAGACTGTCGAGCAGGTCGTCACCGCCGCCAAGGCGGACGTGGCCGGCTTCCAGCTGCTGATCGTCGGCGAAGGCATCGAGAAGGTCGTCGAAGACTACGCGGCCGAAGTGATGAAGCAGGCCGGTCTGGCCTGATCCATCGCCTCAAGCGATGAAACGAAAAAGCCCGGCGCGAGCCGGGCTTTTTTGTGGGTGTATTGCTGTGTTTCAAAGGTGCTGCGAAGAGCAGCGTTTCAGTGGTTGCGAGCTGGGGAGGCCGTCGGGCAGCCCCGACAGATGGTCGCAGGCGGACGCGAAGAGCAGACACGCACGGCGTGCCCCTACGCGGGGTCGGTAGGGTCGCTTCCCAAACGACCGCCGACAATGCACATCGGCCCGGTAACGCATGACCCAAAAACGAAGAGCGCCGTTGATCTCCGCTGGCCACCGGCCAACCGTCAGGGGGTCGGCGGCGGTGGGTTTGCGGGACTGTCAAAAACATGGATGTTTTTGCCAAGCCTCCACGGACGGATTTACGGCGTGTCCCGCAAACCCACCGCCGCCGGCCCCAGCGCGGCACACGCGGAGACCGAGGCTGTTGCTGTTGCCTTTGCTCTCAGCCCTTCGCCTGGAACGTAACTTCCTCATACGGCTGCACCACCACCCAGCCTTCGCCGGCGAAGCGCAGCTGCAGCGTTTCGCCCGAGCCACGCCCGACCAGCGTGCCCAGAGAAATGTCGGTGACGATCTCGGGCGTCAACGAACCGGACCAGGCCACCGTCGCGTTCGGGTCGGTGAACACCGGGCCGCCCTGCGCCGTCACCGGCAGCGTCAGCGGCTCGTAATGCGAGGTGATCGCCACGATCCCGTGCCCGCTCAGGCGCATGTTGAACAACCCGCCCGAGAGCATGCCCGCCACCTTGCGCATCATCGTGATCTTCGAATCGATCCCCGTCTCGAACGCCAGCACATCGTTGCCGTTGACGAAAATCGACTCGCCCGCCAGCCGCAGCAGCGTCACCTGCTTGCCCGCATCGGCCAGGTAGGCCCGGCCCTGGCCCTCGATCTTCATCAGCTGCAGCCCCTCACCGCTCACCATCTTCTTCAGCAGCGTGCCCAGCCCCTGCTCCAGCAGGCCCTGGCGGGTGAACTTCACCGCCCCCTTGCGTGCAACCATCGAGCCGGCCTTGGCCCAGACCATTCCGTTCACCCGCACCTCCAGCATGTGCAGGCTCTCAAGCTCGAACGCGTCCGCACTGACGTCTTTTTCGTGCGTGCTGGCAAGGAATTCCTGAAGCGACTTTACGGCCATGGGGTCCATCCTTTTCTATTGGAGGCCGAATGGTACCCGCGCCACCCGCCATCGCGCATCACCGAACCCCACGCGCGCCACTCCCCCATCCGTCGGCGAATGTGATACCAAAGAGCTTGCCGCCCCACGCAACACGATCTGCCCGTTGGTTTTGCATCGAAAGGCACCTCGGCCCCCACTTGCCGACCGCACAATTTTCCTCAACGCAAGCACCGACACTCAAATCTGTGACGCACTCCATGTATTCTTGCCACATCACCTCAGTATTCCTGCCATGCCTCCCGAGCTGACAGCCGCCCTGGCGCTCTGCCGCAACCTGCCCTCGCCGCCCGGTATTGCCCTGCGCATCATCGAACTGGCGCAGGACCCGGAAACGGATATCACCACCGCCGCCGACGTCATTGCCATCGACATGGCGCTGAGTGCGCGCATGCTGCGCATTGCCAATTCGCCGCTGTATGCCAGCCGCCGCCGGATCGAGAACCTCGGCCAGGCACTGACCATGCTGGGGCTCAACGCCACCGTCAGCCTCGCCCTGGGTTTCACCGTCACCCAGGAGCTGACCGCCCCCGGGCAGGGCCAGGACGTGCGGGAGCGCGCCTGGCGGCGCAGCATCCTCAGCGCGCTGGCGGCCAGCCTGCTGGGCCAGGCCCGCGGCCTGCGCAAGGCCGAGGAACTGATGCTGGCCGGACTGCTTCAGGATATCGGCGTACTGGTGCTGGCCCAGAGCGAGCCTGATCGCTATCTGCCGCTGCTGCGCCAGGCCCGCGACAACGAGGCCCTCATCGCACTCGAACGCGAGCATCTGGACTGCACCCATGCCGAGGTTGGCGCGTGGATGGCCGAGCAGTGGGACCTGCCCCGCTACCTGGTGGACGCGATCGCCCGCAGCGAATCGCCAGCCGCGGCCGAGGACAATTTCCAGGCCTGCGTCGCCCTGTCGGGCGCGGTCGCCGACATCTGGCTCAGCGCCGACGCGGATGCCGCCCGCGAACACGCCCTGCAGCAGGTCAACGACACCCTGAAGCTGGACAGTGCCCAGTTCGACCAGGTGCTGGCCCGGATCGGCGAGGCCCTGCCCGAGATCAGCGCCCTGTTCGAAACCAGCCTGATCTCCCCGTCGCGCGTGCAGCAGCTGATCGACCATGCGCAGGAGCTGGCGACCCTGCGCAACCTGCGCGAAATGCAGGATGCGGCCCTGGCCCGCCAGCGCGCCGACGAATTCGAGGCGCGCGCCAACCGGTTGGCCGAGCAGGCCCACCGCGACGCCCTCACCGGAGTGCTCAACCGCCGGCAGCTGGAAGCGGTGCTGGAACAGGAGTTCCTGCGCGCCACCCGGCACGGCTGGCCGCTGTCGGTGGCCTTCATCGACCTGGACGATTTCAAGAAGATCAATGACGCCCATGGCCACCTGCTCGGTGACCAGGTGCTTCGCGAGTTCGCCACCAAGCTGCAGGAACACCTGCGCAACAGCGATACCGTGGCCCGCTTCGGCGGCGAGGAATTCATCGCCCTGCTGCCCAACACGACCGAAGGGGTGGCGCTGGACGTGGTGCGCCGGGTGCTGGCCAGCATCGTCAACACCCCCATGGCCGAAGTGGACGACGGCCCGCTGTTCGTCACCTTCTCGGCCGGCGTGGCCACCCAGGGGGGCTATGAGCGGTTCGCCGATGTCCAGGACCTGCTGAAAGCCGCCGACGACGTGCTGTACCGTTCAAAGAACCTGGGGCGCAACCGCGTGATTGCGCGTTCACCCGGGACCGCCACCGCCTGAATGGAGTCAGGGACCGGCAATCCACCGCCGTGGCAGGGCCGCGCCGCACTGCAGCAGATTTTCCACGCCGAGTGCCGCGGCTTCCAGTAGAATTCCCGCGTTTTCCACGCATCCAGAGGCCACCATGTCCAATCTTTCCTATCGCCGCATCCTGCTGAAAGTTTCCGGGGAGGCATTGATGGGGGATGAGGACTACGGCATCGACCCCAAGGTCATCAACCGCCTGGCACGTGAAGTGATCGAAGCGCAGCAGGCCGGGGCCGAAGTGGCGCTGGTCATCGGCGGTGGCAACATCTTCCGCGGCGCCGGCCTGGCAGCCGGGGGCATGGACCGCGTGACCGGCGACCAGATGGGCATGCTGGCCACCGTGATCAACGCGCTGGCAATGCAGGACGCCCTGGAGAAGCTGGGCGCCAAGGCCCGCGTGATGAGCGCGATCAAGATCAACGACGTGTGCGAGGACTACATCCGCCGCCGCGCCATCCGCCACCTTGAAAAGGGCCGCCTGGTGATCTTCGCCGCCGGTGTCGGCAGCCCGTTCTTCACCACCGATTCCGGTGCCGCGCTGCGCGCCATCGAGATCGGCGCGGACCTGCTGCTCAAGGCCACCAAGGTCGACGGCGTGTACGACAAGGACCCCAACAAGCACGGCGATGCGGTCCGTTTCGACTCCCTGACCTACGACGAAGTGATCCGCCGCGGGCTGGAAGTGATGGACACCGCCGCCTTCGCCCTGGCCCGCGACAGCGACCTGCCGCTGCGCGTGTTCGACATGGGCCAGCCGGGTGAACTGCTGAAGATCCTGCACGGCGAGAACATCGGCACCCTGGTCCGGGGCCGCGACAACGCCTGAGAGGGGATATAATCGCCCGATTCCCAGTGACATCCAGGATTCGGGCGATGCTCAACGATATCAAGCAGGACGCGCAGACGCGCATGGCAAAGAGCATTGATGCTCTGAAGCACACCCTTACCACCATCCGTACGGGGCGCGCCTCCACGTCCCTGCTGGACCGGGTCACGGTCAATGCCTATGGCAACGCCAGCACCCCGCTGAACCAGGTGGCCAACGTCACCAACGCCGACGCGCATTCGCTGCTGGTCACGCCCTTCGACAAGAGCATGATCAAAGAGATCGAAAAGGCGCTCTACAACATCGAACTGACGCCCAACACCATCGGCACCGCGATCCGGGTCAACCTGCCGCCGCCCACCGAAGAGCGCCGCAAGGAGCTGGCCAAGCAGGTCCAGAAGGAAGGCGAAGGCGCCAAGATCGCGATCCGCAACGTCCGCCAGGACGCCAACAAGGCCGTCGCCGCCCTGCTCAAGGACAAGGCGATCAGCGAAGACGACAAGAAGCGCGGCGAAGACGACATCCAGAAGCTGACCGACAAGGCCATCAAGGACGTCGACACTGTCGTGGCCGAGAAGGAAAAGGAACTGATGTCGGTCTGAGCGCCATGACCCAGGCCCCGACCAGCAGCTCCACCGCCGCCGTGCCCCGCCACGTTGCCATCATCATGGATGGCAACGGCCGCTGGGCGCAGAAGCGTCGTCGCCCGCGCGTGATCGGCCACCGGGCCGGTGCGCGCGCGGTCAACCGCACCATTGATTTCTGCCTGGAGCGCGGCGTTGCCGCGCTCACGCTGTTTGCCTTCTCCAGTGAAAACTGGGGCCGGCCGAGCGATGAAGTCGACGCGCTGATGAAGCTGTTCCTCAATGCCCTCGATCGCGAGGTGGATGAACTCCACCGTCGTGGCGTACGCGTGCGCTTCATCGGCGAGCGCGAGCGCTTCGGTGCCGGGCTGGTCAGCCGCATGCAGCTGGCCGAGCAGCGCACCGCCGGCAACACCGCCATGACCCTGAGCATCGCCGCCAGCTACGGTGGCCGCCAGGACATCGCGCGCGCCGCACGTGAACTGGCCGCCGAGGTGGCCGCCGGGCGCCTGCTGCCCGAACAGATCGACGAAGCGCTGCTCGGCAGCCGCGTCGCCCTGGCCGACCTGCCGCCCCCGGATCTGTTCATCCGCACGGGCGGCGACACCCGCATCAGCAATTTCCTGCTGTGGCAGCTGGCCTATACCGAACTGTGGTTCACCGAGGTGCTGTGGCCCGAGTTCGACGCCGCCATCCTGCAGCAGGCGCTGGACGCCTACGCTTCCCGTGAACGCCGCTTCGGGCTGACCAGCGCCCAGATCGCCGCCCTGGCCACCGAGACGTCCACCCCATGACCAAAACCCGAGTCATCGCCGCGCTGATCATGGCGCCGGTCGCCATTGCCGCGATTCTGCTGCTGCCCACCCAATGGCTGGCCGCCGCCGCCGCCGGTGTGTTCCTGATCGGGCTGTGGGAATGGCTGAAGCTGGCCGATGTCGACGACACCCTGGCCCGCACCGTGCTGCTGGTGCTCAACCTGCTGCTGATGGTGCTCATCGTGTGGGCCGATGCCGGCACCCTGGTGCTGTACCAGATCGCCGCACTGGTCGGCATCGGCTGGTGGCTGCTCGCTCTGCTGTGGTTGCGCTTCTTCAGCTTCGGCGCCGAGCCGGGCAGCCGCGCCCGTGCGCTCAAGCTGCTGGCCGGCAGCCTGGCCATCGTGCCGGCCTGGGCCTCGCTGGTGCTGATCCATGCCAGCGGCGACAAAGGCCACCTCTGGCTGCTGACCGCGCTGGCCCTGGTCTGGGCCGCCGATTCGGGCGCCTACTTCGCCGGGCGCACCCTCGGCCGTACCAAGCTGGCCCCGCGCATCAGCCCCAACAAGACCTGGGAAGGGCTGGGTGGCGGCATGCTGGCCGGCCTGCTGGTGGCCCTGGTGTTCGGCTGGATCGCCGGGATCGCGCCCGAGCACGTGGTCGGCCTGGTCATCACCACGGTGGTTGCCGTGTTCGCCTCGGTACTGGGCGATCTGTACGAAAGCCTGATCAAGCGCCACGCCGGCGCCAAGGACTCGGGCCACATCATTCCGGGCCACGGCGGCGTGCTGGACCGCATCGACGGCGTGCTGGCCGCGCTGCCGGTATTTGCACTGGGCAAGGAAATCTTCGGATTCTGAGCATGCAGAGCACTCTCGCCCCCCGCCGGGTTGCCGTGTTCGGCGCCACCGGCTCGATCGGCGCATCCGCGCTGGACGTGATCGCGCGCCACCCGGACCGTTACCGCGCCACCGTGCTGGCTGCCGGCACCCAGGTGCAGGCGTTGGTCGCACTGTGCGTGATCCACCGGCCCGCGCATGCGGTGATCGCCAGCGAGGCCCTGTATGCCACGCTGCGCGAAGGCCTGCTCGCCGCCGGCCTGGACACCCAGCCGCATGCAGGTGCCGCCGCGTTGGACCAGCTGGCCGCCAGCGATGCGTGCGACACCCTGGTCGCGGCCATCGTCGGCGCCGCCGGGCTTTCCTCTACCCTGGCCGCCGCCGGAGCCGGCAAGCGGATCCTGCTGGCCAACAAGGAATCGCTGGTTCTGGCCGGCGAGCTGCTGATGCAGCGCGCCAGCGCCGCAGGCGCCGAGATCATCCCGATCGACAGCGAACACAGCGCCATCTTCCAGTGTCTGCGCTCGCGCGATGCCAGCCTGGACCAGGCCGGCGTGCGCCGGATCCTGCTCACCGCGTCCGGCGGCCCGTTCCGCGGACGCACCCGGGCCGAACTGGCCGGGGTCACCCCGGCCCAGGCGGTTGCCCACCCGAAGTGGTCGATGGGCCCGAAGATCTCGGTGGATTCGGCGACGTTGATGAACAAGGGCCTGGAGGTCATCGAGGCCCATCACCTGTTCAACATCCCCGGCGAGCGCATTGAAGTGCTGGTCCACCCGCAGAGCCTGGTGCATTCGCTGGTCGAGTTCGTCGACGGCTCCACCCTCGCCCAGATGGGCCTGCCGGACATGCGCACCACCCTGGCCGTAGGCCTGGGCTGGCCGCATCGCATCGAATCCGGGGTGGGCGGTCTGGACCTGCTGAGCCAGGGTCGGCTGGATTTCGAGGCCCCCGACGTCGATGCCTTCCCCTGCCTGGGCCTGGCCTGGCAGGCGATGGCCGCCGGTGGCACCGCCCCGGCGGTACTCAATGCGGCCAATGAAGTGGCGGTTTCAGCGTTTCTTCAGGGGCGGATCGCTTTCCTAGCCATTCCAGGCCTGGTGGCTAACGCTCTTTCAACACTGCCTTCAGCGTCCGCCGATACACTGGAGGGCCTGCTGGCTGCCGACCAGCACGCCCGCCACATCACCCAAGCCGCCATCGACCACGCCTGAATGCCCCTCCCGCCCCCTTCCCGCGACGTCCACCATGGGTGAATTCATCGGCTCCGTCTGGTGGATGATCGTCAGCCTTGGCCTGCTGGTGACCTTCCATGAGTTCGGTCACTACTGGGTCGCGCGGCGCTGTGGCGTGAAAGTGCTGCGCTTTTCGGTCGGCTTCGGCAAGCCACTGTGGATGCGCCGAAACCGCAACGGCACCGAATTCGCCATCGCCGCCATTCCGCTGGGCGGGTACGTGAAGATGCTGGATGAGCGCGAGGTCGAGGTGCATCCGGCCGAGCGTGGCCTGGCGTTCAACCACAAGAGCGTCTGGCAGCGCATCGCGATCGTGGCCGCCGGCCCGATCGCCAATCTGGTGCTGTGCGTGGCCATGCTGTGGGCCATGTTCGTGCTGGGCAAGCAGGATTACTCGGCCACCATCGGCCGCACCACCGGCATGGCCCAGGTTGCCGGGTTGCAGGCCGGCGACCGCGTGGTAAGCGTGGACGACCGAAGCGTGCTGACTGCTGGCCAGGCGGCAATGGCGCTGACCACGGCCGCGATGGACCGCCACGATGCGACCGTGGAAGTGGTGGATGCGCAGGACCAGCTGCATACCCGCACCCTGCCGCTGTCGCAGCTGCCAGCCGGCTTCGATGAGCGCTGGGTGGCCTCACTGGCCGGCCTCACCTGGCAGTTCCACCTGCAGCCGGCACTGGTCGAGCAGGTGCTGCCCGACTCCGCTGCCCAGGGCGTGCTGCTGCCGGGCGACCTGGTGGTGGCCGTGGACGGCCAGCGCATCGATGCCGCCGACCAGGTTTCTCCGGCCATCCTGGCGCTGGGCCGGCGCGGTGGACCGGGCATGATCGAGGTGCTGCGCAACGGCGACCGGCTGGCGCTGGAAGTCACCCCGCGCCAGGGCAAGGATGGCCGCGGCCAGCCGACCTGGCAGATCGGCGTCGGCTTCCCGCAGGCCAGCGCGCCGGCCTATGACACCACCCTGCAGTACGGCCCGCTGGCAGCCGTTCCGGCTGCGCTGCGTGAAACCGCGCGTGCGGCAGGCGATTCGCTGGGCATGATGCGCCGCATCGTGACCGGCAATGCCTCGCTGCAGAACGTTTCCGGGCCGGTCACGATCGCCCGCGTGGCCAACCAGACCGCCCAGCGCGGGCTGGACTGGTTCCTCTGGTTCCTGGCCGTGCTCTCGCTCAGCCTGTGCATCATCAACCTGCTGCCCATCCCCATCTTGGACGGCGGGCACCTGCTGTATTACCTTATCGAGTTGGTCAAGGGCAGCCCGCTTAGCGAGCGTGCCATGGCGGCGGGCCAATACATCGGCCTGGCCATGCTGGCCGGACTGATGGGACTGGCGTTCTACAACGACATCCTCGGTCTGTTCCCGCGATGAACTTTTACCCTTTTGTCGTCGTCTTATGCGCCGGCATCCCGCAACATCGTATTCGACTCCAACCGGACGTGACATGACGCGACTCCCCAATCGCCGCCTGCTTGCCCTCGCACTCGCCGCCGGTTTCGGCGCGCCCGCCCTGGCCCAGGCAGCCGAGCCCTTCACCGTCAGCGACATCCGTGTCGATGGTCTGCAGCGCATCACCTCCGGTACCGTGTTCACCTATCTGCCGGTGGAACGTGGCGAGACCCTGACCGACAGCAAGGTCGGCGAATCCATCCGCGCCCTGTACAAGACCGGATTCTTCGAGGACGTCCAGCTTGAGCGGCAGGGCGACATCCTGGTGGTCACGGTCAAGGAACGCCCGGCGATCAACAAGCTGACCGTCACCGGCAACAAGGACATCAAGAGCGACCAGCTGCTCAAGGGCCTGAGCGACATCGGCCTGAGCGAAGGTGGCACGTTCGATCGCCTGAGCCTGGACCGCGTGACCCAGGAACTGCGCCGCCAGTACAACGACCGCGGCAAATACAACGTCGAGATCACCCCGACCGTCAGCCCGCTTGACCGCAACCGCGTGGACATCACCATTGCGATCAAGGAAGGCAAGGCCGCCAAGATCCAGCATGTGAACCTGGTCGGCACCGAGAAGTTCGAGTCCAAGGACATCCTGGAAACCTGGGAATCCAAGGAGCACAACTGGGCGTCGTGGTACCGCCGTGATGACCAGTACTCCAAGGAAAAGCTGTCCGGCGACCTGGAAAAGCTCAATGCCTGGTACCTGGACCGCGGCTACGTGGACTTCAGCATCGACTCCACCCAGGTCTCGATCAGCCCCGACAAGCGCGACATGTTCATCACCGCCGGCGTGACCGAAGGTGAGCAGTACAAGATTTCCGAGATCAAGGTCACCGGCGACACCATCCTTCCGCAGGAAGACGTGGAGCGCATGCTGATCCAGAAATCCGGCGATACCTTCTCGCGCGCCCTGCTGGAATTCAGCTCGGATGCCATCACCAATTCGCTGTCCAACATCGGTTACGCGTTCGCCAAGGTGAACCCGATCCCGACCAGCAACCGCGCCGAACGTACCGTGGCGATCAACATGCAGGTCGTGCCGGGTCCGCGCGTGGGCGTTCGCCGCATCGTGTTCAAGGGCAACACCCGCACTTCCGACGAAGTGCTGCGTCGTGAAATGCGCCAGTTCGAAAACAGCTGGTACTCGCAGGCCGCGATCGACCGCTCCAAGATCCGCCTGCAGCGCCTGGGTTACTTCGAATCGGTGGACGTGGAAACGCCGCCGGTCACCGGCAGCAACGACCAGGTCGACGTGGTGTACAACGTCAAGGAAACCACGTCGGGCAGCTTCGTGTTCGGCCTGGGCTATTCGCAGTCCTACGGCATGACCACTTCGGTGCAGCTGTCGCAGAACAACTTCCTGGGCGGCGGCAACCGCGTATCGGTCGAAGCCTCGCGCAGCAGCTACCTGCAGCGTTACGGCTTCTCCTATACCAACCCGTACTTCACCGACGACGGCGTGTCGCTGGGCTACAACCTTTCCTGGCGAGAGCTGGATTACTCCGACTTCAACACCGCGCAGTACAACAGCACCAACGGCGCAGCGCAGGTGGTATTCGGCGTGCCGATCACCGAGAACGACACCGTCTCGCTGATGGTGGGCATCGACAGCAACCAGATCACGACCTACCAGGGCTCGACGCCGCAGTCGATCATCGATTACATCGATGCCATCGGCAGCAAGACGTTCCACTCCTGGCGCACCGAACTGGGCTGGGCCCGCGACACGCGCAACGACTACTTCATGCCCACCCGCGGCATGTACCAGCGCGTGGGCCTGGAAACGACCCTGCCCGGCTCGACGGTCGAGTACTACAAGCTGAACTACCAGGTCTCCAAGTACTGGCCGATCATCCCGTCGCTGGTCATCAACACCCGCGCCGAAATCGGCTACGGCGACAGCTACGGCAACGACGTCACCCGCGACCTGTGCTACACCGCACCGACCACCGCGAACCCGAACCCGACCCAGACGGTGAACTGCAACACGTCCTCGCCCGATTACGTAAAGACCGTCACCGCCTCCGGCCTGCCGTTCTTCGAAAACTTCTACGCCGGTGGTACCAACTCGGTGCGTGGTTTCGAAGACAACACCCTGGGCCCGCGCTCGGAGCCCACGCTGTCGTACAACCGTGGCCAGCCGCTGGGTGGTTCGCTGAAGACCGTCGGCTCGATCGAAGCCTACTTCCCGCGCCTGTTCGACAGCCCGTCGGCCCGCGTCTCGGCGTTCTTCGACGTCGGCAACGTGTACACCGGCGTGGACAACTTCAAGGCCAACGAGCTGCGTGCCTCGGCCGGTGTCGCCCTGCTGTGGCGCGCCCCGGTCGGCCCGATCTCGATCAGCTACGCCTTCCCGCTCAAGAAGGAAGACGGCGACGAAATCGAAAGGCTCCAGTTCACGTTCGGTGGCCAGTTCTAAATCCACCGATCGCACACGAAGACGCCGGGCATGCCCGGCGTTTTTGTTTGTGGCGCATAGGGCAACGGCCAACGGCGAACGGCGAACGGCGAACGGCGAACGGCAGCGTTTCAGCTTTTACGTGCTGGGGAGGCCGACGGGCAGCCCCGCTCCGGGACACGCCGTAAACCCATCCATGGGGGCTTGGCAAAAACATCCATGTTTTTGACAGTCCCTCCGGGGGCTGCCCGCCGGCCTCCCCTGCAAGGTGGGTCGCAGGCGGAAACGAAGAGCAGCCACGCAGGGCGTGGCTCTACGCGGCCACGTGGAAATGATCGACACTGCTCTTGATCACCCTTGGCCACCGACAAAGCTGTCGAAGGCGGGTCGGGGCGGGTTTGCGGGGGTGTCAAAAACATGGATGTTTTTGCCAAGCCTCCAAGGACGGATTCACGGCGTCCCCCGCAAACCCGCACCGTCCCGCCAAACCAGGAGACAACGGGCCACAGGCTGTTCGCCCAAGTGCGTGAAGCCGCCGGGCAGAGCCCGGCGCTACGGGATCGCCTGCCACCCCAACCCCCGAACATGACCGAAGTCACGCCACACGGTAAACTCCCGGCGTGAACACTCCTACCTATACCGCCCAGCAACTCGCCGAGCAGTTTGGCCTGCAGGTCCATGGTGATGGCAGCACCGCCATCCGTGGCGTGGCCACGCTTGCCCATGCCGGCCCCGGCCAGCTGACCTTCCTGGCCAACCCGCGCTACCGTGCCCAGCTGGCCGACAGCCAGGCCGGCATCGTGGTGCTGCGCGCCGAGGATGCCGAAGCCGCACCCGGTACCGCACTGATCGCCAAGGATCCGTACACCACCTTCGCCAAGATTGGCGCGCTGTTCGACATCGCCCCGACCCGTCCCCCCGGCATCCACCCCAGCGCTGTCATCGATCCCCAAGCCCAGGTCGCGGCCAGTGCCCACATCGGCCCGTTCGTCACCATCGGCGCGCGCAGCGTGATCGGCGAAAACTGCATCATCGGCGCCGGCAGCATCATCGGCGAAGACTGCAGCCTGGACAGCGGCTGCGAACTGATCGCCCGCGTCACCCTGGTCACCCGTGTCCGGATCGGCAAGCGCGTGCGCATCCACCCCGGCGCCGTGCTCGGCGCCGATGGCTTCGGCCTGGCGATGGATGCCGGCAGCTGGATCAAGGTGCCGCAACTGGGTGGCGTGCGCATTGGTGACGACTGCGAGATCGGCGCCAATACCTGCGTGGACCGCGGCGCCCTCGAAGATACCGTGCTCGACAACGATGTGCGCCTGGACAACCTGGTCCAGATTGCCCACAACGTCCAGATCGGCGCGCACTCGGCCATCGCCGGCTGCACCGGCATCGCCGGCAGCGCGAAGATCGGACGTTACTGCCTGCTCGGCGGCGCCGTCGGCGTCGTCGGCCACCTCGAGATCTGCGACAAGGTGGTGATCACCGGCAAGTCCGTGGTGCGCAACTCCATTACTGAACCGGGCGAATACTCGTCCGGGACCCCGTTGACCGACAATCGCACGTGGCGCAAGAACGCCGCGCGCTTCAAGCAGCTCGATGCCCTGGCCCGTCGCATCCTGTCTGTGAGCAAGGAGAAGGAATGAGCCACGAACAGAAGCTGCCGGACATCACCCAGATCCAGGCGTTGATCCCGCACCGTTACCCCTTCCTGCTGGTCGACAAGGTTGTCGCCATCGATTACGAAAAGCGCACCATCGTTGCCACCAAGAACGTCAGCATCAACGAACCGTTCTTCCAGGGCCACTTCCCCAGCCAACCGATCATGCCCGGGGTGCTGATCATCGAAGCCATGGCCCAGGCCGGCGGCGTGCTGACCCAGCTCACTCTGGGCCGCGATGCGCAGTCCAAGCTGTTCTACATGGTGAAGGTGGACAAGGCGCGCTTCAGCAAGCAGGTGGTGCCCGGTGACGTGCTGGAAATGCACGTGGAGATCAAGCGCGTGATCCGCAACATGGCGGTGTACGACTGCGTGGCCAAGGTCGACGGCGAGATCGTCGCCTGCGCCGAAGTGCTCTGCGCCGGCACGCGCGAATGAACGGGCCGCTCATCCACCCCACCGCGGTCATCGACCCGTCGGCGAAACTGGCGGCGGATGTACGTGTCGGTGCGTTCTGTCTGATCGGTGCCGAGGTCGAGATCGGCGAAGGTACCGAAGTCGGCCCGCACTGCTCGATCCACGGCCCGACCCGGATCGGCCGCAACAACCGTTTCATCGGCCACGTCGCGGTGGGCGGCGAACCGCAGGACAAGAAGTACGCTGGTGAGCGCACCGAGCTGGTGATCGGCGACGACAACGTGTTCCGCGAATTCGTCACCCTCAACCGGGGCACCGGCGGTGGCGGAGGCGTCACCACCATCGGCAACGGCAACTGGATGCTCGCTTACACCCACGTCGCCCATGATTGCCACGTGGGCAACCACTGCGTGTTCTCCAACAACACCACACTGGCCGGCCACGTGACCGTCGGCGACTACGTGATCATCAGCGGCTTCGCCGGCGCCCATCAGTTCTGCCGGATCGGTGCGCACGCCTTCCTGGGCATGGGCGCACTGACCAACGGCGACGTGCCGCCGTTCACCATGGTCGGCAGCGACTCGCTGGGCCGCCCGCGCGGCATCAACAGCGAAGGCCTCAAGCGCCGCGGCTTCGATGCCGAGCGCATCGCCAGCATCAAGCGTGCCTACCGCACGCTGTACGTGGCCGGCCTGCCGCTGGCCGAGGCCAAGGTGCAGCTGGCCGAACAGGCCGCGCACAGCGCAGACGTCAAGGACATGCTGGACTTCATCGAGCACGCTGAGAGGCCCCTGCTGCGATGACGGCGCCGGGCTCTTCGCGACCGCTGCGGATTGCGCTGGTTGCCGGCGAAGCCTCCGGCGACCTGTTGGGCGCCGGCCTGGTGCGCGAACTGCAGCAGCGGTTCCCGGATGCGGAGTTCGCCGGGATTGGCGGCGACGCGATGCGCAGCGCCGGCTGCCTGACCTGGTTTGATGCCAGCGAGCTGGCAGTAATGGGCCTGACCGAGATCCTGCGCCACCTGCCGCGCCTGCTGAAGCTGCGCAATGAATTCCGCACGCGGGTGCTGGAGTGGCAGCCGGACGTGTTCATCGGCATCGATGCACCCGACTTCAACCTGGGGGTGGAGCGCTGGCTGAAGCTGCGTGGCATTACCACGGTGCACTACGTCAGCCCGTCGGTATGGGCGTGGCGCGAGAAGCGTGCCGAAAAGATCGGCGCCAGCGCCGACCTGGTGCTGTGCCTGTTCCCGATGGAACCCCCCATCTACGCCCGCCATGGTATCGACGCTCGTTTCGTCGGCCACCCGATGGCCGATGACATTCCGCTGCACAGCGACCGCGAAGAGGCCCGCGTGGCCCTGGGCCTGCCGGCCAATGCCAAGGTGCTGGCGGTCCTCCCGGGCAGCCGGCTGGGCGAGATCAGCAGGCTGGGTGGCGCGTTCTTCGAAGCGGCCTGGCAGGTATCCGAACGTATTCCGGGCCTGCACGTGGTGGTGCCGGCGGCCAACCCAGCGTGCCGCGCATTGATCCAGGAACAGCTGTCGCGCTCGGCGCTGCCGGTGGCTTACTCGCACCTGCTGGACGGCCAGGCGCGCCTGGCGATGATCGCGGCCGATGTGGTGGTGCTCGCATCGGGCACGGCCACGCTGGAAACGATGCTGGTGAAGCGGCCGATGGTGGTGGGTTACCGGGTGGCGGAGCTGACCTACCGCATCGTGAAGGCGCTGGGCCTGATCAAGGTGGACCGCTTCGCACTGCCGAACATCCTGGCGGGCAAGGACCTCGCGCCGGAACTGATCCAGCACGACTGCGTGCCGGACAAGCTGGCCGACGCGATCCTGCAGTGGTTCGATCATCCGCAACGCGCCATCGAGATCCAGGACACGTACGAAAAGCTTCACCTGCAGTTGCGCCAGGACGCGTCGGCGCGCGCGGCCGACGCGGTGGCGGAACTGCTGGCACGCAAGCCGCGCGGGAACGCGCCGGCATGAGTCGCCGCCACGCTCCGGCGGCCTCGCTGGCGCTGTTCGACGGGGCGGCGCTGGCCACCGTGGCGCCGCGCTATGTGGCGGGCGTGGACGAAGCCGGTCGCGGGCCGCTGGCCGGCCCAGTGGCGGTAGCGGCGGTGGTGTTCTGCCCGGAGCGCCCGCGCCTGAACGGGCTGGACGATTCCAAGCAGCTCACGGCGATCCGGCGCGACCAGCTGTTCGACAGGATCCAGCAGCGTGCGCTGGCCTTCCATGTGGTGATGGTGGACGTGGCGGAGATCGATTCGCTCAACATCTACCAGGCCACGATGCTGGGCATGCGCCGGGCGGTCGAGGCGGTTGCGCACGTGGCGCAGTTCGCGCGCATCGACGGCAACGTGGTGCCCAAGGGCCTGCCCTGCCCCGCGCAGGCGCTGGTCGGCGGCGACGCGCTCGACCGCGCGATCATGGCGGCCTCGATTCTGGCCAAGGTCAGCCGCGACCGCTACATGCACCAGCTGCACGAGCAGCACCCCGAATACGGTTTCGACCAGCACAAGGGCTATGGCACCCCGGCCCACCTGGCCGCCCTGCGCACCCACGGCCCCTGCCCCCACCACCGCCGCAGCTTCGCGCCCGTGCGCGATTCCTTGGTCGCTGGCGTCGCTTAGCGCCGGGCCCTGCCCGGCCTCATGCATTCAGGCGAACAGCCGGTTAGCGCCTGGTTCTCTGGTTTGGCGGGACGGTGCGGGTTTGCGGGACACGCCGTGAACCCATCCTTGGGGGCTCGTAGAAAACATCCATGTTTTCTACGGTCCCGCAAACCCGCCCCGCCCCACCTTCGACAGGTGGTCGGTAGCCATAGCCAAGGCAAAAGCGCCACCGGCTCGGTTCAGGGCTCGACCCGCTGCTCTCCGATCCGGGCCACGTCAAGCTTGATGGAATAGAGCCCCTTCTTGTTGAAGGGGGCGCGCCAACGGCGCGGGGTTAAGGTGGAATGCTCGGACATCACGGGCCGCAGGCCCTTGATGTCAAGCCTTGTTCCGCTTGCCCCGCGCGGCTACCCTGACCGGGCATTACATTGGCCCGGCATGTCCACTTCCCGTTTCGTACATCTGCACGTCCACACCGAGTTTTCGCTGGCGGATTCGACCATCCGTGTCCCGGCGAAACCGGATCAGGCTGACCCGAAAAAGGCCAAGCAGGCCAACCTGCTCAGCCGTGCCGTCGAACTGAACCTGCCCGCGTTGGCAGTGACCGACCTGAACAATCTGTTCGCGCTGGTCAAGTTCTACAAGGCCGCCGAAACGGTCGGCATCAAGCCGATCGCCGGTGCCGACATCATGATCGCCGAAGAGGGCATGACCCCGTGGCGCATGACCCTGTTGTGCCGCGACCGCGAAGGCTACCTCAGCCTGTCGCGCCTGCTTACCCGCGCCTGGATGGAAGGCCACCGCCCGGAAGGCGGCGTGGCCGTGCACCCCGATTGGCTCAAGGCCGGTTGCCATAACCTGTTTGCCCTGGCTGGCCGCGACAGCCTGGCCGGGCGCCTGGCCGGCGAAGGCCGGCATGACCTGGCCGAGCAGCAGCTCGCCGACTGGCAGCGCGTGTTCGGCGATGGCCTGCACCTGGAACTGACCCGTACCGGTCGCGAGGGCGAAGAAGCGTTCAACCAGTTTGCGCTGGTGGCCGCCGGCCAACGCGGCCTGCCCGTGGTGGCCAGCAATGACGTGCGCTTCCTGCGCCCGGACGATTTCAGCGCCCACGAAGCGCGCGTGTGCATTTCCTCCGGCCGCGTGCTGGACGATCCCAAGCGCCCGCGCGATTACAGCGACCAGCAGTACCTGAAGTCGCCCGAAGAGATGTGCGCGCTGTTTGCCGACATCCCCGATGCGATCGACAACACGCTGGCGCTGGCCGAACGCTGCAATATCGAAATGCGGCTGGGCACCTACTTCCTGCCCAACTACCCGGTGCCGGAAAACGAAACGCTGGACAGCTGGATCTGCAGCGAATCGCGCAAGGGCCTGGACGCGCGCCTGGAAAAGAATCCGCTGGCCGAAGGCAAGACCCGCGAGGATTACTTCGAGCGGCTGGAATTCGAGCTGGCCACCATCATCAAGATGGGCTTCCCCGGCTACTTCCTGATCGTGGCCGACTTCATCCAGTGGGGCAAGAACCAGGGTATTCCGATCGGCCCGGGGCGTGGTTCCGGTGCCGGCTCGCTGGTGGCCTGGGCGCTGCAGATCACCGATCTGGATCCGATTCCGTACAACCTGCTGTTCGAGCGGTTCCTCAACCCCGAACGCGTGTCGATGCCCGACTTCGACATCGATTTCTGCATGGACCGCCGCGACGAAGTCATCGACTACGTCGCGCGCAAGTATGGCCGCGAACGCGTCAGCCAGATCATCACCTACGGCACCATGGCCGCCAAGGCCGTGGTGCGCGACTCCGGGCGCGTGCTCGGTTTCCCGTATGGCCTGGTCGATGGCGTGTCCAAGCTGATTCCCAACATCCTGGGCATTTCGCTCAAGGATGCGATGGGCGAAGGCAAGGATTCGGAAATGGCATCGCCGGAGCTGATCCAGCGGTACCAGAACGAAGACGACGTGCGCGACCTGATCGATCTGGCCCGCCAGCTCGAAGACCTTACCCGCAACGCGGGCAAGCATGCCGGTGGCGTGGTGATCGCGCCCGAGCCGCTGGCCGAATTCTGCCCGCTGTTCGCCGAACATGATGAAGGCGGCCGTGGCCGCAACCCGGTCACCCAGTTCGACAAGAACGACGTCGAAGAAATCGGCCTGGTGAAGTTCGACTTCCTGGGCCTGCGCACGCTGACGATCATCGACTGGGCGGTCAAGGCGATCAACAAGCGCCATGCCCGCGCCGGCATTCCGCCGATCGACATCACCGCGCTGCCGCTTGATGACGCCCCGACCTACAAGGACATCTTCGCCAACGGCAACACCGGCGCGGTGTTCCAGTTCGAATCTTCGGGCATGCGCCGCCTGCTTAAAGACGCACGCCCCGACCGCTTCGAAGACCTGATCGCGCTGGTGTCGCTGTACCGCCCCGGCCCGATGGACCTGATTCCTTCCTTCAACGCGCGCAAGCACGGGCAGGAAGAGATCATTTACCCCGATCCGCGCACCGAAGCGATCCTGAAAGACACCTACGGCATCATGGTGTACCAGGAGCAGGTGATGCAGATGGCGCAGATCGTCGGCGGATACTCGCTTGGCGGCGCCGACCTGCTGCGCCGTGCGATGGGCAAGAAGGTGCCTGCCGAAATGGCCAAGCACCGCGAGATCTTCCGCGAGGGCGCGGCCAAGGGCGGCGTTGATGGCCCCAAGGCCGACGAGATCTTCGATCTGATGGAGAAGTTCGCCGGCTACGGTTTCAACAAATCGCACGCCGCCGCCTACGCGCTGGTCAGCTACCAGACCGCCTGGCTCAAGCGCCATTATCCGGCCGAGTTCATGGCCGCCACGCTGTCCTCGGACATGGACAACACCGACAAGGTGGTGGGCTTCCTTGCCGAAGTCCGCAACCTCGGCCTGACCGTGCTGCCGCCGCGCGTGAACGAATCGGCGTACATGTTCGAAGCCTCCAGCGCCGACACCATCCAGTACGGCCTGGGGGCCATCAAGGGCGTGGGCCAGGGGGCGTGCGAGGCGGTGGTCGAAGAGCGCCTCGCCAACGGCCGCTACGCCTCGCTGCTGGATTTCTGCATGCGCATCGAATCGGGCAAGCTCAACCGGCGCACGCTCGAAGCGATGATCAACTGCGGCGCGCTCGATGGCCTTGGTAAGAATCGCGCCTCGCTGATGCTGCAGCTGCCTGAAGTGCTCAAGGCCACCGACCAGATGTCGCGCGAGAAGGCCTCTGGCCAGAACTCGCTGTTCGGCGCGCCCGACCCCGTCAGCACCGCGCTGCAGCTGGACCTTCCCGAAGCCAAGGAATGGGGGCTGGGCCAGCTGCTGGACGGCGAACGCGAAACGCTGGGGTTCTACCTCAGTGGCCATCCGTTCGACCCGTACGCCGAGGACGTCAAGGAACTGGTCGGCACCGACCTCGGGATGCTGGAGAAACTCATTCCCCCGGCCCGCCCCGGCAAGGACGGCGAGAAGCGCGCCTGGCGCCAGGAAACCCCGGTCATCCTGGCCGGACTGGTGGTCGGCGTGCGCCGCAAGGGCGAGAGCCAGGTGTTCATGCAGCTCGAAGACGGTAAGGGCCGGGTTGAATGCAGCGCATTCAGCGATGGCCTGGCGGAGTTTGGCCACCTGATGACCAAAGACCGCATTCTGGTGGTCAAAGGCGGCCTGCGCGAGGATGAGTTCAATGGCGGCTACGCGCTGCGCATCCGCCAGTGCTGGGACTTCGAGGAAATCTGTGCCAATTACGCCACCCGGCTGTCGTTGCGCCTGGACCTGCGTCAGGGCGACCCGGTGTGGGCGCGGGTAAACGGCCTGCTCGACCGCCACCGTCCCGGCCGCACCCCCTTGCGCCTGGACCTGCTGCTGGGCACCGACCAGGGCCCGGTGGCCGGCATGCTGGACGTGGCCGGCGACACCGCAGTGCGCGTGGACAGCCAGCTGGTGGACGCCCTCCGGGCGGATCCGGCGGTACGCACGCTGAAGGTGCGCTACAGTCCGCCGTGGGCCAATTAGCCCCGGACCAGACGACGGCGTACGGGGCATTTCGACGCATTCGGCTACACTTTCCCTCTTTTCTTCACGACGGCTTCCGATGAATCCGAACTACCTCGACTTCGAGCAACCCATCGCTGATCTGGAGGCAAAGATCCAGGAGCTGCGCAGCGCAAGCGCCGGCCCGGCGGTCAATGTCGAAGCCGAAGTGCGCACCCTGCAGGACAAGCTGCGGCTGCGTACCGCGCAGATCTTCCGCAACCTGACCTCGTGGCAGGTGCTGCAGCTGGCCCGCCATCCTTCGCGCCCGTACACCGCCGACTACATCCGCATCTTCTGCGATGAATTCCAGGAACTGGCCGGCGACCGCGCCTTTGCCGATGACAAGGCCATCATGGGGGGCCTGGCCCGAATCGGCGGCCGTCCGGTGATGCTGATCGGCCACCAGAAGGGCCGCGACACCAAAGAGAAGATCAAGCGCAACTTCGGCATGCCCAAGCCGGAGGGCTACCGCAAGGCGCTGCGCCTGATGAAGATGGCGGAGCGCTTCGGCCTTCCGGTGTTGACCCTGATCGACACCGCTGGCGCCTGGCCGGGCATTGATGCCGAATCGCGCGGCCAGTCCGAAGCGATCGCGCGCAACCTGATGGAGATGGCCGAGCTGAAGGTGCCGGTGATCTGCACGGTGATCGGCGAAGGCGGCTCCGGCGGCGCGCTGGCACTGGGCGTGGGCGACCGCACCGTGATGCTGGAATACAGCGTGTACTCCACCATCAGCCCGGAAGGTTGCGCCTCGATCCTGTGGAAGGACGCCGGCAAGGCCAAGGAAGCGGCAGAGCAGCTCGGTCTCACCGCGCCACGCCTGAAGAGCCTGGGACTGGTCGACAAGGTCGTGCGCGAGCCGACCGGCGGTGCCCACCGCAACCCGAATCAGATGGCCAGGCGTTTGAAGGCCGTGCTGCTCAATGAACTGGACGCGCTTGAGAAGCTGTCCACCGAAGACCTGTTGCAGAAGCGTTACGAGCGCCTGCGCGGGTATGGCGCGTACGAAGTGGCCTGACCGGCGCACCCGTGGGTCACGGCCACCGTGACGCCACACAGGTGGCTCACGACCGTTGGTCGTGAGCCATCCCTCAAAAGGGCTTGGCCAGCACCAGCCACACCACGCCGATGAACAGCACCAGCGGCAACTCATTGAACCAGCGCAGCGCGCGCGATGACGGCAGCACCTTTCCCTTCACCGCGCCCTTCAGCAGCCGCCCGGTCCACGAGTAATACACCAGCAGCAGCACCACCAGACCCAGCTTGGCGTGCAACCAGCCCGCCGCACCCGGTGCGACCATCGTCGGGAAGTCCGGAATCACCCGGTAGCCCAGCCACAGCACCAGCCCCAGGATCAGCGCGAAGCCGAACATCATGTGGCCGAACCTGTACAGGCGCAGGCCCATCAGCTGCAGGCGCTCCACCACCGGCAACTGCCCGGCCGTCTCACTCAGGTTTACCAGTATCCGCGGCAGGTAGAACACCGCCGCCATCCACGCCACCACGAACAGCAGGTGGAAGGTCTTGACCCAGTAGTAGGACTGCATGCGCTTGCTCCGGCGGCTGGCGTGGGGTGTCGTTCATTCTGGCCGATTCAGGGCGGCAGCGCATGCGCGGCGGATTGACGCAGCGGGCTCGGCTACCATGTGCACCCCGTCACCGAGCCCTGTCCCGCATGCAGAAGACCTACGACCAGGCCTACTTCCAGCGCTGGTACCAGCCCGACCAGACCGGCGGCGCGGCGCGCCTGGCGCGCAAGGTCGCGCTGGCGGTGGCCAGTGCGGAGTATTACCTGGAGCGGCCGATCCGCAGCGTGCTGGACATCGGCGCCGGTGAAGGTGCCTGGCGCGCGCCGCTGCTCAAGCTGCGCCCGCGCGTACAGTACATGGGCTTCGACAGCAGCGACTATGCGGTGCAGCGCTACGGCCGCAGCCGCAACCTGCACCCGGCCCGCGTCGGCGATTTCGCCTGGCTGCGCCCGTGCGCGCCGGTGGACCTGCTGGTCTGTTCGGACGTGATGCACTACGTGCCGACCCGCGAGCTGCGCCCGGCCCTGGCTGGCTTTGCCGAGCTGACCGGCGGCGTAGCCTTCCTGGAGGCGTTCACCGCCGAGGATGAGTTCGAGGGTGACCATGAAGGATTCCAGGCCCGCCCGGCGGCCTGGTACCGCCGCCAGCTGACGGCCGAGGGCTTCACCGCGCTCGGGTCCCACTGCTGGCTGTCGCCGGCGCTGGCGGGCCACGCCGCCGCCCTGGAACGCAGCGGCCGCTGATCTCAGGGTCGGTTGCGACGAAATCGCCTATTAAGGCGTTTCTGACCCGGGTGCGGTATGCTGCGCGGCAACATAAGACCATACATATTCGGACGTCATGCTCTATCAGCTGCATGAATTGACCCGCAACCTGCTCGCCCCGTGGGTGCACCAGGCCCAGGCCAACGCCAGGTTCTTCGCCAACCAGGGCCACTGGTGGTCGCAGATGCCCGGTGCCGATCGCCTGTCCGCGGTGAACGAGCTGTTCCATCGCATCGGCAAGGATTACGAGAAGCCCGAATGGGGCATCAACGAAATCGAGGTCGACGGCGAGCGCGTGCCGATCGTGGTGCACGAAGAAGTCAGCAAGCCGTTCTGCAAGCTGCTGCGCTTCAAGCGCCACAGCAACGAGGCCGACCAGCTCAACACCATGCTCAACCAGCCGTTCGTGCTGGTGGTGGCGCCGCTGTCGGGCCACCACGCCACGCTGCTGCGCGACACCGTGCGCACCCTGCTGCGCGACCACCGCGTGTATGTCACCGACTGGGTCGACGCGCGCATGGTGCCCGGCAGCGAAGGCGAGTTCAGCCTGGACGATTACATCGCCTACGTGCAGGAATTCATCCGCCACCTCGGTGCGGAAAAACTGCACGTGGTCAGCGTGTGCCAGCCGACCGTGCCGGTGCTGGCTGCCGTTTCGCTGATGGCCAGCCGGGGTGAAACCACGCCGCGTTCGCTGGTGATGATGGGCGGCCCGATCGATGCGCGCTGCAGCCCGACCGCGGTGAACAACCTGGCTACCCAGAACCCGCTGTCGTGGTTCGAGAACAACGTGATCCACACCGTGCCGCCGGGGTACCCGGGCGCGGGCCGTCGCGTGTACCCGGGCTTCCTGCAGCACGCCGGATTCCTGTCGATGAACCCGAGCCGGCACTTCAGTTCGCACTGGGATTTCTATGCCGACCTGGTCAAGGGCGACATGGAAGATGCCGATGCGCACCGCCGCTTCTACGACGAGTACAACGCGGTGCTGGACATGCCGGCGCGCTACTACCTGGACACCATCCGCGTGGTGTTCCAGGAATTCCTGCTGCCGCGCGGCGAGTGGTACGTGCAGGGTGAACTCGTGGATCCCGGTGCGATCACCGGCACCGCGCTGCTGAGCATCGAAGGCGAGCTGGACGATATCGCCGGCCTGGGCCAGACGGAAGCGGCGCAGGAACTGTGCACCGGCATTCCGGCCGCGCGCCGCGAGCACTTCATCGTCGAGGGCGCCGGCCACTACGGCATCTTCAGCGGCCGCCGCTGGCGCGAAACCGTGTACCCGAAGGTACGCGAGTTCTTCGCCGCCAACGCGCAGGCGGCGGCGAAGCCGAAGAAAGCAGCCAAGGCCGCCAGCAACGTCACCCCCATCCGCAAGAAAGCGGGGTAACCCCGTATCGACCAACGGTCGATACCTGCCGTCGTGACTGAGGCTGCGCACAGCCGGCAGGTGACAACCGTTGTGGCTGACGCCGCGCACAACCGGTAGGTGACGACCGTTGGTCGTCACCTCCGTAACTTACAGGCGCACCAGCAGGTGCTTGGCCATCTGCCCGTGCAGGTGCCCGATGACGCGCGCCAGGTGCATCGTGCAGAACAGGAGCACCACGCCCAGTACGGCCAGCGCAGGGGTCGCCCACAGCGGCAGCACCACCAGCTCGCTTTCGAAGTACAGGCTTGGGGCGCCCAAGGCGAACATCGAAGCAACCGGCGCCCAGATGAAGACCAGCGACACCGTCAGCAGCGTGACCGCGATGGTGAAGTAGATGATGCCCAGCGGCAGCATCAATACGAAGTACAGCATCGTCAGCCAGGTCCGGCCATCAGTGAACATGTCGCCGATCCGTTGCAGCCAGCTGCGGCTGCGGTCGGCGTAACGCGGCCGGCGCGGCATGCGCTCGCCCAACAGCACTTCCACCAGCCGCCCTTCGAGCAACGCCAGGCCACGCACCGAGCCGAAGAACAGCACCGTCAGCGGAATGCCGATGATCAGGATCAGCAGCCCGAGCGAGAGCGACAGGCCAGTGATCACCCACATGAAGAAGAACGTGCCGGTCGCCAGCGACAGCAGCATGTAGAACAGCGCGCCATAGGTGCGCGGTTCCAGTGCCACACCGAAGAAGCGCGCCAGCGCCGAGCGGTGCGGCGGCGGAACACGCTCACCTGGCGTCGCTTCGCTCCCCCCCGCTGCCGCAGTCGTTGCCCCTGCCCCACCCGGTGCCACCTGCGCCAGCACCACCCGGGCGATCGGCCGTACGCTGGCACTCGGGGTGCGCAGCGCGCGGTTCACGGTGATTTCGGTTTCGCGGTAAATCTCGGCCACTTCCTCCGGCGCACCATAACTGCCGGCGACGTCGGCAATCACCTCGGCTTCGCTGCGGCCGGGCTGGGCAGCCAGCTCCGAGCGCAGGTATTCCTCGGCGTCGTACAGCGCGTCCTGCACCATCGCCGGATCGGCGTCGTGCAGCGCCGCGCGCAGCTGCGCCAGGTACTGCCCGATGGTGGTGGGCAGGCCCCCACCCCTCATGCTTTCTTCGTTCATTGCAGTACCCCTTCCAGCACGGAATCAACGGAATCTCGGGTGGCACGCCAGGCCTGGGTCCACTGCTCCAGTACCTCGCGGCCGCGCTCATTGATGCGGTAGTAACGTCGCGGTGGCCCGGCCACCGATGGTTCGATCTGGCTTTCCAGCAGCCCCGCGCCTTCCAGGTTGCGCAGCACCGGGTACAACGCACTCTGCTTGCCGCTCAGCACGCCCTGCCCGACCCGCTCCAGCTCCTTGGCGATCAGGTAGCCGTACAGCGGCTCGCCGGTCCGGGCCAGCACCGCCAGCAGCGCCAGTGAAACCGTGCCGGCGCTGAGCTCCTTCTGGAACTTCTTCAGGTGGGCCTCGTGGTCGCTCATGACGATCTCCAGCTAGCGTGGAGTCAACACTAGTGTGAAGTCAGCTATAGCGAACGTGCCGTTAGTCACGCTGCCCGCAGACAGGGCGGACTGGCGGCTGCGGCCGGGCTTCGCGCAGAATCGGGGCTCGTCCATCCCGGTAACCACCATGTCGCCACGCCGTCCTGCCCTGCTCGCGCTTGCCCTTTCCTGCCTGCTTCCGGGCCTGGCCATGGCGGCCACGCCCTACCGCAGCGCGCAGCAGATCCTGGAGGCATCGCCGGCCAGTGACTGGCGCACGCCGGATCCGGCCAACCTGCTGGTGATGAAGCTCGATGCCGGTGAGGTCCTGATCGAGCTGGCGCCCGCCTTCGCGCCGCAGCACGTGGCCAACATCCAGACCCTGGCCCATGAGCATTTCTGGGATGGCGAAAGCATCTACCGCGCGCAGGACAACTTCGTGGTGCAGTTCGGCGATGCCGATGCCGATGACGCGGCCAAGGCCAAGCCGCTGGGCAGCGCCAAGCGCAGGCTGCCGGCCGAGTTCCAGCGCGACAGCAGGGGTCTGCAGGTGAGCGTGCTGCCCGATCGCGATGGCTGGGCCGACCGCACCGGCTTTGTCGACGGCTTTGCCGTGGGCCAGGATGCGAAGGAGGGCAAGACCTGGCTGGCCCACTGCTACGGCGCGCTGGGCGCGGGCCGCAACAACGAAGAAGACAGCAGCATCGGCGCCGAACTGTATGTGGTCACCGGCCAGTCGCCGCGCCAGCTGGACCGCAACATCACCGTGGTCGGCCGGGTGCTCAAGGGCATGGAGCTGCTCAGCGCGCTGCCGCGCGGACCAGCGCCGATGGGGTTCTATGCGGACCCGGCGCAGCGCACCGCGATCCAGTCGATCCAGCGGGTGAGCGACCTGCCGGAAGCGGAGCGGCCCAAACTGCAGGTGCTGCGTACCGATTCGAAGACGTTCACCGATACGGTCGAAGCGCGGCGCAACCGGGTGGATGGCTTCTACAAGCGCGCCGCAGGACATATCGACCTGTGCAACATTCCCGTGCCGGTCCGGTAAGGGGCGCCGCCTTCTGCCAGGGCCGCGTTACTTACCGTTTCTGGCTGGCGGCGACGCTGCCGAGGATCAGCGCGCCGGCGACTACCATCGCCCAGGTCACCGGCTCGCCCAGGAACAGCCAGGCGAACAGCGCGCCGAACATCGGCACCAGGTAGGTCACGGTAGAGGCGCGCGCCGGGCCGATACGCGCGATGAGGCGGTAGAACATCAGGAACGCAAAGCCGGTGCAGACCACGCCCAGCGCGATCGCGCAGGCCCACGCCACGACGGGAATCGGGGCATCCGGCCAGTGGGTCAGCGCCAGCGGCAGCATCAGCAATGCCGCGCTGCCCAGCGTGGCGCCGGCCGACGCCGCAGGCGGCAGCCCGGTCATGTGGCGCTTGACCAGGTTCACGCCCAGGCCGTACAGCAGCGCGGCCAGCGAACCGGCAATCACCGCCGCGCCAATGCTCAATCCGGACACCTTGGCCGTAGCCAGCACCACCACGCCAGCGAAGCCGACCAGCAGCGCGATCGCGCGGCGCATGCCGATCTTCTCGCCGAAGAACAGGAACGCGATCAGCGCGGCAAACAGCACGGTCATCGCATTGCAGATCGCGCCGATCGCGGCCGGTGCGCGCTGCGCCGCCCAGGCGAACAGCACGAACGGAATGGCGGAGTTGATCAGGCCGATCGGCACCAGCCACAACCAGCGCCGGGGCGGGAACTGCGCGCGTGCCTGCCAGAGGAACGGCAGCAGCACCAGCGCGCCCAGCAGCAACCTTACTTCCACCAGCGCATAGGGGCCGAACGACGGCACCGCCACGCGCATGAACAGGAACGAACAGCCCCAGATCGCGCCCAGCACGGTCAGCTCCAGTGGGGTGCGCCAGTCGCGTTCAATCGCCCCCGCACTCATCGGCGCGCCGCTCACCGGCGGCCCCCGGCACGGCAGGAACAGGCGGCAGCAACGGGGACGGGCAGCAACATGGCGCGGGCTCCAGGGATCAGACACGCAGCATCTACCGGCCGCGCGGCCTCGACAAGCGCGTAGTATCCCTGCAAGCCACAAATATGATTTGGGTCTTGTCATGATTCTGCGCCCTGCCCTCCTGCCCGCGCTCGGCGTGTTCGCGGTTGCCGCGCGCCATCAGAATTTCGCCCATGCCGCCGACGAGCTGCACCTGACCGCCAGCGCGGTCAGCCACCACGTGCGGCGGCTGGAATCGCTGCTGGGGACGGTGCTGTTCCAGCGCCACGCCCGTGGCGTGCGCCTGACCGCCGAGGGCCGCCAGCTGGCCGACGCCGCCGCCGCCGCCCTGAGCGACATCAACGCGGTGGCCGGCAACCTGCACCCGCAGGCCGATGTGGTGCCACTGCGGATCACTACGCTGCGCTCGCTGTCGTACTGCTGGTTGGTGCCGCGGCTGACGCGTTTCACCCGCCTGCATCCGCGCATGCGCATCGAGCTGCAGACCAGCAGCGAACTGGCGCGCTTCGACGAGAACGGTCCGGAACTGGGCATCCGCTACGGACTGGGCCAGTGGCCAGGTCTGGCTGCCCAGCACCTGATGGACGACGAGCTGTGCCCGGTGGCATCCCCGGCCCTGCCGGGGGTGTCGGCGCTGCGCGAGCCGGCGCAGATCGCCACGCTGCCGCTGGTCAGCGACATGTCGCCGCAGGGCTGGCGCGACTGGTTCCGGGCTGCCGGCGTGCGCGGGCTGGACCTGACCGCGCAGCACATCTTCAGCGACAGCACCGATGCCATGCGCGCGGCGGTGTATGGCATCGGGGCGGTGCTGGCGCGCAAGCACATCGCCCAGCCGTACCTGCAGCGCTATGAACTGGTGCGTCTGCCCGGGCCGGCGCTGAAGGCGCGCTATGCGTACTACATCGTGCACGCCGGGCACCGGCCGCTCAGCCCGACGGCGGTCGCGTTCATGGATTGGCTGAAGCGCGAAGCGCAGGACGAACGCACGCCGGTACCGGCGTTGCCGGATGAATTGTTGAACCGGCCTCACGACCGGACGCCTCACGACCGGACGTCTCACGACCGGACGTCTCACGACCAACGGTCGTGAGCTACCGGGGTGGGAGCTGCCGGGACATTCACCCGGTTTTGCCCGGTGGATCGCTACGGTGGAATCCCCTCACCTGCGAGACCTCCCCATGGCCATGTTGCGACTCAGGATCACCGGCAGTGAAGATGCCGCACGCGCCATCAGCGATCTGCTGCTGGGCGTTGAAGGCATCGAGCACGTCGAGGAAACCGACGACCTGATGCCGCATATGGACGACGACGATTCCAGTTCCGCCGGCCTGTCCGACGATATCGGCCCCGGCATCCACGAGCTGGAAGTCGAGGTCGGCAACGAAAGCACCGCGCAGAAAGTGCGCGATGCCGTGCAGGAGCTGGCGCTGGAACTGGATGTGTTCGTCGAATACGAAACCGACGAGGGTTGACGTGACAACCCAGCGGTAGGCATGCGTTGGTGCATGCGCGTTACGGCATGGACGACGCCCGGCGGCGGCGGCGCCACAGCTTCAGCGCAACCCAGCCGACCAGCCACAGCACCAGCGTCACCGGCAGCAGCGCGGCCACGGCGCGGATCACGAAGGCCACGCTGCTGGTGAGCGTGGCACCGAATTCGCTGAACGCCTGGCCGATCTCACTGCGGCTGCGCTGGCCTGCGGGCGTCTGGAAGCGCAGCGTGAGCAGCTGGGTGTCGATCCGGCGCCGCTGGTTGGCGGCGTCCTTGCTGGTCTGCTCCAGCCCTGCTTCGATCTCGGACAGGCGCTGGGTGATGACCAGCAGGTCGGCCACCTTGATGCCCTTGTCATCCTGGTAGGCGAGCAGGCGTTCGTGTTCCTTCTGCAGCCGCGCCCTGGTCAGCGCGGTGTCCGCGACCTGCTGGGCGAGATCTTCGGCCTGGGTGTTGCGCGAAGCGACGTCGCCGCCCTGCCCCGCCAACCCGATCAGCGGTTCCACGCCCTTGGGTGCGATCCGCACCCGGATCGAACCGGACGGATACTCGCCGCCCTGCTGGCCCACCTGCAGCACGGCGCAGTCGCCGAACCGGCTGGACTGGCAGGCCTCGCTGATCTGCTTCACCCGCGGCCCGATCTGCGCGGCATCGAGCTGGATGTCCACCTCATGCTCATACGCCAGCGCCGCGCCTTCCGGCGACGCCACCGCGCCGGCCGCACCGGCGCCGGCCATTTCCGCGTGCTGCTGGCCACTGCATCCGGCAAGCGCCAGCGCCAGCATCCCTGCCATGGCGCCGCTGCGCCACCTCGTCCCTGTCGTCACACGCTGGCTCCATCGTAGAAATTGATCGTCAATCCGCCGAGGTCCAGCCCGGGCAGGCAGCGCACGTTTACCGCCACCATCGCCTGGCCGCTGCGCGGGTCCACGCCCTCGCTGAACGGCGCGATGCCGCACGCACGGCAGTAATGATGCTGCAGATGGTGCTTGTTGAACTGGTAGGTGGCCAGCTGCGCAGGGTCCGTGTTCAGGGTCAGCGCCGCGCGCGGCCCGAACCACAGCAGGCCACCGCGCCGCCGGCACAGCGAACAGTTGCAGTCCACAACCCCTGTGATGGGCGCATCGGCCTGGACCACGAATGCGATCTGCCCGCAATGGCAGCTTCCTTCGTACTGCATGGCACACCTCCCCGCAGGAAAGGGCCATGGTAATCCAATGGCACGGGCGCACGCCCGGCGGCAGCGCCTATGCTCGGCGATTGTCCACAGCACAGGATCGCCGATGCGCCAGCATCTTCTTGCCCTCGCCCTGATCGCCGCCCTTGGCGGCTGCCAGCAGGCCGACGCCCCCACCGCCCCGGCCGGTACCGCGGCAACCGCCCCCGCCGCCGATGCGGCCGTGGACGCGGCCTTCGCCGACCTGTCCAAGCGCGCCCTGGACACCTGGATGCAGTTGTCGCCGATCAGCGCCACCCAGATCGGCGATCACCGCTACGATAGCGAGATCGACGACCTGAGCGCAGCCGGTCAGCAGAAGATGCTGACCGCCTACAAGGGGCTGCTCGGCGAGCTGGACAAGGTTGAAGTGAGCAAGCTCTCGCGCGAAAACCAGGTCGACGCGGCCATCCTGCGCAACCAGCTGCAGTCCGAGATCTGGAACGCCGAAGTGCTGCAGGCGGCCAAGTGGGACCCGCAGATCTACAACAGCACCGCCGGCAGTGCGCTGTACGGGCTGATGGCGCGTGAATTCGCGCCGCTGCCCGAGCGCCTGAAGTCGGCCACCGCACGGATGGAGAAGCTGCCGCAGATCTTCGCCCAGGCCCGCGAAAACCTGGACCCGGCCCGCGTGCCGAAGATCCACGCCGAAACGGTGTCCAAGCAGAACAAGGGCATCCTCAGCATCGTCGATACCTTCATCACTCCGCACATCGGCGAACTGCCGGCCGAGGACGGCAAGCGCCTGCAGGCCGCGATCGACGGCCTGAAGAAGGCGGTGGACGAACAGCAGGCGTGGCTGGACAAGACGCTGGTGCCGAACGCCAAGGGCGATTTCCGCATCGGTGCCGAGCTGTACGACCAGAAGCTGAAGTTCGCCCTGAACTCGTCGTTGTCGCGCGCCGAGATCGGCGAACGTGCCCGCGCCGAACTCAAGCGCGTGCGCCAGGACATGTACGGCATCGCGCAGACGGTGCTGAACGGCAAGCCGGGTGCCCCGGCGCTGCCGGCCAACCCGAGCGACGAGCAGCAGCAGGCCGCGATCGAAGCGGCGCTGGAGCTGGCCTACGCCGACAAGCCGGCGCGCGACAAGGTGGTCGACGATGCCAAGGCGGCGCTGGCGCAGTCCACCGAGTTCGTGCGCACGCATGACCTGATGACCCTGCCCGACGCGCCGGTGGACATCATCCTGATGCCCGAATTCCAGCGCGGCGTGGCCGTGGCCTACTGCGATTCGCCGGGCCCGCTGGACAAGAACCTGAAGACCTTCTACGCGGTGTCGCCGATTCCGGACGACTGGACCGACAAGCAGGTCGATTCGTTCCTGCGCGAATACAACAGCCGCATGATCCACCTGCTGAGCATCCACGAAGGCACGCCGGGCCACTACCTGGAAGGCTGGCATTCGGGCAAGTTCCCGTCCACGCTGCGCGCGGTGCTGCGTTCGGGCCTGTTCGCCGAAGGCTGGGCGGTGTACACCGAGCGCATGATGCAGGAGCAGGGTTACCTGGACAACGATCCGCTGTTCCACCTGGTGCAGCTGAAGTTCTACCTGCGCACGATCTCCAACGCGATCCTGGACCAGGGCGTGCACGTGGACAACTGGACGCGCGAGCAGGCGATGCAGCTGATGACCCACGATGCGTTCCAGCAGGAAAGCGAGGCATCGGGCAAGTGGGTGCGCGCGCAGCTGACCTCGGCGCAGCTGCCGACCTACTTCGTCGGCGCGCAGGAACACTTCGACACGCGCAAGGCGGTCCAGGAAAAGCAGGGCGACAAGTTCAACCTGAAGGCCTACCACGACCAGATGCTGTCCTACGGCGCCCCGCCGGTGCGCTTCGCCCGGCAGCTGATGCTGGACCAGCCGATCGAGTGATGTTGCGTTACTGTTGAAAAGCGGACGGCCCGGTGATTTCCGGGCCGTTTGCGCTTCTGGTGTTACGTGTTGGGGAGGCCGGCGGGTGACCCCTTACGGGACACGCCGTAAATACGTCCTTGTAGGCTTGGCAAGAACATCCATGTTTTTGACAGTCCCTACAGGGGTCACCCGCCGGCCTCCCCTCATGCATCGCGTGGGCGGATCGGAAGGCAGCGACGCAGGGCGTCGCTCTACGCGGTGTTGATTGTTTTCATGCGTTACCGGGCGTTGATATGTTCACGGCAGTCGTTTGGGAACCGACTCTACCTTCGTAGAGCGACGCCATGCGTCGCTGCTCTGTCTCTCCGCGCGCGGCCCTCTTTCGGGGACGGTCGGCGGGCAGCCCCCGTAGGGACTGTCAAAAACATGGATGTTTTTGACAAGCCTCCATGGATGGATTCACGGCGTGTCCCGTAGGGGGCTGCCCGTCGACCGTCCCACACGGAAGAACTGAAACGCTGCCGTTGCCGTTGCCGTTGCCGTTACCCAGCATCCGCCGCCACGAACCCACCCGTCTGGCGCGCCCACAAACGCGCGTACAGGCCGCCTGCTGCGACCAGCTCGGCATGCGTGCCGGTCTCCACGATGCGGCCCTGGTCCATCACCACCAGCCGGTCCATGCGCGCGATGGTGGACAGGCGGTGCGCGATGGCGATCACCGTCTTGCCCGCCATCAGCTCGTCCAGGTTGTCCTGGATCGCCGCTTCCACTTCCGAATCCAGCGCCGACGTGGCCTCGTCCAGCACCAGGATCGGCGCGTCCTTCAGCAGCACCCGCGCGATCGCGATGCGCTGACGCTGACCGCCGGACAGCTTCACCCCGCGCTCGCCCACGTGCGCATCATAACCCTGCCGCCCTTCGCCATCGCGCAGGGTGTCGATGAAGGCCGCCGCGCGCGCCTTGGCCACTGCCGCACGCAGTTGTTCCTCGGTGGCGTCCGGCCGCCCGTACAGCAGGTTGTCGCGGATCGAGCGGTGCAGCAGCGAGGTGTCCTGGGTGACCACGCCGATCTGCCGGCGCAGGCTTTCCTGGGTAACCTCGGCGATGTCCTGGCCGTCAATGCGGATGTGGCCGCTTTCCAGGTCGTACAACCGCAGCAGCACGTTCACCAGCGTGGATTTGCCTGCGCCCGATGGCCCGACCAGGCCGATCTTTTCGCCCGGCTTCACCATCAGGTCCAGCCCGGCAATCACCCCGCCCTGCTTGCCGTAATGGAAGTGGATGTCATCGAACTGGACCCCGCCCTCGCGCACCACCAGCGGCACCGCATCGGCGCGGTCCTGCACGCTCAGCGGCTGCGAAATGGTGGTGATGCCGTCCTGTACCGTGCCGATGTCCTCGAAGATGCCGTTGATCGTCCACATGATCCAGCCGGACATGTTGTGGATGCGGATCACCAGCCCCGTTGCCAGCGTGATCGCACCCACCGTGATGTTGCCGTGGCTCCACAGCCACAGCGCCAACCCGCAGGTACCCGCGATCAGGAAGCCGTTGACGATCGCGATGGTCAGGTCCATGCCAGTGGTGATCCGGGTCTGCCGGCGGTGCTTGACCGCCAGTTCCTCGATCGCCTCGGCGACATAGGCCTGCTCCCGTCCGCCGTGGGCGAACAGCTTGAGCGTGGGAATGTTGGTGTAACCGTCGACGATCCGGCCCATGGCCTTGGAACGCGCCTCGGACGCGATCCACGCACGCTCCTTCGCGCGCGGCACGAAGTACACCATGATCACAACATAGGCTGCCAACCACAGCACCAGCGGGATCATCAGCCGCCAGTCCGCCTGCGCGAACAGGTACAGCGCCGTGCCGGTGTACACCACGATGTACCACAGCGAATCCACCATCTGCACCGCCGACTCGCGCAGCGACGTACCGGTCTGCATGACCCGGTTGGCCATGCTGCCGGCGAAATCGTTCTGGAAGAACGACAGGCTCTGGCGCACCACGTAGTTGTGCATCAGCCAGCGCGAGCGGTTGCTCAGCCCCGGTACGATGGCCTGGTTGACCAGCAGGTTGTGCAGGCCCACCAGCACCGGCCGCGCGACCAGCGTGATGGCCGCCATCCACAACAGCGTATCGGCATGCCGGGCGAAGAAGCCGGCGTCGGGCTGTTCGCTGACCATGTCGACAATGCGGCCGAGGAAATCGAACATGGCCACTTCCACCAGCGCCAGCAGCAGCCCGGCGATCAGCGTGGCCAGCAGCACCGGCCACACCGGACGCAGGTAGTGGATGTAGAACGGCAGCACGCGGCGCGGCGGCATGCGCGCGTCGATCGGCGGAAAGACGGGAATCAGCGACTCGAACCAGCGGAACATTCCATTTCCCGGAAAACAGGCAGGCAGCGATTATCCCACCGCGGCCTGCCGTTTGTTTTCACGCAGTGCTTATTTCGCCTTGTCGGCATCCACCGGGGTCAGCACCAGGTCCTGGAAGTCGAAACTGAAGTCGGTCAGCGACGATACCGCCTGCATGCGTACCTCGCGCACCTTGCCGTCCGGATCCAGGCTGAAGTTCACGAACGCATCGGCGTTGAGCGAACGGTCGTCCCAGCGCACGATGAACGTATCGTGCTGCCAGTGCTCCATGCTGCCCACCAGCTGCGCGGTCCTGCCGAAACGCAGGCGCAGCGTGCTGCCACGCTGCTCGACGAACACCTCGCCATACCACGGGTCGCGATAGGTGCCGGCGTAGCGGGCCAGCGGCAGCGACGGGGTGGATTTCGGATCGCGTGCCGCCTGGTGCGCGGCCCAGCCCTCATCGGCCTTGTCCTGTGCCTTGGCCACCGCAGCGGCATACGCCGCCACCCAGTCGGTGTCCGGCGCCTTGAGGTAAGCGTCCAGCACCTCCATGGTGACCGCGTTGAAGGCCGCGCCCACTTCCTGGTTGGTCAGCACCACGATGCCCAGCTTCTGCTCCGGTACCAAGGTCACCCGCGACACCATGCCCGGCCAGCCGCCGGTGTGCCACACCAGCTTCTGCCCCCGGTAGTCGCTCAGGCTCCAACCCTCGCCGTAGCCGGCGAAATTCGGGCGCGCGGCAGCCAGGGCCGGTACGCTCGGCTCGGGCACCACCTGCGGGGTGATCATCTGCCACATCGCCTGCTGGCTCTTGGCGCTGAACAGCGCAGTGCCATTTTCAAGCCTGCCCTGGGACAGCTGCACGTTCATCCAGCGCGCCATGTCGTGCACGCTGGAATACACTCCGCCGGCACCGGCGTTGTTGGACCAGGTCAGCGGGGCCACCGTGCGCAGGTCGGTGAAATCGAACTTGGCATGCCCGGTGGCGGCCTTGTCGCCCGGCTTCAGGTGGTCGGCATTGAAGCGGGTGCCGGCCATCCCCACCGGGGTGAAGATGTGCTGCTGCAGGAAGTCCGCGTACGACTGCCCGGAAACCTGTTCGATCACCTGCTGCGCCACCGCATAGAGGATGTTGTCGTAGGCGTAACGGTCGCGGAAGCCGGCCTTCAGCGGCACCTTGCCCAGCCGCTGCACCACCTCGGCGTTGCTGTAGGTGGTGGTCGGCCAGAACAGCAGGTCGCCCGCGCCCAGGCTTAGCCCACTGCGGTGCGAGAGCAGGTCGCGGATGCGCATTTCGCCGGTCACGTACGGATCGGACATACGGAACGATGGCAGGTGGTCGATTACCCGGTCGTCCATCTTCAGCCTGCCCTGCTCGGCCAGCAGATTCAGCGAGGTCGCCGTGAACGCCTTGGTGTTGGAAGCGATGGCAAACAGGGTGTCGGCCTCGACCGGTGCCGGCTTGCCCAGCTCGCGTACGCCGTAACCGCGCTCGAAGACGATCTGCCCATCCTTGACCACCGCCACCGCGATGCCGGGAATGTCGAACTGGCTGCGCACGCGTTCCACCGTGGCATCGAGCCGCTGCAGTTCGGCCGGCACCGCTGCCGACGCCAAGGGTGCGCATGCCAGCAGCACAAGGCCTCCGATCCAGGATGTGTTCAATCAGTGTCTCCGGTTGCGTGTTGCAGGGGCGTGGAAGCCACCAACGGGCCGGTTACGCCAGGTTTCGCGCGATGGTAACGCGGCCGGTTGCAGGCTCGCCTGTGCCAGAAGCCGCCCACCCCCGGAGTACCCGCATGACCGCGCCCGCCCAGACCGGTTCCACCGTCATTCCCTGCCTGCGCTACCGCGATGCCCGCGCGGCGATCGCCTGGCTGGAGCGTGCGTTCGGCTTCCACGCGCAGGCGGTCTACGCGGAAGGCGACATCGTGTACCACGCCCAGCTGGTGTACGGGACCGGGATGATCATGATCGGATCGGTCGGCACCGGCGGTGATTGGGAAGCAATGACCGCGCAGCCGGCCGACATCGGCGACCGCGAAACCCAGAGTGCCTGCGTGATCGTCACCGACCCCGACGCCCATTACGCGCAGGCGCTTGCCAATGGCGCGCTGCTGGCCATCGACATCGCCGACCAGGAGTACGGCGGCCGCGGTTATGCGTGCCGCGATCCCGAAGGCCATATATGGTGGTTCGGCAGCTACGATCCCTGGCGCGAGACCGCCCTTTGAAGCCCTCGCCCCCCGGCCCGATCTTCACCGGCATCGGTGGCTGGGTGTTTCCTGCCTGGCGTGGTGGCACCTTTTACCCGGCCGGGCTGCCGCAGCGCGAGGAGCTGGCCCATGCCAGCCGGCAGCTGGGCTGCATCGAGATCAACAGCACGTTCTACCGGGCGCAGAAGCCGGCGGTGTACGCGCAATGGCGCGAACAGACCCCACCCGGGTTCCGCTTTTCGGCCAAGGCGCCGCGCACCGTGACCCAGAGCCACGATCTGGCCGCCGCGGGAGCGCGCGCCGATGGCTTCATCCAGGGCATCAGCGCGCTGGAGGACCGGCTGGGCCCGCTGGTATGGCAGTTCGGCGAAAAACATCCGGCCGGTGCGCAGGAATTTGATCGGTTCCTGGAAGCGTTGCCGCGCAGGGTTGGCGGGCGCGCGTTGCAGCACGCACTGGAGGTGCGCAATGCCGCCGCGTGGACGCCCGAGCTGATCGCGGTAGCGCGCGCACACGGTGCCGCCCTGGTGTTCAGCGGCTCGCCGGACTACCCCAGCTTTGCCGACCCCACCGCCAGCTTCATCTACGCCCGGTTGATGCAGTCGCGCGCCAACCTGCGCGCCGGCTACCCCGAGCGCACGCTGGAACAATGGTGCCTGCGCGCCATGCGTTGGGCACGCGGCGAGGACAACCCCGACCTGCCGCACGTCGCCGCCGAACCTGAGCCAAGCGGCCCCCGTGAGGTGTATGTGCTGTTCATCGGCGCCGCCAAGCACCGAAACCCCGGCGCCGCAGTAGCGCTGCGCAGACAGCTCAAGCAGGTGGGCGCGTAGCGCCACCTGGGCGTGGCCGTGCGCATGCCTGTTGCCCCACAATATGCGGATGCCGATGACCGATACCCGCAGAGCCCTGCTGCAAATCCACTTCTGCGTGCTGCTGTGGGGCGTTACCGCCATCCTCGGCAAGCTCATCAGCCTCCCCGCGCTGCCGCTGGTGTGGTGGCGCATGCTGCTGGTGGTGGCCATGCTGGCCCTGCTGCCGCGCGTCTGGCGCGGGCTGCGCCAGCTCTCGCCCGCCCTGTTCGCCGGCTACTGCGGGGTGGGCGCGCTGGTGGCCCTGCACTGGCTCACCTTCTACGGCGCAGTGAAGCTCGCCAACGCTTCGGTGGCCGCCACCTGCATCGCGCTGGCCCCGGTGTTCACCGCCGTCATTGAACCGTGGGTGGCCAAGCGCCCGTTCCAGCTGCGCGAACTGGCCTTTGGCATCGCCGTGCTGCCCGGCGTCGGCATGGTGGTCGGCGGCGTACCGGATGGCATGCGCCTGGGGGTGCTGGTCGGCGCCATGTCCGCCTTGCTGGTCGCCATCTTCGGCTCGCTCAACAAGCGCCTGGTCAGCCACGCCGACCCGCTCACCGTAACGGCGGTGGAACTGGGCGCCGGCACCGTCACCCTCACCCTGCTCGCGCCCCTGCTGCCGTTCCTGCTGCCCGCACTGGCCAGCCCGCTCTGGGTGGTTCCCAGCCTGCGCGACGGCATGCTGCTGCTGGCCCTTGCCGGGGTGTGCACCCTGCTGCCGTTCGCCTTGGCGCTGGTCGCGCTGCGCCACCTCAGCGCCTATACCGTGCAGCTGGTCACCAACCTCGAACCGGTCTACGCGATCCTGCTGGCCGTGGTGCTGCTCAGTGAACAGCGTGAACTTACCCCGCTGTTCTATGCCGGCGTGGCGATCATCGTCGGCGCGGTGTTCCTGCACCCGCTGTTGAACCGCTGGAAGAAGGTGCAGCATCCGGAAATCCTGGGCACGTCCGAGGCCCGCAACATCGCCGATTGAACCGGGTGCAGGTCAGCGGGTGGGCCAGTACCAGGCAGGCACGTCCAGCACCCCCTGGCCGACCAGCGTGGTACGGCTCATCTGCTTTTCCAACGCGATCGGATTGCACTGCGGGGCTTCGCGCAACGCGGCGATCAACCGGCTGGCATGCGACACCACCCACACCTGGCTGCGTGCGGCCGCGCCGATGATCAACCGCCCCAGGGCCGGCAACAGGTCCGGATGCAGGCTGGTTTCCGGTTCGTTGAGCACCATCAACGGTGGCGGACGCGGCGTATGCAGCGCCGCGATCAACAGCAGATAGCGCAACGTGCCATCGGACAGCTCCGCTGCGCCCAGCGGCCGCAGCAGTCCCGGCTGCTGGAACTTCAGGCTCAGCTGATCCTCGTTAGGCTCGATGAAGACCCGCGCGCCCGGGAACGCATCGTCCAGCGCAGCCGCCAGGGCGTCCGGATCGCCGATTTCCACGATCGTGCGCCACGCCGCCGCCAGGTCATGCCCATCGTGGCTCAAGACCGGCGTCCGCGTGGCCAGGCTCGCCTGCCGCGCCGGCGCATCCCGATCACTGCGGAAATGATCATAGAAGCGCCAGCTGCGCAGCGTCTCGCGCAGGCGCAGCACCTCGGGCATCCGCTGCGGATCGGCCACCTGCGTGAACAGGCTCTCGTGCACCGACAGGTTCGATTCCAGCAGCTCCCAACTGCGCCCACTGCGCCGCCGCACCATCGCCCCGCGCCGCTCCACCAGCACATTGCTGCTGCGCAGGAACGGCCCGGCCCAGATGCTCTCGCACTTGATCTGTGGATCCAGGTTGAACATCGAATGCGGATCGGCCACCGGGTAGCCCAGATCGATCGCATACCCGAAATCGTCCGCCGCAAACCCCAGTCGCAGCGCCACTGACTTCTGGCGCGGCCCGCCCTGCACCGGCACTTCCCCAGACAGCATCCGCCGGTCCAGCGTCTCCGGCCCGGCCCACAGCGCCGACTGGAACCCGCCCTCCCGCGCCAGCGACGGCGTCACCCCACCCCGCGCCGTATCGGCCAGCAACCGCAGCGCGCGGTACAAGCTGGATTTGCCACTGCCGTTGTCACCGGTGACCAGGTTCAGCGATCCCATCGGCACGACCAGATCGTGCAGTGAACGGTAGTTGGAAATGGCGAGGGTCTGCAGCATGGACGGAATCCGCGGAAAAACGGCCGTGCAGGATGGCAGCGATAGGTCGCAGATATTGCGATTGATGACGCAATTGACCCATTCAATCGTCATGCTTTTTGCTGGCACACCCGCCAGCCAAACCGAGGAAGCCCGCAGCCAAAGGCTCTAAAACTCAGGGCGCCAACTCAACCCGATTCCGCCCATTACCCTTTGCCCGGTACAAGGCCGCATCCGCCCGCTCCAAGGTCTGATCAACAGTGTCACCTGAACGATGCGCCGCGACCCCGATACTGACCGTCACCGGAAACCCCAGCGGCAGGTCGGAAACGGCCATCCGCAGGAAATCGCACTGCAACTCCGCCGTGCGCAGGTCCGTATCCGGCATCAGCACCACGAACTCCTCCCCGCCGTAGCGCGCCGCCAGCCCTCGGCCCGCGAACTGCGCCCTGAGCAGCACGCCCAATTCCGCCAGCACCCGGTCGCCTGTCGCGTGCCCGTTGAAATCGTTGATGTGTTTGAAATGGTCGATATCCACCAGCGCCACCGCCGTCTGCCGTGGCTGCCCGTCCGCGTCCAGCACCGACGCATCCAATGCCACCGCCATCGCCCGCCGGTTCGGCAGCCCCGTCAGCACATCGGTCCGACTCTGCTCGGCCAGGTCCGCGTTCTGCGCCAGCAGCACATCGTGGTACTCGCCCAGCAACCGTTCGTAATCGGCGCGCTCCACCATGTGGGACTGGATGTCCAGAGCGAAACGGCGCAGCTCCATCACCACCATCACCTGCCGCGACAACGCCGCCAGCGCCTCGGTCTGCAGCGCATCCAGCCGGTGCGGCTGCGGATCAAAGACGCACAGCGTGCCCAGCGGCAATCCCTCCGTACTCACAAGGGGCGCCCCGGCATAGAAGCGTACCTTGGGGTCGCCGGTCACGATCGGGTTGTCGTGGAAGCGTTCGTCGCGTTGCGCGTCCTCGATCACCATCACCTGTTCCGGCTGCAGGATCGCGTGGCCACACATCGACTCCGAACGCGGCAGCTCCTGCGCCTGCGTTCCCTGGATCGATTTGAACCATTGGCGTTCAGCATCTATCAGCGTAACCGCCGCCATGGAGGCGCCACACACCGCCTTGGCGATCGTCACCAGATCCTCGAAGGACTGTTCCTTCTCCGAATCCAGGATGCGGTATCGATACAGTGCCGCCAGGCGAACGGCTTCGTTGGCGGGCTTCTCGGGTTTGATCATCGAGCGGGTCGAAATCCGGGAGCTGGGTCCAGTGTAGCGAACAAAGGGTTACCCACGGGTGCAGGACCTACCAGTCCTGCTGTTGCGGCAACAGCCCCTTCAACTCCGCATCGGTCAGGTTGCGCCACTGGCCGGGCTTGAGCGCCCCGAGTTTGACGTTGTCGATGCGCACCCGGCGAAGCTGGGTCACGCGATAATCAAACGCCGCCGCCATCAGGCGGATCTGCCGGTTGAGGCCCTGCTGCAGCACGATCCGGAAGCCGAACTTTGCGATCCGTGAGGCCCGGCACGGAAGCGTGGTCTCATTGTGGATGCGCACGCCGCGTGCCATGCCGCGCAGGAACTCGTCGGTCACCGGCTTGTTCACCGCCACCAGGTATTCCTTCTGGTGGTTGTTCTCCGCGCGCAGGATCTGGTTGACGATGTTGCCGTTGCTGGTCATCAGGATCAGGCCTTCCGAATCCTTGTCCAGGCGGCCGACCGGGAAGATGCGCTGCTCGTGGCCCACGAAATCGACGATGTTGCCCTTCACCGCGCTTTCAGTGGTGCAGGTGATGCCCACCGGCTTGTTCAGCGCGATGTACACATGGCGGCGGCCACCGGCCTTCCTGGCCTCGCGCGCGCGCAGCGGCTGGCCGTCGACCAGCACCGCATCGCCCTCGCCGACCACCGCACCGGTGCCGGCCGGGTGGCCGTTGACGGTGACGCGGCGCTCGCCGATCAGGCGGTCGGCTTCACGCCGGGAACAGAAGCCGGTTTCGGCAATGAACTTGTTGAGTCGGGTTGTCATCGCGCCATTATCCGGCAAAACCCCGTGCCGCGCGGGATCAGGCGATCAGCGGATCATCAGCCGGCAACGGCCGCTCCCCGTCGCAGACCTGGTCCCGCCCCGCGCGCTTGGCCCGGTACATCGCGTGGTCGGCGCGGCGCAGCAGCCCGGCCAGGTCATCGCGGCCCGGGCGCAGCACCGCCAGCCCGATGCTGACGGTCACCGCCAGCCCGCCGATGCCCAGCGGCACGGTCACTGCCGGAATCTGCCGGCGCACGCTTTCGAGCCTGGCCAACGCCGCGCCGTGGCCCGCCCCGGGCAACAGCAGCAGGAATTCCTCGCCCCCCATGCGGATCACGTCGTCCTGTGCCCGCACCGCCCCGCGCAGCCCACGCGCCACCGCCACCAGCACCTGGTCGCCAACCTCGTGACCAAACCGGTCGTTGATGTCCTTGAACAGATCGATGTCCAGAAAGCCGATGGCCAACGGCTGCTGTTCCGCGCCGGCTCGTTCCAGGTGGCGGGCCAGAAGGTGCAGGCCATGGCGGCGGTTGGGCAGCCCGGTCAACGCATCGGTGTCGGCCAGCTGGCGCATCTCGTCGCGCTGCTGCCGCAGCCGGCCCAGGCGCAGGTTGAGCGCATAGGCGGCCATCATCAGGAACCAGGTCGCCGACAGCTGCAGCGCCTCGATCCGGTACGCGATCAGCCAATGCGCGTGCAGCGCATCGGCGATGATCAGGATCCACCACGGCACCAGCGCGAACAGGCCTGCCGCGGCATAGCCATCGCGCCGCACCAGCGACCACACGCCTACGCCCAGGCAGACCACGCAGCCGAACACGAATACCGCCTCCAGCAGCGCCGCCATCCACGCCAACCCGGCCATGCCCATCCACGGCACGCACAGACCAGCCAGCACCAGGCCCCACAATACCGCCCGCTGCCCGGTGCCCGAATCCGGCCACAACCGGGCGCCGCCGTTGAGCCGCCACAGGATCGGCAGCAGCAGCGCCAGCGCAAATGCGCTCAGCGCCACCAGCCACCATGAGGCCCGGTCATGCACCGGCAACCAGGGCTCCGGGTAACCGCTCAGCCCTCCCAGCACCGCCTGCCACAGCACGAACACCGCGCAGATCGCCACGTAGTACAGAAAGGTGCGGTCGCGGGCGGTCACGAACCCCATCAGCGCCGACAGCGCCAACGCGATCGCCACCGCGATGCAGGCCGCCCGCACCAGCAGCCGCGCGGTGTCGTTCTGCTGTACCGGGCTGGGCGCGCCCAGACGCACGGTGGGAATCCAGCGCGGCTTGAGCGGCGCGGCCCACGACACCACGATCGGTTCGCGCTCGCCGGCTTTGGGCACCACCACCATGCCGACCCCGGCGCGGAAGCGCGAATCGCGGGTCCGGGCATCGTGCATGCTGCCGCAGATCTGGCGGTCGCCCTGGCTGATGCGCACTTCGCCGGTCAACACCCCGAACACATCCACCGCCTGCGGGGCGCCCGACCAGCCGTCAGCAGGCGCCGGAATCGAAAGGATGTCCTGGTGGTGCGCCAGCACCTCGGGCGAGCAGGGACGTTGCGGAGCCTGCTGGTCGGTAGCGGCGCCCAGCAGCAGCACGTCCCGCCCTACCTGGGCCGCGCCGGCCAGCGCCGTGGCCGACAGCAGCAGGCAAACCAGCCCGGCCAGCCAGGCCCTGGCCCTGCTCATCCTCCGCCTCGCGCTGTCACTGCGTCTCACGCCATCACCCTGTCGCCCTGCACCGCCACGCACACCGCATGGCGTCCCCGTGCCGATTATCGCAAGAAGGGGCGCCGGTGCACGTGAGAGTTCAGGAAAGACGGCCTGACTGCATCTGCGTCTCCCGCCACAACGAGGGCTGGGTGAGCTTTTCCAGCGGCATCGGGCGTTCGATGGCATAACCCTGCAGGCCCTCGACCCCCAGAGCCCGCAGCTGCGCGGCGATCTCTTCGGACTCCACCCATTCGGCGGTCACACTCATGTGCAGCTCGCGGCCGATTTCAGTGATGGCGCGGACCGTCGCCCGGCTGACCGGGTCGATATCCATGTCACGCACGAACACCCCATCGATCTTCAGCATGTCCGCCGGCAGCTGGCGGAGGTAGCCGAACGAAGAGAGCCCCGCTCCGAAGTCGTCCAGCGCCACCCGGCAGCCGCGCGCCTTGACCCCTTCGACAAAGCTGCGCGCCTGCTCCAGGTTGCTGATCGCCGCGGTCTCGGTGATCTCGAAACACAGCTTGCGCGCCAGCCCGCGGTTGCGCTCCAGCAGGTCGCAGACGAAGGCCAGGAAGCTCGGCTCGGCGATCGATTGAGCCGACACGTTCACGTTGCACAGGCCCAGCCGCTGCACATGCGCCGGGCACAGCTGCAGGTGGCGGAACAGCAGCCCCAGCACGTGCCGGTCCAGTGCCATGCCCATGCCATAGCGCTCCAGCGCGGGCATGAAATCGCCCGGCCCCCGCAGCTGGCCATCGGTGCCGCGCATGCGTACCAGCACTTCGTAATGCAGGAACCCCGGATCACCGACCTGTTCAATGCGCTGGGCGTACAGCAGCATGCGGTTCTCGGCGATCGCGCTGGACACATGCGCCAACCGCTCTGCTTCCAGCAGGCGCTCCTGCAGCGCCATCCGGTTCTCATTGAAGCAATGCACGCGGTTGCGCCCGGCCTGCTTGGCCGCGTAGCACGCGCTGTCTGCCGCGCTCATCAACCAGTTCACATCGGCCACATCGGCGGTGATTTCGACCACGCCGATACTGCAGCTGACCCGCGGCAGCCCATCGTCGCGCTGGAACCCGGCCTGGCCCAGGTTGCGTGCGATCCGCTGCAGCACCTGCTTGGCCTCGTCCTGGCGGGCGTCGGACAGCAACATCGCGAACTCGTCGCCGCCCATGCGGCCCACCCAGTCGCCCTCGCGTACCGCGCCCTCCAGGTAATCTGCAAAGCCGCGCAGCAGCTGGTCGCCGGCCGCGTGGCCGAGGCCATCGTTGACCAGCTTGAAATAGTCCAGGTCCAGGTAACACAGGCTGTGGGTACCGCCGCGGGTGCGCACGTCGAGCAGCGCCAGCTCCAGCAGGCGCTCGATCTCGCGCCGGTTGATCAGGCCGGTGAGCGGGTCGTGGCTGGTGTGGTGCTCGACTTCCCGCGCCAGTGCGTGGTTCTGCGATACGTCTTCGATGATCGCGAACACGGACAGGTCACGGCCAGGGCTGCGCACCAGCGTACCGCTCCAGCGTCCCCACAGCAGACCGCCGTCGGCATGCCGGAAGCGCAGTTCGCCCGGGCGCAGCTGGCGCGGCCAGTCGATGTCGCCGGCCTCGTCCAGCACCAGCTCGCCATCGACCAGCAGTTCCGGCAGTTCCATGCCAAGCAGCGCGTCGCGGCGATACCCGAGTATGTCGGCCATGGCCTGGTTGGCCTCGACGATGCCCCCGGCGTGGTCCAGCTTGAGCATGCCCACCGTAGCCTGGTAGAACGCGGCGCGGAAGCGGCTTTCGGTGTCGATCAGGTCATTGCGCACGCGCCGGGACAGCAGCACCGCGACCAGGGTGATGAGCAGCACCGACAGGCCGCCGACAATCAGCGTGGCCATGCGCACGATGGAAGCCGTATTGAGCAGCGCCAGCGAGAACGCGCGGGCCTGCGCCTGCAGGCTGCGGTCCAGCGCCTGCACCTGCACCAGCAATGCCTCGCGGATGGCCGGTTCCACGGTGCCGTTGGCATGCATCGCTTCGGCGGTGTCCATCATCGCCTGCAGCTGGGCCAATCCGTGGTCGGTCTGTTGCCACAGGTGCACCGCATCGCGGAAGTATCCCAGGCGCCCCAGGTAGCGGAATGACAGGATCAGCCGGTTGATGTCGCCCGGCTGGTTGCCGCCCTGCAGGAAGCCGCGCCGTGCCCGCGCGATATCCACATCGTCCTGCTCCAGCGCGCGGCGCGCATCCAGGTCGCCCAGCGGTACCTGCAGCGCCGCACGCGCCTCGACCAGCGCGGCCGGATTGCCCGACGAGATGTAACGCGCCAGGGCGAAAGAGGCCTGCTGCTGGCTGCGCGACCAATGGCTCTGGCCCACGATCCACGCAGTGGACGCGCCCTGCAGCTCCTGGATCAGCGCCGAAAGCGCCACCAGGCCAACGGCCATGCCCGTAAGCAGCACGAACCGCAGGGTCAACCCCCGCGTGACATGCGGTACGGCGGTACTGCCCACCTCCCTGCTGCCTCCCAGCATCGCAGATCCCTCCGGCGCCCATGGGTGCTTGGCATAGTCCCCTGTGATGGCAGGCTAGGTCCAGCGCTGTTGAAACGGCGCGAAGTTTGCCCTCACATCGGCTCGGACGGCTGGAACAACAACGCCAGCCCGAGGGCTGGCGTTGTTGGAGACGGCAATGTGGATCGATCAACCGTTGCGCGGGCCGCGCGGCTTGAAGCCGTCGCGACGCGGCGGGCGATCGTTGCCGCCCGGACCGCGGTGCCCCGCCGGACCGCCCGGCTTTCCGCCGCGGCCAAACTTCGGCTTGAACGGCGGACGGGCCGAACCCGAACCGGCGGTGTCTTCACCCGGCTCGACCTTGCGCATCTGCAGCTGCTGGCCCGACACCCACACCTTCTTCAGGTGACTGAGCAGTTCAGCAGGCATTTCCGCCGGGAGGTCCAGGATCGAGAAGTCGTCACGGATGTCGATGCGGCCGATGAAACGGCTCTCCAGCCCGGCTTCGTTGGCGATCGCGCCGACGATGTTGCCCGGCTTGACCCCGTGCACGTGGCCCACCTCAATGCGGAAGGTTTCCATGCCGGGCTCCGGCTCGCCACGCGGGGCGATCTCACGGCGCGGGGCACGTTCGAACCCCCCGTCGTTGCCGACGAAATCGCCTTCCGGGCGCGGCGGACGCGGGCCGCGGTCGTCTTCGCGGCGCGGGCCACGCTCGAAGCGCGGCTCGAAGCGCGCCGGGCGCTCACCCCGATCGTTGCGGTCATTGCGCGGGTGCGGCGCACGCTCTTCACGGGCACCGCGCACCGGCGGGGTGAGCAGGAACGGCGAGTCGCCCTGCAGCAGCTTGGCCAATGCAGCGGCAATGTCGATCGCCGGCACGTTCTTCTCGCCTTCCAGCTTCTGCAGCAGGTCGCGGTAGAACTCGGTGCCGCCGGCATCGAGCGCGTCGCTGATGCGGCTCATGAACTTGTTGATCCGGGTGTCGTTGACCGCGTCCACGCTCGGCAGCTGCATTTCTTCGATCGGCTGGCGGGTGGCACGCTCGATCGCACGCAGCATGCCCTTTTCGCGCGGGGTGGCGAACAGGATCGCATCACCGGTGCGGCCGGCACGCCCGGTACGGCCGATGCGGTGCACGTAGCTTTCGGTGTCGTACGGGATGTCGTAGTTCAGCACGTGGCTGATGCGCTCCACGTCGAGGCCGCGGGCCGCCACGTCGGTGGCGACCAGGATATCCAGCTTGCCTTCCTTGAGCATGCCGATGGTGCGCTCACGCTGCGCCTGCTGCATGTCACCATTGATGGCCGCGGCGGCCAGGCCACGGGCCTGGAGCTTTTCCGCCAGCTCTTCGGTGGCTGCCTTGGTACGCGAGAAGATGATCATCGCGTCGAACGGTTCCACTTCCAGGATGCGGGTCAGCGCGTCCAGCTTGTGCATGCCGCTCACCCACCAGTACCGCTGGCGGATGTTGGCCGACGTGGTGGTCTTGCTGACGATGGTGACTTCGGCCGGGTTCTTCAGGTAGGTCTGCGCGATGCGGCGGATCTGCGACGGCATGGTGGCCGAGAACAGTGCCACCTGGCGGGTTTCCGGCAGCTTCTTCAGGACCGCTTCGACGTCGTCGATGAAGCCCATGCGCAGCATTTCATCAGCTTCGTCCAGCACCAGGGTCTTCAGCTCGGACAGGTCCAGGGTGCCGCGGTCGAGGTGGTCGATCACGCGGCCCGGGGTGCCGACGATGACGTGCACGCCGCGGCGCAGGGCCTGCAGCTGCTGCCCGTACGGCTGGCCGCCGTAGACCGGCAGCACGCGGAAACCGGGAATGCCCGAGGAGTAGGTCTGGAACGCCTCGGCGACCTGGATGGCCAGTTCGCGGGTCGGCGCCAGCACCAGCACCTGCGGCTTGGTCTGGTTGAAATCCAGGTTGGACAGGACCGGCAGCGCGAAGGCGGCGGTCTTGCCGGTGCCGGTCTGGGCCTGGCCCAGCACGTCGCGGCCTTCCAGCATCGCCGGGATGGTGGCAGCCTGGATCGGCGACGGGGTTTCATAGCCGACGGCGGCAACGGCCTTCATCACAGCGTCGGACAGGCCGAGGTCTGCGAACAGCAGCGGCGTGGGGGATTCTTGGGACATGGGGAACTCCGAAGCCACTACCGTTTTACGTGGCAGTGGCATAAAAAAGGGGATGGTCCGCGCTTTGGGCGCCCTTTCTTATCGCGTGCCCTGGCGCTGCTCGGTCGGAGGAGAATTCACTCGCTCAGGGCGCGATGATACCGCATGGATCCTGAACCACGTGTACAGATTTCAGCCCGGATGCTGCAAGCGCCGCGTGCTGGCGCACAATACGCGCCCACTTTCGGCCGGCCCCGTGCCCGCGCCCCTTCACAGGATACCCCACCCCATGCAGACCCTCGAATTTGAACTGGACAGCGAATACGTGGAACTGAAGCAGCTGCTCAAGCTCGCCGACCTGGTGACCAGCGGCGGCGAGGCCAAGACCGTGATCGGCGACGGCCAGGTCCTCGTTGACGGCGAAGTGGAGCTGCGCAAGGCCTGCAAGATCCGCGGTGGCCAGCAGGTCCAGTTCGGCGACACCGTGATCAACGTCATCGCTGATAGCGACGCCCCCTGATCCCATGTGACGACCAACGGTCGTCACCTACCATGGTGGCTCACGACCAACGGTCGTCACCTACCCGGTGGCTCACGACCAACGGTCGTGATGCCTCACCGTTGGGTGAGGTGCGCGGCGATCACCTGCCGGAACGGCGCCACCCCGTGCGCCAGCCGCAGCCCCGCCCGACGCAGCACGCGCGCCGGCAGGCGGTCATCGGTATAGAGCGTGGCGATCGCATTGGTCGCCTCGTACAGCGGCCGTGAGGCCAGCCGGTGCCCCCGCTCGTAGGCGGCCAGACCGGCCGGAGCGGCGATATCGGTACCCCGCCCGGCCGCCCGGCGCAGGATCGCGGCCAACCGGTCCTGGCTCTGCAGGCCCAGGTTGAAACCGTGCGCGGTGACCGGATGCATGCCCACCGCGGCATCGCCGATCAGCGCGCAGCGCGCGCCCACGAACGCAGTGGCGTACACCCCCACCAGCGGGTACGCGATGGGGCGCGCCACCGGGGTCATCGCGCCCAGCCGGTGTTCGAAACACGCGCCGATGCTGCGCCCGAAGCTTGCTTCGTCCTGTACCCGCAGCGCCTCGATCCCGGGCGGCGGCAGGGTGATCACCGCCGACGCCTGGTCGCCATTGAGCGGCAGCAGCGCCATGGTGCCGCCATAGCCGAACCACTCCCACGCAGTGTGCTGGTGCGGCACCTCGACCTGCATCCGGCAGACCAGCATCGATCTGCCGAAATCGCGCATGCGCGCGCCGATGCCCAGCATGCGCCGGGTGGACGAGAACCGGCTGTCGGCCGCCACCACCAGCCGCGCCTGCAGCCGGCGCCCATCGGCAAGGGTCACTTCGCTGTGGCGCGCACCGGGCACGATGCCGCGCACGCTGCACTGGTCGAGGATCTCCAGGTCGGCCTGGCCCTGCACGCTGTCCCATGCCGCGCGGCGGATCAGGTGATTGGGCACCAGCCAGCCCAGGTCGCCACCGCGCGCGTCGCGCGCAGCGAAGGTCAACGCGAATGGAGAACGCCCATCCATGACCTTGGCGTCGCGCAGCGGCGAAACTTCAGCGGGGTCAAGCCGCTGCCACAGGCCCAGCTGCTCGAGGATGTGGCGCGACGCATGGGTGAGCGCGATTTCGCGCCCGTCGAAGGCGGCCTCGGCCAGCGCCGCGCGCGGCTGCTGCTCCACCATCGCCACGCGCAGGCCACTGCCGGCCAGCGCGCGAGCGAAACACAGCCCCGCCGGCCCGGCGCCCACTACCACCACATCCACTGCCTGCCCGCTGCGATCGTTCGTCATGATCCGTTTCCGTTGCTTGACCACGACCGAGCTTAGCCCTCACCGCCGGCGGCGCTCTTGATCTGGATCAGCCGCGTCGGCGCCGGTTCACGCCAGCCCGTGCAGCAGGCGCCACAGCAACAGCACGATGCCCACCAGCGACACCACCCAGACCAGGCTGCGCAGGTAGGGAATGCCTGCGGCATACAGCGGCACGTAAACCAGCCGCGCCCAGAAATAAAGCTGCACGGCGAGCGCGGTGGTGCTGTCCTGGCGTTGGGTAAGCACCACTGCCAGCACGGCGGCGGCAAAGAACGGGAAGGTTTCCAGGAAATTGGCCTGCGCCCGCTGCAGGCGCGCGGCCAGCGGGCCCGGCGCAGGTGGTACCCCATCGCGGGCCGACGCATTCCAGGCCAGCCCGCGTTCGCGGGTGACCGCGCCAGCGGCGATCATCACCTGCACCAGGCCCAGTACGATGGACCAGCCCAGCATCTGGATTTCGATACCCATGCGATGTTCCTCCTGCGGTCAGGGAGCTGCGGCGCGGACGCTGTAACCGGCCAGGCGCCAGATCCTGTCGTCGTCAAAGCGGAACGACACCAGCTCGCGCACCGGCTGCGCGCTGTTGGCGAACCGGGTGGGGAAGCTGACGTTGATGTACAGGCCCTCGGGCACGGCCGCGCCCGCCTTGTACTTGACCCGCGTGACCACCGGCTGGCCGCGCGAGACCAGCGCGCCCAGGCGCTTGCGGTCGCCGTCGAGCTGCGCCACGAACGCCTGCTCGGTGACCGCCCTGCGGGCCACTTCGGACGCGCCCTTCCAGGCCTCGGCGGCGCGTCCGGCATCAACCAGGGTCGCCACCTTCAGGCCGGCAGCGGCCATTTCCTGATCCTGCTTCTGGACCTGCGCCTGCTGTTGCGGGGTCAAGGCAGGCCGTGCCGGGGCAGCCGGGGAGGCAGGTGCCGGGCGCGCGGGCGCCGGTGCCGGGGTGGCCGGCGGCGGGGTCTGGGCCAAGGCAACGGCGGGGAGCAGAAGCAACAGCAGCAGCGGAACGCGCATCGGGGCACCGTGGGCGGCAGTGGATTTCACGCCAGTCTACGGGAACCCCGTGAGCAGGCCGTCAGTTGCGTTCGGCCGCCTCCGCGGGCGGCTGGTCGGCATCGCTGGCGGTGCGTTCGACCACCGCATCGCGCGGCGTTTCGTTGGTCGGCAACAACGTGGACACATCGATTTCCGACAGCGGACTTTCGTCCGGGCAGGTCGCATCCGGGAAACCGAAGCGCTGCTTGAGCGTCTGCCCGCAGCGGGTAATCACGTCCAGCTCGCTGCCTTCGCGCTTGCACTCCTGGTCGAAGGCAACCAGAAATGCATCCTTGCGCCGCACGAAATCATCGCCGCACTTGCGCATCTGCTTGATCCGCTCCAGATCGTCCTGCACCGCATTGGTGCCATCCAGGCCGAACTGGCGCAGTTCCTCGCTGCTGAGCAGGCGCAGGCTGCGGTTGGGCACGGTCATCATCAGGTCGGCCACGCCGACCGCCACGCCGTTCCGCTGCAGGTAATCCTTGACGTTGTCGTAGACCTCGTGAAGTTCCAGATTGAGCTCGGCACGCGAAGTAGCCTTGGAGCTGATCCGCATCATGCGGTGGATGCCGACCTTGCCCGACACCAGCCGGTTGTCGCCGGCGGCCAGTACAAACACGCAGGCGCTGTGGCAGACCGAGCCTTCACGCACCCAGATGGTCCAGTTGGATTCGCCGATACGATCACCGGCCGCGATCGCCGCTTCCACCTGCCCGCCGCTGGAATCCAGGTCGAGAATGCGCCGCGAGACGTGCTGGGCATCGGCCACCAGCGCGATACGTGTCACCAGTTCGGTGAATCCAGGATTGATCTTGCCGGCGTAGCGCACACGCAGCAGGCCGCGCTCGACGCACGGGGCGATGGCCGCTTCCAGGCTGGCGCGGTCCAGCGCCTGCAGCGGGGCGCCGTCGCCTGCTTCGTCTGCGTACTCGGTGTCGCAGCTCAGCCAGGCCTTGCCGTTGTCCAGCGCCACCGTCGGCCAGTCCTGCTCGCCCTTGCGAGGCGGCGGTGGCGGCGCGGGGGGGGCATCGGCGGCATTGAACGACACCATGTGGTCGCCGTCGGCGGTCTGCGCCCGTACCGCCTTGTCGGCGGCGGTGACGTTGCCGGGGTTCTCCAGCTGGCTGCAGGCCGCCAGCCCCAGGCACAACAGCAACAACCCGCACGACTTGAGCAGCATGGACACCCGGCTTCCAGACAAAGGGCGTGCCGAAAACGGCACATGAAGGCACAGTCTAGTGCGCCCGGCCGGCATCACGGCAACCTGCCCTGAACCGCACCGGGCGTGCCCGGCATTGCTGTCCGAAAACGGCGAGCCGGCCCCCGGCCGGGCGCATAGACTGGGCCCCATGCACACCGCCCTGCCCCTGGATTACGCCGCCTGCGAAAGCGCCCGCCTGGCCCGCGATGCGCGCTTCGACGGCGTGTTCTTCACTGCCGTGCGCAGCACCGGTATCTACTGCCGCCCGGTCTGCCCGGCGCCGGCGCCGAAGCCGGTCAACGTCGATTACTACCCTACGGCGGCCGCTGCCGCCGCGGCAGGCTTCCGACCCTGCCTGCGCTGTCGGCCGGAGCTGGCTCCGGAAGCGCAGGACGCGCTCAGCAATGAAACCCTGCAGCGCGCGCTGGCGCTGATCCACGATGGCTTCCTGCAGGATGCCGCGGTGGGCGATCTGGCTGCCCGGCTCGGCCTGAGCGCGCGCCAGCTGCAGCGGCTGTTCGTGGCACGGCTGGGCGCGGCCCCGGCGCAGATCCACGCCACCCGCCGGCTGCTGCTGGCCAAGCAGCTGCTGACCGAAACCGCGCTGCCGGTCACCGACGTGGCCATGGCCGCCGGCTACAACAGCCTGCGCCGCTTCAACGCCGCGTTCGTGGAGGGCTGCGGCATGCCGCCCTCCGCGATCCGCCGCCAGCGTGGCGTGCTGGCTGACGGTGCACTGACCCTGCGCCTGGGCTACCGGCCACCGCTGGATTTCGCCGCGATGCTGGGCTTCCTGCGCCGCCGCTGCATCCCGGGCATCGAGCAGATCGACGACAGCAGCTACCAGCGCGTGATCGGCCCGGTCGAGCGCCCGTCGGTGATCCGGGTCACCGCTGATCCACGCCGCCCCGAGCTGCTGCTGCAGCTGGGCCAGATTGATCCACGCGCGATCCCCGGCATCGTGCGCCGGGTGCGGCGCATCTTCGACCTGGACGCGGACCTGCGCATCGTGCACGCCACGCTGGCACAGGACCCGCTGCTCGCGCGCGGCATCGCGCAGCGGCCCGGGCTGCGCGTACCCGGCGGTTGGGATGGCTTTGAAGTGGCGGTACGTGCCGTGCTCGGCCAGCAGGTCAGCGTGGCGGCGGCCATCACCCTGGCGCGGCGCGTGGTGGAGCGCTTTGGCACACCACTGGAGGCCATGCCGGAAGGGCTGGACCGTCAGTTCCCCAGCCCGGAACAGTTGGCCGACGCGCCACTGGAAGGGATCGGCCTGCCGCGAACGCGTGCGGCAACCGTGCGTGCAGTGGCCACCGCCGTGGCCGATGGTCGGCTGGACTTCCACGCCGGACAACGCCTGGACACTTTCATCGATCGTTGCGTGGCCCTGCCCGGGATAGGGCCGTGGACCGCGCACTACATCGCGCTGCGCGCCCTGGCGCTGCCCGATGCATTCCCCGCCGGCGACCTGGTGCTGCAGCAGGTACTGGGCGGTGACACCCGCCTGACCGAGCGCGCCACCGAGGCCCGCTCGCAGGCCTGGCGGCCCTGGCGTGCCTACGCCGTGCTGCACCTGTGGCATCTGGCCACGTCCGCTCCGGAGTAACCGCATGAACCTCCTCTACGACACTTTTGACAGCCCCATCGGCGCGCTGACCGTGGCCGGCGACAGCCAGGGCATCCACCACATCCTGTTCGAGAACAACCGTTACGACGCCAAGGGCCGCGCGCAGTGGCAACGTGATCCGCATGCGCTGCGCGACGCGCGCACCCAGCTGCTGCAGTACCTGCGCGGAGAACGCAGCAGGTTCGAGCTGCCCCTGGCACCGCACGGCACGGGGTTCCAGCTGCGGGTGTGGAAGGCGCTGGCCGACATTCCGTTCGGCGAGACCTGGAGCTACGTGCAGCTTGCGCGCCACATTGGTCACCCCACCGCCAGCCGTGCCGTCGGCGCGGCCAATGGGCGCAACCCGTTGCCGATCGTGCTGCCCTGCCACCGCGTGATCGGAAGCAGCGGCGCACTGACCGGCTTCGGTGGCGGCATCGAAACCAAGGCCGCGCTGCTCGAACTCGAATCGCGCACGCAGCCATTGTTCGCCTGACCGTGCCATCGGTTGTCTTCGCCGCGTCACTGCAGCGAACTATCATGGCGGGATGATTTCCGTCCGCCTTTCGCTGGCGCTTGCCGCCGCCCTCGCGCTGAGCAGCTGTGCCAGCGTCCCTTCAACGCCGTCGATCACCGCTGCCGACGCCGCTACCGTGGCAGCCAGTGCACCGAAGCTGCTGCTGGTCTCGATAGATGGCCTGCGCGCGGACATGCTGGACCGTGGCATCACCCCGAACCTGCAGCGCATCGCGCATGACGGCGTGCGCGCACAGTGGATGACGCCGTCCTACCCGTCGCTGACCTTCCCCAATCACTACACGATCGTGACCGGGCTGCGCCCGGACCACCACGGCATCATCCACAACAGCATGCAGGAGGACGCACTGGGTCGTTTTCAGCTCAACCTGCGCGATGCGGTGACCGATGGACGCTGGTGGGGCGGCGAACCGATCTGGGTCGGCGCCGAAAAGGCCGGCATGCGTACGGCCACCTGGTCGTGGCCCGGCAGCGAAGCAGCGATCCAGGGCATCCGCCCCAGCCAGTGGCGGGTGTACGACGACACCGTGTCGCTCGCCGACCGGGTCGACCAGGTACTGGGCTGGCTCGGCCAGACCGATGCCGATGCCCCGCGCCTGGTCACCCTGTACATGGAGCAGGTCGACAAGGCTGGCCACCACAACGGCCCCGATTCGCCCGCGTACGCGGCGGCCATCATCGACGTCGACACCGCCATCGGACGCCTGCTGGACGGCCTGCAGGCACGCGGGCTGGACGCCCGCACCAACCTCATCGTGCTGTCCGACCACGGCATGGCCAGCGTCCCGGATGGCCAGACCATCGCGGTGGAGGACATGATCGATCCGTCCCTCGCCAGGAACGTATCGGAGGGCCAGTCGATCGGTTTCGCACCGCTGCCGGGCAAGCAGCACCAGGCAGAGAAGATCCTGCTCGGCGCCCACGCAACCTACGACTGCTGGACCCGCCAGAACCTGCCCCCGCGCTGGGAATACGGGAGCAACCCGCGCATCCCGCCGATCGTGTGCCAGATGCACGAAGGCTGGAACGCACTGAGCCGCGAGCGGCTGGCCCAGCGCGAGTCCGGCGACCGTGGCTCGCACGGTTACGACAACGCCCTGCCCTCGATGCGCGCGATCTTCATTGCCCGTGGTCCGTCGTTCAAGCAGGGTGCCACCCTGCGCGGCTTCGACAACGTCGATGTCTATCCGTTGATGGCGCGTCTGCTGGGCATTCCGGCCGCCCCGAACGATGGCAATCCCGAGACGCTGGTTCCTGCATTGAAGTGATCGCGCCTGGTGGTGGAGAGCATGAAACTCGAAACCAAAAAAAACGCGGCGCAAGCGCCGCGTTTTTTCGTCAGACCTGGCGAAACTCAGCCGGCCTTGGCAACAGCCTTCTTGGCCACGGCCTTCTTTGCCGGGGCCTTGGCCACGGTCTTCTTGGCGACCGGCGCAGCTGCGCCCACGGCCACCTTGCTCACCGCGTGCGAACGCGAATTGCCGTAGCTGGCGTTGTAGCGCTTGCCCTTGGCGGTCTTGCGGTCACCCTTACCCATGTCGTCAACTCCTTAGTCTGAACTCTGATTACCCCGTGCTGACACGGGTTCGGCGGGCCCGCCCTTGCAGACGCCCCCGCGCACGATCGGAAAGCCTACCACAGCGCCTCAGTGCGCACAGCTCGCATCATGGACGTGCCCGTGGTTCAGGCGCAGGTTGACCAGGTGCGCGACCCCCACCAGCACCCCGCCCAGTGTCATCACCACCGCGTGCGGCACCGCCGAATGATGCAGCGGCCCGTACAGCAGCCCCGCCCACAAGGCGGTCAGGCCCGGCACCAGAAATCCGAGCGCGCGCAGCGCACCGTGGCGGCGGTAGCCCCACACCAGGCTGAACAGACCCAGCAGGGTCACGAAGCTGACCAGCGCCAGTTCCACCTCGTCGCCCAGCCACACCGACAACCCCAATGACGGCGCCGCCGCCAGCAGGACAGGCAGCACGGCGCAGTGCACCGCGCACAACAACGAGCCGGTGGCACCGAAGCGATCCAACAGATGACGCAGGCGGGGGAACAGAGGCATGACTTCCAGCAGGGTCGGCGAAGCGTTATGGAATAATATAACATCAATCCCGACGCGCACCTGCCTCCCCCTCGCTCCACCCGGTTCCACCTGCCCGTTACGACGGGATTCGCGCGCCCCACCATTGATACATTGTAACAATTAGCCGACGGACCCTCTGCCCATGCGCTCTTCCCGCTCCTTCAAACCGCACGCCCTGTCCCTGGCGCTTGCTGCCGCCCTGCTGCCTTCCCTGGCCATCGCCGCCGACGATGCGGCCGAACGTGACCAACACCTGACCGAACTGTCTGCGGTGAAGGTCACCGCCAGCCCGTTGCAGGGTGATGCCGAATCGCTGGCGCGCCCGGTGGACGTGCTCGCCGGCGAGCGCCTGGACGAACAGAAGGCCGGCACCCTCGGCGACACCGTGGCCAAATTGCCCGGCGTGCAGAGCACCTTCTTCGGCCCCGGCGTCGGCCGCCCGATCATCCGCGGCCAGGAAGGCCCGCGCGTGGCGGTACTGTCCAACGGCATGGGCAACATGGATGCCTCCACTGTCAGCGCCGACCACGCCACCAGCATCGAACCGTTCCTGGCCGATCAGATCGAAGTACTCAAGGGCCCGGCCACCCTGCTGTTCGGCAGCGGCGCCATCGGCGGCGCGGTCAACGTGGTGGATGGCCGCATCGCCCGCGACCTGCCCGAGCGCCCGCTCAGTGGGCGCGCCGAAGTGCGCGGCAACTCGGTCAACGACGAGCGCAGCGGCATGTTCCGGCTCGATGGCGTGAACGGCAACTGGGTGCTGCATGTCGATGGCCTGGTCCGCAATGGCGATGACTACCGCATTCCCGGCTACGCGGTGATCGACGGCCTGGAAGACCACAGCGGCCACGACCACGAAGACGGCGACGCCGACGAACCGCGGCGCGGCACCCTGGACAACAGCTCGATCCGCACCCGCGCCGGTGGCGTCGGCGCGACCTGGCTCGGCGAAGGCGGCTACTTCGGCGCCTCGGCCAGCACCTACCGCACCAACTATGGCATTCCGAACGGCGCCCACGTGCATGCCGACGACGACCATGATCATGATCATGACCACGATCATGGCGACGAGGAAGAAGAAGGCGGCGAACACGACGTGCGCATCGACATGGTGCAGAACCGGTTCGAAGCCAAGGGTGGCATCTACAACCCGGTGTCGTTCCTGAAGAACATCAACCTGCGCACCGCCTACACCGACTACGAGCATGTCGAGCTGGAAGCCGGCACGCCGTCCACGCGCTTCACCAACCGCGGCGTCGAAGCCCGCCTGGAAGCCGTGCAGCAGCAGATCGGCGGCTGGGACGGCGCGTTCGGCCTGCAGTTCGGCAACAGCGATTTCGGCGCCAAGGGCGAAGAAGCGTTCGTGCCCGATACCGGCACCCGCAACGTGGGGCTGTTCGTGCTCCAGGAAAAGCAGTTCGGCCCCTTCAAGCTGGAACTGGGTGGCCGCCACGACCAGATCAAGCTGGACCCGACCGGCGACTACCGCGCGCGCACCTTCGATGCCACCAACCTGTCGGCGGCCGGTATCTGGAAGCTCAATGATGCGGTCGACCTGCGCTTTGGCGTGGACGGCTCCGAGCGCGCGCCGACCAATGAAGAGCTGTACGCCGCCGGCGCACACATCGCTACCCGTTCGCTGGAGATCGGCGATGCCAACCTGAAGACCGAGCGCGGCCAGCGCGTCGAGCTGGGCATCCACACCCACAGCGACCGTCTCGATTTCTCCGCGTCGATCTACCAGACGAAGTTCAAGGACTTCATCTACCTGGCCGACACCGGCGTGGTCGAAAGCCTGCCGGTCCGCCTGTGGACCCAGCAGGACGCCACCTTCAAGGGTGCCGAAGCCGAAGCCCTGGTGCACCTGTTCGAAGGCAGCACCGGCGACTGGGACCTGCGCGTGTTCGGCGACTACGTGAAGGCAGAGCTGGATGGCAGCGGCAGCCGCAGCGTCGACATCGCCGTGCCGCACGGCGACCATGACCACAACTACACCGTGGACCTGGCCAACACCGGCTACCTGCCGCGCATTTCTCCGGCCCGGGTCGGCGCCGACCTGCGCTGGTCGCGTGACGGCTGGCGTGCCTCGATCGGCGCGGTGCGTTACAGCAGCCAGAAGGACACCGCGCAGAACGAAGCGCCGAGCGACGGTTACACCCTGGTCGATGCGCACGTCGCCTACCGCTGGGACCGTTCGGACAGCAACAGTTACGAAGTGTTCCTGGACGGCAACAACCTGACCAACCGCGAGGCGCGTGCGCACACCTCGCTGCTGCGGGACTACTCGCCGCTGCCGGGCCGTGGCGTGGCGTTCGGCATCCGCGCGTACTTCTGATCACTGCCGGGGTACATGTTCGACCTTCGGGGGCCGCAAGGCCCCCGTTTTTTTCGCCCTGCCGGACCGGGAAGCGGCGACTTCACGCCTTGTTGACCAACCAGAGCGGCCTCATACCGGCATCGCCCGCCCGGCTTCCACTGCGGACATTCCTGTCCGAAAATAGCGCATGCAAAGTCAACGTGCCGATGCGGCTGCGCGCCGCGCCCTGATCCTGGATGCCGCCGACAGCGTGTTCGGCCAGCACGGCGTCACCGCGCCGCTGGACCTGGTCGTGGAAAAAGCACAGGTCGGACGCGCCACCCTGTACCGCAATTTCCCCGACCGCACTGCGCTGATCGAGGCGTTGCTGGACCGGACCGTGGCGCGCATCGCGCGCCAGGTGGAAACGCTGGGCGACCGCGACGACGCCCTGTTCGAAGTGCTGCAGGGCATGGCCACGCGGATCGTACAGTCGCCGGCGCTGGCCGATTACTGGCGCGCGGTCGACCCGGACGAACCAACGATCAAGGCGGCGCGGCAGACCGTGCACACCCTGCTCAAGGCGCCCATCCAGCGCGCAATCGATGCCGGTTTGTGCCGCCCGGACCTGCAGGCGGCCGATATTTCGCTCATTTCCAGCATGCTGGGCGCGGCGCTGCGCGGCAAGACCCGCGAGGAGCGCGCACGGCTTGCCGGACGCGCGCTCCAACTGCTGCGTGGAGGACTGGGCGGAAAGGTCGACGGAGGCCGCTGATGCCCGAGTACCTCAAGCCCATTCCCGACTGGGAGGAACACGAAAAACCGACCCTGCCCGGCTCCGCGTCGATGCCGTGGCACCCGCCCCACCGGCGCGTGGCCTACGCGCTGGTTGCACTGCTGGTGGGCATCACCGGCGGGCTGGGCAATGCACTGGTGACCGCCAATCTGCCGTTCCTGCAGGGCCAGCTCGGGCTCACCCCGACCCAGGGCAGCTGGCTGGTCGCCGCCTATGCGATGGTCAACGTCACCGCCAACCTGCTGGCCTTCAAATTCCGCCAGCAGTACGGCATCCGCCTGTTCGCCGAGATCGGGTTGGGGTTGTACGCCGTATTGGCGGTGCTGCATCTGTTCGTAGGTAGCTTCGAGACCACGTTGATGATGCGTGCGGCCAGCGGCTTCGCCGGTGCGGCCTGCACCACGCTGGGTACGCTGTACATGCTGCAGTCGCTGCCGCGACGCTACACCGGCAACCTGCTGGTGATCGGCGTGGGCATTTCACAGATGGCCGTGCCGATTGCCTGGCTGGTTTCGCCGGGCCTGATCGACACCGGCCAGTGGCATAACCTGTACCTGTTCGAGGCCGGGCTGGCGCTGTGCGCGTTCGCTGCGGTGGTAATGCTGAAGCTGCCGCCCGGCGCACAGATCAAAGTGTTCGAGCCGATGGATTTCGTCAGCTTCGCCCTGCTTGCCCCCGCCGTGGCCCTGCTGGTGGTGGTGCTGGCCCAGGGCACCCTGCGTTGGTGGCTGGACACGCCCTGGCTGGGCTGGGCGCTGGTCGCGTCGATCACCCTGGGCACGGCGGGGCTGGTGGTCGAGCGCTGCCGGCGCAATCCACTGCTGCAGATCCGCTGGCTGTCCAGCCTGCCAATGCTGCACTTCATCGTCGGCGCGTTCCTGCTGCGCTTCCTTACCACCGAACAGTCCTACGGCGTGGTTGGGCTGATGCGCCAGCTGGGCATGGGCCCGGACCAGATGCGAGCGCTGTTCGCGGTGATCCTGGCCGGGGTGATCACCGGCATCGCGACCAGTTCCCTGACCTTCGGGCCGAAGCGCATCATCGCGCAGCTGTTGATGGCCATCCTGCTGCTGGGCAGCGCCGCGCTGCTCGACCAGAGCCGCACCAGCCAGGACCGGCCGCATGACTTCTTCCTCAGCCAGTTCCTGGCGGCAATGGGGTCGGGCATGTTCATGGGCCCACTGATCATGCTTGGGATCACCCAGGCGCTCAAACAGGGTACCGACCACATGATCACCTTCCTGGTCACGGTGTCCATCACCCAGACCTTGGGCGGGCTGGCCGGTTCGGCGCTCCTGGGCACCTACCAGGTGCACCGCGAGCAGGTATATTCCAGCGCGCTGGTCAGCCAGCTCGATCCGTCCGATGGCGTGGTCGCGCAGCGCCTGAAGCTGCAGCAGCAGCTGTATGCGCCGCTGCTCACCGATGGTGTGCAGCGCAGCGCCCAGGGCACAGGGCAGCTGGCCCAGATCACGCGCCGTGAAGCCAACGTGCGCAGCTTCAATGACGTGTTCTCGTTGAGTGGCCGGGTCGCCTTGGGATTCCTGGGCTGGCTGCTGCTGCTATCGGTGCGTACCGCCGTGCTCAAGCAGTGGCGCAAGCGCCATCCCGGTTCCCCCTCCCCTTCAGCCGCTGCGCCGTCCGCCGCGGCCCAGCGATGAGTGACGCCATGTCCACCCCCCCTCACGATGCGCCCCCTGACGACGTCAATCCCCCGGCCCCGACCGATGCCGCGCCGGTGACGGCACCCGCTGCCCCGGCCGCCGCTGCAACGCCGGGCGGCGCGCCCAAGTACCTCAAGCCCAGTCGGCGCAGCGTGGTCGTGATGATCGTGGTAGCGTTGATCGGCATCGCACTGATCCTGCGCGCGTGGTCGTTGTGGCCGTTCAACAGCAGCTGGGTCAGCACCGACAACGCCTATGTGCGTGGACAGATCACGGTGCTTGCGCCGCAGGTGAGCGGCTATGTCACCGATGTGCTGGTGAAGGATTTCCAGCACGTCAGACAGGGCGAACCGCTGCTGCGCATCGACGACCGCATCTACAGGGAAAAAGTAGCGCAGGCGCAGGCGAACCTGGACAGCGCGGTGGCCGCGCTGGCCAATTCCGATCAGGCGCAGGCGCAGAACCGGGCGCAGATCGGCGCTGCCAAAGCCGCGCTGTCGGCCGGCCAAGCGGAACTGGCGCGTTCACGCAACGAGCTCAAACGCTATGAGGAGCTGGCCGACCAGCAACTGGTGGCGCTGAACGACCGTGACAAGTTCCGCACCAGCGCGCAGGCCGCACAATCATCGGTGCAGCAGTCGCAGGCGCAGATCCGCATCGCAGAAGAGACCCTCACGTCCACCCAGGTGGCACGCAAGGGCCTGGAAGCCGGCGTGGAAACCGCCAAGGCGCAGCTGGAGCTGGCACGCATCGATCTGGCCAACACGGTCATCCATGCCCCGCGCGACGGACAGGTCAGCGAAGCATCGGTGCGGCTGGGGCAATACGTCACCGCCGGTTCGCAGCTGATGTTCCTGGTGCCTGACACGCTGTGGGTGGTAGCCAATTTCAAGGAAGGCCAGACCTGGCGCATGCGCATCGGCCAACCGGCCACGTTCTCGGTGGATGCCTTCGATGGCGAACGCTTGAACGGCCACATCGAACAGATCGCCCCGGCCACGGGCTCGGAGTTCAGCGTGCTGCGCCCGGACAACGCCAGCGGCAATTTCACCAAGGTGGTACAGCGGCTGCCGGTGCGGATCGCGATCGACCCGGATCAGCAGCTGGCGCCGCGGCTGCGCCCCGGCATGTCGGTCGTCGTACGGGTCGATACCGCAGCGGAGCCCAGAAGGTAGGGACGGTTCCCAAACGCCTGCCGGTGACAGTGCAACGTCCGGTAACGCATGACCTGAAACGAAGGCGCTTCTCCCGCAGAGGTCATGCGCCCCACTGCTGATAAGCGGCATCGGCAGTCATTTGGGAGCCGACCCTACCAGCCGCCATGGTCCAACGCCCCGTCGAAAGGCTGCGGCTTTACCCCGCGCAGCGGGCGCACAGACCGTGCACTTCCAGGGTCTGTGCCTGGGGCTGGAAGCCCAGTTCCTTGGCGCGCTTTTCCAGCTGGCTGACGATGTCGCGGTCTTCCAGCTCCACCGCGCTGTGGCAGCTGTTGCAGATCAGGAACGGCACCGAATGCTGCGCGCTGCTGGGGTGATGGCAGGCGACAAAGGCGTTGACCGACTCGAGCTTGTGCACGAAGCCGTTGGCCATCAGGAAATCCAGCGCACGGTACACGGTGGGCGGGGCGTCGGCGCCCACGCCCTTGCCGTTGCGCACCCATTCCAGCAACTCGTATGCCTTGACCGGCTTGCCGGCTTCGGCGATCAGGCGCAGCACGTTGGCGCGGATCGGCGTCAGCCGCAGTCCGCGCTCCGTGCACACGCGCTCCACCACCTTCACGAAGTCAGAGGCATCGTGAACATGATGGTGTGGGGCGGTACAAGCGGTCTTGGCGGACATGCGGTCTCCTGGGCTCAGGCCGTCGGTACTTTAGTGAGTGCGACGTCGATGCGTTTCAAGGCCTCTTCACGCCCGGCCAGGAACACGGTCTGCGAAATGTCCGGGCTCACCTGGGTGCCGGTGATGGCCACGCGCAGCGGCTGCGCCACCTTGCCCATGCCGATCTCCAGCACTGCAGAGACGTCGTGCAGGGCCGCCGCGACGCCGTCCAGCGTCCAGTCACCCAGTGCGGCCAGCAGCTCGCGGGTCTTGCCCAGCGCCAGTTCCGCGCCCGGCTTGAAGTGCTTGGCCACTGCTGCCTCGTCGTAGTCGAGCAGCGGCTGGTACCAGACCACGGCCTTTTCCGCCATTTCCTTCAGGGTCTGCACGCGGTCCCGCAGGGCCACCACCACGTCGGCCGGCGCCGGGCCGGCGTTCAGGTCCAGGCCCAGCTTGTTCAGCTGATAGACCAGGTGGGGGGCAATAACCGCCGGATCCCCGGTCTTGAGGAAGTGCTGGTTGACCCAGCCCAGCTTGGCCATGTCCAGCCGCGAGGCCTTGGAATTGCAGTGGGTCACGTCAAACAGCTCGATCAGCTCCTGGCGGCTGAACAGCTCCTGGTCGCCATGCGACCAGCCCAGCCGGGCCAGGTAGCTCAGCAGCGCGTCGGGCAGGTAGCCGGCGTCCTTGTACTGCATCACGTCGGCCGCACCGGTGCGCTTGGACAGCTTGGCGCCCTGCTCGTCCAGGATCATCGGCATGTGGCCAAACCTCGGCACCGGCGCGCCGATGCCTTCGTACAGGTTGATCTGCCGCGGGGTGTTGTTGATGTGGTCGTCGCCGCGGATCACTTCGGAAATGCGCATGTCCCAGTCATCCACCACCACCGCGAAGTTGTAGGTGGGGAAGCCGTCCGGGCGGAAGATCACCATGTCATCCAGTTCGCTGTTGGCGATCTCAATGCGGCCCTTGATCAGGTCGTCGAACACCACGGTGCCTTCCAGCGGGTTCTTGAAGCGGATCACCCGGTTGGGATCGTCGCGGTACGGCAGGTTCTGCTCGCGCGCGGCGCCGTTGTAGCGCGGCTTTTCCTGGCGCGCCATGGCGGCCTCGCGCATTGCGTCGAGTTCTTCGCGGGTTTCGTAGGCGTAGTAGGCCTTGCCGTCGGCGATCAGCTGCTCGGCCACTTCCTTGTAGCGGGCCACGCGCTGGGTCTGGTAGATCGGGCCTTCGTCATAGTTCAGGCCCAGCCACTCCATTGCCTCCAGGATCGCGTCGATCGCGCCCTGGGTGCTGCGTTCACGGTCGGTATCTTCGATGCGCAGCACGAACTCGCCGCCGCGGTGGCGCGCCTCCAGCCAGCAGTACAGCGCCGTGCGGGCACCGCCGATGTGCAGGTAGCCGGTGGGACTGGGGGCGAAGCGGGTGCGGCAGGTCATGGAAGGCTCGGGGAAACGGGAATCCCGGCAATTTTACCTGTACCGGGGAGCAAATGGGGCTGCCGCCCGCGCCCTGCCACACGGGCTTGCGGACATTCATGTCCACCATGCGTACCAAGCGTTGGGGGCCATATCCTCAAGCCCAAAGCGCAGTGCAATCTTGCGGAGGGGCTCGGATATGTTCGGTTTGATGGTGCCCCGACAGAAGTGTCCCGCAACGCTCCCGTAGTCGTACTTGTTCTGCGTCTGAAGCCAGTCGAAGACCATGCTCAGGGTGACATCATTGGTCACCTCCAGAATATCCACCCCTTTTGCAATGGCGAGATCCCGGTAGAAGGCCGGCATGTCTGCCAGGTTCGCCGCCGGCATGTTTGCTTTCTGCCAGAAATCGGCATCGAGATTGCTGAGATAATAGTCCGGCGAATCGACCTTACCGACCCGCGGCCTCATGGGTCCTGCATCGATCCGATGACCCAGATCATCCCACCATGACCTGATGTACGCTCCTTTCGGCGAATAGAACTCCATCGCTGTATTTTTTGGAAGAGGGAATCGAGTACCGGTTGGGAATCCATGCCCGTTGATGACCAGCCTTCGTGTATGCGCACCGCCGACGTAGAGGTTTCCAATATCACTTCCACTCCCGTGGGCAACGGGGACTATATCGCCCGGGATGCCGTTCGCCTGACGTACGCCCGCCACACGTGCCGCCCCTACTGCTGCACGTGCGCCTCTCAGACCTGCCGCCCCTGCCGCTATGCCGCGCCCAATTCCGCTGAGGTTGTGTGGCTTTATCGAACCAAAGGTGCCATCGAAGCCCACCGCAAACGAAAAGAGCCGTAGCGTAGTTGAAAGGTCTGGATTGCTCGACTCGGTCGCAAGCGCTGCGAACCCCAATCCCGCCGACGCCGATGCGGTTACTCCGCCAAAGAAGGCGCCAGTCAACCCCAGGCTGGCCCCGCCAGTGGCAATACCCAGGCCGATCCCGATCACTGCGAAAAAGATCTCGTTGCCCAGCGGATCGCTGAGGTAGCTGCCGGTGCGGACGGGATCCCGCCCGACCACCACGCGTCCGCTCGGATCCATGTTGTTGACCGGGTCCTGGTAGCAATAGGCATACGAGTTGGCCCCGCCCAGCCCGAACGGGCTTTCGCCATCGGGCGCATGGTAGCGCTGGAGGGTCGGGTCGTAGACGCGGTAGCCGTCACCGGGGTGGTAGATTCCCCCGAGATGTGAATCCAGATACAGCCCATTGAACCCCTTCCAGCTGGTATCGTCCGCATCCACCTTTCGATACCCGTACGGCGTGTACGCAAACGTCCTGACCGTCTTTTTCGCCAGATCGTAGCTCGCCACCAGGCTTCCATGCGCGTCCTTGATCTCAAGCGTATGGCGGGTGGTCTTCGATCCCTTGCCCGGCAGCGTGGTCACCCGCTGCACATGGCAGGCGGCACTTCCGTTCAGCAGCGCAATATGGCGGGACCCGAGATCCGCGTTGCTCCACTTGCGGACCAGTCCATAAGGTTCGCCTCCGCGATAAAGCAGGTCGTCGGTGAATTCCGTGCTGATGCATGACACCAGCTTCTCGTGATAATCGTACGCGTAACTCACCACCGGCTGCGTCGCGTCCTGCTCGACCGCGTGGAGCCTGCCCTTCTTGTTGTAGGACAACGACACGCGCTTGCCGCGGGTACTGACGCTGCCCATGGCAGACAGTCTGCCGTGGTCATCGTGCGTTATCCTCAAAACGCTGATTGCGCCGATCATGTCGTCAATCTCGCCCGTACTGATCTTTCCCGTCTGAGTAGCCGCCCTGAAGGTGTAATCGGTTGCGACAGAGGTATATGCATCTTTCCCATCTCGTACCTTGGTCAGGAACTTGTTCATACCTCCGGAATCATGCTGGAATGTCTGCTCCATCAGCTCATGACCGCCCGGAATCACCGGCCCCACCCCCTTGTTGCAGACGTACTTCTCCAGCCGCCCATGCGAGTCATAACTGAAGCGCTCATCGCGCACCAGGGTTTCGGCGTCCTTCGTCGTGATCGTATCGGCCCTGATCAGCCTCCCCGCGCCGTCCAGGGTTCGCCTCAGGATGAAATCATCGAATCCTGGCACGGCGATGCACCGCTCCGTCTCCCGCCCAAGCGCATCATGACGATAGGCAATCGTGGCGGTCACCGCGGAGAACTTGTCGTAGACAGTCTCCTCCCGCACGCGACCCTGGCCATCCAGCACCGTCGTGGCGTAGACCAGCGGATTGGTGGAACCGACGTAACGACCGAACCGGTCGTACCGGTAGTACGTTCTACCCGCGAATGGATCGGCTACCTCGACCGAACGACCCCGAAGCGAGTAGCGATAGGAACTCTCAACCAGAAGGCCGGCCTTGCCCTGGAACTTCTCGGAAAGATGGAACCGTTCCGCGTCGTAGGCCTGCTCGTGCTTTGCCGGGCGAAGCGGCTCCACCGATGAGGGGGTGCTCTCCACCCCTACATAGGATGTGCGCTGGCCTTCATCATTATACGTGTAGTTGATCGCCCGGCCATTTCGCTCAAACCGGGTCACGCGGGCGTGCTCATCCACCACCTGTGCCCCGACACTGTAATCGTAGCCGTCCCAGATCGTTGCCTTGGTAGCTATCGCCTTCTTGATGTGCGCCGGGTACTGGTTCTTTATGACAATTCCACCGACATCCTGCTTTACCCGGCGCCCATAGTGGTCATACTCATACGTACACGCCGGCAGGTGCTTGCCCTTTGCCTGGCTGAGCTCGTACTTTGCCGTGTAGGAATGCTCGACCTCGTCCAGCAACGTTCCCTTCGCATCCAGGAGGGACATCTTCAGCGGCGCACCGTTGCTGTGATACGTCGTCACTGACCTGGGGCCGGCCACGCCTTCCACCTCGGTCCACTCTGTGCGTGTCCGGGCGATCGGGTCATGCGAAACATGGGTCACCCATCCGCCGCCCTCGCCGCGCACGCTGCATAGCTGGCCCCAGTCGTCGTACGAGGAACGCTGGGCATCCCTGCTGAGCAATCGGCCATTCAGGTGATAATCGCACTCGACAGCGCGGGATATCCGCCCCAGTCCGTCGTATTCCGTGCTCGACAGCGTCCGCCAGCCCAGTGCCGGACTGATCCAGATCTGGGTTCTGGTCGGCCGCCCCAGCAGATCGTAATGAACACGCTGGGCGCCGCCGTTCGTTGCATGCGTTTCGATGCGGGTTCCACCGGGAAGGATTTCATAACGATTCTCAACCTCGCCCAACGCTGCGTTGGCTGCATCACGTTCAACCACCTTCTTCAGGCGTCCGTGCGCGTCGTGCTCGCGCTTGATCACATTCGAGAACCGATCCACCGCCTTGACGGTCTGGCCTGTCGACGTATCCACGGTGTTGGTGGTCGAACCGAGGCCCGAGTGGACGGTTGTCTCCAGCAGCCCGCCGTCCAGGATCTTGTAGGCGTAGCTTGTTTCGTCGCTGGAGTTGTCGACTTTGCTCCCTTTTTCATCCAGGAGCCACGACGTGCTCTTCTTGACCCGTCCGTGACTGGCTGGCACCGCCGGGTCGCCGTAATACTGCAGCTCCTCCACTTCCCCGGCCTTGTAGCTGTCCGCCTTCCTGCCGTCGGCAGACACCGGGTCGATCAGGGTCAGCTTCTTGGTCGGGAGGATCGCGGGGTGGTCTTTGTCGCCCGCTTTGACTGCGATGGTACCGTACCCGAAGAAGCTCCAATGCAGGTCCACCCGCTTGCCGTCTACCTGGGTGTATACCCGCTCGGAGGCGACAAGCCAGGTGAAGAAGTTGGGATCGCCCGGGCAGACCAGGTCCATGGGCAGGTTGTAGGTGGCCTTCGCAGTGGTGGTCCTGGAGGGCAACAGATGAATCTCGTACTCGTAGTCCGTTCCCCAGGTAAAACCGCGATTGGAGAATATGTTCATACCCCAGCCAATCGGGTTGGCGAAGTCAACCGCCCATCCAAAGATCAGCCCCATTACAGATGCCTGGGCATCCACTCGCTGTCTGCTGGATTCAATCCGCTTTTTGGTGGGCTCACCTGAGAAATAGGTCCACTCCTTGGTGATTCCGTTTTCTGTACGCTTGATGATATTCCCGAATGTGTCGAACGTCGATTGCGACGTTTCCGTGCGCGATCTCGATCCCTGCTTGAAGATCGTGTCCGTCTTTACAGTGGAAATCTCCGTCTTCGCATCGGTCTGGTGCGTCACCTTGGTGGTGATTGAACAATCGCCCTGCACCATCGTCCGCTGGACCAGCCTGCCCTGCTTGTCAAAGACGAAGGTATCGGTCGACCTGAATGCCCCCATCTGGCGCTCAATGGTGATCTTGGACCGGGTCTCTTTTGATTGCGGATCGGTTTCAACCGAATATCCGTAGGTGGAGGTTGTGCCTGGCAATTCGCCGGCGGCCCTTCCGTGCGTACGGACTCTTCCACTGCTGTCGTAGGTGAGCGTGTCCTGCGCTCCAGCTGTTGACTCCACTTTCGACAGCCGCTTGTCCTTGTACTCAAACTTCAGCGACGAGGGGCCCAACACATTGCCTCTTGACGCAATGGACTTGAGCCTGCTTGATTCGGCGCGAGTCACTGGCAAATAGAATGTTGACGCGTCGCGCTCTTCGAAATCAAAGTCATAGATAACGCGCCTGGAAAGATTCCCAGGATACAGCGTGATGGTGGCGCTATTGGACGTTAAGTCAGCCTCCAGCAGCGTCTCGTCGTCATCCTTAATGGAGCGAAGCAGCGTCATGATCGGATACATCCGGACAGAGCCTTCCGGGGTGTAGCGTGAAATTGCGTCCAACGCCTCATGCTTGATCCACGAAAGGTTCAGCCCATGCCCCGTCGGCGTCTTGATAGATGTCGGCAGGAACAGTCTTTCCGAACCCAGTTCCTCCGATACACTGCGAACGCCGAGCATCACCTCGACTGTCCCGTCCCTGTGGATGACTTTACAATTGTACTGATCCTGGAAAACGACCTTGAATGTTGAGAAAACTATCGTGTCGAAATGATGCTCCCACTCCCGATTGAAAGTGTGCATCTCCCCGGTAGAGAGAGATATGGTCAGCTCAGCCCCTCCCTTGTTATCGCCCCCCCACCTCATGGACAGGAAAGAAAATTGAAACTCCGCCCGCTGCTTTGATACGTTGAATACAAGATCCAGAGATGGCCCCTGGCCCTTGTTCCCGACCAACGTTCCCAGTTTCACGTTGGCCTGGTAGTTTCCCGTCAGCGGATCAACCTCCACCGCATAGGGAATCGGCTCAGGCGCTGTCGATTCCTTCAGCCAATCATCCAGTTCCACGCTCAGCCCCGAGCCCCTTGGCACCCAGATGATGTTCTTGCCGGTGGACGCATAGAACAGCTCGTGCCCCTGCCTGGCCAGCGTCTCCTTGCTCACCTCTTTGTCGGTATAGGGCCGCCCGGCTTTGAGGTAGACGCTCTTGTCATTGATGTGCCGCGCCAGGTCCTGACGCCACTCAATCGCCTTCAGGCGGTCCTTCCCTACCGTGAAGGAAAGCGTCTCCAGTATCCTCCCCGTCGGGCCACTCACCCGCACCGTCAACACATCGCCCTGCTTGAGATCCTTCGGCGCGGGAATACTTCCCGCTTCAACCCAGTTGTCCTGGTGCAGCCCGGTGGTAAACGCCCGCACGTCCGGATTGAGGGTGTAAATGCGATTGAGATAGCTGCTGGCTTCCAGCTTGAAGCTGCCGTCGGCCTTCAGCACCCCCGCCTTGATGAACTTTGATCTGGAATTGATGCTGGCGGCAAAATCCTTCGTCCACAGGCAATCGCTCTCGCGGCCCTTCGCTGGCGTAAAGGGCAGGCTCTCCAGCACCTCGTCGGTGGCGTCGTCCAGCACGAATGCGGTGATCTTCCTGCCCGGCGCAGCCCGGTCCGAGCGGATCTGGTTGAGGTCGATCCAGGCCACCACCTCGCAGGTCACCTTCAGGTACGAGCCGGCCGGTACCCAGAACCGGTTGGCCTCCGTCGCAGAGGGATAGACAAGCTCGGCCCCCGCCGTTTTCATCTTCTCCCTGTCAACTTCCTGGTCGGTATACAACCGTCCCGCCCTGGCGTACGCACTCCTGGCGTTGATGTGCCTGGCCAGATCCTGCCGCCATTCCGCCACTTTGGTGCGGTCCTTGGCAGCAGTGAACAACAGCGTCTCGTACACCTTGCCGGTGGCGTTGTTGCATACCCGCACGATCACCGCCTCATTGGCTGCCAGATCCTTGCGCGCCGGTATGCTTCCCGCATCGACCCAGTTTTCCTGGTGCAGGCTTGTGGTGAACACGCGGATATCGCTGCGAGCGGCATGCAGCCGATTGGTGTAGCTGCTGGCCTGCGTGTTGAATCCGGCCGTGCTGCTCAGTACCCCGGCCTTGATCAATGCGGACTTGGCGTTGATGACCGAAGCAAAGTCCTTGGTCCACACGCAGTAGCCGGCCCGCTTGCGGTCCGGGGTGAAGGTGATGCGCTCAAGCTCTTCATCGGTTGCTTCGTCAATCACGAAGGCCGTGATCTTCTGGCTGGGCAACGCGCCGCGGTCGGAGCGGATCTGTCCAATATTCCGCCACGACACAATCTCGCACGTCACCTTCAGCTCCGAGCCCTTCGGGATCCACAGCTTGTTGTCCTGCCGGGTGGGATAGAACAGCGCCTGGCCCGCTGTCTTCATCTTTTCCTTGTCGACTTCGCTGTCGGTATACAGGCGACCAGCCTGGATATAGAGGCTCTTGTCGTTGATATGCCTGGCCAGATCCTGACGCCATTCAATGGCCTTGGCGCGGTCCTTGCTGGCGGTGAAGGTCAGCGTTTCATAGACCTTTCCGGTGGCTTCATTGCGCACCTGCACCACCACCGCTTCGCCCTGGCTCAGCTCCCTGGCCAAGGAAATGCTGCCTGCCGCCACCCAGTTGTCCTGGTGCAAGGCCGTGGTGAACACCCGAAGCCCGCCGATGGCAGCATGAATCCTGTTGAGGTAGCTACTGGCTTCTGTCCTGAAGGTGCCGTCATCTGCCAGCACCCCGGCCCGGACCAGCGAAGAACGCGCATTGATGGAGGTGGCGCAGTCCTTCGTCCACAGGCAGTAACCGCACCGCGTTTTCGCCGGCAGGAACGTGATGCGCTCGAGCTCCTCACCAGAGAGCTCATCAACAACGAAGATCCGAATGCGTTGACCGGCCAGTGCCGCGCGGTCCGAGGGGATGCCCGCAACTTCCTTCCATTTGAGGACGCTTGACATAGATTTCTCCACATCCAAAGACGCACGTTCCGCACAGGTTTCGCCTGCGCGTGGCAGTCGGAACCCTGCTGTCCGTATGGCCTTTTTCTGGTTTCCCCGTAATGGGATCAGACCTCACACGGTATAAATTGGACGTGAAGAATGATCCTTGTCCGCCAGCTTTGGAGTGCGCCCAGTGGCGTGGACGGTTCGCGCCGGGCAGACGACCTGCCGCCGCCATTGCTGTCGCAAACGGCACAACATTGCCGCATCCATCGCCGGGCAGAATGGCTCTGCGTCGCATATCTGGATCACATCCAGTGATTGTATGAATCGAAAAACTGCTTGGAACATCACCCCATCAATCAAGGCAGGCATGTGCGTCACGCTTTCCCGGCTTGCCATGCGCCGCAGGCACGGGGAGATGCTTGGCAGGAAAGGCGTGCGCATGCCCGGCCAGCGCCCTGCCGACATGGCAGCTGCACACGTTGCACAGGCGCGGCGGCTTCGGTAGCAATGGCGGTTCACCCCTGCCGGAGTCACCGATGGATGCCCCGCTGCCCCCCATCACCCGCAACTCGCCGACCGGGCGCACCCCATCGGCGGCGCCGGGCACGGAACGGCCGGTAGCGGCCAACACACCCGCCATCCCCGGCCCGGGCGCTGGCGCATGCGCGACCGGCCTGCTGAGCGTGGCCAACCGCCCCTCGCCGTTACCGGTGCCGAACAAGATTCACATGTACTGGCAGGGATCGGCCAGCGCGTTCGCCCGGCATCTGCAGACCGTCACCGCCATTGCAGAATCCAATCCGGCCTGGCAATCGCGGTTGCACATGATGGCCGACACGCCGGCGGATGCCGCAGGCATCCATGCGCTGCTGCGCAACTCCGGCGTGAAAGTGAAAGCGCTGACCGCCGAGGGCTGGTTCCAGGCGTTCCAGCAGACGCCGCGCTACCGGCAGTTCCAGGCCGCATGCACGGGCAGCCGCGCGCATGCAGCCGCCGCTGCGGACGTGATCAAGACCGAACTGCTGGCACGCAAGGGTGGGGTGTGGTCCGACGTGGACAACCTGCCGCTGCTGCCAATGCCCGCCACGCTGGAGGTCGCGCCCGGCGGCGTGTTGACCGCAGGCCCTGCCCGTTTCACCCGCTGGGGCGGGCAGCGCGGGGTGCACTGCTCCACGCTGGCAACGCACGCGCAGAATGCCACCCTGGATGCGATCAACACCGCCAGCTTCGACAAGTTCCGCAAGCTCGAGGGCGTGCTTTTTGCGTCCAACGCCGTCACTGACGACCCGGACCGCCATTTTCAGTTGATCTCCGAAACGGGCGGGTCGGTCCACCTCTCCCAGGAACTCATGCAGCGCGACGCCGGATTCCGCGACGAAGTCGAGCGCCTGCATGCCGACGGCGCGCGCGTGGGCGAACGCCATGCCATTTTCGATGCCTGCTTCAAGCCCCAGGCCACCACTGGCTGCGGTACATTGGATGAAGCCCAGATACTGACCCTGCTCGAACGCCTGAGCCCGCCCGGCCATGTCGTCATCTAGCCATCGCCGCCCGCGGCCGGCAGCGGCTCGAGCAGCCGCTGCCAGCCGCGGGCCTGGGCCTGCGCCTGCAGCCGCGGGGCGTTGACCTGCCGCAGGTGGAACTGGAACCCGGTGCTGCCTGGCGTGGAAAACGCCCCATACAGTTCAGCCAACGTCTGCGGCAACGCCCCGTCGTCGGCCCCAAGCACATGGGCAAATACCCGCGAACTGAAATGCGCGTTCACCAACCGGGCAAAGCAGTCTTCGCTTGCGCAGACTTTCAAGCCGCTGTTGGGGTCAAAGATCATCAACAGCCGTTGGCCGTTTGCGGATGTTCGTGCGGCGCACACCATGCTGTGTTGGCTGCCACTGAGAATGAACTCGGCGTTGTCGGCCACGCCCATCAGAAACCGCGGCAACTGCGAGGTGGCGATCAGCGAGGTCGAGGACATGGTGCCGCGTTCCAGGGCGGCCCCCTGCGCATCGCGCACGGCAGCGAAGATGGCCGCTGACCGGGCGTCCAGCGGTGCAGCGATGGCATGGCGGAGATTGTCGAGTACCACGGCCTCCTCACCACGTGCCAGGGCCACGGCCATGATCCGCGACAAGCCCGTGCACATCCCCGCCGCCGAGCCGCTGGCTTCGCCCAGCAGGCCCTGCGAGGCCGGATAGAATCGTCCTCCGGCCGCGCTGACCTCGCGGGCCACCAGGACTTCCATCATGGCGTACTGCTCGGCGCGCAAGGTGCTTTCCAGCCGTTCGATGATGGCCGACAGGGCGCCCAGCTGGACCGGATCGAGAACGCCCGAAACGAACAGCTCCTTCATCCGCGCCACGCTGCTTCCGTCGTGGATCGACGAAGGCGCCACGACCCGCTGCCAGTGCTCGCGCCCCCATTCAAAGTCCGCTGCGGCGGCATCCCGGGAGGGCGACCGCAGCCGCTCCAGATGCAGGTTCAGGGCGTTGCGGTAGGCCAGGTTCAGCGAGGACCTGCGCACGGGCACCTGGCCCACAACCGCCTCGGGTGCGCCCCCACGCAGCCCCAACGGCGCGTGTGGTTCCCACAGGCCGTCGGCGTTCAACCGCACCGGCAGATGCGCGGCGCTGTCAGGCCGGGGGTCGCGCAGCCGCCAGGTACGCTGCGCGCGATCCACGCTGACCTCGTAGGTGTGCCCTCCCTGCTCGATGTAGTCGCGGCCCGCGTTGTGGACCACTCCATTATCGGCCGCACGGATTCCGCTCAGGCTCACCGGCTGCGAGTAGCGTTCGGCCAGCTGCCGCAGCGGATCGGGGCCCTGCGGCAACACCGGGACCTGCAGTGCCGGGACCAGGCGGGCGCCTTCATGGTCCGCAAGCGCGGCCATCCGCGCAGTGCCCAGCGGCGCGGACAGCGCCAGGCCCAGCACCCCGACGGCCGCTGTGCGGGCGCCCGCCTCACGTGCCTCCTGCGTCTGGCCCGTGACTGCCTCGTGCACGCCCACACCGAGCTGGACGAGCCCGCCGACCGCCACCACGGGCAGCAGCGCCGGAATGAACACGCTGGCCAGGCCCACCGCGTCTTCGAACTGCTCCAGGCGCGGCATCCAGCGTTGCCGGAATGCTTCCCATGGCGAGGTCATCAGCGTCTGCGCGTCGCGCCGCGAACGCTCGCGGAATCGGCGCACCAGCGCGACCGACGCCTCACCCTCGATGGGGCTGGTCAGGCGTCCATCATGGAACATGGCGCGTGCGCCACCGCCCAGCGCCGAATGCACACCATTGGAGACCCAACCGTCCTGGAGATCGGCCAGATCGAATGCCGATTCCAGCCACGCCTGCCCCGTGTTGCTGGCGGCCAGCCGTTGCACCCATCCCATCAGATCCGCATCACTTGAGAATTCATGGAACCGGCCGCCCCGGTGCGGCACGAACAGCAGCACTTCGGGCCCCTGCGCGTCACTGATGTGCAACAGGGTCGAGGCCGTGCCGTGGATGTTCAACCACCCCGCCTGCGTACCATTGCGGGGCGTCGGGGTGTAGGCCGGATCCTGCGACTGCCGGGCATCCATGTCGCCGAACAGGCCCAGTGCCAGCTGCGTGCCGCGCAGCGACAACGAGCCCGCCGCATACAGTTGCCAGCACGAATGCAGGTAGTTCCCGCGCAGGATCGTCCGTACCCGGTCTTCATGCCGCCCCCAGAACGCCTCGAGTCTTGCCAGGTAGGCACTCTGTACATCCAGCCCGCGCACGACCGCCAGCAGCTGCGCCGGCAGCAGGTCGGCCACTTCGTTGCCTTCATCGAAGAAGTCTGCGTTGTCGCTGCGATACAGCCCCAGCCGTTCCATCGGGACATCGTCCAGGCCCTGCCCGCGGGACATGGCACATTCGGCAAATGTGATGGCGGACTGGCGCTGGGCGTGCGTATGGCGCCAGCCGCTGGCCGTCTGGTTGCTGGCGGTGCCCGCGCTGAAGAGCACGACGTAGGCCCCTTCGCTGTCAACGGCGGTGCCGTAGCGCTGCAGGATTTCACCCTCCAGGCACTGCCGCACGAAATGGCCCAGGCTCGGGAAGCTGCCTGCAAGCAGACTGCGCCCGGCAGTAAGCGCATGCAACCAACGCGCACCGTCCATGCCCAGGTTACGCAGCGCTCCCGGGGTGTCGGCCGGAAACCGGGCCAGCCAGTGCGCAGCGCCCCGAGCTGCGATATCTGCCGGCGTCAGGGTAGCCAGCTCTGCCGCAGCGGCCAGTAGCGGGAGCGGCACCGGTGTCCGGGCCGACGTCAGCAGCCGCTCCAGCCCGTTGAAGTGGCGACGCACACGGTCCGGGCTGCGTGGTGCGGGCGGGCGCAGCTGCGCATGGCGCAGATCGAGAGAATGCCTGAACAACGTCCAGCGAAAATCGCCGTCGAGCATGTGCGCGGGCACCACCGGCAGGTGCCCGCGCTGCCATAGCGCATGCTCGTTGACTGCCACCCGCAGCGGGAGTTGCTGGCGCACTTCCGTGGCCAGCCGCTGCAGTGCGACGCGGCGGGACGCGAATGCCTCCACTGCGGGAAAGCGGTTGTCGCTGATGAGCAGCACCTGCGACGTCACCGGCGCCGCCACGTCCGCCGCTGAAACCAGCAGTATCCCGTGCAGCGGCACCATGCGGCCGCTGGCATTGGCCGCCAATGCGTGCACGTCGATCTGCCGCCCCGGCATCGCCAGCGCACGGCCATTGGCGGGCTCGACCATGTCAAACCGCGCCGGGAAATCGACCAGGACCTGTACCAGCGCAAGGGCGTCATCGCTCAGCCGGCCGGCGGCATTCAACAGCGTTGCGGCACCGGAAAGGCGGCGACTCACCGCAGCCAGATAGTGCTGCGAGGCTGTACTGGGTTGACCGTGCCAAGCCGCTTCCACCACGGCGTCGAACCGGCGACGGAACCCGGCCATGTAGTCCCGTCCCGCGACGGTATCGGTGAACTGCGCCAAGGTCAGTTCCCGGCACTCCTGGGCCGGAAAATAGGTATCCGGCGTGCCCCGGTAATACAGCCCCGCGAACTCCGGATCGGGCGGGACGCTCGACAACGCGGCGCTTGCCAGCGTGCGCGAGCTGAGCAGGCCGCTGCGGACACGCTGGCGCAGCGCCTCCTGGCCCACACGGGGATACAGCACGGTGCGGGGAGGCCGCAGCTGGCGCGCTTCCCACGCTTTCCAGGTTTCGCTGACCTGGAAGGTATTCAGCCGGATCTTAGACGGATCGATGGAGTGCCCGGTAACCGACTGCAGATCGGTGGCGACCTGTTCGGCCAGGTAGGCATCGAGATGCGGTAGCGCAGCCCACGCCTGCATCAGGTGCCGCTCGGAGACGGCAATATCCCGCGTAGCCGCACGCAGGCGCGCATGTTGCGCGCTGGCGTTGTCACCCATCGCCTGGACCCAGGTCAGCAGTCGCGAGCGCAGCAGGCCACCCTCCGCGTTTCCGCCACCCGAGAACGGCAGCGCGGCGGGCTCCGGGGCGCGGAGCGCGGCCTCGATCAACACTGCACTGGCATGCTGCAGCTGTTCGTGCCGCCGCTGCCCTGCATGGTCGGCCGGCGGCACCAGCATGGTCTCCGCAGCGCGGCGCATCCGGGGTGGGGCTGGGGTTTCGTCGCTGCCAGCACCCACACCGAGCGTTGCCACCACCGCACCGCCGATCTGGTTCGCCTGAAGCTGGTCGCCGATGGCAGACACCAGCGCCTCCGGGCGCTCCCGTCGTGGACCCTGCACACACTGCCAGATCGCATGCCACAGGGACTCCCCGCCGTCGCGTGCGATGACCCTGTCGAGCAGCCGGGTTGCGTCCTGCACTTCCAGAGGCAGCGGATCGCGGGGGAGCTGGCCCGCCGCCCAGCGCCAGCCCAGGGCCACCAGGCCTGCGCCACCGCCTACCAACCCCGCCGCCAGCGCCAGCAGGCCACGACCGCCGTGCGACGCTGCGCCCGATGTCGCGGCCGCGGTGGCGCCGGGTGGCCGCAGCAGCGGCACCGCGGCGGCGCCGCAAGGGCCGGGAGCGGCCACGCCACGCGCCGCCCGCGGCCCGGTGCCCAGCGTCCGCAGGCCGGGTATCACAGACAATGCGTACAGGAGCGCTTCACCCAGCGCCTGGGCACACCCCGGCAGTCGACCGGGACCAGGTGCGGCACGGTGGGCAACCGCCAACAGCCGTTGAGCCAAGGCATCACCGGGGCCGCCAGAGGTCGCCAACAGCGGTGCGGCCGAAGCGCCTGCCAGCGTCTCCAGTGACGACAGCACCGCCGCCCGCCCGGCGTCCGATATCACTGCGCGGTGTTCGGCATCCACGGCATCGAAGAGCGCGGGCAAGGCCATGCGCGGATCAATGCACGCCGCGTCCCGATCGGCCACGGCGGCCATTTCTGAAACAGCACGCTCCAGCCGATCGACCGCGAGGCCGGGGACCCAGCACGCCACCTGCTCCCGGGCCATCGCGCATCGCGCCGCACCCGACTCGACCTGCAGGCTCCGCGCCACCTCGCGGCAATCGTGCACGCCGCGGCTGCGCTGCTCGTCCAACAGTGCATTCCACTCGCTGACGGACAGGTCATGCGGTCGATACAGTGCATCGCGCATCGCGCGCAACAAGGTATTGGTCATCGCAGCGGCATGGGTCAGGTGTGCGCGCATCGGCATGCAGGCAACTTCCCAGGCCGCGCGCGGCAGAACCAGCAGTCCAGCCAGGCATTGGCGCCACGCAGCGACCTGCGCACGTGGCAAGCCTCGTGGCAACAGGCGCGCCAGGGCATCGTCCACCAGCGGCTGTGCCATGGGCCCGGCCAACGCCGTGCGGTGGAAGGTTGGCGCAAGCGACAGGAAAAAATGCGCATCCAGCGGCCCGCGCCGCAATGCGGCCGCCAGTGCATCCAGTTCCCGCTGCGGCACATCCGACAGCCACAGAGCACATTCCTGCACCGCCGGACACCTGTTCTGGATCCGCTGCAGCGATGGCGCCGCTGCGCTGCGCAGATCGGCGCCGGGTATCGATTGTCGAGGCGCGCGCACGACCGGGTCGGAGGCAGGAAGAATCGGGTTCACCGTGGTCCTGTGGGCAGACGACAGGCGGTACCCTAGACTGATCGCACGTCAATGCAACCCCGCCCCCGTGGTGACTGGCGGACAGGACAGTGCGCGATGCCGATTGCGACCGTGCGGCAATCGTAGGGTGGCGCGCAACCTCACGGAACATGCTCGAAAAGGGATGTCCAGCCTCGGATTGCGGCCTGTGCGTGGAGGCGTCCTGTGTTCACTTGACGGAGGTGGAACTTGACCGTTTCATCAGTGCCCTCGAAACCACCATACAGTTCCGCCAGTGTCTCCTGGACGCGCTGCGTCGCCACCGGGCTGTCGAGCCTGCTGAGATGGCGCGATGTGAGCAGGTGGGTGAGCGTCTGGTCGAAGCGCACTGCGTTGGAATGTGAAAAGAACCCCTTGTTCGGGTCGAAGAAAAAAAGCAGCCGTTCCCCGTTGTCGGCAACACGCACGGCGCAGGCCATGCTGTGGCGTGAACCACTGAGGATGAACTCGGCGCTCCCGGAGGTGGTGGCCAGCAGCCTGGCCAACTCTGTAATGCCGATCAGCGACGGGGCCGACAGCGAGCCGGGCAGCAGGCCCGCCCCCTGTGCATCGCGCAGTACCTCACGCACATTTGCTGCCAACGCACTTGCGGGACGGTGGATGGCACGGCGCAGCTGGTCCAGCAGCTGCGTCTCCTCCCCCTGGGCCAGCGCCACCGCCATGATGCGCGACAGCGCCGTGCACATGCCTGCGCCGCCGTCGGCGAGCAGTACCTGGGAAGCCGGAACGAAGTGGCCGCCGGCCTCCTCGATCGTCTTCTGCAGCGCGGCAGCGGAGCGTATGTGGCGCTCCGAGCGCAGCAGGTTGTCCAGCCTCGCGATCACCACCGACAACGCCCCCTGCTGTACCGGGTCCAGGTCGCCGGACACGAACAGCGCCTTCATCCGCTCCACCGACGCCGCATCGCCCACCGTCTCGGGCAGCACCACCCGCTGCCAGTGGTCCTTTCCCCATTTGAAGTCCAATGCGCCACTGCTCAGCGGGGCTCCCCGCAGCTGGTCTTCGCGGGCGGCCAGGGCGCCCCGGTAGCGTCCTTCGGCCGACCCCGCAGGCCCGGCCCGGTTCGGCGCACCACCGCGCAGCCCGACGTCGCTGTGCGGCTCCCACCATCCCGCTGCGTTCAACCGCACCGGCTGATGATGGAAGCCGCCCGCCGGGTGCCGCAGCCGCCAGGTGCCGCGGGGATGATCGAAGAACACCTCGTAGGTTCTGCCGGCCTGTTCGATGTACTGCTTGCCCAGGTGATGGTGCACGCCGTTATCGGCCGCGCGTGGGCCGGCCACTTCCACCGGCTGTGCAAAACGTTCTGCAACGTGCTCCAGCGGGTCGCTCGCACCATCCAGCAGCGGCGCCTGCACTGCGGGCTGCAGGCGCGCCCCGTCGCTTGCGGCAAGCGAGGCGACGCGTGCGGTACCCAACGGCGCGGAGAGGACCACCCCGAGCAGGCCGCTGGCCGCTGCCACGGCACCCGCCCGCCGCGCCTGCTCGGTGTGCGCGTCGAGCGCCTCATCCAGGCCCAGCGCGAATTCCGCCGCCGAGCCCATGAACACCACGGGCAGCAGTGTCGGCATGACCAGACTGGCGATCCCCGCAGCCTCGTTGAAGCGCGCCAGGCGTTCAATCCAGCGGTGCCGGAACGACTCCCAGGGCGAGGTCAACAGAGTGATTGCATCGCGGCGCGACCGGTCACGCAGCCTGTGGACCAATGCCAGCGACGGATCCCCGGTGATCGGCGAACTCAGTGGCCCACTGCCGAACATGGCCACGGCACCGCCGCCGAGCGAACGGTGCACGCCGTCCGAGAACCAGCCCTGCTGGAGGTCGGCAAGGTCGAAGGCCGCTTCGATCCCCGCGCGGCCGTCCTCCTGTGCCGCGGTCTGCTCGAGCCAGCGCATCATCGCAGCGTCATGGGCAAATTCGTGGAAGCGGTGCGCATCACTGGCCCAGTAAAGGACCACCTCCGGCCCCCGGGCATCGGACAGATGCAGCACCGTGGAACTCACGCCATGAATCTGCAGCCAGCCTGCGCGTGCGGCGCCGACGGGCTGCAATGCATGCGCAGAATCCTGCGCCCTGGCGGCGTCGAGTTGACCGAAGCCTGCCAACGCCAGCTGCAGGCCCCGGCTCGACAGGGAACCTTCTGCATACTGCTGCCAACAGGAGAACAGGTACGAGCCGCGGACCACCGACAGCAGTTCGCTCTGCTGGGTCGTCCAGAACGCGTCCAGCGCCTGCAGATACTCGCCCTGAAGATCCAGCTCCCGGACAATCGCCAGCAGCTGGCTCGCCTCCAGGTCGGCCACCTCGTTGTTCTCATCGAACACCACGCTTTCGGGCGTGGTGTAAAGGCCCATGAAGGTGGCATTGCGGTCGATGAAAGCATCGCCGCGCGTCATCGCAAGGTAAGCGAAGCTCGCCGAACGCACCCGTTGCAGCGTACTGTGCACCCACCCGCTCCGGGTCTGAGGGCTGGGCACACCGCCATTGAATTCGACGATGTAGCAGCTCCGGCTGCTCAGCACCACCTGGTGTCGGCGCAGGATTTCCTGGTCAAGGCGCTGCTCGATGAACGCTGCCAGGCGGGGATAGCGTGCGTCCAGGAGCCCGCGCCCGGCCGCGAGGGCATGCAGCCAGCGTGCATCGTCGTCCCCGGCATTGCGCAGGGTTCCTGGTCCGCCGGGCGGCAACCGCGCTGACCAGTGCACCCGATCACTGCCGGCCAGCTCTACGGGATCGCGTGCCGCCAACTCGGCGGCAGCGGCCATCACCGGCATCGACACCGGCAGGTGCAGCTGCGCCAGCTCGCGCTCCAGCGCGTTGAAGGCGTGTCGCCGGGCCGGCGCCGGACGGTCCCTGCGCTCATCCAGCTGGGCCAGACGCAGCTGCAACGCCTGCCGGAACAGCACGGCGCGGAAATCGCCCTCGATGACGTCCCCCTGTTTGATCGGCACCGCGCCCTGTCGCCACTGCGCGTGCTCTCCAGCCGGTACCCATTCGGACAGGCGCCGCGCCACCTCCGTGGTCAGCTGGCACAACGCGGCCTCCGCCGAAACGAACGGTTGCAGCGCAGGTGTCCGCGATGGGCTCAATACCAGCACCGGCGACCGGCCATCGTCAGGAGATCGCGCGGCATGGACCAGCAGGACGCCGTGGAGTGTCACCGGAACACCCCCATCGACCGTGCCCGTCAGCAGCCGTACGTGGACGCGCCCGCGGGACGCCCCTGCAGGGCGGCCTGGATCCGTTCCAGCCTGCTGCCCGGGCCCTTGCATCAGCAGGTCCGCCACGAGGGCGCCTTCCTGGACGCCCAGCTGGCCGACGGCCTCGAGCAGCACCGCCGTCGCCGACAGCCGACGCGCGATCGCGTCGATGTACCGGTTGCGCACGGCCGTGGCCTGCCCGGCTGCGTCCCCGGCGGCGAAAGCACGATAGTGCGCTGCGAAAGCCGTCAGGTAATCGCGCCCGGCCACCGCCTGGTTGAACTGGGGCAACGTGAGCGTCGCGCATTCCTGCTCCGGAAAATAGATCTCCTGCGCCGCGTTGTAGTACAGCCCGGAACGCTCGACCTCGGCCTCCTGCGGCAACAGTGCGGCGCCAACCAGCGTATGCGCGCTCACCAGTTCGCTTCGCACGCGCATGTCAGGCGACACACGATGCCCCGGGCGACGGAACGCCGCGCCTGGCGCGCGGAATTGCCTGGCCTCCCACGTTGCACGCGTTTCGCTCTGCGCGAAGGTGTTGAGATAGATCTGGCCTGGATCCAACCATTGTCCAGTGACGTTGCGGATGTCCGACGCCACGGACCGGGCCAGATGGCGGTCGAGCTGGGGCAACTCATCGCGTACCTGTTGCAGCGCCTGGTCGGAAAGCACCAGGTCGCGCCAGGCCGCCCGCAGTGCTGCATGCTGGACGGTAGCGTTCTCCCCGCTGGACCGCAGCCAGGCGAGCATCCGGGTCCGGACCGCCGCCAGCAGTGCGGGGTCGCCCTGGCCGAGCACTATTGCATCGAACGCGGCGGCAGGCGGCGGCGCCTGCCGTGCAGCCCTTGCCAACCGCAGGCTCGCCGCATGCAGGTCGAGGACCTCATGTGGTTGCAGCGTCGGCGGCACGGCCACCGCACGGCGCTGCCGTGTCGCGAAGGACGACGTATTTGATGGCCCCGCCCCGCTATGCGGATCGAACAGCAGGGCCACCTCGCGGGCGACGTCGTTGGCAAGCAATGTGGCGCTGACCGCTGCTGCCAGGGTTTCTGGATCGTCGCCTGGCGCTGCCTGGACCTGCTCCCACATCGAACGCCACACGGTGGCCGTGCCGTCGACCGTCACCAGCGTGTCGAGCAGCGCGATGGCTGCCCGGGTGCAGTCGCCCGGCGTTGCGGTGCCGGTGTCGGCTGGCGCGGATATCCAATGCCAGCCGGAGGCGGCCAGCGCCAGACCGCTCCCCACCAATCCACCCGCCAACGCCAGCAGGCCGCGCCCGCCGCGCGGCGGCGCAGCCGAGGCGACCGAAGGCAACATTCCCCCGCTGCCGGATCGCACGGCTGGGCCGACCACGGCGGGAACATGTCCGGGTGTGATCGGACTCCACACACTACCCTGCGCAGCGCACGCGACTGACACTCCCCGGGCGCAAAGCGCCTGCATGCCAGTGCTCACCGATGCCGCGAACAGCAATGCCTCGGCCACGACCTGGCGCAGGCCCGGTGCTGATGGATCCCAGCGACCGGCGCGGTCTGCCACCGACAACAACCACCGCCCCAGATCGTCGCCGTCCCCGCCGCCGGTGCGCAGCAACGGTTCGAGAGCGCCGCCAGCGAGCCCTTCCAGGTGGCCGAGAATTTCGGCCCGCTGGGCGTCGGACACCCGCGCGCAGCGGTCTTCATCCAGCGCGTTGAACAGTGCCGGCAGTGCTGTACGTACATCAATGGCGGTGCCATCGCGGGCTGCCAGTGCCGCCGCACGTGCCAACGCGCTTTCGACTTCAGCCTGCGGCAGCCCCGGCAGCCAACCTCGCAGCTGCTGCAGCGCGCGCGCACGCTGTGTTGCCGTCGGGGTGCGCTGCAGCGCGCAGGCTACCGTCCGACAGTCCATGCTCGCGGTCGGCCGCGCCGCCAGCGCGGCGTCCCAAGCGCGGCGCGGCATGTCCACGGGCCGATACAGGGCCTCGCGCACCGCCCCGAGCAGCGCATTGCGCCGGGCCACCGCGGCCGACAACTGCCCACGCAGACCGACGCACTCGACCTCCCAGGCGACCCGCGGCAGGGTCAGCAGCCCGGTCAGGCAAGTGCGCCACGCGGCGCGTTGTGCCCGCGTCAGTCCTGCTGGAAGCAGATGTCCCAAGGCGTCATCCACCAATGGCTGCGCCATGTGGGAGGCCAAGACGGTACGGTGGAAACCGGGCTCCAGGGTCAGAAAGAAGTGCGCATCCAACGGCCCCTTCCGCAATGCCGCCGACAGCGCGTCCAGTTCCTGCTGCGGCACGCCTGACAGCCACTGGGTGCGGGCGGGAGCAACCCGCGCGCCGTTGTCTACCGACACCGGCGCCGGGGTGGCCACCCTCCATGGACCCTGCCGGTCCGGCAGGCGCCGGAATGGACGATCAACATCGCCGGCAACACGTGGTGGGGTCAGGTTGGTCATGGTCCTGTAAGCCGGCGACTACCGACCGGACCCTACCCTGATCACCCACAAAAACCACCCATGCCATTGCACAGCCTGTGCCATGCCGGCCCGGGCAACGCCGAACACGACACTGCGTGCGATGCAGCCGGCGTGTTACCGCAGGCCTGCGCCCAGCTCGTACCAATCAATCCGGCGGGTGATCCACATCGCCGTGGCCAGCACCGCGAACAGCAGCAGCGAGCCCATCAGCAACGCGTTGTTCTCCGACACCAGCAGTCCATACAGCGCGCCATACAACACGGTGAGCATGCCGGCGAAGCCCAGGCCACGCACCCAGCTGCGCAGCACACCGGACAGATACACCGCCTGCAGTCCGATACAGGCAACCGCCGACACCACGTATGCGACCCAGAACGGGATGTGCTCGGACAGGCTCAGCAGCAGCAGGAAGAAGATCGCCAGCGCCAGGCCGACCATCAGGTACTGCAGCGGGTGGATGCGCAGGCGCTTGATCAGTTCGAACAGGATGAAGCCCACGAAGGTGAGTACGATGAACAGGATGCCGTATTTGCTGGCGCGGTCGGCCTGGGTGTAGATGTCGACCGGATTGACCAGCTCCACGCTTACCGTTTCCGGCTCCACGTCGCGGTTGTCGCGCAGCTGGCGCTGCGCTTCGGACGCCAGCGAGGACACTGCCCATTCCGCATCGAACCCCTTCTCGCCCACCTTGCGTTCGTTGGGCAGGAAGCTGCCACCGAACAGCGGGTGCGGCCAGGGCGAGCGGATCGCGATGCGGCTGTCATCGCCTACCGGCACCACCGCCAGCGAGCGCGTTCCATCCAGCACCAGTGACAGCTCGACCTTGCTGGACGCGAGCATGCCGCCGCTGCTCTCGGCAAAGCCCTGCAGCGGCACGTGCAGGCCCTTGCCGATGCCGGTGACATCTCCGATGCCGGGTTGCAGGGTAAGCGCCTCGCCGTCCACCTTCAGGTCGGGCGAGCCGACCAGGCCGCGCACATCCGCAATACCCACGGCCAGGTACGGTGTCCCGTACACCCGCCCCGCCTTCACTGGATAGTCGTCGTCGCTGAACTCGGCGCTGACCGTTGCCTTCCAGGTATAGACCGGGACGCGGAACAGCCCGACCCGGCGTTCGTCCGGCTGCATGCCGCCATCGACCACCAGCTTCGACGGCATCTGCAGCCAGTAGCTCTGCTCGACCTGCGTTTCGATCTTCTTGGTACCTGCCGCGTCGATCACTTCGACCTGGCGGGTGTCGGTCCACGGCACCACCCGGATCGGCCCGGTCAGGGTCTGCGCGCCGGCCCGGCTCTGCGCCACGCGCAGGTAAGCCTGGTCGCGGTACGCCTCGCGTTCGCTGATCACGCCCTTGATCATCATCAGCGGAATCAGCAGCAACAGGATCAGTCCGCCCACGATGGCGAACCGCAACAGCATCTTCAGGGATTTCATCACCCGTCCTCGGTTGGGAAGGGTGCCAGCTTCAGCACGGCCGGTGTGCGGGGTTTGTGCTCTATTTGAAGCGGATGTGAAGTGACGCCATGGCCCCACCGCCTTCGCGGTTGCACAACTCTGCCCGGCCGCCGTGCAGGCGCGCCACCTCCTGCACGAACGACAGCCCCAACCCGGAGCTTCGCTGGCCGGTGGCCGGCCGCGCCAGCGAATAAAAACGTTCAAACACCCGTCCCAGCGCGTATTCCGGCACCCCGCTGCCACGGTCGGCCACGCGCAGCACCACGCCGTCGCCCTCGCGCGATGCGCCGAGCTGGATCCGGCTGCCCGGGCTGGAGAATGCCACTGCGTTCTCCAGCAGATTGTTCAGGGCCTGCCGCAGCAGATAAGCGTCGCCCTGGATCTCCAGGCCGTCGGCCACTTCGATGTCCACCGCGACCGCAGCGGCCTGCGCGCGCACAGCAACCGCATCGGCGGCGGCCCGCAGCAGCGGTGCCAGCGCGATGCGTTCGCGTTTCTGCAGCCAGCCGTGCTGTTCCACTTCAGCCAGCGCCAGCAGCTTGTCGATGGTTTCAGTCAGGCGCTGTTCCTGGCCCTGGATGCTTCGCGCGAAATGGACCCGGTCGGCATCGGGCAGCGGCTCCTGAAGCAGCTCGGCCGCGCCGCGGATCGCCGCCAGGGGGCTCTTCATTTCATGGGTCAGCGATTGTACGTACTGCTCTACATAGGCCTTGCCTTCCAGCTTGCGGCGCATGGTCTCCAGCGCCTGGCCCAGGTCCCCGATCTCGTCGCGGCGCGGCTTGGGCGGTGGTACCGGCTCACCGGCACTGACCGCCCTGGCGTAGCGGTTGAGCCGGTTCACGCCGTGCATGAGCCAGGCGGTCATCAGCAGCCCGACCAGCGCCGACAGCCCGATCAACCAGGCCCCACGCTGCAGGATGGCGCGCTGGCTGGCGGCGATGAACGGATCGATGCTGCGGTTTGGCTGGGCCAGGCTGAGCACGCCGATCAACCTGGTCGGATCGGCCGGGTCATGGATCGGCGCGGCCACGTGCATCACCGAATGCACCTCATCGCCGGGACTTTCCGGGCTGGAGCGCGCGCCGTACTCGCCGCGCAGTGTGCGGTAGACATCATTCCAGCGCGAGTTGTCGCGGCCGATGTCCTGACCGGTGGAGTCATACACGACGATGCCGCGCGCATCGGTGATGGTCACGCGGTAGTCGAGACTGCGCTTCGGAAAGCGCCACACCATCGCCTTGGGATCGCGCCGCTGCGCCCGGGCCAGGTTGGCCACGAACGGGCCCGTGCGGATCTGGCCGGCCTTGAGGTCGGCGGCCGCCATTTCCGCCAGCACATTGGCCGCATCCACCAGCGTGGACTCCATCGCCTGGCGCACCCCGGGCTTCACTTCATTCACGAAGACCCGCATCACGAAGAATGCGGCGATGCCCACGATCAGGAAAAAGCCTAGGAACAGTTTGAGGCCCAGCCGCACGCTACACCTCCAGCGCGTAACCCACGCCGCGATGGGTGCGGATCGGGTCGGGATCTGCCCTGGCGGCACGCAGCTTGGCGCGCAGGGTCTTGACGTGGGTATCCACGGTGCGATCGGCGCTGTCGGCGTCGGTGTCCCAGCCGCGATCCATCAGCTGGGCCCGGCTGAGGATCGCACCGGGGCGCTGCAGCAGCGCGGCCATCAGCGCGTATTCGTAGCGGGTCAGATCAAGCAGCCGCTCGCCAAAACGGATGCGGCGACCCTCGCGATCGATCGCGAAACTGCCGTGCTGCTGCCAGCCCGGCTCGGTGGCGCCCGGTGCCGACGCGCGGCGCAACCGCGCCCGCACCCGCGCCACCAGCTCGCGTGGCGAGAACGGCTTGGCCACGTAGTCGTCAGCACCGAGTTCCAGGCCCAGCACCCGGTCGAACTCGTCGTTGCGGGCGGTCAGGAAGATCACCGGCACGTCGCTGAAGGTGCGCAGCGTGCGGCACACCTCGAAACCGCTCATGTCAGGCAGGCCCACGTCCAGCACTACCACGTCCACCGGTTCCTGGCGCAGCAGCTGCAGCGCGTGCCCGCCCAGCAGGCAATGGCGCGCCCCGTAGCCCTCGCTGCGCAGCGCGTAGAGCACGGTATCGGCGATGGCGGCTTCGTCTTCGACGACCAGTACGTTGTGCAGGGGGCGGTTCATGCACGCAGCATAGCCGCTGGGGCCGCCGCCCCGTACACTGCGCCGATGAATTACCGCCACGCCTTCCATGCCGGCAACCACGCCGATGTGCTCAAGCATATCGTCCAGCTTGCCCTGCTCGACACCTTCAAGCGCAAGGACAGCCCGTTCTTCGTGCTGGACACCCATGGCGGCGCCGGCCGCTACCTGCTGGCCAGCGAGGAGAGCCGCAAGACCCTGGAGGCCGAGGACGGGGTGATGCGGCTGATGGCCCAGCCCAGCCTGCCGGCGGTGGTCGAGCGCTACCTCAAGGCGGTGCAGGCCGACAATCCGGTGGGCGCGATGATCAGCTACCCCGGTTCGCCACTGCTCAGCGCACAGACCCTGCGCGCGCAGGACCGCATGGCGGTGTGCGAACTGCAGGATGCCGAAGCCGCCTCGCTCAAGACCCTGTTCGCCCACGACAGCCGGGTGGCCGTGCTTCATGCCGACGGCTACGCCCAGAACAGGGCACTGCTGCCACCGAAGGCCAATGGGGTGAAAATCGGCCGGGGCCTGGTCCTGATCGACCCCCCCTACGAGGGGCAGGATGCCGAGTACCAACGCATCCTCGCCTCGGTCAGCGAGATCCTGGCGCGCTGGCCGCAGGCCAGCTTCGCCATCTGGTTCCCGATCAAGCAGCGCCGCACCATCCTGCACTTCCTGCGCAAGGCCTGTGCGCTGCCGGTGAAGTCGGTGCTTACAGTAGAACTACTGGTTCGGCCCGATGACTCTCCCCTTCGGCTCAATGGCAGTGGCATGCTGTTGCTCAACCCGCCCTGGCAGTTCGACCAGGTGCTGGCCCCGGCCATGCCTGCGCTGAAGCAGTACCTGGGCGAAGCGGGTGCCAGTACCCGCCTGCAGTGGCTCAAGCAGGCCGAGTAACGCCACGACCGCCCGCTGAACGGCGTGAGTGTTTCGTTCACGGAACGCGCCCCCCGGGATGCGAGAATCCGAAGACCACCAAGGAACCACCGGTATGGCTACCCGTAACCGCATGCCGCCCTGGCACGAAATTTTCAAGGCTCCCAGCGGCCATGAGCTGCTGATCCGCCCCATCCGTCCCGAAGACGGTCCGCCCCTGAAAGAGGCGTTCAGTCTGTTCGGGCCGGAAGAAGTCCGCGATCGCCTGACGCAGTCCGTCGATGCGCTTTCAGACGAGGCGGCCTATCGGCTGACCCATCCCAACGTCAAGACCGAGATCACGCTGGTAGCGGCCGAGAATCTGGCGGCCGGTGATGCGGTGGTGGGGGCGATTGCCCGCGCATCCATCAATCCCGGTACCCGCGAAGCGGAGTACGCCATCCTGATCAGCCGCTTCCTGGTGGGTCAGGGCCTGGGACGGCAGTTGATGCGCAAGCTGGTGAAGTGGGGCCGTGGCAAGTACCTGGATCGTCTGTATGGCGACGTGCTGGAAGTCAACGAGCCCATGAAGCAATTGGCCGCGTCGCTGGGCTTCAAGGCAGTACCGCATCCGCAGGGGACGCCCGGGCTGGTCCGCATGGTGTTGGAACTCGGGTCCTGAGCACCAGGACCTGTCCCTACCGACGGGTCCTATCCAGGCGAGGCGTGGCGGGTGTCCTTCAATGCCGCATCGGCTGAATCGGCCGTACTCCCCTGCCACCCGCAATAGGCCAGCAGCGACAGCAGCAACAGCGGCAACAGCGGCAACAGCCAGCGCCATCGGCGGATGTTCCTGGCCGGCGCCGCATCACGATCCTGCACCGCCGCAGGCTCCGCCTGCGCGCACGTGCGGGCCAAGGGCTCCAGGTCGGCGGGCATGGCCGTCGGCAGCCTGCCGCCGGGGGTTACCGCCCGAACCAGCTGCGGAACGGCTGCAGCCATGACCCCGGCAAGCACGGGTTCCGGCAGCCCGGTTCTTTCCGCGATGACTCGCATATCGGCTACGCCCAAGGCGTGCCTCATTTCGTTGCCGTTGGTGTAACGCATGTTCGGATGGCCCCCCATCCAGGAATCGAACACGTCGCCAAGGCCAATGGCGCAGAACCTGTCCCGAAACGCCATGAAGCCTCCCGGCTCGGCGAACATGAAGCCGGCAAGCACGCCAATGAGCGTTCCGGCCTTGTCGCCCAGCCCCGATACCCGCGTTACATTCTCGATCAAGGTCCCGACAGGTGACATCAGGATCATCTCCGTTGGTAGGTAGCTGCGGCGCAGGTGGCCCGCCCCATCGCCCCCTGCAATGACGGGGGAGACATTGCGCAGATAACGATGTGACGGGCCGCAGGTCTGCTCTGGATGCGCGGCTTTCGATCACCGCGCAGAAATACGCGATACCGGGCACCGCTCCCGGTACCGCGTACCCTTACTGCAACCGCTCGTCAGTCCAGCAGCGCTTTCGCCAGCGCCTGGCTGAACGCCGGTAGATCCTTGGTGTGTCGCGTGGTGATGACCAGATCGTCGACGACCACCTCGCAATCCCTCCATGTCCCGCCCGCTGCATCCACCAATGCCTGGTGCCTGGGGTCGGACGTGGCCTGGCGATCCTTCACCAGTTCGGCAGCGATCAGGACCGGAACCCCCTGGCTGGTCGCGCCGACCGGCTTGCCGGACTTCTCGAACGTGCGCAGGAACTCGAGCACCGGCTTCAGCGATGCGATCTCCGCGCCGCCACTGACCACCACCGCGTGGTAATCCTCGGGATCGGCAACGGCCACTGCCTTGTCCACCTTGTAGGTTTCCTTCGTGTCGGTGACCAGGACATCGGGACTGGATGCGATGACGCTGATCTGCGCGCCCATCCGTCGCAACTCCTGCATGGGCTTGGCCAGGTGCGAATGCTCCACGCCCTGGCCTGCGATGAAGGCAACGTGTTTGCCGCTGAGGCGGTTCTGCATTGAGGACCTCCGCTTGTGGTGGAGGCGTCATGTTGGTGACGCATACATGATGCTTTTGTCACTGCGATGTCGCGTTTCTGTAATGACGTCATCACCTCGATTTCCACATCACACTCACGCAGCATGTCGCTATCGGCGGCTTTTCCCGAGTTTCAGCACCCCGCCTCTCAATTGGCTGACGTTTTTGACGAGTTCGCACCGTTGGGATAGCGTGATATTCATTCCACTTACCCACATTCGTAGCTTCTGATTTCAATCGCTGCTCCAAATCCGATCGACAAATTCGATGATTGACGGGCGGACCCGGCCCCAGCGCGCAGGGCGGCGCCGCGCTGAACAGTCCGTCCGCGACGGCAAAGGCGCCCATCGCGACAGGCTCTGGTAAAATCAGCGGTTCATGTCACCCACTCCCTATCCCGCACCGCCGCTGCCCCGTTCCGGCCAGCTCCGCGCCTGGTGGCGCGCTCCCGCATCGCCCACGGCGCTGGCGTGGTACATCGCCCGCGCTGCGGAAACGCATGACGGGCCATTGCTGGTCATCGCGCGCGACAACCATGGCGCCAACCAGATCGAGTCGGATCTGCGCACCCTGCTGGGCAGCGCATCGGCGCTGCCGGTGGTGGCGTTCCCGGATTGGGAAACCCTGCCCTACGATGCGTTCAGCCCGCATCCGGACATCATTTCGCAGCGCCTGGCTGCCCTGCACCAGCTGCCGACGCTTCACCAGGGCATCGTGGTGGTACCCGTACAGACCCTGCTGCAACAGCTGGCGCCGCTCAAGTACATCATCGGCGGCAGCTTTGACCTGAAGGTCGGCCAGCGCCTGGACCTGGATGCGGAAAAGCGCCGCCTCGAAGCCGCCGCCTACCGGAACGTGCCGCAGGTGATGGATCCGGGCGATTTCGCCGTACGTGGCGGCCTGCTCGATGTGTTCCCGATGGGTGCCGATGCCCCGTTGCGGATCGAGCTGCTCGATGAGGACATCGATTCGATCCGCGCCTTCGACCCGGAGAGCCAGCGCTCGCTGGACAAGGTGGACGCGGTGCGCATGCTGCCCGGCCGCGAGGTGCCGCTGGACGAACTGAGCGTGTCGCGGGTGCTGGCCACCCTGCGCGAGCGCTTCGACGTGGATACCCGGCGCAGCGCGCTGTACCAGGATCTCAAGTCCGGGCTGGCGCCGGCTGGGGTGGAGTACTACCTGCCCTTGTTCTTCGACGGCACCGCCACCCTGTTCGACTACCTGCAGCCCAACGCGTTGCCGGTGATCGCGCCGGGCGTGGGTGAGGCGGCCGCCTCGTTCTGGGCGCAGACCGGGAACCGATTCGAACAGCGCCGCCACGACCTGGAGCGGCCGCTGCTGGCGCCCACCGAGCTGTACCTCAGCCCGGAAGCCTTGAGCGCGCGCCTGAACTCACTACCGCGTATCGAGGTGTGGAGCGCCGACCACCCGCGCATCGACGAAGCAAAGCCGCTCGGCGACCAGCCGCTGCCGCCGCTGCCGGTGGCCGCGCGTGACGCGCCGACCGGGGAAGCGCTGAAGTCGTTCCTGGGCCACTACCCGGGCCGGGTGCTTATCGCGGCCGATTCGCCGGGCCGCCGTGAAGCGTTGCTGGAAGTACTGCTGTCGGCGGAGCTGAAACCGCCGGTGGTGGCCGACCTGCCCACCTTCCTGGCCGATGCGGGCCAGCGGTTTGCCATCACCGTGGCGCCGTTGGAAGACGGCTTCGCACTGGATCTGCCGCAATTGGCGGTCCTGACCGAACGGCAGCTGTTCCCCGAGCGCGCCGGCACCACCCGGCGCAGTCGCCGTGTCGGGCGCGAGCCCGAAGCGATCATCCGCGACCTGGGTGAGCTGACCGAAGGCGCACCCATCGTCCATGAAGACCACGGCGTGGGCCGCTACCGGGGATTGATCGTGCTCGATGCCGGCGGCATGCCCGGCGAGTTCCTGGAAATCGAATATGCCAAGGGCGACCGGTTGTACGTGCCGGTGGCCCAGCTGCACCTGATCAGCCGCTACTCCGGTGCCTCGCCGGAAACCGCACCGCTGCATTCGCTGGGTGGCGAACAGTGGAGCAAGGCCAAGCGCCGCGCAGCCGAGAAGGTCCGCGACGTGGCGGCCGAACTGCTCGAGATCCAGGCGCGGCGCCGAGCACGCGCCGGCCTGGCGCTGCACGTGGACCGGGCAATGTACGAGCCGTTCGCGGCCGGCTTCCCGTTCGAAGAGACCGGCGACCAGCTCGCCGCCATCGACGCCACCCTGCGCGACCTGGCCAGCAGCCAGCCGATGGACCGTGTGGTCTGCGGCGACGTTGGCTTCGGCAAGACCGAGGTGGCGGTGCGTGCCGCGTTCGCCGCCGCCAGCGCCGGCAAGCAGGTTGCGGTACTGGTGCCCACTACCCTGCTGGCCGAACAGCACTACCGCAATTTCCGCGACCGTTTCGCCGATTGGCCGCTCAAGGTGGAAGTGCTGTCGCGCTTCAAGAGCACCAAGGAAATCAAGGCCGAACTGGAGAAGGTGGCGGCCGGTACCATCGACGTCATCATCGGTACCCACCGCCTGCTGCAGCCGGACGTGAAGTTCAAGGACCTGGGCCTGGTGGTGGTGGATGAGGAGCAACGCTTCGGCGTGCGCCAGAAGGAAGCGCTTAAGGCGATGCGTGCCAACGTGCACCTGCTGACCCTGACCGCAACCCCGATTCCGCGCACGCTCAACATGGCCATGGCCGGCCTGCGCGACCTGTCAATCATCGCCACCCCGCCGCCGAACCGGCTGGCGGTGCAGACCTTCATCACCGCCTGGGACAACGCACTGCTGCGCGAAGCGTTCCAGCGCGAACTGGCGCGTGGCGGCCAGCTTTACTTCCTGCACAACGACGTGGAGAGCATCGGCCGCATGCAGCGCGACCTGGCCGAACTGGTGCCCGAAGCGCGCATCGGCATTGCCCACGGGCAGATGCCCGAACGCGAGCTGGAACGGGTGATGCTGGATTTCCAGAAGCAGCGCTACAACGTGCTGCTGTCGACCACGATCATCGAATCGGGCATCGACATCCCCAACGCCAACACCATCATCATCAATCGTGCCGACCGTTTCGGCCTGGCCCAGCTGCATCAGCTGCGCGGTCGCGTCGGCCGGTCGCATCACCGCGCCTATGCGTACCTGGTGGTCCCGGACAAGCGCTCGATGACCCCCGATGCCGAAAAGCGCCTGGAAGCCATCGCTTCGATGGACGAACTCGGCGCCGGCTTCACCCTGGCCACCCACGACCTTGAGATCCGTGGTGCCGGCGAACTGCTGGGCGAGGACCAGAGCGGGCAGATGGCCGAAGTGGGCTTCAGCCTGTACACCGAACTGCTCGAACGCGCGGTGCGCAGCATCCGCCTGGGCAAGCTGCCCGACCTGGATGCGGGTGAGGAAGCGCGCGGTGCCGAGGTCGAACTGCATGTGCCGGCACTGATCCCGGACGACTACCTGCCCGACGTGCACACCCGCCTGACGTTGTACAAACGCATCAGCAGCGCACGCGACAACACGGCGTTGCGCGAACTGCAGGTGGAGATGATCGACCGCTTCGGGCTGCTGCCCGATGCCGCCAAGCACCTGTTCGCAGTGGCAGAGCTGAAACTGCAGTGCAATGCGCTGGGCATCCGCAAGCTGGAACTGGGCGAGAACGGCGGCCGCATCGTGTTCGAGGCCAAGCCCTCCATCGACCCGATGGCGGTGATCCAGATGATCCAGAAGCAGCCCAAGCTCTACACCATGGACGGCCCGGACAAGCTGCGGATCAAACACCCGCTGCCGTTGCCCGAAGACCGTTTCAACGCGGCCAAGGCACTTCTGGCAACCCTGGCGCCGAACTGACGGCCGGCGCTACGGAGACGGCCCGGCATCGCTGCCGGGCCGTTTTCGTTACCAGATCACCACACGCTTGTCGTCCGGGCGCACCATCGCGTCGCCCGGCTTGCAGTCGAACGCCTGCGCGAACGCCGGCATGTTCGACGGCGCACCATTGGCACGGAAGTTCGCCGGCGCATGCGGGTCGGTGTTCAGGCGCACGCGCAGTTCGCCATCGGTGAAGTTGCGGCGCCACACCGTGGCCCAATTCATGAAGAAGCGCTGGTCCTGGCTGTAGCCATCCACGGCGACATTGGCCTTCGGGTTCTCCTTCAAGGCCATCTGCAATGCATCGTAGGCGACGGTCAGGCCGCCCAGGTCGCCGATATTCTCACCCAGGGTGAGTTTGCCCTTGACGTTCACGCCCGGCAGCGATTCGTAGCCATCGAACTGTGCCACCAGCTGGTCGGTGCGGCCAGTGAAGGCCTTGCGGTCGCTGTCGGTCCACCAGTTGTCGAAGTTGCCGTTGGCGGCAAACTGGCTGCCCGAATCATCGTAACCGTGCATCATTTCGTGGCCGATCACCGCACCGATGCCACCGTAGTTCAGTGCCGGGTCGGCCTTGGCGTCGAAGAACGGCGCCTGCAGGATCGCGGCCGGGAACACGATCTCGTTCTTGGTCGCGTTGTAATAGGCATTCACCGTCTGCGGGGTCATGCCCCACTCGGTCTTGTCGACCGGCTTGCCGATCTTGTTGAGCATGTAGCGGTAATTGAACGCGCGCGCGGCCTGCATGTTGCCCAGGTAGCTGTCACCGTTGGTCTCCAAGCCCGACCAGTCGCGCCACTTGTCCGGGTAGCCGATCTTCGGGGTGAAGCTGGCCCACTTCTCCAGCGCCTTTTTGCGGGTGTCTTCGCCCATCCACTCCAGCTTCTCCAGGCGTGCCTTGAGTGCCACCGAGAGGTTCTCCACCAAGTGCTGCATCTGTTCCTTGGATTCGGCCGGGAACACCGCGTCAACATAAAGCTGGCCCAGGCCTTCGCCGATGGAGGTGTTGACCGACTCGAGCACGCGCTTCCAGCGCGGCTGCATTTCCTTCTGGCCACGCAGGGTGGTGCCGTAGAAGTCGAAGTTGGCCTTCTCGAACGCGCTGCTCAGGTACGGCGCGGCGTCATCGACGGTGTGGAAGCGCAGGTAGGCCTGCCAGGTCGAGGCCGGCACTTCGGTAAGCATTTTGTCCACTTCGCTGAAGAAGCCCGGCTGGGCCAGCGAGAATTTCTGTGCGGCCGGCACCTTCAGGGTGTCGAACAGCGCGGTCCAGCTGAAGTTCGGGGTGAGCTTGTCCGCTTCCGCGGCGCTGACCGGGTTGTAGCGCTTGGCCGGGTCACGCAGTTCGATGCGCGACAGCGAGGCCTTGGCCAGGCGGGTTTCGAAGTCCATCACCGCCTGCGCCTGGGTCTTGGCCTGCGCGGCGTCCACGCCGGACAGGGTCAGCGCCTGCGCGATGTAGGCCACATAGGCCTCGCGGATCTTGGCCTGCGATTCGTCGAAGTAGTAACCCTTCTCCGGAAGACCAAGCCCGCCCTGGCCGACATAGGCGATGACGTTGGCCGAGTCCTTGTAATCGGCGTTGGCGAACAGCGAGAACAGCACGCCCTGACCCTGCGCCTGGCTGTCGCGCAGGTACTGGGTGATGGCGGCGGTGTCGTTCAGCGCCGCGATCTTGTCCAGCTGCGGCTGCAGCGGCGCGATGCCCGCCGCTTCGATCCTGGCTTCATCCGAACCGGTCTTCCAGATATCGCCGATCTTGGCTTCCACCGAGCCAGCCTTGGCCTGGCTGGCGGCCGCCTGCTGGACCAGCGCGTGCTGCACTTCCAGCGAGCGCTCGCGCAGGATCTCGAAGCTGCCCCAGGTGGTCTGGTCGTTCGGCACCGGGTTGGCCTTGAGCCAGCTGCTGTTGACGAACCCGTTGAGGTCGGTACACGCGGCGATGGCCGGGTCCAGGTCAGCGCTGTTGAGCGAGATCAGCGGCGTCTTGATCTGCGACAGATCGAACGCCGGCTTGGCATCGGCCACGGCGGCGGCCGGCGCGGTATCGGTCTTGCCACAGGCCGCCAGCGACGCGGCGATGGCAACGGTCAGGCCCAGCGGGACCAGCTTGCAAAACTTCATTCGACTCTCCGGCTACAGGGAAGCATCACCCGCAATGCAGGCAATCGGGCAGCGTAGCGCGGGTGGGCTGTACTTGGACCGGCCAAAGGTCACAGGCGCGCTTTGGTTTCGCGTGTAAAGCGTTGGCGTATCAGTTGTTACGGGCTGGGAGGCCGACGGGCATTCCGTGTGCGGATGCGAAGAGCTGACACGCATGGCGTGTCACTACGCCGCACGCATGATCTGGTTTTGATCTTCCGTGGCCTCCGACAATTCGTCGAAGGTGGGACGGGGCGGGTTTGCGGGACTGTAGAAAACATGGATGTTTTCTACAAGCCTCCATGGACGGATTCACGGCGTGTCCCGCAAACCCGCACCGTCCCGCCAAACCGCAGATGCACTGAGCCCGCGGCTGTTCGCGGAATCCAACAGCAGCCGGGCAGAGCCCGGCTCTACAACGTCGTGCAACCAGGCAATTATTTTGCTTTGCCTTGGTTCGCCACGGCCTCAGCGGCCTTGCGCGCGGCTTCCGGGTCGCCCAGGTAGCGGAACGACTGCACGGTCAGGTCTTCGTTGAGCTCGAACAGCAACGGAATGCCGGTCGGAATGTTGAGTTCCAGGATGGCTTCCTGCGAGACGTTGTTGAGGTACTTGTACAGCGCGCGCAGCGAATTGCCGTGCGCGGTGACCAGCACCGTCTTGCCGTCCTTCAGCTGCGGCGCGATTGCATCGAACCAGTACGGCAGCACGCGGTCCAGCGTGGTCGCCAGCGACTCCGTGCCCGGCAGCGCGTTGCGGTCCAGCGTCGAATAGCGACGGTCGTGGATCGGGTGGCCCGGGTCTTCGCGGTCCATCGCCGGCGGCGGGACGTCGTACGAACGGCGCCAGATCTTGACCTGGTCCTCGCCGTGCCTGGCCGCCGTCTCGGCCTTGTCCAGGCCCTGCAGCCCACCGTAGTGACGCTCGTTCAGGCGCCAGCTCTTGCTCACCGGCAACCAGTCCTGATCCAGCTCGGCCAGCGCGCCCTGCAGCGTGTGGATCGCCCGCTTCAGCACCGACGTGTGCGCCACATCGAACTGAAGCCCCTCCTCGCGCATCAGGCGGCCGGCGGCGGCAGCCTCACGGCGGCCCTGCTCGGTCAGTTCCACATCCACCCAACCGGTGAAGCGGTTGTCCAGGTTCCACTGGCTCTGGCCGTGGCGCAACAGTACGAGTTTCCGGGTCACTGCGGTTTCTCCGAGGGGATGGCAAGGCAGGCCGCCATTGTAGCGGCAGCAGCAAGTTCAGGGATGTGGATGCCCATGATGGCCCTGCGCGTCCGGGATGCTGCGGCGCGGCTCGTGCGTCCGCCCGTGCGCGTGTCCCGGGTGATCATGTCCATGCGCATGGTCATGGGCGCCATGTGGCGCGCCACCCGCCGGCGTGCCGTCGCCGCAATCATCCCCGCAATGGTCCGACTCGATCTGCAGCGTCACATGATCGATGCCGAAATCCTCATGCAGCGCCGTGCCCAGCCGGCGGCGCAGACCATCCGCATCCACCCCTTCGGCGACCACCACATGCGCGGTCAGCGCCGGCGTGCTCGATGCAAGCGCCCACACATGCAGATCGTGCACATCCTGCACGCCCGCATGCGCGCACAACCGCGCGCGCACCGCCTCCACCTGGATGCCCTTGGGCACGCCTTCCAGCAGCACGTTGATCGCCTCGCGCATCAGCACCCACGTGCGCGGCAGCACCCACAGCCCGATCAGCAACGCCAGGATCGGATCAATCGGCTTCCAGCCCGTCCAGCGGATCAGCAGCGCGCCGATGATCACCGCCACCGAGCCCAGCATGTCCGCCCACACCTCCAGGTACGCGCCTTTGACGTTGAGGCTTTCGCCACTGCCCGCACGCAGCAGCCGCATCGAAATCAGGTTGATGAGCAACCCGAACGCTGCAATCACCAGCATCCCGGTCGACGCGATCTCCTGCGGCTGGCGGAACCGGGCCACCGCCTCCCACAGGATGTAGCCGGCCACCACGAACAGCATGCCGCCGTTGATCATCGCGCCCAGCGCTTCCAGCCGCGCATACCCATACGTACGCCGCGCATCCGGCGGACGCCGGCTCAGCCGCACCGCCACCAGCGCGATCATCAGCGCCAGCGTGTCGGTGGCCATGTGCGCCGCGTCGGACAACAGCGCCAGGCTGTTGGTCCAGAACGCCCCCACCACCTCGACGATGAGGAAGGTGGTCGTCAGCCCCAGCGCCCACCACAACGGCTTCTCGTGGCGGATCTCGCTCGGCAGGTGATCGTGGTCGTGACCCATGGCAACAGCTCCTGTGCAATGGGCAAAGCCTACTGCGGCGATCGCTGGGGAGACTATTACGTTGTTTATAACGTTGCATCACAAACCGCCGGGCGGCGCATCCCTCGATGGAGGGATTCGACAGGGTGGTCCGCGTCAAATAATATTGATTCTCAATTGCTTTCCAGCCCGTCGCCACCGTGCCCCGTCCGCAATCGCCCTCCCCGTCCCCGACCGTACCGGCCGGTGCCACCCCACGCCGCGCATCGCCGCGCAAGGCCGGCAACGGCGTGCTCTGGGCGCGTGGTGGGCTGGCCCTGATCGGCGGCTACACGGTTGCGGCCACCTGGGCTGCCGCACTGGCGCGCCTGCTGCCCGGCAGCCTCGCCGATGCCGCATTGGCCGCCACCATGACCTCGTTCGTGATCTACACCCTGGCCGCGATCTGGGCCTATGCCGCGCGCAGCATCGCGCGCGCGGCAGTGGGGCTGGCACTCGCCGCCGCCGTCGGCGTGGCACTGTCCACCCTGCTGGCCGGGAGCGTGGCGTGAGCCAGGGCTTCCGCCAGTCGCAGGCGGTGCTGCACACCTGGTCCGGCCTGGTGGTCGGCTGGGTGCTGTACCTGATCTTCATCGCCGGCACCGCCAGCTACTGGCGGGTGGAACTGACCCGCTGGATGCAGCCGGAACTGACCCTTCCGGCCAGCTCAAGCGTCGCCTTGGAACAGGCGCAGGCCTTCCTGGCGCGCACCGCGCCGGATGCTACGCGCTGGTCCATCGAACTCCCCGGCAGCCGCAGCAATGCCACCACCGTGCGCTGGCAGCCCGAGGATGCGCCGGAACCGAAACGCGGCCAGCCCAACCCGTGGCAGGCCACGCTGGATGCCAACGGCGCCCCGGTGCAGGCGCGCGACACGCGCGGCGGCGATTTCTTCTACCGCCTGCACTTCGACCTGCACTACGTGCCGGTGATCTGGGCGCGCTGGTTCGTCTGCTTCTGCACGATGTTCATGCTGGTGGCCATCGTCAGCGGCGTGATCACCCACAAGAAGATCTTCGCCGACTTCTTCACCCTGCGCCGCGGCAAGGGCCAGCGCAGCTGGCTGGACGGGCACAACGCACTGGCGGTGCTGTCGCTGCCGTTCCACCTGATGATCACCTACACCGGCTTGATCACGCTGATGACGGTGTACATGCCGTGGGCGGTGGACGCCAACTTCGGCGGGCGCGATGCGTTCTTCGCCGAGCTGTTCCCGCGCGAGGCCAAGGTCGAGCCGCTGGGCCAGGCCGCCACGCCACCGGCGCTGGCGGCGCTGCTACCGGTGGCCGCACGCCAGTGGGGCGAAGGCCATGCCGCATCCGTGGTGGTCGACCAGCCCGGCGATGCGGCGATGCGCATCACCCTGCGCCGCGACAGTGGCGACCGCATTGCCGACAGCGGCGAACCGCTGCGCTTCGATGCCCGCGGCGCGCTGCTGGGTGAGGCCCCACGACGCTCGGCCACCGTGTACACCCGCGACGGCATGATCGGCATGCACGCCGCGCGTTTCGCCCCCACCGCGATGCGCTGGCTGTTCTTCCTGTCCGGTGTGGCCGGCACGCTGATGGTCGCCACCGGGCTGGTGCTGTGGACGGTGAAACGGCGCGAACAGCTGCCCGATCCCGCCCGCCCGCACCTGGGTTTCCGCATCGTGGAGCGCCTGAACATCGGCTTCGTGGCCGGCCTGCCGGTGGCGATGCTCGCGTTCCTGTGGGGCAACCGGTTGCTGCCTACCGCACTGGAGCAACGTTCCAAGGCTGAAGTCAGCGTGTTTTTCGCCGCCTGGGCGCTGTGCCTGGTGCATGCCACGCTGCGCCTGCCGCGCCGCGCGTGGGTGGAACAGCTCGCCTGTGCAGGCGTGCTCGCCATACTGCTGCCGGTGTTCAATGTGGCGGTCTGGCACGGCGGCATGTTCACCGCCTTTGCGACAGGCGACCTGGCCAAGGGCGGCATGGATGCCGGCCTGCTGCTGATCGGTGCGGGCCTGCTGTGGGCCGCCCGCAGGGTCAACCGGCATGTGCCGGTGCCGCGCCGCGTGCGTGCGCCACGCGCCAGCGCGGCCACCGTGACCGTGCCCAGCACATGACCGTGCTTGCGCTGCTGCTGTCGCTGCTCGGCTTCCTGTGCCTGTCGCTGGCCATGGAACGCCACCACCGGGATGTCTTCGGTGCCGCCCCTGCGCTGGCGCGCCGCCGCCGGCTGCGGCTGCTCGGCTGGGTCGCATTGACCGCCGCCGTGGCCTGCAGCATCGGCGCCTGGGGTATCGCCTACGGCGTCATTGCCGGCTGCGGCATCCTCGCCGCCGGGGCCGCCCTGCCTCTGCTCTGGCTCAGCTACCGGATCGCGCCCACGGCGCGACCCTCGCCCCGCCCCGCCGCATCGCGCGCGCCCGATTCCTGATCTTCGCTGCTACCGAGGTTTTCCCATGTCCCGCTTCCGCACCGCTGGCGCCCCGCGCCGGAACACCCTTGCCCTGTGCCTGGCGCTGGCCGCCACGGCACCCTTTCTGGCGCAGGCCCAATCGGTCGCCACGCCGGACGGGGACATCCCGAAGACCACCGAGCTGGACAAGGTGATGGTCACCCAGCGCACCGAGGGCTACCAGGTTTACGGCACCAACACCGCCACCAAGCTGCCGTTGACCCTGCGCGAAACGCCGCAGTCGCTCACGGTGTTCACCCGCCAGCGCATCGAGGATTTCAATCTCATCACCATCGCCGAAGTGCTGCAGCAGACCCCGGGCGTGACCGTGCAGTCGTATGACAGCAACCGCACCCTGTTCAATGCGCGCGGCTTCGCGATCAACAACTTCATGTTCGATGGCGTGCCGACCAACTACACCACCGGTGCCGGCGGCAACTCGATCCTCAGCGACACCTCGATCTACGAGCGCATCGAAATCGTGCGCGGCGCCAGCGGCCTGGTGACCGGCTCGGGGAATCCCTCGGCCACGGTCAACATGGTGCGCAAGCGCCCGACCGACACCTTCCAGGCCAGTACCAGCCTCAGCGCCGGCTCGTGGGACTACAAGCGCGGCGAAGTGGGTGTCTCCGGCCCGCTGACCGGGAGTGGCCGGGTGCGCGGCCGCTTCGTCGGCGCCTACACCGACAAGGAAAGCTGGGTACGTTTCCAGCATGACACGTCGCCCAGCCTGTACGGCGTGATCGAAGCCGATCCGACCGACAGCACCCGGCTGCGCGCCGGCATCGATTACCTCAAGACCGAATCCGACGGCGGCGCCTGGAGCGCCTCGCCGCTGTTCTTCCGCGATGGCAGCACCGCGAAGATGCCGCGTTCCTACAGCGCCGCAGCGCGCTGGAACGAATGGAACCGCGAAAGCACCAACTACTTCCTCACCTTGGAGCAGCAGTTCGGGGCCGGGTGGAGCGGTCGCCTGGCCTACAACCGCCGCAACACCGACACCGACAGCCTGCTGCTGGCCGGCTCCAACACCGGCAACTGGGCCGACCCGGTCACCGGCCTGGGCCTGCGCATCGCCGATACCTATTCGGTGTCCGAAACCCGCGAAGATGCCTTCGACCTGTACGCATCGGGCCCGTTCCAGCTGCTCGGGCGCCAGCACGAACTGGTGGTGGGCGTGAACCACTACGACCGCGACCTGGACACGATCCGCGCCGGCATCACCTCGCGCCCGTACAACGTGGCCGTCTTCCCCAGCATCTACAGTTGGAACGGCGACATCGGCAAGCCGACCACGTTCAACTACGGCATTCCGTCCAGCACGACCACCACCACCGAAACCGGCTACTACGCTGCGGTGCGGTTGAACCCGATCGACCCGCTCAAGGTCATCGCCGGCGTGCGCTATTCGGACTACAGGAGCACCACCGACAATTTCGACGTCAACGGTGTGTTCACCCGACGCAGCGCGCGCACCACCGCGCATGAGCCGACCCCGTACCTGGGTGCCATCTACGATCTCAGCGCGAACATCTCCGCGTTCGCCAGCTATTCCGATGTGTTCCAGGCCACCGCGCTGCGCGACATCAACAACCAGCTGCTGGATCCGGTGACCGGCAGCAACTACGAGTATGGCTTCAAGGGCGAGTTCTTCGGCGGCCGCCTGTACGGCTCGCTCAACGGCTTCTACATGAAGCAGGACAACGTGGCCACGCGCGATCCGGCCGGGGCCGACATCGTGCTGCCCGACGGCAGCGTGCCCTACATCGCCAGCAAGGGCATTGAAACCAACGGCGCCGAGTTCGAACTCTCAGGTTCGATCACCGACACCTGGAGCATGACCGGCGGCTACACCTACGCCTACAGCACCAACCCGGACGGCAGCCGCTTCGCCAGCACCAGCCCCATGCAGCTGGCACGCTTCAACACCACCTGGCGCCACGGCAGGTGGATGGTCGGCGGCGGGTTCAGCGTGCAGAGCGGGATCTACCAGATGCAGCCGATCCCGACCGGACGCTACACCGCGACCGGGGCCCCGATCACCGCCACAGGCAAGATGCGCCAGGGCGGCTATGTGCTGTTCGACCTGATGGGGCGGTACCGGATCACCGACAACGTGAGCGTGGGGGTGACCGTGACCAACCTGTTCGACAAGGTGTATTACCGCAATGTCGGGTTCTTCAATTCGGGGTACTGGGGCGAGCCGCGGCGCGTGTTGTTCAACCTGCGGGCCAATTTCTGAGCGGTAGGCGACGACCGTGGGTCGTCGCAGTCACGTTCCGCATGACGGTCTGACCAATGGCGCATGCCGGCGCCTGTTGACGGCGGTTAGCATCAGGGGGCGGCTTACGGCCGCCTGCCCCCTTCCGCTGGAAGTCTCCGATGCCGCTTCGTGCCTGCTCCGCTGCCGCCCGCCTGGTCCTGGCCGGGCTTGTCCTGGTTCCCCTGCTTGCCGCCGCCCGCGAGGTTCCCGCGCCGGCCGAGCATGTGGACGCCGATGGCCCCTACGTGTTCATGACCCCCAAGGGCCACCAAGCGCAGTGGGTCTGCAATGACCACGTGGTCGAGCGTGACCTGCCGGCGCGCGGTGCCGGTACCGTGGTGCTGCCCGAATGCGGCTACCCGCATCCGTTGGCGGTGGCGGCGCCACAACAGGCCACCCCCGCGAAGTACCCGGCCACGCCGCGCATCGTGGCGCTGTCGGACATCCACGGTCAGTACGGCCTGCTGGTGAAGCTGCTGCGCGCTCATCATGTCATCGACAACGACGACCACTGGTCACTGGGCCCTGCCACGCTGGTGGTGGCCGGCGATGTGTTCGACCGTGGCCCGCAGGTGACCGAAGCGTTCTGGCTGCTCTACAGCCTGCAGCAGCAGGCCGCTGCGGCCGGCGGCGCGGTGCACTTCGTGCTGGGCAACCATGAAACCATGGTGCTGTACGACGACCTGCGCTACGTCAACCAGAAGTACCTCAAGAGCGCCCAGCTGCTGGGCCGCAGCTACCCGGCGCTGTACGGCGCAGACTCGGTGATCGGCCAGTGGCTACGCACTCGCCCGGTGATGCTGCAGATCGGCGATACGCTGTTCCTGCACGGCGGCATCGCGCCGCAGAACCTGGACCTGGTGCGCGGGCTGGACGCCACCAACACCCTGTACCAAGCCTCAGTCGGGCTGCCCAAAGACCAGGTCAAGGCGGCACCCGACACGGCGCGCCTGTTCGACGGTAAGACCAGCCCGATCTGGTTCCGTGGCTATTTCGACGGGCAGATGGATACCGACCAGGTCGATACGCTGCTCAAGGACCTCGACCTCAAGCGCATCGTGGTCGGGCATACCTCGATGCCACACGTGAGCAGCTTCCACGGCGGGCGCATCATCGCCATCGACAGCAGCATCAAGAACGGCGAGAACGGCGAACTGCTGTTCATCGAGGACGGCGCGGTCAGTCGCGGCCTGCTGGATGGCTCACGGGTGCCGCTGGCCGAAGGCACCATCGGCCAAAGCGACTGACAGGCGTTCATGACGCCTGATCGGCGCGGACACGCGTGGCGTGCCCCTACGCTTCTGCAACCACCAGCGGCTTCACCCGCGCCGGGCGGCTGGGGAAGGCGTGGCGCACGATCCGCCACATCACCTGGCCGAACTGCTTCGGCATGGAGCCGGTGTTGTAGTGCTGCCCATAGCGGCTGCAGATGTCACGTACTTCCACGGCAATCGCCGCGTAACGGTTGGCCGGCACGTCCGGGAAGAAGTGGTGCTCGATCTGATGGCTCAGGTTGCCGGTCATCAGGTTCATGACCTTGCCGCCGGCGATGTTGGACGAGCCGCGCAGCTGGCGCAGGTACCAGTGGCCACGGGTTTCATCGCGCACGCATTCCTTCGGGAAGGTTTCCGCATCGGCGGTGAAGTGGCCGCAGAAGATCACCACGTAGGTCCACACATTGCGGATCAGGTTGGCCACCACGTTGCCCAGCAGCACCGGCAGGAAGAACGGGCCGGCCAGCGCCGGGAACAGCAGGTAGTCCTTGAACATCTGCCTGCCCATCTTGCGCCCGACCGGGCGCGCCTGCGCCAGCAGCTGGCGGAACGTGATCTTGCCGGCGAACCAGCGGCCCACGCGCAGGTCCTGGATGGCGATGCCCCATTCGAACAGCAGCGCGAACACCACCGCCACCACCGGCTGGGTCAGGTAGAACGGGCGCCAGCGCTGTTCGGGGAAGATCCGCAGCAGGCCGTAGCCGATGTCGTCATCCAGCCCGCGCACGTTGGTGTAGGTGTGGTGGCGGAAGTTGTGGGTCTTGCGCCAGTTGTCGGCAGTACCCACGATGTCCCACTCATAGGTGCTGCCCTGCAGCTGCGGGTCCCCCATCCAGTCGTACTGGCCGTGGATGACGTTGTGCGCCAGTTCCATGTTCTCCAGGATCTTGGACAGTGCCAGCAGCACCACGCCTGCAATCCAGGCCGGGATCAGCACGCTGTGCACGAATGCGCCCAGGAACAGCAGCGCGCGGCCGGCCACACCGGTCCAGCGCACGCCGGCCACCACCCGGCGGATGTAGCGTGCATCGGCCGTACCCAACGTTTCCAGGTGACGCGCACGCAACGCGTCGAGTTCATTGCCGAACGCTTCCAGTTCGGTGGCGGACAACACGCGGTTCTGTACGGCAGCCATGCTCAAAGCTCCAGGATCAGGTCGGTGCTGGCGCTGTTCACGCACAGCTTCACTTGCGTAGCCGGTTCGGCCGCGTACTCGCCGGTCAGGGTATGGCGGGTCACGCCAGTGGCCTTGCCGCACACGCAGGTATTGCAGATGCCCATGCGGCAGCCGCTGGCCGGGCGCAGCCCTTCGGCTTCCAGCGCCTGCAGCAGCGAGGTGCCGCGCGGCAGTTCCAGGGTGCGGCCGCTGCGGCGCAGTTCGACCCGCACCGTTCCGGTCTCCGCATCGGGCAGTACCGGCGGGGTGAAGGCTTCGGACTGCAGCCTCGCCACCTGCCCCTGCAGGCGCGCCTGTGCGGCCTCGACGAAGCCGCCCGGGCCGCAGACCATCACCTGCGCGCTGGACAGGTCGCCCAGCCCGCTGAAATCGTAGTCGCCCACGCGCGCGGCCGGGGCAGCCGGATCGCGGGTCAGCGCCAGGTGCAGGCGGAATCCGGGATGACGGGCGGCGACGTCGGCCAGCTCATCGCCAAAGCACACCGCCCCGCGCTGCTGCGCCCAGTACACCAGGTCCACCTGCACCGGCATGCCGACGGTCGCCATCTGGCGCACCAGCGCACGCATCGGGGTGATCCCGCTGCCAGCAGCCAGCAGCACGACGCGCGCGACGGGCACCGTGGGCAGGGTCATCTCACCGAAGGCCTGGCCCAGTTCGAATACCTCGCCCACCTCTGCGTGCTGCGCCAGGTGCTGGCTGACCTTGCCGCCCGTGATCGCCTTGACGGTGATCGCCAGGCAGCCGTCATCCAGGAGTGTCGGGCTGTAGCTGCGCGACAGGCGGCGGCCGTCCACTTCCACGCCCAGGTTCACGTGCTGGCCCGGGGCCACTCCGCGGAAGTGCCGGTTCGGACGCAGGACGAGGGTTACCGAGTCGGCGCTGGCGGTATGACGGGACACCAGCCGTGCGCGTGCCCGGCGCAGGGTCCACAGCGGGTGCACGCGCGCGGCCCAGAAGTCAAAAAGCGCCTCGGACACCCATGGGCGGGGCGGGAGGGGCGAACGGCGGGCAGCAGGACGAGGAAGTGCGCTCATGACGCCACTATACGACCGAGCATACAGGTGTGTATACAGTTGTATATTGTCGAGACCGGCTATGATTCAGGGACTTGACCGTCTGGCCCCTGGATGACCCCGCCCGATTCGCACCTGTCCGTTCATGACGACGCCCTGCCGGCCCGCAAAGCCTCGATCTCACGCGAGGATCTGTTGGCCGCCGCGCTGACCTTGATCGGCCCGCACCGCAGCGTGTCGACCCTGAGTCTGCGCGAGGTCGCCCGCGAAGCCGGCATCGCCCCGAACTCGTTCTACCGCCAGTTCCGCGACATGGACGAATTGACCGTGGCCCTGATCGACCTGGCCGGCCGCTCGCTGCGAACCATCATCGGCGAGTCGCGGCAGCGCGCGGCATCGTCGGACCGCAGTGTCATCCGGCTGTCGGTGGAAACGTTTTTTGAACAGCTGCGCGCTGATGACCGCCTGCTGCACGTCCTGCTCCGCGAAGGCAGCGCCGGCTCGGATGCATTCAAGCAGGCCGTCGAGCGGGAACTGAACTACTTCGAAGAAGAGCTGTGCGTGGACCTGGTCCGGCTGGCCCATGCAGACAACGGTGCGGTGTTGCATGAGCCGCACCTGGTGGCCAAGGCCATCACCCGCCTGGTCTTTGCCATGGGTGGCACCGCCCTGGACCAGCCGCCCGAGCGCGACCCGGAGATGATCGAGCAGACCGCGCAGATGCTGCGGATGATCATCACCGGGGCGCGGACGATTGCCGGGTACCCGCCCCAGCGATGAGAATCATGGCTGCTCCCGAGGCGGCGCCATCGCAGGCGCGGCCTCAACCGGCATGTCCATCATGGTCGCCATGCTGGATATCTTGCCATCCAGCTGCTGCGAGCCAAAGCTCTCCACCTTGACATCACTGTCGGTGTAGCTTCTTTCGAAACTTCCGATGAGCACCGGCGCGAGGATGTCGCGGATCGCAGTGACGAGTGCATAGCCCTGGTCCTTCATGTGGTCCCAGTTGCCGAAGACCCGGACCATCGTGCCCTTCTTCGCCTTCAGAATGCGCATGGAACGGATGTCATCGTTCTCGCAACCGATCGTTCCGGGAAGATTGAACGCTGCAAAAGGAAGCGGCGACTCGCACACGATATCGCCACCGGCATCATTTCCCTTGTAGAACACCACCCAGGGCTCGGACGGGGTGCCGTCCACGTCACCCATCGTGATGCTCGACACCTTGCCGTCGAGGATCGAGCTGCCGTGCTTTTCCACGGTGAAAGCCGAGTGCGTTGCCGTGCGATCAAAGCTCCCTACCGTCACTGGCAGGGTAATGTCCCTGGTCACCGTGACTGCTGCGTATCCCTGGTCCGGTTTGTGGTCCCAATTGCCATACAGACGAATGACCGTTCCCTCGGGGGCTTTCAGGATGCGCATGGACCTGGCTTCGTCGTTGCTGCATCCATGCGCTCCGGGCAGATTGAACTGGGTGAACGGAACGGGGATCCGGCAGACAACGTCCTGCGTGCCATCGTTTCCCTCGTCAAGCGCGATCAACGCGTCGGAGAAGTCGACCTCCGGCATCGGGGGAGCGCTTCTCAGGGTGTACTTTCCCACGAGCTGCCGGTTGGCATGCCCGGCCCCGGGCATGACCTTGTACACCGCGAACTGCCCTGCATTCCTGAGCATCTCCACGATCAGGTAGCTTTGATTTGCCAACGCACCGCTCTGGAACACCGGTATGTTCCCGAACGACGGTGCCGACCCGCCGGCCAACCCCAGCTCGCCGTGTCGATGGCCGGCAAACACCGCCTGCACCCCGAAGTCCTGGAGCAGGCGCTTGAACCGTTCGGTGTCTCCGGGCGGCCACCCTTCGCGCCGGTGCATGTTGATGAAGATCGATTTGTTGCCGGACCTCGCCAGGCGCAGCGCCCCCTCCAGCCATCGCAGCGAACTGCGCACCTGGAACTGGGTGCTCTCCATGTATTCTCCGGGAATGTACACATGGCGCTCGTACAGCGGCGACAGGTTCAACTGGATCAATGCGATGTCGCCGACGTTCACCATGTAGGAATAGCTGCCTTCGTGCAGCTGGGTTCCCGAGTACATGCCCTCTTCTTTCTCCTGTACTCCATGGTGGTAGTCGCGCGTAACCGGCGACACCTCGTTGGTCCACTGCAGCACGTCGCAGATGCTGTCCCGGACACAGTCGTGATCACCGTCGGCAAAGCACGTGTCAACGTTGTCGTCGTAATCACGCTCGCCCAGGCCGGGCAGGAACAAGGGCTCTCCCCTCGACCCCGCAAGCAGGGGATACAGCGCCTGCATCGAGTACCGCTCATAGTCCAGGCCAGCGTCGGTGTTGTCACCGTTGATCATCAGCGGGACCGGACCGTCGACGCCCCGGGCCTTCCGGAAGCTTCCAATGTCAGCGAATACCGCCTTCAACGCGTCGTAGGCCGGATCGTCGAACTTCGCGCGCGGCAGGCCTTGCCGCGTCCCCGCATACTCTGTGTCCGAGCCCACCACGAGCCAGGTCGGCGCATTGGCATTCCATCCCGAACCGATGAAGCTCTTGTACGACCTCGTCAACGTGCGACTGCAGCCCCGCGTGGTATTGCGCGGCGGATACGGGAACAGGTTCTCCGCCCACATGCTGGAAATATCGCCATCGATGTCGCCGTGGCTTCCGATGGTGTACGAGCCGTCGGGCGCCGTGTAGTCGCTGTTGAACGAGTTTATGACCATCAGCGGCATGTCGCGGTGGGCATTGATGCAGGTGTGTCCCTGCCGGTGGCTCTGATCCGGGGCCGCGTAGTAGCACACCTCCATGCCCGCCTTGACCTTGAACCAGGCGCCCGACCGCGCTTCGTCGTCGTCACAGCCCTCGCCGCCGCCTGAGCCCATGTTGAAGCGGACGTCGTGGGCAATGGGCTTGGTGCACAGAACATCTCCGCCCAGGTTGTTGTCCTCGAACAGCGTCATCTCGCTGTTGCCGGCATTGTGATCCTTGAACATCGACATGCTGGAGACCTTTCCATCCAGCTGGCCGCCCCCAAACCTGACCAGCCGCCAGCTTTCGGTGTCCCTGCTGGTATCGAAAGTGCTGACAGTCTGCGGCAGGAGGATGTCGCGTTTTACGTAGATGAACGCATACCCTTCGCTCTTGGTGTGGTTGTAGGCTCCAAACAGCCGGATCATGGTGCCTTTCTTCGCCTTGAGAATCCTCAGAGAGCGCGTGTCATCATTGGCGCAGCCGGAGCTGCCGCCCATGTTGAAGGCGCCGAGCGGCAGTGACCTGCGGCATATCACCGCCTGGGAGGCGCCGTTGCCTTTGTAGAGCACAATTTCCGCGTCTGAAAAGTCGATCGCGGGCAGCTCGGGGGGTGCCACGAACGGGTATTCCCCGATTTTCTCCTTCCTTGCATGCCCTTCCCCGGGGTTGACCCGGAAGACGATGAACCGCGACGGAGCATCGGCGAACTCGACGATCAGGTAGCTCTCCTTCAGCAGTGCACCGCTCTGGAACACCGGCACCGACCCGAAATTACCCGAAGTGCCCTCCGCCAGGCCAAGTTCTTCATGCAGGTGCCCGGCGAATGCAGCCTGGACACCATAGGATTCGATGAGTTGCCTGAAGCGTGCCGCATCGCCCGACGGCCATCCATTGCGCTTGTGGAGGTTGATGAAAATGCGCTTGTTGTCCTGGCGCGCCATGCGCAACGCGCCCTCGAGCCATTGCAGCGAACGGTTGACCCTGAATTCGCGCTTCGGGTCCGTGGGGTAGCCACCGGTCTCGAAGCTTCGGATGTACAGCGGAGAGTCGTTGAGCTGTATCAGCGCAATGCCGCCGCTGTAGACCATGTACGAGAAGCTCCCCTCGTGCAGCGGCTCGGCATAGTAGTAGTCCTGGGTTCGTGGACGTATTTCCCCCACCCAGTACAGGTGGTCACAGACGGCGTCGCGCGCACAGCCATTATTGGCGCAATCTCCCACGTTGTTGCCATAGTCGTGATTTCCCAGACCCGGCAGGAACAGTGGCGCACCTGCACCTGTCTGCAGGAGCGGAAACAGGGCCTGGACGGCACCGCGCTCATCGCCATGAGCGAACTCCGTCAAATCGCCGTTGAGGCTCGTGGGTACCGCTCCCCCGACACTCTGCCGGTAGGCAGCGATATCGGTGAACACCCGCCTCAAGGCTGCCGATGAGCCGGCGGGATCATCGCCGCTGTTCAGGGTTCTGGGGTATTGACTGTCGGAGGCGATGACCATCGCCTTCGGCGCCGCCGCATCCCAGCCGGGCAGGATGTAGCCGCCGTAGGGCCGGGTCGAGGTCTGTCCGCAGCCCGGGGCCTGCGCCAACAGTGCCCCGTCGGCGGGCTGCCCCAGCCCCGGCAACGGCAGGGCACACAGTGCGGAAACGCAGACAAGCCATCGCACGATACGCATCGAGGGTTCCCCAGCGCAGCCGCAACGACCATCCCTGTGGACGCCTTCGCGCCTGCACGATCAAATCCCCCGATTTGCCGGCAAACGATCATCCTGCAGGCGTTTATCTGGCGTGAAAAAAAAAGAGGCCGGCAGCAGCCGGCCCCTTCCTGATCCTCATGCCGCAGCAGGTATCAGCGGTAAACGCGTTCGCAGCGGCGTTCAACCACGCGGTCACCCTTCTTCTGCTGCTGGTTGCCCTGGATGTGACGACCCGCCGCGCCACCCGCGACCGCGCCCGCCACCGTAGCGACCTTCTTGCCGTTGCCGCCGCCCACCTGGTTGCCGAGCAGACCACCAACGATGGCGCCTGTCGCAGTGCCGGCAATGCGGTTCGGGTCGCGGCTGTTGCGCTGCACTTCGACGTTCTTGCATACCACCTTGCTGCCGTCGTTGAAGCGCCGGCCTTCATCCCGGGGGCCGTAGCTCTGGGCGGATGCGACCGACGCGGCGGCCATCAGCGTGCCAAGGCACAAAACGCGAATCGAGGTCTGCATGGTCGGCTCCTGTAGGAATTGCTGGATGCCAGTGTTGCCCTGCCGCTGAAAACGCACGGTGAATTGGCGTCCACGTTGCGTCAAGAGCATCCATCCTGTTCAGCCGGCAGCCATCGGCGGAGAGTGGATCAATGCGTGCTGCTTCGGTAGGTTTTCTCACCGGCAAGCACCGCCAGTCGCGTGCGTGCACCGTCAGCGCCCTGCAGGACCAATCGGTTTTCCGGCGGCGGCAGGGGGCAGGTAGCGAACTCGGTGTATGCACAGGGCGGGTTGTGGGCGCGGTTGAAATCGATGTTCACCGTTCCATCCGCCGCGACGGGATCCGTGCGCAGGTAGCGCCCCACCCCGTAGGTAAGCCGGCCGGTGCTCTGGTCCTGGAACATCAGGTTCAGGCCTTTGGCCGGGTCGCCCAGTGCCTCCAGTCGCCACTCGTGCCCCTCCTTCTCGAACACCACATAGCCCGGGTTGGGATTGTCGGCGACCTCGCCGAGCACGTTCACGATGGGCAGGGTCTTGCCGGCCGGGTGCGCAACGAACCGGGCCTTTACGCGCCAGCCTTCATCTGCCGGAAAGAAGTCCACGCCCGCGAAGTCCCGGCGTGCCGGCGCGTCGGCGTGGCGCACCCGCAGGGCAAGGCGCTGACCGCGCTTGATCGCGGTGATCTGGCCCCGGCCCTCGTCATAGACCAGCTTTGTTCCACCGCCCGCTCCCTCCGGATCCAGGCGCACATCGCCCTGCACCGGCTTGCCATCAACGGTGACCGGCACGCCTGCGGCGACCTGGAAGTACAGGCCATCGGCGCGCTGCTCCACCTCGCCCAGTCGAGCCGGCGCGATGGACAGGCGGATGGCGTTGTCGGGGCCGCCTCCCACGCTGCGCTTGCCTGATTCGATCCAGTGCAGCCCGATCAGGCTGGTCCAGCCGTCAGGTTTACCCAGGTCCGCGCTGCGTTGGCGCACCCACTGGGTGTGTTCGTCCTGGAAATGCAGCGCAGCGGCCGCGGCTGCGGACGCGGACGGCACCCCGGTCGACTCGCCCTGCGCAGTGCATGCGGTAGCGAGCAGGGTGACCACGAACAGCGAAACGATTGCGTGCGTCTTCATGATGTTCACCAGGTCTTCGAAATACCGAGGTGGAGGTAGCGTCCGTAGGATTCGTGCAGCGCGCTCAGGTAGTTGCCGGTGGCGCTCAGCGGTGGCTCCTTGTCGAACAGGTTTCGCGCGCCCACTTCCACTGCGGTGCCACTGAGCCGACCCCGTGTGAACGCCTTCCTCACCGACAACGCCCAGCGTTGCGTGGAACCGACCACGAACGGTGTGCGATCGGCATAAGCGCCAGCGGTCACGCTGTCGATGTAGTCATCGCGCAGGCGCACCGTCCAGTCCTGGAGGTTCCAGATCAAGGTCGCGCTGGCCCGCCATTCCGGCTTCGCGCCGTTGATGCCCACCTCGTTGGCCGCCCCCAGGTCGGGCACGAGGATGTTCAGCTGCCCGCTGGCGATGGCCGCGGCCACCTGCTGTATCTCGGCCGGTTTCTGTTGGGTGTATTCCTTGAGCTGGCTGGCACTGATCTGCAGCGAGAAGTTGCCCCACGACGTTTCCGGCAGCCGCCAGCCGAGGTTGTAGTCCACGCCCGATGCGGTGAGCGGCCGGCGATTCTGGTAGCGGTTGTAGATGTGCGTCACTACGCCCGCCGGCGCCAGGCCGGAGCCTTCGAACTGCGCGACATCCTCCGCCGTCACCTCCGCCCGCACCACGTTCGGGTTGCTGCTGCCTTCCACCACGCGCAGGTAGGCGTCATACAGCAGTTCCTCGCCCATGGTGCTGATGGGGTTCTCCACCTTCACCCGCCACGCATCCACGCTCAGGCTGATCGCCCCCAGCCCTGCGGGCAGGAACTGCGGCTCGAACACCACGCCCCACGACGATTGCCGGGTGGTTTCCGGCTTGACGTCGTCGCCGTAAGAGGTCACGGAACTCACCGAGGGCTTCACCGACGAGCCGCTGCTGAAGGCATTCAAGCAGGCGCTGTAATCCGGCTGCGCGCCCTTGGTGACCAACGCATGGCAGCGGACCGCGTCGTTGTTGAAGCCAAAGCCATAGGTCGGGGGTGAGTTGACCAGCTCCAGCCCGGGGGCACGGAAACCGCCACTCACCGAGCCGCGCAGCAGCAGGCTGTCCACCACCTTCCAGGCCGCCGCCAGTTTCGGCTTGCCGACCTTGCCGGCATCGCTGTAATCCTCCCAGCGGCCGGCGATCTGCAGGTCCAGCGACTGCACCAGCGGAATACCCTGCGCCGGGGACACCAGTGGCACCGCGAACTCGATCAGCGCCGATTTGACGTTGCGGCTGCCGCGCACGTCCGGCCGTGGGCTGTGGGTAAAGAAGTTGCTGGCCGCCACCGTGCCGGTGTACCAGTCGGCATAAGGATTGCTGCCGTCGATGTTCTCGTCGCGGTCGTCCCGGCGGCTTTCATAGCGGTACTCCACCCCTGCCGCCATGCCGATGTCGCCGGCGTACCAGGTCAGCAGGTCGGGACGGTTCACCTTGAAGTCCCACAGCGCCAGTTCCGTGGTGCCTTCGCGGGTCGCCTCGCCAATGAATGACGAGGTATCGTAAGGCGTGGCATCCCCTACCCGGATGCTGGCGGGGTCGCCGCCGCTGAACGGGTTGTAGGCGCTGGCGTCGGTGCGGTTCACCGCTTCAATGAAGGCATCGGTCAGCCCGCCCTGCTGCGTATCGGTGCTGCGCGCGCGTGAGTACAGCAACGCGGTTTCCCAGTTCCAGCCGCCCTCGGTCCAGCCGCGCACCCCCAGCAGCACCCGCGACTGGTCGTTGTCGACCTTGACCCGGCGGATGCCGGAATCGGCGAACTGGTAGTTGAGCAGCCGGATCGCATCGGCACCGCGCAGTGCTTGCGGAACCCAGTACGCATCCGGGCGGATGTGCAGCAGGAAGCCATCACCGCCAAAGCCCGATTCGCTGCTTACCCACGACTCGGAGGAGGCGCGGTAATAGCCCAGCTCACCGAACAGCTGCAGACTGTCGTTGACATCGAAACGGCCGGTGGCAAACACGTTGCCCTTGCGGATGGCCGGCGACGTGGTGATCCCCGGCTCGGCCGCCGAATCGTAGTGATAGCGCGTGGGCACCGTGCCCGAGGTCAACGCACCGGTGGTGGGACTGACGTACCAGCTGCCGGTGCGGCGGCTGCCGGTATAGGTATCGAAATGGCCCCACGGCGTTCGGGTGCTGAACCCGGTGGTGCCGTTCGGATCCGGCACGCTGGTGCCATCGCCCACTGGGCGGCGGCCGTCGGTGGCGGTGAACCAGGCATCGGAATTGAGCTGCGAGGTCCGCCTGGAGAAGCCATAAAGCACCGACAGGTTGCCGCGCCCTTCGCTGAAATCGCTGCCGAAGTACCCGTCCAGCGATACCTCTTCGCGGTGGCCATCGGCTACCTTGCCGTAGTTGAGCCGCACGCCGCCGCCATCTGCCAGATTGCTCGGCATCACCAGGTCGACCACGCCGGCCACCGCATCGGAACCGTAGATGGACGCCGCGCCATCCAGCAGCAGGTTGACCCGCTCCAGGCCGAAGACCGGAATGGCGTTGGCGTTGTAGGTGGTGTCATCGCCGCTGTTGCTGATCGGGTGCTGCACGGTGCGGCGGCCGTTGACCAGCAGCAGCGTGTACTTCGACCCCAGATTGCGCAGGTTGATGGAGCCCACGTCACCGCGTGCGACGTTGGAGTTCCGGCCTGCGTTGGTGGTGCCCTTTTCCGTAATGGCCACATCACCGAACTGCGGCAGGCTGCGGAACAGCTCGTTGCCGTTGGTGGCAAGGGTGGCATCCATCTGCTCGCGGTCCACAGCCACCACCGGCAGTGCCGCCTGCGCGCCGCCGCCGGCGATCTGCGAGCCGAGCACGGAGACCTTGTCCAGCGTGCGCGCGTTGGAACCCGGCGTCTGTGATCCCGTCGCAGCCGCTTCTTCAGCCGCTTCTGCCGGATCGGCGGCCTCCGCCGCCCCGGTCGGCGCAAGCAGCGTGCACAGGGCGAGCGCCAGATGACTGCGCTTAGCGCGTGGCTTCCGCATATGCGCCTCGCACGATGCTGCCTTCCAGCTTCTGCTCGTCCTTGACCAGGTTGTACAGCGGGCAGGTCGCCTCCACCGACTGGCGCAGCGCATCGATCTCCTGCTCCGAGGCCGGCGATTCAATCCGCACCTTGTAACGGATGTCGCTGTACCGTGCCGGCGAGCGCACGTTGCTGCCGAAGCGCGGGCTCACCTGACCCTCCACGGTCAGCTCCAGCGAATCCAGCAGCACATTGCGCGACGCAGCCTGCACTTCAAAGATGTGGGTCAGGCAGGTACCCGTCACGCCGAGCAGGTGTTCCTCAACCGTCGGGGCAAGGCCGTAGCCCAGCAGTCCCGGCGCGCTGTCGTGCAGCTGCTGGTGGTAACCGTCCCTGCCCAGGAACACCCGACGCAGCCCGGTTCGCGGCTCAACGTGGGCGCGGGCAACCAGGGTGTCCGGCTCGGCCGGCCTGGCTTTGCCCGCACCGGGCTTCACCTGCCGGGCCAGCACGGCCGGGCGCTTCTCCTCGGTGATGAAGTCGCGCAGGCCCGGCGGCAACTTCGGATCACGCTCGGCCGCGCTGTGGATGTACTCCACATCCGCATGGCTGACTTGTTGCGGACGGGTGACCAGGTCGATGGCCGAGGAGTTCTCATGCACCGCCCGCTTGAGCGCCTGCAGCTGCGCATCGGTGGCCGGCGAATTGATATAGGCCACATAGGAGAGATTGTTGGGGTAAGCGAGGGTCTCGCTCTTGCGCTCGGGGATGCTGGTGAACACCACGTCCAGGCCATCCAGCGGCACACCCTGCACCGCCGCCTGCACGATGTACTCATCCGCCACCGCGCTGGCCAGCGTTCCTACCAGCGAATCCCAGGAGCCCGCGCCAAGGTTGTAGCCGGCGTAGTTGCGGCCACTGTCGCTGATGTACTGGAATTCGCCGGTGGGCCCGATGCGCAGGCGGCGAACGCCGGAGCGGCTTTCGGCGGTGACCTTGGCATGGATCACGGTAGGCGTGCCGGGCCTGGCCGACTGGGCTTCGATGGCGTCGCGCTTGGCTGCGAGGTAAGTGCGCAGCGGCGAGGCCTGGTCCTCAGCCGAGGAAACCAGCGGCGCCAGCAGCAGCATGGCGCACAATGCGGTGGTGCCGATTACCTTGAACGGCGTCGTGCAGCGTGCGATGGACATGGGCGAACGGCCTCCGGAGTAGTCCGTGAATGGAAGCCCACTCTTTCATGTCGCATCGCCGCATTTAAATAACCGTTGGCAATTCCCATATACATGCCCGACGCCGCCGCGATTCGACGGGTGGGTGCCACTGCTAGAGTCGTGTGCTGACCAGGAATAGAGGGAAAGGACTGAATGGCCACCACCGATCCACTGGTACTGGTGCTGCAAGGCAGTGCGGTAACTGACATCCCCAGCTTCTACGCCGAGATCAACCGGGTCTTCATGGCCAACGAGGATTGGGAGCTCGGGCACAGCCTGGATGCACTGGATGACATGTTGTACGGCGGCTATGGCGTATTGGCCGGGCACGAAAGCGCGACGGTCATCTGGCAGGACATCGAGCACACCCGCAGCGCGCTGGGAGGGGAGACCACCCGCGCATGGCTGCAGGCGAAGCTGGATGCAGAAGGCACGTTCAACGTACGCACGATCGCCGCTCAGCTCGAGGCGCTCGATGCCGGCGAAGGCCAGACCTACTTCCAGATTGTCATGGAGATTTTTGCGGCGCATCCCCGAATCCAGCTGGAAGGTCGCTGAGCCTCCCTGGCCGAAGGGCCCCGATGGGTAGGGTCGATTCCCAAACGACTGCTCGTAGACGAGCAACGCGCGGTGGCGCATGGACGCGACCGGAGGAACGGTTCCGTTCAAGGTCATGCGTTACCGGGCGTGGATTTACCATCGGCAGTCGTCTTGCGACCGACCCTACCCTTCAGTCAGCCAACCGTTTAGGTGCGCAGGCCGCAGCCGCAGCTGCGGCCCTCCCCTACAATGGGGAGTCCGGCCTGCCCAAGGCCCCGCCACCGATGGACCCCGCGTGACCCAGAAGCCCCCTGAACACACACCGTTGATGAAGCAGTTCTTTGCCGCCAAGGCTGGCTATCCGGACCTGCTGCTGTTCTTCCGCATGGGCGACTTCTACGAGCTGTTCTACGACGACGCCCGCAAAGCGGCCCGGCTGCTGGATATCACTCTGACCCAGCGCGGCAGCTCCGGTGGCGCGCCGATCCCGATGGCCGGCGTTCCGGTGCATGCCTACGAGGGCTACCTGGCGCGGCTGGTAGCGCTGGGCGAGTCGGTGGCCATCTGCGAGCAGATCGGCGATCCGGCGCTGGCCAAGGGCCTGGTCGAGCGCAAGGTGGTGCGCATCGTCACCCCCGGTACCGTCACCGATGAGGCGCTGCTGGATGAGCGCCGCGATACCCTGCTGATGGCGCTGTCGCGCGGAAAGCACGGTTACGGCATGGCCTGGGCCGACCTGGCCGGCGGCCGTTTCCTGGTCAACGAGGTCGATTCCGACGACGCGCTGGAAGCCGAGCTGGCCCGACTTGAGCCGGCCGAGCTGCTGGTGCCGGATGAAGAGAACTGGCCGGAATTCCTCAAGCAGCGCAGCGGCATCCGCCGCCGCGCACCCTGGCTGTTCGATGCCGACAGCGGTCGCCGCCAGCTGCTCGCGTTCTTCAAGCTGCATGACCTGACCGGCTTCGGCATCGACGATAAGCCACGCGCCACCGCTGCGGCCGGCGCCCTGCTGGGGTATGTCGAAGAAACCCAGAAACAGCGCCTGCCGCACCTGACCTCGATTTCAATCGAAACGGCGAGCGAGGCGATCGCGATGAACGCGGCCACCCGCCGCCATCTCGAGCTGGATACGCGCGTGGACGGCGATACCCGCAACACGCTGCTGGGGGTGCTCGATACCACCGTCACTCCCATGGGCGGCCGCCTGTTGCGCCGCTGGCTGCATCGCCCGTTGCGCCTGCGCGAGGTTCTGGTGCAGCGCCACGATGCGGTGGCCACGCTGATCGACCGCGGCGCGGACAGCGATCTGCGCGACGCGTTCCGGGCGCTGGGCGATCTGGAACGCATTCTCACCCGGGTGGCGCTGCGTTCGGCGCGCCCGCGCGATTTCTCCACGCTGCGTGATGGCCTGGGCCTGCTGCCGGACGTACGTGCGGTGCTGGCGCCGCTGGACTCCCCGCGCCTGGTGACACTGCGCGAGTCTCTGGGCTCGCACGACGAATGCGCACACCTGCTGGCCTCGGCCATCGCCCCTTCGCCGCCGATGAAGCTCAGCGACGGCGGCGTGATCGCCGAAGGCTACGACGCCGAGTTGGACGAGCTGCGCCGACTGTCGACCCATGCCGATCAGTTCCTGATCGACCTGGAGCAGCGCGAACGTGCCAGCAGCGGCATCGCCACGCTGAAGGTGGGCTACAACCGCGTGCACGGCTACTACATCGAAATCAGCAAGGGCCAGAGCGACAGGGCGCCCGTGCATTACACCCGCCGCCAGACCCTGACCAATGCCGAGCGCTACATCACGGAAGAACTGAAAACGTTCGAAGACAAGGTACTGTCCGCGCGGGAACGTTCGCTGTCACGCGAAAAGCTGCTGTACGAACAGCTGCTTGATACGCTGGCGGGCGAGCTGGAACCGCTCAAGCAGTGCGCCGCCGCGCTCAGCGAACTGGACGTGCTGGCCGGCTTCGCCGAACGCGCGCAGGCGCTGGACTGGGCGCGCCCGGAGTTGGACACCGCCCCGTGCCTGCGCATCGAGCGCGGCCGCCACCCGGTGGTGGAAGCGGTGCGCGAGCAGCCGTTCGAACCCAACGACCTGGACCTGCATCCGGACCGTCGCATGCTGGTGATCACCGGCCCGAACATGGGCGGTAAATCCACCTACATGCGGCAGAACGCGCTGATCGTGCTGCTGGCCCACATCGGCAGCTTCGTGCCGGCCAGCCGCGCGGTGATCGGCCCGATCGACCGTATCCTGACCCGCATCGGCGCCGGAGACGACCTGGCGCGCGGGCAATCGACCTTCATGGTCGAGATGAGCGAGACCAGCTACATCCTGCACCACGCCACGGCACAGTCGCTGGTGTTGATGGACGAGATCGGCCGCGGCACCTCCACCTACGACGGCCTGGCCCTGGCCGATGCGGTGGCCCGCCACCTGGCGTACGAGAACCGCTGCTACACGCTGTTTGCCACCCACTACTTCGAGCTCACCGCGCTGGCCGACGAGCAGCATCAAGGCGGCACCAGCGGCATCGCCAACGTGCACCTTGACGCGGTGGAGCACGGCGAAACACTGGTGTTCATGCACGCGGTGAAGGACGGCCCGGCCAACCGCAGCTTCGGGCTGCAGGTGGCCGCCCTGGCCGGCCTGCCCCGCGCCACGGTGGCCCAGGCCCGGCGCCGGCTGGCTGAGCTGGAGCAGCGCGGCGGCGAGACCGTGGCGGCCACCATGGCGCCCCAGGCGCTGGATGCGCCCCAGCAGTTCGGGCTGTTCACCACGCCCTCCAGCAAGGCGCAGGAGGCGTTGGCGGCGCTTGATCCGGATGAGCTGACCCCGAAGCAGGCGCTGGAGGCGCTGTACCGGCTTAAAGCGCTGGTGTAGTTGGCGCCGGTCACGACCAACGGTCGTGACCTACCGGGTTCGCGGGGGTCGGGTGGGCCGAATCTGCGGTTGCGCCCGACCGTTGATCGGGCGACCGGCGCGGCCGGGCGCGTGAAGCCTTCGCATTCCCTTCGTGCACGCGGCGTTATGCTCCGCCGGTCCCATCCCGGGTCGAAGGAGTCGATCGTGAACACGAATTCGCTCACCGCATCCCTTTTCTCGCAGTTGCAGGGCACTGGCGTCCAGCAGGTCTCCCGGCAGCTCGGCCTGGACCCCAACCAGGCCACCCAGGCGGTCAGCGCCGCCCTGCCCCTGTTGATGGGCGCGCTGGGCAGCAACGCCAGCCAGCCGCAGGGCGCGCAGTCGCTGCTCAATGCGCTCCAGAAAGATCATCTCGGCGGCAGCGGCGGTGGTTTCGACCTCGGCGGAATCCTGGGGGCCGTGCTGGGCGGCGGCGGCGGAGGTGCGGCCACCAACGGCGCGGGCATCCTCGGCCACGTTTTTGGCGGCCAGACCAATCAGGCGGCCCAGGTGCTGGGCAACAAGACCGGCCTCGACAGTGGCCGCGCCGGCCAGCTGTTGGCAATCCTTGCGCCCATTGTCATGTCGTTCCTCGCCCAGCGGTTTGCCCAGCAGGGCAACGCAAACGAGCTCGGCCAAGCGCTGGGCGCCGAAGCACCACTGGCGGCTGCCGGGGGCATTGGCGGCCTGCTCAACGCGTTCGACCAGGATGGCGACGGCCAATTCGGCCTCGGCGATGTCATGGGCATTCTCGGCAAGCGCTGACCTGCCCGGGCGCCTGCCTCATGACCGTCGCCCATCGATAGTCCATCCCTATCAATTCGGTCAATTCAATTGAATTTACCAACCGCAGAAGGGCGCATAGGGTAGTCGGGCTGCCCTCGCGTCTTCACGCGGGGCCCATTCCACATTCGCCAGTCCACAGGTGCTACCCATGAAAAGCGAAGCGAAGTGCCCGTTCAACCACGCCCTTGTCGGCGATGCCACCACCAACCGCGACTGGTGGCCCAACCAGCTCCGCGTGGACCTGCTCAACCAGCACTCCTCGCGGTCGCACCCACTGGGCGCTGACTTCGATTACGCCCAGGCGTTCTCCAAGCTGGACTACGCCGCGCTCAAGGCCGACCTCACCGCGCTGATGACCGATTCGCAGGACTGGTGGCCGGCCGACTTCGGCCACTACGGTGGCCTGTTCGTGCGCATGGCCTGGCACAGCGCCGGCACCTACCGCATCGGTGACGGTCGCGGCGGCGGCGGCCGGGGCCAGCAGCGCTTCGCTCCGCTCAACAGCTGGCCGGACAACGTCAGCCTGGACAAGGCGCGCCGCCTGCTGTGGCCGATCAAGCAGAAGTACGGCCAGGCCATTTCCTGGGCCGACCTGCTGATCCTCACCGGCAACGTCGCATTGGAATCGATGGGCTTCAAGACGCTCGGCTTTGCCGGCGGCCGCCCCGATACCTGGGAACCGGACCAGGACGTGTACTGGGGCCGCGAAACCACCTGGCTGGGCGGCGATGTGCGCTACGCGCACGGCTCCGAAGGCGTGGTCGAAGACCATGGCGTGCTGGTGTCCGATGACGACGCCGACGGTGACATCCACTCGCGCAACCTCGAAAATCCGCTGGCCGCCGTGCAGATGGGCCTGATCTACGTGAACCCCGAAGGCCCGGATGGCAACCCGGACCCGGTCAAGGCCGCCATCGACATCCGCGACACCTTCGGCCGCATGGCCATGGATGACGAGGAAACCGTGGCCCTGATCGCCGGTGGCCACAGCTTCGGCAAGACCCACGGCGCCGGCCCGGCCGACAACGTGGACGTGGAACCCGAAGCGGCTGGCCTTGAACACCAGGGCCTGGGCTGGGCCAACAGGTTCCGCAGCGGCAAGGGCGGCGACACCATCACCAGCGGCCTGGAAGTGACCTGGACGCGCACCCCGGCGCAGTGGAGCCACGACTTCTTTGAGATCCTGTTCGGCAACGAATGGGAACTGACCAAGAGCCCGGCCGGCGCCCACCAGTGGGTGGCCAAGAACGCCGATGCCGTAATTCCCGACGCGCACGACCCGTCGAAGAAGCACCGCCCGACCATGCTCACCACCGACCTGTCGCTGCGCATGGATCCGGCCTATGAAAAGATCTCACGGCGCTTCCTGGAAAATCCGCAGCTGTTCGCCGATGCCTTCGCGCGTGCATGGTTCAAGCTGACCCATCGCGACATGGGGCCGCGTGCCCGCTATCTGGGTCCGGAAGTACCGGCCGAAACCTTCATCTGGCAGGACCCGGTGCCGGACGCGCCGAAGACGCAGGTCAGCGCGGGCGACGTGGCCGCACTGAAGCAGCAGATCGCGGCTGCCGGGTTGAGCGTGGCCGAGCTGGTCTCGACAGCTTGGGCCTCGGCCTCCACCTTCCGCGGTTCGGATAAACGCGGTGGTGCCAACGGCGCGCGCATCCGCCTGGCCCCGCAGAAGGACTGGGCAGTGAACCAGCCCAGACAGCTGGCCAAGGTGCTGGCAGCGCTGGAGCAGATCCAGACCGGCTTCACGGGTGAGGGTGGCGCGCAGGTGTCGCTGGCCGATCTGATCGTGCTGGCCGGCAATGTCGGCGTGGAGCAGGCCGCCAAGGCCGGTGGCCATGACATCAGCGTGCCGTTCACCCCGGGGCGTACCGATGCCAGCCAGGACCAGACCGACGTCGAATCGTTTGCAGTGCTGGAGCCGTATGCCGATGGCTTCCGCAACTACGTGAAGGGCCGCTACAGCGTGCCGGCCGAGGCACTGCTGATCGACAAGGCGCAGCTGCTGACCCTGACCGGGCCGGAGCTGACCGCGCTGGTGGGCGGGCTGCGCGTGCTGGGTGCGAACGTGGACGGCAACACCCAGGGCGTGCTGACCGATCGCCCGGGTACCCTGAGCAACGACTTCTTCGTCAACCTGCTGGACATGCGCACGCAGTGGAAGGCCAGCGGCGATGGTTACGAGGGCGTCGACCGCAACGGCGGCGGCAAGCGCTGGACCGGCAGCCGTGCCGACTTGGTCTTCGGCTCCAACTCGGTGCTGCGTGCGGTGGCCGAGGTGTATGCCAGCGCCGATGGCGAGAAGAAGTTCGTGCACGACTTCGTTGCCGCCTGGGCACGGGTGATGGAGCTGGACCGGTACGACCTGCACCGGTGATGCGGATCTGCATGGCGCACGACCAACGGTCGTGCGCTACCCGCGTCAATCGGGTCGGTTCGTCGGTAGGTACCCACCGTTGGTGGGTACGTTCCTTCAGATCGCGTCGATATCGCCCAGCGCGCGGATCAACCGCCGCGCGCGTTTGTCGGGGCGGTGCTCCGGCGGCTGGTAGCCATTCTTCGCGGCCGCACGCTGCGCGCGCAGCTCGGCGCGGCGCGCGCGGGAGGCTTCGCTTTCCTCATACAGTTGCTGCGCCACCGGCGCCGGGCCACGCAGGTCGCTCAATCCGCGCACCTGCACGTCATAGACTTCGTCGCCGCGGCTGATCTGCAGCTGCTCGCCCACGCGCACGGCGCGCGAGGACTTCGGGCGCTGCCCGGCCACGTCCACCTTGCCTGTTTCCACCGCCTGCTTGGCCAGGCTGCGGGTCTTGAAGAAGCGTGCGGCCCACAGCCACACATCCAGCCGCACGGCGGCAGGCTCGAGCGTTTTTGTTTCAATCATGCGGTGGGTTCAGCTCCCCGGCTCAGCCGGTCGTCGGTTCAGCGGTTGCGGCGCCGACGGATTGCCACGGCACCCGGTGCCACCGATCAGCACGGGTACCCCCGCATCCAGATCGCGGCGCTGGCTGCCGACCTGGCATTCCGGTCGGTCCATCGGCCGTACCTGCGCATCGCGCAGGCGGTCGTCTGTAGTCGAACATGCGGGCAGCAGCGCGGCAATCAAGAGTGCCGCGAGTGCGGGGATGAACCGGTCAGGTGTACGCATCGCGATATCCCGGTTACGGGGTTGGTGCTAGTGTGCCGCTCTCCGGGCTTGATCTCCAGAGCACATGGCCAAAGCGCCGCTTGACCTGACTACCGGCCCGATCGGGCGCAATCTGTTCCTGTTTGCCCTACCGATCCTGGCGGGCAACATTGCCCAGTCGTTGAACGGCTCGGTGAATGCGGTGTGGGTGGGCCGCTTCCTCGGCGAGGCAGCGCTGACTGCTACCGCCAACGCCAACAACATCATGTTCTTCCTGATCGGTTCGGTGTTCGGCATCGGCATGGCCGCCACCATCCTGATCGGACAGGCCATGGGCGCCAGGGACATCCCGCAGGCGCGGCGGGTGATGGGCACCAGTGCCACCTTCTTCATCGGGTTGTCGGTGGTGATCGCCATCGCCGGCTGGTGGCTGTCGCACCCGCTGCTGGCGGCGATGGGCACGCCGGCCGCGTCACTTCCGCTGGCCGAGGCCTACCTGCGCATCATCTTCCTGGCGATGCCTACGCTGTACGCGTTCGCCTTCCTCAGTTCGGCGCTCCGCGGCGTCGGCGATTCACGCACGCCGTTCCGCTTCCTGCTGCTGTCGGTGGTGCTGGATATCGGCTTCAACCCGCTGCTGATCTTCGGCATCGGGCCGTTCCCGAAGCTGGGCATCGCCGGTGCGGCGTGGGCCACGCTGATCGCGCAGACGCTGTCGCTGATCGGCCTGCTCTGGTACATGCGCAACAAGCGCCATGTGCTGTGGCTGGGCCGCAAGGACATGCGACTGTTCAGGATCGACACCGAGATCCTGCGCGCACTGGTGGTCAAAGGCGTGCCGATGGGCCTGCAGATGGTGCTGATTTCGCTGTCGATGATCATGATGATGACCATGGTCAACAGCTACGGCACCGACACCGCCGCAGCCTATGGTGCGTCGCTGCAGCTGTGGACGTATGTGCAGATGCCGGCCATGGCGATCGGTGCGGCGTGTTCGTCGATGGCGGCGCAGAACGTGGGCGCGGGCAACTGGTCGCGGGTGCGGGGTACCGCGCGCAGCGGCGTGCTGTACAACTTCCTGCTGACCGGTGTGCTTATCCTGCCGCTGATCCTGCTGGACCGTTACTCGCTGGCGCTGTTCCTGCCCAGCGGCAGCGAAGCGCTGGACGTGGCGCGCCACCTCAACCACATCGCGGTATGGTCATTCCTGTTCTTCGGGGTGAACTTCGTCATTTCCGGCGTGGTGCGCTCCACCGGTGCGGTGATACCGCCGCTGCTGATCCTGGCGGCATCGCTGTGGGGCATCCGGGTGCCATTCGCCGAACTGCTGCAGGATCGCCTCGGTGCGGACGCGGTGTGGTGGAGTTTCCCGGTGAGTTCGTTCTGCGCGATGCTGATGTCGCTGGCGTATTACCGCTGGGGCGGCTGGCGCAAGGCGCGCATGCTGCCGAGCCGCCGCGAGGAAATGGCCGCGCCGGCGGAGATTCCCGCATCGCCGCCCTCGCCGGTTGCCGATCCGGATCCGCACCCAACGCGGTAGAGCCCGCCCTGCGCGGCTGCGACGGCCAGCAGGCGCTCATGGCGCCGCACGAAGAGCAGCCACGCAGGGCGTGGCTCTACGAGCAATTCGATCAATTTGCATACATCCGGAAACGCAAACGGCCACCCGAAGGTGGCCGTCTGGTGGGGTAGGTACCGACCGTTGGTCGGTACACCACTCCAGAAGATTACTGGGCAGCCTTGGCAGCCAGGCGGGCGACCTTGGCCTGCGCAGCAGCGGCCAGATCTTCCTTGATGCGGGCAGCCTTGCCTTCCAGGCCACGCAGGTAGTACAGCTTGCCGGCGCGGACCTTACCACGACGCTTCACTTCGACCGAGTCGATGATGGCGCTGTGGGTCTGGAAGACGCGCTCGACGCCGTAGCCGTGCGAGATCTTGCGGACGGTGAACGCGGAGTTCAGGCCAGCGTTCTTGGTGCCGATCACGACGCCTTCGTACGCCTGGACGCGCTCACGGTTGCCTTCCTTCACCTTCACGTTCACGACAATGGTGTCGCCCTGGCTGAACTTCGGCAGCTCACGGGTGATCTGGGCGGATTCGAAGTCCGAGAGGATGGATTTGTTCAGCTTGCTCATGGGTGCACCGATTGTGTTCGTTCGGGTGGGCGTGTCGTTTCGACAACGTAGGCTCATGCAGTCACCGGACTGTGCTGCACGTTTTTTGTAGGGTTTCCACCGCCAGGCGTGAAAGGCCTGATGGGAATCCGCAATTCTAACCAGTTTCTGCATGTGATGCCAGTCCGGTAGCGCCGGCCGTTGGCCGGCCCACGGACCGCCAGGGCCGGCCAGCGGCCGGCGCTACCACATGCCGGCGTTACGGCAGTTCGGCCCGCGCCTGGTCCAGCAGGATCCGGTCGGCCTTGGACAGGCTGGCCTCGTCGAGCAGGTCCGGGCGGCGCAGCCAGGTCCGCAGCAGCGACTGCTGGCGGCGCCAGCGGGCGATGGCCGCGTGGTTGCCCGAGCGCAGCACGTCCGGGACATCGCCCCATTCATGGTGTGCCGGCTGGCTGAAGTGCGGGCAATCCAGCAGCCCCTGCGGGCCTTCGAAACTGTCCTGGGCGGCAGACTCGGCGTCGTTCAAGGCGCCTTCCTGCAGCCGGGTAACGGCATCCACGATCACCGCCGCACCCAGCTCACCGCCGGACAGGACGTAATCGCCAATCGAGATTTCCTCGCTGACCTCAGCCGCCAGGAAGCGCTCGTCCACGCCTTCGTAGCGCCCGCACAGCAGGATCATGCGCGGCAGCGCGGCCAGTTCCCTGACCTTGGCCTGGGTCAGCGGCTTGCCCTGCGGGCTGAGGTAGATCACCGGGGCCGGCGCCGGGTCGGCAGCCTTGGCCGCAGCCAGACAGGCCCGCAGGGGCTCGATCAGCATCACCATGCCCGGTCCACCACCGAACGGACGGTCGTCCACGCGGCGATAGTTGCCCTCGGCGTAGTCACGCGGATTCCAGCCATGCAGGTCCAGCAGGCCGCGTTCAGCGGCACGGCCGACCACGCCGAGCGCGGCCGACTGCGCCATGAACTCCGGGAACAAGGTGATGACGTCAATGCGCACCGGTCAGAACTCCGGGTCCCAGTCAACGATCACCAGGTTGGCCTCGAAATCCACCGATTTCACGAAGTCCGGCTGCACGAACGGGATCATCCGCTCGCGGTCACCCTGTACCACCACCACGTCGTTGGAGCCGGTCGAGAACAGGTGCGACACCCGGCCCAGTTCGACGCCCTCAACGGTGCGCACCTGCAGGCCTTCCAGATCGACCCAGTAATACTCGTCGGCCTTCGGCGGCGGCAGCGCGCTGCGTGCTACATAGACTTCGGTCCCGTACATCGACTCGACCACGTCGCGGTCGGTGACACCGGGAAACACCGCTACCAGATGCTTGCCGGACTGACGTCCGCGCGCGCCGGCGAGGGTGCTCTCCTGGCCGGCGGGCGAGCGCAGGATCCAGGGCTGATAGTTGAAGATGGCGGTACGCGGCTCGGTCCAGGACTCGAGCTTCATCTCGCCTCGCACACCAAAAGCGCCGACAATCCTGCCCAGCAGGATGCGGCGCTCGGTATCTTTCATCTGTATATGCCGACGGGCCGCGCCAGGCGCGGCCCTTCAGGATCAGGCCGCAGCGGCCTGGGCCTTGGTCGCTTCCTTGTACAGGTTGCGAACCTTGTCGGTCAGCTGGGCGCCGTTGGCGACCCATGCGTCGACCTTCGGGATATCCAGCACGATGCGGGCTTCGGCGCCCTGGGCAACCGGGTTGTAGTAACCCACGCGCTCGATGTTGCGGCCGTCACGCGCGCTGCGCGAGTCGGTCACGATGATGTGGTAGAACGGACGCTTCTTGGCGCCGCCGCGGGTCAGTCGGATCTTGACCATGGTGTTGCTTCCTCTGTTGCCCAGTCGCCAGGATGGCGCGGTAAGCCGGCGATTATAGCGGCGGGGTCGGGGCATTCCAAGCCCAGCGGGGGCTGTGAAGATGAACGGGGGCTTCAGGCGTCGCCTGGGCCGCCGCACGACCAACGGTCGTGCGCTACCGGGGGCGCCATTGCCCGATGTGGTGCCGGGCGTGCCATTGCCCGGTTTGGTAGGGCACGACCGTTGGTCGTGCCGCCTTACGCCAGAGGCTGCCACCCCTGCCCGCCCAACGTGGCCAACGCCTTCTGCGCCAATGCCTCGGATTCCGGGAACCGGTGATCATCAATGCTGGCTATTGGCCATACACCGGAGGCGTTGAGGCCGATGGCGGCATCGAACCCGCCCAGCTGCTCCAGGCTCACCGCCTCCAGTGTCGGTGCCCCGCCCCACCCCGCCTGCAGCAGGCGCTCATGGGTGCCGCGCAGCGCCGGTGCCTGTGGCCACACCACCTCGCCGTTGCGCGCGAACGCCACGTTCCAGGTGGTGCCTTCACTGACCCGCCCCTGCGCATCCACGAACAGCGCATCGTCGAAACCGGCCTGCAGCGCCTGGCGTCGATGCTGGAACAACGCAAAGGTGCCTACATGTTTGAGGTGCGGCAGCTCGCGCTGGTAGCGCACGCTGCACACGCGTCGCGGTGATGAAGGGGCCGATGCCGGCGGCGCCACCGCGACCAGCACGTCCACCGGTACCGGCTGCAGCGGCTGGCGGAAATCGAACGCGCGGGAAAACACCGTTACCCGCAGCGAGGCATCGACCATGCCTTCGGCCTGCAGCGCGGCGTGCATCCAGGCCTGCACCTGCGTGCCATCCAGCGTGCTGCCGAACAGTTCCCCGGTGCCCTGGCGCAAGCGCCGCAGGTGCAGGTCCAACCCCTGCACCGCACCGCCGCGCACCTGCAGGGAGCTGAAATGACCGTAGTTGACCAGTGCGCCGGCCAGTTCGTCGGCGCTGGCGCGATGGCCGTTGCAGTACACGCTCATCCCAGCAACCCGCGCGCGTCGGCCCACAGCGTCCGCAGCACGTCGGCCGCCGGCGTGTCGGGCGCCATCCAGGCCGATTGCCCGGCCCACGCCTGCATCGCGTCGATGCGGTGTTCGCGGTTGGCGTGGGCGCGCATCGGCGCGGTCAGGCCGCGCTGCACCGGGTACGGGCGCGGAGGCGGTGCGGATGGGTCGGCGGCTGCTCGTACATACGGCGTGGCAAGCCCACGGCCGAGCCGGCCGCTGAAGGCGCGGGTCGGCCAGGTGTCTTCCGGTTCGGCGGCAGCCAGTGCCTGCGACCAGGCCGGATCGATCGCGCATTCGGGCGTGCGCAGGAAGGCGGTGCCGATCTGCACTGCGCTGGCACCGAGCATCAGCGCGGCGGCGATGCCGCGGCCGTCGGCGATGCCACCTGCGGCGATCACCGGCACCTGCAGGCGGTCGGCCAGGCGCGGCACCAACGCGAACAACCCGACCAGCTGGCGTTCGGCCGCCGCCGGGTCGAAGGCGCCACGATGGCCGCCGGCCTCAAAGCCCTGCGCGACCACCGCATCGGCACCGGCCGCTTCGGCAGCCAGTGCTTCGGCCAGGGTGGTGGCGCAGGCGAACCAGGCGATGCCGGCGTCCTTCAGGCGCCGCACCTGGACGGCGTTGAAGACGCCCATGATGGTGGAGGCGACCGCAGGTTGCGCGGCGATGAGCGCATCGAACTGCGCGTCGAAATCGGCCGGACCGGCATCGGCCGCGTCTATCGGTACCTCAGGGCCCCACTGCGCGAGAAACGCACGGGTGGCGGCTTCGGCGGCGGGATCACGCACGGGCGCAGGGTCCGGGATCCACACATTGACCTGCGCCGGGCCGGAGGACTGGGCGCGGAAGGCGTCCATCCAGGCCACGATGTCCTGCGGCTGCGAAAGGACCGCGCCCATCGCACCCATGCTGCCGTGGTTGGCCAGCACGGCCGACAGCCTCACCGGGCAGGCGCCGGCCATCGGGGCCAGCAGGATGGGGGACTGCAATGAAAAACGCCGACAGAAGCTGTCGGCGCGTTCAAGGATTCGCGGGTCGGTCATGCGGGGCGCACCTTGGGGTCGACCTTTACAGTCTACGCCGGGTGCTGCGTGGACACGCATGGCGTGTCCCTACGTATTATCGCCGCATGGCGCGGGCTCAGCGGAACGGAAGGCCGCCGCGGCCGCCCATGGCGCCCATCATGCCCTTCATGCTGCGCATCATGCCCTTCATGCCGCCGCCGGCCATCTTGCTCATCATCTTTTCCATCTGCTGATACTGCTTCATCAGCTTGTTGACATCGGCCGGGGTCAGCCCGGAACCGCGCGCGATGCGGGCGCGGCGCGAGCCGTTGAGCAGGCCCGGGTTGCGGCGTTCCTTCTTGGTCATCGAATTGATGATGGCGATCATGCGCGGCACTTCCTTGCCCTGGCTGACCTGCTGCTTGAGGTGCTCGGGAATCTGGCCCAGGCCCGGCAGCTTGTCCATCAGCCCGCCGATGCCGCCCATGTTCTGCATCTGCTCAAGCTGGTCGCGCATGTCGTTCAGGTCGAACTTCTTGCCCTTGGCCACCTTCTCGGCCAGCTTCTGCGCCTTGTCCTTGTCGACCTGCTGCTCGACCTGCTCCACCAGCGACAGCACGTCGCCCATGTCCAGGATGCGGCTGGCGATACGGTCCGGGTGGAACACATCCAGGCCGTCCGGCTTTTCGCTGACGCCGACGAACTTGATCGGCTTGCCGGTGATGTAGCGCACACTCAGCGCTGCACCGCCACGGGCGTCACCGTCGGTCTTGGTCAGCACCACGCCGGTGAGCGGCAACGCCTCACCGAAGGCCTTGGCGGTATTGGCCGCGTCCTGGCCGGTCATGGCATCGACCACGAACAGGGTTTCGGCCGGGTTCACCGCCGCGTGCAGGGCCTTGATCTCGGCCATCATCGCGTCGTCGATGGCCAGGCGGCCGGCGGTATCGACCAGCAGCACGTCCACGAACGACCTGCGTGCATCATCAATGGCCGCGCGCACGATGGCTTCCGGCTTCTGGTCGGCGCTGGACGGGAAGAACAGCACACCCACCTGGTCGGCCAGGGTCTTGAGCTGCTCGATCGCGGCCGGACGGTAGACGTCAGCCGACACCACCATCACCTTCTTCTTGCGCTTTTCCTTCAGGTGCTTGGCCAGCTTGCCCACCGTGGTGGTCTTGCCCGCACCCTGCAGGCCCGCCATCAGGATGATGGCCGGGGCCGGCACGTTGAGGTTCAGGTCGGAAGCAGCCGAGCCCATCACGGCGGTCAGCTCGTCGCGCACGACCTTGATCAGCGCCTGGCCCGGGGTCAGCGACTTGAGCACTTCCTGGCCCACCGCGCGCACCTTGATGCGCTCGACCAGGGCCTGCACGACCGGCAGGGCGACGTCGGCTTCCAGCAGCGCGATGCGCACCTCACGGGTGGCCTCGCGGATGTTTTCCTCGGTGAGGCGACCGCGGCCACGCAGCCGCTCGATGGTGCCGGAGAGGCGCTGGGTCAGGGACTCGAACATGGAGGCAACCTGTTCAGAACGAAAGACAATGAGACGTACAGTATAGCGGGTCTGCTGCACTCCCCTGAGGGGCCGGGGGTATGCGAAACTGACACGATGACAATCGTTCTCATCGCCACCCTGCTCTACCTTGCCGCCACCGCCCTGCTGGTGCGCGCGGTGGTGCGCGATGACGCCAACCGCTTGCCGATCTGGCTATGGCCGGCGGTGCCGGCGATGGTCCTGCACGGCAGCTACCACGCGCTGGTGGCCCTGCACACCAGCGGCGGGCCGGACATGCACTTCTTCGCCGCGCTGTCGCTGGTGGGGCTGGGCATGGCCTGGCTGACGTCGCTGGTGGCCGCGCGCGGTCGGATGGCAGCACTGGGCGTACTGGTCTTTCCGATGGCTGCGGCGGTGCTGTGTGTCTACCACGGCCATGGGCATGCTCCGAGCCGTCCGCTGGGCTGGCAGCTGTCGACGCACGCCTGGATGGCGCTGCTGGCCTACGCCACCCTGAGCGTGGCCGCGCTGCTGGCGATCATGCTGTGGCTGCAGGAACGCGCCCTGCGCCGCCGCGATTTCCGGCCGTGGCTGCGCGCCCTGCCGCCATTGGCCGACCTGGAAGCGCTGCTGTTCCGGGTGATCGCGGTGGGGTTTGCACTGTTGACCCTGACCCTGGTCACCGGCGTGCTGTTTGTCGACGACCTGCTTGCACAGAAGCTGGTGCACAAGACCGTGCTGAGCGTGTTGTCCTGGATCGTGTTCGGCACCCTGCTGATCGGCCGCCGCCGGTATGGCTGGCGCGGCGCCAAGGCGGTGCACTGGACGCTGACCGCGATGGCGCTGCTGCTGCTGGCGTTCTTCGGCAGCCAGTTCGTGATCGAACTGGTGTTCGGGCGCGCACGCTAGCCGATAGCGGCGGCGCGCCCGGTCCAGTGCTCAGAGACCGTAACGCGTTATCACGTCAAGGTGCCGCTGCTCGTCCTGGCCACAGGCCTCGGCAAGGCGCAGCCAACACATCCGATGCGGCCACTCCGCCGTTGCCTCCAGCAGGAACTGGTGCAGTGCCAGCGGTGGCTCGTCCAGTGGCTGGGCCACGGTGAACAGCACCCCCGGCTGGGGCACCGCATCCCCTTCGCTGTCGGTGAGCTGATAGTCATCGGCGCTGTGGGCCCACACTTTCCAGCCTCGTGCCTTGACCGCGTCGGAGAAGATGGCCCATGCATCTTCCCCCGGGTGCACGCCGTCGACCAGCCAGCTCGCCGCATGGCCACCGCTCTCGAGCAGATGGACTTCGGCATGGGTCGGCATGAAGCGGCTGCGCTCCGCCTCGTCTTCGGGAACGGGGTGCACCAGCTCGGCATCGAACACCACCCAGTCGTCGACCCGCTGGCGGCGGTGGGCCGGCGCGTTCTCCACGATGCGTGCCGTCACCGGGCCGGTGCGCCGCGCGTAGTATTCGATCGGCTCGCCAGAATCCATGCAACGGATGATCACCCAGCCGAAGTCCTCTTCGACAGGCCCCTGCGTGCTCTCCAGCTGCATGCCGATGGCGGCCGCCGACGCGCGCACGGCCTCCCAGTCGCGCGCGGCGCTGGCCGCGGTCATGTGGTCCCAGTGCGCACTGCGCGGTTCCTCCAGCACTTCGGTGAGGTGGCGGTACTGCGTGGCAGCGTCCTGGAAGCGGTGCATGGCCATCAGCGCCATCGCCAGCAGGTTGCGCGCGCCGTGCGATCCCGGCGAGGCCACAAGCAATGCCGAGCAGGCGTGCTCCAGCGCGGTCCAATCGGACAGCTTGTGGGCCATCTGCGCCTGGCACCACAGTGCGAATACCGGCACCTGCGGCTGGTAGTGCCGCACCAGCCGGTCAAGCCCGGCCTGGTCGCCGCGCTGCACCAGCAGCCGCATCAACGAGTAGGCCGGCGCAGCATCCTGGTGCGCATGGCGATCAACGAACGCCCACAGCAACGCAATGGCTTCATCCTCGGCCCCGCAGGCATTGAGCGCCGATGCAGCCACGTCCAGCATCTCCGCATCGTCGGGCCGTGCCGCCACCCCCTGCAGCAGCCACTGCGCTTCGCGCTCCGGATCACGCCCTTCCCCGTTCCCGCCCTGCTCGACCAGCCAGCCCAGCAGGGCTTCGGCGGGCACGGGCAAGGCGGGTGCTGCAGGGGCGGCACCGATGCGTGCGGCCATCGCCGCCACGGCCTGCGCGGCGCCGCGGTCCTGGCGCAGCCTGCCCAGGTGTTCCCGGGCCAGCGCCAGGTGGCGTTGCGCGGTCCACACCGCGCCACGCTGCAGCGCCATGTCCACGCACAACCCCGCGATCTCGATCACGAAACGGTGCGCGCCGACCTCGGCGTAGTGCGCCAGCGTCGCGCTGAGCCGCCGGCCCAGGTCCCAACTGTTGCGCTCGGGCGCGTTGCGTACCAGCAGCGCCACCGTGTGTGCCCACATGCGGCGGTAGTTGGGCGACACCTGGTGCCAGGGCACCAGCGCTTCCAGCGCCTCGTCATCGCGCCCCAGCTGGGCCAATGCCCACGCGCGCGACAGTCTGCGCGGCACGGTGCAGTTGGCCGGCTCGGACTCGCGCTCGGCATCCACCTCGGCCTGGCGCTGCTCGATCAGCGTCAGTGCCTCGGCGGCGCGGCCGCTGGCAAGAAGGATCTTGATGCGCATTTCCGGAAAGCTGTCGTAGACCTTGCGGCCATGTGCCAGCACGGCGCCGGCCTGCACGTCCAGATAGTCCAGCGCGCCCTGCGGGTTGCCATCGTCAAGCAGGGCGTCGGCCTTTTCGCAGCTCAGGCACTGGAAGCACGCCCAGCTCGGGTCGATCCGCGCCAGCGTTTCCTCGCACACTTCCACACGTTCAGGCACCCAGCCCGGACCATCGATGTTGCCGTAGCAGGCGGCCAGGTCTTGGGTGACGCACACGGACTGCGGGCACTCCACGGTATCGGCGCGGTGCGCGCGCTCGAACAGCGCCACTGCGTCACCCAGCGCCGATTCGCCTTCCAGCCGGTTGCCGACCCGATTGCGCATCTCCCAGTGGCCGACGAACACTTCCAGCCATGGATTGCCCAGCGTTTTGCCGAGCGCACGCGCTTCGGGCAGCAATGCATCGACGCGATCCATGCGCAGCTCGCAGACCTCGTCGGTCAGCCGGGTCAGCAGCTGCGCGCTCTGCGCCTGCCCTGCCTCACCCAGATCGTCCTGCAGTTTTTCCACCCAGTTCCAGATATCCATGCGGTAATGCCGTCCTTTGTCGCCTGATGTTGTAGAAGGGAAGTGTCAGCGCGGCTGCAGCATCTGCTGCAGCGCATCGGCGATGTCGCCGAAGGCGCGATTGAGATCGCCGCTGGCCATGCCGCCGTCCTGCGTGCGCCCCTGGGCGCTGACGATCACCTTCAGCGAGCGGAGCAGGCGTGCTGCGGCCTCGGCCTGCGGGTTGCCGGCACGCATCGCGGCCAGCAGGGCGTGCACGGCGGGGTTGTCCAGGTTGAGGTACAGGCGCGAGGGTGCGCGCGCGGCGATGCGGGCGGTGAACTGACGTGCGAGCCGCAGCGCCGCCATCGAAACACGCTTGTCGTTCTCGTCGTCTTCCAGGCGCCGCTTCAGTTCGGCCTCGCGATCGGGCACCACTACCACCGGCAGCGCGGCCGGGCTGAAATGCGCCGGCAGCAGCTGTTCGCCGTCGCCTAGGTGCGTCCGCAGCCAGGCCAGCTCGGCCTCGGGCAGGGTGTCGGTACGGAACAGCGCGCGATTGCCCTTTTCGGTACCCAGCTCCACCAGGCGCATGCCCTTGGCCTGGGTCCAGCGTCGGAGGAAAGGGACCACCGCGTACCGGTTGCCATGCGCCACCGGTACGCCCATCGCACGGAACAGCATTTCCTCGAAACCACCGCCGCTGTCCAGGATCACGTGCACCGCACCGCGCGACGGCAGTTCGCTGGCCTTGATGTCGCCGTGCGAGCTTGGCACGCGCACGTGTTCGAGCAGCAGCTGGAACAGGCGGTCGTCGCAGAGCGACGCCCCCAGCAGTGCCTCGTTGTGTCGGGCCAGGATGCGCCGCCACGCTTCGGGCTGCTGCCGTGCAATGTCCACCAGCCCGTCAATGAGCGCCTCGCTCAAAGCATGCTGGACCGCGTTGTAGGTTTCATCACGCTGCAGGTCCTCCCGGCTCGCGGTGGGGGTGAGCCGGCCGGATTCGATCACCCCGCCGATGAAACCGGCCCACGGCGGCAGCAGGTCGCGCGCGTCGTCATCGAGCAGCATCCCGCGCACGAATACGGACAGGTTGCGGTTGTCGCTGGTGCCGTAGGTCGCGCCGTCCTGCACCCACAGCAGCCCGACCGCATCGCTGCCGCCTTCGGCGCGCAACGGCATGCAGGCGATCGGCTCGAAGCTGCGCTCGAAGTGCGCAGCAAACTCCAGCGCGCGCCGCTGCGCCTGCAGCGGATGCAGGACCACGCCGGCCTGCGGTCGCCACGGCGGCGGCTCGGGGTTGATCGCCTGTGCATCCTGGCCGACGTGGATCGGTTCGCCCAGCAGCGCGCAGTAACGGCCAAGGATCTCGCGCAGGTTCTGCTCCTGCGCCAGGTGCACGTAACTGCCATGCAGTTCAAGAACCACCTCGGTTCCCACCGCGCGCGCAGGGATTGGCGACACCGTGTACTGCTCGGCGTTGCTGGATACGTAGCAATGGCCCAGGCCGGGCTGCTGGTAGGAGGTGGTCCGCACGGTCACCCGGCGCGCCAGCACGAACGCGGAGAGGAAGCCCAGCCCGAACATCCCGATCAGGCCTTCATCGTCTTCACCCGCCTGGCGCAGGCCGCGGGTATAGCCCACCCCGACGGTGGCCAGGTAATCGTGGATTTCCTGCTGGGTCAGGCCAGCACCGGTATCGATGATCCTTACGATGCCGTTGACGGCATCGCCGTGCACTTCGATCCGGCCCGCCTCGTCCCAGCCAGCCTGCTCAAGGCGCCGCCGCACCAGTGAATCGTGCGCGTTCTGTACCAGTTCGCGCAGGGCCACCACGGGGGTGGAATACAGGTGCTTGCCAAGTACCGTCATCAATCCATTGAGGTCGACACCGGCGCGGCGGATCTCGCTGGCGCCCTGTGCCTCCAGGGAAGTCTCGTGCATGTAATCGTTTTCTCCGTCAGGAACGGAAAACTACCACAGCGTGGCCGCGCATTGCCTGCGCGGCGGCGCACTGGAAACGCCGGATTCAGATGGCGTCGATGGCCTCGGACAGGCGCTCTACCGCGATGACCTCCATGCCTTTCACGCTGCCGGTCTTGGGTGCATTGGCCTTGGGCACGATGGCACGCTTGAAGCCGTGCGTGGCCGCTTCGCGAAGGCGGTCCTCGCCGTTCGGTACCGGGCGGATCTCGCCGGACAGGCCCACTTCGCCAAAGGCAATCGTCTTCTCCGCCAGCGGGCGGTCCTGCAGCGAGGACAACACCGCCAGCAGCACCGGCAGGTCCACTGCGGTTTCCTGCACGCGGATGCCGCCCACCACGTTGACGAACACGTCCTGGTCGCCCACCAGTACCCCGCCGTGTCGATGCAGTACCGCCAGCAGCATCGCCAGGCGGTTCTGTTCCAGCCCCACCGCCACGCGGCGCGGATTCGACAGCGGCGAGGCATCCACCAGCGCCTGCACTTCCACCAGCAACGGCCGGGTGCCTTCGCGGGTGACCATCACGCAGCTGCCCGGCTGCCGGGTGCTGCCGCCGGACAGGAAGATCGCCGAGGGATTGGACACTTCCTTCAATCCCTTCTCGCCCATCGCGAACACGCCCAGCTCGTTCACCGCGCCGAAGCGGTTCTTGAACGCGCGCAACAGCCGGAAGCGGCTGCCGCTCTCGCCTTCGAAATACAGCACCGCATCGACCATGTGCTCGAGCACGCGCGGGCCGGCAATGCCGCCTTCCTTCGTCACATGCCCCACCAGGAACACGGCCGTGCCGGTTTCCTTGGCAAAGCGCACCAGCCGCGCCGCGCTTTCCCGCACCTGGCTTACCGAGCCGGGCGCGGCGGTGAGCGATTCGGTCCACAGGGTCTGCACCGAATCGGCCACGATCAGCTTCGGCCGCGCCGCGCTGGCGTGCTGCAGGATGGCCTCGACCTGGGTTTCGGCGAGTGCGTTGACGTTGTCCAGCGGCAGGTCCAGCCGCACCGCGCGGCCGGCCACCTGCGACAGCGACTCTTCGCCGGTGATGTACAGCACCGGCAGCGTGGCGGCCATTTTCGCCACCGCCTGCAGCAGCAGGGTCGACTTGCCGATGCCCGGGTCACCGCCGACCAGCACCACCGCGCCCTCGACCAGGCCGCCCCCCAGCACGCGGTCGAATTCGCCGATGCCGGTGCTTACCCGGAGGTGCTCGGTCTGCTGCACGTCCTTGAGCGCCATGATCTTCGGCGCATCGACCTTACCGGCCCAGCCCGAACGGCGCGCGGCCGGTGACTTGGTGGCCGCCGCGCTTTCCAGCGTGAACTCGCTCAGCACGTTCCAGGCGCCGCACTCGGTGCACTGCCCCTGCCACTTGCTGTATTCCGCGCCGCATTCGCTGCACACGTAGGCGGTAAGCCGCTTGCCCATGTCAAATCCAATTCATCGTCTGTCGGGCAGGATAGCCGAGCCGCGTCGCAGCAACCGAGACCTGCGCCCGACCGCCCGCTGAACGCCCCCGCTCAACCTTGTGCCGCCCCGGCCGATACCGTGGCGGGCGCACGCGCCTTTTCCCTTCCCCACGTCACCCCAGGCTTCTACATGACCGGCACCTACAGCCAGAGTCTCGTCTTCTTCTCGCTGCTGGTTGCCATCCTCGCTTCGTATACCGCGCTGGACATGGCCGGTCGGCTGGCCAGCACCGAAGGCCGCGTGGCCCGCTGGTGGCTGGCCGGAGGCGCTGCCGCCATGGGCCTGGGCATCTGGTCCATGCATTTCGTGGGCATGCTTGCTTTCCACCTGCCGATCCCGGTCGGCTACGACCTCGCCATTACGCTCTATTCGCTGGCCGCGTCGGTAGGCGCATCGGCCTATGCGCTGTGGCTGGTGTCGCGCCCGGAACTGCCGTGGCCGCGCCTGGTGGCGGGCGCGGTGCTGATGGGGCTGGGCATCGCCTGCATGCACTACCTGGGCATGGCCGCGATGCGGATGCAGCCTGGCATCGACTACGACCCGCTGTGGTTCACCGCTTCGCTGCTCATTGCCATCGTCGCGGCCGGCGCCGCCTTGTGGATCGCCTTCCGGCTGCGCACCCAGCAGCGCCGTACCGGGCTGCTGCGCGGGGTAGCCTCGCTGGTGATGGGCCTCGCCATCGTGGGCATGCATTACACCGGCATGGCCGCCGCCAACTTCCCGGAAGGCAGCATCTGCGGCGCCGTGTACGCCAATGGGCTGGATACCAAGTGGCTGGCGGTGCTGGTCATCGTCACCACCCTGGCCACGCTGGGCATCGCGCTGATCGCCTCGCTGTTCGACCGCCAGATGCGAACCCGCACCGGCCTGCTGGCCGATTCGCTGGCCCAGGCCAACGAAAAGCTGCTGCAGGCCGCGCTGCACGACCCGCTCACCCAGCTGCCCAACCGCATGCTGCTGCAGGACCGCATCGAACAGACCATCGAAAAAGCCAGGCGGCGCAACTTCAGCTTCGCGGTGATGTTCTGCGACCTGGACGGCTTCAAGGCCATCAACGATGCCTACGGCCACCAGCTCGGCGACAAGCTGCTCATCGAAGTAAGCCAGCGCGTCAGCGGGCTGCTGCGCGCGCAGGACACCTTTGCCCGGCTGGGCGGCGATGAGTTCGTCATCGTGTTCCAGCTGGACGTGCCCGAGGATGCAGCCGTGGTAGCCGAGCGCATCATCGCCAGCGTGGGCGAGCCGTTCGAGATCGACACGCTGGAACTGCAGGTGACCGCCAGCCTGGGCATAGCGCTTTACCCCACCGATGCCACTACCGAACGTGAGCTGATGGCGCACGCCGATGCGGCCATGTACCACACCAAGGACTCGGGACGGAACGGCTATACGTTCTTCACCGAAGCGATGCACGTGAGCGCCAACCGCCAGCTCAAGCTGCTGCAGGAACTGCGCCGGGCGGTGCAGCGCGATGAAATGGTGCTGCACTACCAGCCGAAGTTCCGCGCCGATGGCGGCGGGTTGATCGGCGCCGAGGCGCTGGTGCGTTGGCAGCACCCCGAACTGGGCCTGCTGGGGCCGGATACCTTCATTCCGATTGCCGAGCGCAGCGGGCTGATCCTGCCCCTGGGCGACTGGGTGCTGGACCAGGCCTGCGCGCAGCTGCGGCAGTGGCATGACGCCGGGCACGCGGGGTGGTCGATGGCGGTGAACCTGTCGCCGCTGCAGTTCGCCTCGGCGTCGCTGCTGGAGACAGTAAAGAAAACCCTGCAGCGCCACGATCTGGCCCCGCACCACCTCACCCTGGAAGTGACTGAAACCACGGCCATGCAGGATGTGGAAGCCAGCCTGCAGATCCTGCACGGGCTGACCGCGATGGGGGTGAACATCTCCATCGATGACTTCGGCACGGGCTATTCCAGCCTGCTGTACCTCAAGCGCATGCCGGCCACCGAACTGAAGATCGACCGCGCGTTCGTGCGTGACCTGGAGGACAACGCCGAAGATGCGGCGATTGTGTCCTCGATCATCGCGCTGGGGCGTTCGCTGCAGCTGCAGATCGTGGCCGAAGGGGTGGAAACGGCCGGCCAGCGCGATTATCTAAACGCCATGGGCTGCGACCTCCTGCAGGGCTACCACCTGGGCAAGCCGGTGGCCGCCGACGAGTTCCTGCGCAACGCCGCATAGCCGGCAGCGGTAGGGTCGGTCATCGTGCTGGAACGACTGACAAACAAAAAGGCCGCCCCTTGGGGCGGCCTTTCTGCGTGCATGCGGTCGGTGGACCTCAATGCATCATGTGCACGTTCATGTTGTGCATCACCCACAGCGTGCCGGCGACGATGATGCCGATCACCACCACGGTGAAGGCCGCCGCGCTGACGTTCCAGCGCTGTTCCGACGAACGGTTCAGGTGCAGGAAGAAGATCAGGTGCACGAAGATCTGCAGGATGGCCGCCACCACGATGATGACGCCCGTGGTGAAGACCGGCAGGCCGCCCTTCATCACCGCCCAGAAGGGAATGATGGTGAGCACCGCAGCCAACAGGAAACCGACCAGGTAGGACTTGACGCTGCCGTGGCTTTCGCCGGCGGCGCCATGACCGTGGTCGTGTGCGTGATTGTCATGTGCGGCCATTACAGCGCTCCCTTCAGGTAGACGACGGAGAACACGCCGATCCAGATCAGGTCCAGGAAGTGCCAGAACAGGCTCAGGCACGCCATGCGGGTCTTGTTGGTCGGGGTCAGGCCGTTCTGCTTGATCTGGATGAACATGATCAGCAGCCACAGCAGGCCGGCGCTTACGTGCAGGCCGTGGGTGCCGACCAGCGCGAAGAACGCCGACAGGAACGCGCTGTGGCCCGGACCGTAGCCCTCATGGATGAGGTGGTTGAACTCCCACACTTCCATGACCATGAAGCCGAAGCCCAGCAGCCAGGTCAGGCCCAGCCACAGGTACATCTGGCCAACCTTGTGCTTGTGCAGCGCGATCATGCCCAGGCCGAAGGTCAGCGAGGACACCAGCAGCAGCGTGGTTTCCCACGCTACGAAGGTCAGGTCGAACAGGTCCTTCGGACCCGGGCCACCGTTGGTGCCGCCGGCCAGCACGATATAGGTCGCGAACAGGCTGGCGAAGATGAGGCAGTCGCTCATCAGGTACACCCAGAAACCGAAGACGGTGTTCTCGCCGGTGTCGTGGTGTTCGTGGTCGTCATGGCCATGGGCCGCCGCGTGTGCGGCGTGCCCGTGGTTCACGTTGTTGGCGATAGTGCTGCTCATGCCTGCAACTCCGATTTCACCAGACCCTGCGCCTGCAGGTGACGGCGGTGCTCATTTTCGATCCGCTCCACTTCGGCAGCCGGCACGTAGTAATCCACGTCCTTGTCGAAGGTGCGCCAGATGAAGGTGCCGATCATGCCGATCATGCCAACGATGGCCAGCCACCAGATGTGCCAGATCATCGCGAAGCCGAACACCAGGCTGAAGGCGCCGATCACCACACCGGTACCGGTGTTGCGCGGCATGTGGATGTCGGTGTACCTGGCCGGGCGCTCCCACGCCTCACCACGCTGCTTGCGTTCCCAGAAGTCGTCCAGCTCGGTGACCTTGGGCAGCGAACCGAAGTTGTAGAACGACGGCGGCGAAGAGGTTTCCCACTCCAGCGTACGGGCATCCCACGGATCACCGGTCAGGTCGGCGGTCTTCTTGCGGTCGCGGATGGACACGGCCACCTGGATGATCTGGCACAGGATGCCGGCGCCGATGATGAACGCACCGACCATCGCAATGACCAGCAGCGGCTGGTATTCCGGGTTCGGGTAGCTCTGCATGCGGCGGGTCATGCCCATGAAGCCCAGGATGTACAGCGGCATGAAGGCCACATAGAAACCGATGAACCAGCACCAGAACGCGCGCTTGCCCCAGGCCTCGTTGAGGCGGAAGCCGAACATCTTCGGCCACCAGTAGGTAATGCCGGCGAACATGCCGAACACCACGCCGCCGATGATGACGTTATGGAAGTGGGCGATCAGGAACAGGCTGTTGTGCAGCACGAAGTCGATGGCCGGGATCGCCAGCATCACGCCGGTCATGCCGCCGATGGTGAAGGTGACCATGAAGCCGATCGTCCACAGCACCGGGCTGGTGAACTGCACGCGGCCGCGGAACATGGTGAACAGCCAGTTGAAGATCTTCACGCCGGTGGGAATGGAGATGATCATCGTCGTGATGCCGAAGAAGGCATTGACGTTGGCACCCGAACCCATGGTGAAGAAGTGGTGCAGCCACACGATGAAGGACAGCACGCCGATGGTGGCCGTGGCGTACACCATGCCCTTGTAGCCGAACAGCGCCTTGCGCGAGAACGTGGCGATCACTTCGGAGAACACGCCGAAGGCCGGCAGCACCAGGATATAGACTTCCGGGTGACCCCAGATCCAGATCAGGTTGATGTACAGCATGGCGTTGCCGCCACCGTCATTGGTGAAGAAGTGCGTGCCCAGGTAACGGTCCAGGGTCAGCAGCACCAGGGTGACGGTCAGCACCGGGAAGGCGGCGATGATCAGCACGTTGGTGACCAGCGCGGTCCAGGTGAACACCGGCATGTGCATCAGCTTCATGCCCGGGGTACGCATCTTCAGGATGGTAATGAAGAAGTTGATACCGCTCAGTGTCGTACCTAGACCTGCTACCTGCAGGCCCCAGATGTAGTAATCGACACCTACCCCTGGACTGAACTCCTTGCCCGACAACGGCGGGAAGGCCAGCCAGCCGGTCTGCGCGAATTCACCCACGCCCAGCGAGATCATCACCAGGCCCGCTCCCGCCACGAACAGCCAGAAGCTGAGCGAGTTGACGAACGGGAAGGCCACGTCGCGTGCGCCGATCTGCAGCGGCACCACCACGTTCATCAGGCCGGTGATCAGCGGCATCGCCACGAAGAAGATCATGATCACGCCATGCGCGGTGAAGATCTGGTCGTAGTGGTGCGGCGGCAGGAAGCCTTCGGCGCCGTTGGCGGCGATGGCCTGCTGGGTACGCATCATGATGGCGTCGGCAAAGCCGCGCAGCAGCATGACGAAGGCGACGATGAGGTACATCACGCCGATCTTCTTGTGGTCGACTGAAGTGAACCACTCCTTCCAGAGATAGCCCCAAAGCTTGAACTTGGTGATCAGGGCCAGCACGAGCAGGCCACCGATCCCCGCGCCAACCAGCGTGGAGATGATGATCGGGTCGTGCGGGATGTCAGCGAATGTCAGTTTGCCCAACGGATTCATGCTTATTCTCCCGAGCCTGCGTGGCCGGCGTGACCGGCGGCGGCGTGCTCGTCTGCAGTGTGTTCGGCATGGTCGGCCGGCATGTCATGGGCACCGGCCGGCATCTCGTGGCCTTCGTGGCTTTCGCCCGCAGCGCCGTGCGACATGCCCTTGTGATCCATGGCCTTGTGGTCCATGCCGTAGTGCTGGTTGTCACCCATGTGGCGGGCAACGACCCAGTCGAACAGACCGGTTTCAGTGGTACCGAAGTAGGTCACCGGGTGCCAGTCGTGGTTCTTGTCGGCCACCAGCGCGCCAAAGGCAGCCTGGTCCATCGGGGTGCTCTGCGCACGCACCTTGGCCAGCCATGCCTGGTATTCGGCTTCGGTCACCGAGTTGGCGTCGAAATGCATCTTGCTGAAGCCCGCGCCGCTGTAGTGCGAGGACATGCCCGGGAACGTACCGGTCTCGTTGGCGATCAGATGGAGCTTGGTCTCCATGCCGGTCATCGAGTAGATCATGCTGCCCAGGTGCGGGATGAAGAAGGCATTCATCACCGAATCGGACGTGATCTTGAAGTTCAGCGGGGTGTTCACCGGGAAGGTGATTTCGTTGACCGTCGCGATGTTCTCTTCCGGGTAGATGAACAACCACTTCCAATCCAGCGAAATGGCTTCAATCACCACCGGCTTGGTCTGCGAGTCCAGCGGACGGTACGGATCCAGCGAGTGCGACGAACGCCAGGTCAGCACGGCCAGCACCAGCACGATCATGCACGGGATCGACCAGACGACCACTTCGATCGCGGTGGAATGCGACCACTTCGGCTCATAACGGGCCTTGGTGTTGGAGGCGCGGTACTTCCAGGCGAACGCCAGGGTCATGATGATGACCGGCACGACGACCAGCAGCATCAGCACGGTGGCCGTGATCAGAAGGGTCTTCTGATCGTGGCCGACCTGGCCCTTCGGGGCCAGAATGGCCGAGCTGCAGCCCGTCATGAACACGGACAACGCGAACAGCAGGCCCGGGCGCAGCCAGCGCCCAAGGGATTTCAACGGAATCATCGGTCGATCCAATTGCGTAGGGAATGCCTTCTCAAGCGCGCCCCTCCGGCCAAGGCCGGGTGTACCGGTCCCAGGGGAGCGGCACGGAGGACGTTCATGTCAGCCCCGTAATTTTATGCCGTCACGCACCATTTAAGAAGGGCATTGACAATGATCTGGCGCAGGAAAGGCCCGGAAACGGCTGCGACACGTTGTCGCACTGCGCGCGCACTGCCCGGATCGGCACATCAAGAACGTCATGTATAGACATGAATCGTTCACGGCGGCGATCGGCGCCACCGGCCCAGCCCGCCTGCCCGACCCACTCGAACCCGCCCTCGCGCGCACTCGGGTACACCCCGGACGAACACCGGACCGCCGGGCCGGGCACGGGCACACGGTCGCCGGACACCGGGCCGCCTGGCGCCGTAGGGTCGGTTCCCAAACGACTGCCCTCGCACCACCCACACCCGGTAACGCATGAACCCCGATCAAAACCGCTCTTGATCTCACCCGCCCCACCCGCCATTCCGCGCCCACCGGACCGATTACGACGCCCCGAAACGCCCTCAAACCAAATGATGCACGTCGGCGAAAAACAATTTTTGTGCCTTTGCTCACACACAAACGACGCATTTCCCGCACTTCCGTGCCGCACCCGACACCAGTAGATAAAGCCTACTGAAATCGCGAACCCAACAGACACAATCGATTTCGCTTCTTCGTCGTCCGCGGGCAAGGTTCTCCCCGGAGCTCAAAACTCCGGTGAGCCAAAATTGAGGATGTCCCATGTCGGGAGGGTGGCTAATACAAGACCCCTCACGGGGGAATACACCCGCCGTCTGGCTTGCACGGTTTTGACCTCCCGACGCCCTCGCCCTGACCGGCGAGGGCCATTCCCTGTTGGAGGAGCGAAGATGAAACCCAAACCCGTCCAGTGGCCCGAAGACGACGAAGAAGTCATCCTGCAGCTACCCCGCTGCGCACCCAGCTACACCCCCAGCTACCACCACAACGTACGCGCCGTGCCCCAGCTGGACGAGCACGACCGCGACCGCTTCGGCCCCTACCCCATGGTCACCCTGCGCGGCGCCTGGCTGCGCAGGTTCGGCTTCGAGGTAGGTGTGCACGTACGAATCGAAGCCACTCCCGGCCAGATTCTCCTGCGCCCGCTGTGGAACGACGACCCGCCCGTCCGCGAGAGTGCCAAGAAACCCGTCGTGCGCTATGCAGAAGTGGAAGACCGGTAGTGTTCGATCAGCTTCAGCCAGCAACCACCCTGTTCTGGCATTCCGCCCCGCTGGCGAAATCGCGCAGGTTGCGCAGGGTGATGCTGCAGATCTCCTGCAGCGCTTCCACAGTGAAGAACCCCTGGTGCCCGGTGACCAGCACATTCGGGAAAGTCATCAGGCGCTGGAAGAGATCATCATCGATGATCTCGCCAGACAGATCCTGGAAGAACAGCGCGCTTTCCTGCTCGTACACATCAATGGCCAAGTGGCCAAGATGCCGCGACTTCAGCGCGCGCACCACCGCATCGGTGTTGACCAGCGCGCCGCGCGAGGTATTGACCAGCATCGCGCCGGGCTTCATCAACCCCAGCGATTCCTCGTTGATGAGGTGATGGGTCTGTGGGGTAAGCGGGCAATGCAGGGAGACGATATCCGAGCGGGCCAGCAGCGTTTCCAGCGATACGCTTTCGCCGAAGGCATCGAATGCCGGTGACGGATACGGATCGAAGCCCAGCACCGTGCAGCCCATGCCATGCAGGATGCGCGCCGTGGCCAGCCCGATCTTGCCGGTGCCCACGATGCCCGCCGTCTTGCCATGCAGGGTGCGGCCCAGCAGGCCATCCAGCATGAAGTTACCCTCGCGCACCCGGTTATAGGCGCGGTGGGTGTGCCGGTTGAGCGTCATGATCAGCGCCAGTGCATGCTCGGCCACGGCCTCGGGCGAGTACGCCGGCACCCGGGCGACGAACAGGCCCAGCTTGCCGGCGGTGGCGATATCCACGTTGTTGAAGCCGGCGCAGCGCAGCAGTACCGCGCGTACGCCCAGTGCGTGCAGGGCATTCAGCACCGGCGCGTCCAGGCGGTCGTTGACGAATACGCAGACCGCGTCGAAGCCCTGGGCCAGCCCCACCGTGGAGGCATCCAGCGCCACATCGAAATAGGCGAACTCGAAGCCCTGTTCCGTATGGTCGCGCGCATTGGCTTCCTCAAGGAAGCGACGGTCGTAAGGACGAGCGCTGAAGACGGCGGTTTTCATGGGCGAGCCTCTGCGGGTACGCCCAGACAGTAACCCGATGGCTGGCGTAGCACCAAACCGGCCATTGAAGTGCCTCCACCTGCCCCCACTGCTTCATCACCGCCCTTGGGAAGCCCCCCCGATGCCGAAGATCTCCAGAGCAAAGCTGCTGGCCGCCACCACCGCAGTGCTGGTTCTGCTGCTCGCCTGCAATCTTGAGCTGCTGCCACTGGCGCTACTGGTGGACGCCATCGGGCTGGACGTCCTGGCGCTGCTGCTGGGCGCGCAATTGGTGGCTGGGCTGCCTTGGCTGCGGGCACACGCGGCGGCAGCCTTGCGCATCACCGGCCTCGCCGGGGGAGCGATGGCTGCCGGATTCATGGGTGGTTACCTGCGGCAACTGGTGTTCTGGAATCGGCTGGCAACGGCACGCCCCCGCAGGCGCTAGCCCGGCGCCTGACCTCAAACGAGGGTCGGATACGTTCAGCCATCCAATCACTCCCTGAAGACGCCCGTGTGGGGCATACCATCCACAGCGTCCAATCGTGCATGTACAACCTCACCTTTCCGCCAAGGGCACGCATCAGCAACTGTCGCGTTCCCACTCCATTACTTGCCTGAGCGGCGCCGTGAATTCACGAAGAGGACGACGGCAACGACGACTGCAACGGGAACCGCCAGCATGATGAGCAGGATCAGCCAGTGCCAGATTGAGAAGCTTCCCATGTGGTCATGTCCCTTTGAAGTAGCGACCAACCTTATAGCTGTCTCGACCGGTTGAGAACAGTCACCTGCGCAATCGGCACAAACAATAAGCCCCGACCAAGGCCGGGGCTTTTGCTGAAACTGGTGCCGGAAATAGGAATCGAACCTACGACCTACGCATTACGAATGCGCCGCTCTACCAACTGAGCTATTCCGGCTGAGCAGGCAATTCTAAGGGGAGCGGCCGGGCGGGTCAATTGGCGGCCCCGCCGCACCCTTTGTTGACGCTCCCGCCCCTACAGTCGGGCTGTTGCCGCCTGGAAACCGCCCATGAACCCACGTCTCCGCCTGGCCGGCCTGCTGCTGGGGTCGCTACTCTATTCCGCCTCCGCCGGTGCCCAGGCGCCCGCCCAGGCCCCACAGCCGCCGGACCAGCAGTGGCAGCCCCTGTTCCAGCAGGTGCAGCGCGCCCACCTGTTCAAGGACCAGAAGACGTTCGCCGATGCGGTGCCGGCTCTGGATGCCGACGCGCTGTTGGCGGAATGGGGTCAGGCCCAGGCGCAGCCCGGCTACACCCTGCCCGCCTTCGTGACCACGCACTTCACCGTTCCCCCGGAGTCAGCCGCCTACGTGCCACCCGCCGGGGAAACCCTGCGCGCGCATATCGAGGGGCTGTGGCCGGTGCTGACCCGGACCACCGACACCGTGGACCCGCGCGGTTCGCTGCTGCCGCTGCCCAAGCCGTATGTGGTGCCGGGCGGGCGCTTCCGCGAGGTGTACTACTGGGACAGCTACTTCACCCTGCTGGGCCTGGCCTCCAGCGGGCGCTGGCAGCAGGTGCGCGACATGGTGGACAACTTCGCCTGGCAGCTGGACCAGTACGGGCATATTCCCAATGGCAACCGCAGCTACTACCTGAGCCGGTCGCAGCCGCCGTTCTTCAGTTTGATGGTGGATCTGCTGGCTACGCATGAAGGAGATGAGGCGTATCGCCGGTATCTGCCGCAGCTGCGCACCGAGCATGCGTTCTGGATGCGTGGGGCGGAAGGGTTGGCGCCGGGTGCGGCCAGTGAGCGTGTGGTGCGGATGAATGATGGGAGCCTGCTCAACCGGTACTGGGATGCGCGGGCGGTGCCGCGCACCGAGTCGTGGACGGATGATCTGGCTACGGCGGCGACGGTTCCGGATCGGGCGCCGTCGCAGGTGTATCGCGATCTGCGCGCTGGTGCGGAATCGGGGTGGGATTTCAGTTCGCGGTGGCTGGTGCATCCGGCGGAGCTGGGGAGTATCCACACCACGGAGATCGTGCCGGTGGATCTGAACAGCCTGCTGTTCCATCTGGAGACGACGATTGCGCGGGCGGGTCGTGCGGCGGGGGAACGTTCGGCGGCGCGGGATTTCGCGCGGAAGGCGGAGCAGCGCAAGCGCGCGATCAATGCGCTGCTGTGGGATGAGCGGCAGGGGTGGTATGCGGATCGGGATCTGGAGCGTGGTTCGCCCCGCCCTGCGCTTACGGCTGCGGCGTTGTTTCCGTTGTGGCTGGAGGTGGCGAGCCCGGTGCAGGCGCGGCGTACGGCCGAAGCGGTGCAGACGCAATTGGTGCGTGCGGGTGGGTTGTTGACCACCACCGAGAACACCGGGCAGCAGTGGGATGCGCCGAATGGGTGGGCGCCGTTGCAGTGGGTGGCGGTGGATGGGTTGCAGCGGTACCGGCAGGATGCGTTGGCGCGGCAGATTGGCGTGCGGTTCCTGCGGACGGTGCAGACGGTGTATGACCGTGAGGGGAAGTTGGTGGAGAAGTATGTGGTGGATGGCTCGGCCGGGGGTGGCGGTGGTGGTGAGTACCCGTTGCAGGATGGGTTTGGGTGGAGCAATGGGGTGGCGTTGGCGTTGTTGGATCGGTTGTGTGATGAAGGGAAGCGGTGCGAATCGGCGGGGGATGTTGGGCAGTGATCACGCGAAGAGCGCATCTCCGGCCTGGGTCATGCGTTACAGCAGTGATTGGCGAAGTCGGCAGTCGTTTGGGAACCGACCCTACCAGCCGTGCCATGCAGGCAGCCCCAGAGCCGGCCCCGCCACGCGCGTGCGCCGTTATCGGACCGAGCGGGCTATGCAGTATTGCGCTGCGTAGTAGGTGCTTAGTACGTACAGGGTTGCGGCTGGGAGGCCGCCGCCGAAGCGGTCCCAGGCGAGTACGGAGTCGCTGATGACGAACAGGACTGCGCCGGTTGCGGCCCAGCGGGCGCTTGTGGGCGCGGAGGGGATTGCTGCGTTCTTCACCCACGCGCGCGCCAGGGCGAGTGTGGCCATCAGTGCGAGCACTACTACGTAAACCACTACCGGGATGCGCAGGTCGTTGGGGAGCAGCGGCCATAGACCGGCCAGGTTGATGCCGGCGAATACTGCGAGCACTGCGGCCGCGAACCGCAGGCCCCGCCCTGCCCTGAAGCCTGCGCGGAAGGCGACGATGTAGCAGAGGTGTGCGAGCAGGAAGGCGATCAGCCCGGGTACGAAGGCGTCGAATGGCAGCATCAGGGCGATGTCGCCGAGGCAGGAGAACGCCATGCCGAGGAGGATGGCGGTGGAGTATGCGCGGGGGCCGGCAGATTCCGAGGTTGTCGGCCAGGGGCCGGCATTACGGCGGTGTTGCAGGATGATTCCCGCTATCAACAGTGTGGTCAGCGGCTTGGCGATCCAGTGCAGCCAGCGGCCGTCGCCATCCAGCGACGCGCCGATGATGGCGGCTAGCGCCGCCAGCACAATCGGCACGTCGCGGCGCAGGTTCATCGCGCCTTCCACAACTCGGCGAGGCGGTCGGGCTTGCCGGCGATGCGCTGCAGCGAGGGGTACTGCAGGCCGCCGTGGTAATCGAGCTTTACCGTGTCGATGCGGTCGAAGTTGCGTACCAGCAGGGTCAGCGGGGCCTTGTCGGTCTTGGCGGCGGCCACGGCGTCCTTCAGGTCCTCGCCCTTGAACACGCGGCCGTTGAGCGCCAGCACGCTCATGCCCGGGGCCAGGCCGGCGTTGAAGGCGGGGCTGTCCCAGAGCACGTCGGTGATGGCGCCAGCCTCGGTGACGGCCACGCCCAGCGAGTACAGCAGGTTGGTGTTCTTGGCGCGGGTTTCCTGCGCCTTGTAGGCATCGTTCGGGGTGTCGGTGTAGACCAGCTTCCAGCCCGCGGCTTCCAGCCCGCCGGTGAGCGGGCCGTGGCCGTCCAGGCGCTCGCGCAGGAAGCCCGCCCAGTCGTACGGAGCGATGCCGTTCAAGGTGCTGACCACTTCATCGAACGTATACGGGTTCACGTTCCAGTCGCCGTCGTGCATGCCGAAGAAGGCCTTGGCAAAATCATCGATGCTGCGCTTGTTGCCGGTCAAGCCACGCAGCTTGCCGTCCACGTCCAGCCACACCATCTGCCCGCCGGAGTAGTAGTCCTCGCTCATCTGGTAGTTGCGGAACGCCAGGGCCCGGCGCTGGGCGATGGTGGGGTCGTTGGTGGTGTCCTGCAGGTTGCGCCAGGCCAGGCCGGGGCGGCCACGGTCATAGGTGGCTGCCACGTTCGCGAGCATGTCGCGGGTCTGGTCTGTGCTCCACAGGCCCGAGCGCGCGGCCAGCACATGGCCCCAGAACTGGGTCTGTCCTTCGTACAGCCACAGCAGGCTGTCGCCCATGGGCACGTTGAAGTTGGCGGTGGTCAGGTCGGCGCCACGGCGGTACTTGCCGTTCCAGGAGTGGTTGAATTCGTGCGGCAGCAGATCGCGGCCGAGCCAGGTCTTGTCCCAGTCGGTGAAGTAGCCGGTGTCACCGCTGTTCTCGCTGGAGCGCTGGTGCTCCAGGCCGATGCCGCCGAGCTTGCTGGTGAGCGCGAGCAGGAATTCGTAGCGGTCGAAGTGTCGGGCGCCGTAGAGCTTGTAGATCTGCTGCACCAGGGCGCGGTGCGCCTGCAGCTGTTCGGGCTTGGCCACCAGCGATTTGGCGTCGTCGGCGAACACGTTGAGGCGCACGGGCACCTTGGCGCCGGGGTCGAGGTCGAACTGCTGATAGTGGCGGCCGGCGAACAGCGGCGAGTCCACCAGGTGGTCGTAGCTGATCGGCTTGAACACCACGGTGTCGCCGTCGCGGCGCTCGGTATCCAGCGCGGTGGCGTAGGCCCAGCCTGGCGGCAGGGTGACGCTGGCCTGGGCCTGGATGTTGCGGGTGATCACGCCGGCCGGATACAGCGAGTTGGCGTTCCACTGCAGGTTGAGCATTTCCGGGGTCATCACCACGCGGCCCTGCCCTGCGCCCTGCGAGGAGAGGAAGTTGAAGTTGGCGACCACCTCACTGGCGCCCTGCGGCACGTCGACGGTGAAGGCGTACACGTTGTACGGGTCGCGCTTCCAGGCCAGCGGTTTGCCGTTGGCGGTGACCACCAGGCCGGCGAGTTTATCGATGGGGCCGCTGGGCGAATGCGCGCCGGGCAGCCATTGCGGGTACAGCAGGGTCAGCGGGCCCGGTTGGGCCGGGACGGTGGCCTTGACCTTGAAGATGCGGCGGCCGATGTCGCGTGCGTCCACGTCGATGCGCAGGGTGCCCGGGAAGGCGACGTCCTGCGGCGGTGGCGTCTGCGCGTGGGCACCGGTGGCGGTGGCGGCGAGAAGCACGGAGAGGACGGTGGCGCGCAGTTTCATCGGGGGGGATTCCGGCATTCGAATTGATCGATGCTAGACCTGCGTAGCGCACAGCCCCATGGCCAAAGGTCATGCCTTCGCCGCGTGGGGCGTTGTCATCGGCGGTCGATCGGGATGCGACCCTACCGCGCCATCGGACATGTTCCGTGCGTACCGACCAACGGTCGGTACCTACCGGCAGGTGACGACCGTTGGTCGTCACGTCGGTTCGGTAGGTGACGACCGTTGGTCGTCACGTCGGTTCGGTAGGTGACGACCGTTGGCCGTCACGTCGGTGCGGTAGGTGACGACCGTTGGCCGTCACGTCGGTGCGGTAGGTGACGACCGTTGGTCGTCACTCCGGTCAGGAGATGAGGCGCAGCCTCAGCTCCTTCGGCAATGCAAACACCATCGATTCGGGCTCGCCTTCAAGTTCGCCGACACTGCCTGCACCCAGTTCCTTCAGCCGCGCGATCACGCCATCCACCAGCACCTGCGGTGCGGAGGCGCCGGCGGTGAGGCCGATGTGCTTCTTGCCCAGCACCCAGGCCGGGTCGATCTCGTCGGCGCCGTCGATCAGGTACGACTCCACGCCATCACGGCGTGCCAGTTCGCTGAGGCGGTTGGAGTTGGAGCTGTTCGGCGAGCCCACCACCAGCACCAGGTCGCAGCGCTTGGCCAGGTCGCGCACGGCATCCTGGCGGTTCTGGGTGGCGTAGCAGATGTCATCGTTCTTCGGCCCCTGCATGGCCGGGAAGCGTGCACGCAGGGCGTCGATGATGCCGCGGGTGTCATCCACCGACAGCGTGGTCTGGGTGGTGTAGGCGAAGTTTTCCGGCTGGTCCAGCACCAGGGTGGCGACGTCTTCGACGTCTTCCACCAGGTAGATCGTGCCGGTACCACGCTCGCGGCTCCACTGGCCCATGGTGCCTTCCACTTCCGGGTGACCGGCGTGGCCGATCAGCACCACGTCGCGGCCGGCACGGCAGTGCCGCGCTACCTCCAGGTGCACCTTGGTCACCAGCGGGCAGGTGGCGTCGAACACCTTCAGTCCACGCCGCTCGGCTTCCTGGCGCACGGCCTGGGAAACGCCGTGGGCACTGAAGATGACGGTATTGCCATCGGGCACTTCGTCCAGCTCTTCGACGAAGATGGCGCCCCGGCGCTTGAGGTCATCGACCACGAACCGGTTGTGCACGACCTCGTGGCGCACGTAGATCGGCGCACCCAGGGTCTCGATCGCGCGTTTGACGATCTCGATCGCACGATCGACACCGGCACAGAAACCACGCGGATTGGCGAGCAACACATCCATCGGTCAGATACTCCGGCCGGCCGGGGCCGGTTGATACAGGGAACTGGAGGGAATTATCCCGCTTTTTTCTCGGTCTTGCCGTCGAACAGGCCAAACACCGCGATACCCACGGCGCCGACCACGATCGCCGCATCGGCGATGTTGAACGAGGGCCAGTAGTGCTCACCCACGTACCACTGGATGAAATCGACCACGTGGCCGTGCACCTGGCGGTCGATGACGTTGCCGATGGCCCCGCCGATCACCAGGGCGTACGGCACGGCGCTGCGCCAGTGGGCACGCGGGGTACGCGACAGCCAGAAGGCCATCAGGCCGCTGATGCCCACCGCCAGAGCGGTGAAGAACCACAGCTGCCAGCCACCGGCGTCGCTCAGGAAACTGAACGCTGCGCCGGTGTTGTAGGTGCGGTACCAGTTCCAGAAGCCATCGATGACGGCCACCGGCTGGTACTCGGGCAGGCTGGACAGCACCCAGGCCTTGCTCCACTGGTCAAGGCCGATGATGGCGGCCGACAGCAGCAGCCAGACCAGCGCGCTGGGACGCGGACGTGCGGCGCGCATCAGAACCACTTCCTGTCTTCGCCGGCACCGTCGACGTTGCTTGCGCAACGACCGCACAGTTCCGGGTGGGCGGCCACGCTGCCGATGTCGGCACGGTAGTGCCAGCAACGCACGCACTTCTGCTTGGTGGTCGGCTGGGCGCTGACGAACACTTCGTCGGTGGTCGCCGGGCGCACGCTGACATCGCCACTGATGAACAGGAAGCGCAGTTCCTCCGCCAGCGGCTGCCAGCGCGCAGCGGTTTCCTCGCTGGCGGCGACGGTGATCTCTGCTTCCAGCGCGGCACCGATCGCACCGTTGGCGCGCATCGGCTCGAGCACCTTGGCCACCTGCTCGCGCAGGGCCAGCAGCTGGTCAAAATCGGCGGCGTTGATCGCGGCATCGGCCGGCAGCGGCAGCAGGCCTTCGTACCACGTGGCAAACAGCACGTTTTCCTTGCGCTCGCCCGGCAGGTAGCCCCACAGCTCATCGGCGGTGAAGGTCAGGATCGGAGCGATCCAGCGGGTGAACGCCTCGGCGATGTGGTACATCGCGCTCTGCGCCGAACGGCGGCCGCGCGAGTCGGTCGGCATGGTGTACAGCCGGTCCTTGGTGACGTCCAGGTACAGCGAACCGAGGTCCACGCTGCAGAAGTTCAGCAGCAGCTGCACGATTTCGGCCATGTTGTAGCCGGTGTACGCCGCCTTGATCTTCTCCTGCACTTCCCAGGCGCGATGCACGATCCAGCGGTCCAGGGCGACCATGTCGGCCGGGGCCACCAGGTGCCGGGCCGGGTCGAAGCCGTCCAGGTTGCCGAGCAGGAAGCGCGCGGTGTTGCGCAGGCGACGGTAGGCGTCCGCGTTGCGCTTGAGGATTTCCTGCGACAGCGACATTTCGTTGCTGTAATCGGCCGAGGCGATCCACAGGCGCAGGATGTCCGCGCCCAGGGTCTTCATGATGTCCTGCGGCTCGATGCCGTTGCCCAGCGACTTGGACATCTTGCGGCCCTTCTCATCCACGGTGAAGCCGTGGGTGAGGCACTGCTTGTAGGGCGCGTGCCTGTCGATGGCCACGCCGGTGAGCAGCGAAGACTGGAACCAGCCGCGGTGCTGGTCGGAACCTTCCAGGTACAGGTCGGCCGGCTTGCCGAAACCACGTTCCAGCAGCACGCCTTCATGGGTAACGCCCGAGTCGAACCAGACATCGAGGATGTCGGTGACCTTCTCGTAATGCGCCGCTTCATCGCCCAGCAGTTCGGCCGCGTCCAGCGCGTACCAGACGTCGATGCCGCCGGCCTGCACGCGGTCGGCCACCTGCTGCATCAGCTCGACGGTGCGCGGGTGCGGTTCGCCGGTTTCGCGGTGGGTGAACAGTGCGATCGGCACGCCCCAGGTGCGCTGCCGGCTGATGCACCAGTCCGGGCGGCCATCGACCATGCTGCCGATGCGCGCCTTGCCCCAGCCCGGGAACCAGCCGACGTTGTCGATGGCGGCCATCGCATCGCTGCGCAGGTTGGCCTTGTCCATCGAGATGAACCACTGCGGGGTGGCGCGGAATACCACCGGGGTCTTGTGGCGCCAGCAATGCGGGTAGCTGTGCACGATTTCCACGAATGCCAGCAGCGCACCGGAATCGCGCAGCACGTCCACGATCAGCGGCTGCGCCTTCCACAGGTGCACGCCCGCCAGCACCACCTCGCCGGCCGGCGGGGTGGACGGCAGGTACACGCCACGGCCGTCGACCGGGTTGATCTGGGCGGCGGTGTAGTTGTCCATCAGCCCGTACTGCTGGCTGACCACGAAATCCTCCTGGCCGTGGCCGGGAGCGGTGTGCACCGCACCGGTACCGTCTTCATCGGACACATGCGCGCCGTTGAGCAGCGGGATGTCGCGCTGCGGGTAGAACGGATGGGCCAGCAGCAGGTTTTCCAGCGCGGCACCGGCGGCATGGCCGTGGGCGACTACGTCTTCCACGCCATAGCGGCGCAGGGCGCGCTCGGCCAGGCTGGCGGCGATCACGAGCCAGCGGCGCTTGCCGGCGTGGGCCGGGCCTTCGACCAGGGCGTACTGGATGTCCGCGCCCAGCGAGACCGCCAGCGAGGCCGGCAGCGTCCACGGGGTGGTGGTCCAGATCGGCACGGCGACCTCGACATCGGCCGGCAGGCTCACGCCGAAACGCGCGGCCAGCTGCGCCGGGTCGCGCGCCACGTAGGCCACGTCGATGGCCGGCGAGGTCTTGTCCTGGTATTCGATTTCCGCTTCGGCCAGCGCCGAGCCGCAGTCGAAGCACCAGTGCACCGGCTTGGCGCCGCGCACGATGTGGCCATTGGCGAAGATCTTGGACAGCGCGCGGATTTCATTGGCTTCGAAATCGAAGCTCAGGGTCTTGTACGGGTTGTCCCAATCGCCGATCACGCCCAGGCGCTTGAAGTCGCGGCGCTGCAGGTCGATCTGCTCTTCGGCGTACTCGCGGCACTTCTGGCGGAACGCGACGGCATCGAGCTTGACGCCGACCTTGCCCCACTTCTTTTCGACCGCGATTTCGATCGGCAGGCCGTGGCAGTCCCAACCGGGCACGTAGGGCGCATCGAAGCCGGCCAGGTAGCGCGACTTGACGATGATGTCCTTGAGGATCTTGTTGACCGCATGGCCCAGGTGGATCTGGCCATTGGCGTAGGGCGGGCCGTCGTGCAGCACGAACAGCGGGCGACCCTGCGCGTTTTCGCGCAGGCGGGCGTACAGGCCCTCGTCTTCCCAGCGCGACAGAATGCCCGGCTCGCGCTTGGGCAGGTCGCCGCGCATCGGGAATTCGGTTGCCGGCAGATGAAGGGTGGCTTTGTAGTCCTGGCTCACGCAGTGGCTCGCAATCTGTGTTCGGAAAGGATGTGACGGGCCTGATCGGCGTCACGGTGCATCTGGTCGGTCAATGCCGCCAGATCATGGAACTTCTCTTCGGCGCGCAGCTTGGCGACGAATTCAACCTGGATATGCCGACCGTACAGGTCGCCCTGGAAATCGAACAGGTGCGCTTCCAGCAGCGGCTCCACCCCGTCCACGGTCGGCCGGGTGCCGAAGCTGGACACCGATGGCCACGGCTGATCGAACACGCCGTGCACCCAGGTGGCATAGATGCCCGCCAGCGCCGGCGTTTTCGGGAAGCGCAGGTTGGCGGTGGGGAAGCCAAGGGTGCGCCCGAGCTGGCGCCCGCGCACTACCCTGCCCCCGATGGAATACGGGCGGCCCAGCAGGTCGGCGGCATGGGCGAAATCGCCTTCGCGCAGCCGCTGGCGGATGCGGGTGGCGGAAATGCGCTCGCCGTGGAAATCCACCGCTTCGATATCGCCGGCGGTAAAGCCACGTTCGGCCCCCATGGCCTGCAGCAGGGCCAGGTCGCCGCGACGGCGGTTGCCGAAGCAGAACTCCGGCCCGATCCACACTTCGCGCGCGCCCAGCCGATGGACCAGCAGCTGTTCGACGAACGCTTCGGCCGGCATGGCGGCCATGGCCGCGTCAAAACGAAGCAGGCCGATGGCGTCCACGCCGAAATCGCGCAGGAGCATGACCTTGTCGCGCGCCAGGGTCAGCCGCGGCGGCGGCTCGCCCTGGGCGAAGTATTCGCGCGGCAGCGGTTCGAACGCGACCGCCACGGCGGGAACGCCCAGCGCGCGGGCACGCGCGGCCGCATGCCGCACCAGCGCACGATGGCCAAGGTGCAGGCCGTCGAATGCGCCGATGCAGACCACGCTTCCGTGCGGGAACAACGGCCCGCCTTCGATGCTTCTGAACAACCTGGTCATCTACTGGGAATCCGGCCCGTCAGGACCGATGCATTGCAAGGGATAGCCATGAAGTATAGCCGGGGTGCCCACGGATCAATGCTCGCGCAGGTGACGCGGACGGAAGCCCATGGCGACCAGGGCCAGCAGGTAGGTCAGGCCGCCGCTGCCGACCAGCAGGGCGAGGTTGCCGATCCGGTGCCATTTGTCCATGTCGGTGAAGTCGGTCATCAGCTGCAGCAGGCCCAGCAGCACCGCCACCATGGCCGCGCAGGCCAGGCCCAGGCGGGTCACGTAGCCGCCCCAGCCGGCCTTGGGCTGGTACACGTCGGTCTTGCCCAGCCAGTACCAGAGCAGGCCAAGATTCAGGTAACTGGACAGCGCGCTGGCAATGCCCAGCGCCAGGTGCAGGCCCGGCTGTTTGCCCAGCGCCACCCACACGCCCTGCGCCTTCAGCGCCTCGGGCACCATCACGTGGTACAGCACGGCCAGCAGCAGGAAATTGAAGACCATGTTGGCCACCAGCGCGACCAGGCCGGCGCGGACCGGGGTGCGGGTGTCCTGGCGGGCGTAGAACGCCGGCAGCACCACCTTGAGCAGGGCGAAAGCCGGGAGCGCAAAGCTCAGGCCGTACACCGACAGCGCGGTCATGCGGGTGTCGAAGGCGGTGAACTGGCCGTGCTGGAAGATCGTGGCGATCAGCGGCTCGGCCAGCAGCATCAGGCCCAGCATGGCCGGTACGGCGATCAGCAGCGTGGTGCGCAGGCCCCAGTCCAGTGCACTGGAGAAGCCGGCCTTGTCAGTGCTTACGTGGTGGCGGGCCAGCGCCGGCAGGATCACCGTGCCCAGCGCCACCCCGAACACGCCCAGCGGCAGCTCCAGGAAGCGGTCGGCCAGCGACAGCCAGGACTGCGAACCGTCGGTCAGCTTGGCCGCGATCACGGTATCCAGCAGCAGGTTGATCTGGGCCACCGAGGAGCCGAACAGGGTGGGCACCATCAGGGTCAGCACCTTGCGCACCCCGGGATGGGTCCAGCCCCAGCGCGGCAGGGTCAGCAGGTTGATGCCCTTCAGCGAGGGCAGCTGGAACAGCAGCTGCAGCACGCCGGCGGCCAGCACCGCCCAGCCCAGCGCCAGGATCTGCTTTTCCGGGGTGCCGCCCAGCCGCGGCGCCAACCACAGCGCACCGGCGATCATGCACAGGTTGAGGATCACCGGCGTCAGCGCGGGCATGGCGAAGCGCTGGAAGCTGTTGAGCGCGCCGCCGGCCAGGGCGGTGAGCGAGACGAACAGCAGGAACGGGAAGGTCAGCCGGAACAGGTCCACCAGCAGGCCGTGCTTGGCCGGGTCGGTATCGACCCCGCTGGAAAACAGGGTGGCCAGCTGCGGGGCGAAGATCAGCGCCAGCGCGGTGACCAGCAACAACACCGCGCCCAGGGTGCCGGCCACGCGCGACATCAGCTCGCGCAGCTCCTCATGGGAACGGGTTTCCTTCACCTCCGTGAACACCGGCACGAAAGCGGTGGCGAACGAGCCCTCGGCGAACAGGCGGCGCAGGAAGTTGGGCACCCGGAAGGCCACCCAGAAGGCATCGGTCACCGCATTGGTGCCGAACGTGGTGGTGACGGCCAGGTCGCGGACCAGCCCCAGCACCCGCGAAATCATGGTCATGCTGCTGAAAGACAGCAGCCCGCGCAACATCCTTGGTGAACTCACCCGTGTTTCCTCTTGACAATTGACTTGACGTACATTTTTCGAGCCATCATACTTTCCAGCTTGCTGTTCCCATTACACCGATTTTTCAGGAAACCACCACTGTGGCCAATATCAAGTCCGCCAAGAAGCGCGCCAAGCAGACCGTCGTGCGCAACGCGCGCAATACGGCTCAGCGTTCGATGCTGCGCACCGCTGTCAAGAAGGTGATCAAGGCGCTGGACGCCAACGATGCCGCCGGCGCCGAGGCAGCCTTTGCCGTCGCCCAGCCGATCCTCGACCGTTTCAGCTCGCGTGGTCTGATCCACAAGAACAAGGCCGCTCGCCACAAGAGCCGCCTGACCGCCCGCATCAAGGCCCTCAAGGCCGCCTGATCCGGCGCAACGCCGCGCCTGGCGCGGCGTGCGGTACAAGAACCCGGCCCTGGCCGGGTTTTTTGCGTCCCCCCATCCATGGCGGGCGCCCCCACAGAAAAACCCGGCCGAAGCCGGGTTTCCCGAGGAAGCAACGTCAGCGTCAGAGCGCGTTGCGCGCATCCGCCTCGTCTTCCTTCTGGCGGTCGAAGAAGGCCATGATGTTGGTCATGATCGGCCAGGTGCCTTCACGGCCCAGCGCCGATACCAGATACCACGGCTGGGTCCAGCCCAGCTCGGCGATGATCTGCTCGGCGGCTGCCTTGGCCTCATCCTCGAACATCAGGTCAGCCTTGTTCAGGACCAGCCAGCGCGGCTTTTCCAGCAGCTCGGGGTCGTGCTTGGCCAGCTCGCGCTCGATCGCACGGACCTGCTCGATCGGCGAAATTTCCACGCCACCTTCCATCGGGGAGATGTCCACCAGGTGCAGCAGCAGGCGGGTGCGCTGCAGGTGGCGCAGGAACTGCGCGCCCAGGCCGGCGCCATCGGCGGCACCTTCGATAAGGCCGGGAATGTCAGCGATCACGAAGCTGCGGTAGTTCTCCACGCGCACCACGCCCAGGTTGGGGTAGAGCGTGGTGAACGGGTAATCGGCCACTTTGGGGGTGGCGGCGGACACGGCGCGGATCAGGGTGCTCTTGCCGGCATTGGGGAAGCCCAGCAGGCCCACGTCGGCCAGTAGCTTCAGCTCCAGCTTGAGCAGGCGCTCCTCGCCCTCCTCGCCCGGCAGCGACTGGCGCGGCGAACGGTTGGTGGAGCTCTTGAAGTGCATGTTGCCCAGGCCGCCCTTGCCGCCCTTGGCCACCAGCAGGATGTCGCCGTGCCGGGTCAGGTCACCGATCACTTCGTCGGTGGCCACGTTCATCACCACGGTGCCGACCGGCACGGTGATGATCAGGTCTTCGCCGCCCTTGCCGTAGGCCTGGCGGCCCATGCCGTTCTCGCCACGCTGCGCCTTGAAGATGCGCTCGTGACGGAAATCGACCAGGGTGTTGAGGTTTTCGTCGGCGCGTATATACACGCTGCCGCCATTGCCGCCGTCGCCACCGTCCGGGCCGCCCAGCGGAATGAACTTCTCGCGACGGAAACCGACGCAGCCGTTGCCGCCATTGCCGGCGGTAACCTGGATTTCTGCTTCGTCTACAAGTTTCATGATTCTGGATGCCAACTGGAGGCGGTGGGCAACGGGTGCGCCCGACCGCAGAGTCTAACGTGAAAAACAAAAACCCCGCCGGAGCGGGGCTTTCGTCAGCAGCCCCACGCCGGGGCGGGGGCGCCTGCGTATCGCGACGCTCAGGCTTCGGCGACGACGCTGACGGTACGACGCTTCTTCGGGCCCTTCACCGAGAACTCCACCTTGCCGTCGACCAGCGCGAACAGGGTGTGGTCACGGCCGAGGCCAACGCCGGTACCCGGGTGGAACTGGGTGCCGCGCTGACGCACGATGATGTTGCCGGCATCGATGGCCTGGCCACCGAAAATCTTGACGCCGAGGTACTTCGGGTTGGAGTCGCGACCGTTGCGCGATGAGCCTACGCCCTTTTTATGTGCCATGACTGCTTCTCCTTATTACTTGCTGCCACCGGCGATGCCGGTGATCTCGATTTCGGTGTAGTACTGACGGTGACCCTGGCGCTTCATGTGGTGCTTGCGGCGACGGAACTTGATGATCCGGACCTTGTCGGCACGACCCTGCGAAACGACCTTGGCGGTGACCGAAGCGCCGCTCAGAGCGTCGCCCAGCTTGATGCCGTCGCTGTCACCCAGCATCAGGATTTCTTCGAACTTGATCTCGTTGCCGACGTCGGCTTCGAGCTTTTCAACGCGGAGCGTTTCGCCCTGCGCCACGCGGTATTGCTTACCGCCGGTTACCAGTACTGCGTACATGACCAGACTTCCTCTGTAGTTATTGTGGTCTATGGACTGCTGCCATCGAGGGCAGACAGGAGCGGGATCTTAATGAATCCCCCCGGCCCGGGTCAACCCACCCCCTGCCTGGGGCGGCAATCGCCTGAACCCCGTTCAGGTTCAGGGGGCGCCGGTCTCAATAGATGAGACAAGGGGCTGGCAATGTCGCCGATTGCCCCCAAATCCCAAGCTCGGTAGGCTGACCGATTGCCGTCTCCGCTTGCCCCACTTTCAACGGATCCCCCATGGCGATGGATTTCATCCGCATCCGCGGCGCGCGGACGCACAATCTCAAGAACATCGATCTCGACCTTCCCCGCGACAAGCTTATTGTCATTACCGGCCTGTCTGGCTCGGGCAAGTCCTCGCTGGCGTTCGACACGATCTACGCCGAAGGCCAGCGCCGTTACGTGGAGTCGCTGTCGGCCTATGCCCGCCAGTTCCTGAGCGTGATGGAAAAGCCGGACCTGGACCATATCGAAGGCCTGTCGCCGGCGATCTCCATCGAGCAGAAGTCGACGTCGCACAACCCGCGTTCGACCGTCGGCACCATCACCGAGATCTACGACTACCTGCGCCTGCTGTACGCCCGCGTGGGCAGCCCGCGCTGCCCCGACCACGGCTACCCGCTGGAAGCGCAGACCGTGAGCCAGATGGTGGACCACGTGCTGACCCTGGACCCGGAACAGCGCTACATGCTGCTGGCGCCTGTGATCCGCGAGCGCAAGGGCGAGCACGCCCAGGTGTTCGACCAGCTTCGCGCACAGGGCTTCGTGCGCGTGCGGGTGGACGGTGCGCTGCATGAAATCGACGCGGTGCCGCCGTTGGCGCTGCGCCAGAAGCACACCATCGAAGCGGTGATCGACCGCTTCCGCCCGCGCGAGGACATCAAGCAGCGCCTGGCCGAGAGCTTTGAAACCGCGCTGAAGCTGGGCGACGGCATGGTGTCGGTGCAGTCGCTGGATGTAGAGGATGCCCCGGCCCACCTGTTCTCGTCCAAGTACAGCTGCCCGGTCTGCGATTACTCGCTGCCGGAGCTGGAACCGCGCCTGTTCTCGTTCAACTCGCCGGTGGGCGCCTGCCCGGGCTGCGATGGCCTGGGCATGGCCGAATTCTTCGATCCCTCGCGCGTGGTGGTGCACCCGGAGCTGTCGCTTTCGGCCGGTGCCGTGCGTGGCTGGGACCGCCGCAACGCGTACTACTTCCAGTTGATCGCCTCGCTGGCCAAGCACTACAAGTTCGACACCGATGCGCCGTGGCAGAGCCTGTCCGAACCGGTACGCAAGGCGGTGCTGTACGGCAGCGGCGATGAGACCATCACTTTCACCTACTTCACCGAGGCCGGTGGCCGGACCCAGCGCAAGCACCGCTTTGAGGGCATCATTCCCAACCTGGAACGCCGGTACAAGGAAACCGAATCGGCGGCAGTGCGGGAAGAGCTGGCCAAGTACATCAGCGAACGCAACTGCCCCGAGTGCAACGGCCAGCGCCTGAACCGTGCAGCCCGCAATGTGTTCGTGGCCGACCGCGCGCTGCCGGAACTGGTAGTGCTGCCGATCGACGAGGCGCTGAAGTTCTTCAGCGGCATGACCCTGCCCGGCTGGCGCGGCGAGATCGCCGGCAAGATCGTCAAGGAAATCGGCGAACGGCTGGGCTTCCTGGTCGACGTGGGCCTGGATTACCTCACCCTGGAGCGCAAGGCCGACACGCTGTCCGGTGGTGAAGCCCAGCGCATCCGCCTGGCCAGCCAGATCGGCGCCGGCCTGGTCGGGGTGATGTACGTGCTCGACGAGCCGTCCATCGGCCTGCACCAGCGCGATAACGAGCGCCTGTTGGGCACCCTTACCCGGCTGCGCGACCTGGGCAACACGGTGATCGTGGTCGAGCATGACGAAGACGCGATCCGGCTGGCCGACTACGTGCTGGACATCGGTCCGGGTGCGGGCGTGCACGGCGGCGAAATCGTCGGCCAGGGCACCCTGCAGGACATCCTCGACGCACCGCGTTCGCTCACCGGCCAGTACCTGTCCGGCAAGCGCGCGATCGAGATTCCCGCGCGCCGGCACAAGCCCAACCCGAAGATGACGCTGCACCTGCGTGGTGCAAGCGGCAACAACCTCAAGGGTGTGGACCTGGACATTCCGTCGGGCCTGTTGACCTGCATCACCGGCGTCTCCGGATCGGGCAAGTCGACGCTGATCAATGACACCCTGTTCTCGCTGGCCGCCAACGAGATCAACGGCTCGTCGCACCCGGTCGCGCCGTACAAGGAAGTGGAAGGACTGGACCTGTTCGACAAGGTGGTGGACATCGACCAGTCGCCGATCGGCCGCACCCCGCGTTCGAACCCGGCCACCTACACCGGCCTGTTCACTCCGCTGCGCGAGCTGTATGCGCAGGTTCCTGAGGCCCGTGCGCGCGGCTACTCGCCGGGCCGTTTCAGCTTCAACGTGCGGGGAGGCCGCTGCGAAGCGTGCCAGGGCGATGGCCTGATCAAGGTGGAGATGCACTTCCTGCCGGACGTGTACGTGCCCTGCGATGTGTGCCACGGCAAGCGCTACAACCGCGAAACGCTGGAGATCCTCTACAAGGGCTACAACATCAACGACGTGCTGCAGATGACCGTCGAAGATGCGTTGAAGCTGTTCGAACCGGTGCCGGGCATCGCGCGCAAGCTGGAAACGCTCGTGGATGTCGGCCTGAGCTACATCAAGCTGGGCCAGAGCGCGACCACGCTGTCCGGCGGTGAAGCGCAGCGCGTGAAGCTGTCCAAGGAACTCTCGCGCCGCGATACCGGGCGCACGCTGTACATCCTCGACGAGCCGACCACCGGCCTGCACTTCCACGACATCGAAGCGCTGCTGGGCGTGCTGCACAAGCTGCGCGACGAAGGCAACACGGTGGTGGTGATCGAGCACAACCTGGACGTGATCAAGACCGCGGACTGGATCGTCGACCTGGGGCCCGAAGGCGGCCACCGCGGCGGCACCATCCTGGTCACCGGCACGCCCGAAGACGTGGCCGCGCACCCGGCGTCGTACACCGGCCAGTTCCTGGCCAAGATGCTGCCCTCGGTCAGCGCGCGCCCTGAACGCCCGGCGGCGGTGGCCAACAAACCCGACGCCCGGCCGCCGCGCAAGGCCAAGCCGGAAAAGCCGGCCAAGGTCGCCAGGAAGGCGGTCGCCGCCACGCGTGCGGCGACCCCCAGCAAGACCAGCCCTGCCAAGACCACCAAGGCGAAGAAGAAGTAATGAGCAGCGAACACAAGATCCTGGCCCGCGTACCGATCAGCGTGCGCTGGCGCGACATGGACAGCATGGGCCACGTCAACAACGCCAAGTACATTTCCTACCTGGAAGAAGCGCGCGTGCGCTGGATGCTGGGCGTGGAAGGCGTATCGATGACCGACCGCATCGCCCCGGTGGTGGCCGCCACCAACGTCAACTACCGCCTGCCGATCGTGTGGCCAAACGACATCATTGTGGAGCTGTTTGTCGAACGCCTGGGCAACAGCAGCGTGACCATCGGCCACCGCATCGTGGACCAGAAGAACGACAGTACGCTGTATTCGGACGGCAACGTGGTAGTGGTGTGGATGGACACCCAGACCGGCAGGAGCGCCCCGCTGCCGGACGCCATCCGCAGCGCGTCCACCTGAACCCGACAGGCCGCCGATGAGGCGGCCTGTTTCGTTCAACGGCCCATTCCGTTCGAGGTCATGCCTCACCGCTCGTGGACGCGTTACGTGCAGTCGTCTGGGGAGCGACCCTACCGGCGGGTCCGCGTGCGACCGGGATCACAGAGGCGGCAGGTCCCCGCCCGACGGGATCACCGACGCGACAGGGCAATGACGCCGGTAGAGTCGGTTCCCGAACGACTGCACTGAACTCGTCTGCGTGCGACGAACGCATGACGCTTCCCCAAGGCCGACGCTGTTTACCGCGCTGGCGACCTTGGAGCGTCAGCACGGATGATCAGCATCGCATCGATCTTGCGGCCGTGTTCCAGGCTCAGGCGCAACGGCACTTCGCCGCCGTTTTTGAGCGGCACTTCCGGCTGCATCAACATCAGGTGCAGGCCGCCGGGTTTCAGCGCCACGCTCGCATTGGGCGCGATCGGCAAACGCTCCACCGCACGCATGCGGCTCACGCCGTTGACCAGCGTGGTTTCATGCAGCGACACCTCGCCGAACGCCTTGCTGCCCGCGGCCACCACGGTCACCGGCGCCTTGCAGCCGTTGTGGATCACGCCGTAGCCGGCCGCCATCGGCGCACTGCCCGGCGGCAACCGCACCCAGCCCTCGCGCACCGTCACACACGACGGCTCGGCCGCGGCGGCTGGAGCGTCGGCCGCACACATGGCCAACAATACGCACACGAATGGTTTGGTTATCATCGCCTCAGTTCCCTGCCCGCAACGAGATCGCAGCATGACGACGCTTATCGAGGTGATCAACCATGGCCCCATCCGCGAGCTGCGACTGGCGCGCCCGCCGGTCAATGCACTGGACACCGAGCTGTGCCGTCATCTGATCCATGCCATCAACCAGGCCATGGCCGATGACGTACACGGCATCGTGCTGTCGGGCAGCGAGCGCATTTTCAGCGCCGGCATGGACGTGCCGCACCTGCTCAGCCATGGCGAGGACCGGCACAAGCTGCTGGACAGCTGGCAGGCGTTCTTCGGCGCGGTGCGCACCCTGGCCGAAAGCCGCGTACCGGTGGTGGCGGCGCTGACCGGCCATGCGCCGGCCGGCGGCTGCGTGCTGGCGCTGTGCTGTGATTACCGGATCCTGGCGCGCAGCCCGGACCCGGCCCAGCCCACGGTGATCGGCCTGAACGAAGTGCAGGTGGGGCTGGTGGCGCCGGAAGGCATCCAGCGCCTGATGCGCCGGGTGGTCGGCCACCACCGCGCCTCCCAGCTGCTGATCGGCGGTGAGATGGTGCCGGCCGAACGCGCGCTGGAGATCGGCCTGGTGGATGAGCTGGCTGCCCCGGCCGACGTGGTGCCGCGCGCGGTAGCCTGGCTGGGCCGCCTGCTGAAGCTGCCGCGCCAGCCGATGCTGCTCACCCGCGCCATTGCCCGCGAAGACCTGCACGACGCCCTGCATGCCGACCTGATCCGGCTGGACCGGTTCGTCGAGGCCTGGTATGCCCCGGATGCGCAGCAGGCGTTGCAGGCGCTGGTAGCACGGCTGGGGAAAGCGTAAGCCAGGGCCACCCGACCAACGGTCGGGTGCTACCGGCCATGGGAGAGGTACCCGATCAACGGTCGGGTGCACCGGCGATGGGGTGGTGTCCGTGGTAGCGCCCGACCGTTGGTCGGGCGGCGGCGCACGGCGCCGGCGGTTGGCCACCACCGGTATAATTCCTGTCCGTCCCATCGCAGGCCGCCGCCTTGTCCCAGCCGCAAGAACCCGTCGTTTCCGAGCTGATCGACCTGCTCACGCTCGAGCGCCTGGAAGACAACCTGTTCCGGGGCCAGAGCCGTGACATCGGAACCAAGTACGTGTTCGGTGGCCAGGTGCTGGGCCAGGCCCTGTCGGCAGCGCAGGCCACCGTAGAGAACGGCCGGCATGTGCATTCGCTGCACGCCTATTTCCTGCGCGCCGGCAACATCGACCACCCGATCGTCTACGACGTGGACCGCACCCGCGATGGCGGCAGCTTCTCCGTGCGTCGGGTCACTGCAATCCAGCACGGCAAGGTGATCTTCTTCTGTGCTGCTTCGTTCCAGCAGGCCGAAAGCGGGGCCGAGCACCAGCACAAGATGCCTGAGGTGCCGCAGCCGGAAGACATCGAACCGAATCGCCCGCTGCCGCCTGAAGTGCTGGAGCGGCTGCCGATCAAGGTGCAGCGCTGGCTCTCACGCGGCGGCCCGTTCGAGTTCCGCCACGTATACCCGCGCGACGAACTGCACCCGCCCAAGCGCCCGCCCTACCACCAGGTGTGGCTGCGCCTGAATGAAACCGTGGGCGATGCGCCCGAACTGCACCAGGCGCTGCTGGCCTATGCGTCGGACTTCCACCTGCTGGGCACCGCGACCTTCCCGCACGGCATCAGTTATTACCAGCCGCACGTGCAGATGGCCTCGCTGGACCATGCGATCTGGTTCCACCGCCCGTTCCGTGCCGACGATTGGCTGCTCTATTCGCTGGACAGCCCCAGCGCACAGGATTCGCGCGGGTTGGCCCGTGGCCAGTTCTTCACCCGCAACGGCATACTGGTTGCCAGCACCGCGCAGGAAGGATTGATCCGCGTGGTGGATGACAGTGCCGCGGCCGCCGCCGTACCGGCCAAGGAATAAGTCGATATGCGTCAGATCTTCACCAGCCAGCGCGTGGAAACCGTGGAAGGCGTGGCCAAGCTGCTGCGCGATGCCGGCATCGAGGTGCGCATCACCAACGGCCGCTCGTACCACAGCAAGCGCGGCAGCCAGTTCAGTTACCTGGACACCAGCAAGGCCACCACCCACCCCACCCTATGGGTGGTGCACGCCGACGACCAGCCGCGTGCGCGTGAAATCCTGCGCGACGCCCGCCTGCTGGAAACCACCCGCCGCGACCACCCCACCGCCGAATTCGCCTTCCGCGACCAGGCTGCTGACATCGCCCCGCGCCGCAACTGGGCCTGGCGCATCCGCATCGGCCTGCTGCTGATCATCGCTGCCGTGGCGATGGTGGTGGTGATGCGCCACCGCGCGGCGCCCACGGTGGCACCGGCACCGGTGCAGCAGGCACAACCGCAGGCCCCGGCCACCCAACCGGCGCCGGAAGAGGAAGAGGTCCGCGTCCGGATCACGCCTCCGACGAACCAACCGTAAGCCCCGGTCACATTCCCCGCCCTACCCCGTCATGGTGTCACCACCCCGGGGACCGACGCCATGACCACGCTGCCGCTGACCGACACGCTGGACCGCGAACTGCCTGCCGCCGCCGGCGGTTGCCAGCAGTCGTACGGGCGCATCGTGCTGGCCTGCCAGAACACCGTGACCGCGATCGCGCTGGCGATCACCCGCGACGTGCAGGCCAGCGAGGACATCGCGCAGGAAGCCTTCATCAAGGGCTGGCAGCAGCTCAACCAGCTGCACAACCACGCCAGCTTCCTGCCCTGGCTGCGCCAGATCACCCGCAACCTGGCCCGCGACTGGCTGCGTGCCAACCGCGGCCGGCCGCTGTCGGGCGAGGCCGCCGAGATCGCGATCAGCATGGCCGCCGACCCCAGCCCCTCCGCGCCGGAGTACCTGCAGCGGGCAGAGGAGGAAGTGGCTGCCGGAGAGATCATCTCCGCGTTGCCCGAGGACAGCCGCGAGACGCTGCTGCTGTACTACCGCGAAGGCCAGAGCTCGCAGCAGGTGGCCAACCTGCTGGGGCTGAGCGATGCCGCCGTGCGCAAGCGCCTGTCGCGGGCGCGCGCCAGCGTACGCGGGGAAATGCTGCGCCGCTTCGGCGAGTTCGCGCGTGGCAGCGCGCCCAGCGCGGCCTTCGCGACCGCGGTGGTGTCGATGGTGATGGTGGCCGCACCGGGCACGGCAAGCGCGGCGATCCTGCTGGGCACCAGCGTGGGCGTGGGCAGCAGCAAGCTCGGCCTGGGCGGTGCCAGCCTGTCCGGCGGCGCGGCGATGGGCTCGCTGGGCGCGGCGGCCAGCCAGAGCCACCTGCTCGGCCCGGAGTTCAACTGGAGCATCGCCATCGTGGCGATGGCCGGCGGCGTGATCGGCAGCTACCTCGGTGGCCGCTACCTGCTCTGCTATACCCAGACACTGGCCGAGCGCGCGGCGGTGCATCGCTTCGTGCACTACAGCACGTTCACCGCGATGCTGGTCTGCGCGGCGGTGCTGGCGCTGACGGTGCTGAATGCACCGGTGTATCTGTCGCTGGCCGCGATGGTGCTGGGCACCGCCCTGGTGAACTACCAGATCCTGGTGCCGCTGCAACGGATCATGGCGCCGATGATCGCGCGTGATGCCGCACGCAAAGGACGCGCGGGACCCAGCTGGGTGTACCAGTCGATGTACGGACGGCCTGCTTTGCTGATCACCAACCTGGTGATCGTCGGCCTGATCGTGACCGTAGCCCGCGAGCGCGGGTTGATCTGACACATGAGAAAGCGCCGGTCGGTGACCGGCGCTTTTTTGGGTTGCCGGGCAGGGCCCGGCACAACGTTACTTTGCCTTCGGCGGCATCGGCGGCTTGTCGCCGCGGTGTTCCGCGCGCGGGCCACCGAACGGGCCCTTGGCCGCGTCGAACTCGGCCTTGCTGAGCTGGCCGTCCTTGTTGGTGTCAGCCGCGGCGAACCACGCGTCACGGTGCTGCTTCATGCCCAGCTCGCGGTCGGCCTTGTCCAGGTAGCCGTCCTTGTTGAGGTCCATCTGGTCGAACCGCGCGGCCAGCTTCGGGTCGGCCTTGGCTTCATCGCGGCTGATCCGGCCGTCCTTGTTCGCGTCCAGCTTTTCGAGGCGCTCATGCCCGCCACCCGGGCCACGCCCGTGACGCTTGCCATGCCAGCGCGGCAGTTCCTCGCGGGACAGCTTGCCGTCCTTGTTGGTGTCCAGGCTGTCGAACTTTTCGGCCAGGCGCGGCGCCTTGGCGGCCTCGGCACGGTCAACAAAACCGTCGCCATTGGTGTCCAGCGCCGCGCGGGCCGGCTTGGCGGGCGTGGCCGGGGTATCGGCGGCCACCGCCAGGCCGGCAGCGCCGGTGGTCATCAGCAGGGCCAGCAGCAGAAGGGGTCTGCGGTTGCGCATGGGTCACTCCGGTGTTTGGGGGATGCTTCGTGCGGTGCGTTGGCACCCACGGGAGAGAAAACGCGCCGGCGCCGGCGGCGTTGACAGCCCCACCGGCCGTGTTCATTCGCCAGACAGTCGCGGCACCTGCGACGCCCCGGCGCTATGCTGTGGACATGGCGATCCACACCGACCGCGACGACGAGCTGCGCCTGTTCCAGACCGGGGACCACCCCTGTGGCTACTGGCCGGAGCGGGCTGCGCGCGACCTGGTGCTGGACCCGCACGACCAGCGGCTGGGCACGCTGTACCCGATGGCGCTCAGCTGGGGCTTCCGCCGCTCCGGCGACCTGGTCTACCGCCCGCACTGCGCCAACTGCCATGCCTGCGTGTCGGTGCGGGTGCCGGTGGCCCGTTTCGCACCCGACCGCAGCCAGCGCCGCTGCCTGGCGCGCAACGACGACCTGGAAGTGCGCATCGTGGCTGCCGAACAGACCGATGAACAGTTCGCGCTGTACCACCGCTACCTCACCCACCGCCACGCGCAGGGCGGCATGGACGAACACGGCCCGCACGAGTTCGACCAGTTCCTGATCGGGCAGTGGTCGCAGGGCCGCTTCCTGGAAATCCGCGGGCCGTCCGAAGAGGGCCACCGGGGCCCGCTGCTGGCGGTTGCAGTCACCGATGTCACCCCGCAGGGGCTGTCGGCGGTGTACACCTTCTTCGACCCGGACCACGCCCACCGTGGACTGGGCACGTTCGCGATCCTGCAGCAGATCGCCTGGGCCCGGCGCGAGCAGCTGCCGCACCTGTACCTGGGCTACTGGATCCGCAACCATCGCAAGATGGACTACAAGCGCCGGTTCCGGCCGCTGGAGGCCTACGACGGCCGCCGCTGGCACGAGTTCGACGAGGCGCTGGACGGCATCTGACCCGCCATTGCAATGCGCGCCCGTGCAGAATAGCGGCATGAAAGCCCATCCCCTGATCCTTGCCCTGGGCCTGCTCTGCGGCGCCTGCGCCCAAACCCCGACCAAGACCGCCGCCATGCCGGAAGCCACCTCCGCGCCGCTGCGGATCGCCACCTACAACACCTCGCTGTACAGCGACGAGACCGGCGGGCTGATCGCCGAACTGGAAGGCGACAGCGCGCACGCACGCAAGATCGCCGCGGTGCTGCAGCAGGTCCGCCCGGACCTGGTGCTGCTCAACGAATTCGACTATGACGACGCCCACCGCGCCGCCGACCTGTTCCAGCAGCGCTACCTCGAGGTGGCCCAGCCGGGCGGCGGCGCGCCGCTGCACTTCGCCTACCGCTACCTGGCCCCGGTCAACACCGGCGTGCAGAGCGGGCTGGACCTGGACAACAACGGCCAGATCGGCGGCGACGGCCGCAACCGCGGCAACGATGCCTGGGGCTACGGCCTGCACCCGGGCCAGTACGGCATGCTGGTGCTGTCGCGGTACCCGATCGACGAGGCCAAGGTGCGCAGCTTCCAGCTGCTGAAGTGGAGCACGCTGCCCGGCGCGCTGCGCCCGATCGACCCGCGCAGCGGCAAGTCGTTCTACAACGACCACGTGTGGTCGCAGCTGCGGCTGTCGTCCAAGTCGCATTGGGACGTGCCGGTGACCACGCCCAACGGTGTGGTGCATGCGCTGGTCTCGCACCCGACCCCGCCGGTGTTCGACGGCCCGGAAAAGCGCAACGCGGCGCGCAACCACGACGAACTGCGGCTGTGGCAGGAATACCTGGCCGCTGGCGACAAGCCGTGGCTGTGCGATGACAAGGGCACGTGCGGCGGGCTGGCACAGGATGCGCGCTTCGTGATCCTGGGCGACCTCAACAACGACCCGGTGGATGGCGATGGCCGCCACGAGGCGATCGTGGAGCTGATCGAAAACGCGCGCGTGCTGCGTTACCCGACCCCGCGCAGCGTGGGTGCCGAACAGACCAGCCAGGCCTATGCCGAGAAGGGCATCGTGCGGCGTGGCGCGCCGTTCCACGCCACCGGCGATTTCGGCCCGAAATCCGGCACGATGCGGCTGGATTACGTGCTGCCGTCGGTGGGCTTCAGCTACATCGGCAGCGGCGTGTTCTGGCCGGCGAATGAAACGCCGGAAGCAAAGATCGCCGACGGCAGCGACCACCACCTGGTGTGGGTGGACGTGAAGTAACCCGTACCGACCAACGGTCGGTACCTACCGCCAGTTCGACACACGCACCGGCCGACGGTAGGCGACGACCGTTGGTCGTCGCCCCGTCGACATCAAGGACGCAATTCGACCCCGATCGCTTCGGCCGCCTCGCGCGCGATCCTCCGCGCCTGGTCGATATCCTCGCCGCGCGCCAGGGTCACACCCACGCGGCGGTGGCCGTGCACGCTGGGCTTGCCGAACAGGCGCAGCGCCGTGTCCGGATGTACCAGCGCCGCTTCCACGTTGCTGAAGACCGGCACGCCTTCGCCGTGCGCCAGCATCGCGCACGATGCCGATGGGCCGCTCTGGCGGATCAGCGGGATCGGCAGACCCAGGATGGCGCGCGCGTGCAACGCGAATTCGCTCAGCTCCTGCGAGGCCAGCGTGACCAGGCCGGTGTCGTGCGGGCGCGGCGAGACTTCGCTGAACCACACCTCGTCGCCCTTCACGAACAGCTCCACCCCGAACAGGCCCCAGCCGCCCAGATCGTCGGTGATCGCCTGAGAGATCTCTTCCGCACGCGCCAGCGCGGCCGGCGACATCGGCTGCGGCTGCCAGCTTTCGCGGTAGTCGCCGTCCTTCTGCCAATGCCCGATCGGCGCGCAGAACGAAGTGCCACCGGCATGGCGCACGGTCAGCAGGGTGATCTCGTAATCGAAATCGATGAAGCCTTCCACGATGCAGCGGCCGGCACCGGCACGGCCGCCGGTCTGCGCGTATTCCCAGGCCGCTGCGATGTCGGCCTCGCTGCGCAGCGTGCTCTGGCCCTTGCCCGAGGAGGACATCACCGGCTTGACCACGCACGGCAGCCCGATCGCCGCCACGGCGGCGCGGTACTCGGCTTCGGTGTCCACGAAGCGGTACGGCGAGGTCGGCAGGCCCAGGGTTTCGGCGGCCAGGCGGCGGATGCCTTCACGGTCCATGGTCAGGCGCGCCGCACGTGCCGTGGGCACCACCCGCTGGCCGGTTTCCTGCTCCAGCTGGACCAGGGTTTCGGTGTGGATGGCTTCGATCTCGGGGACGATCAGGTGCGGCTTTTCCTCGGCGATCAGCGCGCGCAGGGCCATCGCATCGAGCATGTCGACCACGTGCGAACGGTGCGCCACCTGCATGGCCGGCGCATTGGCGTAGCGGTCCGCGGCGATGACTTCCACCCCCAGACGCTGCAGCTCGATGGCGACCTCCTTGCCCAGTTCGCCCGAGCCCAGCAGCAGGACGCGGGTGGCGGAGAGGGACAGCGGCGTGCCGAGCGTGATCATGGCGATATTCCGGACATCAAAGCGAGGGAAGGCATTGTAGAGCCACCCCTTGGGTGGCTGCGATGGGTCAAGACCAGGGCAGTTGCATATCTGATATCAATTTGATATCACTAACTCAAACTCACCCAGCAAAGGATGCCCCGCCATGAAAGAAAAGCCCGTCCGCTCGCTCTCCGGCCTGCCCTTCCTGCTGGGCGTCCTCGTCCTGCTGGCCGTGGCGGCGTGGCTGTTCTTCTCAGGCGTGGAGCGCGGCAACGTGAACCTGGGGCTGGTGCTGGGCGGCCTGCTGCTGGGCTTCGTCGCCCTGCTCAGCCTGACCGGCCTGTACACGGTGCAGCCCAACCAGGCCGCGGTCCTGAGCCTGTTCGGCAAGTACATCGGCACCGTCAAGGACAACGGCCTGCGCTGGAACAACCCGTTCTTCAGCAAGAAGAAGGTCAGCCAGCGCGTGCGCAACTTTGAAAGCGGCAAGCTCAAGGTCAACGAGCTCGATGGCAGCCCGATCGAGATCGCCGCAGTGATCGTCTGGCAGGTGGTGGACGCCTCCGAGGCGGTCTACAACGTGGACGACTACGAGAGCTTCGTGCACATCCAGTCCGAATCGGCACTGCGCGCGATGGCCACCAGCTACCCCTACGACCAGCACGAGGACGGCCAGCTGTCGCTGCGCAGCCACGCCGCTGAAATATCCCAGCACCTCAAGGACGAACTGGCCGAACGCCTGGCCGACGCCGGTGTGCAGGTGCTCGACGCGCGCATCAGCCACTTGGCCTATGCCCCCGAAATCGCCCAGGCGATGCTGCAGCGCCAGCAGGCCAACGCGGTGATCGCCGCGCGCACGCGGATCGTGGCCGGTGCGGTGGGCATGGTCGAAATGGCGCTGGCCGAACTGCAGAAGAACAACGTGGTGCAGCTGGATGAGGAGCGCAAGGCGCAGATGGTGGGCAACCTGCTCACCGTACTGTGCTCGGACCGCGGCACCCAGCCGATCGTCAACGCCGGCTCGTTGTACTGAGAATGAGTGAAAAGAAAGCCTACCCGCTGCGGATCAATGCCGACGTGCTGGCAGCGGCGCAGCGCTGGGCCGACGATGAGCTGCGCAGCCTCAACGCGCAGATCGAGTACGTGCTGCGCGACGCACTGCGCAAGGCGGGACGCCTTCCCAAACCCAAACAAGACCCGGAGAGCAAGGAATGAGCAAGCGCTGGAGCTATCTGACCGTTGAAGTAAAGCCTTCGTGGACCGGGCTGAAGCCGGAGGAGATACAGACCGAGCTCAACCGCCAGGGTCAGCTTGGCTGGGAGCTGGTCAATGCGTTGGTGCCTACCCCCATGGGCGTGGCGCTGCTGGTGTTCAAGAAGGAAATTTGACATGGCTGGTGCCGCCACCGAGTTTGCCGTCGCCCCTGCGCCGATCTGGCGCCTGCTGTGGCTGTGGGTGCCGCTGCTGGGCATCGCCGTGCTGATCGTGAGCACCACGCTGCAGCACGAACAGCGAACGCCGATGGAACTCGGCTATACCGTGCCGTTCCTGTTGCTGCTGATGGGCGTGCTCAGCTGGGCCTTCTTCCGCCGCCGCATCCAGCTCCAGCACGGCGAACTGGTGGTTACTTCCACGTTCTACCGCCGCCGCACCGCTGTGTCCTCGCTGCAGCTGGACAAGGCGCGCATCGTGGACCTGGCCGAGCACACCGAGTTGAAGCCCGGTCTGAAGATCAACGGCTATGGCATGCCCGGTTTCCAGTCCGGCCATTACCGCATGGGCGACCGGCGCAAGGCGTTCTGCCTGATCACCGACGCCAGCCGCGTGCTGTATCTGCCGCTGCGCGATGACAGCGTGCTGCTGCTCAGCCCGGAACAGCCCCGGGCGCTGCTGGATGCGCTGAACGCGCAGGCCACGCGCTAAGCTGGGGACATGCGCCGCTACCCTGCCCTGCTGATCAATACCGCCGACATCGAACTGTGGCCCGGCGGCCTGCTGCGTGCGCGCAGCAACGCCGATGCACGGGCGCTGGCGCGGGCCCGCTGGGTGCTGCGGCGCAAGCGTGATGGGCAGTACCTGGCCGCCGCCACCGCGCACGGACTGCTGCCACTGGTGCCGCACCTGATGCGCGAGCCGGGGATCGAGCAAGCGCTCGATGCCCTGGACCTGGCGCTGCATGGAACGCAGCGCGCCCATGCAGCCGAAGCCCTGCTCCCGCTCAGCGGACTGCAGGATCGACTGGAACAGCTGGGCATCGATGCGGCGCGCTATGAGCAGGACACCGCGCTGGCGCTGGAAGCCGAACCGGAACGGCTGGCGCTGGCCGGCTTCGACCGTTACCGCCGCCCGCTATGGCTGCAGCCGGGCGCCGCGCGCGCCTGGCAGCGCATGCAGCAGCAGGCCGCGCGCGAGGGCATCGTGCTGGAGGCCATCTCGGGCTACCGCAGCCACGATTACCAGCTGGGCATCTTCGCGCGCAAACGCGCGCGTGGGCTGGACGTGGACGCGATCCTGCAGGTCAACGCCGCACCGGGCTACAGCGAGCACCACAGCGGGCGGGCGCTGGATATCAGCAGCCCCGGGGAACCGCCGGCGGAGGAGAGCTTCGAGGCGACTGCGGCGTTCGCGTGGCTGCTGGAGCACGCGGGCGGCTACGGCTTCCACCTGAGCTACCCTCGCGACAACCCCCACGGCATCGTGTATGAGCCGTGGCATTGGTGCTGGTCCGGATTCGACCGGTAGAGCCACGCCGTGCGTGGCTGGTTTCAGTCGAAGTCCCTTGGACACGCAGGGCGTGTCCCTACGCGGCGATTGCCCGTGCGCAGCGGGGTTCCGTGCGGCGGTCGGTCAATCCTGGGAGCGATTGGTGGTGGTATTGGGGCTTTCGGTGAAGTCGGCGATGCGCCAGAGGTACAGGCTGGCGTAGGTCCGGAACGGGCCCCATTTCTCGCCGCGTGCGGCCAGCTCCTTTGGGGTCGGCATCAGCTCTGCCTTGTCCACCCTCTGGGCGCCCTTGCGTACGCCCAGGTCGTCGATCGGCAGGATGTCGGGACGACCGAGCCGGAACATCAGCATCATTTCCACGGTCCAGCGGCCGATGCCGCGGATCGGCACCAGTGCGTCGATGATCGCGTCGTGCGGCATCACCGACATCCGCCGCAGGTCGGGAATCTCGCCAGCCGCCTCGCGCCGGGCCAAGTCACGCAGGGCCAGCGCCTTGTTACCGGAGACGCCGCAGGTGCGCAGGCCGGGGTCGTCGATCCGCGCCAGGGTGTCGGCGTGCAGGCGGGTGCTGCCGATGGCGGCCTCCACCCGGCCCACGATGGTGGACGCGGCCTTGCCGCTGAGCTGCTGGAACAGGATCGCGCGGGCCAGCGCATCCACCGGGTCGAAGCTGCGCGCCCAGCCGGGCGGCGCCTCCACGGGCCCGAGCCGCTTCATCCACGCGCCCAGGCGACGGTCGCGACGCGAGAGCCAGTCGTGCGCCTCCTGTACGTCGAAACCGCGGCGGAAGCGCGGCATGTCAACGCCTCAGGGCATTGAGGCCGTACACCACCCAGCCCAGCATCAGCGCCGTACCGCCTACCGGGGCCAGCCCGGTGTTCAACTGCGCGAGGGCACCGGCAACCAGACTGCCCGAAAACAACAGCGTGCCCAGCAACAGCACGTACAGCGCCAGCTTGCCCACGCTGTTCTGCTGGGTGGGGCCCAGCACCGCCAGCGCCACGCCGTGCCCGAACGCGAACAGCGCGGCGGTGTTCACGTGCGACTGCGCAAGCGGTTCGGCAATACCGTGCGAGGCGTACGCCGACAGACCCACCGCCGTAGCCGCCAGCAGGCCGCCCAGGCAGGCCAGCAATGAAGGTTTACGCGCGCGTCGTTCCAGGTTGAGCATGGCTGCATCTTCCTCCAAAAAAAAACGCGCCGCAGGAAGCGGCGCGTTTTCTGTTCTACGTTACATCCGTGGCAACCGTCGGTTTACTTGACGGCCCAGTAGATGTCATACGTACCTTCCTGCGTGAACGACTTCTCCAGGCCGCCGTTCCAGGATTCGTATGGACGATCGATCACTTCGTTGCCGCTGGTCACAGCCCAGGCACGCAGTGCGTTGCGGGCGATGTCCAGGCCGGCCATGTGACCGGTGTACTTGGCATGGGCGGTACGGTGCGGGGCAACGTGCACGTACTTGACCGGGGCACCACCGTCGATCTTCACCGTCAGGGCTTCAGCCGAAGCGCCCGTCGAGCCCTTCTTCTTGACCGGCTGGGCCACGTCGAAGGCGTACTTTTCCTGACCGAAGTCAGTGGTGATGATGCGGAACGGACCGGCGGCTTCGAGGTCATTGGCCTCCATCACGCGCTTGATCCACTCCTGGTTGTCCTTGATGGACTTGGTGATGGTCGCTTCGCCGCGGTCGACGTTGCCGGCGGTGACCACCAGCAGGTCTTCGGCCGGGGCATCGATGACGGCCAGGTCGGTCAGCGGGGCTTCGGCGGTGCGGTAGTCGACGTTCGGCACGGTGGCCAGCATGTTGGCCATGCGCGACAGACCCAGCTTCAGGTCGTCACCCACGTGACGGCTGACGTACAGGCCGGCGTAACGACCAAACAGGTTCCAGCCGTACTTGATGCTGTAGTCCTGGGTGATCTTGACGTTGCGCCCACCCTTGCCGGTCGGCTCAAGCGCGAAGCTGGTCTTCTTGTCGTGGCCCTTGGTCTGGTCCTCGATGGCGATGACCACGCGCTTGTTCGGCTCGGACTCGGTGATCGTCCAGCTGCCCTCGCCCAGCGACGATTCCTTGGAGGAATAGTCCAGACGGGCACCGACACCGGCGGCGGGGCCGGAGTGCTTCAGTTCAACGGCGGGATCGCGCAGGACGAGGGGGTTCCAGTCCTTGAAGCGGCGCAGGCTGTTGACCGTGTCGTACACGATCGTCATCTTGCGGTTGGTCTCGATGCTTTCGGTAATGTGACGCTCGCCCGGCAGCACAACGCCAATGATGACGAACAGGCCAGCCACGATCCCCAAGGCGATCAGGAACTCGATAATACGGGTCATTCAGGAGTCTCCGGGGCCGATCCCACGGCCGGGTTGATTGAAGCGAAGCGCCAATCCTAGCAGGCTTCGCGGGTGTTATGGATCAGGATTGGCGCACCGGTTTCCATACCGGCAGCGGTTTTGAATAGACAAGGAGCGGAAAGATAGCGCATCGCGCGGGCCAGCATGTGGCCGTTGGCCATATTTATTTGCCGGTTTCGTCAATGTGGCCTGCGGCGACCGCCGCAGGCCTTGCCACACAAGGCTTTCAACTGGCGTTCATGTTTACACCAGCTGCAGCTCGAATGCCTTCAGCACGGCCCGAGTGCGATCGCGCACGCCGAGCTTGGACAGGATGTTGGAGACGTGGTTCTTGATGGTGCCTTCCGCCACGCCCAGCGAATTGGCGATCTCCTTGTTGGAGAATCCGCTGGCCATCAGCCGCAGGATCTCGGTTTCGCGATCGGTGAGCGGATCGGGCCGGTCCAGGCTCACGAACTCGTTGCGCATGTGCTCCAGCCCCGACAGCAGGCGCTGGGTGACCGCCGGCTGCACCAGCGAGCCGCCATCGGCCACAGTGCGGATGGCACCGACCAGCTGTTCCAGGGTCACGTCCTTCAGCAGGTAGCCCTTGGCCCCGGCCTTGAGGCCGGCCAGGACCAGCTGGTCGTCGTCGAAGGTGGTCAGGATGATGGTTGGCGGCAGCTGGCCCAGCCGCGACAGCATCTGCAGCGCCTCCAGCCCGGACATCACCGGCATGCGCATGTCCATCAGCACCACGTCGGGGCGGATCTGCGGCACCACCTCGACCGCCTGGCGGCCGTCGGCGGCTTCGGCCACCACTTCGATCCCGTCATCCAGCGCAAGCAGCGAGCGGATTCCCTGCCGCACCAGGGTTTGGTCGTCGACCAGGCAGACGCGAATCATCAACGCACTCCTTCCAGGATGGCACCCAGCATCAGCACTGGCACGCCGGGGACCGAGGCGCGCAGGCGGAAGCCCTGACCCCGGTGGGTTTCGATCTGCAGCTCACCGCCGCATTGTTGCAGGCGTTCACGCATGCCGCGCAAGCCATTGCCGATGACGATGCCATCGGCGCCCACGCCATCGTCGTGCGCCTCCACCACCACCTGCCCCGGGGGCTCGCGATGTACCTGGATCCACAGGTTGCGGGCCCGGGCATGGCGCACGGCGTTGGTGATGATCTCCTGGGTGCAGCGCAGCAGCACGTGGGCCTGTTCGGGATCTTCCACGCTCAGCGGCTCTTCGATGTCCAGGTGGATGGCCAGCGAGGGGACCTGCTCGGTCAGCGGGCGCAGCGCGGCAGCAAGGTCGATGGCACCGCTGTCGCGCAGCTGGCTGACCGCCTCGCGCACGTCGGTGAGCAGCAGCTTGGCCAGGGTGTGGGCCTGATGCACATGCTCCTGGGCCTGGCCCTCGGTGATGTGGCCGGCCACTTCCAGGTTCAGGCTGAGCGCCGTGAGGTGGTGGCCCAGCAGGTCATGCAGCTCGCGCGAGATCCGGGTGCGCTCGTTGACCCGGGCGCTTTCAGCCAGCAGCACGCGGGTGGCGCGCAGCTCGGTATTGAGCCGGCGCTGTTCCTCGCGGGCATCGGTCTGCTGGCGGGCGACCAGACTGGTCACGAAGATGAACATGGAGAAGCCGCCGTACAGCAGCGACTGCATGATCGCCTCGAACAGCGAAAACGGCAGGAACAGGTAGTAGACAGGTGCCACTGCCAACTGGCTCACCAGCAGCCAGATCACTCCGACCCGGGCCGGCAGCATCCATGGGATGACGCCGGCGGCCACCATCATCAGGATGCTGCCCAGGCCCGAGCCGCTGAGAAAGCTGACGGCCAGGGCGGAAATGGTCAGCAGGACCAGGATGGCGCGGTCGTACCAGGCCGAATGGCCGCCGTTGCGCAGACCGCGGGTCAGCCACAGGTAGCCGCCACCGAAGGCCAGGTAGGACACGAACAACAGCAGGGGGGGCACGTCGATGCCGCCGCTGCGGCGCACCGCTTCGTACTGCGAATAGACCAGCGGCAAGCCGAGCATGACCCAGGTGAACAGGCCGGCCAGTCGCAGTACTCGGGTTTGGCTGAGGTATCCCAACATGGACGCATCTTAGGCTGAACCCGCGCCGCTGCACCCGGACATAAGTCATGGCCGGCCTGTGCCCTGCCCGGCCACCCATGCAATAATCACCGGCAGGGCCCCTAGACGGGCCAACCGCGTTACCCCACGGAGTCACAATGTCGATTGTCATCCGCGACGTGCGCGAGCACGAGCTCGATTCCGTCCTGGCCCTGAACAACAACGCCGGCCTGGCCATCCTTCCGCTGGATGCCGCCCGCCTGCGCCTGTTCTATGAAACCGCTGAGTATTTCCGCGTCGCCGAGCGCGACGGCAACCTGGCCGGCTTCCTGATCGGTTTTGGCAGCGACAGCCAGCACGACAGCAGCAACTTCGCCTGGTTCAAGCAGCACCTGACCAGCAAATTCTTCTACATCGACCGCATCGTGGTGGCCAGCCGCCGCCGTGGCGGCGGTGTGGGCCGGGCCTTCTACGCCGATGCACAGAGCTATGCCGAGCTGCGCTATCCGCAGCTGACCTGCGAGGTGTTCCTGGACCATGGCGCCGATGCCGCGCTGCTGTTCCATGGCAGCTTCGGCTTCCGCGAGGTCGGCCAGAACAACATGCCGCACGTGGACGTGCGGGCCAGCATGCTGCTCAAGGATCTGTGCAGTTACCAGTGGGTGCACGACACCTACGGCGACGCGTTGCCGGACGTGCCCTGGGTGGGCCATCGTCGCGAGCCGCTGCGCGCGCATCGACCGACGGGGACCTGAGGTGGCGGCGAACATGGATTTTGAACAGGCCGGTGAACTGAAGATCGGCCAGGTGGGCATCGCCAACCTGCGCATCCGCACCCTGGATGTGGAACGCCTCACGCGCGAGATGCGCGACCGCGTGGCCCGCGCGCCCAAGCTGTTCGGCCGTGCGGCGGTGATCCTGGATTTCGGCGGCCTGAGCCAGATGCCCGATGTGGCCACGGCCCAGGCGCTGCTGGATGGGCTGCGCGGTGCCGGCGTGCTGCCGGTGGCGCTGGCCTACGGCAGCACCGAAACCGACCTGCTCTCGCAGCAGCTGGGGCTGCCGCTGCTGGCCAAGTTCCGCGCCCAGTACGAGCGCGCCGAGTCGGAACCGACACCTGCGCCCGTTGCGCCGGCGCCCACTGCGGAACCCGCCCGCCGCGCGCGTGCGACCGCGCCTGCGCCGGCCGCCGCGGCGGACACGGGAAATGCGCCCAAGCCGGGCCGCATGCAGACCAGCAACGTACGTTCGGGCCAGCAGCTGTATGCAGAGAACTGCGACCTGACGGTGATGGCCACGGTCGGCGCGGGCGCCGAAGTGATTGCCGATGGCAGCATCCATATTTACGGTACGCTGCGGGGCCGCGCCCTGGCAGGTGCCCAGGGCAACACCACGGCACGCATTTTCTGCCGTGACTTCCACGCTGAACTGGTCGCCATTGCCGGCCATTACAAGGTACTGGACGATGTCCCGGACACCCTGCGCGGCAAGGCCGTGCAGGTGTGGCTGGAACAGGACCAGATCAAGATCGCTGCGCTGGACTGACGCGGCAACCCAACAGAATCATCAGGAGAAGTCCTTTGGCTGAAATCATCGTAGTCACCTCCGGCAAGGGCGGCGTCGGCAAGACCACTTCCAGCGCAAGCCTTGCATGTGGCCTTGCGCGCAGGGGCAAGAAGGTGGCGGTGATCGACTTCGACGTCGGCCTGCGCAACCTCGATCTGATCATGGGCTGCGAGCGGCGCGTGGTGTACGACTTCGTGAATGTCGTGCACGGCGAAGCCACGCTCAAGCAGGCCCTGATCAAGGACAAGCGCTTCGACAACCTGTACGTGCTGGCGGCTTCGCAGACGCGGGACAAGGATGCGCTGACCCAGGAAGGCGTGGGCAAGGTGCTGAAGGACCTGGCCGCGGACGGCTTCGATTACATCATCTGCGATTCGCCGGCGGGCATCGAAAAGGGTGCGTTCCTGGCGATGTACTTCGCCGACCGCGCGGTGGTGGTGGTGAACCCGGAAGTGTCGTCGGTGCGCGACTCGGACCGCATCATCGGCCTGCTGGATTCGAAGACGCACAAGGCCGAATCGGGCCAGAACGTGCCGGCGTTCCTGCTGTTGACCCGCTACAGTCCGGTCCGTGTCGAATCGGGTGAGATGCTGAGCATCACGGACGTGGAAGAGGTGCTGGGACTGAAGGCGATCGGCGTGATCCCGGAATCGGGCGACGTGCTGAACGCGTCCAACAAGGGCGAACCGGTGATCCTGGATGCAGAATCGCCGGCAGGCCAGGCATACGATGATGCGGTCTCCCGCATCCTCGGCGAAGAGCGCCCGATGCGCTTCACAAACGTGGAAAAGAAGGGCTTCTTCAGCAAGCTGTTCGGAGGGTAAGCATGGGCCTGTTCGATTTCCTCAAGACGAAGAAGACCACCGCCGAAACGGCCAAGAACCGCCTGCAGATCATCATCGCGCAGGAACGCAGCCACCGTGGCGGCCCGGATTACCTGCCGCTGCTGCAGCGCGAGCTGCTGGAAGTGATCAAGAAGTACGTGAACATCGACGCGGACGCGGTCAAGGTAGACCTGGTCAAGGATGGCGAGCACGACGTGCTGGACATTTCGGTGGCGCTGCCGGAAGGTCCGCAGCAGCCCTGACCGTACAGGCCCCTTCCCCACCGGGAAGGGGCGCAGGACGACACGTCATGAACACCGCCGCCGAAACAGAACCGCAGGTTACCCGGGTGGGCGACATCGCCTTCGCGGATGCGGCGGCCCTGCTGGCCCGCCACGCGCTGCAGCTGCACCACGTGGCCGATGGCGCCCCGATTCCGGGCAGTTACTGGGGCGAGCCCGAGGCGGGCATCATCGCCAGCGACGTCTATGTGCGTAACGACACGCCGGTGCACTCGATGCTGCACGAAGCCTGCCACCTGATCGTGCTGCCGCCCGAACGCCGCGCGCTGGTGCACACCGACGCGACCGATTCGGTCCCCGAAGAAGATGCCACCTGCTACCTGCAGATCGTGCTGGCCGGTCAGTTGCCGGGCGTAGGCAGCGCGCAGCTGATGGCCGACATGGACGCCTGGGGCTACACCTATCGCCTCGGCTCCACGCGCGCCTGGTTCGAACAGGACGCCGAAGATGCTAAAGCCTGGTTGATCGAACGCGGACTACTCGCCGCGTAACGCCGCACGCGGTCAATGTTGGCTGTTGGCTGTTGGCTGTTGGTTGTTGGTTGTTGGTTGTTGGCTGGTGGCTGGTGGCTGGTGGCTGGTGGTTGGTGGTTGGTAGGGTCGGTCGTCAGACGACTGCCGATACGAATGATCGGCACGGCGACGCATTGCACCGCGGCGAAGAGACGATCTTGGCGGTCTCTGTCCACGCGTAGAGCGCTGGCTGTTCAGTTCCCCCCGCGCGGTGCGAGGACGGGGATGCCCTGGCCGGACACGCGTGAACCCATCCATGGGGCTTATCGCAGCTTGCTCGTGTGCGCTGTCCTGCGCACACGGCAAGACCGGGGTTGGGCTCCTGCCCAACCCGTCGGGCGTATACGCCCGACCCATGCTGCTCAAAGTCCGGCCAGGGCATCCCCGCCCTCGCCCCCTCAGTTCTCTGCGACGACCGGACAGGAGATCAAAAACCTCTCGCTGGCCCGCACATTCGCGGCTGCGGCTCAGCCACGCATGGCGTGGCTCTACGGCGCAGTAAGGCGCTCGACCAATTGCTATCTGCCTTTGACTTCCTTTCCGCCGACGCATCACCGTCTGGGGGAGCGGGATGGAGGGGGTAGCGGGGCTTTGAGCAGCATGGATGCTGCGATAAGCCCCATGGATGGGTTCACGCGTGCCCCGCTACCCCCTCCATCCCGCTCCCCCGCGCGCGAAAAATCGAACAGCCAGCGCCTTTCGCGGCGAGAAGTCAGCCCCCAGCCAACGCCCGCAACGTAATGCCCACGATGTAGGCGAGATACGTACCCGTCGCATAGCCCATAGTGCCGAGCAGCACGCCAACAGGCGCAAGAGACGGATGGAAGGCAGCCGCAACCACAGGAGCCGAGGCCGGCCCGCCGATGTTGGATTGTGAGCCGATGGCGAAGTAGAAGAACGGCACCTTGAGCGCCATGGCCAGTGCGAGCAGCAGCACGATGTGCACGGCGATCCAGATCAGGCCCAGTGCGAACAGCCACGGGCGTTCCAGCAGGGCCAGCAGGTCCATCTGCATGCCGATGCAGGCGATCAGGAAGTACAGCAGCAGCGAGCCCAGCTTCGAGGCGCCCGCGCCTTCCAGGTTGCGCGCGCGGGTGAAGCTCAGCGCCAGGCCGCAGGTGGTGGAGATCACCACGACCCATACGAACGGCGCGTCCAGGCTGAACTGCGACGCCCAGGCCACGTGGCCCTTGAACCAGGCCGATACCGGGCCGGCGATGGCGTGCGACAGGCCCACCGTGCCGAACGCTACCGCCACGATCAGCATCAGATCAGTCAGGCTGGCCACGCGTTCGTGTTCGGCCTGGAATTTCTCGATGCGCAGTTTCAGCTCGTCGATCGCAGAGGTATCCGCGCCCGTGCGCGCGTCGATCTTCGCCGCGCGGCCGGCCATGAAGATCAGCACCGCCATCCATACGTACCCTACGCCCACGTCCACTACCGCGAACTGGCCGAAGGTTGTGGCGTTGACGTCGAATACTTCGCGCATGGCCAGCATGTTCGCGCCGCCGCCGATCCAGCTGCCGGCCAATGCGGCCATGCCCGCCCAGGTATCGCCCGCGACCGTTTCCGGGTGCGCCCACTTCATCAGCATGAAGGCCACCACCGCACCGATCATGATGCTGAAGGATGCGCCCAGGTACATCACGATCAGCTTCGGGCCCAGCCGCAGGATGCCCTTGATGTCCACCGCCAGCGTCAGCAGGACCAGCGCGGCCGGCAGCAGGATGTCGCGTGCGATCGGGTTGTACAGGCTGGTGTTCTGCCCGTCGATCAGGCCCACCGTGTTGTAGATGCCCGGAATCATGTAGCACAGCAGCAGCGCCGGCACGAAGGTGTAGAAGCGCTTCCACAGCCCCGTTTCACGTGAGGCGGTCCAGAACACGGCACCCAGGGTGGCGGCGATGAGGCCGAAAACTACGATGTCGTTCTGGATCAGAGCGGGTGCTTTCACGGAATGGAGCGCCTGGAATGGGGTGCGCGCGTGCGCGTTGGGTAACCACATATGAAAGCGCCGCCTTGCGGCGGCGCTTTGCACATCACTGCCCGATGTGCTGCTTCAGCCAGCCGTTCACCGTGTCGTGCCACTGCACGCTGTTCTGCGGCTTGAGCACCCAGTGGTTCTCGTCCGGGAAGTACAGGAACTTCGACTCGATGCCTTGGCGCTGCGCGGCGGTGAATGCGCCCAGGCCCTGTTCGACCGGAATGCGGAAGTCGAGCTGGCCGTGGATGATCAGGATCGGCTTCTTCCAGTCCGCCACATGGTTGACCGGATTGAACTTCTCGTAGTTCTGCGGCTTGGCGAACGGCGTGCCGCCCTGCTCCCACTCGGTGAACCACAGCTCTTCGGTGGCGTACCCCATCATGCGCTGGTCGAACACGCCGTCATGGTTGACCAGGCACTTCCACGGCTCGTTCCAGTTGCCGGCGATCCAGTTGACCATGAAGCCGCCATAGCTGGCGCCCAGCGCGCACGCCTTGTCGCCGTTGAGGAACGGGTACTGCTTCTGCGCCGCTGCCCAGCCCTTCTGCAGGTCTTCAAGCGGGCGGTCGCCCCAGTGCTGGCTGATCGCATCGGTGAACGCCTGGCCGTAGCCGGTGGAACCGTGGAAATCGATCATCACCACGGCGTAGCCCTGGCCCGCGTACGTCTGCGGGTTCCAGCGGTAGCTCCAGCCGTTGCCGAAGCTGCCCTGTGGGCCGCCGTGGATCAGGAACGCCACCGGATAGGTCTTGCCTTCCTGGTAGTTGTAGGGCTTGACCACGTAACCGTGCACGGTTTCGTTGTTCCAGCCCTTGAACTGGAACTGCTCGTAATCGCCGAAAGCCACGTCCGGCAACATCTGGCCGGCGCTCGGGGTGATCTCGCGCGGGCTGCTGCCGTCGGCCTGGGCCACCACGATCTGGTCGCCGCTCTTCAGGCTGTTCTTCGTATACGCCAGCGTGCTGCCGGCGATCACCGGCGAGCCGATGCTGCCGCCTTCGGCGACCACCGTGGCCTTGCCGGTGGCGATGTCGATGTTGAACAGGCGGTGCTCGCCCAGGTCATCGGCCGCGGTGTAGAAGCTCTTTTCGTCCTGCGACAGCACCACTTCACCGGCCGAACGGTCCCAGTTCGGGGCGATTTCGCGGGCCTTGCCCGAGGCCAGGTCGAGCGCGATCACGCCGAAACGGTCCGCCTCGAAGCCCGGGCGCTTCATCGCGCGGTAGTACAGGGTATTGCCGTCGGCGCTGAACACCGGGCCGGCATCCCAGGCCGGGTTGGCGGCGGTCAGGTTCACCGGGGCCTGCTTGCCCTCGGCATCCAGGCGGTACAGGTCGAAGTTGGTCGACCACGCTTCTTCGCGGCCGGCCACGCGGATGCTGGCCACCACGCTTTTGCCATCCGGCGCCCACGTGAAGTCGTCATTGCCGCCGAACGGCTTGGACGGCGCATCTCCCGCCAGCGTGGCGCTGATCGCCGAGGCGCCCTTGACCGCAGCGGCCTTGGCGGCCGGCAGCGGGGCCACGAACAGGGTGTTGCGACGACCGTCGTTCCAGGTGTCCCAATGGCGCACGAACAGGCTGTCGAACACTTCACCGGTGTTCTTGCGCGCCTTGTGCGCGTCCAGCTTCTTGCTGGTGCAGGCCAGGTCCGAACCGCAGTCCTGGAACACGCCGGCGCTGAAGGCCACGCGGTCGCCCTGCGGCGAGATCTGGAAGCTGTCCACGTCCACCGCGAAATCGGTCAGCTGGCGCGGGGTGCCGCCGGCCAGCGGCATCGAGTACAGCTGCTGGCTGCCGCCCTTGGCGCTGAGGAAGTACACGGTCTGGCCATCGGCCGACAGCGCGGCCGAATTGACGTTCCAGCCGGCCGGGGTGAGCGGCTTGGGCGGGGCCGCATCGCGGGTGCGCAGGTTGCGGATGAACAGGCCGGTGCTGGCCTTGCTGTCACTGCCGAGTACGCGCTTGGCGAACACCACGTTGCCGCCATCAGCGGTCAGCAGCGGGGCCGAAACCCGATCCAGCGCGATCATGTCGCGCACATCCAGGCCACGCGTGGCGGCCAGCGACGGCAGTGCGGTCAGCAGGCACAACGGCAACAGGGCGTAACGAAGCTTCATCGGGTTCTCCGCGGAACGGCAAAACGCCGATGGTAATGTCGTAATCACGCCTCACGCAAAGGCCACACGTCATGGTGGGCTTGACGCAGGAGGAGCCCCCCTTGAGTCAAGGGGGGCGCGGCGAAGCCGCGGGGGATCTGGGTGATGGTGACGAGGGGGCCCGCGCTTTGCAGCGCAAAGCGTGGGGCTGCTGCGGATTACGCGGCAGCTTCCCCCTTTTTCCCGGTGCGGTAGATCAGCCAGCCCACCACGAACAGCACCGCCAGGCCGATCCACTGCGCGGCCGGCAGGTGGAACGGCACGGCCAGCACATCGGCGCGGCTGCTGAGCACGATCGGCACGGCAATGGCGATGCCCATCAGCGCTTCACCGGTGATCAGGCCGGCGGCAAACAGCACGCCCGGCTTGTGGACGCGGTCGCGGCCTTCTTCATCGTCGGCGCGCACCTTGTGGAAACGCTCGACCAGGTAGGCAATCAGGCCGCCCAGGAAGATCGGCACCATCAGTTCCAGCGGCAGGTAGATACCGATGGCGGCGGCCAGCACCGGCACGCGGAAGCGGGCGTTGCGCGACTTCAGCCAGCTGTCCAAGGCGATGATCGCCGCACCGACCACGGCACCGATGCCGATGAAGGTCCACGGCAGTTCACCGCCGAACAGGCCCTTGGCTACCGAGGCCATCAGGTTGGCCTGCGGTGCGGCCAGCGCGTTCGGGTGCAGCTCCGACTTGACGCCGATGCCGTACGCCGTGGCCAGCAGGTTCAGCACCGGCGCCATGATCAGCGCACAGGAGAACGCGCCGATGCCCAGCATCAGCTGCTGCTTCCACGGCGTGGCACCGACGATGTAGCCGGCCTTGAGGTCCTGCAGGTTGTCACCGCCGACCGCAGCGGCACAGCACACCACCGCGCCGATCATGATCGCGGCCACCGCACCGAGCGGGGCACCGCCGACGCCGACCGGGGTCAGCCCGTCCTTGCCCAGCAGCACCACCAGCACGGCCGAGGCGAACAGGATGGTGGAGATGGTGATGCCCGAAACCGGGTTGTTGGACGAGCCGATCAGGCCGGCCAGGTAGGCCGAGACCGAAACGAACAGGAAGCCGGCGACGATCATGATGAGGGTCATCGGGATCGAGACGTGCCACTGGCCGACGATGGCCTGGTACAGCGCCAGCAGCGGCAGGGTGAAGGCCACCAGCGCCACCAGCATCCACTTCATGGGCAGGTCGCGTTCGGTGTGCGCCAGCGCCGGACCGCTGCTCTTGCGCGCGGCGGCAAAGCCGCTCTTGACGCCGTTGAGCAGCGACTTGCGCAGCGAGATCAGGGTCCACACGCCGCCGATCAGCATCGCGCCCACGCCCAGGTAGCGCATCTTCGCGCCCCAGATGGCGAACGCCGCCTCGGTGGACGAGGCGGTGGCGATCGACGCGGCCAGGGCCGGATCGGTGTTCATGAAGAACGCCTGGTACAGCGGAATGGCGATGTGCCAGGTCAGGATCGAGCCGGACACCACCACGATGCCGACGTTGAGGCCGACGATGTAGCCCACGCCCAGCAGCGCCGGCGACAGGTTGGTGCCGATGAACGCGGTGATCTTGGAGCTGCCCACGTAGGCCGAGGTGGCCCAGGCATCGGGAATCAGGCGCATGCCGCTTTCCGCGGCCAGCTTCACCACCGCGCCGATCACCGCCGACAGGCCCAGGATCTTCAGGCCCGGGCCCGGGTTCTCACCGGCCTTGAGCACTTCGGCCGCGGCCTTGCCTTCCGGGAACGGAAGCGGGTCTTCGACGATCATCGAACGCCGCAGCGGCACTGAGAACAGCACGCCCAGCAGGCCGCCCAGGCCGGCGATGCCCAGCACCCACCAGTACTTGAAGTCCGGCCAGTAGCCCATGATCACCAGCGCCGGGATGGTGAAGATCACACCCGCGGCGATCGACGAACCGGCCGAAGCGCCGGTCTGCACGATGTTGTTTTCCAGGATCGTGCCGCCGCCCAGCAGGCGCAGCACCCCCATGGAGATCACCGCCGCCGGAATGGCCGTGGCGATGGTCAGGCCTGCGAACAGACCCAGGTAGGCGTTGGCCGCCGACAGGATCACCGCCAGCACGATGGCAAGCACCACCGCGCGGAATGTGAGCTGTCTGGGCGCAGCGTCGTCGTTGTTCATGGAAGCCCCTGCTGGCAAAAAATCCTGTCAAACCTAGCCTTCATGCCGTGGTAAGGCAAGCCGTGCCACCGGCACGGCGTATCGCCAACGGCGATACCGTCTTCTTATTGTTCCAATCACCCCAACCGGCAAACCCCAGGCACTGCACCTGCACATGAATTTGTAATGTTATATCCTGTCACGCCACCCAGCAGCACACCCGTGGCTCCAGCCTCCTCCCGCCTGACCTCCATCGACCAGTTGCGCGGCACCGTGATCGTGCTGATGCTGCTGGACCACGTGCGTGAAACCTTCTACCTGCACCAGCAGGTTCCCGACCCGATGGTCGTGGACCAGACCGAGCCTGCCCTGTTGGTCAGCCGTCTGCTCGCCCACCTGTGCGCCCCTGTGTTCGTACTGCTCACCGGCCTGTCCGCCTGGCTGTACGGCAGCGGCCAGGCCGCGCCCCGCCGCACCGCCTCCGCCTTCCTGCTCAAGCGCGGCCTGTTCCTGATCCTGCTTGAACTGCTGGTGGTCAACTTCGCCTGGACCCTGCAGTTCCCGCCCAGCGTGATCTACCTGCAGGTGATCTGGGCGATCGGCATCAGCATGGTCGCCCTGGCCGGCCTGCTCTGGCTGCCCCGCCCCGCCCTCGCCGCCCTGGCCCTGATGGTGATCGCCGGCCACAACCTGCTCGATGGCATCCACGTCAGCGGCGACGGCCCGCTCGCCGTGTTGTGGAAGATCCTGCACCAGCGCGACTGGATCGCCGTCGGCGACACCCTGCGCCTGCGCACCTCCTACCCCGTGCTGCCCTGGATCGCCGTCATCGCTCTCGGCTACACCCTCGGCCCCTGGTTCGCCCGCACCGGCGACCCCGTCCTGCGCCAACGCCGCCTGCTATGGGCCGGCGGCGGCGCCCTGCTCGGCTTCGCCCTGCTGCGCGCCGCCAACGTCTACGGCGACGCCCCCTGGCACGCCATGGCCAGCACCGGCCAGACCCTGATGAGCGTCTTCAACGTCACCAAGTACCCGCCTTCCCTGCTGTTCCTGCTGCTCACCCTCGGGATCGGCCTGCTGCTCCTGCGCCTCTACGAACAGCCCCGGATCGCCCGCGCCCTGGCCCCGCTGGCCAACATCGGCGCCGCCCCGATGTTCTTCTACCTGCTGCACCTGTACGTGCTGAAGCTGCTGTACGTCGCCGCCGAAGCGCGCTGGGGCCAGACCCACGGCGCCTATTTCGCCGTGGACCATGTGTGGATGCTGTGGCTGATCACCGCCGCGCTGGCGCTGGCCCTGTATTGGCCGACGCGCGCGTTCGCGCGCCTGAAGGCACGCCGGAAAGACCTGGCCTGGTTGCGGTACCTGTAGAGCCACCCCATGGGTGGCTGCGCGGTAGATCGCGAAGAGCAGCCACGCATGGCGTGGCACTACGCGGTTCGGCGCCTGCAGTTGACGTTGCTGTTTCCTGCCGCCGCCCGCGCCCCAACCGATAACGGTGAAGACGCCGAAAGCGTGATAATCGCGATCTGTTTTGTCGCGTATCGCCCGATGACCGCCACCGCCCTGCCTGCTTCCAACGACTTCCTTGGCCACCCCAAAGGCGTTTACGTCTGCTTCTTCACCGAGATGTGGGAGCGCTTCTCGTTCTACGGCATGAAGGCGCTGCTGCTGCTGTACCTGACCAAGTACCACCTGTTCGGCGACAAGGCTGGCCTTGACCTGCTCGGCGCCTACGGCGGCCTGGTCTACTGCATTCCCGTGTTCGGCGGCCTGCTCGCCGACCGCTGGCTGGGCATGCGCAAAGCCGTCGTGTTCGGCGGCATCCTGCTCGTCCTCGGCCACCTCGGCATGGCCTTTGAAGGCCACGCCGCCACCCGCATCGACGGCCAGATCGTGCGCGACGATGCCGCCCTCGGCATCACCTACCTCTCCCTTGCCCTGATCATCATGGGCGTCGGCTTCCTCAAGCCCAACATCTCCACCATCGTCGGCAAGCTCTACCCCGAAGGCGACCCGCGCCGCGATTCCGGCTTCTCCCTGTTCTATGCCGGCATCAACCTCGGCGCCCTGTTCGCCTCCCTGGTCTGCGGCTTCCTCGGCGAAGCCTACGGCTGGAAATACGGTTTCGGCGCCGCCGGCATCGGCATGGTCATTGGCCTGGCCATGTTCCTGTGGGGCCAGAAGTACCTGCAGGGCCACGCCGAACCCAGCAACGTCGCCGCCCTGCGCCAGCGCATTGCCGGCATTCCCCGCGAATGGCTGATCTACGGCATCGCCGTGCTCGGCGTCATTCCCGTGGCCGCCCTGATGTGGTCCGCCGCCAACGGCGCCTTCGCCATCGGCGGCGAAATCAGCCTCGCCCTGCTGCTCATGGTGGTCGTGCTCGGCGGTGTGCTGCTGTGGTTCGCCTGGTTCACCGGCACCCGCTGCACCCCCGTCCAACGCCAGCAGATGATCGCCCTGATGGCGCTCATTTTCATGGCGCTGGTGTTCTTCACCCTTTACGAGCAGACCTACGGCTCCTGGGTCACCTTCACCGACCGCATGCTCACCAAAGACCTGGTGCCCGCGCTCGTGATCCAGGGCGGCACCCCGATCCCGTGGTCGATCGCCTCCCTGCTGCTGGCGCCGCTTGGCTTCGTGGTTGCCGCACGCCTGTCCGAACGCCGCCCCGGCTCCACCGCGCCGCGCACCCTGTTCATCGCCATCGTCGCCCTGATGCTGGTGCTGCTGATCCGCGACTGCCTGGTGATTCCGCAGACCGCCGGCTCCCTCACCTACCTGGGTGGCCTGTTCCTGGTCGTGCTCGCACCGCTGTTCGCCGTGCTGTGGGCCTGGCTCGACAAGCGCCGGCTGGATCCTTCCAAGCCGGTCAAATCCTCGCTCGGCCTGGTGTTTGCCGCGCTCTCCTTCATCCCACTGGCACTCGCCGCCCAGCAGGTCGGTGCCACCGGCCAGATGGCCAGCGTGTGGTGGCTGGTACTGGCCTACCTGGTGCTGGAGATCGGTGAGATGTGCCTCTCGCCGGTGGGCTTGTCCGCTGTCACCCAGCTGGCCGCGCCGCGCGTGGTGAGCCTGATGATGGGCACCTGGTTCCTGGCCACCGCATTCTCCGAGACCCTCGCCGCGCTGTTCGGCAAGCTTGCCGCCATTGAAGTGCCCGAAGGCGAAACCATGAACATCGCCGCGGCCGCCGCCAGCTACGAACACCTGTTCTGGCTGCTGATGTGGATCGGCCTGGGCTGTGCTGCCGTTGCATTCGCCGGCTCGCCGTTGCTGAAGCGGATGATGCACGGAGTCAAGTGAACCTGCGCCCGTACCCGGCACGACGGCACCTTCGGGTGCCGTTGTTGTTTCTGCGCCCATGCACATAAACGTTTCCTGACACCATTCGATCCGATCACAGTCCTGATGCGTTAGAACAAGTTGTAGATACAGGTATTCAATCGCTCCCCACCATGGCGCTCCCTGCGTTCATGGAACCTTTCCAATGCTCCACGCCGCCCCGCCCCCCCGTGCGCTTGCCGCGCTCATCGCACTGGCACTGTGCACCTCGCTGTCGCAGCCCGCGAATGCGGGCAACGCCGATTCCGATGCTGTCGATTGCGACATCGATCCCGGTCACACCGCGTGTGAGGCGCACGACGGAACGTCGTCCAGCAGCACGCCGTGGCTGCTTGGCGGCGTCGCGCTGGCGGGTGCGGCCGCAGCAGCGGCAGGTGGTGGTGGCGGGGGCAATGAGGGCCACGGCGGTGCCGTCGCGCCGGGCTCGGAGGGCGGCCAGTACGGCGGCAACCAGTTCCTTGCCGGGCCAGGTGCCGACATCCGCTGGGACCGCAACGTGGACACCCACGTGACCGGCGCAGCGCGCAACGAAGGCCACCTGCGCATCAACGCCGGCAGCCTCAACGTGCGCAATGACGGCCGCCTGCACAACAGCGGCGCCCTGCGCATCGGCCAGGCAGCCAGCCTGGTGGTGGAGAACGATGGCGACCTGGACAACCATGGCACGCTGGAACTTCACGGCCGGCTGCAGCTTCGCCGCGATGGCAGCCTGGAAAACCACGGCACCCTGCTGGCACAGAATGCAACGATCCAGCTGGAAGGCGATGCCGAGCTCGAAAATCCCGGCGACATGCAGCTGCGCGAAACGCTGGTCACGCTCAGTGGCGAAAGCGAATTCGACAACGGCGAACGGCGCCGCAACGCAACGCTCGGCGTCCAGGGCGGTGGCTTCGCGCTCACCGGCATGGCCGAGTTCGAGAACCACGGCACCGTCAACGCCAGCGGCGCGCTCAACCAGGGTTCGCTGGTGCATGCGGTGACCGCGCGCGTGGGCAACGAGCGCGACATCATCGAAGCCTTCGACAACCATGGCCTGATCACGCTGGAGGGCAATGCGCGCGTGCTGACCCTGGTGGCCGACAGCCATGCCAGCGCCGGCATCAACCGCGCCGGCGCGCAGATCATCAGCCACGCCCAGCGGCAATCGGCGATGCATGCCGAAGGCGCGCAGGCGACACTGATCAACCAGGGCACGCTGACCGTGACCGGCGACGGTGCGGTGGCGATGTCCGGTGCGCGCGGCGCCACGCTGATCAACGACGGGGTGATCAACCTCGGCGTGGCCGGCGGCAACAACGGCCAGAACATGGTGGCCATGCAGTCCGACGGCTCGGCCACGCTCAACAACCGTCGCGGCGGGGTGATCAACCTCCATGCCGACAACTCGCACGCCTTCCAGATGGGCGCCAGTGGCGGCGGCCGCCTGATCAACAACGGCCAGGTCAACGTGTATGGCAATGGCAGCGGCGTGCATGCCGACCAGCCCACCCAGGACGCCGATCGCCCCGCCCCCGACCTTGGCTGGCAGGCACCGCGTGGCGTGTCGGGCTACACGGTGGGTACCAATGCCGATGGCAGTGCCGGGCAGATGATGCTGCATGAGGGCGGTGAGCTGGTCGACGTCCGCGTCGATACCGGGTTCACCCGCGGCACCGGCGATTCGCAGGTCCGCCTGGACGACGTCTTCGTCGGCGCCGACGGCGGCGATGAGAACATCGCCAGCGCCACGGTGGTGTGGCAGGCACAGGCCGAGCGCGACGAGGCCGGGAATGTCGACGTGGTGATGACCCGCAACGACTACCGCCACATCGCCGATGCAGACACCCAGAGCGTCGCGGCGGCGCTGGAGGCGGGCTACGCCAACAACGCGCTTTACCACAGCCTGGAAGTGGCCGACGCCGCCGAGTTCAACCACGCCCTGCAGCAGCTGTCCGGCAACGGCCTGGCGGCCGCCAGCATGCGCCTGACCGCCAACGGCGACGCGTTCTGGTCGAGCCTGGCCCGCGCCACGCCGGGCAACGGCACCCGCATGGTCGCGTTCGGGCCGGGCTCGGCCACCGCCTCGGGCGTGCAGGGTACCGGCACCGGCGTGCAGGTCGCGATGGCGATGGGGGGCGGTCGCCAGCTGCAGCTGAGCAGTGGCCTGCTAGGCTCGGATTTCTCCACCGATGGCGGCCAGACCCGTTCGCAGTCGTGGTTTGCCGGGGTGGGCATGGCCCAGGCACTGGGCGCGTTCACCCTGCAGCACACGCTGGGCAACGAATGGCACCAGACCGACGGCCAGCGCCAGTTGCACTGGGGCAGCACGCGTATGAGCGCACACAGCCAGCGCACGCTGTCGCGTGCCCGCGTGGGCAGCACGCTGAGCGTTGAGTTTGGCGGTGCGGGCCTGCGCTGGCAGCCGCGGCTGGGCGCCACCGCGTACCACGCCCGCGAGGGGGCCTTCCATGAGTATGGCGCGGACGCGCTGGGGCTGTCGGTGGGCGCGGGCACGCGCAGGGGTGTGCAGCTGGAGCTGGGCACCGCTTTCACTGGTCGCTTGGGGACTGGCTGGACGCTGCGCGGCGATGCAGCGGTGCTGGCGTCGCTGGCGTCTCGCGCTGACGTGCGCAAGGCGACGCTGCATGGCGCCGGCGATCATGCATTCGCCGTGCCGGGGCTGGCGCCTTCCGGGTTGGATTACCGGGTAACGCTGGGTGCCGACTATCGCTTCCTGCGCGCCGATTTCGGTGGTGCGGTGATGGCCGAGCGGCTGATGGGCGTTCGCGATGTACAGGCGCAGATGCAGGTGCGCATGGCGTTCTGATCCGAACCGGGGCGGCGGCAGCGCCGCCCCGGGCATCGGTCAGGGCTGCGCTGCGGCCGCCGCTGAAGCGGTGCGGCCGCCGAGGCTGCGTGACAGGAACGCGAGCAGCTTGCCGTAATACTCGCGGCGGTGCGGGTCGGTATAGAAGCCATGGCCTTCGCTGGAGTAGTACAGCGATTCCACCGGCACGCCGGCCTTCTGCAGCGCTGCTTCCATGCGCTTGGTGTGCTGGATCGGGGCACGCTCGTCTTCGCCGCCGGCGGCGAGGAACACCGGCACCTTTATCCGGTCGGCAAGGTTGACCGGGGATACCTCGGCCACGTCCTTGGGACTGCCCAGCCATTCCTTCAGGTAGGTGCTGCCCGAACCGCTGCGCTGGATGTCGCCGGTGGTATGCATCATCGGCAGGTCGTACACGCCGACATAGCCGGCCGCGCAGCGGTACATCCCCGGTTCGCGGGCCGCGCCCATCATCGCCGCGTATGCGCCGTAGCTGGCGCCGTAGATGCAGACCCGGGCGGGGTCGGCGTGGCCCTGGCTGATCGCCCAGCGGGTGGCGTCGGTAACATCGTCCTGCATGGCGGCGCCCCACTGTCTGGCGCCAGCGTGCCGGTAGGCGCGGCCGAAGTTGCCCGAACCGCGGAAGTTGACCTGCAGCACCGCGTACCCTGCCCCAGCCAGCATCTGTGCCTCGGCATCGTAGCGGCCATCGTCGAACACGCCGAAGGGGCCACCATGCGGCATCACCACCATCGGCGGTCTGGTCCCCGCCGAGGTAGCGGGCAGGGTGAGGTAACCGTGCAGTTCCATGCCGTCGCGCGCCTTGAAGGCATACGGCTGCACTTTGGCGGCGGTGTCGGGATCGACCCAGGCGCCGCGGCTGATCAGGTGGTCGGCCTTCTTGGCAACCGTGTCGAAGATGTAGAAGTCACCTGGATTGCTCCCCGACCAGGTTTCCACCAGCACGTGGCGGCCATCGCGCGTACTGGAGGCGATGAACACCGCATCGCCGCCGAACGCTGCCTCCAGGCTGCGGTACAGGCGCGCGTCGGCCGAGGTTTCGTCGAAGAAACGGGTGCGCGGTTTGTCGCCCAGGTAGAGCGCGCCCACCGGAACGCGGGTACCGGGGCGGTAGATCAGCCGGTCCGGATCCACCACCGGGTCGCGCAGCAGTGGTGTGCGGGTGCCGGTGGCCGGGTCCCAGGTCACGATCGCATCGGGACCGTCGGGCTGCTGTACCTGCAGATAGGCGGTCCTGGCGTCTTCGGAGAAGCCGAGCGCGGTTTCGATGCGGCCGGTGTCGGCTTCATCGTTGACCAGCTTCCAGGTGTCGCCGATGGCATCGCGGTAATAGAGTTTGTTGACGTTGTCGGCGCCCGCGCCATGCGCGAAACGGATCTGACCGCTCGGATCACTGGTGAAATCGGCGCGCCTGACCGGAGAACGCGCCACCGTCACCCGGCGGCCGCTGGCGATATCCAGACGGTCCACACGGGTAAAGGGGTCTTCGGAGAACGGCCACACCGTGACCAGCACGTTGCGCTCGTCCTGCGGCATTGAATCGATCAGGAAAGCGGCCACCGCCTCCACCTTCTTGGGCTGGATGCGAGTGCCGGGGCCATTTCCTTCGACCCGGTAGCCGACCAGCAGTTCGCCACGGCCGCCGTTGGCGTTCATGGCGTACAGCTCGCCGGTGAGCTGGGGCTCGTCGAGGCTGCCGAACTTCTCGGCGAGGCCGATCAGCACGCGTTCGTTGTTGACCCAGTAGAAACGGGTGGCGTGGTTGTTGCGCGGGGGCACGAACGAACCGGTGACCTTGCCGGTGGCGCGGCTGAGGATCGCCAGTGCGGTGCGATCTTCCATCGGCACGGTGGCCGCGTAGTAGTCGCCGCCCGGCGACAGCTTGATGTCGGTGAACGTGTCGCGTTTGAGATAGTGCTCAAGGTCCAGTTCCGCGGCGGAACCCTGCGCCACCGGCCCGCACAACAGGGCCACGACGGCCAGAGCCGCCCATGTCGAGTACTTCATCCTTCCCCCTTCAAACAGACACCTTGTCCGTGATCGGGGATTCTAGACAGGTCGGCACTGGGCAGGCCAGTGGCGACGTCCCCCGGCGCTTTCGGGGCTGGAAAGAAAAATGGCACCGCGAACGGTGCCATTCCGACCTGCATTGATGGAGAGAGAGAGAAAAATCAATGCACGCCGCGGAACGCCAGGCTCAGGGCCAGGATGGACAGGATCACGGCGATGGTGCCGTCGAGGATCCGCCAGGTACGGGGTCTGGTGAACAACGGGGCCAGCAGGCGGGCACCGAGGCCCTGCGCGGTCAGCCACAGACAGCTGGCGGTGACCACGCCGGCGGCGAACGCCATGCGGGCATTGCCGAAATTTTCGGCAATGGAGCCGATCACCATCATGTCCAGCCAGAAGTGCGGGTTGATCAGCGAGAAGCCGACCGCGGCGGTCAGCACGGCGCGGCGCGACGTGTTGTCGCCGTCATCGACCTGCATGCCACCGCCACCGGCCAGCGCGCGCCGGGCCGACTGCCAGGCGTACCAGCTCAGGAAGGCAACGCCGCCCCACAGCACCACGGTGGTCAGCCACGGCAGCGCCTGGGTCAGGGTACGCAGGCCGGCCACGCTGGCGAAGATGAAGATGGCATCGATCGCCGCGCAGGTCGCCACGACCGGCACGATGTGCTTGCGCAGGATGCCCTGGCGCAGGATGAAGGCGCTCTGGGCCCCGACCACGGCGAACAGGCCGATGCCGGCTGCGGCACCACTGAGCCACGCGGCCAGACCGGGGCCGCCGGAAATGAAGGAGAACATGGATTACCACCTGTCTTGCTGGGGGGCGGTGCCTCGCCAAGGCGTACAGCACCGTGATGGCGCGTATTGTCGCGCCGCAACATGGAAAAGTAGAGCTAAACTTACTTAACCATCTTTAGTGGAACTTAAGGCGATGCGTATCGACCATGCCCAGCTCCGCGCCTTGGCGGCAGTGATCCGGGAAGGCAGTTTCGACCGGGCGGCGCAGTCGCTCAATGTCACCGCTTCGGCGGTGTCGCAGCGGGTCAAAGCGCTCGAGGACCGGGTCGGGCGGCTGCTGGTGAAGCGTTCTTCGCCGGCGGTGGCCACGCCGGAAGGCCAGGTGCTGGTGCAGTTGGCCGAGCAGACGGCGCTGCTGGAGCACGATGCGCTGCACCGGATGGGCATTGCCGATGAGGACCTGCCGCACGCGAGCATCCCGGTGGCGGTGAACCATGACAGTCTGGAAACGTGGTTCCCGGAGGCGGCGCTGAATTTCGCGCGGCAGACCGGGACGACGCTGGACCTGCGCTCGGAGGACCAGGACCACACGGTGGCGCTGCTGCGCCAGGGCGCGGTACTGGGCGCGGTGACCACGCTGGACGAGCCGGTGCAGGGCTGCCAGATCCACGCGCTGGGCAGCATCCGCTATGCGGCCACGTGCACGCAGGCCTTCCACGACCGCTACTTCGCGAAAGGCGTCAACGCGCAGTCGCTGGCCCAGGCGCCAGTGCTGGTGTTCAACCGCAAGGACGACATGCAGGCACGCTTCGCGCGGCGGCTGGCGGGCGACGACCTGCCGATGACGGCGCCGACCTGGTGGATTCCGTCCACGCGGGCGTTCGTGCAGGCCAACGTGGGCGGACTGGGCTGGACGATGAATCCACTGCCGCTGGTCAAACGCCATCTGGATGCGGGGCGGCTGGTGCTGATGAAACCGCGCGCGTGGGAAGACGTGCCTCTGTACTGGCAGCACTGGAAGGGCGACGTGCAGACGATGGCGCTGCTGACCAAGGCGGTGCTCGCGGCGTCGGCCACCCTGGTCCGCCGCAAACGGTAGGTACCCGCCGCGGGTGGGTACGCCTTCACGTGCCGACCAACGGTCGGCACCTACCGTGGCCCTCGAGCATCCAGCGCAGGGGCGTTCGATGGAATCGGATCCGGTCTATCTGCATATCCGGGTGGTGCTGAGCATCATCCTGGGCTTGAGCATCACCACGCTGGTGAAGGGCTTGGCATCGATCATCGAGCACCCGGCCCGGCGTGGCGGATGGTCGGGCATCCATCTGTGCTGGCTGCTGTGGACGCTGGTGTCGGTGGTGACGTTCTGGTGGTGGGAATTCCGGCTGGCGGAAGTGCGGCAGTGGACGTTCGGGTTGTATCTGTTCGTGATCGGCTACTGCGCCAGCTGGTACATGCTGTGCGTGCTGCTGCTGCCGGATGACCTGCGCGAGTACGGAAGTCACGAGACGTACCTGATTGAGCGGCGCGCAGGGTTCTTCGGAATGCTGGCGCTGGTGACCCTGCTCGACCTGGGCGATACGGCGATCAAAGGCCACAGCCGCTGGCAGATGCTGGGCGAGGCGTACCCGGTGCACACCGGCATGATGCTGGCGATTGCGGGAATGGGCGTCGCAAGCCGTTCGCGACGGATGCACCTGGCGTTGGCCGTGGTGGCCCTTGTTTACCAGTGCGGGTATTTCCTCGCGGAATATTTCACCTTGGGGTCGGATTGATCCATGTGATGCTGCGTTGCACCAAATCCGTACCGGTTCGGGCTAAAATCAGGCCCTGGATGCACCAAGACCCTGTTTCTTCACGCTTCTTCCACGAAGCGCGTTCATCCTGCCCTCATCTCCCCACATGAGATATCCATGAAAAAGTTAGCGAAGGTCGTCCTCGGCCTGCTCGTGCTGTTGCTGATCGCAGCGGCCGTCTTCCTGTACTGGCCCCTCCACCAGCGTTCGGTTCCGGCCGCGGGCAACGACAAGCCGGTCGACGTCGTGCTGGTCGGCGGCGGCATCATGAGCATCACCCTGGCCACCTTCCTGCAGGAACTGCAGCCAGACTGGAACATCCAGGTGTTCGAACGCCTCGACGGCGTGGCCCTGGAAAGCTCCGACGGCTGGAACAACGCCGGCACCGGGCATTCGGCCTTCGCCGAACTGAACTACACCCCGGAGCTGCCCGATGGCAGCATCGAGACCAAGCGTGCGGTCGGCATCGCCGAGCAGTTCGAGATCTCGCGCCAGTTCTGGTCGCACCAGGTCAGGGAAGGCCGGCTCAGCCAGCCCTCCGACTTCATCAACCCCACCCCGCACATGAGCTTCGTGTGGGGCGATGACAACATCGCCTACCTGCACAAGCGTCAGCAGGCGCTGGTCAAGAACCCGCTGTTCTACGGCATGCAGTACTCCGAAGACCCGGCGCAGATCAAGGCTTGGGCGCCGCTGCTGATGGAAGGCCGCGACCCGAACCAGAAGGTCGCCGCCACCTGGATGCCGCTGGGCACCGACGTCAACTTCGGTGTGATCACCCGCCAGCTCACCGCCGGCCTGCAGCGCAACCCGAACTTCAGCCTGCACCTGGAACATGAAGTCCGCGCCCTGCGCCAGAACGACGACAAGACCTGGAACGTCACGGTCAAGGACCTCAACGCCGGCACCGAGTCCACCCTCAAGTCGCGCTTCGTGTTCATCGGCGCCGGCGGCGCCGCGCTCAAGCTGCTGCAGCTCTCCAACATCCCCGAAGCCAAGAACTACGCCGGCTTCCCGGTCGGCGGCCAGTTCCTCGCGTTCAAGTCCCCGGCCATCGCCGGTCGCCACAGCGTCAAGGCCTACGGCATGGCCGAAACCGGTTCGCCGCCGATGTCCGTGCCGCACCTGGATTCGCGCAAGCTCGATGGCAAGCCGGTGGTCCTGTTCGGCCCGTTCGCGCTGTACAGCACCAAGTTCCTCAAGCATGGCTCGTGGTTCGACCTGTACTCCTCGGTCAACCACAACAACGTGGCCGGCATGGTCGACGTCGGCCTGGAGAATCTGGACCTGGTGAAGTACCTGATGGGCCAGGCCCGCCTCAACGACGACGACCGCCAGGCCGAACTGGTCAAGTACTTCCCCACCGCCAAGCGCGAAGACTGGGAACTGGTCACCGCCGGCCAGCGTGTGCAGATCATCAAGCACGACCCGGAAAAGGGCGCCGTGCTGCAGTTCGGCACCGAGATCGTGACCGACAAGGACCACACCCTGGCCGCCCTGCTCGGCGCCTCCCCGGGTGCCTCGACCTCCCCGCCAATCATGCTGGACCTGCTCAAGAAGGCCTTCCCCGAGCAGATGGCCGCCGGCTGGGAAGCCCGCCTGGCCCAGATCGTGCCGTCCTACGGGCGCAAGCTCAACGACAGCCCGGCCCTGACCAACGAGATCCGCCGCCAGACCAGCGACACCCTGCGCCTGCCGTACCTGGACGTGCCGGTGGAAACCAGCCCGGCGGTGATGCTGACTCCGCCGCCGGTGACCCCGGCCGTGCCGGCAGCCCCGGCAACGGAAAAGCGCAACGCCAACGAGGAATTGCAGGCGCTGTAAGCCTGTTCAGGCACCGCGTAGACACGCATGGCGTGTCCCTACAAAACCGGCCCAAGGGCCGGTTTTTTTTTGCTCGCACCGGCCGACGTGGGAATCCTGGTGGGGGGCGCGATAGCGCCAAACCCGCCATGAGCTGACGTTAAATTATTGTAATTCTAATGCGAACGATTTACATTTGCGTCCCGTTGCGCTCCCACCCGCCTCCGCTGAGACCCCTGCATGTCCTTCCGTTCCCTCCCCACTGCTTCCGTCCGCCGCGCCCCACTGGGCCTGGCCCTGCTCTCCGTGCTGTCGCTGGCCTCGCCCCTGGCCCTGGCGGACACCGTCGATGCCGGCAGCAGTGCCGCCGATGCCAAGACCCTGGACCAGGTGAACGTCGTCGGGACCCAGCGCGCGCCGTCCAGCACCACCCGCCTGCCCATCACCCTGCAGGAAACCCCGCAGTCCACCAGCGTCCTCGCCCTCGACCGCCTCCAGAACGAATCGCTGTTCTCCATCAACGACGTCATGCGCAACATCACCGGCGTCAACGTCTCCTTCTACGACACCCAGCGCCCCCTGTACTACGCGCGCGGCTTCACCATCACCGACTTCCAGGTCGACAGCCTGCCCACCTACAGCGGCTCCACCAACCAGGAATACGACACCGCTTTCTACGACCGCATCGAAGTCATCCGCGGTGCCAACGGCCTGCTCAGCGGTGCCGGCATTCCCTCGGCCACCGTCAACCTGCTGCGCAAGCGCCCCGGCAAGGAGTTCGACGCCTCCTTCGCCATCAGCGCCGGCAGCTGGGACTTCCGCCGCATGGAAGCCGACGTCAACGCCCCGCTGACCCGCGACGGCCGCTTCCGCAGCCGTGTCGTCGCCGCCTACACCGATCGCGAGCTGTATTACGACCGCTACAAAGAAGACAAGATGGCCGGCATGGCCGTGCTCGAAGGCGACCTGACCGATTCCACCACCGTCACCGTCGGCTACCAGCGCCAGGACAACAACCCGGTCGGCTCGACCTGGGGCACCGTGCCGTTCTTCAACAGCGACGGCACCTTCGCCCATCTCCCCCGCGAAACCAACATGGCCCCCAAGTGGAGCTACTGGCAGCGCGAAACCAGCACCGCCTTCGCCAACCTCGAACAGCGCTTCGGTGAAAACTGGCTGCTCAAGCTCAATACCGCCTACACCCGCGGCAACGTCCAGAACGTGCGCGTCTACGGCAGCGGCTACCCCGACCCCGTGACGGGCGCCGGCACTTACCTGCTGGCCGGTGCCGGCGATGCCGAAGACACCCGCAAGGGCGCCGACCTGTTCCTGTCAGGCACCTTCCCCGCCTTCGGCCGGGAACACGACGTCGTCGTCGGTGGCAGCTGGTCCGACCTCGAAGCCACCACCTGGACCCTCACCTCGGTGGCCAACTGGCGTTACAACATCCCCGACATCCGCGACTGGAACGGCGATATTCCCGAGCTGACCGCCAGCCGCACCGGCGCCCGCCGCATCGCGCGGACCAGACAGAGCGGCGTGTACGCCTCCACCCGCCTGCGCCTGGCCGACGCGCTCTCGCTGATCGCCGGCGCGCGGCTGAGCCGCTGGGAAACCCTGACCCGCGCCTACAACGCCGCCGGCACCTACACCAGCACCAGCGGCCAGTACAAAGTCACCGACGAAGTCACCCCCTACGTCGGCCTGGTCTACGACATCGTGCCCGAGTTCTCGGTGTACGCCAGCTACACCGAAATCTTCAACCCGCAGAACTACAAGGACCGCAACGAGAACCTGCTCGCCCCGGTGGAAGGCTCCAACCTGGAAGCCGGCATCAAGTCGCAGTGGTTTGACGGCAAGCTGACCGCCAACGCCGCCATCTTCGAGGCCAAGCAGGACAACTACGCCGTGCGCGACATGAGCCTGCCGGACGGCTCGCTCAGCGATGGCAGCTCCGCTTACATCGGCGTCAACGGCACCAGGTCGCGCGGCTGGGAAATGGACGTCAACGGCGAGATCCGTCCGGGCTGGACCGTCAATGCCGGCTACACCCACGTCAAGGTGACCCGCGCCAGCACCGACCTGATCTACGCCAACCTGCCCGAGGATTTCCTGCAGCTCAACACCAGCGTGCGCCTGCCCGGCGTGCTGGATCGCCTGACGATCGGCGGTGGCTTCTCCTGGCAGAGCGAAGTGGAGGGCTACAACATCCCCTACCCACTGGGCGGCACCCGCACCGTGCGCCAGCCGGCCTACATGCTGGTCAACCTGCACGCCAACTACCAGATCAGCGACAGCTGGACCGCCACCCTGAGCGTGCGCAACGCGCTGGACAAGACCTACTGGGCCAACCTGGACTACAACAACTACGGCGAACCGCGCTTCATTTCCGCGAGCCTGCGCTGGAAGTACTGATCTCGTAAAGCACCGAACGTCGGAAACGGTCCGACGACGAGGGCCCGCCATTGGCGGGCCCTCTTTCATGGGCGCGTCCGGCTCACGGGCGCGTGGCGACGCATTCATCTGAGCGGTTGCTGCCGGATTACCGAGGCGCGGCCTTTTTTTGCTGCGCTGCGGGTTGCACCGACCTCCATAATTATGGCGTAATTACCGAAACGCCATTCGGATGCCCGTCGATGAACCCCAGTTGGGACACCTTGGAGCGCGGCCGCCACGCCCGGCTTGAACGCGCCGCCCCTTGGGCGCGTGGCCGCAACGTCGCCCCCGACGATGCCATCGCCCTGCTGCACGCGCTGCTGGAGCCGGGCGACAAGGTCTGCCTGGAGGGCAACAACCAGAAACAGGCCGACTTCCTCGCCCAGTGCCTGGCCGACCTCGACCCGGCCCGGGTCCATGACCTGCACATGGTGCAGTCGGTGCTGTCGCTGCCCTCGCATCTGGATGTGTTCGAACGCGGCATCGCCTCGAAGCTCGACTTCTCTTTCTCCGGCCCGCAGTCGGTGCGGCTGGCCAACCTGGTCGCCGAAGGGCGCATCCAGATCGGTGCGATCCACACCTACCTGGAACTGTTCGGCCGCTACTTCATCGACCTCACCCCGCGCATCGCCCTGGTAGCCGCCCAGGCCGCCGACCGCCACGGCAACCTCTACACCGGCCCCAACACCGAAGACACCCCGGTGATCGTCGAAGCCACCGCGTTCGGCGGCGGCATCGTCATCGCCCAGGTCAACGAGATCGTCGACACCCTGCCCCGCGTCGACATTCCCGCCGACTGGGTCAACTTCGTGGTGCAGGCGCCGCGCCCGAACCATATCGAACCGCTGTTCACCCGCGACCCCGCGCAGATCTCGGAGATCCAGGTGCTGATGGCGATGATGGCCATCAAGGGCATCTACGCCGAGTACGGGGTCAACCGGCTCAACCATGGCATCGGCTTCGATACCGCCGCCATTGAACTGCTGCTGCCCACCTACGCCGAATCGCTCGGGCTGAAGGGAAAAATCTGCCAGCACTGGGCGCTCAATCCGCACCCGGCGTTGATCCCGGCGATCGAATCGGGCTTCGTCAAATCAGTTCATTCGTTCGGCTCCGAGTTGGGCATGGAGAAGTACATCGCCGCGCGCGGGGATGTGTTCTTCACCGGCGCCGATGGTTCGATGCGCTCCAACCGCGCGTTTTCGCAGACCGCCGGGCTGTATGCCTGCGACATGTTCATCGGCTCCACCCTGCAGATCGACCTGCAGGGCAACAGCTCCACCGCCACCCGCGACCGGATTGCCGGCTTCGGCGGCGCGCCCAACATGGGCTCGGACGCTCGCGGCCGCCGCCATGCCAGCGATGCCTGGTTGAAGGCAGGCCAGCAGGCGGCGCGGCCTGGTGAAATGCCACGGGGGCGCAAGCTGGTGGTGCAGATGGTGGAAACGTTCCGCGAACACATGGCACCGGCCTTCGTTGATCGCCTTGATGCCTGGGAACTGGCCGAGCGCGCGGCGATGCCGCTGCCGCCGGTGATGATCTACGGCGACGACGTCAGCCACGTGCTCACCGAAGAAGGTATCGCCAACCTGCTGCTGTGCCGCACTACCGAGGAACGCGAACAGGCGATCCGCGGCGTGGCCGGCTATACCGCCGTGGGCCTGGGCCGCGACCGCGCCATGGTCGAGAACCTGCGCGACCGTGGCGTGATCCAGCGCCCGGCCGATCTGGGCATCCACCTGCGCGATGCCAGCCGCGACCTGCTGGCCGCGCGTTCGGTGAAAGACCTTGTGCGCTGGTCCGGCGGGCTGTACGACCCGCCCAAGCGCTTCCGCAACTGGTAAGGGAACGTGCCATGGAAACCCTCGACTACCGTTTCACCGGCACCCAGCCCGTGCACTTCCCCACCGATGCGGTGCTGGTCGGCGTGCTGGCCTCGGGCAACCTGGAAATCCTGCTGGAGCCTGCCGCACTCGATGGTGCGATGGCGGTACGCATCGTCACCGCCGCACGCGGCTTCGGCACGATCTGGGAAGCGGTGATCACCGATTTCGCGCGCCGCCACCCGCTGCGCGATGTGCAGGTGTCGATCAACGACGCCGGCGCCACCCCCGCCGTGGTCAGCCTGCGGCTGGACCAGGCGGTGGAAACCCTGCACGCCGGAGACAGCGCATGAGCCTGGCCCACCGCCACAGCTATTACGAAGCCGACGCGCGCGAGCGCATCGCCGGCGTGCTGGATACCGGTACCTTCCGGGAAATCCTCGGCCCGGCCGCACGCGCGATCAGTCCGCACCTGGCCCAGCTGGACCAGCCCGCCGCCTTCGACGATGGCATCGTGGTGGGCGAAGGCCGGCTGCGCGGCAGGCGCGTGCTGGTGGCGGCACAACAAGGCCAGTTCATGGGGGGTGGCGTGGGTGAAGTGCACGGCGCCAAACTCACCGGCCTGCTGCAACGTGCCGTACAGACGCGGCCGGAGGCCGTGCTGCTGCTGCTTGATACCGGCGGCGTGCGCCTGCACGAAGCCAACGCCGGGTTGATCGCCATTTCCGAAATCATGCGCGCGGTCCTGGCCACGCGCGCCGCCGGAGTACCGGTGCTGGCGCTGATCGGCAGCGGCAATGGCGCGTTCGGTGGCATGGGCATCGTGGCCCGGTGCTGCACCACGGTGATCATGTCCGAGGAAGGCCGGCTGTCGCTGTCCGGCCCGGAAGTGATCGAAACGGTGCGCGGCGTTGAGGAGTTCGATGCACGCGACCGCGCACTGGTCTGGCGGGTCACCGGCGGCAAGCACCGCTACCTGATCGATCAGGCCCAGGTGCTGGTGCCCGATGCGATCGAGGCGTTCGCGCAGGCGGCCTTCGCTGCCCTTCAGCCGGATGACGCCAGCACCGACCCTGCCACCGCGCTGGCGGCGCTGCAGGCCCGTCACGCTGCGCTGAAGGCGCGTGTGCAGGCCTGGGGCGATTGCCGCGATGGCTTGGAGATCTGGGCCCGGCTGGGCATCGACGATCCGCAGCGGCTGCCGCTGCTGGATACCGATGACTTCCTGGCCGCCACCGCTGACAGGAACCTGCCATGACCACGCCGCTCCCTTCCCTGCTCGACGCGCTGTTCCCGCGCGGGCACAGCATCACCGTCGCCGATTCGGTACTCACCGGCACCGCCACCACCGACGACGGCGAGGTGACCGTGATCGGTACCACCGACAAGATCGAGGTCGGCGTGGACCACGCGCTGGTGCTGGCCGAAACCGTACTGGCGAGCACCGCCTCGAACCCGCAGCGCCCGATCGTCATGCTGGTCGATACGGCCGGCCAACGGCTGGCGCGCCGCGACGAACTGCTGGGCATCAATGGCTATTTCGCGCACCTGGCGCAGACCCTGGACCTGGCCCGTCGCCGTGGCGCGCACCTGGTCACGCTGGTGTACGGCGAATCGGTCAGTGGGGGTTTCCTGTCATTCGGGTTGATGGCCGACCATATCCACGCGCTGCCCGATGCACAGGTGCGGGTGATGGACCTGCGCGCAATGGCGCGGGTGACCAAGCAGCCGCTGGAAAAACTGCAGTCACTCAGCCAGAGTTCGCCGGTCTTCGCGCCGGGGGTGGAGAACTACGTTGCCATGGGCGCGGTGCAGTCGGTATGGCACGGCGACCTGGCGCATGCAGTGCTGGACGCGCTGCGTGCGCCGGCCGAGGGTGACCGCCGCGCGCAGCGCGGTGCCGAACGGGGGGGCCGTACGCTGGCCGCGCGGGTGGCTGCACAGGTGGCCGCTGGCGATGCCTGACCGGCCCGCCCGCCACACGCTGGTCTGGCTGTCGGCGCACGCCGATTGGCGGGCTGACGTGGCCGCGCATGACGCGCGCCTGGCGGCGTGGTTTGCGCAGGGCTGGCCCGCCGTGGTGGCGCGCCGCGCCGCCGATGAACCCGATCCCCGCGTGCGCCTCGGTGTTCCGCTCCCCCCCGCCGAGGGCAAGCAGCGTTTGGGCCTGCGGGTACCGGTGGGCGACATCGTGCGACAGCAGGCCCCGCTGGAACTGGCGGAGGTGCGGGTGCACGCGCTCGTGCCGGAGGCGTGGCACGCCGCGCTGGCGGCGCTGGACAGGTTGGCGCCCGCCCGCGTGTTCGGCGCGTTTGCCTGGCAGGTACTGACCGGATTGGAGTACGTGCATGCGCGGTCGGACATCGACCTGCTGTGGAATGTCGAAACCGCGCCGGATGCCGACGCACTGGTCGCTGACCTGCAGGCGTGGGAGCTGCGCTTTGGCCGGCGCGTGGATGGGGAGCTGAGCCTGCCCGGTGGTGGGGCGGTGAACTGGCGCGAGTTTGGTAGCGGGGCGCGGCAGGTACTGGTGAAGCGGGTGGATGGGGCTGGGCTGGAGTTGCGGTCGAACCTGTTTCGGTGTGTCGGGTTGCCACGCAGGGCGTGGCACTACGGGGTCGCCTTGTGAGCGCGGTCATGAACATCCTGCGGCCTCGCGTCGATTCGGCGCGGTTGGGGCGACTGGCGGTGGGCAGCCTGCATGCGGAGCTGGCATTGGCGCCGAAGCCGGGGCTGGTGACGCCATTCGATCCGGGCAGCCATGACGACATGGATGCCGGTACCTTCCTGCGCAGCCTGTTTGCGTTGCGCCACTACTTCCGCGATATCGCGCTGGCCGGAGCGGAGGATGCGCCATTCTCCGCGCTGCGCACGCTGGGCATCCAGGCCGAGGCGGCGATGCTGCGCGCCACCGGGGGAATCAATACGCACCGGGGTGCGATCTTCAGCCTTGGGCTGCTGGTGGCGGCGGCTGCGCGTCGCCGCGGCCTGGGGCAGCCGGTGTCGGGCGAGCAGGTCTGCCTCGGTGTCCAGCACTGGTCGCGTGAGCTGCTGGCCGCGCCGTTGGATCCGCACAGCCCGGGCCAGCGCGTGCGCGGCCGGCATGGCATTGCCGGGGTGCGCGAACAGGCGGCCGCCGGGTATCCCATGCTGCGCACGTTGGCGCTGCCGACCCTGCGCGATGCGCTGGCGGCCGGTCTTCCGCGCGAGGCCGCGCTGTGCCACACGCTGATGGCGCTGGTGGCCGGACTGGATGACATCAACCTGCTGCATCGTGGCGGTGCCGAAGGCCTGCACTGGGCCCGCAGCCAGGCGGCCGCGTTCATGGCCGAGGGCGGTGCGTTCGGCGCCGGTTGGCGCCCGCGCCTGCAGCAGCTGGGCGAGGCGTTCGTGGCGCGCCGGCTGAGCCCGGGCGGCAGCGCCGACCTGCTGGCCTGCAGCGTTTTCCTGCTGCGGCAGGAGGCGGTATGAGCCTTGCCCTGCTCTGCCCGGGCCAAGGCGCGCAGCACCCGGCGATGTTCGACCGGGTGCGCGATAACGCGGCGGCGCTTGAGGTGCTTGACGGCGCAAGTGAGGTGCTGGGCCAGGACATATTCGCTGCGGCAGGCGCGGAGTCGCGTTTCGAGAACGCGCTGGCGCAGCCGCTGCTGTGCGCGGCCAGCCTGGCGCACTGGCACGCGCTTCGCACTGGACTGCCGGTGCCGCGCATGGTGGCCGGTTACAGCATTGGTGAGCTGGCGGCACATGCCATTGCCGGCAGTTTCGATACACGCTCCTGCCTGGCCCTGGCGTTGCAGCGTGCGCGGTACATGGATGCCGCCAGCCCCGCCGACTCAGGCATGCAGGCCGTGCTGGGGCTGGACCGCGCGCGGGTGCACTCGCTGTGCGCGGTGCATGGCGCGTACATCGCCATCGTCAACGGCCATGATCATTTCATCGTGGGTGGTGCGCTGGCGGGACTGGAGGCGCTGGCCGGGGACGCGCGGGCGGCCGGTGCGGATATCCGTCCGTTGCCGGTGGATGTGCCCTCGCACACGCCCTTGCTGCAGGCGGCAGTTCCGCGCTTCGCCGCTGCGCTGGAGGCATTGGCGTGGCAGCCGCCGGGCCTGCCGGTGCTGGCCGGCATCGATGGGCGCGTGGTGCGCGACCACGCCGGCAGCGTGCACACGTTGTCGGCACAGCTGGCGCAGACGATCGAATGGGCGCAGGTGATGCGCCAGCTGTTCGAGCGCGGTGCGCGGGTGTTCCTGCAGCTGGGCCCCGGCACCGCGCTGGCGCGCATGGTGGCCAGCGCGTATCCGTGCTGCGAGGTCCGCGCGGTCGAAGAATTCCAGCACCTGGACGGTGCGGCGGACTGGGTGCAACGCGCACTCGGTCGCCTGCAATGAGCGGTTGGCTCCACCTGTAGCACGCCACACCCCGTGGATGGCGGGTTCCCATCCGTGCGGTACGCGAATCACGTGTCTGGGAGGGCGCATGAGTCCACAAATTGCAACGATCATCGGTCTGGTGATCATGTTCATCATCGCCACTGCCCTGCCGATCAACATGGGTGCGGTAGCGTTTGCGCTGGCCTTCATCATCGGCGGCATCTTCGTGGGGATGGAGGGCAAGGAGGTGCTGGGTGGCTTCCCGGGTGATCTGTTCCTGACGCTGGTCGGGATCACGTATCTGTTCGCGATCGCGCAGAAGAACGGCACCATCGATCTGCTGGTGCATTGGGCGGTGCGGGCGGTACGCGGCCGGATCGTGGCCATTCCGTGGGTGATGTTCGTGGTCACGGCGGTACTGACCGCGTTCGGTGCGCTGGGTCCGGCGGCGGTGGCGATCATCGGGCCGGTGGCGCTGCGTTTTGCAAAGCAGTACCGGATCAATCCGCTGTTGATGGGCCTGCTGGTGATCCATGGCGCGCAGGCGGGCGGGTTCTCGCCGATCAGTGTGTACGGCAGCATCACCAACGGGGTGGTGCAGAAGGCGGGGCTGGAAGTGACGGAGATGGCGGTGTTCCTGACCAGCCTGGGCTTCAACTTCATGATGGCGACGATCTGCTTCTTCGCGTTTGGTGGGGTGGCATTGATGCGGCGCGGTGCGGTGGCGGTGGGCGGCGGTGAGCTGGCGTTGGCCGGTGGGCCGCAGGCGTCGTCGCGTCAGTTCGCGATCGAGGGCCACGGGGCGCTGGTGTCGGCGGGTGGCGGTACGTTGTCGAACGATCCGGATGCACTGGAGGCGGTGGGCATTACGCGCGAGCGGCTGCTTACGCTGGTGGGGCTGGTCGGGTTGGGCGTGGCGGCCTTGATCTACAACCTCAATGTGGGGCTGGTGTCAATCACGGTGGCGGTGGTGCTGGCGCTGTTGTCGCCGGCCAGCCAGAAGGGTGCGGTGGATGGGATCAGCTGGTCGACGGTGCTGCTGATCTGCGGTGTGGTGACGTATGTGGGGGTGCTGGAGAAGGCCGGTTCGGTGGACTACATTGGCAACGGGGTGTCGAACATCGGCATTCCGCTGCTGGGGGCGCTGCTGGTCTGTTACGTGGGCGGGATCGTGTCGGCGTTTGCGTCGTCGGCGGCGGTATTGGGCGCGACGATTCCGTTGGCGGTGCCGTTCCTGCTGCAGGGGCATCTGGGCGCGGCAGGCGTGATCTGCGCGCTGGCGGTGTCGTCGACGATCGTGGATGTGAGTCCGTTCTCGACCAACGGTGCGCTGGTGGTGGCGTCGGCCGCCAAGGAAGAGCGCGAGTCGCTGTTCCGCCGGTTCCTGGTGTACAGCGGGCTGGTGGTGGTGTTCGGGCCGCTGTTGGCTTGGCTGCTGTTTGTTGTTCCTGGCTGGATGTAAGGCTGAAGCAACGGCCAAAGCAACAGCCAAAGCAACAGCCAGAGCAACAGCCAGAGCAACAGCAAAAGCCTATTGCCAAGGCTTCCGCGGCTTGGCGGGACGGTGCGGGTTTATGGGGGACGCCGTGAACCCGTCCATGGGGGCTTGGTCGCCGCTTGCACGTGTGCGCTGTCCTGCGCACACGGCAAGACCGGGGTTGGGCTCCTGCCCAACCCGTCGGGCGTATACGCCCGACCCATGCGGCTCACACCCCCATAAACCCGCCCCGACCCGCCTTTGACGGTGTGCCGGTGGCCATGGAAAAGAACGAATACAATCTGCTTATGGCCATTGCTCCTGCTCCGCGTTCACGTAAAAGGCGTGCTCCCTTGTATGAGGAGGTGGCCGAGCATGTGCGTGAGCGCATCTATGACTATCGCTTGCCGCCTGGGGAGTGGATTGATGAGCCGGGGCTTTGCGAGGAGCTGGGGATCAGCCGTACGCCGTTGCGCGAGGCGCTGAAGCTGCTGGCGGCGGAGGGGTTGGTGCAGATCGATGCGGGGCGTGGGGCGCGGGTGACGCGGCTGACGCTGGAGGATCTGAACCAGCTGTTTCCGGTGATGGCGATGCTGGAAGGGCGCTGTGCGCATGAGGCGGTGAAGCACATCGATGATGCCGGGGTGCAGCAGTTGGAGGCGCTGCATGCGGCGATGGAGGCGGCGGCGGCGGAGGGCAATATTGCCGACTACTACCGCAACAACTATCTGATCCATGAGACGGTGCAGCACTATGCGGGTAATCCGTGGTTGATCCGGATCACGCATGACCTGCACCGCATTCTGAAGATGCATCGTGGGCGGCAGTTGTTGACGCCGGGGCGTACTGCGCAGTCGCTGGCGGAACATCGCGAGTTGATGGCGTGCTTCCGCCGGCGTGATGCGGAGGCGGCCGAGCGCACGATGGAACGACACCTGCTGAGCCAGGGCCAAGCGTTGGCGGCGTATGTGGCAGCCGGGGGCCTGTTGAACGTCCCTGCCCCGTTACCCACGCAAGGCGGCACGTAACCCCCCCGGTAGAGCCACGCCCTGCGTGGCTGCGTAATCAGGTCGGGCGCGTTTCCCGCAGGCCCCACAGCACCGGCAATACCAGCAACGCCACCGCGGCGATCATCGCGCCGGGCGCGGCCGCCCAGCCGGTGTGGCGCACCAGCAGTTCGGCCAGCAGCGGGGTGGCGCCGCCGAAGAAGGCGGTGGCCATGGTCACGCCCAGCGCCAGGCCGCTGAGCCGGCCTTCGCCGGGGAACTGTTCGGCGGTGGCCGGTGCGGCGACGGCGCTGACGCCGCCGGCCAGGCAGGCCAGCACCACGGCAGCCAGGGCGATCTGGACTGCGCTGCCGGTGGCCATCAGGCCGAACATGGTCAATGGCAGCAGTGCTGAGAGCAGCGCCAGGCCGATCAGCACCGGTCGGCGCCCGACCTTGTCGGACAATGCGCCGGCCAGCGGGGTCACGCCGATCACGGCGACGGCGGCGATGGTGGACAGCCACAATGCCTTGGATTCGCCTACGTCGCTGGCGGACTCAAGGAATGCGGGTACGTAGGTGATGCCTACGTAGTAGGTAATGGAGCCCAGCGCGGAGATGGCGAAGGTGCGCGCTACGGCGCCGCGGTGGTAGCGCCAGGTATCGCGGATCGGCGAGGTGGGGACGGTCCCGGCGGCAACCTGGCGTTCGAATTCTGGCGATTCGTGCATGGTCGAGCGCGCCAGCAGGATACCGCCGGCCAGGGCGGCGCCGATGAAGAAGGGAATGCGCCAGCCCCAGCTATCGAGTTGGGCGCTGCTGAGCAGGGCCACGGTCAGTGCCGAGAGTGCCACTGCGAGCAAGGCACCCACTTCGCTCGCTGCGGAGGCCAGTGAGGTCACCAGGCCACGCCGGCGAACGGGGGCGCTTTCCAGCAGGTAGGCCACCACGCCGGTGTACTCGCCGCCCACCGAGAACGCCATGACACAGCGGAGCAGCAGCAGTAGTACGCCTGCGGAGGTGCCAATGCTTCCGTAGGTGGGCAGCATGGCGGTGGCCAGCATCGCCACGGTCATCAGGGCCATGGAGGCAAGCAGCATGTAGCGCCGGCCGAAGCGATCGCCGAGGTGGCCGAAGCAGAGCGCGCCGAGGGGGCGCATCAGGTAGCTCACCGCGAACCCGGCCAGGGTGGCCAGCAGGGCATTGTCGCCGCCGCCGAAGAACACCCGAGACAACACGGTGGCCAGGTAGAGGTACAGGGTGAAGTCGTACCACTCCACTACCGTGGACAGGCCGGCGACGATCATGGAGCGGCTGGGTGTGGGTAATGCGGGCCGGGACGCAGGATCGGGAATGGTCATGGCCGGCAGCCTACCCCGGCAGACCTGCACGGCATGTCATTGCGTCACGCATTCCGTGGGACACGCATGGCGCGTCGTCACGCGGTGCGGGCGTAGCGCAGCAGGCGGCCGCGGCCGGGCGAGCTGCTCTCGTCTTCACCGAACCCGCCCTCTTCACTCGCTGCATACCCCTGCAGGGCCATGGCACGCGAGAAGCCGCCGAGGTTGCCGCGACCGGGATCGGTCAGCAGCAGTTCGGCAGTGGGCTTGGCGTGGCGCTCCATCATCGCGGCAATCTGCACGCCGTGGCCACGCTCGTACAACACATCGCTGCCGATGATCAGATCGAAACGGCCCAGTGACGAATCCGGCATCTCCCAGGGCAGGTCGCGGTAATGCACGGCCGGCAGGTCATTGAGCCCGGCGTTGTAGGCCAGGAACGATTCGGCCAGTGGATGGTGGTCACTGGCCACCACGTTGGCGCCACGATGGGCCAGCACCAGGCTGGACAGGCCCAGCCCGCAGCCCAGCTCCAGAATGCGTTTGCCGGCCACGTCGTAGTGGCTCATGGTCTCTGCCAGCACCCGTCCGGCCGGCCAGACCTGGCCGAACAGGCTCCACAGCGAGGAATGGATGCCCGCGCGCTCGGCGCGGCCGGTGGGGTCGGCGAACTGCTGCAGGTCGCTCAGGGCACGTATGCGGAATGCGTGGCCGTTCACGGGAATGGTGAGAATGCGGGTGGTATAGCCCGGCATGTACGCTCCATGAAACACGGAGAGCCAGCCCAGCAGCATGGCGGACGGCTCGAAAGGGGAGCGAAGCGGGCGACCGGGGTGGCCGCGCAGGACGCGCGAAACGGCGTGGGACGCGCCCATCCTACAGGACAGGCGGGTTCTGCCCTTCACTCAGTACCGGATCTGGCAATTGGGACAGAAGAAAGTGCGCCGCCGGCTCCTGCCGGGGTAGGTCTTGGAAACCGGGCCACCGCAGGTTGGGCAGGTCCGCTTGGTATGGATCTGCCAGTGCTTCTTCAGCTCGAAGGCGCGCTTCCATTCCAGGAACAGAAAGCTGTAGGCGCGGGCGTCGGCAATGACCCTGCCAAGCACCCGGGGCGGCAGCGCTCCTACCGTGCTTTCGGGGTGCACGCGCTGGCGGAACAGCACTTCGTTCTTGATGATGTTGCCGACGCCCGCGAACAGCTCCTGGTCCAGCAGTGCATCGCAGATCAGCGTGTCTGGCTGCTGCTTCAGCCGGCGCCGGGCCAGACGCGGGTCCCACGCGTCGTTCATCACGTCGGTGCGCCAATCGTAGGTTTGGTCCAGCTTTCCTTCGATGTACTTCAGCGACGAGGCATAGATGTTCAGCTCGCCGTTGTCGAACTGCAGCGAAACGCGCGGAGGCGATGGCTTGCGTTCGTCGATGCGGTAGCTGCCGAACATCAGCATGTGCACGCGCAGGCTGAAACCGCTGAATTCGACCAGGAAGTGCTTGCCCCAGCTGCGCAGCGCGAGCACGCGGCGCCCCTCCATGCGGGTGAGATCCAGGGAACTGTTACCCAGCGCGCGCCGCACGGTCTTGCCTCGGAACTTTGCCGCAGCCTCCCGCAGAATGACGATGGATGGACCTTCAGGCATGCAATCGCTCCTGCAGGCGCGCGGCGTTGGCGACGGCAAAGCCGTGTGCGGTATTGTCGAAGATGACCCAGCGGGGTCCACGCGCCTGCCTCACCTGCCCGGCCAACGCTTCCAACGCCGTCTCGTCGTAGTCGCTGTAATACATGCGCGGGGCGCCGTGCCAGCGCCAGTAGCGCCATGCAGATGCACCACCCGGCTGCGCGGCCTCCGGCACGCGCGCGGGGTCGGCCCCCAACCGCGAGACGCCATGCCGCAACAGCAATGCTTCGGCCGCGTCGGTGAACCAGCTGGCATGGCGTGGTTCGCACACCAGTGGCACCTCGCTGCGCCTGCGCAGCGCGCGGAAGAAGCTGGAAGCGCGGCGGGCGTCCAACGCCAGCGAGGGGGGCAACTGCAGCAGCAGTCCACCCAGCCTGGTGCCGAGCGCGCTGGACTCATCCAGGAAGCGGTCAAGCAAGGGCCCCGCGCCGACCAACGCAGAATCGTGGGAGATGGTGCGCGGGATCTTGACCGAAAACCGGAACGCCGTCGGCACGCTGGCCGCCCAACGCGCGTAGGTTTCAGGCTTATGGGGCCGGTAGAAAGAGGAATTGATCTCCACCACCTGGAAGCGGGTGGCGTAGCGCGCAAGCATGCTCTCCCCCGGGCCGAACAGCCCGGCGTAGCGGGCCGGAATGGACCAGCCTGCGCAGCCCACCAATGGCCTGGAAGAAGAAGCCATGAGCGGCGTTGTTCAGACCTGGAGTTCGCCCTGGTCTTCGCCGTCCCAGTAATGGATGCGGTGCGCGTGGACGTGGATCAGGACCAGGCCCGGAGTATCGACCCCCTGCTCGAACCATCGCTCCAGGCTCTTCTGCCAGTGTTCGCGCATCACCTCCTTGTCGCGGATGATGCGGCCCTTGCCCTGCACGAACACGAACAGCGGCGGCTTGCCGAGCAGACCTTTGCTGCCGGTGAAACTGAGCGCCACCTTTGGCTCGGCCTGCAGCTCGCGGACCATGTCGGTGCTGTCCAGCGAGAAGAACCAGCTGTCGCCGTCGTAATCGACATCGCCGTTGTTGCTCATCGGACGGCCGGCGATTTCGCCGTTATCGGCGAACGTCTGCAGCATGGTGAAGTCGATGCCGGCCATTTTCTTGGCGAGGTCGTGCAGGGTAAGCGTGGTCATGTCAGGGTCCATGCGGGATTCGGGTGCTCCCAGCGTCGGCGGGGTGCCGTGAGCGGGTCGTGCAGGCGTCATCCCGTTTCTTTCACGGCGGTGGAGCGGCACACGCCCTCACCGGTCGATGAACACTGGGTTGGTGTAGAACCACAGGTCCTGCCAGGGATCTTCGCCCTTGATGTCGGCCAGTGGCGTCGGTTCGTCGGTACTGCTGCCGCGCGCACGGACGAATCCACCGCCTTCCGGTGCCGGCAATGTCCACGTCACCTGGTACCACGAACCTTCCTGCTTCCAGTCCTTCGCGGTGAAACGCCGGGTCTGCATCTGCGGCGCCTGTCCATCACCGCTGCCGACGATCAACTGCAGCTGGCGCAACGCCGGATGTTGCCCGACCGCATTGGCGCTTTCGGGCTTTCGCACCCGCAACCGCACGCGCATCGGCACGCCCGGTGCCAACGTCACGCTTTCGCCCATGCGCCCTACCCCACCGCTGCCATCGGCCGCCTGCACGGTCAGCTGCAGCGCATCGATCAGGTCGCCGGTCACTGCGAACATGCGCCCGGCGCGCACGCCGCCGAGGATGTCATCGCCCTGCGGGCGGGCCCACACATAGGTCTTGCTGTATTCGCCCGGATCGAAGTCGTTGCCCCCGTCACGCCGGTTGACGTGCGAATCGGAGCTGGCGGTGATCCAGAACCGGGTGCCGTAGGCCAGCATCTGGTCCCAGACGCCACCGATCTGCGTGGTCATCTGGTCGAAGCCGCCGAAGGTCGGTGCTGCCGCATTTCGATAGAGGCCGCGCTCGGTGCGGGTGGCCTGGTGCCCCGGCGCGCCTTCCATGCCGACCAACACCTCCGGCGCAGCGGCATGCCAGGCAAGCAGCTCAGAGGGTTCCACTTCGCCCCAGCGCCCTACCCCGGTAGCGGTGCGCGAGGGATGGTTGATCAGCATCAGCGGCAGCGGACTCAGCCCGCGCATGTGGGCCAGGGCATCCAACATGTGCTGCTGGGTATCGCGGCTGCCCTCCTCAAGCGGTTCACCGCGACTGTAGTCGCGCTCGATCGACACCAGCTGTTCGCCCTCCCCCGGGCCGGGCGCGATGATCAGCGAAGCGTGTTCGCCCGCCGGCACGTCGAACTCCATGCCGTTGAACTGGATGAGTTCGGGCACGTCCCTGCGCGCCTGCAGCAGCGCCGGGTAGGCATGATCGCGGGTCACCGCCGAGTGGCCGGGGCCACCGTGGTCGGTATGCACCATCCAGCGCAGCCCGAAGTGACGCGCCCGCTCGGCGTTGTGGCTGCGGGTGTAGGACGAGTCCCCTCCACGGATGGGGGTGGGCGGCATGGTAGTGCGGTCCCAGTCGACGCTCCACTCGCTGTGGACGTGGTGATCGCCGGGCTGCCAGTCGCGGCCGGCATCAGGATCGGCAGACGACGATCCCGTGGCCGGCGCCGTCAGCAGCGCCAGCAGAAGAAGGGTTTGCATGTGGGGTTCCTTGCTGGGCGGGTGCCTGCCGCCAGGGGCGACAGGCACCGGAAGGATCAGAAGTCAGCGCGCAGACCCAGGCTGATGCGGCGGCCCGAGGCTTCGTACATGGTCGGGAACGACGGGTCCATGGTGTAGCCGCTGGTGATCTCGTTGGTCAGGTTGATGCCCTTCAGGCTGACCTTGATGTTGTCGGTGATCCGGTAGCCGATGGACACATCCATCTGGCCATAGGCGTCGCGCCAGATCGGGTACATGTCATAACCGATGGACTCCACGTATTCGTCCTTGTGGTTGTAGGACACGCGGGCATCGAACCGGTCATTTTCGTAGTACGCGGTGAGGTTCCAGGTCTTCTCGGCCAGGCCGGGCATCGGGGTGCGGATGCCCAGGTCGGACTCACCTGCCAGCGAGCTGTCCAGCACGGTGTAGTTGGCATTCACGCCAAAGCCCTCCAGCATCGGGTGGAACATGCCCAGCGGCAGCTGCGCCACCAGCTCCACGCCGTCCACCTGGTAGGAGCCCTTGGCGTTCACCGGCTGGTACACATCGAAATCGAAGATGCCGTTGAGGGTGCCGTTGGCGTTGTACACCGCCACATCCTCGACCACGCCGGTGAGCGAGTTGATCACCACGCCGTCGATGTTCTTGCGGAAGTAGGAGGCGGCAAACAGCGCGCCGTTGTCCAGGTACTTCTCCAGGCCCACTTCCCACTGCTTGGCGTAGGTGGGCTTGAGCTCCGGGTTGCCATCGGTGAAGCGGTACGAGCTCCAGCTGGCGGTGCGCTTGTAGGCGATGTCGGTCAGCGCCGGGCGCATCATGGTCTTGGAGGCGGCCGCGCGCAGCAGCAGGCCCTGGGCCAGTTCGGCGGTCATGTTGAAGCTGGGCAGAAGGTCGTCGTAGCTGCCATCCTTGGACACCGGGGTGTCGGTGTAGCCGGTGCTGCCATCGGGCCGCTGGATCGGATGGTAGCCGAACGACGTGACGCTGGTATCGACGTAGCGCGCGCCGGCGTTGATGTTGACCGGTACGTGGCCGATATCGAAGCCGAAGTCCGCCATCGCGTACACGCTCGTCACCTTCTCGTCGACCTGGTAGAACTGCCCAGCGTCAAACGGAGTGTAGAAACCGTCGTAGCGGAACGCGCGGCGCGCGTAGTCGTTGGAGACCTGCTGCCACTGCAGGTCCTTGATGGTGTAGTCGCCACCGGGAACGATGTCGCCGATCCACTGCAGCGGGCTGTCGGCCAGGGTACGTTTGTTGACCCAGGCGCTGCTGCCGGCGGTCGGCCCGGTGATCTTGAGCTCGCCATACTGGCGCTGCTTGGAGCGGTCGGTGTAGCGCGCACCGAACTTCACGTCACGCAGTGCCGGCAGGAAGGCCAGGTCCAGCATGCGGGTCACGTTGACCTGGGCGGCGTACTTGTCGTCGTCCACCTTCTCCAGCGTGGTTTCATAGGCTTCGAACAGGTACTTGTCCGAGGCGTTGTACATGTCGAAACCGCCCGGGGTGCTGGGAATGGTTTCGCCGCTGCGGCCGGTCCAGCGGGTGCGCGAGGGTGCGTAGGCGACGTGCTTGAGGTTGGAGAAGTCCGAGGTCTTCTCCGCACCGGAGTAGCCGGCCATGGCATCGACGTACCAGTCCTGCCCCTTCCAGTCGAGCGCAACGCTGTACTGGCTGTAATCGGTCTTGTTGATCCGCTCCTTGCTCAGCATCTCGTGCTGGGTAGCGGTGTAGGACACATCGCGCAGCACCACCATGCCGTACTCGGACAGGGTGCTGGCATCGTATTCGTGGATGGTGTCGAGGGTGCTGCGGCTGGACGCCGAATATGCCGCCGCGTCGTACTCGTCTTCGGTCGAATCGTAGCCGCCCAGCATCGCATCGAAGGTCAGGCTGAAGCTGCTGCTGGGCTTGTACTGCAGCGACGCGGTGGCGCCCCACTTGTCCTGCTCGCTGAGGTAGACGCGGTCACCGACCTTGTCCTGGAACACCACCCGATTGGTTTCATCGGTGTCGGTGCGGTTGACGATGTTCACCCCGGCGTCGCGGGCCAGCACGGCCTGGGCCTGGGTACCGCGCGTGCCGGACGCCCCGAGGAAGCGCGACATCGGGCGGAAGTTGATGCCCGAGGTGGAGTCGGTACGGTTGGTGCGCTTGGACTGCGAGTACGACACCAGGCCGCCCCAGTCGCCCCAGGTATCGGCGGCCAGGAAGGCGAAACGCGGGTCCACTTCTTCGGAAATGCTGTTGTGCGCGCCTTCGGCCGACAGCACCAGCTTGCGCTCGTTGTAGTCGAACGGGCGCGCGGTGGTGATCTTCACCGAACCGGCGATGCCGCCCTCTTCATCGGCGGCGGTGGGCGACTTCTGCACCGTGACCTGCTGGATGATCTCCGAGGCGAACATGTCGAATTCCACGTCACGCCCACCACTGCCGGAGGCGGTGGCGAGGTCGTTGATCGACACGTACGTGTATTCCGACGGCAGGCCACGCACGTTGACCTTGGTGCCCAGGCCCTTGCTGCGCTCGATGGTCACGCCGGGAACGCGCTGCAGTGCTTCGGCCAGGTTCTGTTCCGGAAAGTCGGCCACATCGGTGGCCACGATGGAGTCGGAAAAGCCGATGTTGGCGCGCTTGAGATCGACCGCCTGTTCCAGGCTGCGGCTGTAGCTGCCGGTCACCTGGATGGTTTCCAGGTTCTGCGTGCCCGGCGCGCCGCCTTCGCCCGCCGACGCCTGCAGTGGGGCGGCCCCGGCATCGGCTGCCAGCATGGGCGCGACCACGCCGGAGGTGGGCGGGTTGCCGGCCGTCGCCGCTTCGATGGTTACCGTGCCCGCATTGAGGTAGCGGTAGCGCAGCCCGGTGCCGGCAAGCAGGCGGTCAAGGGCCGCCTCCGCGCTCAGTCCCGCCGGCACCGCCGGGGTACGCGGGTTTCCCGCCACCTGCGCGTTGTAGACGAACTGCAGGCCGGTCTGGCGCGACAGTGCGTTGAGTGCCATGTCCAGCGGCTGCGAGGCGATGGCATCGGCGGCAGGACGCGTGGGTTCTGCAGCGGTGGCCGCCGCGGTGACCTGCAGGGCAAGGGCGATCGAAAGGAACAGAGTGCAGCGCATCGTGGGATCCAGTAAGGGAGTGGCGGTGGCATTCCCCAACTACGACGCGGCAAGGCGTGGATCGGGCACCGCTAATTCGATGAATTTTTTTTGACAGCGCCGTCGGCCACGCCGCGCATGCGTACGTGGATGCCATCGGCACGCTGCTGGATGACCAGCGCCGGCTGCTGGTCCAGGAACGCACGCAGCGAACCGAGGTCATCGGCGCGCAGGTTGCCGGTCAGGCGCAGCGCGCCGGCGTCATCGCTCACGCGCAGGCGCAGGGCGTTGCTGCGGTTGAAGCGATCGGCCACTTCGCGCAGGGGCTCGTCGCGGAACACGATGCGGCCCTGCCACCACGCGGTCATGCTGGCCGCGTCCTCATCGCGCAGTTGCACGCGTTGGTCGCGGTAATCGACCTGGGCCACCTTGCCGGCCGACAGATCGGCCAGCAGGCGTCCGTGCCCGCCATCGCCGTGCACCTGCACCCGGCCCTCGCTGACCGCGATCCGCGCCTGTTCGCGCAGCAGCGAGACATCGAACGTGGTGCCGATGTCGGTCACCTGCAGGCCGCCGGCATGCACGGCGAACGGCCGCCGGTCCGGCGCGACCACGAAGCTGGCCTGGCCTCGCTCCAGTTCAACGCGGCGACCGAACAGGCTCATCCGCACCGAGACTTCGCTCTCGGCATTGAGGTGAAGCACGCTGTGGTCGGAGAGCTCGATCTGGCGCGGCGCGCCATGAGCGGCTACATAGCGGGTGGTATGCGGCCACGCCAGCGGCGTGCCGACGCCCACCGCCAGCAGCAGCGCGGCGGCGGCAGCGATACCAGGAAGCTGCCGACGTCTGGCCGGCGCGGGCGCAGCCGCACGCGGCGCGCGCGCCAGCAACGGCACGACGTTGTCGCCCGTTCGCTGCGGTGCCGGTGACGCCAGCAGCGCGTCCAGGTCGATCGGCATCGCGCGTAGCGCCTCTCCCAGCGCGCCTGCGGTTTCACTGATCGCCAGGTATTCGCGCAGGTGCTCGGGCGAGACCAGCAGCCAGTCCATGAAGGCACGCTGCTGCGCGGGCGAGACATCGCCCTGGCGTTGCAGCGCATGCCAGTGGGCGGCGGCCTGGGTCAACGCGGAGGGGTGCAGCGACGGTTCGCTCATCGCGCCACCTCGCGGTCGGCCATCGCACGCCGGCACACGGCAAGCCCGCGCACGACGTGCTTCTTCACCATGTGCGAGGAAACACCCAGGCGCTCTGCGATCTGCCTGTAGCTCAGCCCATCGCGGTACTGCATCACCAGCACGGCGCGGGTGTGTCCGGGCAGCGTGGCCAGCAACGCCTGCAGGCGCTGGCTGCGTTGTTCGCGTTCGGCGGCATCTTCCACGCATTCCCCGCTGGCCAGGCCCTGGCCCAGCTGTTCGATGTCCTCGATCGGCAGGGTCGACCAGCGCCTGCGGCTGGCCTGCTCACGCGCCAGGTTCAGCGCTACGGTGAACAGATACGCCTCAGGGTTGGCGATGGACTCGCCCGGCCCCGCATGCGCACGCAGCAGACGCAGGTACGTCTCCTGCACCAGGTCTTCGGCGTCCTGTCGCGCCCCCCGGCGCACGAAGAACCCCCGAAGCACGGGCGCGTGTTCCACGAACATCCGCGCCAGCCGCCCTCTTGCCTGCTCGGCCACTGTGCCGCCCCAACCCCTGAAGTGCGGCGCAAGGTAAGCGCTGCGTATTACGCGGTGGTGACGGTGCGAAAGCGGCAGCCGACACTTGACAGCCCCAAGGCCACGGCGCACGATTAGTTAACGAATTAATTAACTACCGGAATGGACCGCATCTTCGAGGCCCTGGCCTCCACCGCCCGCCGCCAGATCCTCGCCTACCTCAACGGTGGCGAATTGACTGCGGGCGAATTGGGCGAACGCTTTGATTTCAGCAAGCCGGCGCTGTCCAGCCACCTGCGCATCCTGGAGGATGCCGGCCTGATCGAACGCGAGAAGCGCGGCCAGTTCGTGTATTTCCGCCAGGTGCCCGAGCGCCTGACCAACACCCTGTTCGCCTGGGCCGCCGAAGTCTGCCCGGTTGGCGGGCCGTTGCAGCGCGAGAGCCGCGCGCGCGCCAAACGCAAACCCACCCCTTCGACCTGAGCCCTGCCACCAGGAGACCGGCATGCTGGACACCCACCGCGTGAGTCGTTCGTTCCCCAGCATCAGCCTGCCTTCGTACGGGGATGGCAGCCCGGTCGAAGTGGCTTTGATCACCCAGCTCGGGATCGGTGCCGGCGACCAGCTGCTGCGTGATGCCGGACTGCGCCAGGCCGCGCACCCGGCCTTCGTGGATGCGCTGGACGAGCCCTCTGCACGGCTCGGCGGCATGCACCTGGCCCACGATGATGCGTCGTCACTGTATTCGTTCTCGGTCGGGCGCCAGGGGCATCCGTTCCACCGCCATGCCGGACCGCGCATGTTCACCGCCATCGCCGGCAGCGGCGGTGCGCAGCTGCGCTTTTCCACCGCGTCCGATGCCCAGCTGCAGCGTGACCCGGCTGCGTTCCTGCATGCGCTGCGCTGTGTGGACATCCCGCCCGATTGCCTGTTCACGGTGCGCTTCGGCAGCGGCACCTGGCACCAGTTCGTCTCGCGCCACCCGCGCCACCCGGCGCTGTTCGCGCTCTCATGCCATGCCAACGAACGCAGCGGCGTGTTGACCGAGGCGCAGCGCGCGCAGATTGATGCCGACAACGCCGACATCCCCAGCCTTACGGATACCTTGCCGCCTGCCCTGCAGCAGCTGCTGGCGCACGCTGACCTGTCACGGGTGCCCGTGGTGAGCCTGTCGCTGCAGGCGCCGTCGCGTTCGTTGCTGGCGGGGTTGTGCGCGCGCACCCGAGACCTGGTTGGCCCGCTGCGCGTGCTGCTGGCCCGGTTGCGCCCGGCGCACGGCTACATCGGGCACCGCGCGGCGCGCCATCCGGTGCAGGCGCTGCCGGGGCCGCCGGCCGACTCGCTGCTGCAGCAGGCACTGGTGGAAGGCATCCACCACCAGGACTACAACACGCTTGGCCTGCCCGCGCACAGTGTTCCCGGGCGCTCGGCCAGCGCCGTGCTGGAAGCGGTTCTGGACGGTTTCATGCTCAACCCGCCGCCGAGCGTGGGGCGCTTGATGGCGCTGCGCAACGTACTGGTGGCGCCGCTCCAGCTGCGCACCTCGCCGCTGGGCTGCCCGGTCTCCTCGCTGCTGTCCACCGACCGCAGCACATTGTTCGCCGGGCGCTTCCCGGTGCATGCGCAGCGCGTGGACGCCGGCGACCGCAGCGCCGAAGTACTGCTGGGCGCCGACGACCGCCACCTGCGATTCCGTTCCTGTGTGCGGGTGCAGCTGCTGGACGATGGCGCCGCGGTGATCGCGCTGGGCACCCGGGTGTGCCCCCATAACCGTTTCGGTCGCCTGTACATGGCCGCCATCGATCACGTGCACCGGCGCCACATCAGCCCGGCCATGCTGCGCATGGCCGTGGCCCACGCGCTGGCACCGGAACTGGTGCAGGCCACTACGCACGCCAGGTGCCGACCGTTGGTCGGCACGCTGTCTAGCGCGCCCTCAACGTCACCAAGGTGATCTCTGACGGTACGCCGATACGGGCGGCAAACCCCGGCCACAGGCCCGCACCGTTGCTGACATACAGGGTCATGCCGTCGACCTCGTAACGCCCGGACACGTAACCGCCGTTGGCACGCTTGACCAGCTGGTCCATGCCGACGATGTGGCCGCCATGGGTATGCCCCGACAGCTGCAGCTTCACGCCCTTGGCCGCATTGGCCTTGGCCTCGCGCGGTCGGTGGTCGAGCAGGATGACCGGGGCGGCGGGATCCGCACCTGCCAGTGCGGCGGTCAGATCCGGCATCGGCAGGCCATAGCGCGCTGCCACCGGGTCGGTGACGCCGGCGATGGTCAGCACCGCGCCATCGCGCGTCACCTGGGTGTGGCTGTTCTCCAGCACCTGCATGCCCAGCGCGCGGAACGCCTGCATCCATTGCGCATACTGCCCGTAGTATTCGTGGTTGCCAGTGATGGCGATGACGCCGTCCGGCGCCTGCAGCTGGCCCAGGCTGCGCACATCGTTGGCCCGGGCGCTGACGCTGCCATCGACCAGGTCGCCGGTGATCACCACCAGGTCCGGCCTCAGCGCGTTGCTTTCGGCCACCACCTTGGCCACCCAATCGCCGGTGAGCAGGCGGCTGGCGTGGATGTCGGTGAGCTGCAGTACGCGATAACCATCAAACGCGTGCGGGAGGCCGGCAATGGTCACCTCGATCTGGCGGGTCTGCGGCACGGCGATGCCCTGCTGCACACCCCATATACCCAGCACCAGCGCCAGTCCGCCCGCCGCTGGCCGCAGCCAGCTGCGACGCAGGGCATCGGCAACGCGCGCCAGCTTCAGCAGGCGCGCACCCAGCAGCAGGGCATCCAGCACCAGCAGGAACACGGCCACCAGCAGCAGGGCGGTGAAGCCGCTGGCCAGCACCACAAGGGCCACCTTGGGAATCTCCGGCGAGGCCATGGTGCCGGCAAACCGCGCCACGATCCGGTGGTGCAGCGCCAGCGCCAGCACCAGCAACCCCAGCGGGCCACGCACCGAAACCGGCATCCGCAACGGCCAGATCAAACGCCATACCACGTACAACGCAAGCACTACTCCAACAACACTCAGCACAGGCAATTCCAGATTCCGGGGGGATGCGCGCGCGCCGGTGGCGATCGTGCAGCGCACCATCTTTGCCGAAGTTGACGACAGGTGCCACCCCGGTAGCGCCCTACCGGTGGCAGCGCGCCGCAATCAGCGGGAGGTTGATTTTTTCGCTTTTGCCTTGGCCGTATTGAAGGCCACCGCTGCCCGGATCAGGGCCTTCAACGCTGCCTCGTTGATCTTCTCGCCTTCATGCACGTCGATGGCGCGGCGGGTGTTGCCCTCCAGGCTGGAATTGAACAGTCCCTTCGGATCGTCCAGCTTGGCCCCATGCGCAAAGGTCATCTTCACCGCCGCTTTGTAGGTTTCGCCAGTGCAGAGGATGCCGTCGTGCTCCCAGACCGGCACGCCGCGCCACTTCACGGTCTCCACCACGTCGGGATCCGCCTTGTGGATGATGCTGCGCAGCTGCGCCAGGGTGTTGCCGCGCCAGTCGTCCAGCGCGGCGATCTTCGCATCTATCTGCTGCGCGGCATCCTCCGGCGCGACGCTGGCGTTGGCAATGGGGGTGCTGGGGGTGCTGGCTCGGGGCATGATCGGGTCCTGGAACCTGCCCACCTTATAGATCGCTGCGGTGGGGTTTTCAAATCCGGCGCCAAGCAGGCTGCCTGAACGGATGCCAGCGGCCTGTTCCGCATCCCTTGCAAGGCAGTCCGCCGCGCTCTATAAATGAGCAGTCACTCAGCTAATTCCCTGCCATGGCCCGCCCACTCAGCGACGCGAAACGCACTGCGATTCTCGAGGCAGCCGCCCAAGCGGTGGCCGCGCAGGGTATCGGTGCGTCCACGGCGCAGATTGCCAGGGCCGCGAAGGTGGCCGAGGGAACGGTGTTCACCTATTTCGAGACCAAGGACGCCCTTCTCAATGCGCTGTTCGTGCGGCTTGAAGAGCGGCTCGCGTTGGCAGTGGGCGCCCGCTTCCCTGCCGATGCCGAGGTGCGCGATCAGCTGCACCACGTCTGGAACGCGCTGCTGGTCTGGGGCGCAACCCATCCGGTGGACCGCATGGCGCTGCGACAGCTCAAGGTGTCCGAACGCATTACAGACTGCACGCGCGCGCACTGCGCTGGCCTGTTCGGTACGACGTTGCATACCTTGGAAGCCAGCCTGGCGCGATACGTGGATCCTGAGCGCCTCGGGTTCTACCTCGGGCGGGTGTTGATCACCCTGCTGGAGACCACGCTGGAGGCCATGGCCGCCCAGCCCGCGCAACGCGATGCCTTGGCCCAGGCCGGATTCGATCTGTACTGGAAGGGCATCCAACGTTGATTTCAATCGGCCTCATTAATGAGTGTGTACGCACTCACCTTCAAGGAGACGCATGCGCATCCTGCCTGTACTCGCTGTCGCCTTCTCCCTCACCGTTCTGATCGGGATGACCTTCACCGTGCCTATTGCCTCCTACGAAAACTCGCCGCAGCGCGCCGACGACCAGTTCACCAATGTGGCGCCGAAGCCGAAGGAATCCTTCGCTGCCACACTGAAGCTGTTCTGGGAGGTCATGTTCAAACGACCGCCGGGCACCACGCCGCCCAAGGCGCCGCCGGTGCACGCGCTTACCGCGCAGTCGCTGGCCGAAGCGCCGGACCGCAGCGTGTACCGGCTGGGCCACTCCACCCTGCTGATCAAACTGCGCGGTGGCTGGTGGCTGACCGACCCGGTGTTTTCCGAGCGTGCCTCGCCCGTGCAGTGGTTTGGTCCCAAGCGTTTCCATGCCCCGCCGATCGCGCTGCAGGACCTGCCGCCGATCCGTGGCGTGCTGCTCTCGCATGACCACTACGACCATCTGGATCGCGCCACCATCAAGTTCCTGGCTACGCGCGCGCAGGTGTTCCTGGCCCCGCTGGGCGTGGGCGACCGCCTGATCGACTGGGGCGTGCCGCAGGACCGCGTGGTGCAGCTGGACTGGTGGGAAGAAACCCAGGTCGATGGCGTGCGTTTCGCCGCCACGCCGGCCCAGCATTTCTCCGGCCGCGGGCTGCGCGATGGCAACCGCACGCTGTGGGCCTCGTGGGTGATCCTGGACGATGACCTGCGCGTGTTCTTCAGTGGCGATACCGGCTACTTCAATGGCTTCAAGCGTATCGGCGAACGCTATGGACCGTTCGATGTCGCCTTCGTCGAAACCGGCGCCTACGACGCCAAGTGGCCGTTCGTGCACATGCAGCCGGAACAGACCGTCCAGGCCCACCAGGACCTGCGTGGCAAGTGGCTGGTACCGATCCACAACGGCACGTTCGACCTGGCGATGCATCGCTGGGAAGAACCCTTCGAGCGGGTCAGCGCGCTGGCCGCGCAGCGCGGCATCGCGCTGTCCACGCCGGAAATGGGCGAACGCCTGGATCTTTCCGCGCCACATGCGGGCACGCCGTGGTGGCGGGCGCTGGCCGCGACGCAAAGCGAGGGCAGCGGCGTGGTGGCGAGCAGCACGCGTTGAACGATGCCTGCCCCGCTCAGGCGTCGGGCAGGACGCGCTCACGGGCGCGTCGCCTGCCCAGCGGCCCGCTGCAGGCCAAGCGCAGGTGAGCGCCCACCCGTCACCGCTTCGGGCTGGCCATGGCTGCATCATCAACACCGGTCACGTCACGCGTGGAGAGCTGGAACTGGTGAGCGCCACGTCCCTCTTGCGGGCCAGCCTGCGACATGCAGATAATCTGGCCTGCGCCGGGGCCGGCCTTCCGCCGCGCAAGCGCGTACAGGGGACAACCAGTGAAAGGAAATCTGATCGCGGCGGCGATGATCGCCGTGTCGTTGTGCGGGTGCGCAACCGGTTATCACGATGCGCGCAACCCGATCCTGGGCTTTGCTGGGGGTTACTGGGACGAACCGGGCCCGGGCCGCTTGATCAAGGTGGGATTCTCGGCCAACAGCTTCAGCAGAAACGAAATGGTCGAGAATTTCCTGCTGTACCGCTGCGCCGAGGTAGCCAAGCGCGAGGGCGCCAGTCACTTCGTGCTGTACGCCACCCTTCCTGACGCAGTCGCCGACAAACGCAGCAGCGGCCGGACGGTGAAGTCCACCTTCGGCAAACCGGCAACGTTCGCCTACATTCTGCCGGTACCCGCGGGCGAACCCTCGGCGTTGTCCAGCGCTGAACTCATTACGCGACTCGGCCCATTGGTCAAGCCCGGCCAAGCGCAGGAGAAGGCGTCTTGAACGCGACCGTGCGCTTTTTCGTGCCCGCCGTGCTCATGCTGCTGGCCACTGGCTGCATGGGCACCTACCGCCTGCCCCCCGGCCAGCCTGCCGCATCGCTGCGCGTTGCCCCCGGAGGAGTGACGTGGATCTGCGCCAACAGCGCGCCGCAGATCCTGCGTCCCGCCCGCGATGGACGGGCGAGCATACCGGCGGGGGAACGCGTGACCATCGGAAGCAACTTCGTGTCTAGCAACGGCTACGTCACCATCAGCTGCAGCGCAGCAGTGAGTGTCGCGCCGCAGGCCGGTGCCCGCTACTACCAGGACTTCGAGGCCGAAGGCGAGCGCTGCAGGTCGCTGATCTACAGAGAAAACGAAGACACGCGCGTGGGCCTGGAGTTCGAATCCAGCATGGGCAAATCCGGCCCAAGCTGCGTTCGCCGGTAGCGCCACGCCCTGCGTGGCTGCACTTCGATCGGGCACCGCGAAGCCACGCAGGGCGTGGCTCTACCTGGGTGCCCCGGTGGAACCCCGCACCATCAGGCTGAATTCCAGGGTCTGCTGCAGCGGCACCTCCACGCCTTCGATGATGGCGAGCAGCAGGTTGACCGCGCGCTCGCCGATCTCCCGCATGGGCTGCCGGACGGTGGTCAATGCGGGCGTGAGGTAGCGGGACGATGCCAGGTCGTCGAAGCCGACCACAGACAGCGCATCGGGCACGCGGACGCCCAGATCGCGGCAGGCCGCCAGCACGCCCAGCGCCATCTGGTCGCTGAAACAGAAGATCGCGGTGGGCACCGTCGCGCCGGCCAACAGCGCCATCGCTGCCGCATGACCGGATTCCACGGAGAAATCCCCCGGCACCACGCTCAGGCTGCGAAGGCGGCCGCGCGCCTTGCCGGCGGCCTGCACCCCTTCCAGCCGCTGCTCATGCAGGGGATTGTCGGGCGGTCCGCCGACCACGGCGATCCGCTCGTGGCCCAGGCCATACAGGTGTTCCATCACCGCGCGCGCGGCGGCGGCGTTGTCGATGTGCACGCTGGGAATGCCCAGCGCGGGGTCGAATTCGCACCCATTGACCACCGGCGCGGTGGCGCCCTGCTGCTGCACGATCTCGCGCGCGGTGGGCGGCAGGCGATGGCCGAGCACGATCATGCCGTCGGCTTCGTTGCGGCGGAGCATCTGCGCGTAGCGCTCTTCGCGCTCGGGGCGATGCTGGGTATCACCCAGCAGCACCGCGTAGCCCACGGCCTGCGCCGCTTCCTCCGCGCCCTGCAGGATCTGGGCGAAGAACGGATTGGCGATGTCCGGCACGGTCACCAGGATCTTGCCGCTGCGCTGGGTCTTGAGCGTCCGGGCCACCGTGTTGGGCACATAGCCCAGCGCCGCCGCGGCCTGCTCGATGCGCGTGCGCGTGGCCGGCAGGACTTTGTCCGGCCGCGAAAGCGCCCGCGACACCGTGCCTGCGGAGACGCCAACGTGCTTTGCGATGTCGTAGATGGTTGCCATGGTTGCTGGGTTGTTCTTGTCGCTGTGCAGTGCACAACAGGTTTTCCGGAGCGTCCTGCTAGGGTAATGCAATCGATTGCATCAGGGTGAATCACGTTGAAGACGCTCAAGGGTCCGGCGCTGTTCCTGGCGCAGTTCATTGGCGACACACCGCCCTTCGACCGGCTGGACACGCTGGCCGGATGGGCCGGGGGGCTGGGCTATTCTGGCGTACAGATACCTACCAGCGCGCCACATCTGTTCGATCTGGCCGAGGCCGCGCGCAGCCAGGCATATTGCGACGACATTGCCGGCATGCTGGCCGGGCATGGCGTGCAGATCACCGAGCTGTCCACCCACCTGCAGGGGCAGCTGGTAGCCGTCCACCCCGCCTACGACAGCCTGTTCGACGGCTTCGCGCCCGCGGACAAGCGCGGCGATCCGGCCGCGCGCCAGGCCTGGGCCGTGGAGCAGCTGCTGCTGGCCGCCAAGGCCAGCCAGCGCCTGGGGCTGACCGCGCATGCCACCTTTTCCGGCGCGCTTGCCTGGCCGTACTTCTATCCCTGGCCGCAGCGCCCGCCGGGACTGGTGGAAGAAGCCTTCGCCGAACTCGGGCGGCGCTGGCGCCCGATCCTGGATGCCTTCGACGCCTGCGGCGTGGACCTGTGCTTCGAGATCCACCCGGGCGAGGACCTGCACGACGGCGCGACCTTCGAGCGCTTCCTCGACGTGGTGGACCACCACCCGCGCGCCAAGATCCTGTACGACCCCAGCCACCTGCTGCTGCAGCAGATCGACTACCTGGGCTTCATCGACCGCTATCACCCGCGCATCGGCATCTTCCACGTCAAGGACGCGGAATTCCGCCCCAGTGCGAGCAGCGGCGTGTACGGCGGCTACCAGGACTGGATCGATCGCCCGGGGCGGTTCCGTTCGCTTGGCGACGGCCAGATCGACTTCAAGGCGATCTTCTCGAAGTTCGCGCAGTACGATTTCCCGGGCTGGGCGGTGCTGGAGTGGGAGTGCTGCCTGAAGCACCCGGAAGACGGCGCGCGCGAGGGCGCCGCGATCATCCGCGACCACATCATCCGCGTGACCGAACGTTCCTTCGACGACTTTGCCGACAGCGGCGCGGACGCAGGATCACTGCGCCGCATGCTGGGTATCTGAGCCATGACCGCCTGGGAGGGCACGCCATGAGGCACGCCATGTCGCGCTTGGGCGCGATGATGTTTCTGCAGTTCTTCATCTGGGGCGCATGGTTCGTGACCCTGGGCACGTATCTGGTGCAGGGTCCGCTCCAGGCCACCGCCAGCCAGGTCGCCACGGCCTTCCTCAGCCAGTCCATCGGCGCGATCGTGGCGCCCTTCCTGGTCGGGCTGATCGCCGACCGCTACTTCGCCGCGCAGCGCATCCTCGGGGTCCTGCACCTGGCCGGTGCGGTGCTGATGTGGCTGGCGTCCACGGCAACGGACTTCAACACGTTCTTCGCCTGCGTGATGGGCTACATGCTGCTGTTCATGCCTACGCTGGCGCTGGCCAACAGCGTGGCGATGCGGCACATGCAATCGCCGGAGAAGCAGTTCCCGCCCGTGCGCGTGGCCGGCAGCGTCGGCTGGATCGTGGCCGGCGTGCTGATCGGCTGGCTGGGCTGGGAACAGGCGCATACGCTTGAACTGACCTTCCGGATGGCGGCGATGGCATCGCTGGCCCTGGGCCTGTATGCGTTCACCCTGCCGCACACGCCGCCGCTGGCGCAACAGCGCGACGCCGGGCTGGGCCAGGTGCTGGGGCTGGATTCGCTGCGGCTGCTGAAGTCGCGCTCCTACCTCGTGTTCTTCCTGGCCTCCATCGCCATCTGCATTCCGCTCGCGTTCTACTACAACTTCACCAACCCCTACCTCAACGACCTGGGCGTGCGCGGCGCGGCCGGCCTGCAGTCGCTGGGCCAGGTCTCCGAAGTGCTGCTGATGCTGGCCATGCCGTTCCTGTTCGTGCGGCTGGGCGTGAAGACGATGCTGGCGGTGGGCATGGCCGCGTGGGTGGTGCGCTATGTCATGTTCGCCTTCGGCGATGCGGGCGGCGGCTTCTCCCTGCTGGTGATCGGCATCGTGCTGCACGGCATCTGCTATGACTTCTTCTTCGTCACCGGCCAGATCTACACCGATGCACACGCCGGCCCCGCCGCGCGCAGCAGCGCACAGGGCTTCATCACCCTGGCCACGTACGGCGTGGGCATGCTGATCGGCACGTTCCTGTCCGGCGCGGTGGTGGAGCACTACACCACGGCAGCGGGGCCGGACTGGCAGCGGATCTGGCTGTTCCCGGCCGGCGTGGCGCTGGTGGTGCTGGTCGCCTTCCTGGTGTTGTTCCGCGACCGGCCGGCGCTTGCCGCCTCGCCCACCACGCACTGAGGAGCCGACACGATGCGCAAGCTTGGAATCGCCATTGTGGGCACCGGCATGATCGGCGCCGTGCATCGTCGCGCGGCGCTGCTGGCCGGTGCGGAGGTCCGCGGCGTGGTCGCCTCATCCCCGCAGCGTGCGGAAGAGGTGGCGCGGTCATGGAATGTTCCGCGCGGCTATCGTGACATCGACGAGGTGATCGCTGATCCGCAGGTGCAGGTGGTGCACGTGTGCACCCCCAACCACCTGCACCGCCCGATGGCGCAGGCGGCACTGGAAGCCGGCAAGCACGTGATCTGCGAAAAGCCGCTGGCCACTACGCTGCAGGACGCGCAGGCCCTGGCCGCGCTGGCCACCGCGACCGGGCTGGTCGCCACGGTGCCGTTCGTCTATCGCTATCACCCGGTGGTACGCGAGGCACGCGCCCGCATCGCCCAGGGCGAGCTGGGGCCCCTGCACCTGATCCACGGCAGTTATCTGCAGGACTGGCTGCTGGACCCGGCCAGCAACAACTGGCGCGTGGACCCGGCGCTGGGTGGCGCCTCGCGCGTGTTCGCCGACATCGGCTCGCACTGGTGCGATCTGGTGGAATGGGTCAGCGGGGAGCGCTTCGTCGACGTCAGCGCGGCGTTCGCCACCGTGGTTGCCGAGCGCGCCGCCGTGGCGGCACAGAGTTTCACCACGCCGGCGGCCGGCGGTGCGATGCAGGCGGTAACCAGCGAGGACGTGGCCGCGGCGATGTTCAAGACCGGCGCAGGTACGCTGGCCTCGTTGACGGTCAGCCAGGTCTCGGCTGGACGTCACAACCGCCTGTGGTTCGAGATCGACGGCGCGCAGGCCAGCGTGGCGTTCAACCAGGAGGACCCGGAGCGGCTGTGGATCGGCCGGCCCGACCAGCGCGAGGAAACCTTCGTACGCGGGCCCGGCGCCGGCAGTGCCGAACAACGCCGGCTGGCGGTGTTGCCGCCCGGCCACGCGCAGGGCTACGCCCAGTGCTTCGAGGCGTTCGTCGCCGACACCTATCACGCCATCGATGGCGAGCGGCCGCAGGGCCTGCCCACCTTCGCGGACGGCCTGCGTTCGGCCCTGATCGTCGACCGCGTCATTGCATCAACCAGGTCGCGCGCCTGGACCGCCATCGATTGAACTTCGGGAGGATTGCTTGATGAAGACTGCTGCACGCAGGACCACCACCCTCGCATTGCTGCTGCTCGCTGCCCTGCCCGCCTTCGCAGGCGACACGGCCGGTCCACAGCAACCCATTGCAGTGCAGATGTACACGCTGCGCAACGCCGGCACGCTCGACCAGCAGTTGAAGATCGTGCATGACGCGGGCGTGGGCGCGGTGGAAACGGTCGGCACCCAGAACGTCAGCGCTGCCGAACTCAAGCAGCTGCTGGACCGCTATTCGATCAAGGCGATTTCCTCCCATGTGCAGCTGGCCGATCTGCGCACTGACCTGATGGGCGTGGTGGCGTTCAACCGGTCGATCGGCAACACCACGCTGGTGGTGCCGTACCTGGACAAGAAGGACCGGCCCAGCGATGCCGCCGGCTGGACCGCACTGGGCCAGGAACTGGGCCGGATCGCGGCGCAGGCCAAGGCCCAGGGCATGCACCTGGCCTACCACAACCATGACTTCGAGCTGGTCGACTTCGACGGCAAAACCGGCCTGGAACTGCTGTTCGCCGCGGCCGGCCCCGACCTGAAGACCGAGCTGGATCTGGCCTGGGTGGCGCGTGCAGGCCATGACCCGGTGGTGATGCTGGGCAGGTTCCGCGGCCACGTGTTCGCGGTGCACGCCAAGGACAACGCCCCCAAGGGCCAGGCTGAAGACGAGGGCGGCTTCGCTGCCGTGGGACAGGGTGTACTGGACTGGAACGCGATCCTGCCTGCCGCAGCGGCTGCCGGGGTGCAGTGGTACATCGTCGAACACGACCAGCCGCGCGATCCGGCCACCGTCATCACGACAGGCGCGGACTACCTGCGCCACCACCTGCCCGCCAGTGCACAGCGCTAGCCCGCCAAGGAGACCTGCTTGAAAACGATTCTGACAATGGCCGTGGTTCTGTGTGGAACCACGTTTGCAACTGCGGCGTGGTCGAAGGACGACCCTGCCGCCGGCGAACAGCTCTACGCAACCCACTGCGTCGCCTGCCACGGCGCGAACCGGGCCGGCGTTCCGCCGACGTTCCCCGCGCTGACCGATGTCGCCAAGCGGCTGGATTCGGCTCAGATCAAGGAAAAGATCAAGAAGGGCGGCGGCCTGATGCCGCCCTTCTCCCAACTGTCCGAACAGGACATCGGCAACCTCGCCAGCTACCTGGCGAAATAGGATCCCACTACAGCTTCCGCACCCAGATGTTGCGGTAGCTGACCCTGGAATCGTGCTCCTGCAGGTACAGCGGCGCGCAGCCATGCGGTGCATACGAGGGTGCGCCGATGTACTCGGTCTTGCCCGACAGCACGGTGTCGTCCTGTACCAGCACGCCGTTGTGCAGCACGGTGATGCGGGCCGGTGATGTGAGCCCACCGCCCGGTGAGAAGCGCGGCGCCTTCCAGATGATGTCGTAGGCCTGCCATTCGCCCGGCTTGCGCGAGGCGTTCACCAGCGGCATGGCCTGCTTGTAGAGCGAGCCGGCCTGGCCGTTGGCATAGGTGGGGTTGTTGTAACTGTCGAGCACCTGCAGCTCATACAGTTCCTGCAGGAAGATGCCGCTGTTGCCGCGATGCTGGCCGTCGAACCCCTTGGTCGCGGTGGGCGCGCGCCACTCGACATGCAGCTGGATGTCACAGAAGTCCTGCTTGGTACGAATCCCCTTGCTGCCTGGCACCACGGTCAACGCGCCGTTGGCAACGCTCCAGCGCACGGGTCCACCCTGCTCCGACGCCCACGCAGAGACATCCTTGCCACTGAACAGCACAATCGCATCGGACGGTGCGGCGTTAGGGGGTGTGGCCACGGTCGCGGGTACCGGCTTCCACACCTCGGTCTTGGTCGGATCTCGTGCGGGGTCGTCGGCCTGCGCGAACGCGGGCGTTGCAGCCAGCACCCAGGCGGCCATCAGCAAGGGCTTGCTCATCGGGTTCCTCATCAGCTGGTGCCCCACGCGGGGGTACCCGGGACATAGGCCAGGTCGCCGTCGTAGCGACCGGGTACGGCGACGTACTGCAGCACTTCGGTTGCGCCGACCTTCGAGGTGAAGAAGCCGAAGATGGCCAGCTGCTTGATCATCGTGAAATAGTGCGGTGTGGCGCGGGTGCCTTCGGCGGTACCGGTATCGCCCACGTCAACGGCGCGCTTCCTGGCTTCCGCATCCAGCGTACGCAGCAGCTCGGTGCGGGCCTGCGGAGTGAGCGACACGAAGCGGCCGCCGGCGCGCTTGTCGATATCCACCAGGCCCGCATGGAACGCCGCCTGCTGCTTGGCGGTGTAGCAGTCGGTGACGAACCGCGCCATGAACGCACCGGCACCGGCGTCCTTCGCCCCCGGCGTTTTCGTACGAGGCAGGATCGTCTCTGCGATCTCGTCCAGCGTGCCGATATCGGTGGCGGAGAACGCGGTCTTTGCCCCAGCCGTCGGCGCCTGGCCGCTGGCGAGTGCGGGCAGGCCGACCAAGGCCGCGCCCGTGGCAGTAAAGATCATTTTCAGAAGGTCGCGACGTTCCATTACAGGTTCCCCGCTTTCAGCTCGCGCACCGCATGATCGGCCGCACGTGCGGTCAGCGCCATGTAGGTCAGCGAGGGATTCACGCAGGCGCTGGAGGTCATGCAGGCACCGTCGGTCACGTACACGTTGGGCGCATCCCAGACCTGGTTGTGCTGGTTGAGCACGGAGTTCTTCCGGTCACGGCCCATGCGTGCGGTGCCCATTTCGTGGATGCCCTTGCCTGGCGCGTAGTCGTTGTCATGCATCTCCACGTCCTTGACCCCGGCGGCCTCCAGCATCTCGGCGGCATCGGCGGCCATGTCCTTGCGCATGGCCTTCTCGTTCGCGCGCATGGATACGTCCATCGCCAACACCGGCAGCCCCCACTTGTCCTTGCGGTCAGGGTCCAGGCGGATCGTATTGTCGTGGTGCGGCAGCATTTCGCCGAAGCCGGTCATGCCGATTCGCCAGTCGCCCGGCACGGTCAACGCCTCCTTCAGGTCGGCGCCGATGTTCAGCTCGGCGATCTCGCGCGACCAGCCGTTGCGGCTGGCGCCGCCCTGGTAGCCGAATCCACGCAGGTAGCCACGTTTGTCGGCGGCCACGTTGCGGAAACGCGGAATGTAGAAGCCGCACGGACGCCGGCCGAAGTAGTACTTGTCGTCGTAGCCTTCGACCCGGCCCGAGGCACCGGCGCCGAAATGATGGTCCATCACGTTGTGGCCCAGCTCGCCGGACGACGACCCCAGCCCGCCTTCCCACACGTCGGTGGCCGAGTTCATCAGCAGCCAGGTCGAGTTGAACGAGGATGCGTTGAGGAAGATGACCTTGGCCGTGTACGTGTAGGTCTGCCCCGTCTCTGCATCGATCACCTCCACGCCGCGTGCGCGCTTGCGGTCCTTGTCGTAGAGCACTTCCTTGACGATCGAGAACGGCCGCAGGGTGAGGTTGCCGGTCTTCATGGCCGCAGGCAGCGTCGCCGACTGGGTCGAGAAGTAGGCGCCGAACGGACAGCCCAGGATGCACTTGTTGCGGTACTGGCAGTTGACCCGGCCCTGCTCGGGCTTGGGCTGGGTGATGTTGGCGGTGCGCGAATGGATCATGTGCCGCGTGCCACCAAAGGCTTTCCTGATCCGCGCTGCCACATCCTTTTCGACGATGTTCAACGGGACCGGCGGCAGGAACTCGCCATCCGGGAGCACGTCCAGCCCCTCGCGCGTGCCGGCGATGCCGGCGAACTTCTCCACGTGGTCGTACCAAGGGGCGATGTCGGCGTAGCGGATCGGCCAATCGGTGGCGATGCCGTCCTTGAGGTTGGCCTGGAAATCCAGGTCCGACAGGCGATAGCTCTGCCGCCCCCACATCAACGAGCGGCCGCCGACGTGATACCCACGGAACCAGTCGAAGCGCTTGGTCTCGATGTAGGGCGAGTCCTGTTCGTCGGCCCACATTCCTTCGAGGTTCTCGGCCAGCGCGTAGTCGCGCATCAGGACCGGAAACGCGGCCTTCATCGCCTGGGTGGGGCGATTGCGGTGTGGGAAGTCCCACGGTTCCTTCATCGCATTGACGTAGTCCTTCACGTGTTCGATGTTGCGCCCGCGTTCGAGCATGAGGACCTTGAGGCCTTTCTCGGTCAGTTCCTTCGCCGCCCAGCCGCCACTGATGCCGGAGCCGACGACGATTGCGTCGTAATGATTGTCTGCCATGGGTTCTACTTCACCTGGGTGAATATCAATTTCAGACGTCGCAGAGGCGGATCGCCTCGCGCAGCGAACCGATGGGATCGGGTGCCGCAGGCATGAATTCCTGCGCCAGATACCCATCGAAACCGGTGTCGCGGATCGCGCGACAGATGGCGGGATACTGGAGTTCCTGCTGGTCTCCGATCTCGTGCCGGCCCGGCACGCCCGCGGTGTGGTAATGCTTGAAATGCGCGTGATGCCGGCCGATGGTGGCGATGATGTCGCCCTCCATGATCTGCATGTGGTAGATGTCGTACAGCAGGCCGAAGTGATCCGAGCCGAGCCGTTGGCACAGCTCCACGCCCCACGCCGAGTGGTCGCACAGGTAGTCCGGATGATCGACCCGGGAGTTGAGCAGCTCCATCACCAGCACCACGCCGCGCTTCTCGGCATGCCCCAGGATGCGTTTGAGTCCGGCCTCGGCGTTGGCGATGCCTTCCTGCGGGTCCATGCCGTTGCGGTTGCCGGAGAAGCAGATGAGATTGCGGTAGCCGGCGTCGGCAACCAGATCGATGTGCCGGGTGTAGCGCTCCACCAGTTGGTCGTGGAACTCTCGGCCGGCAAAGCCCTTGGTCAGGCCCAACTCCGCGCCGTTGCACATCGAGCTGTGCACGCCATGGGCCTTCAGCGTGGGCCAGTCCTCCGGCCCTACCAGGTCGATGGCGGCGAAGCCGATGCCCTTTACCGTCTGGCAGAGCTGGTCTACCGATAACTGCGGGAAGGTCCAGCGGGCGACGGAATGCTTCAGGTTGCCCTTGAGCGGCGCGGTGGCGGCCATCGCGGGCAGCACGCCTGCGGCGCCCAGGCCAATGCTTCCGGCGGCCGCCATGCGCAGCGCATCGCGCCGCGTAAGGCGTGCGCCTTGGATCGATCCAATGGAATGGTCGGGCATCCGCTTTCCGGCCTCCCAACCGGTATCAAACGCAACTATTCACTGCAATGCAATCGATTGCACCATAGAGGAGTACTTCGTTTTTTTGCAAGACGCACTGCACGAAAATTAATGCTGCAGGGCACAAAAACGACCGACGCACTTCGGTGCCTCGCTCCGCCGCTGCCGTACCGCATTTGCGATGCCAGCCGTCATCGCGGTGGTCGGAACCCAGTGCACATTACCGGCGAAGTGTTGCTCATCAGGCGACAACTGTTGCCTGATGAGCAACAGATCGCATGTGGCCTCAGAAACAAAAAAAGGCCCGCTGAAAAGCGGGCCTTTCTGATCCAACGAGGTGCAGTGCGACTCAGAACGGAATATCGTCGTCCGCGAAGTCGTCCATCGGCGGAGCCGACTGCTGCGGCTGCTGCTGCGGGCGCTGCTGCTGGCCGTAGCCACCGCCGCCACCACCGCGCTGACCGCCACCACCACCACCGCCGTATTCCTGGCGCGGGGCCTGCTGGCGCTGCGGACGCTCGCCGCCGCCGTAATTGCCACCGCCACCGCCACCACCGCCTTCACCGCGGCCGCCCAGCATCTGCATTTCGTCGGCGATGATGTCGGTGGAGTACTTCTCCACGCCATCCTGGCCGGTGTACTTGTCGTAGCGCAGGCTGCCTTCGACGTAGACCGAGCTGCCCTTGCGCAGGTATTCGCCGGCAATTTCGCCGAGCTTGCCGAAGAACACCACGCGGTGCCATTCGGTGCGCTCCTGCTGGTTGCCATCCTTGTCCTTGCGGACGCTGGTGGTGGCCAGGCTGATGCGGGTGATCGCCATGCCGCCTTGGGTGTACTTCACGTCCGGGTCGTTGCCGAGGTTGCCGACCAGGATGACTTTATTGATGCCGCGCGCCATAGGGTTGCTCTTCCGTTGTCCGAGGGCAGGCCTGAGAGATTACACACTCTTGGAGGTGCGGATACACCGGCCGCCCTGCGGGAAATCTGGGTGGGATGACAGAACGCCCAATTCTATCATCCCCGCCTGCCCTGCCCTTGTCGGGGATGTCCCCGGCCGCCTTCGGATTTTGGCTGGACCTTTGCGGGACAAGGGCTCCCGCCCTACGTCCCGGCACTGACCCACGCTAGACTCCGTTCCATGTCGAATCCCGAAATCTACGTCAGTACCGATGTGGAGGCTGACGGCCCCATTCCCGGCCCGCATTCCATGCTGAGCTTCGGCTCGGCGGCGTATCTGGCCGACAAGACCCTGGTCGCGACCTTTTCGGCCAATCTGGATACGCTCCCCGGCGCGCAGGGCCATCCCGGCACCATGGCGTGGTGGGCGACCCAACCGGTGGCGTGGGCGGCCTGCCGGCGCGATTGCGAGGCGCCGGAGGCGGCAATGCGCCGCTACCTCGCCTGGCTGAAGGCGCTGCCGGGCAAGCCGGTGTTCGTGGGGTATCCGGCCGGGTACGACTTCCTGTTCGTGTACTGGTACCTGATGCGCTTCGCCGGGGAGAGCCCGTTTTCGCATTCAGCGCTGGATATCAAGTCCTTTGCCATGGCGATGCTGAAGACCGACTACCGCAGCGTTACCAAGCGGAGCATGCCCAAGCGATGGTTCGACCGGCTGCCGCATACCCACGTGGCGCTGGATGATGCGATTGAACAGGGTGCGTTGTTCTGCAACATGCTGGCGGAAAACCGGGGGTAAAACCACGGTCCCGCGTCCCATGGCATCATGGCTTCCGTCGTCACAGCCCTGCCTTCCATGACCATCCGCGGCAAAGCCACCTCCCTGGATATCGCCCACCTGGCCGGGGTTTCCCAGCCCACGGTGTCGCGGGCGCTGCGTGGCAGCCCGATGGTGAACCCGGAAACCCGCGAGCGGATCCTGAAGATCGCCCGGGAGCTGAACTACAAGGTGGACAAGAACGCCTCGAGCCTGCGCCTGCGCAATGCCGGCACGTTGGCCCTGCTGTTCTTCGAAGACCCCACCAACGACGATTCGCTGATCAACCCGTTCTTCCACGCCATGCTGGGTTCCATCACCCGCGCCTGCGCGCTGCGCGGTTACGACCTGCTGGTGTCGTTCCAGCAGCTGTCCACCGACTGGCAGGCCGATTACGAAGACAGCAACAAGGCCGACGGCATCATCCTGCTTGGCTATGGCGACTACCACGAGTCACGCGAGCGGCTGCAGCGGCTGGTGGAGCAAGGCACCCATTTCGTGCGCTGGGGCGCTGCCCTGCCGGACCAGCCCGGGGTATCGATCGGCTGCGACAATTTCCAGGGCGGCTTCGACATCACCTCCCACCTGCTCGACCAGGGCTGCCGGCGCATCGCCTTCGTTGGTCATGCGTCCAGCCATTACCCGGAGTTCGAGGAACGCTACCGCGGCTATGTGGCCGCGATGGCCGAACGCGGCGTACCCGTCGACCCGGCAGTGCAGTTCGATGCGATCACCACCGAGCTGTCCGGCTACGACGCCTGCCAGGCGCTGCTGGCCGATGGGCAGGCCATCGATGCGGTGTTCGCGGCCAGCGACCTGATCGCCATCGGTGCGATGCGTGCGCTGCGCGAGCACGGCCTGCGCATCCCGCATGATGTGGCGCTGGCCGGGTTCGACGATATCCCGCTCGCGGCGTCGGTGTCGCCTACCCTGTCCACCGTGCAGCAGGACACCAAGCAGGCCGGCCAGCTGTTGGTGGAACGCCTGCTCGCGCTGATCCAGGGCGAGCCGGTGGAAAGCCAGACCATTCCGGTGAAGCTGGTGCTGCGGGAATCGTCGCTGGCCCGGCGCTGAGGCGCGTCGTACCGACCAACGGTCGGTACCTACCAAAGAAGTCGTACCGACCAACGGTCGGTACCTACCAAAGAAGTCTTACCGACCAAAGAGGTAGCCCACGACCGTTGGTCGTGGGAGCAGAGACCGCATTATCTGAGTGCCTGCTCCGCGTCCACGATGTCCACTCCCTGCATCTGGCCCAGCCACTGGTCGAACCACGGCTTGTGCGAGACACCGACCACCGACAGCACGCGCACGCCCGGGCGTTCGCGGAACGTCTGCTGGATGTTGGCCACCATGCGCAGGTTGCGGATCTCCCAGCCACTGACCCAGATCTGCGGGTAATGCTCGGCTGATGTCGCACGCAGGGTCGCGCCGACGTTGACATCGGTCAGTACGTTGAGCCGTTCGGGCGCATTGATGAAGCGGTACAGCGGCAGCAGGTCGCGCGCTTTCGCCATCGTGTCTTCGATGGCGGTGTTCTTGTCCAGCTCTGCCTTGCCAGCGTTCCACGCCTGTTCCAGCGAGGTGCCGAACGCCTTGCGATCCTTGACCTGGATGTTGTCGCCGGTGTGGTCGTCGATGGCGTACACGCGCGGCAGGCCCAGTCGCGCGGCCAGCTGCGCGGCGATCAGGTAGTTCTCGTTCTGGCGGGTAGCAATGGTGTTCAGCAGGGCAACCAGGGTGGCATCCAATCCATCACCGGCGCGGCGCTCCGCCGGGGGCAGCTGCAGCCATTGGGTGTAGGCCGAGGCCCGCTCGTTGGCGGCCAGCATCCATGCGGCCAACTGGCGGCGCTGGGCTGGCGTGGGTGCCTTCGGCCACGTGTCCAGGGCGGCGTTGATCTTCTCTATCGCGGCCGGGATCTGCAGGCCGGTGGCCGTGCGCGCGACGTCAGTGCTGGCGCAGTAGTCCGGCCCGTAGACGCTGGCATGGCGCTCGGCAAGATCGCACTGCTCACCGCTGATGGCTTCCACGGTGATGATGTCCGGCGTGTAGGCGGCCAGCTTGTCCAGCAGGGGATCGAGCGCACCGGGTTGGATGCCGCCTTCCACTTCGCTCAGATGAACACTGCCCAGCACCAGTACCTGGGTGCGCGGGCCGGTCATTTCCCGGTCGAGCGTGGCCAGATCGACCGGCACGGCGGCCAGCGATGGGAAGGCGCAAGCCAACAGCGTTGCGATCCATAACCTGCGTTTCATGCCAGCACCCTCAATCCGTCGATGCAGACAGTGTGGGTCACGATGGCCCCCGCCGACGCGTGACGGTGGTCAGGGTGCCGTTGGTCAGGGCGTCAGGCGCTGGCGTCGCTGACGGCATCGGCCAGGGCGCTGCGTACCGCGTCGCTGAAGGCCTCCAGCGGGAACGGCTTGGCGATCATGCTCATGCCGGGTTCGAGGAACGCCGAGCGCTCCTGTGCCTTTTCCGCATAGCCGGTCATGAACAGCACCGGCAGCTCGGGGCGGGTCTGGCGCGCAATCTCGGCCAGCTGGCGGCCGTTCATGCCCGGCAGGCCTACGTCGGTCACCAGCAGGTCCAGTCGCCGCGTTGACGCCAGCACCGGCAGTGCGCCGTCGGCATCGCCCACCACCTCGACCGTGTAGCCCAGGTCTTCCAGCACCACGGTCACCAGCATCCGCACCTGCGGATCGTCTTCGACTACCAGGATCGACTGTCCCGCGCCCAACGCCACGGGTGCCGGGTCTGCCGAGGGTTCCGGCCCGGCAACGGCATCCACGAGCGGGATGAACAACGAGATGGTGGTGCCCTGCCCCGGCTGGGAATCGATCGCAATGTGCCCGCCGGACTGCTGCATGAAGCCATATACCATCGACATGCCCAGGCCGGTACCCTTGCCGATCGGCTTGGTGGTGAAGAACGGCTCGAACGCGCGCTCCACCACCTCCGGCGGCATGCCGGCGCCGGTATCGGAGACCGCGACCACCGCGTAGTCGCCTGCCGGTACGGTCGCACGCTCGCCGTCGGAAAGCGTCAGCGGGAACGCGCGCAATGCCAGCTCACCGCCGTTGGGCATGGCATCGCGGGCGTTGATGGCCAGGTTGAGCAGCGCACTTTCGAACTGGTTGGTGTCGAGCGCCGCATGCAACGGGGTATCGGACACTTCCGCGCGGATCTGGATGGTCTCGCCCAGCGTGCTGCGCAGCAGTTGCTGCATCGCCCCCACCAGTGCGTTGATCTCGACCGGCCTCGCGTCCAACGACTGTCGCCGCGAGAACGCGAGCAGCCGCTGGGTCAGGGCGGCGGCGCGCTGGCTGGACGCGGTGGCGGTATCCAGGAAACGCTCCAGGTCGTCCACCCGCCCCATCTCGAGGCGCAGCCGCACGATATCCAGGGCTGACAGGATACCGGTAAGCATGTTGTTGAAATCGTGCGCGATGCCACCTGTGAGCTGGCCGATGGCTTCCATCTTCTGCGACTGGCGCAGCGCCGCCTCGCTGGCTTCGCGCGCCTCCATCTGCGCCTGCAGCTCCAAGGTGCGTTCGGCCACCACGGTTTCCAGCTCCTGCGCGTGTTGCCGGCTGGCTTCCAACGCCTGCCTGGCTACCGTGATGTCGGTGACGAAGACATGGAAACCATCGACCGTGCCATCCACTGCGCGCCGTGGCGAGTAGCGCACCTCGCAGTCACGGCGCTGGCCCTCACGGGTAGGCCAACTGACTTCGAATACATGCTCCTGCCCTTCCAGTACCTGCTGCATGATCGGCAACCGTTCCTCCCAGACACGGGCCCCTACCACGTCGCGGATGTGCCGGCCGATCACCTCTCCCACCGGCAGGTCGAACCAGGCCTCATAGGCCTTGTTGGCAAAGCGGTAATGCATCGAACGGTCGACGAAGGCGATCAGCACCGGCATCGCATCGGCGATCAGGCGCAGCTCGGCTTCGCTGCGTTCCAGCGCGCTGCGGCTTTCGGCGAGCGCGCGCATCTGGTCGCGCACCACGAATTGTTTCGCGCGCGCGCGCAACGCCCCCTGTACGGCACTGAGCAACGAGATGCTGCCCAGTGGCCGATCAAGCTCGACTACGTTGACGGTGCGGGGCAACAGGCTGTCGAACGGGGAGCGACGGTGTGCGCGCGGGGAGCGCAGCAGGATCACCGGCAGGTCCGACCAGGTGGGCTGATCGCCCAGGGCTGCGAGCAATGGCTCGGTACCGCTGGCCACGGCCTCCTCGGTGATGAGCAACACACCGGCCTGGTCATCCAGTACGCGCGAAAGCTCGACCAGCGTGGATGCAACCCGGGTGCTCAGGCCGGCCGTGGCCAGTACCGATGCCATGCTGGCCGCATCGCGTCCGAACGGCGCGACGATATGCGCCACGCCGCCGCACGCTTCAGCCTGCATAGGGATGGCTGAGCAACGATGCCGAGTCGCCTACGAACTCCGGGGTACCGGTCAGGATGCCCTTGAACTCCCTCAGTGGCGCACCGACCGTCAGGCCCCTGCCGTTGATCTTTAGCTCACGGATGGTGTCTTCGTGCGCGCCGCCGCGGTTTTTGATCACGGAAATGGCCTTGCGGATCCGCCCCTGCGCCTCGAAGAACCGGAACAGGACGACCGCATCGGCAATGTAGGAGACATTGAGGTTGCCAGTGGACATCGTGCCGACGAGCCCGTGCTGTGGGTTGACCACGAAGGTCGCCACCCCCTTGTGGTTGAGGTAGGACAGCATTTCGTGGAGCTGCAGCATCAGCTGCTTTTCCTGTGGCATGGCCGCCACGTAGCCGTTGAGGCTGTCGATGACAAGTACGCTGCAGCCCCGCTGTTCTACGGCCCTCTGCACATTCCAGGAAAACTCGCCAGGCGAGATCTCGGCCGGATCGACCTGGATGATCTCCAGCCTGCCGGCCTCGATATGCGACTCGAGCTCGATATCCAGCGCCTTTGCGCGGCTGAGCAGCGTGCCAACGCGTTCGTCGAACTCGAAGATGCAGCAGGTCTCGCCACGCTCGCAGGCCGCCCATACATACTGCAGGGCCACGTTGGTCTTGCCGCTGCCGGCCGGCCCGGTCAACAGCGTGCAGGTGCCACGCAGCGGACCGCCGCCGAGCAGGTTGTCGATTTCCGGCACGCCGCTGCCGATGGTGTCTTCTCCGAACGGCTCGTGGTGCTGCGAGGCGATCAGGCGCGGGAATACCTCCAATCCGCCGGAACGAATGACCATGTCGTGGTATCCGGCCACGAAGTTGACGCCCCGCAGCTTCTGGACCTGCAGCCTGCGCCGGGCCGGGCCGAAGTCCAGGGTCAGGCGTTCCAGCGAGATCACGCCGTGGCACAGGCTGTGCAGCTGGCCGTCGCGGTCGTCCGCACCCGAGGTCAGGTCGTCGACCAGGATGACGGTCGCACTCTGCGGCGCGAAGTACTGTTTCAGTGCCAGGATCTGGCGCCGATAGCGCAACGAATCCTGAGCCAGCAGACGAAGCTCCGACAGCGAGTCAAATACCACGCGATTGGGGCGTATGCGATCCACTTCGCCCAGGATCAGGTTGACTGTTTCATCCAGCTCCACTTCCCACGAATGCAGAACCGACTGCAGGCGACCATTGCCCAGCGCGTCCTCGGCCGAGCCCAGCTCGAACAGGTGCAACCCATCCAGCGACCACCCGTGCGCGGCAGCGACTTCGCGCAGCTCCTCGGCTGTCTCGGAAAGGGTGACATACAGGCAGCGCTCTCCCTGCTTCAGGCCCTGGAGCAGAAACTGCAGGGACAACGTGGTCTTGCCCGACCCGGGCGGACCTTCCAGCAGATACAGCCGGCCCTGAGGCAGGCCGCCGCTGAGGATGGTGTCCAGGCCCTGCACACCCATGGTGACGCGGGAAGACTGTGTCTGCATAGAGGTCCGCCGTTTTGACGGAGGCGAGTCTAGCAATCGACGCTGTGTAGGGATTGTGTGATCGAGATCTGCAGGTCGCGTCACGCTGGGGACGCGTTCACGGAGATCACGTTGGCGTCGAGAGGCGCGCTGCGGCAGTGTCAGGCGAAGTCTTTCAGGATCTCGCCAATGCCTGCTGGAGACAGCTCAAGCCCCAGCGACGTTCCTGGGTTGACAACGACGCCGTAGCCGCCCGGCACGCGTTTCAGCACCTCCAGCATCTGCATGCGGAGTGTGTGCGGTGCCTGCTGGTTGTGGAACCCCACGCGCTCCATGTGGGTGAACACCGCTATGTGCAGGGTGCCCTGCTTGTCGAACAGCAGCGGATCGAAGCCGCTGCCGTCGGGGGTGACCAGGCTGCCGGTAAGCAGCACCACGTCCGAGGCGACGAAAGCCTTCATGAAGGCGCCGATCGGGGTGCTTCCGTCCATGGCGGATTGGAGAAGGATTTCGATCGGGGTCAGGGGGGCGAGCTCGGTCATGGGGCCATTCTACCCTTCCGGTAGCCACCGACCGTTGGTCGGTGGCCGGTGTGTACCGACCAACGGTCGGTACCTACCGGGAAAGACGTTCCGTCCTTGTCTGCTGATCCACCACTGCCTTGGCCAGCTCAGCTTCCAGCGCCTTCTGGTTCACCGCCGCATCCAGCAGGTACACCTTCACCCCATGCGCGGGGACGTCAGCTTTCAGGCTCTGCTTGACCGCCAGGCTGCCGCCGCCCAGCGCATCACGCCAGGTGCCCGGCTGCAGGTAGCGGCTCACCTCGAACGTGCTGGCGGTGTCGCCCTTGTTGAGCAGCACCAGCGCGGTCTGCGCGGTGTCGCCGTGCTGCAGTACCCGGTAGAACACAGCCTGGTCGCCCTGCAGCCGCTCGTTGACCTGCAGCCCGCGCTGCAGGGCCGGGGTCGCCTCGCGCAGCTTGGCGATCCGCTGCAGCGGCCCGAAGATCGGGCTCTGTGGGGCGGCATCCACGCGCGGCTGGCCGAAGTAGGCGCGGTTGCCCGCGTGCTCGGCGCGGCTGCGCATGAAGCCGGTTTCCGAGCCGTAATAAAGCACCGGAATACCACGCGCGGTGAACAGCCAGTTGTGCGCGTCGATGAAGCCGTTGTCGGTGGCATCCAGCCGCGCCATGTCGTGGTTGTCGTAGAAGCTCATCAGCTCGTACGGATTGGCGTATGGCCCACCCACCAGGTGCAGCGGCTCGGCCAGCGCCTCGAAGCCCTTCTGCTCCTTGCCGAACACGCTGGACATCGCGCCACGCAGCGGGAAATCGAGCACGCTCACGTTGGCGTTGCTCGGCCAGGTGTGCTCGGCGATCTTGCTGGCGTCATAGTCGAACGCCTCGCCGAACATGAACATGTCCGGATGCTCGGCGCGGATCCGGTTGACGAACGCATGCCACCACGGGTGCGGCAGCCAGCCGATGGTATCGATGCGCAGCGCATCCACGCCCTGCGCGGTCCACTGCAGGTAGGCGCCCACCAGGTAGTCCATCACCGCCGGATTGTCCTGGTTGAAGTCGGCCAGCTCGGCCAGGTTGCCGTCGAAGATCGAGCCCTTGTCCGCATCGACCGGGCCGATGGTGTTGTAGAACGCGTGCAGCGGGTTGTGCTTCGGGTCCAGCCGCTGCGGCGGCAGGTTCTGGTGGTCGGCGATGAGTGTGCCGTCCTTGTCGAAGATCTGGCCGAACTGCGGCTGCTTCACCGGCATGGTCCAGGCCGGCGAACCGTGGTTGCCGACGATGTCCAGCACCACCTTCAGTCTGGCATCGTGCAGGCCGCGGGTGAGCCCGGCGAAGTCCAGGTCCGCGCTGGGCAGGTGCTCGTCGAGTTTGTAGAAGTTGATGCCCCAGTAGCCGTGGTACCCGGTCTTGCCGCGGTCGGTCAGGGTACTGGTGCAGCTGATCGGCTTGCTGCCGGTGAAGGCTTCATCCGGGTTGTCGATGATCGGGGTGATCCACACCGCGCCGAAACCGAGGTTGCGGATGTAGTCGGCATTGTCGAGCACGCCCTTGAAGTCGCCCCCCAGGTAGCCGATGTTGCCGTCGACCTTGTCCGGGCACGGCACCGGAATATCGAAGGTGCGGTGCTTGCCGCCCTGGTCGCGGTGGTCGTTGGACGGGTCACCGTTGACGAAGCGGTCGGTGACCACGAAGTACACCGCATCGCTGGCGAACGGCTCCAGCGTGCCCACGTACTCGGGGCGCGGCGCGGCAACGGCATTGCCGGCCAGCAGTGCGAACGAAAGGCCCAGCCACAAACGCGAACGAGACAGCATCAGACAACCTCCTGGTGGGACGGTACCCGCAGCACGCACAACCCGGCGATCAACAGGCTGACGCCCCCCAGCGCCAGCACGTGCATCGGGTTGCCGCCCAGCCACAGGCGCAGGATGAAACCGAGCGCGCTGGCCGCGACCAGCTGCGGAATGACGATGAAGAAATTGAACAGGCCCATGTACACGCCCATCTTGGCCGCCGGCACGCTGTCGGACAGCAGCGCATACGGCAGCGACAGGATCGAGGCCCAGGCGAAACCGACCCCGACCATCGACAGCAGCAGCCATTTCGGGTCGTCGATCAGCATCAGCGAGATCAACCCGAGGCCGCCCAGCCACAGGTTGACCAGGTGGCTCAGGCGCAGGCCAAGCAGCCGCACCATCAGCGGAATCAACAGCGCGGCGAGTGCGGCAAAGCCGTTGTACGCGCCGAAGAGCACGCCCACCCAGTTGGCGCCCTCGTTGTAGGCGGCCGACGCCGGATCGGTGGAGCCGAAGTGGGTACCGGCCACGGCGGCGGTGGTGTATATCCACATCGCGAACAGCGCGAACCACGAGAAGAACTGCACCCACGCCAGGCGGCGCATGGTGCGCGGCATGCTGCGCAGGTCATCGACGATGGTGGCCAGCATGTGCGGGCCCGGCAGCACCCGCGCCACGCCGAGCAGCAGGCCGTAGGCGATGCACAGCCCGGCCAGCACGTAGAGCATCTTGTCGCCATTGCGCCAGGCGATGGCCGCAGCCAGCGCCAGGCCGATCGCGATCCAGCCGCCGATCCGCAGCATCGGCGGCGGCCCGGCGACAGGCGCGGCCTGGTGCACGGCAGGCGGCTCGGCGTCGTCGAAGCTGGCCAGCTCGGCCGGCGAGTACTCGCGGGTGCTGAACACGGTCCAGGCAATCGAGGCCAGCAGCACCACCGCGCCGAAGTAGAACGCGTAGCGCACGGTCGGCGGCACCTCGCCGGCGGCAGCGGTATTGGCCACGCCGAAGTGCGCCAGGATGAACGGCAGGAAGCTGGCCACGATGGCGCCCACGCCGATGAAGAAACTCTGCATCGCATAGCCGGTCGGCCGCTGGCGCGGGGCCAGCTTGTCGCCGACAAATGCGCGGAACGGCTCCATCGAGACGTTGATCGAGGCATCCAGCACCCACAGCGTGCCCGCCGCGATCCACAACGTGGGCGAGTTCGGCATCACCAGCAGGGCCAGCGTGGTGAACACCGCGCCGATCATGAAGTACGGGCGGCGGCGGCCCCAGCGGGTCCAGGTGCGGTCGGACAGATAACCGATGATGGGCTGCACCAGCAACCCGGTCAGCGGTGCCGCGATCCATAACCCGGGCACGGCGTCCATCGGCGCGCCCAGTGTTTCGAAGATGCGGCTGGCGTTGGCGTTCTGCAGGGCAAACCCGAACTGGATCCCGAGGAAGCCGAAGCACATGTTCCAGATCTGCCAGAACGACAGGGTCGGCTTGGCGGTGCGGCTCATCGGGTGGCCTCCGCGCCGCCGGCCACCGGCGCGAGCAGCAGCGCGCGGACGTTGGCCGCGTTGAGCACGCCGTCGCGGCCGCCCTTGCCACCGTTGTACTGGGCGAAGTGTTCCAGTGCGCTCATGTTGAAGCCAGGTTCCAAGGTGAAACGGCAGCTGCCCTTGGGCAGATCGAATTCGGCGGCGGTGGAATCCTGCGGGCCGACGCTGTGCGGCATCACGATGGTGGCGCGCTGGACTGGCTGGCCTGCACATTGGACGGCCAGCTGCTTCACGGCAGCGGTGACGCCGGTGTTGATCGGACCGTTCGGGTTGTCGTAGTCCAAGCGGATGCGCACGCGGGTCGGCTTGGCAGCAGTCCAGGCCCACTGGGTTGCGCCCGGCAGGCGCTGCTGCGGGCCGATGCAGGTCATCGGGCTGTGCAGGGATTCGAGGGCGCCTTCGCGACGGGTGAGGCTGAAGCAGTGCTGGTGGCCGTCGTTGGTGACCGTGTGGGGGGCGGAGCTGCCCACCGGGCTACCGTCCTGCCAGAGCTGGTGGTTGGCGGGGATGGCGATCGTCCAGGTGTTGCCGCGCTTCTTTGGTGCCGGGGCGACGGGGGTGGCCGGGGCGAAGGCGCTGGGGTTTGCCGGGTCTGCGTGGAAGGCAGACACGCGTGGCGTGTCCCTGCGCGGCTCGAGCTGGACGGTTACGGTGCTGCCCTTGCGCTTGATCGTTCCTGCTACGAGCAGGTCGCCTTCGAGCGTGCGCGGGCGCTTGAGGATGTAGCGGTTGGTGCCGTCGTCGAGCTCGATGCTGTCGCGCTTGCCGAACAGCTGCGGGACCAGCGCCACCGGCAGCTTGGGCGCGACGGTGCCGTTGGCTTCGACCCCGAACACGCCTTCAAGCACCATCGAGAGGTAGCCGGCAACCGACCACAGCTGGCGGGGCGAGTTCACCACCGGGCCGCTCAAGGAGCCTTCGTCGACATGCACGGCCAGTGTGCGCATCTCGTAGTTCTCCATGTTCGAGCCGGCCAGCGCGCTGCCGCGCATCAGCGATTCGATCTCGCGCTGGATGCGCGTGACATCATCCACCTTGCGTGCCGCCCGCAGCGAGTAAGCGCTGACGAACGGCCACACCGCGCGGTTGTGGTAGATCGGCTGCTGCGCTTCCTGCGGCCACACCACCGGGCTGCCGCCTTCCACATACGGGTAGTTGGCCAGCGACCGGCGCGCGCGCTCGGCCGGGAACACGTCGGCCAGCACGCCCAGCGAGATGCCCAGCAGGTCGTACTTGGCATAGGGCACCGGGTGGGCCGCTTCGCCGATGTAACTCATGTACATGCCGGCGTCTTCGCGCCAGAAGCGCGCCTCGATCTGCCTGGCCAGTGCCTCGGCCCAGCCCGCGTACTGGTCGGCGCGCGGATCGCGCAGCTCGCGCGCGTAGGTTTCGGCCAGCCGCAGCGCCTGGTAGTGCAGCACGTTGGTGGACAGCGCGAAGGACTCGCCGATGAAACGCACGTCCTGGCGGGTCCAGTCCGGGTAGGTCTGCTCGCGCCAGTCCAGGAACGAGGTCTCACCGCGATACAGGCCAGTGCGCGGGTCGAACACCATCGCACGGTCCTGTGCCAGGGTGGCTTGCAGCGCCTGCCAGGTCCCGGTCATGAAACTGGAACTGTCGTGCACGCTGCGCGCAGCCAGGAACCAGACCACCCGGTCGCTGCTGATCGGCCAGCTGCCACCGGAACCGGTGTCCTGCGCCACGAACAGACCGGGGGTAATCCCGTCGCGGGCCTTGGACAGCTTGAACTGCAGCGAGTTGCGGACGCGGATCGGCTCCAGGCGGCTCAATGCCAGGTCGGCGGCAAAGCTCACATCGCGCGTCCACACGTAGGGCCAGCGCTCGCCGGTCTGGAAGCACTCGCAGTCCACCGGGTTGCCAAAATTGAACGCCGGGTCGCGGATCGCATCGACACGGTCGGCGGACAGCTCCTCCTGGGCCAGCGCAAACAGCGCATCGAACATCAGGCTGCCGGTGCGGCTGTGCATCGGCTGGGCGGTGATCGCCAGTTGCCTGCCATCGGCCAGCAGCTGGAAGCTGCCATCGGCGGCGGCGGTGGCACGCGCGGTGCGGCCATCGAATGTGAGGTCCGCCGCGGTAGCGGTGGACACCAGCGCCGCCCAAAGGGCAGCGGTCAGGCAGATCGTTTTCAGCATCGAAAAGCGGCGGACCGGCTTGCGCCCGTCGGCCTTCCTCCCTTCTTGCACGCGGTATGGTTCGCCAGCGCCGGAGCGCTGTCGTCGCGGCCCCCTCCCAGGGTGCCTGCCTGCATGGTAGGCGACGACCGTCGCCCGCCGCACTGCACAGATGACATCGGTGCCCGCTTGCATACGTATTCATGGCGTGGCGCGGTGAGGCCGTGGCACGCGTGGCTATAGTCCGGGGCGGATATGCACTGCCCTGGGAGGGGAAATGCCCCTGGATTTGCCGTTGTTGCGCGCGCTTGCCGCGCCCCGCCCGCTGGCCTGGCTGGCACTGTCGTTGCTGGTCTGGATCACCGCCGCACACGCTGAACCGGTCACGGTGGCCAGCGCCAGCTCACCCGGCGACATACTGAAGGTCTCGCTGCAGCTGGATGGCGGCACCCCGAGTTACCGGGTCGAGCGCCTGGGTCAGACCGTGGTGGCCGACTCCAGGTTGGGCTTCCAGCTGCGCGACGGCCGCCTGGACCGGGACCTGGCGGTGCTCGGGCAGGACACGCGCAGCGTCGATGACTCCTGGGAGCAGCCGTGGGGCGAGCGCCGCAGCGTGCGCAACCACTACAACGAGATCACCGTGCACCTGGTCGAGCGCAGCGGAGCCAAGCGCCGGCTGGACGTGGTGTTCCGCCTCTACGACGACGGCCTGGGCTTCCGCTACCACTTCCCGCAGCAGCCGGGCCTGCGCGAAGCGATCATCGATGATGAGCTGACCGAATTCGCCATTGCCCCGCAATCCACCGCCTGGTGGATTCCCGCTGGCGAGCCGATACATTACGAATACCTGTACCAGCGCACGCCATTGGACCAGGTGCCGCTGGCACATACCCCGCTCACCCTGCGCAGCCGCGACGGGCTGCACGTGGCGATTCACGAGGCGGCGCTGGTCGATTACGCCGGCATGTGGCTGCGGCGCACCGAGGGCCAGCGCCTGCGCGCGCAGCTGTCGCCGTCGGCCGAAGGCTGGAAGGTGCGCCGCACCCTGCCCTTCGATACGCCCTGGCGCACGCTGCAGATCAGCGACACCGCCGGCGGACTGGTGGAATCGAACCTGATCCTCAACCTCAACGAACCCAACGCGCTGGGTGACGTGAGTTGGGTCAAGCCGTCCAAGTACCTGGGCGTGTGGTGGTCGATGCACCTGGATCAAGAAAGCTGGGCCACCGGCCCGAAGCATGCGGCGACCACGGCAAAGACGCAGAAGGTGATCGACTTCGCCGCCAGGCATGGCTTCCGCGGCGTGCTGGTGGAAGGCTGGAACCCGGGCTGGGATGGCAACTGGGTCGGCAACGGCTACGCCTTCGATTTCACCCGCGCCACCCCGGACTTCGACATCGAGGCGCTGTCGGCGTACGGCGCCAGAAAGGGCGTGCACCTGATCGGGCACCACGAAACCGGCTGTGCGATCGAGCACTATGAAGACCAGCTGGGCGCGGCCCTGGACCTGTATGCGCGGCTGGGCGTGGATTCGTTCAAGAGCGGCTATGTCTGCGACGACGGCCAGGTGGACCGGCGCAATCCGGCCGGCGGCCCGCTGTGGCGCGAGTGGCACGACGGCCAGTTCATGGCCCGCCATCACCTGAAGGTGGTGCAGGAGGCAGCCAAGCGCCACATCGCGGTGAACCCACACGAGCCGATCAAGGACACCGGGCTGCGCCGCACCTACCCGAACTGGATCTCGCGCGAAGGTGCGCGCGGCATGGAGTACAACGCCTGGGGCCAGCCGCCGAACCCGCCCGAACACGAGGTCAACCTGGTGTTCACCCGGCTGCTGTCCGGACCGATGGACTACACCCCGGGCATTCTCAGCCTGAAGGGTCGCCACGGCCAGGCCATCCCCAGCACGCTGGCCCGCCAGCTGGCGCTGTACGTGGTGATCTACAGCCCGATCCAGATGGCCGCCGACCTGCCCGAGCATTATGAACAGCACCGCGAGGCGTTCCGCTTCATCGAGGACGTGGCCGTGGACTGGGACGACACCCGCGTGCTCGATGGCGAAGTGGGCGACTACGTCACCATTGCGCGCAAAGACCGCCACAGCCGCGACTGGTTCCTGGGCAGCATCACCGATGAGCATGGGCGTTCGCTGCCGGTGCCGCTGTCGTTCCTCGAGCCGGGCGTGCGTTACCGCGCCGAGATCTACCGCGACGGCGACGGCGCCGATTACCAGCGCAACCCGTTCGCGTTCAAGCGCGAAATCCGCGAGGTCAGCAGTGCCGACACCTTGAACATCGTGCTGGCACCAGGCGGCGGGCAGGCGATCCGGTTTGTTCCCATGTAAGTGCGTAACGACCAACGGTCGTCACCTGCCGCCCCGAATGGCTGGTAGCGCACGACCGTTGGTCGTGCGTCCGATTGTCCGATGTAACCGATTCCATGCAAGGCATCTGCATTGAATACGTATGCAGGGTGATTCGCCGCGCGAACGCGCTGCCTACCATAGCCACGCAGTCGACAGCCACCGCGCCGAGACGCGCCCGGATCTTCCGGGCCACCACAATTCAGTTTGGCAACATTGCCTGGGAGGGGAAAATGTTGAATCGCAAGCGCAGCGCGCTGAGTATCGCGCTGGCCGTCGCCCTGACGCCGTCATTGGCGTTGGCGCAGTCCACCACCACCACCGCGCCGCCCGCCGGTACCGCCGCCACCGACCTGGACACCGTGCAGGTCACCGGCATCCGCCGCGGCATTGAAAACGCCATTGCGATCAAGCAGGACGCCACTTCGGTGGTCGAGGTGATCTCGGCCGAAGACATCGGCAAGCTGCCGGATGTGAGCATCGCCGAATCACTGGCCCGCCTGCCCGGCCTGGCCGCACAGCGCGTGGCCGGCCGTGCCCAGGTGATCAGCGTGCGCGGCCTGTCGCCCGATTTCGCCACCACCCTGCTCAACGGGCGTGAAGTGGTCAGCACCGGCGACAACCGCAGCGTGGAGTTCGACCAGTACCCGTCCGAACTGGTCAACGGCGTGACCGTGTACAAGACCCCGGATGCGGCGCTGGTCGGCCAGGGCCTGTCGGGCACCATCGACATGCAGACCGTGCGCCCGCTGGCGTTCGGCGAGCGCGTGATCGCGCTCAGCGGCCGCTATTCGAAGAACTCACTGGGCAAGGCCGCCAACGTGGATGCGTTCGGCAACCGCTTCAGCGCCAGCTATATCGACCAGTTTGCCGATAACACCTGGGGCATCGCGCTGGGCTACGCGCACAGCGACAACCCGATCCAGGAGAACCAGGTCGGCCTGTACGAGCCGTGGACCACCGAGCAGACCGACCAGGGCAACCGCCCCGGCGTGGCACCAGGCACCGCGTTCTCCGACGGCATCAAGGCGCTGCGCCGCACCGGCAACGCCAAGCGTGACGGCTACATGGCCACCGTGCAGTTCCGCCCGTCCAACGTGTGGACCAGCACGCTGGACATGTTCCATACCGAAGCCGAGCAGATCGACACCGCCAACCAGTTCGAGGTCAACCTCAGCAACTACAACGGCGGCTACACCCCGGGCCTGCTGATCAGCAATCCACAGGTGAACGGCAACGGCACCTTCACCGGCGGCACCGCCAGCGGCGTGTACCCGCTGGTGCGCGGCATGTACAACAAGCGCGAAGACAAGATCGACGCGTTCGGCTGGAACAACGAGCTGACCTTCGACAGCTTCAAGCTCACCGCCGATGTGAACTACTCGAAGGCCACCCGCGATGAGCTGAACCTGGAAAACAACCTCCAGCTCACCCCGATGCCGCAGCTGGACACCATCGGGCTGACCGTCAACCCGGACGGCTTCTCGCAGATTCGCCCGGGCCTGGATTATTCCAATCCCGAAGCGCTGTACCTGACCAACACCATCTACGGCTCGGGCTATGGCAAGGTGCCGCAGGTCGAGGATCGCCTCAAGGGCGGGCGCCTGCAGGGCACGTTCAACATGCCCGAATCGCTGTCGTGGTTCCAGGATGTGGACGTGGGCGTGAACTATGCCGACCGCCGCAAGGAAAAGACCCAGGCCGAAGGCAACATCCTGCTCGGCGCCCAGGGCGACGCCAACGTCGGCGGCGACCTGCAGTACGCACCGGTCAACCTGGGCTTTGCCGGCATCGGCTACATCCCGGCCTGGAACGTACCGGCCGCGGTCGATCGCTACATGACGTTCAACCCGGTCACCAACCTGGACTACCTGATTCCCAAGTCCTGGGTGGTGCAGGAAAAGACCACTACGGCCTGGGTGCGCGCCAACATCAATACCGACATCGGTGACGTAGGCGTGCGCGGCAACATCGGCGTGCAGATGATCACCACCGACCAGAGCTCGCAGTCGAACTACTTCGACCGCTCGCGTCCGGCCGGCCAGGAAGTCCTGCCGATCGATGAAGGCAAGAAGTACACCGACTGGCTGCCAAGCCTGAACCTGGCGTTCCTGTTCCCGCACCAGCAGACCCTGCGCTTCGCGGTGGCCAAGCAGGTCGCGCGCCCGCGTGTCGATCAGATGCGCGCGGGCCTGGAATTCGGCGTCGATACGGCCACCGGCAAGCCGGGCGGCAGTGGCGGCAACCCGCTGCTGGATCCGTGGCGCGCCAACGCCATCGACCTGTCGTACGAAAAGTACTTCGGTGAGAAGGCTTATGTGGCAGCGGCAGTGTTCTACAAGGACCTGAAGAGCTACGTGTACACCCAGTCGGTGGACGACTACGACTTCAGCAACCTGCTGGCCAACTACGTGCCGCCGCCGGGCATGATCGCGCCGGTGCAGACCATCGGGACCTTCTCGGCGCCGCAGAACGGCGAAGGTGGCACCCTGCGTGGCCTGGAACTGACCGCCTCGTTCCCGCTGGAGATGCTGGCCGACCCGCTGCTTGGATTTGGCGTTCAGGCCAGCGCGACCTTCAACGACAGTGACATCAAGATCCTGGACCCGGAAAGCGCCTCCAGCGTCGGCACCGATCCGATCAGCCTGCCGGGCCTGTCCAAGCGCGTGTACAACTTCACCGCCTATTACGAGCGCAACGGGTTTGAAGCGCGCGTGAGCCAGCGTCGACGTTCGGACTTCATCGGTGAAATCGGCAACTTCAACGGCAACCGCACCCTGCGTTACGTGGTGGGCGAGAACGTGACCGACGCGCAGGTGAGCTACACCTTCGCCGACGACAGCGCGCTGCACGGCCTGACCCTGCTGCTGCAGGGAAGCAACCTGACCAACGAGCCGTACCGCACCTACGCCGGCACCAAGGATCGCCCGCTGGAATACATCGAGTGGGGCCGTACCTACATGCTGGGTGTGAACTACAAGTTCTGATCCCTGTGTAGAAGCAGGAACGAAGAACCCGCTGCGCGAGCAGCGGGTTTTTTTGTTATGGGTCAGTGGTGAATCAAACGCGGCTGCCGGTGAATCGAGCGCCGGTTCGCCTCCAAGGGTATGGCGACCCGGCACTCGATCCACCGGCGTTGCACCCCGCCTTCTGCTTTTCCATCACTAACCGCAAGCCTTGCCCCGTCGCGGCCGGCAGGCTCCTGGCAAAGTAAAGGAGGAGGCCGTCGCCGCAGGGCGACCGCCGGGGGACATTTGCACAGGGGCCTGCCGGCCGCGGCGGGGCCCTCAACGCTCGCGATGAACCTGATCGAAGAAAAAAGGGCGGAGCCTTGCGGCCCCGCCCATCAATACCACCGGAAATCGTGTATCAGGCGCGGCGTGCGCAATACATCGCCTGTGCCGGCAGGTGCAGCGTTGCCCCATCGGCCTGCCCTGCATCCGGGCCTGGCACATGCAATGCGTGCCACTGCCCTTCCGGCAACGTCACCTGGGTCGCCTCGCCCGACAGGTTGAACGCCAGCAGCAGCGTCTCGCCCGCGTGCACGCGTTCGAACATCAGCACCGGCTCGGCCGTGTCCAGGAACCGGATGTCGCCCAGCAGCAAGGTCGGCATCGTGCGGCGCCAGGCCAGGAACTGGCGGAACGCGTTCAACACCGAATGCGGATCGTGCTCCTGCACGGCGACCGCGCTGGCCTGGTGCTCCTGCGGAATCGGCAGCCACGGCTCACCCGTGGTGAATCCGGCCAGCGGCGCGTCCAGCCACGGCATCGGCGTGCGGCACCCGTCGCGGCCCTTGAAGTTCGGCCAGAAGGTGATGCCATACGGGTCCTGCAGCGCTTCGAACGGCACATCGGCTTCGCCCAGGCCCAGCTCTTCACCCTGGTACAGGCAGATCGAACCGCGCAGCGAACACAGCACCGCCACCAGCAGGCGCGCCAGCCGCGGCTGCGCCGGGTGCCCGCCCCAGCGGGTCACTGCACGCTCCACGTCGTGGTTGGAGATCGCCCAGCACGGCCAGCCTTCGGTCATGGTCGCTTCCAGGCGCGACACGGTGTCGCGGATGTACGCAGCGCTGTAATCCTTGACCAGCAGTTCAAAGCTGTAGCCCATGTGCAGGCGGCCCGGCGCGGTGTATTCGGCCGTGGTCGCCAACGAGTCCTCGGCGGAGATCTCGCCCAGGCTGACCGCGCCCGGGTACTCGTCCAGCAGCGCGCGCAGGCGCTCGATGAACGGCAGGTTCTCCGGCTGGGTGTTGTTGTAATAGTGGTACTGGTAGGCGTACGGGTTGTCGGTGCTGAAGCCCCGGCCCAGGCGCTTTTCCAGCGGCTTGGCCGGGTTGTCGCGCAGCTGCTTGTCGTGGAAGCAGAAGTTGATCGAATCCAGGCGGAAGCCATCCACGCCGCGGTCCAGCCAGAACCGCACGTAGTCCAGGGTGGCCTGCTGCACGGCCGGATTGTGGAAATCCAGGTCCGGCTGGTCGGCCAGGAAGTTGTGCAGGAAGTACTGCTCGCGGCGCGGCTCCCACTGCCAGGCCACGCCCCCGAAGATGGACATCCAGTTGTTGGGCGGGGTGCCGTCCTCGCGCGGGTCGGCCCACACGTACCAGTCCGCCTTGGGATTGGTGCGGTCCTGGCGGCTCTCGCGGAACCAGGCGTGCTCGATCGAGGTGTGGCTGAACACCTGGTCGATCATCACCTTCAGACCCAGCGCATGCGCCTTGGCCAGCAACCGGTCGAAATCTGCCAGAGTGCCGAACAGCGGGTCCACATCGCGGTGGTCGGCGATGTCGTAGCCGAAGTCGGCCATGGGCGAGGTGAAGAACGGCGAAATCCAGATCGCGTCCACCCCCAGCGAGGCCACGTAGTCCAGGCGCTCAATGATGCCGGGCAGGTCGCCCACGCCATCACCGTTGGCATCCAGGAAACTGCGCGGGTAAATCTGATAGATGACGGCACCGCGCCACCATGGAGTCTGCGTCATCGAGGGCCCCCCTCCGGGCTTCCAGGGCGCCCTCCCAGGGCGCCAGAACGTACCCGACAAGCTTAGCGGCGCACCCCCGGCGGTGGCGGCGCTTGCATACGTATTCACGCCCTGCCTGGCTGCTGGAAGGCCTTCGCGGGCGGAATACGTCCGCACCGCCTATAATTCCGCCCAAGCCTGAAAGTCAGACCGCATGACCATCACCGAAGACACCCGCCCCGCGCTGGGCCTGCCCCAGATCCAGTCGCTGGCCGCGCCCGACATGGCCGCCGTGGATGCGCTGATTCGCCGCCGACTGTCCTCGGATGTCGTGCTGATCAACCAGATCGCCGACCACATCATCTCCGCCGGCGGCAAACGCCTGCGGCCGATGCTGGTCATGCTCGCCGGCCACGCGGTCGGCCAGGCCGGCCCGGAGCACCACCAGCTGGCGGCGATCATCGAGTTCATTCACACCTCGACCCTGCTGCACGACGACGTGGTGGACGAATCCAGCCTGCGGCGCGGCCGCAGCACCGCCAACGCGCTGTGGGGCAATGCGCCCAGCGTTCTGGTCGGCGATTTCCTGTACTCGCGCAGCTTCCAGCTGATGGTCGAACTGGACCGCATGCAGGTCATGCAGATCCTGGCCGATACCACCAACCGCATCGCCGAAGGCGAAGTCCTGCAGCTGCTCCACGTACACAACCCCGACACCGATGAAGCCGCCTACCTGCGCGTGATCGAACGCAAGACCGCCGTGCTGTTCGCCGCCGGCACCCGCCTGGGCGCACTGGCCAGCGGCGTGGACGCGGCCACCCAGCAGGCCCTGTACGATTACGGCATGCACCTGGGCTACGCGTTCCAGATCGCCGACGATGTGCTGGACTACTCGGCCAACGCCGACGAGCTGGGCAAGAACCTGGGCGACGACCTGGCCGAAGGCAAGGCGACCCTGCCGCTGATCCACGCCATGGCCCATTCCGATGCCACCACCCGCGAGCGCCTGCGCGGGATCGTGCAGAACGGCGACGCCGATGCGATGCCGGAAGTGCTGGCCGCCATCCACGCCACCGGCGGGCTGGAATACAGCCGCCGCCGCGCCGAGGAATATGCCGACGCCGCCGAGCGCGCGCTCGATGGCCTGGCCGACAACGATGCCGTGGCCGCGCTGCGCGGCCTGGCCCGCTACGCGGTGCAGCGCTCGCATTGAGGCATTCGCGCGACGAACAACGGTATGCCCGCCATCCTGTTGGGCACCCTTCGGGCCGTCGCTTCGCATCGTTGCGAACGGCTCCTGCCGTTCTTTTCGTCGGCTACCGAGGGTTACGACGGTAGGTCACGACCGTTGGTCGTGACCCCGTCCGCAGCGAAATCACCGCCGCTCGAACAACCCTTCAAAGAACGTATCCAGGCTCTTCCACGCCCGCTTCGCCGCCCGCTCGTTGTACAGGCAGCCCGGCGGGTTGTTGGCATCGGCTTCGGCAAAGCAGTGCACCGCCCCGCTGTAGTTGGTGAACTCCCAATCGACCTTGGCTGCGTTCATCTCCTGCTCGAAGCTGGCGATGTCCTCCTTGCTGATGCCCTTGTCGTCGGCGCCATTGAGCACCAGCACTGACGGATGCGTGCCACCGGCCTTGGCCGGCAACGGCGAACCCAGCCCACCATGCAGGCTGACCACGCCAGCCAGCGGCGCACCGGCACGGGCCAGCTCCAGCACCGTGGTGCCGCCGAAGCAGAATCCGACCGCGCCGATCCTGGTGGCATCCAGCGGCGCATTGCCGGCCTGGGCCTTGAGCACCTCCAGCGCCTTGAGCGCGCGGGCACGCAGCACCGGGCGGTCATTGCGCAGCTGGGTCGCCACCGGGCCGGCCTCGGCGTCGGTCTTCGGGCGCACGCCCTTGCCGTACACGTCGGCCACCAGCACCACGTAGTCATCACCGGCCAACTGCTTGGCCTTGGCGATGGCCGACTCGTTCACGCCCTTCCAGTTCGGCACCATCACCAGGCCGGGGCGCTTGTCGTTGTCTTCGTCGTCGTACACCAGCACCCCGCTGAAGGTGGTGCCTTCGTGCTTCCACTCCACCGGCTTGGCCTGCATCGCCGCCATCGCCGGCAACGCCGTCATGCCAAGCACCAGTGCCGCACCCCACTGCCATTGCTGCTTCATGCGCCTGCTCCTTCGGGGAAAGGCACACTGTACCGGGTCGCTCGACCAAGGATCGTAGTGACACGCCATGCGTGTCACAGCCAGGCCCGGCGCGGTCGCGAACCGACCTGCGTGGCTGCGACCAGTCAGGCGATCCCAATCCCCGGGATGGCGGTGATCTGGTCCGGGTCGAACCCGGCCAGCTCGGCGAAATGGCGGCCGCGGGCGACGTAATCGCGGTACACGCCGTAGCTCGGCGCGCCCGGCGACATCAACACCACCCCGCCCTGCCCACCCAGCGCGGCCTGCGCCAGACGGACCGCTTCATCCAGGTCCCCCGCCGCATGCAGGCCGAACCGCCCGGCATCGGCCAGCGGCTGCAGCAGCGCATGGATACGCGGGCCATTGGCGCCCATGGTGACGATCTCCACCGGCGGCACGTCGTGCGCCATGTGGCCCACGAAATCGTGCCAGTCCAGCCCCCGGTCATGCCCGCCCACCAGCAGCGCGATGCGCTGGCCGGTAAAGCATTCCAGCGCCGCCAGGCTGGCGTGCGGGGTGGTGCTGATGGAATCGTTGACGAAGCGCAGGCCCTCGCGGTTGCCGATGGTCTGCAGGCGGTTGGGCAGCGGCCGGAAATCCTGCACCGCCGGCGCAAGCGCCACCGCATCCAGACCCAGCGCCTCGATCGCCGCCAGCACCGCGCACAGGTTGCCGCGGTTATGCCGGCCGGGCAGCGGGGTGTTCGCGGTATCGAACACCTGCTGCCCACCGCGATACACCCACTCGCCGCGCATGTGCCAGCCCTGCGGCTGGTTGAACCACACCACCTCGCTGTCCGGCAGCGACAGCGCGGCCAAGTGCGGATCCGCCGCGTTGAGCACGGCGATGCGGGGTGCCGCGCCGGTCACCAGCGCCAGCTTGTCCTGGATGTAGCGTGCTTCGCTGCCGTGCCAGTCCAGGTGCTCGGGGAACAGGTTCAGCACCACCGCCACCTGCGGGTGCGCCCCGCTGCGCGCCACTTCGGCGGTCTGGTAACTGGACAGTTCCACCGCCCAGTAATCCGGTGCCGGCTGCGGGTCCAGCACCTCCAGCAGCGGCAGGCCGATGTTGCCCACCAGCCCGGTCCGCGCACCCGATGCGCGCAGCAGGTGCGCCAGCAGCGAGGTGGTGGTGCTCTTGCCCTTGGTGCCGGTCACGCACACGGTATCGCGCACGGTGCCTTCGGCATCGGCGTGCTCGGCAAACCACAGCGACGTACCCCCGATGAACTGCGTGCCCTGCGCAGCCGCCGCGACCGCAGCCTCGCCATAGGGGCTGATCCCCGGCGACTTGATCACCACCTCGAACCCGGCCAGTGACGCACTGCTGACATCCGAACGCACCTGCAGTGCATCGCCGGCCTCGGCGCGCGCGGCAGCGGCTTCGGACTCAGGACAGAACAAGGTGAGCGCCAGGCCCGGCAGGCGCTGGCGCAGCACGGCGAATGCCGCACGCCCCTCACGCCCCCAGCCCCATAGCGCTACGCGCTTGCCTTCAAGCTGCGAAATTCGCACGCAGGCGCTCCCAGATCGCCGCTGGGATCCGGTGCTCGCCTTCCAGCACCAGCAACGGTTCGATCCGCAGTTCGGCGCCGTCCAGCTGCGGCTGGATCTCCTGGATGAAACGCTTCACCAGCGCGTCCTCGTTCCATTCCGGACGCGCTGCCAGGGTGGCCATCGCCGCACGCGATTCGCGGCCTTCGCCCACGCATTCGAACGGCTTGTGGTCCTGGAATTCCAGCAGCGCATCGAAGCCGCCAGCCTGTTCCATGTCGTCCAGCAGGTTACGGCCGAAGATGCGCACCAGCCGGGTCTTGGGCATGAACGGGGCAAGCGCCAGGAACACGAAATGGCATTTCGGGCAGACACCGCACCAGCGGTTCACCGGACGCTCGCCCAGGATATGGAAGTTGCGGTTGCAGCTGGAGAAGTGCGCGTCGTAGAAGTCGGTCTTCGCGAACTGGCGCGCCACCGCCAGCTCCGACAGCGGGCGCAGCAGCGAGTAGTAATGCAGGTCAGCCGCCACGTGCTTCTCAAGGTGTTCGCCAAAAGCCTGCTCGAAGGCCCAGCCCTTGGACCACTGGTGGTTCACTTCACCGGTTCCCGGAATCTGGCTGCCGTAGCTGGCCGAACGTTCGTTGGAAAACACCACCTGGTCCACGCCCTGCAGCAGCGAGGCCAGCACCATGATCGCCGAGTTCACTGCGGTGACCGGGATATGCCCGTTCCAGGCGCCCTGGCGGTTGAGTTCGAACAGCTCCGGGGCCAGCGTGCGGCCGATGTTGAGCATCGGCAGGCCGGTGCGTTCGGCGCAGGCGCGGATCAGCTGCGAACCGCCGATCCAGGTCACCGTTTCGGGAATGCCCAGCGTGCGCAGCGCTTCAATGCTGACCAGCGAATCCTTGCCGCCGCCAATGGCCACCAGTGCGTGCCCGCGCAGGCCCACGGCCGGCGCGTTGAACGCCGGGCCGTCCACCGGCAGGCGGAACCGCCCGCGCAGGTTCAGCCCGTTGCGGTAGGCGAACTCGCCCAGCCCGTTGAGGTACACCGTTTCCACCAGCGCGGCGGTATCGGCATCGATGCTGTAGCTGTCGATCCGGACCTGCTCGGGTACCGCGGCCTTGTAATAGCTGACGCCTGCGAACAGGTGCAGCAGGCGCAGCGCCCGCTGCACGGCCTCGGCACGAGCGCCGTCCAGCACGAACGGCGCACCGGGAATGCTGACCGTCTCGACCAGCTCCGGGCCGTCGTCGAAGGCATAGACCAGCTGTGCCACACCGGTATCCGCGGCGAAGTCGCAACGGACGAAGCGGAAACAGGCAACCTGGTGTTTATCGAAAGCAGTCATGGCGTATCCGGTGAGGCATTAAGGGAAACCAGCGGGAGGCGCTCAAGGCACATCGTCGATGATGTCCTCGCGCGGCAGCTCGCGCTGGTTGTAGGTGTTGGCCATGACGTACCCGTAGGCGCCGGCATCGGCGATCAGCATCACATCGTCCGGCGCGGTGGAGACCGGCAGCCGGCGGCGCTTGCCGAATACATCGCTGGATTCGCAGATAGGGCCGACCACGTCGAACAATGCCTCGGCATACCCACCCAGGCGGCTGAGGTTCTCGATGTCGTGCCAGGCGTCGTACAGCGCCGGGCGCATCAGCGTGTTCATGCCCGCATCCAGGCCTACGCGCCGGATGCCGTCCTTCTCCACCACCTGGGTGGCAGTAGTGAGCAGAACGCCCGATTCGGCCACCAGGTAGCGACCCGGTTCGATCGCCAGGCGGAACGCGGGGTGCACCGCCTTGACCTCGGCAAGACCGGCGGCCCAGGCGTCGAGGTCGAAGGGCTCGTCGTCATCGCTGTATGGAATGGGCAGCCCGCCGCCGATATCGATGGTTTCCACGCTGCCGATCCGGCGCGCGAACCCGGCCAGTTCGTCGCACATCAGGCGCCAGTGCTGCGCCGTTTCCACGCCGCTGCCCAAGTGCGCGTGCAGGCCGACCACGCGGGTGCCGAGGTCTTCGGCCAGGCGCACGAACTCGTCCACGCGGGCGATCGGCAGGCCAAACTTGGAATCCTTGCCACCGGTGCGGACCTTGGCGTGATGGCCTTCGCCACGGCCCAGGTCCACGCGCAGCCACAGCTCGCGGTTGCGGAACAGGTCCGGCCAGCGCTGCAGCGCTTCCACGTTGTCCACAGTGACCGTCACGCCCAGCGCGAACGCCGCTTCGTATTCGGTGCGCGGCGCGAAGCTCGGGGTGAACAGCACCCGGCGCGGCGACAGCGTCGGCAGCACGTTGAACACGTGCTTGAGTTCGCCATGCGATACGCATTCCAGGCCGAAGCCTTCCTGCTCCAGCAGCTCCAGGATGGCCGGGTGGCTGTTGGCCTTGATCGCATAGTAACGCTGGTCGATCGGCTTGATCGCAGCCAGCGCACGGGCGCGCGCGCGCACCGTGCCCAGGTTGTACACGTAGCGCGGCGTACCGGCCTGGGCCAGGTGCAGCAGGTGCTCGCGCTGGCCCCGCCACCAGGCGGTTTCGCGCGGGCGGATGGTGCCGGCGATCTCACGCCAGCGCGGGCCGAACACCTCGCCCTCTTCCACCGGCATGGCACCGCTGTCGATCAGCTCGGCGTGCAGGATCGGCAGCAGGCCGTCGGCGTCGGCCTCGTCGATGACGAAGGTCAGGTTGAGGTCGTTGGACGACTGCGAAATCATGTGCACGCGCTCGCGCCCGAAGGTCGCCCACACGTCCGACAGCTTGTGCAGCAGCGACCGCATGCCGCGGCCGACCAGGGTGATCGCCGCGCACGGCACGATGATCTTGACCTTGCAGATCTGCGACAGGTCAGCCGACAGCGCGGCCAGCACATCGGTATTGACCAGGTTTTCGGACGGATCCAGCGACACGGTGACGTTGGTTTCGGCCGAACCGATCAGGTCCACCGACAGCCCGTGCTTCTTGAACAGCCCGAACACGTCGGCCAGGAAGCCGACCTGCTGCCACATGCCGATGCCTTCCATCGACACCAGCACGATGCCGTTGCGGCGGCTGATCGCCTTCACCCCCGGCACCGGTGCAGCGTTGCCGTCGATGCTGGTGCCCGGCAGCTCCGGGCGTTCGGTGTCCAGGATCGCCATCGGCACGCCGGCATCGCGGCACGGCTTGATCGAACGCGGGTGCAGCACCTTGGCGCCGGTGGTGGCGATTTCCTGGGCCTCGTAATAATCCAGGCGGGTCAGCAGGCGGGCATCGGGCACGTCCTTCGGGTTGGCGCTGAACATGCCCGGCACGTCGGTCCAGATTTCCACGCGGCTGGCGCCCAGCAGCGCGCCGAAATATGCGGCCGAGGTATCCGAACCGCCGCGGCCAAGGATGGCGGTGCCGCCATCGGCGTGGCGCGAGATGAACCCCTGGGTGATCAGCATGCGGGTCGGCTGGGCGCGGAAGCCGGCCGCCCACTCAGCGTCCGAACGCCACTGGCAATTCACCGACAGGCGTTGCGACCAGTCGCTCTGGTTGGGCTGGGGCGGCAGCGCCTGCAGCCACTCACGGGCGTCCATCCAGCCGAAATCCAGGCCGCTGGCGCGCAGGTAGGCCGCGCCGATGGTGGAGGACAGCAGTTCGCCCTGGCCCAGCACGTCGGCCTGCCATTCCAACGGGCGCGCGGCCGCGCGCGGCTCGTCCAGCAGGGCCTGCAGTGCGGCCAGGCGCACATCCAGCGCGCTGGGGTCGAGCTCGAGCTCGGCCAGGAACTCACGGTGGCGGGCCACCAGCGCATCCACGCGGGCGCGGCTGTCGGCGGCGCCATCGGCGATCGCGGTCAGTTCATTGGTCACCCCGGACAGGGCCGACACCACCACCAGCACGCGCGCACCAGTTTCTTCCGCACGTTTTTTCGCCAGCTTCCCGATCGTGTCCCAGCGGTGACGACGCGACACGGAGGTGCCGCCGAACTTCAGTACGATCCAGCGATCGACAAGGGGGGAAGCTGACATGGAGGTAGGAATGGGTAGGTAGTGGGGGGATCGACCCGGCACGCCGGGCCGAACCTCTGATTCTATGCCAAGCCACGGCCCGGCAGGGCTTGTTAAGCTGCCGGACCGTTCCGCCACACCGACCCGCCATGACCGCCCGCCGTTTCCTGCAGCTTGACGTATTTTCCCCTTATCCCGGCGCGGGCAATCCGCTGGCCGTGGTCCTGGATGCGGAGGGCCTGGACGACGCGCACATGCAGGCCATCGCCCGCTGGACCCGCCTGCCGGAAACCACCTTCGTTTTCGCTCCGCAGGCCCCGGGCGCCAGCTATCGCATCCGCATGTTCAGCCCGCAGAAGGAAGTGCCTTTCGCCGGCCACCCCAGTGTCGGCACAGCGCATGCGGTGCTGGACGCAGGCCTGGCCGCGCCGGTGGAAGGCGTGCTGGTCCAGGACGGCATCGCCGGCGCGCTGCCCCTGCGGGTGGTGGGCGAAGGCGCCACCCGCAGCATCGCCATCCGCACCCCGCGCGCGGCGGTGGCCGAAGTGACCACGGCAGACGATCTGCGGCTGCGCGCCGCGCTGGCCGGCTGGGCGCTGGGCCCGTTGCCGCCGGCACGCATGTCCGGCGGCCGCAGCTGGTGGGTGGTGGAGCTGGCGGATGAAGCGGCGTTGCGCGCCCTGTCACCGGACTGGGACGCGGTCGCCGCGCTGGCCGAAAGCACCGACAGCATGGGCGTGTTCGCCTATGCCCGCAGCACGGGCGCCGCGTACCAGCTCGCCGTACGCGCGTTCGTGGGTAACGGCCGCCGGTTCGAGGATGCCGCGTCAGGCGCGGCCAATGCGGTGCTGGCCGCGTGGCTGGACAGCCGCAGTGCCCTGCCCGGCGTGGACGGGAGTTACGTGGTCAGCCAGGGCCGCGAGGTCGGCCACGACGCACGACTGACCCTGCATGTGGACTCCCAAGGTGACGTATGGTCCGGCGGCCAGGTGCAGACGGTGATCCAGGGCACGATCACCTGGTAGAGACACGCCACGCGTGTCCTGTGCGGTATCGGGTTCACGTGGGACACGCATGGCGTGTCTCGACGGGGTCGCTGTGGGTGCCGACGTGGCGTCGGCACCCGGATCAACTCAACCGGCAACCAGCTCTGCCTCCAGACTGATCGGCACCGCACTCAGCGCCTTGGATACCGGGCAGTTCTGCTTGGCATCATCGGCGATGGCGCGGAACTGGGTCGCGTCGATGTTGGGGACGACTGCTTTGACCGTGAGTGTGATCTGCGACAGCTGTGGGCCACCTTCCATCGACAGGTCGACCTTGGCTTCAGTGTCCAGCGAGGTGGGAACAAAGCCGGCCTCGGTGAGCTTGGCCGACAGCGCCATGGTGAAGCAGCCGGCATGCGCGGCGGCGATCAGTTCTTCCGGATTGGTGCCCTTTTCGTCGCCGAAGCGGCTGCTGAAGGCATAGCGGGTCTTGTCCAGCAGGCCACTCTGCGGCGTGCTCAGTTGTCCCTTGCCTGTCTTGAGGTCACCTTCCCAGTGCGCAGTGGCGTGACGCGAAATGCCCATCGTTTGTTCCTCATTGGGTGAATGGCAGCACCAGCGTAGACCGCCAGGCGTTAGCACCGTGTCTGGCCTGCCCACCTGCGGCGTGCGGCCGCACCCAGGCTCCCCCTGCCTGCCACGCATGACGCTCGACCTTTTGCAAAGTGCTGTTTTCAAGGAGTTTCCGCGCAATCCCTGGTCGTCGCCCCGGCCTGACCCTCCGCTGCAGCCGCACCGCACGGACCGCTTTTCTGGGCATGTCCTGATGCACCGCAGTAACCGCAAACGCAGAAAAGCCGAATTTTTATGCGTTTGCCTATTGGCGGCGCCGCGTTGTTGCCCTACATTTCGCTTGCCGATGGGTTCGGCGCGACCACCCAACCAACCGATCACGGAACAGGAAACCATGGCAAAGACCGCTAAGAAGGCTGCCCCGAAGAAGGCAGCGAAGAAAGTCGCTACGAAGACCGCCGCAAAGCCGGCCGCTCCGAAGCCGATCAAGGAAGTGCTGACCAAGTCCGGCCTGGTTGCACACATCGCCGAAGCCTCTGGCGTTGTGGCCAAGGACGTCCGCGCTGTGCTGGCCTCGCTGGAAACCGCAGTGGCCTCCTCGGTCCACAAGAAGGGCGCGGGCAGCTTCACCCTGCCGGGCCTGCTGAAGATCACCACCGTCAGCGTCGCGGCCAAGCCGAAGCGCAAGGGCATCAACCCGTTCACCAAGGAAGAGCAATGGTTCGCCGCCAAGCCGGCCACCACCAAGCTGAAGGTGCGTCCGCTCAAGAAGCTCAAGGACGCTGCGCTCTGATCAGCGCGCATCCTACAGCACCCGGACGGGACGGCCATTGCCGTCCCGTTCTCTTTTGGGGCAGTGCACGCGTAGCGAAACACAGCGTTGCCAAACTCTGCCTGCGCCGGGTACGCCCGCGCAGACCCAGCTGCCACGGCCCTCGCGGCCGATACGCGCAAACCCGGAACGTACAAGGTGGAACACTGCGTGCGGCCGCGCCTGTCGCCCGGCCCCGTCGCCACGCCTAAGGTGGGCCCATCCCCCCACAGTGCACCGCCATGGCCAGCCCCTCGCAACGCTATCGCATCACCGTTACTCCGATCGAAAAGGACGGGCTGCAGTGCAGCGGACGCTGCACGATCGAACTGGAACACCGCGCCCAGCAGGACTGGATGCGGCTGCTGGAAGCGGCGCGCCGCCCGGCCGGCCTGAGCGGCGACGAGCGCGCCGCGGCCATCGTCGCCACCCAGCTGCTGCAGGACCTTGCCCAGCGCCATGCCGACGAACCCACGCACCCGCTGACCGCACTGCAGCCGAAACTGGACGAGGTGCTCACCGCCCTGGATGCGATCCAGCGCACGCCCTGAACCCCCGCTACACTCTTCCCTCCACCGGGGAGGGTGTGCCATGCGTCGAGTCATGTTCCTGTTGCCGCTGCTGTTTGCCGGGTGTTCGTGCCAGCCAGATCCGGCGCCGACCGAAACGCCTGCGGGCACGGCGGCGACCGATGCTGCCGCCGCATCCGCCGCGCCGGCTCCGGCGCAGGGCGAAGGCGTGGCCGCCATGGCCCCGCCGGTATTGAGCGCGGTAGCACCGGATGCGCCGAGCGAAACCATCACCGTCCGCAACTACATCTACGCTCTGCTGGGCAGCGATCGCAAAAGCTCCGATGCGTTCTGGAGCGGCGGCCACACCAGCGCACGCCCGGACGACGCCGTGCTGCGCAGCATCCCGCAGCTGCGCAACCTGCGCCTGGACACGGAAAGCCCCATCGCCCGCGACACCGCCCAGCCGTCGCGGCTGCGCGAGGTCCCGGTAAGCATCCGCGCGATCACCGCCGAGGGTACATTCCGTTACACCGGCTGGTACCGCCTGCAACCGCGCCCGGACGGCAGCGGCTGGGAAATTCTCAGCGCCTCGCTGCAGCCGGCGCTCGATTGACTGCGGTGCAGCCACGCAGGGCGTGGCTCTACGGACCTGACGGCGCAATCCCTGGTAGAGCCACGCCCTGCGTGGCTGCGCCCATGAAGCGCCGATTCAGGCCAACGCGCTATCGTGTCGGGGTCTCCTACCAGCGCCCGGCCACCATGAAGCTACGCCCCGTGTTCACCCGCATTGCCGCCTGTGCGGTCCTGATTGCCGCCGCGGTCGGCGCACAGGCCGCCCCGAGCGTTTCCGGCCGCAGCCTGTCGGTCGGCGCCAGTGATGTCCAGCACTACCTGGACGGCAGTTTCCCGCGTACCCAGGACGCCCTCGGTGGCCTGATCGCGATGACCATGAGCCACCCCAGGCTCACCCTGCCGCAGGGCAACCGGCTGGACCTGGATCTTGACGTCGCGCTGGCCACCGCCGGGAGCCCACCGTCGCCGCTGGGCAAGGTCAAGCTGAGCAGCGGCCTGCGCTATGACGCGCAGACCCAGGGTTTCCACCTCGACCAGCCCACCGTTGACGACTTCACCCCGGCCAACAACGGGGGCAGGCTCGACTCACGTACACGCGAACTGCTCAACGCGTTCCTCGTCGACTACGCGCGTCGCGAGCCGATCTACAGGATCGACCCGACCATCGCGGCGCTGCTTGGCAATCTCCAGGTGCAGTCGGCGCAGGTACAGAATGGCAAGCTTGTCGTCACCTTCAACCAGGATCTGGGCGCGATGATGCCGTCCGGGGTTCTGGGCAGGTAGGCGCCATCTGCGGTGGCGCCTGGCGGCGCCACCGCGTCGTCAGTCACGCAGCCAGTGCCTTGGCCACGGCGTCGGAGAACGCCGGAATGTCGTCAGGCTTGCGGCTGGTGATCACGCCGTTATCGACCACGACCTCCTGGTCGGTCCACTGTCCACCGGCGTTGGAAAGGTCGCTCTTGAGCGACGGCCACGACGTCACCTTCCGTCCCTTGGCCAGTCCGGTTTCCACCAGCAGCCAGGGCCCATGGCAGATTGCCGCGACCGGCTTGCCGGCCGAGGCGAACGCGGTGATGAAGGCCAGCGCGGGGGCCTGGGTGCGAAGCGTGTCGGGGTTGATCACGCCGCCGGGCAACACCAGCGCGTCATAGTTGTCGGCGCTGGCGCCGGAAAGCGGCTGGTCCACAGTTACGCTGTCACCCCAGTCCTTCTCCTTCCATCCGCGGATCTTGCCCGCGTCACCCGGCGCGACCACGGTCACCGTGGCACCCCAGGATTCCAGCAGCCGCTTTGGCTCCTGCAGTTCGGATTGCTCAAAACCATCGCTGGCGAGGATGGCGACGCGTTTGCCGTTGAGATCATGTGCCATGGGCGGCTCCTTCAATGGGGGAACCGCCACCATGCAGATGCGTCCATTGGCGCAGGGTGACCACAATGTGCAGGCAGCGTAATCGGCGTTACCGCTTCGGCTGCAACATCGTCCCGGTGCACTTTTTCGAGCCGCAACGGCATTCCCAGATCTTCTTCAATCGGGGGGTATGGCGCTCGGCGAGGGTGATGCCGTAGTTGTACGTCAGCTCTTCACCCGGCTTGATGTCCTTGATCGCCTCGATGAACACCTTGTCGTCACGGCGGTTGTCGCCCTCGGCTTCCTCAATGACGGCCTCACAGTTGGGGTCGCAGCTGTGATTCAGCCAGCGCGCATCGTTGCCTTTGTAATTGGCATCAATGACGTAATCGTCGTTCAGGGTGAACAGGAAGGTGTGACCGCTTTCGACGTCCCCGGTATCATCAGCATCCACGTCGGCATGGCTGCGCAGCAGGCCCTTGTACTGGATCACCCGCTCACCCTTCTTGAGGGGCGCCAGCGCGAACACACCGTTGCCGTGGATGGTCGACTTGCGGGCTTGGATCTTCTTGGGCATCTGAGTGACCATTGCAGTGGGATGGTCGATTCTCGCTTAATCTTTGTGATTGCCCAACCACGGCGGCAAGCCGGCTTGCCTGGACCTGCGCCTGAAGCAGCTGAACGGGACGGGTTGGATGCCCGGGCATAAAAGCGTACAATTTCAGTCCGCTTTATGGCTCTGCCCTCCCCATGCTCCGCGTCACCAAGCTTACCGATTACGCCACCGTCGTCCTGACCGTCCTTGCCGCCCGACCGGGCGAGGTGCTCAGCGCGACCGAACTGGCCGAATTTGCCAGCCTCGAGCCGCCCACCGTGAGCAAGCTGCTCAAGCCGCTGGCCCAGGCCGGGCTGGTGGAAGGGCTGCGCGGCGTGCGCGGCGGCTACCGGCTGACCCGCCGCCCGGACCAGATCAGCCTGTTCGAGATCGTCGAAGCCATGGAGGGCCCGCTGGGCCTGACCGAGTGCGCGCACGACCACAGCCAGTGCGGACGCGAGCTGCAGTGCGGCGCGCGCAGCAGCTGGCGGATGATCAACGACGTGGTGTCCGACGCCCTGCGCAAGGTCACCCTGGCGCAGATCCTGCCCCCTCTTCCCCTTGTTGACGCCCCCCGCCGCGTGATCGCGGCGGATGTCGTCTCCTGATCCACAGGCAGCCCCCATGGCCACCGATACCCTCGACACCGTCGCCCCCGGCGATACCCCCAACCGCGAGATCCACGAGCAGCTCGGCCGCAAGTATTCGGCCGGCTTCATCACGGACATCGAATCGGATTCGCTGCCGCCCGGCCTGGACGAGGACACCATCCGTGCCCTGTCGGCCAAGAAGGACGAGCCGGAATGGATGACGCAGTGGCGCCTGGACGCCTACCGCCACTTCCTGACCATGCCGATGCCGAACTGGGCCAAGCTGCAGATCGCCGCGATCGACCTGCAGGCACTCAGCTACTACTCCGCGCCCAAGGGCCCGAAGTACGCTTCGCTGGATGACGTCCCCAAGGAACTGCTGGATACCTACGACAAGCTGGGCGTGCCGCTGCACGAGCGCGCCAAACTGGCCGGCGTGGCGGTGGACGCGGTGTTCGATTCGGTCTCGGTCGGTACCACCTTCCGCAAGGAACTGGCCGAAAAGGGCGTGATCTTCTGCTCCATGTCCGAAGCCATCAAGGAACACCCCGAACTGGTCAGGCAGTACCTGGGCAGCGTGGTGCCGGTGGGCGACAACTACTTCGCCGCGCTGAATTCGGCGGTGTTCTCCGACGGCAGCTTCGTGTTCATCCCCAAGGGCGTGCGCTGCCCGATGGAACTGAGCACCTACTTCCGCATCAACGCCGGCCACACCGGCCAGTTCGAGCGCACCCTGATCATCTGCGAGGACAAGGCGTACGTGTCCTACCTGGAAGGCTGCACCGCGCCGATGCGCGATGAGAACCAGCTGCACGCCGCGGTGGTCGAGCTGGTGGCGCTGGAAGATGCCGAGATCAAGTATTCCACGGTGCAGAACTGGTATCCCGGTGACGAGAACGGCGTGGGCGGCATCTACAACTTCGTCACCAAGCGTGCCGAATGCCGTGGCGCGCGCAGCAAGGTCACCTGGACCCAGGTTGAAACCGGTTCGGCGATCACCTGGAAGTACCCGTCCTGCGTGCTGCTGGGCGATGACTCGGTGGGCGAGTTCCACTCCGTGGCGCTGACCCACCACCGCCAGCAGGCCGACACCGGCACCAAGATGATCCACATCGGCAAGCGCACCAAGAGCAAGATCGTCAGCAAGGGCATCAGCGCCGGCCGTGGCCAGAACACTTACCGTGGCCTGGTCAAGGTGGACCGCAATGCCGAGGGCGCGCGCAACTACACCCAGTGCGATTCGCTGCTGATCGGCAAGACCTCCGGCGCGCACACCTTCCCGTACATCGAGGTGAAGAACCCGAGCGCTACGGTGGAGCACGAAGCCACCACGTCGAAGATTTCCGATGACCAGCTGTTCTATTGCCGCGCGCGTGGCATCGACCAGGAAAACGCGGTTTCGATGATCGTCGATGGCTTCTGCAAGCAGGTGTTCCGCGAGCTGCCGATGGAGTTTGCGGTGGAAGCCAAGAAGCTGTTGGAAGTCTCCCTTGAAGGTTCCGTGGGCTGATCGGTCGCGCCTTCGTTTGATTTTTTTTGCCACGCAGGGCGTGGCACTACTGGATTCGTATCATGCTGAAGATTGACAACCTCCACGCCCGCATCGGCGACAAGGAAATCCTCAAGGGCCTGTCGCTGGACGTGAAGCCAGGCCAGGTGCACGCCATCATGGGCCCCAACGGCGCGGGCAAGTCCACCCTGGGCAACGTGCTGGCCGGCCGCGAAGGCTATGACGTGAGCGAAGGCAGCGTGCAGTTCGAAGGCCGCGACCTGCTCGAGCTGGCCCCGGAAGAACGCGCCGCGGCCGGCCTGTTCCTGGCCTTCCAGTACCCGGTGGAAATCCCCGGCGTGAACAACACCTACTTCCTGCGCGCCGCGCTCAACGCCCAGCGCAAGGCGCGCGGCGAGGAAGAACTCGATTCCATGCAGTTCCTCAAGCTGGTGCGCCAGAAGCTGGCTGTGCTGCACCTGAAGGATGAGCTGCTGCACCGTGGCGTCAACGAAGGCTTCTCCGGTGGCGAGAAGAAGCGCAACGAGATCTTCCAGCTGGCCGTGCTCGAGCCGAAGCTGGCGATCCTGGACGAGACCGACAGCGGCCTGGACATCGACGCGCTCAAGAGCGTGGCCGACGGCGTCAACGCGCTGCGCTCGCCGGACCGTTCGTTCCTGGTCATCACCCACTACCAGCGCCTGCTCGATTACATCAAGCCGGACGTGGTGCACGTGCTGGCCGATGGCAAGATCGTGCAGAGCGGCGGCCCCGAACTGGCCCTGGAACTGGAAGCCCACGGCTACTACTTCCTGAAGGACCGCGTGGTGCCGGAGGCAGCGGTCTGATGAGCGCCCTGCTCGATTCCCTGGCCGCCGGCTTCTGCGGCAGCGACGCCCGCCGCGCCGAGCTCGATGCCGCTTTGCAGGCCGGCCTGCCGGGCCCGCGCAGCGAAGCCTGGAAGTACACCTCGCTGCGCCAGCTCGAACGCCGTACGTTCCAGCCCGCGCCGCTGGCCGCGCCCGAGATCGACCCTGCCCTGCTGGCCGACATTCCGTCGCCGCGGCTGGTGTTCGTCAACGGCCGCCCGTCCGCCGCGCACAGTGACGTGTCGGCGCTGCCGGCCGGCGTGCAGGTGCAGACCCTGTCCTCGGCGCTGGCCGCCGGTGAGGAAGCCCTGCGCTTCCTGGGCCGCCGTTTCGAGCGCAGCGAAGAAGTCTTCGCCCGCCTCAACGCCGCCCTCGCCGATGAAGGCGTGCTGGTGCGTGTGGACAACGGCGTGCAGGTTGAAACCCCGCTGCAGCTGGTCTTCATCAGCGCCGCCGGTGGCAGCGACCTGGCCTGGCATCACCGCCACCTGATCGAACTGCGGGCCGGTGCCGCGCTGGGCGTGGTCGAGCATCACCTGGATGCCGGCGATGCCGCACACCTGGGCAACACCCTGGTGCACGTGCACCTGGCCCAGGACGCGGTGCTCTCGCACGCCCGCGTGCAGGCCGATGGCAGCCGCGCCACCGCGCTGCTGCGCACCGATGCCGTGCTGGCCCGCAACGCGCAGTACCGCCGCGTGGACCTGGAGCTGGGCGCCGCGCTCAGCCGCCACGAACTCAACGTGCGCCTGGAAGGCGACAACGCCCAGCTGACCGCCAACGGCGTGCTGCTCGGCAACGGCCGCCGCCATGTCGATACCCGCCTGGGCATCGAACACATTGCGCGCGATACCGCCTCGGAAATGGTGTGGCGTGGCGTGGCCGCCAACCGCAGCCGCGTGGTCTTCCACGGCGGCATCCACATCCGTGCCGGCGCCGATGGCACCGACGCCAACCTGTCCAACAAGAACCTGCTGCTCTCGGCCGACGCCGAGATCGATACCCAGCCCACGCTGGTGATCGACGCCGACGAGGTGAAGGCCGCACACGGCGCCACCGTCGGCCAGCTCGATGCCAACGCCCTGTTCTACCTGCGCTCGCGCGGCCTGCCGGCCGAGCAGGCGCAGCAGCTGCTCAGCGCCGCGTTCTGCCATGAGCCGCTGAACGTGCTGGACGCGCGCCTGACCGAACAGCTGCGCCGCCAGCTGGACCTCGCGCTGGCCAAGGCAGGCGTGGCATGAACCTCTCCACCCCGCGCCCGGTAGCCGACCCATTCGCCGCCCCCGACTGGGACCGCGTGCGCCTGGACTTCCCGCTGCTGATGCGGGAAGTGCACGGCAAGCCGCTGGTGTACTTTGACAATGCCAACACCGGCCAGAAGCCGGTGCAGGTGATCGGCGCGGTGGATGAGTTCTACCGCCGCTACAACGCCAACGTCAGCCGTGCGGTGCACGCGCTGGGCACCGAGGCCACCGACGCCTACGAAGGCGCACGCAGCAAGCTGGCGCGCTTCCTCAACGTGCGCGCCAGCGAACTCATCCTGTGCAGCGGCACTACCTTCGCCATCAACCTGGTGGCCTATTCATGGGCCCTGCCGCGGCTGAAAGCCGGCGATGTCATCCTCGTCTCGCGCATGGAGCACCACGCGAACATCGTGCCGTGGCAGCTGGTGGCCCAGCGCACCGGTGCGACCATCCGCGTGGCCGAAATCACCTCGGACGGCGCACTCGACCTGGATGCCCTGCGCAAGGCCATGACCCCCGAGGTCAAGCTGCTTGCCGTGGCCCACGTCTCCAACGTGCTGGGCACGGTCAACCCGGTGCGCGAAATCTGCCGTGAAGCACGCAAGCGCGGCATCATCACCGTGGTGGATGGCTCGCAGGCCGTGCCGCACCGCAAGGTCGACATCGCAACCATTGGCTGCGACTTCTACGCCATCACCGGCCACAAGATGTGCGGCCCCACCGGCACCGGCGCGCTGTGGGCCAAGCGTGAGCATCTGGATGCCATGCCACCGTTCCTCGGCGGCGGCGAGATGATCAAGGAAGTGAGCTTCGAGGGCACCGTGTTCAACGATGCCCCGCACAAGTTCGAAGCCGGCACCCCGAACATCGCCGGCTTCATCGGCCTGGGCGTGGCAGTGGATTACCTGGAATCGCTGGGCCTGGAGCACGTCGAAGCGCGCGAAGGCGAACTGCTGGCGCACTTCACCGAAGAGCTCAACAAGATCGACGGCCTGCGCATCTTCGGCACCACGCCGGACAAGGCCGCAGTGGTGTCGTTCCTGATCGAAGGCGCGCACGCACACGACCTGGCGACGCTGCTGGACCTGGAAGGCGTGGCCATCCGCTCCGGCCAGCACTGCGCGCACCCGCTGCTGCAGTACTACGGCGTGGCGGCAACCTGCCGGGCCTCGCTGGCGTTCTACAACACGCACGAAGAGATCGAGCGCTTCATCGCAGCGCTGAACAAAGTCCGCAAGCTCCTCGGCTGACCGTCCGCCTGGTAGCGCACGACCGTTGGTCGTGCGCCGCACGCTGCCGCCCCGCCCCCTGTGCAATAATGAGAAACCTTCTCATTAAGGTCGCTGGATGTCGTCGGTCGCCCCAAGTCCCGCGAGCACCCCACCGCTGCACTATTACCTGCGTGACATGCGACCGGGTGTTGCGCGGTCACACGCCTCGTTCACAGAACGCCATGCCCGCACGCTCGCCGGCGGCCTGACGGTGCTGGGCCACGCCGCCGCCATCGCGCTGCTGCTCTGGGGCCACGCCGGCGGCACCCCGGTCCTGCCTCCTCCGCCGGCCGACCGCACCCAGCTGGTGTTGTTGCCGCCGCGTGCGCCGGAAGTGCCGCTGGAGGACATCGTGGCGCCCACTCCGAGCGTGGCGGCCACCCTGCAGCGACAGAAGCCGGAACCGCCGCGCGATCTGCCGAAAACACCAACGCGCGAGACCGCGCGCTGGGTGATTCCACCACCGGCCCCACCGCAGCCCATGCCGGATTCGCCTGCACCGTTGCAGCATCAGGCCTCGGTCGCTGCATCGCCGCCGAGCCCACCGCTGCCGCCCGGCCCCAGCGAGACCATGCCCGGCCGCGACAGCTGGGAAGCCCGGGTCATGGCGCGGCTGGAACGCTTCCGTCGCTATCCCCACGCCGCACGTGCACGCCGCCATGAGGGCATCGTGCAGGTGCGGGTGAGCCTGGCCCGCGATGGCCAGCTGCTTTCTGTGGCGGTGGAACAGAGCTCGGGGTACGCGATGCTGGACCAGGCCGCACTGGAAACCTTCCGCCGCGCCGCGCCGTTGCCCGTCGTGCCGGATGACCGGCCGGCACCAGTGGAACTATCGTTCCCGGTGGAGTTCTTCATCCGCTGAGCGCGCGCAGGTCCCCTACTCAGTGAGCGCCGTTCGCATCTCTCGCTCGATCTGCTCGACCAGCAGCAGGTTGGCATGTTCCGGGGTGCGCTCGTAGGCACGCTTGGCCGCGTCGAGGGCTTCGGCAAGCAGGCGGAAGCGCTCCTCTGCACTCTTTGCCACCCGCGCGGAAGCGAAACGCGATGCCGCTTGGTAGTAGAGCTCCTGGACGTCGCCCAGGTCGCGCGCGCGCTGCCGCCAGCGCGCGGCCGGCACGTCGTTGCCGGGGGTGGCTTCGTAATGCGCGATCAGCCGCTTGATCGCCACCAGGTTGTCATCCTTGGCGGCGGCGGTGACCGCCGCCAACTGGCGGGGCGACAGGTAGCGATCGTCCGTCGGGGGCCCTTCAGCGCAGCCGGACAGCGCCAACATAAACACGCATGACAGGAGAATGGGCTTCATAGCCGCACGATCCTGACAGTGCCCGACCCTCACGGCCAACGCACAGTTCCTATGGAAATCCGGCATTGCATAGGCAGCGCCCCTGCTACCCGCCACCAGCGCCCCGCTCTAGAATGACGGCATGAGTACCCTGACCTTCCGTGCGGCCACGCTGGCCGACATTCCCGCCCTGATCACCCTGGTCACCTCGGCCTACCGTGGCGACACCAGCCGCGCCGGCTGGACCACCGAAGCGGACATGCTGGATGGCGCGCGCATTGACGCAACCGGCCTGCAAGCCGATATCGAGCGCCCGCGCAGCACTGTCCTGCTGGCCGAACGCGACGGCCAGCTGCTGGCCTGCGCGCATGTGGCCGACGACCACGGCAAGGGCTACTTCGGCATGTTTTCGGTGGACCCGGCCCAGCAGGGCGGCGGCATCGGCAAGCAGGTGATGGACGCGGCCGAAGCCCACGCCGCGCGCGAATGGGGCGTGCCGGTGATGCAGATGACGGTGATCGACATCCGCGACGAGCTGATCGCCTTCTACGAACGCCGTGGCTACCAGCGTACCGGCATCAAGAAGCCGTTCCCTTACGGGGATGAGCGCTTCGGCATTCCCAAGCGCGATGACCTGCGCTTCGAGATCCTGGAAAAGCCCCTGGCGGCCCACGCATGAGCGGGACCTGGACCTTCGTCTGCGCCACGGCCGAGCTGCTGCCGGGCGAGATGAAGAGCACTTTCGACGAAGTCACCGGTACGCCGATCGTGGTGTTCAACCTGGACGGCGAGCTGTACGCCCTTGAAGACCAGTGCACCCATGAGGAATTCGAACTGTCATCGGGCACGTTCGATACCGAGGAAGGCAGCATCGAGTGCGTGCTGCACAGCGCGCGCTTCGATGTGCGCGATGGCCGTGCCCTGTGTGCCCCTGCCTATACGGCGGTGCCGAAGTTTCCGGTGAAGCGCGAACACGACGCCGTGTGGACCCGCGACGACCGCGACTGATTTCACAGAACTGAACAACCGTTCCCCGCTTGGGAAGGGTTCTGTGACACTTCGCACCATATAGTGGATGCGAATCATTATCGTTTCTGTTAATTTATCGTCATGGCCCTCGTCCGTGACGCCACCGCTGCCCGCCCCGACCCGCTGCTGCTGAGTGCGGTGCTGCTGGCGTGCCTGTTGGCGGGCATCCTCGGCTGGCTGGGGACTCAGCTGTCAGCAGATCGGCCAGGGCCAGCGGGTCCGGTGGTGTCTGCAGACTCCGCACTTCAATCCGGGAAACCGGTACCCGACCGGCGGGACATCGCGGTACACGTGTCAGCCGTTGTCGAGAAAGATCCCGACCCCGGTCGCCAGGGCAAGGTACCCGCTGCCCTGCCGTCGTCAGACGCCGCCGCAGACCTGGTGGCCATCGCATCCGCGGCGCCATGGGATGCAACCCCCATCCCTGCGCGCACGCTGCGCTCGCACCTGTCCCAGGCCCCACCGGCCCGCGCGTAGTTCCTGACTGCTTTTCCGCACGTCGCACCCCCGTACCCGATCTCCCGTCCACGCCCCTGCGTGCGCGCCCCACGCTGCGCGCCCGGCGGCATTCCTCATTCCGTTTCCAGGTCTACCACCACCATGATCAAGAGCCGCAAGCATTCCTCCCCCGCACGCAGTGCCGCCAGCCTGGCCACCGCCGGCCTCGTCACCGGGCTCAGCCTGGCCATGCTGCCGGTGGCCGCCCAGGCCGAGTCGGCCAGCGACACCCCGCGCACGCTGGACCAGGTGCAGGTGCAGGCTGCCCGCGGCTTCAAGGTGGACAAGGTCGCCTCGCCCAAGTTCACCCAGTCCCTGCAGGACACCCCGCAGACCATCCAGATCATCAGCCGCGACCTGTTCACCCAGCAGGGCGCCACCACACTGACCGATGCGCTGCGCAACAGCCCGGGCGTGGGCACGTTCTATGTCGGCGAGAACGGCAACACCAATACCGGCGACAGCATCTTCATGCGCGGCTTCGATACTTCCAGCAGCATCTTCGTGGACGGCGTGCGCGATGTCGGCTCGATCTCGCGCGATGTGTTCAACACCGAACAGGTGGAAGTATCCAAGGGCCCGGCCGGCACCGACAACGGCCGCTCCGCGCCCACCGGTTCGATCAACATGGTGAGCAAGCAGGCCAACCTGCATGACGAAGTGAGTGGCACCGTATCGGTCGGCAGTGACAGCCAGCAGCGCGCGTCGGCCGACTGGAACCAGACCCTGGGCGCCACCAGCGCGCTGCGCCTGAATGCCATGTGGCAGGACAGCGACCAGCCGGGTCGCGACCACGTCAACAACTCACGCTGGGGCATCGCGCCGTCCCTGGCGTTCGGGCTGGGGACCAGCACCCGCTATATCCTCAACCTGCTGTACGTGGACCAGCAGAACGTGCCCGACGGCGGCGTGCCCACTCTCGGCCTGCCCGGCTGGACCCCGCAGCCCACGCTGGAACAGCTGGCCGGCCGTCCGGTAAACCCGGAGAACTTCTACGGCACCCGCGCCGACCATGACGATGTCACCGCGAAGATGGCCACCTTCCGCATCGAGCATGACTTCAATGACAACGTGCGCCTGACCAACACCGCACGTTGGGGCCGCACCGACCAGGACTATCTGCTCACCGCGTTCATGGGCACCGGCACGCGCGGGGCCAACGGCGCCCCCAGCGGCAACATCCGCTACACCGACCGCAACAACCTGGACACTTACACCATCGCGCGCAGCCTGCCGACCTTCAAGGACCAGCAGAACACCATCCTCACCGACCAGCTCAACCTGCGCGCGGATTTCAGCACCGGCAGCATCGTGCACAACCTGAGCACCGGCGTGGAGTTCACCCGCGAGGAGCTCAAGAGCTTCGGCCAGGCGGCCACCAACGGCACCACCTGGTCGCCGGCCAACCTGTACACCCCGGACTGGAACGCCACCGGCCTGACCTGGGCGCACAACGGCGCCGACAGCCGCGGCAAGACCACCACCTCGTCGGTATACCTGTTCGATACGCTGAACTTCACCGACAGCTTCCTGGTCACCGCCGGCCTGCGTGCGGACCATTACAAGACCGAGTACCAGAGCGCGGTGGTGTGCGGCGGGCGCGGCCCGGCGTGCGGCAGCAACCCGGTGGGCACGGTGATTCCCAACCCGTCGCTGGAGCATTCCGACACCCTGCTCAACTGGAAACTGGGCGCGGTGTACAAGGTCGGCGACATCGTCAGCCTGTACGGCAACTACGCGCTGTCCCAGCAGCCCCCGGGCGGCAGCAACTTCCAGCTGAGCAGCTCGGCCAGCAGCGCCGACAACCCCAGCCTGGACCCGCAGAAGGCCAAGACGCTTGAAGTGGGCACCAAGTGGGCGTTCCTCGATGACGCACTCGCTTTCAACGTCGCGCTGTTCAAGACCGAAGTCAGCAACGAGATCAACACCCAGGTGCTGGACGATGCCGGCAACCCGACCCAGACCGGCAAAAAGTCGGTGCAGGGCATCGAGGTGTCCACCGTGGGCCGCATCACCGAGAACTGGTCGGTGTCGGCCGGCTACAGCCACCTGGATACCGAAGTGGAGGAAGGCGCCAACGTGGCCGCCGATGGCACCCGCAACCTGACCTACACCCCGGGTGCGACCTTCACCAGCTGGACCAGCTACACCTTCCCGTTCGGCCTGACCGTGGGCGGTGGCGTGCGTTACGCCGGCCGCATGCACCGCGGTACCGACGGCGCGGTGGGTACCCCGGCGTTCACCAAGTCGTACACGGTGTACGACGCAGTGGCCTCGTATGAAATCAACGAGCACCTGGTGCTGCGCTTGAACGCCTACAACCTGTTCGACAAGGACTATGTGGCCGCGATCAACAAGAGCGGCTACCGTTACACCCCGGGCGCCCCGCGCAGCGTGCTGTTCAGCGCGGACTTCCGCTTCTGATCCACCAAGGACCCTGCCATGCTCCTGCACGTCCCCGATGTCCTCACTGCCGACGAACTGGCCCACCTGCAGCGCGCGCTTGCGGCGGCGGACTGGGCCGACGGCCGCGAGACCGTGGGCGTGCAGGGCGCGCAGGTCAAGCGCAACCAGCAGTTGCCTGACGCCTCACCGCTGAAGGTCGAGCTGGGCAGGATCGTGCTGGCGGCATTGGAACGGCACCCGCTGTTCTTCGCCGCCGCACTGCCGCTGCGTATCCTGCCCCCGCGTTTCAACCGCTACCAGGGCGGTGGCGAGTATGGCTTCCATGTGGATGGCGCGGTGATGATCACCGACAGCCAGGGCGTGCGCAGCCACCTGCGCTCGGACGTGTCATGCACGTTATTCCTCAACGCGCCGGAGGACTACGAAGGTGGCGAACTGGTCATCAGCGATACCTACGGCGAGCATGAGGTGAAGCTGCCTGCCGGCGACCTGGTGCTGTACCCGTCCAGCAGCCTGCACAAGGTCAACCCGGTCACACAGGGGGCACGGCTGGCCTCGTTCTTCTGGGTGCAGAGCATGGTCCGCGACGACGGCGCACGGCGGATGCTGCTGGAGATGGATGGCGCGATCGAGAAGCTGCGCGTCACCGGCGGCGATGCGGGGGCGGTGCTGCAGTTGACCGGGGTGTATCACAACCTGCTGCGGCGCTGGAGCGAGACCTGACGCTGTAAATCATTCCTATTTGCATTTGCGTCGGCCGCTCTCTACAATGCCCGCCGCGCCAGACCTGCTGGTGCGCCGTCAACAGGTATCCCGCCTTGCGCCACCCCCACCACCACCGCAGCTTTGCCCCCGCCATGCGCGGGCAGCGCCCGGCGCTGGCGACGGTGCTGGCGTGGCTGGCCCTGCTGTCGATGCTGCTGGGCAGCCTGCCCCTGCTGGAGCACCGCCTGCCCGGCACCGCCGCGCTGGTGCTGCAGCAGCCTTCCGAAGAACGTCCCAGCGGCGAAGGCCGCCTGCAGGAAGAAGCGCCGGCAAAGCCGCGCCGGATGGCCGGTGCCCGCCCGGCGGCCACGCCGCCGCGCCTGCCACAGCCGCCAGTAAGCGAATCGCTGGACGCACTGATGGCCACCTTGGCCGAACTGCCGCCGCAGGTGGCACCTACCATCGATTCTGCCCCGGCCACGCCGTTGCCGGCGGTCCCCGGATTGCGCGTCCAGCGCGGCCAGGCGCCACCGCAGGGCTGATTCCGCGCGCGTCCGCGTCGCTGCGCCTGCACGACCGTCGCTGAGCGCACCGCCGCTGCCTGCACTCCAGGCTCCTGACGATTTTCCGATTCGCTGCGGCCGCCGGCCACGGCATTGCCGCGTTCGCGTTCTTTTCGAGGTATTTCCCATGGCGCACCGCCATCGTCTTTGCACGTCCCTGTCCCGCAGCGCACTGAGCGTTGCCCTGCTCGGCGCATTGAGCACCCCCGCCTTCGCCGCCGGTGATGTCGCGGGCGACCCCAAGACCCTGGACCAGGTGGTGGTCACCGCCTCGGGCTTCGAACAGAAGATCGCCGACGCCCCGGCCAGCATCAGCGTGGTCAGCCGCGAGGAACTGGCCAAGCGCCCGTACACCAGCCTGGTGGATGCGCTGCGCGACGTGGAAGGCATCGACGTGGGCATGGAAACCACGGACAAGAACGGCCGCGCCACCATCTCCATGCGCGGCATGCCGTCCGAATACACGCTGGTGCTGATCGATGGCCGCCGCCAGAGCAACGTGGGCCAGCTGTACCCGAACAACTTCGGCGGCGGCCAGTTCGCCTACCTGCCGCCGCTGGATGCGATCGAGCGCATCGAAGTGGTGCGCGGCCCGATGTCCACGCTGTACGGCTCCGATGCCATGGGCGGCGTCATCAACATCATCACCCGGCGCAACCAGGACAACTGGCACGGTTCGGTCACCCAGGGCTTCACCGTGCAGCAGGACGACCAGTTCGGCGATGCGCGCACCACCGATGTGTACCTCACCGGCCCTCTGGTGAAAGACCGCGTGGCGCTGGCCGTGCGCGGCAGCTACTACGATGCCAAGGCGTCGAACCCGGAATGGGACGACCTGCCGCTGCCCGACGGCACCCTGTGGGCGCGCAGCATCGGCTTCGGCGGCGGCGGCAAGGCGGTGGCCAACACCAACTGGAACACCGGCGTGCGCCTGGGCTTCACCCTCAATGACGACCATGACCTGTCGCTGGATTACGACGTGTCGCGGCAGAAGTACGACAACAGCGAAGGCCAGACCGGCACGCTGGACAGCGTTGCCAGCCTGTGGCGCGTGGGCAATGCCACCCTCCCGAACCCGAACGGCACCGGCACCCTCACCCGGCGCGTGGTGCAGCCGCGCGTGGGCTACACCGCCTACCAGCGCTACGAGCGCGACCAGCTGGCGCTGAGCCACCAAGGACGCTATTCGTTCGGCACCTGGCAGACCACGCTCACCCACACCAAGAGCAACAACCTGGGCCGCTCGCTGCCGTTGACCCTGGACGAACGCGCCGACCTGCAGACGCTGTGGAACGACGTGTGCCGCCGCACCGGCGCGGCGAACAACTGCGCCGCCGGCACCCGTAACGGTCTTTCGGCGTTGAACCCGACCGAGCTGGCGCGACTGGAAGCCTTCCTGCCGCGCCCGCTGCGCACCATGGAGCTGGAAGGCTACGTGCTGGACACCATGCTGGACATGAGCTTCGACGCACACACGCTGACCGTTGGCGGCCAGTACACCGACACCGACATGGTTGACGGGGTGTTCGGCATGGATGGCGCCGGGTACCGCGACAACGTCAAGCAGAAGCACCGCATGTGGTCGGTGTTCGCCGAAGACAACTGGGCGCTGACCGATGCACTGACCGCAACGGTAGGGGTGCGCTACGACGACCACAACATCTTCGGCAGCCACGTCAGCCCGCGCGCCTACCTGGTGTGGAACGCCAGCGATGCGTGGACCTTCAAGGGCGGCGTGAGCACCGGCTACAAGACCCCGCGCCCGGACCAGCTGTTCCCCGGCGTGACCGGCTTCGGCGGCCAGGGCGTGCTCCCGCTGGTGGGCTCGCCCAACCTGCAGCCGGAAACCAGCACCAACCATGAGATCGCCAGCTACTACGAGGGCGAGCGCTGGGGCTTCAACCTCACCGGGTTCTTCAACAGGTTCGACGACAAGATCGCCAGCGGGGGTACCTTCCCGAACTGCGAAGTGGCCCCGGCCGGCAGTGGCTACTGCGTGGATGTGGGCCCGGGCTGGGCCGCGCTGGGCTACAGCACCTTCAGCCAGAGCGTGAACATCGACACCGCTGAAACGCGGGGCGTGGAGGCAGCCGCGCACGTGGACCTGCTGGACAGCCTGCAGCTGCGCGGCAACTACACCTATACGAAGTCCGAGCAGACCAGTGGCGTGGACAAGGGCAAGCCGGTAGGCGGCACCACCACGCCAGCCAAGCACATGGCCAATGCGAGCTTGAACTGGCAGGTCAGCGAGGCGGTGAGCCTGTCGCTGATCGGTGAGGGGCGGTACGACCGCTATCGCGACACGCTGGTGTCCAATGTGGGTGGGGTGAGCTCGTCGCAGGTGCGGTACTACGATGACTACACGATCTTCCACCTTGGCGGCAGCTGGAACATCAATCAGTGGCTGACCGTGAACGCGCGGGTGAACAACCTGTTCGACAAGGATTTCGTCTCGCAGTCGTGCGTGTTGATCAATGACAGCGAGTACAACTGCGTGGACGATTACGCGACCAAGGACCAGCGCCGGAGCTATTGGATTTCGTTGAACGCGAAGTTCTGAGGCCCGCCGCCCGCGCGACCAATAATTGCGAACCATTCTCACCAATGGTGTAATTCGGTATTCGCTCTCTTCCTGTGTGACCGTGGCCGCCCCTTCGCCCTCCTCTGCCGTGCAGCAACAGCAAAGCCGTGGCTTCTGGCTGCGTACCCTGCACCAGTGGCACTGGATCAGCTCGGCGGTGTGCCTGATCGGCATGCTGTTGTTTGCCGCCACCGGGATTACGCTGAACCATGCGGCGAAGATCGAGGCCACGCCGCAGGTGGTGAACCGGCAGCTGGAACTGCCGGCCGAACTGCTGGGTCAGCTGGGCGACCGCACCGACGGCAACGCCCCGGTGCCCCGCCCGGCCGTGCGCTGGCTGGACCGCGAGCTGGGCATTTCCATCGGTCGCCGCCCAGCCGAATGGTCGGCCGAGGAGATCTATCTCTCCCTGCCCAGCCCCGGCGGCGACGCCTGGTTGAGCATCGACCGCCAAAGCGGTGCGGTGGAATACGAAGCGACCTCGCGTGGCTGGGTGTCCTACTTCAACGACCTTCACAAGGGCCGCAACGCCGGCCCGGCCTGGGGCTGGTTCCTCGATGTGTTCGCCGTGGCCTGCCTGGTGTTCTGCATCACCGGCCTGTTCCTGCTGCACCTGCATGCCCGCCAGCGCCGCATGACCTGGCCGCTGGTGGGGCTGGGCCTGATGGTGCCGCTGCTGATCGCCCTGATCCTGATCCACTGACTTCCTTCGCCCTTCCCCGTCCCGGAGCCGCACCCATGCGCGTCACCCTCACCATCGCCCTGAGCGGCCTGCTGGCCACCTCGCCGGCCTATGCCACCACCCTGGACATCAACGTCGAGGTGCCCAAGCTCAACGTGGCCGAGTACCACCGCCCGTATGTGGCGGTGTGGCTGGAAGGGGCCGACCAGAAGGTCGCCGCCAACCTGGCGGTCTGGTACCAGCAGACCGGCAACAGCGAAGGCCACGGCACCAAGTGGCTGCCGGACCTGCGCCAGTGGTGGCGCAAGAGTGGCCGCGAGCTCAAGGTGCCGGTGGACGGCCTGACCGGCCCGACCAAGCCGGCCGGCACCCACGCGCTGTCGTTCAGCGACAGGCAGCCGGCGCTGAAGTCGCTGGCACCGGGCAACTACACGCTGGTGGTGGAAGCGGTGCGCGAAGTCGGCGGCCGCGAGCTGGTCAAGATTCCCTTCACCTGGCCGGCCACCGCGCCGCAGACCGGCAAGGCCCAGGGCAGCACCGAGCTGGGCCTGGTCACGCTGTCGTCCAAGCCCTGATGTTCCACTGCCCTCCCCGTCGAGGGCACCCCTCACCTGTACATGGAGTTGTTGATGAAGCGCTCGCTCGTCCTGGCCGCCGCCCTGGCCGCCGCCCTTCCGTTCTCCGCACTGGCCCACAAGGCCTGGCTGCAGCCCTCGCAGACCGTGATCGCCGGTGAACACCCGTGGATCACCGTCGATGCGGCGGTGTCCAACGACCTGTTCTACTTCAACCACGTGCCGCTGCGCCTGGAAAGCCTGGTCATCACCGCGCCTGACGGCACCACCGTGCAGCCGCAGAACGCCTCCACCGGCAAGTTCCGCAGCGTGTTCGATGTCGAGCTGACCCAGCAGGGCACCTACCGCCTGGCCTCGGTCAACAACGGCCTGTCGGCGACGTGGGAAGAAGACGGCAAGCCCAAGCGCTGGCGCGGCACCGTGGCGACCTTCGCCACCGAAGTACCGAAGAAGGCCAGGAAGCTGCAGGTGAGCCAGTCGGTCAACCGCATCGAAACCTTCGTCACCAACGGCACCCCGAACAGCACCGCGCTCGCGCCGACAAAATCGGGCATCGAGCTGGTGGCCGTGGGTCACCCCAACGACCTGGCCGCAGGCGAAGAAGCGAAGTTCCGCGTGCTGGTCGACGGCAAGCCGCGCGCCGGCCTGGCCTTCGAGATCACCCGTGGCGGCACGCGTTACCGCAACGCCCAGGAAGAGATCAAGGTCACCAGCGACAAGAAGGGCGAGTTCTCCGTCACCTGGCCGGAAGCTGGCATGTACTGGCTGGAAACCAGCAGCGAAGACAAGAAGACCACGCTCAAGCAGGCCAAGACCCGCCGCCTGAACTACGTCGCGACGCTGGAAGTGCTGCCGCTGTAACCATGTCCATCCTGCACGACATCGCCAGCCTCGGTGGCCACACCATGGGCACCACCTGGCAGGTCAAACTGACCACCGCGCCCGGCCGCGACCTGCACCCGCTGCATGCGGGCATCCAGGCGCAGCTGGATGCGGTGGTGGCGCAGATGAGCACCTGGGAAGCGGCCAGCGACATCGCAGCGTTCAACCGCGCAGCGGCCGGCACGTCGGTGCCGCTGCCAGCGCTGTTCGCCGAGGTGATCGACTGCGCGCTCGATATCGCCCGACGCAGCGAAGGGGCGTTCGACCCCACGGTCGGGCCGCTGGTCGCGCTGTGGGGGTTCGGTGCGCACGCACACGCGCAACGCATTCCTGATGCTGCCCAGCTTGCCGCCACACAGGCGCGCTGTGGTTGGCGACGGCTGCACAGGCAGGAGGGTCGCCTGCTCCAGCCGGGTGGGCTGGAACTGGATCTTTCCGCCATCGCCAAGGGGTTTGCCGTTGATCTGGTGAGCCGCTGGCTGCAAGGGCAAGGCATCCCGGCGGCGCTGGTGGAAGTAGGCGGTGAGCTGCATGGCTACGGCCGCAAGCCCGATGGACAACCGTGGCGGGTGCTGGTGGAAGCCGGCCCCGAAGAAGAAGCCGCACTCGCGCAGCCGCCGCGCGTGCTGGCGCTCGACGACCTGGCCGTGGCTACGTCGGGCGACCGCTGGCATCAGTTCAGCCACAACGGAGCGCAGTTCAGCCACACGCTGGACCCGCGTGCAGGCGCCCCGGTGAGTCGCGCGGCCGCGGCGGTCACGGTGGTCGCACGCGATGCGATGCACGCCGATGGCTGGGCCACAGCGTTGACCGTGATGGGCGCGCAGGAAGGGCTTGCGTTCGCCAATGCCAACACGCTGGCCGCACGCTTCATCACTCGCACGGCGCAGGGCATCGAAGAACGTCTCAGCACGGCGTTTGCCCGGTTGCTTGCCGAGCAGGAGGCTGCGACATGAAGCGCGGCCCGTCGCGCGCCGTGCTCGGCAATATCGCCGTGATGGCGGCGCTCGCCATGTTGGCGTGGCTGCTGTTGCGCCTGCACCTGCAGGAGGACTGGTGGCTGGGCGCGCCACTGGCCTCGCGCTGGCGCTGGGCGGCAGGAAGCCTCACCGCCTATGCCGCGCTGTGTGCGCTGCTGTGGTGGCGCGGAGCCCGACGCGACGATGCGGGCAGCGCCACCGGCGAAGCACCCACGCTGCTGGTCTGGGCCAGCCAGACCGGGTTTGCCCAACAGCTCTGCGAGCGCAGTGCCGAAGTACTGCGCGCGGCCGGCATGCCGGTGCGCGTGCGCGGACTGCACCAGCTGGATGCCGCGTTGCTCCGGCAGACCCGCCGCCTGCTGCTGATTGCCAGCACCACCGGCGAGGGCGATCCGCCCGACCACACCCTGCCCTTCCTGCGCCGGGTCATGCCGCAGGAGCTGGCGTTGCCGCAGCTGCACTACGGCGTGCTGGCACTGGGCGACCGCAGCTACGGGCATTTCTGCGCGTTCGGCCGCCAGCTCGATGCGTGGCTGCGCCAGCACGGCGCGCATCCCCTGTTCGACACGGTGGAAGTGGACAACGCCGACCCTGCCGCGCTGCGCCACTGGCAGCAGCTGCTGGGCCAGCTCGGCGGGAGCGCCACCGAGCTGCCCGACTGGGCGCCGGCGCAGTACCAGCCCTGGCAGCTGCACGCACGCCGCCAGGAAAATCCCGGCAGCCCCGGCGTGGCGACGTGGAGGGTGAGCCTGGTGCCGGTCGATGGCGTGCTGCCGGCGTGGCAGGCCGGCGATGTGGCGGAGATCGGTCCGCAGCACAGTCAGGTCGAGGTCGATGCCTGGCTGGCCACGCATGGACGCGATGGCGCGGCTCTGGTTGAGGGGCAGCCACTGCGCGATTGGCTGGCGCGTTCGCACTTGCCGGTGCTGCCCGATGCGGTACCGGCCGATGACGCGGCGCTTGTGGCTGCGCTCAAGCCATTGCCGCACCGTGAATATTCCATTGCCAGCATGCCGGCCGAAGGCCAGGTGCTGCTGCTGCTGCGTCGCCTCCTGCGCCCGGACGGCACGCCGGGGCTGGGCAGCGGCTGGCTGTGCGATCACGCGGCGCTGGGCGGGCGCATCGACCTGCGCTTCCGCAGCAACCCGAACTTCCACGCACCGGCGCCGGACGCACCGCTGATCCTGATAGGCAACGGCACCGGCATTGCCGGGCTGCGCGCGCACCTGCGGGCACGGGTGGACCTCGGCGCCCGGCGCAACTGGCTGCTGTTCGGCGAGCGTACCGCCGCGCATGATTTCTACTTCAAGGACGACCTGCAACGCTGGCAGCGTGACGGCATGATCGAACGCCTGGACACCGTGTTCAGCCGCGACGGCGGTGAGCATCGTTACGTGCAGGACCGCCTGCTCGCGCAGCTGGACACCCTGCGCCAGTGGGTCCGCGAGGGCGCCACGATCCTGGTCTGCGGCAGCCTGCAGGGCATGGCGCCGGCAGTGGATGCGGTGATCGAACAGGCGTTGGGCCGCGAAGGCAAAGAAGCCCTGATCGTCGCCGGCCGCTACCGCCGCGACGTTTATTGACCCAGCGCGGCAGGATCGGATTACGCCGTTATGTCGCGCTGGTCCAAGCGGATCGCGAGCAGCTCGCCGCCACCGCGCAACGCGTAGCGGCGGCGCGGTCCTGCCGCCAGCCACGCGGTATCGCCCTGCTGCAGCGGCGCCAGGTCCGCCTCGCCCTCGAACTCGGCCTGTCCGGCCAACAGATGGATCGCCCACGCCGTTCCCGGCTCGGTGAAGAAATACATATCGCCCACCAACGGGCGGTGCAACAGCTCGGCGTGCACCTGGTCACGCCGCCACATCAGGTTGAAGTCATGGGTCAGCCCGTCCACCAGCTCGCCATGGATCTCCGCTTCGCCGGCAAAACGCAGCCGATCATGCGGCGGCAGCAACGTGTGCACGCGGCCATCGGCAAAGCGCAGGCGCAGCCCTTCGCCGCGCAGCAGCACCAGTTCGCGCTCGATGCCGGGAAACGACGAGAACGCCGCATCCTGCTCGATCTCGGCAATCGACAACCGCACCTGCCAGGCGTCGCTGTCCGGCACACGCAGGATTTCACGGGTCCAGCCCAGCCCATTGCGCCAGCGTTCGCGGCGGTATTCAAAGCTGGGAATGACGCGCGTGGCAGCGCTCAATGCGGTGGCGGTCGACATGCCGCCATTGTGCCTCAGCCGGCCTTGCCGCCGCAGTCCGTTGCAAGCAGCTGCGACCGCGCCAGCCAGTCCTTGTCCGGGTAATAGGCGAACACCATCGCCCCGCCGCGCAGACTGTCGATCAACGGCCGCGCCACGGTCAGCCGCACTGCCGGGCAGCCCAGGCTGCGGCCCAGCCGCCCCTGCAGCCGGGCAATGGTGGGGTTCACGTAGGGCGCACCGTGGATGACGATGGCGCGGTCGCGCGCCTTGTCATTGAAGCCCGGCTCCAGCCCCTCCAGGCGCAGGGAATACCCATTGCCGCCCATGTAGGTTTCCTTCGCGGTGAATGCGCCGAGGCTGGACATGAAACTGCCATCGCGGTTGGAAAAGCGCTCGGTGGCGTTGCCGCCGCTGTTGCGGCCATGCGCCACCCATTCCTCGAACAACAGCTTCTGCCGGGCCAGGTCAAACACCCACATGCGCTGCTCGGTGGACGGACGCGAGTAGTCGATCACGCTCAAGCGGCCCGGATCCACGCCCAGCTCCGGCCGGCGCAGGGCGCAGGTCATTGCGTTGGCGGCCAGTTGCAGCACCTTGCGGTCCGCATTGGGTGCCGCGCGCGCCAACAGGTCGGCCAGCTGGGCCGGCGGCAACACGCGCGGGGTGGGGGCAGTCGCTGCACGGGCGATACCGGCCGGCGCGATCAGCGCCAGCCCGCACAGGGCAACGATGGCACTCGAAACGGAAAGGGATCGCATCAACGCGGTACCAGCAGGGCCATCCCTACAGGGTGGTCCCGCCTGCGTCGGATTCCAAGACCGGCTGAAGATGCTGTTCATCCGCCACCGGGCGCACCGCCGGCAGACTGGTCACCAGCAGCGTGGTGCCCGGCACCAGCGCCTTGTACAGCTGCGCGGCAAAAGACGGCGGCAGTGCCATGGGCAGGCTGGGCGTGGCCAGCAGATCCGGGGTGGCATTGCCGGCGCTCTGCCCCAGCAGCGGGTAGGCGGTCCACTTGTGCAGCTTCTGGGTTGCATCCAGCGGGCTGGCGGTGTCCGAATAGCCGTCCTGCATCACGAACAGCGTGGTGCCCTCGAACGCCGGCAGCGCCTTGGCTTCCAGCCGCGATTCACCGATCAGCACGCCATCGCGCAGCACATACAGGCGCTGGTCGTGCAGGCTGACCAGGATGCCCACCTGGCCCGCGGGTGCGGCGCTGTCGTTCCAGTAATGGTCCGGCGCATGGGTGGTTTCCAGCAGCGCCTTGCCGGTGCTGTTCACCGGCGCAAGCACCGCCGGATAGGCCAGCGTCATCGGCGCGCTCTTCGCGTCGGCCACCACCACGGTATCGCCCCGCTTGGTTTCGCCGAACAGCTTCTGCGCGAAGGCCTGGGGCAGGCGTACGCAGCCGTGCGACGCGGGATGCCCGGGCAGGTTGCCGCCGTGCAGCGCGATGCCGTCCCAGGTCAGGCGCTGCATGTAGGGCATGGGTGCGCTGTTGTAGAGATTGGATTTGTGGTCCTTGTCCTTCTGCAGGATGGTGAACACCCCGGTCGGCGTTTCATGCCCGGCCTTGCCCGAGCTGATGGTGCTCAGGCCGATGGCGATGCCATTGCGGTACACGTAGGCGCGCTGCTCATCCAGGCTGACCACCAGCACGATCGGCCCGGCCGGGGAAATCTCCGGATGCCAGAGGAACTGGCCCGGCTTGAGGTCGGTGGGGCTGGCAGCTTCGGGCGCGGACCATGCCGGGAGTGCCATGACGGCGATAAGCGAACCGGCGATGCGGTTCAGCAGCGTGCGACGTGTGAGCATGCAGCCTTCCTTCGGGTGGGTCGAGGACACGCAGGGCGTGTCGCTACCATGATGGCCAGCGCCATCGTCCTGCGCACGTAGAACTTCGTAGTGACACGCCATGCGTGTCAACCGCGCGCGGCCCGGTTCAACCATCCAGCACCGTAAAAGGTACGGTGACATGGGCAGGGCCAACGTTGAAACCCACCAATGCGCCAGACAAAATTGCCCGGTCACACATCCCTGTGCGGACCGGGCAATCGTCACGTCCTTGTCGGCATCCCGCCTTCCCCCTGTGCGTCCTGCCCAGTGTGGGTGCCGGCCATGCTCCATGCACTCGGCCGTATGTTGTTCCGCCATCCCTCCCCTTCCCGGGTATGGATGCCACCGTCCTGGTGGATCCGCGCCAATCCTTCCGCGCAGCGTCCCTGCGGGCCCCATCCCTGCGGCTGTCGAGGTGGCCGGCTCCTGCCTGGCCACCGTGACCGGCGTCATGCCGGTCGCGACCCATCCTGTTACGTCAGCGCCTTGGTACGGGTGCCGGTACTGCCCTCCTGGGCGGTGCCGCCGTGGGCGCCGCCGTGGCCCCCACCGTCATCCGTCGCCGATTCCGTTCGACCGTTGCTGTCCCTATCCCCTTCACCCGTGCCAGGTCCTCGACCCGGAGGAAAGGTCCGTGTTGTCGCCGGTACGCCACGATCGCCTGGGCCTTGTGGGGCCCCACGTTCGTCAATCCCTGCTGCAGCGTCGACGCATCTGCGGTGTTGATGTTGATGCGGTCGGCCGCCGAAGCGGTTCCGGTCAACAGCAATGCCAGCGCAAGCGCCTTCCACGAAAACCAAGGCCCCATCGTGCAGCTCCCTGTGGCGTCGAACCGACTCCTGCCGGCATCCCGTCGGGGCAGTCAGTGTGCGTCGCCACATACACACAGCCTATCGTCCACATGAACTTCACACAGCCAGCCAAATACCTGACGTGGTGTAGGGAAATCCCTACCCCCCACGCAGGCGTAGAATGGCGGGATCAGCCACATGCATTCGGAGTACCAGATGGACAGCGCCAAGCTCGGCCAATTCGTCAGTGACAAGTGGGACAGCGAGATCGTTCCTCAATTGGTCGAATACATCCGCATTCCCAACAAATCGCCGATGTTTGACGCCAATTGGGTCGAAAACGGCTACATGGAGCAGGCCGTCACCCTGATGGAAAGCTGGGCCAAGGCGCAGAAGCTGCCGGGCCTGAAGGTCGAGGTGGTGCGCCTGGAAGGCCGCACGCCGCTGCTGCTGCTGGAAATTCCCGCCACCGGCGCCGAAACCGGCGACGACACCGTGCTGCTGTACGGGCACCTGGACAAGCAGCCGGAAATGACCGGCTGGGACGACGACCTCGGTCCGTGGGTGCCGGTGCTGCGCGGCGACAAGCTGTATGGCCGCGGCGGTGCCGACGACGGCTACGCCATTTTCGGCTCGCTGGCCGCCGTGCTGGCACTGCAGGAACAGAACCTGCCACACGCCCGCTGCGTGGTGCTGATCGAAGCCTGTGAGGAATCGGGCAGCTACGACCTGCCGGCCTATGTGGACCACCTGGCCGAGCGCATCGGCAAGCCGTCGCTGGTGGTGTGCCTGGACTCGGGTTGTGCCAACTACGACCAGCTGTGGTGCACCACTTCGCTGCGCGGCCTGACCGGTGGCAACTTCTCGGTCAAGGTGCTCAACGAAGGCGTGCACTCCGGCGATGCCTCCGGCGTGGTGCCGTCCAGCTTCCGGCTGCTGCGCCAGCTGCTGTCGCGCATCGAGGACGAAAAGACCGGCCGCATCCTGCTGGACGGCATGCACGTGGACATTCCGGAAGAGCGCCAGGCCCAGGCCAAGCGCGCCGCCGAGGTGGTGGATACCGAGATCTTCGAGAAGTTCCCGATGGTCGACGGCCTCAAGCCGATGAACGATGACCTGACCGAGCTGGTGCTCAACCGCACCTGGCGCCCGGCGCTGTCGGTGACCGGCGTGGACGGCATGCCCCCGCTGGCCTCGGCCGGCAATGTGCTGCGCCCGCATACTGCGGTGAAGCTGTCGCTGCGCCTGCCGCCGACCGCCGATGGCAAGGCCTGCGGCGAGCTGCTGAAGGAAGCGCTGCTGCGCGACCCGCCCAATGGCGCTGAAGTGAAGCTGGACCTGGAAAAGGCCTCATCGGGCTGGAACGCCCCGGCGATGGCCCCGTGGCTGACCCAGGCCATCGACGACGCCAGCCAGACCTTCTTCGGCAAGCCGGCGATGTACATGGGCGAAGGTGGCTCGATTCCGTTCATGGGCATGCTGGGCGAGAAGTTCCCCGGCGCGCAGTTCATGATCACCGGCGTGCTCGGCCCGCATTCCAACGCACACGGCCCGAACGAATTCCTGCACATCCCGATGGGCAAGCGGGTCACTGCGTGCGTGTCCAAGGTGATCAGCGAGCACTACGCGGCCAGCCTGCGTGGTGAGACCAGCGGTTCGCCGGTGGCGGCCGACAGCGGCACCCGCCACGGCGGCCACGGCTGCTGCTGATAGCGACGATGACGGACGCAGCCTGCCCTTGGTAGGCTGCGTCAATCTTCTGCGGGAAACAGCGCAATGAATGGACTGTTCGGCAGCACCAGCTGGCTCTACATCATCCTGGTCGGCTTCGTGGTCGGCCTGCTTGGGCGCTTTGTGATGCCTGGCAACAACCGCATGGGCTGCCTGCTGACCATCGTACTCGGCATTGTCGGCGCATTGGTGGCCGGCTGGTTTGGCCAGTACATGGGCTGGTATGCGCGCGGTGAGCCTGCCGGCTTCATCGGTGCGATCCTGGGTGCCGTTGCCGTGCTGGCCCTGCTGCGGCTTTTCAGCAGCAAGCGCTGAACGCCCTTACCCCACTTCCTCCCGGGCGCCGCAGGGCGCCGCTTCGACGTACCTGTCCATGAACGATCCTGCTTCCGACCCACTGCGCGCCGAGCTTCGCCGGCAGTGGACCTGCGCCGCGCTGGGCGACCCCGACCTGCACCTGGACCGGGCGTCAGTGGACGCCGGTTTCCGCAGCTACTGGCGCGCTACCAGCGTGCACGGCAGCCACATCGTGATGGATTCGCCACCCGGGCTGGAGGACGTGCGCCCGTGGCTGCGCATGCATGACCTGCTGGAACCCAACGGCGTGCGCGTGCCGCAGGTACTGGCCCGCGACGAGGAACAGGGGTTGCTGCTGCTTGAGGACCTTGGCGGCCCGACCCTGGCCCGGCACATCGATGACGCCAACGCAGACGCGTGGTTCGATGCCGCCTTTGCGCAGCTGATCCGCCTGCAGCAGATCCCGGTGCCCGAGGGCATGGGGGCGTTCGGCGAAGCCCTGCTGCAGCGGGACGCCGGATTGTTCGACGAGTGGTTCCTGCAACGCCACCTGGGCCTGCAGCTGGACTGCGGCGAACTGGAAACACTGCAGCTCGCCCATCGCCGGCTGATGGACAACGCCCTGCAGCAGCCGCAGGTGCTTACCCATCGCGATTTCATGCCGCGCAACCTGATGCCGACCGAACCGGGCCCGGCCGTGCTCGATTTCCAGGACCTCGTGCGCGGGCCGATCGCTTACGACCCGGTGAGCCTGTTCAAGGATGCGTTCCTGAGCTGGCCGCTGGAACGCGTGGACGCCTGGCTGGCCCGCTACCACGCGCAGGCGCAGGCGGCAGGGCTGCCGGTGCGGCCATGGCCGCAGTTCCTGCGCGATGCCGACTGGATGGGCGTGCAGCGCCACCTGAAGATCCTGGGCCTGTTCGTGCGCCTGCGCGACCGCGACGGCAAGGGCCACTATTTCGCCGACGCACCGCGTTTCATCCGCTATCTGGATGAAGTGCTGCCGCGCCATCCGGAACTGGCCGGGTTGAACACCCTGCTGCAGGAGCGGATCAAGCCGGCGATGGCCGCGCTGGCGTTGCCGATATCCAGCCGCGCATGAAGGCGATCATCTTCAGCGCCGGCAAGGGCGAGCGCATGCGCCCGCTCACGCTCACCACGCCCAAGCCGTTGCTGGTGGCAGGCGGCAAACCGCTGATCGCCTGGCACCTGGAACGGTTGGCCACGGCCGGTTTCAGCGAGGTGGTGATCAACACCTCGTGGCTGGGCCATCAGTTCGAACCGGCGCTGGGCAACGGGGATCGCTGGGGCCTGCGCCTGCGCTACGTCAAGGAAGGCACGGTCCCGCTGGAAACCGGTGGCGGCATCCTCAATGCGCTGCCGCTGCTGGGTGACGCACCGTTCCTGGTGGTCAACGGCGATGTGTGGACCGATGTGGATTTCAGCACCTTGCCTCGGCAGCCGCAGGGCGATGCGCACCTGGTGCTGGTCGACAACCCGGTGCAGCACCCGCGCGGGGATTTCATCCTGCGTGCGGATGGCACGGTCAGTGATGACGGCGATGCACCGCGGCTGACCTATGCCGGCGTGGGCGTGTATCGCCCGTCGATCCTGCACGGATGGCGCGAGGTGATCGGTGCAACGGAGGGCGCGTCAGCGAACCCGCCGCAGTTCGGTCTGGCCCCGCTGATGCGCCACGCCATGGCAAACGGCCGGGTAACCGGGCAGCATCATCAAGGAAAGTGGACCGATGTAGGCACACCCGAACGTCTGGCGGCCTTGGACGCATCCCTGCGGTAGGGTTGGATCCCAATCAACCGCCGACAACGCCCATCGGCGCGGCGAACGCATGACCACGGCCGAAGCCCACGCCGTTTGAGGTCATGCCACAAAAGAACGTTGCCCGGTTACGTGCAGTCGATTGGGATGCGACCCTACCAGCGGCCTACCCTCACAACCGGTGCGAGCCTTCTTCCACCACCTGCCGCAGGAACGGCACGGTAACGCGCCGCTGCGCAGCCAGCGACTCCCGGTCCAGCCAGTCCAGCAGGCTCACCAGGCTGCCCAGCTCCCGCCCGGTGCGGGTCAACAACCACTCAATAGCGGCCTCATCAATCGACAACCCCCGCCGCGCCGCGCGCTCACGCAGCACGGCCGCGCGGCCTTCATCATCCAACGGCTGCAGCACCACGCGCACGCACTGCTGCAGGCGCGAGCGCAGGTCGGGCAGCACCAGGCCCAGCTGGTCGGGCGCGTGCTGCGCGGTATACAGCAAAGTGACGCCAGCACTGCGCGCGCGGTTGTGGAAATCGAACAACGCCACCTCGTCGTCGCGGTTGCCGGCCACCGCATCCAGCCCATCCAGCGCCACGAGATCGCGGCCTTCCAGCGATTCCAGCGCAGCGCGGGTACGACCCGCCACCGCCTTCAGCGGCAGGTAGGTCGGCTGCCGCCCGGCCTGTTCGGCCAGCGAACACATCGCCAGAGCCTGGTGGGTCTTGCCGGTGCCCGTCGCGCCCTCGAGGTACACCCACTGCTGGTCTTCGCCCACGGCAATGGCGCGCAGCTGCGCCAGCGCACCATCCGGTGCACCGATGAAGGTCTCCAGCCGCTCGTCCTGCGGGTAACGCAGGGCAAGCGGCAGCTGCGGCACTACGCTCACTGCGGGTCCGGGCCCTTGGGCGCGTCGACGATCAGGACCGGCTTCTCGATGTACGGATCAAGCACGATCGTGGTCTTTTCGCCGGCGTACAGTTCACTCTCGCGATAGCGCAGGTGCGCATAGCGCAGCAGCACATTGCTGACCGCCGCCACCGGCAACGCCAGCAGCATGCCCAGGAAACCGAACAGCTGGCCACCGGCCATCACCGCGAAGATCACCGCCACCGGGTGCAGGCCGATCTTGTCGCCGACAATGCGCGGGGTGAGCACGTAGCTTTCCAGCAGCTGGCCCACGGTGAACACGACGCCGACCAGGATCAGCAGCTTCAGGTCAAAGCCCTGTGCCTGCACCAGCGCGGCGAGCACCGCCATGACAATGCCGGTGGTGGCACCCAGGTACGGAATGAAGCTGATCAGGCCGGCGATCAGGCCGATCAACAGGCCCAGTTTCAGGCCGACCAGCGACAGTCCGATGGCATAGATCAGGCCGAGCGCGACCATCACCAGGAACTGGCCACGGATGAACGCGCCGAGCACTTCATTGGATTCCCGCGCCAGCTTGGTGATGGTGCCCACGTGGTTGCGTGGAATGGTCGAAGCAACGCGCTCGACCAGCTTGTCCCAGTCGCGCAGGAAGTAGAAGGCCAGGATCGGCAGCAGCAGGATGTTGACCACCCAGGTCACCATCGCAAAGCCCGAGCGCGATACGTAACCGAAGAAGGTCTTGGCGAAGCCGCCGGCCTGTTCCCAGTGGCTGCGCACCCACTCGATCAGGCGGTCTGGTTCCAGCCAGGGCATGATTTCCATGCCGGTCTTCTGCTCGAACCACGGAATGCCCTTCTCCATCAGCCATTGCTGGGCCTGGGGAATGGCCGCGATCAGGGTGGAGATCTGACGTTCGATCATAGGCACCAGGATCAGCAGCGCGGCGGTGATGACCAGCACCATTGCCACGAACACCAGCACCACGCCGGTGTTGCGCGAGCGGCCGTTGGCTTCGATGCGGTCCACCAGCGGATCGCCCAGCCAGGCCAGCGCCAGCGCGAGCACGAACGGGGTCAGGATCGGGGCCAACAGCCACACCACCCAACCTACCGCCAGCGCGAACAGGATGTACTTGACGCGGCGCAGGAACTGCGCGATCTCGGCTTCCGGGGTGAGGGTCATCGCAGACGGTACTCGTTGCTGGCGGGCGGTGGCGGGGTGCCGGGAGCGGCGTCCTCGTCGATCGGTACCGGCAGCGGGGCCAGCGGCACGATCACCCCGTTCTCGCCCAGCATGCGGTTCAACCCGGCCAGGCCGGCGGTCATGTCCAGCGACAGCTCCAGACGGTTGCCCGAGGCGCGCAGCGGCGTGATGTTGCGCACCACCGGGTTCTCGCGCAGGCCGGCGGCCAGGCGCATGTAGTCCTCTGCGCTGTCGACGCCGATCACAGCGATGGTGTAGGTGCCGGCCGCTCCGGTAGCCGCACCGGCCTTGGCGTAGCGCTTGACCAGCGCGTCAGCCGCACCGTCGGCGCCGCTGGACATGGCGCGGCGGGCGTCGCTGTCCTTCACCGTCCACTTGTTCAGCTCCTTGCCGCCATCCACGAACACCCAGTCGGCCACCCAGCCGCCGGTGGTGTCGCGGTAGAGCTTGCCGACCAGCTGCATCGGCGGGGCGTAGCGCGAGGAGGCGCGGGCCACGGCGGCGGTGTCCTGGCGCCAGATCGAGCCGACCACGGCCTGCTCTGCGGCGCTGCCGGTGGGCAGGCCGAGCTTGTAGCCGCGTTCGATGGCGCGATTCAGCAACGGCCGTGCCGCATTGGCCTGCTGCACGGTCACCAGGCGGGGGCCGGACCCATCATCGATGGCCAGCCAGACCACCGGCTTGGGCCGCGGCTGCGGCCACACCGGCAGGCCCAGTGCGGAAATCAGTCCGTCCACGTCGTCCTGGCGGAACCGGGCCACCAGCATGGTGCGGTAGCTGGGGGCGCCGCTGGCCGAGGTGCTCTGGTCCTGGCGGTAGTCATAGCTGACCACGTAGTTCTTCGCATCGCGCAGGGCCTGCATCACGCCAGGGCGGGACAGCACGCTGCGGTCGCCCGACAGCTTGGTCAGCACGTTGCCCAGCGCGCGGGCCAGGGCGCCATTGCGATCGGACTCGCCCTGGCTGTTGACCGGCACTTCGGCCTCGTAGGCCCCGCTGGCCGTGGCCACGTCGCCTTCGGTACGCAGGCCGCTCTGGGCCATCGTGGCCACCGGCAGGCACAGCGCGAGGAACATCATTACAAAGAGGCTGCGGCGCATCAGGACTTCCATTGAGCGTATCCGGGGGGAATTGTTGCCCGAATAGGGCCTGCGCGCCAACGTGGCCTGTTAAAATCCCGCTTTCACCCCAGCGCAGCGCCGACGCCCGTGACCAATTCCCCGTCCAACCCCTCCCCCCTGACCTACCGCGACGCCGGCGTCGACATCGACGCGGGCAATGAACTGGTCGAGCGCATCAAACCGCTGGTGAAGCGCAGCTTCCGGCCCGAGGTGATGGGTGGCCTGGGTGGGTTCGGTGCCCTGTTCGACCTGTCCAGCAAGTACCGCGAGCCGGTGCTGGTCTCGGGTACGGACGGCGTGGGCACCAAGCTGAAGCTGGCACAACAGCTGGGCCGCCACGACACGATCGGCATCGACCTGGTCGCCATGTGCGTGAACGACGTGCTGGTGCAGGGCGCCGAGCCGTTGTTCTTCCTGGACTATTTCGCCACCGGCAAGCTGGACATCGACACTGCCGCGGCGGTCGTGGGCGGCATCGCCAACGGCTGCACCGAGGCGGGCTGCGCGCTGATCGGCGGCGAAACCGCTGAGATGCCCGACATGTACGCCCCGGGCGAATACGACCTGGCCGGCTTCACCGTGGCCGGTGTGGAAAAGAGCGAGCTGAAGGACGGCGCCAGCGTCGCCGAAGGCGACGTGCTGATCGGCATCGCCTCCTCCGGCCCGCATTCCAATGGCTACTCGCTGGTCCGCCGCATCTACGACCGCGCCGGCCGCCCCGCCGACCTGGAGCTGGAAGGTGGGGTCAAGCTGGTCGATGCGCTGATGGCGCCGACCCGCCTGTACGTGAAGCCGATCCTGGCCCTGCTCAAGAGCCACGGCGCAGCCATCCACGGCATGGCCCACATCACCGGTGGCGGCCTGACCGAAAACATCATCCGCGTGGTGCCCGAGGGCCTGGGCCTGGACATCGACGCGTCGTCCTGGACCCTGCCGCCGGTGTTCCAGTGGCTGCAGCGTGAAGGTGCAGTGGCCGACAGCGAAATGTGGCGCACCTTCAACTGCGGCATCGGCTTCGTGCTGATCGTCGCCGCGGACCAGGTGGCTGGCGTGACCGCCGCCGTCGAAGCCCAGGGCCTGGCGCAGTGGACCATCGGCAAGGTCACCCAGGCCAACGGCGCCGAACGCGTGCGGATCGGCTGACCGCTCAAGGAGACCTGCATGGACGCACCGCTCCCGCCCGCCCCCTCGCTGACCGTGGAAGACGCGTCGCATCTGCGGCTGTTGTCGATCTTCCACTATGTGGTGGCCGGGCTCACCGCGCTGTTCTCGCTGTTTCCGCTGATCCATGTAGGCATCGGCATCGCCGCGCTGAGCGGCGCGATGCCCATCGAGAGCAATGGCGGGACGGCGTCGCCTGATGAGACCCGGCTGTTCGGCTGGCTGTTCATCGGGATCGGCTCGATCCTTATCCTGTGCGGGCTGACCCTGGCCGCCTTCATGGCCTACGCCGGGCGCTGCCTGGCCCGCCAGCAGCGGCATACGCTGTGCCTGGTCGTGGCCGCGCTGTCCTGCGTATTGATGCCGCTCGGCACGGTGCTTGGCGTGTTCACCCTGATCGTACTGCTGCGGCCGGCGGTCAAGGTTGCCTTCGATTCTTCTCCCACTGCCCACGCCTGAGGCCTGCCGATGTCTTCCACGCCCCCGCCGCTGAACGTCCCGCGCGGCTGGACACCGCATCAGGTCGCCTCGCACCTGCATACGCTGAAGATCCTGTTCTACATCCTGGGCGCGCTGGAACTGCTGCTGGTGCCGATCCTGGTGCTGGGCGCCGCCGGCGGCTACATCAGCGAAAGCAACAGCGCCAACCCCAACGCCCAGCCGGCGCTGCTGGCGGCGATCATGGTCGGCGCCGGCGCGATCTTCGCCGGGCTGGGTACCTTGAACATCCTAGGCGCGCGGCGCATGGCCGAGCGCCGTTCGCACAAGCTGTGCAAAATTGCCGCCGGTGCGGCCTGCCTGGCCGGCGCGCTCGGCATCGCGCTGGGCGTGTACGCGTTGATCGTGCTGATGCGCCCGGAAGTAGTGGCCAGCTTCAGGGATTCCGACGGTACGGTTGCGGCATGAGCGACGGCAGTCTCCTGCCAGGGTCCAGCCTGCCCCGCGCGCGACGCATGACGCCGGCCAAGAAGGCGGCGTTCGTCGGCGTGCTCGCGCTGTTCGCGCTGACCTGGATCCAGCCGATGTGGCCGGTCGAACAAGGGCTGCACAGCAGCCTCACCGTGATCGGTCTGGTTGCGCTGTGGTGGGTGGACCGGCGCTGGACGCTGGGCAGCGGCGCGTTCGCGGCCGTCTGCGGCTTCATTGCGATCCACTGCATCGCCGCGCGCTGGCTGTATTCCAACGTGCCCTACGACGCATGGCTGCAGGCCGCGGTGCACTGGTCGCCGAACGCGGCCTTCGGCTGGGAACGCAACCACTTCGACCGCCTGATCCACCTGTTGTACGGCATCTGCTTCACCCCGGCACTGACCCAGCTGACGCGCCACGCCTGGCCCACACTGCGTATCGGACAGGCCTTCGCGCTGGCAGTGATGGCTGTGATGTGTTCGAGCCTGGTCTACGAATGGTTCGAATGGGGCATTGCCCTGATGTTGTCACCCGAAGCGGCCGAGTCGTACAACGGCCAGCAGGGCGACCTGTGGGACGCGCATGCGGACATGCTGCTCGCCACGGTGGGCGCGCTGCTCACCTGGCCGCTGCTGAAGCGGAACGTACTGAAATGAGTTCACCCAGCCGCATCGCGGTGCTGGCCTCCGGCCGTGGCAGCAACCTGCAGGCGATCCTCGATGCGATCGCCGCCGGTACGCTCGACGCCGAGGTGGTGGCGGTGCTGTCGGACAAGCCCGACGCCTCGGCCCTGCATAAGGTCGCGCCCGGGCAGCGCTGGGCGCGTTCGCCCAAGGAGTTCGCCGACCGCGCCGCGTTCGATGCCGCGCTTGGCGATGCGCTGGCCGCCTTTGCCCCGGACTGGGTGGTCTGCGCCGGTTACATGCGCATCCTCGGCGAAGCCTTCGTGCAGCGTTTTGCCGGCCGGCTGGTCAATATCCATCCGTCGCTGCTCCCGCTATACAAAGGCCTGCACACCCACGCCCGCGCGCTGGAGGCCGGCGATGCCGAAGCCGGGGCCAGCGTGCACTTCGTGGTGCCCGAACTGGATGCGGGCACGGTGCTGGCCCAGGCGCGGGTGCCGGTCCTGCCCGGCGACAGCGTCGAACAGCTCGCCCAGCGCGTGCTGGCGGTGGAGCATCCGCTGCTGATCGCCAGCCTGCAGTGGCTGGTGGCCGGCCGGGTAGCTGAACGCGACGGTCAGCTGGTCGTTGACGGCCACCCCCTGTTCAGTCCCATGCGCCTAGATTGCGCCGGACAGCTGACCCCCTGACGGCGGCGCACACGCGCCGCTGACCCGGCCGCTGGCATCCTCCTCCTTCCCCCGCTTCCGCGCGCGCATGAAAACCATTCTGTCCAAACCGCTGGTGCTGCTTGCCTCCCTGCTGTGCACGGTGGCGATCGCGCAGGCGCAGGAACCCACCCCGCCGGACCTGCCGGTGCTGCCACCGCCCAGTGCCTGGGAGGCGCCGCCGCTGGAGCCGTTCACGGCCACCTACCAGGCCCTGTACAAGGGCAAGGAAGCGGGCGATGCGACCATGCGCGTCACCCATACCGGTGGCGACCAGTGGCGCGTGGACATGCAGGTGGTGGGCCGGCGCGGCTTTGCCAGCGTGCTGGGCCTGAACCTGGAACAGAGCACCGTGTTCGAGAAGCACGGCACCACCTATGTGCCGCTGAGCCAGGCGACGGTGCGCAAGGGCCTGTTCCTCGGCAAGAAGGTCACCGGCACCTATGACTGGAAGGCCGGTACCGCACAGTGGGTGGGCGACCTGAAGAAGGAACGCACCCAGCCGGTTCCGCTGCAGCCCGGCGACCAGAGCGCATTGCTGCTGAATCTTGCGATCATGCGCGATGCGCGCCCGGGCGGGCAGATGCATTACCGTTATGCGGATATGGGCAGGGTGCGCCAGCATGACTACCAGGCCGCATCCGCCACCGAGAACGTCGAGGTCGGCGAGCTGTCCTACAACGCGCTGCGGGTGTACCGCACCAACGGCGGCAACGATGAAACCATCCTCTGGATCGCCAATGGGGTTCCCACCCCGGTGCGCATCCTGCAACGCGAAGACGGTCAGGATCGGATCGATCTGCGCCTGATCGAATACCAAGGAGTTTGAGCATGAGCATTCCGACCCGCCCGCTGACCTGGCTCGCCGCCGGCGCCCTGGCCGTCATCAGCCTGCCGGCCACGGCGATGGAGCCGTTCACCGCGCAGTACCAGGCCAACTACATGGGCGTGCAGGCCCCGGGCACGATGACCCTGGCCAAGGCCGACGGCAACACATGGACGTACAGCCTGGACGTGCGCAGCCCGATGGCCACGCTCAGCCAGAACACCGTGTTTGAAGAGGCCAATGGCCGCCTGCGCCCGCTCAGCAGCAAGGACAGCTCGGTGCTGCTGGTGAAGAAGCGCAACGTGCAGGCCAACTACGACTGGACGAAGAACCAGGCGACCTGGACCGGCGACATCAAGCCCGACCGTGCCGGACCGGTAACCCTGAAAACGGGCGACATGGACGCGCTGCTGATCAATCTGGCCATCGCCCGCGACCTGGCCGCCGGCAAGCCGCTGACCTACCGCATGGTCGACGAAGGCCGGGTCAAGCCGATGACCTACAAGGTGATCGGCAAGGAGCAGGTCAATGTAGGCGGCAAGGCCTACGACGCCACCAAGGTGTCACGAGTGGACGGCAACAAGGAACTGATCGCCTGGGTGGTCAAGGACTTCCCGGTACCGGCGCGGCTGCTGCAGCGCGAGGGCGGCAGGGACGCGCTGGACCTGACCATCAAGTCATTCAAATGATGCACCCGGTACCGACCAACGGTCGGTACCTACCGCCGGCATTGATACAGGCCGGTGGTATCGGCGGTAGGTATCGACCGTTGGTCGATACACAAAAAAACGCCCGCGATGCGGGCGTTTTTTTTTATTTTGCCGGCGTTTCGGCCTGGAACACCGTCTTGCAGTCCACGCGGATCTGCTCACCGGTCTTGCGCCAGTAGAACGAACGGCAATGGCGGTTGCCTTCCACACTGGTGGTCACCCCGACCGCGTAGAACGCCTGCAGCACCTCGGTGCGGCTGACCGCGCCATCGCCGTCCCAGTCCATGTCCTGCTGTTCCAGGCCCTGGGTGATGGCGATGTCGGCATACCAGGCGTAGCCCAGCCAGCCCAGCACCACCAGCACCAGGATCAGCAGCGCCTTGCGGCGACGGGTGAACTGGCCGCGCAGGATCATGCGATGCGCCGGATGGTGGCGCCCAGCGACGACAGCTTCTCTTCGATGTTCTCGTAGCCGCGGTCCAGGTGGTAGATGCGGTCGATGGTGGTATCACCGTCGGCCATCAGCCCGGCCAGGATCAGCGAGGCCGACGCGCGCAGGTCGGTGGCCATCACCGGCGCGCCGCTGAGCTGTTCCGCGCCGCGCACAATTGCGGTGTGGCCTTCGACCTGGATGTCCGCGCCCAGGCGCAGCAGTTCGTTGACGTGCATGAAACGGTTTTCGAAGATCGTTTCATTGATCACGCCCACGCCATCGGCCACGCAGTTGAGCGCCATGAACTGCGCCTGCATGTCGGTGGGGAACGCCGGGTACGGCGCGGTGGTCAGGTTGACCGCGCGCGGGCGCTTGCCCTGCATGTCCAGGGTGATGCTGTCGTCGGTGGTGTCGATCTTCGCACCGGCTTCGACCAGCTTGGCCAGCACCGCATCCATCGTGTTCGGGCGGGCGCGGTTGACCGTGACCTTGCCGCCGGTCATCGCCGCGGCCACCAGGAAGGTACCGGTTTCGATGCGGTCGGGCAGCACTTCATGGCGGCCGCCGGACAGGCGCTCGACGCCTTCGATCACCAGGCGGGCGGTGCCCAGGCCTTCGATCTTCGCGCCCAGCGCGATCAGGCAGTGCGCCAGGTCGGTGACTTCCGGTTCCATCGCCGCGTTGTCCAGCACCGTGGTGCCTTCGGCCAGCACGGCGGCCATCAGCACGTTCTCGGTGCCGGTCACGCTGACCATGTCGAAGGTGAAGTGCGCGCCCTTCAGGCGCTTGGCGTGGGCCTTGATGAAGCCGTTCTCGACCACGATCTCCGCACCCAGCGCCTGCAGCCCCTTGATGTGCTGGTCGACCGGGCGCGACCCGATCGCGCAGCCGCCGGGCAGCGACACTTCGGCCGCACCGAAGCGGGCCAGCAGCGGGCCCAGCACCAGGATCGAAGCGCGCATGGTGCGCACCAGCTCATACGGCGCCACATGCTGGTTGACCGGGCGCGGGTCGACCACGATCGCGCTGCCGCGCGACAGCGTGCCCTGGTCGATGGTGACCTTGGCACCCAGCTCGCTGAGCAGCTTCACCGTGGTCACCACGTCGTGCAGGTGCGGCACGTTGGTGATTTCCACCGGCGCGTCGGCGAGCAGGGTCGCGCACAGGATGGGGAGGACGGCGTTCTTGGCGCCGGAAATGTTCACTTCACCGTGCAGCGGCTTGCCGCCGGTCACTACGATCTTGGCCATGGAATCCGGGAAATAAGGAGAAAAAAGGTGTCCGGTAGAAGCCGACCGTTGGTCGGCTTACCGATTGGCTTCAGCCTGGGTAACGGTCTTCAGCGCCAGCGCGTGGATCGCCCCGCCCATCCGATCGCCCAGGGTGGCATAGACCATCCGATGGCGCGCCAGCGGCATTTTGCCGGCAAAGGCGTCACAGACCACGGTGGCCTCGAAATGCACGCCGTCATCACCCTGCACGTCCGCGCGGGCGCCCGGCAGGCCGTCTTCGATCAATTTGCGGATGGTCTCGGCGTCCAACGGGCTTTCCTAATAAAATGAGCGCTCATTCTACTCTTCCGCGTGGCGCCCGCATGGCTGTATCGCCCCTGCCCCCCTCATCGGCCGACCCGGCCGCGCTGGTTGCCAGCGGCCGCCGCGTGTTCGAGATCGAGCGCGATGCCCTTGCGGCAGTAGCCGAACGCCTGGGCGACGGGTTCAGCCAGGCCTGCCAGCTGGTGCTGGAAAGCCGCGGCAGGGTGGTAGCCACCGGCATGGGCAAATCCGGGCATGTGGCCCGCAAGATCGCCGCCACGCTGGCCTCCACCGGCACCCCGGCGTTCTATGTGCACCCCGGTGAGGCCGGCCACGGCGACCTGGGCATGATCACCGAGGCCGACGTGGTGCTGGCCCTGTCCTATTCGGGCGAATCGGACGAAGTGCTGATGCTGCTGCCGGTGCTCAAGCGCCAGGGCAACCGGCTGATCGCCATGACCGGCCGCCCCGGTTCCTCGCTGGCGCAGGCCGCCGACGTCCACCTGGACGTGAGCGTGCCGGCCGAAGCCTGCCCGCTTGCGCTGGCCCCGACCTCCAGCACCACCGCCTCGCTGGCGATGGGCGATGCCTTGGCCGTGGCTCTGCTGGACGCGCGCGGCTTCACCGCCGATGACTTCGCCCGCTCGCACCCGGCCGGCAGCCTGGGCCGGCGCCTGCTGCTGCACATCACCGATGTGATGCACAGCGGCGATGAGCTGCCCCAGGTGGGCGAGAACGCCAGCCTGAGCGAGGCGCTGGTGGAAATGAGCCGCAAGCGGCTGGGCATGACCGCCGTGGTCGATGCCGGCCAGCGCCTGGTGGGCCTGTTCACCGACGGCGACCTGCGCCGCGCCCTGGACAGCGACCTGGACGTGCGCAGCGCGCGCATTGTCGATGTGATGACCCGCACCCCGCGCACCATCGGCGCCGACCAGCTGGCCGTCGAAGCCGCACGGGTCATGGAAACCCAGCAGATCAACGGCCTGATCGTGGTCGATGGCGAGGGCCGCGCGGTGGGCGCGCTCAACATTCATGACCTGTTGCGGGCCCGGGTGGTTTAAACCACAGTGACACTCCTCCATTCAGCTGACCCGCACTCCTGATGCCCTACTCCCCGTTGCCCGGTTTCCCGTCCCACCTGCATGCCGTTGCCGGTCGTATCCGGCTGGCCTGTTTCGACGTGGACGGCACACTCACCGACGGTCGGCTCTACTACGACCGGGACGGCAACGAGAGCAAGGCGTATTACGTGCAGGACGGACTTGGCCTGAAACTGCTGCAGCGGCACGGCATCCACCCCGTGCTGATCACCGCGCGCAACAGCCTGTCGGCGCAGAAGCGCGGCGCGGACCTGGGGATCGACACCCAGATCGCGGTCGGTGACAAGCTCGCCAGCGTGCGCGCCCTGTGCGACCAGCACGGCATCGGCCTGGACCAGGTCGCCTTCATGGGCGACGACCTGCCCGACCTGGCCCCGCTGTGCGCGGTCGGGCTGGCGGTGGCGCCGGCCAATGCCCACCCCTGGATTGCCGAGCGCGTGCACTGGCAGACGCGTGCCGATGGTGGCCGGGGTGCGGCGCGTGAGCTGTGCGACGTGCTGCTGGCCGCCCAAGGCCACGTGGATGCGGTCCTGGCGGGGTTCGGGGCATGAACTGGCGAACCGCACTGGGTGGCCTGCTGCTGGTCGCCGCACTGCTGAGCGGCTGGTCGCTGCTGCGCAATCGCGACAAGGCCGAGATCGTCGCTGGCGACGATGCCAGCAAGGATTACGTGCTGCACGATTTCCAGATCATCGCGCTGGACGAACAGGGCCGCGAATCGACGACCCTGCGCGCGCCGCTGCTGGAACGCACCCGCAGCGACGAGACCATGACCATCCAGACCCCGCTGTTCCTGCTGCCCGACCGCGACGGCAACCACTGGGAACTTCGCAGCGACACCGGCTGGGTCAGCGCCACCGGCGACAAGCTGCGGCTGACCGGCAACGTCAGCGGCGACAGCCCGCGCGTGCCCAGCATTCCACCGACCACGTTCCGCACCGAGCAGCTGGACGTGTTCCCGAAGGAAAACCGCGCCACCTCCGACGGTCTGGTGACCCTGACCCGACCGGGCATGGTCCAGTCCGGCGTCGGCTTCGCGCTGAACTCCAGCGACAAGACCTACCAGTTCCTGAGCCAGGTCAAGAGCCGTTACACGCCCCGTCAGTGATGCGCCACCACACTTCAACAACGGCCCTGGCCGTCTCCCCGAATCTGGCAGGAAAGCCCCACGTCATGAAAACCCTCCACGCTGTTGCACTCGCCCTCAGCCTGATGGTGCCCGCCGTCGGCGTGCAGGCCAAGACCTCCGACCGCAACCAGGAAATGACCATCGACGCCGGCGCACAGTCCGGAACGCTGGTCGGCGATGGCGTCACCACCCTGTCGGGCGGCGTCACCATCACCCAGGGCACGCTCGACATCCGCTCCGCCCAGGCCGACATCCACATGAAGGACGGTGAAGCGGTGCGTGCGGTGTTCACCGGCAAGCAGGCCAAGATGAAACAGCAGCTGGATGACGGCACCTGGATGGAAGCCCAGGCCGACAAGATCGACTACGACATCAAGAAGGAAATCATCGTGCTCACTGGCAACTACACGGTCAAGAGCGCGCAGGGCACCAATTCGGGTGGCACGATGACCTACAACACCGCCACCGGCCAGATGAACAGCGGCGGCGACGGTCAGCGCGTGCGCACCGTCATCCCGCCCAAGAACAAGGGTGCCGCCCCGGCCGCCAAGCCGGCCGCTGCCCCGGCCAAGGCCACCGTCCCCACCGCCGGGAGCAGGAAGTAATGCTCGTCGCCAAAGGTCTGCGCAAGCGCTACAAGCAGCGCGAAGTCGTCAAGGAATTCGGGCTGACCCTGGAAGCCGGTGAAGTGGTGGGCCTGCTCGGCCCCAACGGTGCCGGCAAGACCACCTGCTTCTACATGATCGTGGGCCTGGTCGAAGCCGACGCCGGCAGCATCGTGCTGGACGGCAAGGACATCACCGCCGACCCCATGTACACCCGCGCCAAGCAGGGCGTGGGCTACCTGCCGCAGGAGCCGTCGGTATTCCGCAAGCTGACCGTGGCCGACAACCTGCGCCTGGTGCTTGAACTGCGCGAGGACCTGGACAAGGCCGGGCGCGAAAAGGAGCTGAATTCGCTGCTGGACGAGCTGCAGATCAATCACGTGGCCGACCAGCTGGGCGCCAGCCTGTCCGGTGGCGAACGCCGCCGCTGTGAAATCGCCCGTGCGCTGGCCGCCAAGCCGCGCCTGATCCTGCTCGATGAGCCGTTTGCCGGCGTCGACCCGATCTCGGTGGGTGAGATCCAGCGCATCGTCACCCACCTCAAGCAGCGTGGCATCGGGGTGCTGATCACCGACCACAATGTGCGCGAAACCTTGGGAATCTGCGACCGCGCGTATATCCTCAACGAAGGCAGCGTGCTGGCGCAGGGGTCACCAGACGCGATCCTGGAAAACGCAGACGTCCGCCGCGTGTACCTTGGAGAGACCTTCAAGCTCTGACCGCCGGCCGCTGCAGCGCCTTCCCTCCGTTCGGCACAGGCATGAAAGCACGGCTGCAGACATCGCTGGGACAACAACTGGTCATGACGCCGCAGCTGCGTCAGGCCATCAAGCTGTTGCAGATGTCCAGCGCCGAACTGGAACTGGAAATCGCCGAGGCGGTGGAAACCAACCCGCTGCTGGATTGGGCCGAAAATGCCGAACCGACCCTGGATGCCGCACCGGACAGCGACGAGCGCCCGCCCGAGGCAGCCGAACGCGATGCTGGCGGCGACAGCGACTCCGCCCTCTCCGGTGCCGACGACTGGGCACCGGGCGAAGGCGACTGGAGCAGCGGCAGCAGCGGCGGTTCGTTCGACGATGATGACAACGGCAGCGCCGCCGAACGCGTGGCCGAAACCGAAAGCCTGGCCGATCACCTGTTGTGGCAGCTCCATCTGTCGCACCTGTCGCGGCGTGACCGCAGCATCGGCGCTGCGCTGATCGACGCCTTCGAGGACGACGGTTACCTGCGCGAACCACTGTCGGCCATCGCCGAAACCCTGCTTCCGGCCATTCATGCCGACGAAGCCGAAATCCTCACCGTGCTGCACCAGATCCAGCGCTTCGACCCGATCGGGGTGGGCGCGCGCAGCCTGGGCGAATGCCTGCAGCTGCAGCTGGACGTGCTCGACCCGCAGACCCCCGGCCTGGCCCTGGCCCGGCGCATTGCCGACGGCCCGCTGGAGCGCCTGCCGCGCAGCGGCGTGGCCGGGATGGCCCATGAACTGCGCGAGCCGGTGCAGGCGGTGGACATCGCCGTGCAGCTGCTGCGCTCGCTGGACCCGCGCCCGGGCACCCAGATCGGCGAGCTGGCCCACGACAGCTACGTGGTGCCCGACTGCGTGGTCTGGCGCCAGAACGGCAGCTGGCGGGCCGCCCTGGCCGGCCATGCCGGGCCCAAGGTGGTCATCCACCGCGGCTATGAGCAGATGATCCGCCGCTGTGGCGAAAGTGACGCCGGCTACCTGCGCACCCACCTGCAGGAGGCGCGCTGGCTGCTCAAGGGCCTGGAGGCCCGTGGCGAGACCCTGCTCCGGGTCATGCGCTGCCTGCTGCAGCAGCAGGCCGCCTTCCTGGAGTTCGGCGCGCAGGCGTTGCGGCCGCTGACCCTGCGCGAGGTCGCCGCGGAGCTGGGCCTGCACGAGTCGACCATTTCCCGGGCCATCGCCCGCAAGTACGTGCGCACCCCGCGCGGCACCCTGGCGCTGCGCGCCTTCTTCGCCTCGGGGATCGACACCGACAGCGGCGGCGAGGCGTCCAGCACCGCCATCCAGGCCATGATCCGGCGCCTGATCGACGACGAGAACCCGCGCAAGCCGCTTTCTGACGCCAAGCTGGCTGACCTGCTCAAGACCTCCGGAATACCGGTGGCGCGCCGCACCGTGGCGAAGTATCGTGAAGCCATGAACATTTCCGCCTCGCACGAACGAGTACGCATCGCCTGACGCTCACACGCCTGGCGGCAAGGTTCATTGGCTCATCCGAACAAAGGAGAAACCCGATGCGCATCGAAACGTTTGGCAAAGATGTCGAAGTCACCCCGGCCCTGCATTCCTACGTAGAGGAGAAGCTGGCCCGGATCGGCAAGCACTTCGATCAGCATTGCGACGCGCGGGTCACACTGAAGCTTCAGAAGCCCGACCACCACGTCGACGCCAGCGTGAACATCCCAGGCCAGACCCTCCACGCCGAGGCCAACGGCCAGACCATGTATGCGGCCATCGATGTGCTCGCCGACAAGCTGGATCGGCTGGTGATCAAGCACAAGGAGAAAAAGCACCAGCATGCCCCGGTTCCGGCTCCCTTGGGCGACAATGACGCCTGACGCCCCGCTTCCCCTTTTCCATGCCTTTGACTGATCTACTGGCGGCCGTGCGCACCCAGGTGCTGCCGGCCGCCGACCGCGACAGTGTCCTCAAGGCGGCCGCCCGGCTGCTGGCCTGCCGCGAAGCCAATGCCGAACTGCTCTACACGAACCTGCGCGAGCGCGAGACCCTGGGCAGCACCGCGATCGGCCACGGCATCGCCATTCCGCACGGCCGCGCGCCACTGCTGGAACGCCCCCGCGGGGCGCTGCTGCGGCTGGAGACGCCGGTGGACTTCGGCGGCGATGAACCGGTGGACCTGGTGTTCGCCATCGCTGTGCCCAGCCATTACACCCATCAACACCTGATGCTGCTGTCCGAGCTGGCCGAGCTGTTTTCCGAGCCGGCCATCCGCCAGGCGCTGCGCGAAGCGCGCGATGCGGCGGCACTGCGCCAGGTGATCGAATTCCCCCCGCCGGCGAGTGCCGCATGAATACCAGCATCACCGCGCGTGAACTGTTCGAACAGCAGCGTGACCGTCTGAGCCTGCGCTGGGTGGCCGGGCAGAAAGGCGAGCGGCGCGAACTGGAGGCCGGCAACACGGTCTCGCGGCGCCCGTCGCTGGCCGGTTATCTCAACGCGATCTACCCCAACAAGGTGCAGATCCTGGGCACCGAGGAGCTGTCCTGGCTGGATTCGCTGGATTCGCGCCAGCGCTGGGAAACCATCGAACGGATCATGCAGTCGCACCCGCTGGCGCTGGTGATCACCCGCAACCAGCCGTGCCCGGAAGACCTGCGCGCGGCAGCCGACGAATCGCAGACCCCGCTGTGGATCTCGCCCAAGCGCGGCCATGAACTGCTCAACCACCTCTCCTACCACCTGGCCCGGACCCTGGCGCCACGGGTGATCCTGCACGGCGTATTCATGGAGATCTACTCCATCGGCGTGCTGATCACCGGCGAAGCGGGCTCGGGCAAGAGCGAACTGGCACTGGAGCTGCTCAGCCGCGGCCACCGCCTCGTAGCCGACGACGCCCCCGAATTCACCCAGATCGCCCCGGACGTGCTCGACGGCACCTGCCCCGAGCTGCTGCAGGACCTGCTGGAAGTGCGCGGGCTGGGCGTGCTCAACGTGCGCGAGATGTTCGGTGACACAGCGGTAAAGAAGAACAAGTACCTTCGGCTCATCGTGCACCTGACCAAGCCCATGACCGAACCCACCCCCCATGGTTACGAGCGCCTGACCGGCGATTCCGGCACCCGCCACGTGCTGGACCTGGACGTGCCGCTGATCACCCTGCCGGTGATGCCCGGCCGCAACCTCTCGGTGCTGACCGAGGCGGCCACCCGGCTGCACATCCTGCGCACCAAGGGCATCGACCCGGCCGCGATGTTCATCGCCCGCCACAGCAACCTGCTGGAACGCCGCACCCCATGAACGCCGCCGCCGAACCCACCGCCGCCACCCTGATCATCGTCAGCGGGCTGTCCGGCTCCGGCAAGACGGTGGCGTTGAAGACCTTCGAAGACCTCGACTATTACTGCTCGGACAACCTGCCGATCAACCTGCTGCCGGACTTCGTGCGCAGCCTGCTGGCCGGCCACGATGCCGCCGCCCCGCGCCGGCTGGCGGTGGGCATCGACGTGCGGGGCCAGAGCGACCTGAGCCAGCTCTCGCACTGGCGCGAAGACGCCAAGGCGGCCGGGCTCGACGCGCAGCTGCTGTTCTTCGATGCCACCGATGAGGCCCTGCTCAAACGCTACGCCGACACCCGCCGCCGCCACCCGCTCAGCCAGCTGGGACTGTCCCTGCCCGAAGCGATCGCACGCGAGCGCGAACTGACCGCGCCACTGCGCCGCGCCGCCGATGCGGTGATCGACACCACCGCCCTCAACGTGCATCAGCTGCGCCGCAGGGTGGTGACCGAGTTCGCCCTGAGCCACGGCAACAAGCTGTCGCTGCTGTTTGAATCGTTCGCCTACAAGCGCGGCGTGCCGGCCGAGGCCGACTTCGTGTTCGACGCCCGGGTCCTTCCGAACCCGCATTGGAATCCGGAGCTGCGGCCGATGTCGGGCCGCGAGGCGCCGGTACGCGATTATCTGGATACCCAGCCGGACGTGCAGAAATACGTGGAGCAGCTGGTGGATTTCCTCGATACCTGGCTGCCGCGGCTGGGCAACGACACCCGCAGCTACGTCACCGTGGCCTTTGGCTGCACCGGCGGCAAGCATCGCTCGGTATACCTGGCCGAGCGGCTGGCCCGGCACGCCCGTGACCAGGGCTGGCCGGAAGTGGCCACGTTCCACCGCGAGCTGGATTGATCACGGCCAACGGACCAACGGTCCGTTGCAAACGGGTGTATCCCCAATTCATCTTGGGATGTTAACGTTCGGCAATGACCTGTGGCATTCTCCTTGTAACGCATCCCGGCGTCGGTACGTCCCTGCTGGACGTGGCGACCCGGCTCCTGCGGCACCTGCCGCTGAAGACCGAAGCTTTCGAAGTACCGTTCGACGCAGACATGGATGCCCTGCTCCCGCTCGCCTCGGCCGCCCTGCGGCGGGTCGACAGTGGTGAGGGCGTTTTGATCCTGACCGACCTGTATGGCGCCAGCCCGAGCAATCTGGCAGCGCAGCTGGCCCGCCTGGGCACCCCGGCACGCCGGGTCTCGGCGCTGAGCCTGCCGATGTTGTTGCGAGTGATGAATTATCCGGAACAGGGACTGGATCAACTGCCCGCCACTGCGGCGGCGGGCACTCGCAATGGAGCGATTGTCGACGATGCTTGAACGTGAACTCACCGTATCCAACCGCCTGGGCCTGCATGCCCGCGCCACTGCAAAGCTGGTGCAGCTGCTGTCCGCGTACAAGAGCAACGTCACCCTGATAGCGCGTGGCCGCGAGGTCAACGCCAAGAGCATCATGGGTGTGATGCTGCTTGCCGCCGCCCAGGGCACTCCCGTCACCGTGCGCATCAGCGGCGAAGACGAAGCGGCCGCCATGGATGACGTGGTGGCCCTGTTCGAGCGACGCTTCGACGAGGACAGCTGAGCATGCCGGGGCCATCGTCGCGACCGGGGTCCAGCACACTGGCACGGACCGCGTCCGGTGCCCTGCTGCTGGCCGGCCACGGGGCCTCGCGTGGCAATGCCCTGGGACGTGCCCGGGTGCGCCTGCCGCATGCACTGGAAGTGGCCGAGCAGCGCATCGCCCCGGCCCAGGTCGCGGCCGAACTGCAGCGCCTGCACCAGGCCGTGGATGCGGCCCGCGCCGAAATGCACGACCTGCGCCAGCGCCTGCAGGGCGCACTGAACCAGGAAGCAGGTGAATTCCTCGACCTGCACGCACTGCTGCTGGATGACCCGGAGCTGTTGTTCGGCCTGGATGAGCTGATCCGCAGCGGTCCGTACAGCGCCGGCTATGCGCTGCGCGTGCAGCGCGACCGCCTGGCCAAGGTCTTCGACGGCATGGACGATGCCTACCTGAAGAGCCGCATGGACGACCTGGACCATGTGATCGGACGCATCCACGCGTTCCTGCAGAAGCGCCCGCCGGACGTGAAGGGGTTGGCCGGGGAAATCCTGGTGTGCGACAACATCGCGCCCTCCGAGCTGGCCCAGCTGCAGGCGCACGGTGTGGTCGGCATCGTCACCGCCGCCGGCAGCGCGCTGTCGCACAGCGCGATCCTGGCGCGCAGCCTGCACCTGCCGCTGATCGTCAACGTTCCCAACCTGCTGCAGAAGATCTCCGACGGCGACGTGCTGGGCATCGACGGCAGCACCGGCCAGATTACCGTCAACCCCTTGCCGCCGGACCTGCGCGATTACCGCGCGCGCCTGCGCGACCAGGCCCGCGAACAGCGCGAGCTGGGCCGCCTGCGCAGCAAGCCCAGCCGCACCCGCGACAACATCGACATCGCCCTGCTGGCCAATGCCGAATCGCGCGAAGACGTGACCGAGGCGCATGCGCTGGGCGCGCAGGGGCTGGGCCTGTACCGCACCGAATTCCTGTTCCTGCAGCGTGATGAGCTGCCCGATGAACAGGAGCAGTTCGAAACCTACCGCGACGCCGCGCTGGGCATGAGCGGGCGGCCGGTGACCATCCGCACCCTGGACCTGGGCGCGGACAAGGCCGACCGCACCGGGCTCACCCTGAGCAACGAAGAAAATCCGGCGCTGGGCCTGCGCGGGGTGCGGCTGTCGCTGGCCCGGCCGAAGGTGGCCGATACCCAGCTGCGCGCGATCCTGCGCGCCTCGGCCTACGGCAAACTGCGCATCCTGCTGCCGATGGTCAGCACCCGTGAGGAGCTGCTGGCGGTGCGGCGGCGTTTGAACAAACAGGCCGAGCTGCTGCGCGCAGAAGGCCATGAAATGGCTGAGCACATCCCGTTCGGGGCGATGATCGAAGTACCGGCGGCGGCGATCGCGCTGGAGAGCTTCATCGATCTGGTCGATTTCCTGTCCATCGGCACCAACGATCTGGTCCAGTACCTGCTCGCCGCCGACCGCAACAACGAAGCGGTGGGCGAGCTGTATTCGCCACTGCACCCGGCGGTGCTGCGCCTGCTGGCGCACATCCTGCGTACCGGCCGCGAGCACGGCGTACCGGTGGCGGTATGCGGCGAAATCGCCGGCGACCCGCGCATGACCCGCATGCTGCTGGCGCTGGGCCTGACCGAGTTCAGCCTGCACCCCGGCACACTGCTGGAAGTCCGCCGCGCGGTGCGCGACAGCGACCTGTCCGCGCTGCAGGCGGCCGCCCCCAAGCTGCTGGCCGCACGCGACCGGCGCGGCATCGAGCGCTGGATCGACACACACCAATGAATGGCCGGCGCGTCACGACCGTTGGTCGCGACGTAATGAACAGCCCGGTAGGTCACGACCGTTGGTCGTGACGTGCTGACCTACCGGATTGTCATCCATCCAAGCGATAATGACGCGGTGACCACCCCCTCTGCCGCATCCTGTCCGGGATAGCGGCCTTTTTTCTTTTGCCGCGGGAGCTGTGCATGGCCGAAGCCGTACGCCACGACAAGACGGCGCGCCAGTTGCGACTGTTGTCCGATGCACTGGACAGCGGGCGGCTGGGTCCGGTGCGCCGGCTGGTCAATACGCTGGCGCCGGCCGAAATCGGCAACCTGCTGGAATCGCTGCCGCCGGGCAAGCGCGAAGTGGTGTGGGGACTGGTCGACCCGGAAGACGACGGCGAGGTGCTGGTCCACGTCGGCGAGGAAGTGCGCGAAAGCCTGCTGGCCGACATGGACCCGGACGAAATCATCGCCGCGGTCGAAGACCTGGACATCGATGACCTGGCCGACCTGGTCGAAGACCTGCCTGATACGGTCATCGACGAAGTGCTCAAGTCGATGGACCGCGAGAACCGCGAGCGGCTCGAGCAGGTGCTGTCCTACCCGGAGGACAGCGCCGGCCGCCTGATGAACCCGGACGTGGTGACCGTGCGCGCCGACGTCAACGTCGACGTGGTGCTGCGCTACCTGCGCCTGCGCGGCGAACTGCCCGACCACACCGACCACCTGTTCGTGGTCAGCCGCCGCCACCAGTACCTGGGCCGGCTGTCGCTGGCCTCGCTGGTCACCCACGAGGACAACACCCCGATCAACCGGCTGATCGACGACGAGCAGCCGGCCATCGATGTGGGCGAGAGCGCCGACGAAGTGGCCCGGCAGTTCTCGGATCACGACTGGGTGTCCGCGCCGGTGGTGGACGACAACAACATCCTGCTCGGCCGCATCACCATCGATGACGTGGTCGACATCATCCGTTCGCAGGCCGAGCACCAGGCCTTGGGCGCGGCCGGCCTGGACGAAGAGGAAGACCTGTTCTCGCCGATCAAACGCGCCGTGCGCGGTCGCGTGGTGTGGCTGGGCATCAACCTGTGCACCGCCTTCCTGGCGGCCACGGTGATCGGCCAGTTCGAACTGACCCTGCAGAAGGTGGTCGCGCTGGCGGTGCTGATGCCGATCGTGGCCGGCGTCGGCGGCAACGCCGCGGTGCAGGTGCTGACCCTGATGGTGCGCGGCATCGCGCTGGGCCAGGTGGGCCAGAGCAACGCGCGCATCCTGCTGTGGAAGGAGTCGCGGGTGGCGCTGATCAACGGCACCCTGATCGGCACCGTGGTCGGCATCATTGCCTACCTGTGGTTCCACAGCTTCCTGCTGTCGCTGGTGATCACCCTGGCGCTGATCATCAACTTCTGTGCGGCGGCGCTGGCCGGCGTGCTGCTGCCACTGCTGCTCAAGCGCATGAACGTGGACCCGGCCGTGGCCGGCACCGTGGTGGTCACCGCAGTCACCGACGTCATGGGCTTCTTCAGCTTCTTGGGCCTGGCCACCCTGATCCTGCTTCACTGACTGGTTCACCGACATGGCCCTGACCTTGGACAACTACTTCGCTGCCGGCTGGCGCGACCAGATCCACACCTGCCCCGCCTGCGAATGGCAGGGCAGCGCGCGCCAGATGAGCATGGAGCTGCATGAGGACGAGGCCGAGTTCGACTGCCCGCAGTGCGAGAACCCGGTCCTGCTGGTGCTTCACCCCAGCCTGGCCCAGGTGCAGGCCGCTGCCGCCGAGGGCCATCCCGAGGCAATCGAGCAACTGGAGATCCTGGCCTCGGCGCCACGCCCGCACTGATGCACTGCAAGATGTCCAGTGGTGTCTCGACGCCTAGACTGGAAACGATTCCAGCGAGGGACAGGCGATGGCACGACGGGCGGGCGGATGGTGGTGGGTGGCGGTGCTGGCGATGCTTGCGTTGAGCGGCGTCGCATCGGGGCGTACATCCGACAGCGGGCAGTTCGTCAAGCGGACGGTAACCGTGGACGGGCGCCAATCGCGCTACCAGGTGTTCGTGCCGCGCGATGCGCAGGCCCAGCGCGGTTCCCTGCCAGTGGTGTTGTTCCTGCACGGCTCGGGCGAGCGTGGCAGCGATGGCCGCAAGCAGACCCAGGCCGGCGTGGGGCCATACCTGCGCGCGCATGCCCGCGACTTCCCCGCGCTGGTGGTGTTGCCGCAGGTGCCGGAAGACGAAGAGTGGGCAGGTATCAACAACCGCATCGCGTTGGCCGCGCTGGACGCCACCATTGCCGAATTCGGCGCCGATCCCGCGCGCCAGTATCTGACCGGCATGTCGATGGGTGGCTATGGCAGCTGGAACATCGCGCTGGAACATCCGGACCGGTTCGCCGCGCTCGTGCCGGTATGCGGCGCGGTGCTGGCACCGCGCGCGGTACGTGCCACGCTGTTCGTCGAAGCGGTGGCCGACGAAGCCGATCCGTATGCCGCCATGGCCGCGCGCCTGAAGGCCACGCCGATCTGGACGTTCCATGGCGCCCTGGACGACGTGGTCCTGCCCGCCGACGACAGGAAATTGAAGGCAGCGTTCGATGCCGCCGGCGCCCGCGACATGCGTTACACCGAGTACCCGCAGGGCAACCACAACGCGTGGGACGCGACCTACGCGGATGCCGCGATGTGGGAATGGCTGTTTGCACAGAGGCGCTGACGGGAGAGCGCGACGACCAACGGTCGTCGCCTACCAGGGCTTCGGCGCGTTGGCGCGACGACCAACGGTCGTCGCCTACCAGGGCTTCGGCGCGTTGGCGCGACGACCACAGTTGTCGCCTGCCGGTAGGTATCGACCGTTGGTCGATACGGCGCAGCGCGCGAATATCTCGCCCCCAGATTCGTCGTGGTAGGTATCGACCGTTGGTCGATACTTCCCCGCGCAAATTACCGACAGCCACACAAGGCGGGCACCGATAACGCCCCTGCTCCGCAACGCCAAGAATCGTTGCATGAACAGCCCACGTCTGCGTATCGGGCGCGTATCAATGATCCATCATGCGTACGAGCTCACCATCGTCTGTGACCAACGCCGCCGCTGGTTCGATGACATCGCCACCGCCCGCATTGTCGCGGAACTGTTCCCCCTCATGGACCAACAGAAGCTCACAGCGTCCATCTCGTGGGTGGTCATGCCCGACCATGTCCATTGGTTGTTCCAACTCGGGGAACGGCCGCTTTCGTATGTGGCACAACGATTCAAATCACGCAGCGCGCTGCTGCTCAATCGTCTGCACCAACGGCAGGGACGGGTGTGGCAGACCGGGTACCACGACCATTGCCTGCGTACGGATGCGTCACTCCGCCGGCATGCGTTCTACGTGATGGAGAACCCTGTCCGGGCGGGACTTGCGAGCCGGGTCGGGGAGTATCCGCACGCATGGTGCCGATGGCCCTTGGATGAAGATTCCCGGTAGGTATCAACCGTTGGTCGATTGGCGCGACGACCAACGGTCGTCGCCTACCAGGGCTTCGGCGCATTGCGCGATGGCCAACGATCGTCGCCTACCGGTAGGTATCGACCGTTGGTCGATACCTCCGCAGATCACCCCAACAACGTTTCCAGCACCGCCATGCGCACGGCCACGCCGTTGGCGACCTGGCGCAGCACCCACGACTGCGGGCCGTCGGCGACCTCGTCGGTGACCTCCACGCCGCGGTTGATCGGGCCCGGGTGCAGCACGGCCGCCTCCTGGCCGGCGCGCTTCAGGCGCGCGGCGTTCAGGCCGTACTGCGCGTGGTACTGCTCGATCGAGGGCACCAGTCCTTCTTCCATGCGCTCGCGTTGCAGGCGCAGCATCATCAGTGCATCGACGCCTTCCAGCATCTGGTCGAAATCCTGGCCGACGATGCAGCCCTTCAGCGTTTCATCTTCCGGCAGCAGCGACTGCGGGCCGCACACGCGGATCTCGCCCACGCCGAGCGTGCGCAGGGCATGCAGGTCGGTGCGGGCCACGCGCGAGTGCTTCACGTCACCGACAATCACCACCTTCATCTTCGAAAAATCACCGCCCTTGGCCTGGCGCAGGGTCAGCATGTCCAGCAGCCCCTGGGTCGGGTGCGCGCTGCGGCCGTCGCCGGCGTTGATCAGCGCGGTGCCCTCGCCCGCCGCAGCGGCCAGCTCGGCCACGGCGCCGTCATCCGGGTGGCGCACCACGAAGCCACGCACGCCCATCGCTTCCAGGTTCTTCAGCGTGTCGCAGGCGGTTTCGCCCTTGCGCGTGGACGAGGTGGAGGCATCGAAGTTCAGTACGTCCGCACCCAACCGCTGCGCGGCCAGCTGGAACGAGCTGCGGGTGCGGGTGGAGGGTTCGAAGAACAGCGTGCACACCGCCGACCCACCCAGCACGTGGCGCTTGTTGCCGACCCGGCCGACCGCCGCATCCCGGATCTGGCCGGCGCGGTCGAGCAGCTGCAGCAGGGTTTCGCGGGGCAGACCTTCCAGGGTCAGCAGGTGGCGCAGGCGTCCGTCGGAATCGAGTTGCGAGGCGGTCATGGGCAGAGTCTGGGGGTCAGGAAACGGGGGTGGCATCGTCCGGCGAGGACAGCCAGCGTTCGATGATCACCGCGGCGGCCACCGCATCCAGCGTGGCCGCATCGCGGCGCCGTTTGCGGCCTTCGGCACGCTCGACGGCGAACCGGCGGGCCGCTTCGACCGAGCTGGAACGCTCGTCGATCAGCACCACCGGCAGCTTGAAACGTTCCCGCAGCTGGCGGGCAAAGCCCTGCGCGCGCTTGCGGTTGGGCTGGTCCTGGCCATCCAGGGTGAGCGGGTCGCCCACCACCAGGCCATCGGGCCGCCATTCCTTGATCAGGCGTTCGACCGCGGTCCAGTCCGGGCCGTTGCCGTGCACGTCCACCACGGCGATGGCGCGTGCGTGGGTACCGAACGAACTGCCGATCGCCACCCCGATCCGCCGCGAGCCGACATCGAAGCCGAGCACGGTTCCATCGCGGCGGATGGTGGCCGGCTCAGACATTGCCGCTGTAGTCCGTCAAGCGGAACAGGTCCACCCCGATCCGCGCGGCGGCGCCCTGCCAGCGTTGCTCCAGTGGCGTGGCGAACAGCAGTTCGGCATCGGCCGGCACGGTCAGCCAGCTGTTGTCCGCGATCTCGCCTTCCAGCTGGCCCTCGGTCCAGCCGGCACAGCCGAGCGTGACCAGCGCATGGCGCGGGCCTTCGCCGCGGGCCATGGCTTCCAGGATGTCGCGTGAGGTGGTCAGGTACACGCCCTTGCCCACCTGCAGGCTCGATTCCCACGCACGCGCATCGTCATGGATGACGAAGCCGCGCTCGGGGTGCACCGGGCCGCCGTTGAGCACCACCTGGTCGCGCAGGACGAGGTCGTCGGTCTGGATTTCCATCTGCGCCAGCACATCGCCCAGGGTGTACTCGGACGGCTGGTTGACCAGCACGCCCATGGCGCCCTTTTCGTCGTGCTGGCAGATCAGGCTCACGGTGCGCGCGAAGGTCGGATCGGTCAGCGACGGCAGCGCAACCAGCAGGTGATCGGCAAGGGAGGTAGGCAACGTGGACATGGGCCCATTCTACCCGCTGCATCCGCACACGGGCGTGAGCCTCGGCTACGATGCGTGCAGTCACGGACGTGTGCACGCCATGGAGAGCACGATGAACCCGCAGTTGCCGCTACCCCCTGCCTCGCGCGCCGCCATCGTGCTGATCGCGCTGCTGCAGGGCCTGATGCTGTACGCGGTGCAGGAAGCGGCCGACCACGGCCCGTTCCAGGCGTTCGGCACGCGCCTGTGCTGGTACACCTGGGTACTGAGCGTCCCCACCGCCGTTGCGCTGACCCTGGTGGACATGCGCGACCGCCGCCTTTGGCTGCACGCGGCACTGGCCTCGGCCGTGGTGCTGGCGATGGCCGGCTGGATCGGCTGGAACCTGAGTGGAACGCCCGACGACCTGCGCCAGGCACCGCTGCTGTTGCCGTTCTCCGTCTGCGTGGCCGTCGCAGTGTTCGTCGCGCTGCCGTGGTGGCAGTTCCGGCTGCAGCACGGACATTGGCGCGCCACCTACGCAGCCCTGTTCGAGCGCGCCTGGCAGAACGGGCTGACCCTTGCGCTGGCACTGGGCTTCACCGGACTGACCTGGATGCTGCTGTGGCTGTGGGCGGCGCTGTTCGACCTGGTGGACATCCACTTCTTCCGCGACCTGTTCCGCGAAAAAGCCTTCATCGCGCTGGCCACCGGCATGCTGTTCGGGTTCGGCGTGTTGATCGGGCGCACCCAGGACCGGGCCATCCAGGTCATCCGCCAGGTGCTGTTTGCCGTGGCGCGCGGCCTGCTGCCGCTGCTGGCGTTCATCGCGGTGATCTTCGTGGTCTGCCTGCCCTTCACCGGCCTGGAACCGCTGTGGCGCACGCGCTCGGCGGCCACGGTACTGCTGGCCCTGGTGCTGCTGCTGATCGTCTTCAGCAACGCGGTGTACCAGCACGAAAGCGAGCTGCCGCCTTACCCGGCGTGGCTGCGCCGGCTGGTCGAGGCCAGCCTGCTCACGCTGCCGGTGTATGCGGCACTGGCGCTGTATGCGATGGGGCTGCGCATCAGCCAGTACGGCGTCACCCTGGAGCGCTTCTGGGCCTTGCTGGCGGCGCTGCTGGTGTGTGGCTACGCGGTGGGTTATGCGATCGCTGCAGTACGCCAGCGCGGCCGCTGGCTGCAGCGGATCGAGCCGGTCAACCGCTGGATGTGCTGGGTGGTGCTGGGCGCGGCGGTGCTGGCCAATACGCCGGTGCTGGACCCGATCCGGATCAGCCTGGCCAGCCAGATGGCCCGGTTGCAGGCCGATGCGCCGGCGATCAAGCTCGACGATGCCCTCCTCCTTCGCTCCGGCCTTGGCCGGCGCGGGGTGGAGGCGCTGAAGGAACTGCAGCAGGACCCGCGCTTCAGCGCCGATCCACGGGCCAACGCCCTGATCGCCAACGCGCTGAGCGTGGATCCGCAGGTGCGCAGCCACGGGCAGTATGTCGACACCATCAAGGACCTCAAGGTGCTGCAGCAGCAGGTGAAGCTGGCCAAGGGCTCGTCGGCGCCGGATACCGCGTGGTGGCAGGCGGTGTTGGCGGAAACGGTGACCGTCGGCAGCTGCCTGCGCATGGATGAGCGGTGCGTGGCGCTGCGCCGCGACCTGGATGGCGATGGCGTGGACGAGGTGCTGCTGTGCCATGAGCCGTCATGGGGCGGCGCGGTATGCCGCCTGCACGCGCGCGAGGGCAAGGACTGGGCGGACGCCGGCAAGATCGAATTCCCGATGCCCTCGGAGTATCAGGGCGACCCGGCGTACGACCCGCTGCTCCGGGGTAACCTGACGATACATCCCGCACGCTGGCCGCAGCTGTCGCTCGGCGATGGGCCTAGACTGGGCATCGAACAACCTTCCGTTGAAGACGACACCCCATGAGCGGCTACTGCCTGATCGCACCGGGACATCCGGTGCACGGTCACTACCATGACCACGAATATGGCTTCCCGCAGCGCGACGAACGCGAGCTGTTCGAGCGCCTGCTGCTGGAAATCAACCAAGCCGGCCTTAGCTGGGAAACGATCCTGAAGAAGCGCGAGGGGTTCCGCGCGGCGTACAGCCAGTTCGATGTGGACACCGTGGCTGGCTACGGCGAACGCGACGTGGAGCGCCTGCTCAACGATCCGGGGATCATCCGCAACCGGTTGAAGGTGCATGCGGCCATCCACAACGCCCAGGTGATCCAGCAGCTGCGCGCCAGCCACGGCAGCTTCGCGGCCTGGCTGGACGCGCACCACCCGCGCGACAAGGCCGATTGGGTGAAGCTGTTCAAGAAGACGTTCCGCTTCACCGGCGGCGAAATCACCGGCGAATTCCTCATGAGCCTGGGCTACCTGCCCGGCGCACATGCAAAGGATTGCCCGGTATACAAGCAGTTGGCAAAAATCCCGCCGCCGTGGGCTGCGAAATCCCGTTGATACCGCGGCACCGCCTGGGCCGGCCAACGGCCGGCGCTACCGGTGTCCGGCGCCATGCCCTCAGACGCCCATGTACCTGCCGGGCCGATGGTTGAACATCAGCACCAGGCTCAGCACCACCGCGCCGATTGCCGAGTACATCACCTTGTCAGGCGAGAGCACGAAGAACGCCACGCCCATCAGCAGCGTGTCGAACGACATCTGCACCTTGCCCGCGCTCCAGCCACGGGTACGCTGCAGGTACACCGCCAGGATGCCGATGCCGCCCAGGCTGGCGCGGTGGCGGATGTAGAACAGGATGCCCAGCCCGGCCAGCGCGCCGCCCACCAGCGCCGAATACAGCGAGCTCATGTGGGCGAAATCGGCCCAGCGCGGCAGCAGGTCGGTCAGCACGCCGCAGGCGGTGACCGCGGCGAAGGTCTTCAGGGTGAATTCCCAGCCCATGCGCCGCACCGCCACCCAGTAGAACGGCAGGTTGACCAGCACGAACACCAGGCCGAAATTCCAGCCGAAGGCGTAGTGGGCCAGGAACGCCAAGCCGGCCATGCCGCCGATCATCAGCCCGCCCTTGGCAAAGATCGCCAGGCCCAGCGAGGCCACCAGGGTGGCCAGGATCATGCCCTGTACGTCCTCGGCCACCGAATGACGCAGGGCTTTTGCATCGGCCACGGTGCCGGCGCTGTCCGGCGGCGGGGTCAGCGGGCCGGCGGTGACCAGATGGCCGTCAGCGTCGTCGCACGGCGCGGGGCCATGGGATTCAAGGGACATGGGGGGTGGGGCCAAGCACGTGGGGAGCGGTATTAGACACGATCCGCGTGACAGTTGCAGGTGAAATCGATTCACCCCGCCGTTCAGCCGGTCCTGTCCTTCAAATGATGCGCCACCAATGCATTGGCGTGGCCATGGCCCACGCCATGCTGGCTCTTCAGGAACGTGACCAGCGCCATGTGCGCGAGCCCGCCCTGAGTGGCCAGCAGGGCAAACCAGTGTCCCACTGGCTGCCCATAGGTCTTTTCGATGGACGGGAAGTACGACGCGGGGCCTTTGACCGGGGTGTTGTCGCTCATGACCTGTTCCTTGCAGAGGGGTTCACCGGGTACGACGTTGGTCAGCGGAGCAAATCGACATCCGTGCCCACCAACGGTGGGCACCTACCGGGGTGCGCACGACCGTGGGGTGTGCGCGCCCCGCGTCAGCGGGTGACCTGCTTCTGCCGTTCGGCGTTGTAGCGGTCGCCGACGATGGCGATGCCCTCCAGCGCGGCGGCGATCTGCTGCAGGTCCGCCTCGTTCAGGGTCAACTCCACCGCCGCCAGGTTCTCTTCCAGCCGGTGCAGCCTGGTGGTGCCGGGAATCGGCACGATCCAGGGCTTGCGCGCCAGCAGCCACGCCAGCGCCACCTGCGCGGGGGTCGCCTGGCGGGCCGTGGCGATCGCACCGATGGCTTCGACCAGCGCCTGGTTGGCGCGGCGCGCCTCCACCGCAAAGCGCGGCAGCGAACTACGGAAATCCGTCGGCGCGAACTCGGTATCGGCGGTGATCGCCCCGGTCAGAAAGCCACGTCCCAGCGGGCTGAACGGCACGAAGCCGATGCCCAGCTCTTCAAGCACCGGCAGCACGCTCTGCTCCGGCTCGCGCCACCACAGGGAGTACTCGCTCTGCAGCGCCGCCACCGGCTGCACCGCATGCGCGCGGCGGATGCTGGTTTCGCCGGCTTCGGACAGGCCGAAATGCTTTACCTTGCCTTCCGTGATCAGGTCCTTGACCGTACCGGCGACATCCTCGATGGGCACGTTCGGGTCGACCCGGTGCTGGTAGAACAGGTCGATGCGGTCGGTCCTGAGCCGCTGCAGGCTGGCCTCGCAGACGGCGCGGATGTTCTCCGGGCGGCTGTCCAGTCCCAGGTCCGCATTGGCCTCCTTGAACCCGAACTTGGTCGCAATGACCACCTGGTCGCGGTACGGCGCCAGCGCCTGGCCCAGCAGTTCCTCGTTGCGGAACGGGCCATAGACCTCGGCGGTGTCGAAGAAGGTCACGCCGCGCTCCACCGCTGCGTGCAGCAGCGCAATGCCATCGCTCACCTCGGGCGCCGTGCCATAGGCGTGGCTCAGGCCCATGCAGCCAAGCCCAAGCGCGGAAACGCGCAGGCCGCTGTTGCCAAGGGTTCGTGTCTGCATGAGGTGCTCCTTCCAGTGGGGAGCCCCACGATACGCCCGCCACGGCCGGTGATTGGACGGCCCGCAACGCTGCTGGTCATGAGCACAATTCATCAATGGCGCCTGCGTGCGCAGGCGCCATCTGCCCGTCTCAGCTTTCGGCCACGGTCCCGATCAGGGCCAGCAGGAGCAGCAGGCCACCGGCGATGATCACCAGGATGTGCCAGACGTTGAACCGGTCCATGCGCCCCATGTCGACCCGCTCGTCGTGGTGGTAGCGGCGCAGCAGGCTGTTGACCGGCAGCAGCGGTACGAAGGTGAACAGCGCCAGCAGCCAGCCGGCGTTGGGCAGGCGGCTGGCGAAGTTGAGCAGGAAATAGGTCAACGCCAACAGCCCAGGGGCGAAGGCCAGCTCGCGGCGTCGGCTGCTGGCCGCGTCACTCAGGTCGCGGAAGCAGAAGAACGACCAGATCGGCGAGAACAGCGCGCGCGCCCAGGGCCACTGGTCGCCGCCGGTCTCGCGCTTGATCGCCTGCCAGTTCCGCCAGAACCAGTACAGCGGGTACAGCCCGAGCGTGGTGGGTGAAAGCAGCACCATTTTCAGCGTAGACGGCGAGTAGTACTCGGCCGCATCGGAAATCGCCCGCGCCTGGGACTGCGGAAGCGCGCCGGGCAAAGCAGGTGGCATCGGGATGGTCGCCGGTGCGCGGTAGGGATCATGCAATTCCATGTGCATTCTCATCATTGGCAGTGTCACCGGCGCGGTGCCGGCCCCTTGAAACACCACTTGCAACAAAGGCGCGCCGGCAGTTCACCGAACGCGCCTGGTTCCGCGCCCGCGGCTTCAGCGGACTTCGGAAATCTCCACGCCGTCCAGGCCCTGCGACAGCGTCCGCGCATCGCCGCCCTGCGAAAGCTTGATGCGCAGGCGCACTTCGTTCTGCGAATCGGCGTAACGCAGCGCGTCTTCGTAGCTGATCTCGCCGGCCTGGTAAAGCTCGAACAGGCTCTGGTCGAAGGTGCGCATGCCCAACTGCACCGACTCCTTCATCACTTCCTTGAGCTTGTGGATCTCGCCATCGCGGATGTAATCCTGCACCAGCGGGGTGCCCAGCATGATTTCCATCGCCACCTTGCGCGACTTGCCATCCGGTGAGGGGACCAGCTGCTGGGCAACCACGCCCTTGAGATTCAGCGACAGATCCATCAACAGCTGGTTGCGGCGGTCTTCCGGGAAGAAGTTGATGATGCGGTCCATTGCCTGGTTGGCATTGTTGGCATGCAGGGTACACAGCACCAGATGACCGGTTTCGGCGAACGCGATGGCGTGGTCCATGCCTTCGCGGGTACGCACTTCGCCGATCATGATCACGTCCGGGGCCTGGCGCAGGGTATTCTTCAGCGCCGCTTCCCAGCTGTCGGTGTCGATGCCTACTTCGCGCTGGGTGATGATGCAGCCTTCGTGCTTGTGCACGAATTCGATCGGGTCTTCGATGGTGATGATGTGGCCGGTCGAATTCAGGTTGCGGTAACCGATCATCGCCGCCAGCGAAGTCGACTTGCCGGTACCGGTCGCACCCACGAACAGGATGATGCCGCGCTTGGTCATCGCCAGCGTCTTGATGATCGGCGGCAGGCTCAGCTCTTCCACGGTGGGAATGCGCGTCTCGATGCGACGCAGCACCATGCCGACCTGGTTGCGCTGGTAAAAGCAGCTCACGCGGAACCGGCCCACGCCCGACAGGCCGATGGCGAAGTTGCACTCGTGGGTTTTTTCGAACTCTTCGCGCTGCGCCGGGGTCATCACGTTGAGCACCAGGTCGCGGCTCTGCTGCGGCGTGAGCGGGGTCTGGGTGATGGGCGAGATCTTGCCGTTGACCTTGATCGCCGGCGGCATGCCGGCGGTGATGAAAAGATCCGACGCCTTCTGGTGCGCCATCAGCTTGAGGAACGAGGTGAAATCGATGGTGGTGCTGGTGGTGTTCATGGCGGTGTGCTCCGGAAACCTTGCCGAGGGCCGGGCATCGCCCGGCGCTGCCGAATCTGTCGCGCCGGGACGGGCCCGGCGCCACCATCATTCGAAAATGCGCTTGTCCTTGGCGTATTCCTTGGCCTGGTTGCGCGTGATCAGGCTGCGCTTGACCAGGTCCTGCAGGTGCTGGTCGAGCGTCATCATGCCCATCTGCTGGCCGGTCTGGATCGCCGAGTACATCTGCGCCACCTTGTCTTCGCGGATCAGGTTGCGGATGGCCGGGGTGCCGACCATGATTTCCCACGCAGCGGTACGCCCGCCGCCCACCTTCTTCAACAGCGCCTGCGAAATCACCGCGCGCAGCGATTCGGACAGCATCGAGCGCACCATCGGCTTTTCGCCAGCGGGGAACACGTCGATGATGCGGTCGATGGTCTTGGCCGCCGAGCTGGTGTGCAGGGTGCCGAACACCAGATGGCCGGTTTCAGCCGCGGTCAGGGCCAGGCGGATGGTTTCCAGGTCGCGGAGTTCGCCCACCAGGATGATGTCCGGATCTTCACGCAGTGCCGAACGCAGTGCTTCGTTGAACCCGTGCGTATCGCGGTGCACTTCACGCTGGTTGATCAGGCACTTCTGCGAGGTGTGCACGAATTCGATCGGATCCTCAACGGTGAGGATATGGCCGTACTCGTTCTTGTTGATGTAGTCGATCATCGCCGCCAGCGTGGTCGACTTGCCCGAACCGGTCGGGCCGGTCACCAGGATCAGGCCCTGCGGCTGGTCGATCAGCTCGCGGAAGATCGGCGGCGTATTCAGGTCTTCCAGGGTCAGCACTTCGGACGGAATGGTACGGAACACCGCACCGGCGCCACGGTTCTGGTTGAACGCGTTGACGCGGAAGCGCGCCAGGCTGGGAATCTCGAAAGAGAAGTCGACTTCGAGGAATTCCTCATAATCGCGGCGCTGCTTGTCCGACATGATGTCGTAAACAAGCGCATGGACCTGCTTGTGGTCCAAGGCAGGAATGTTGATGCGACGGACATCGCCGTCCACGCGGATCATCGGCGGCAGGCCTGCCGACAGATGAAGGTCCGACGCTTTGTTCTTAACGGAAAACGCCAACAGCTCGGCGATATCCATACGCTGCTACTCCCCATAGACTGCTGCGACTGGAAGGATCTTTCCCCGGTCGGCAGTATAGCCTCCCTGATCCACCGCGAAATCCCTTTCAATCCTGCCCTTTGTGTCCTGCCCCCCGAGTGCCCCAGCCGTGACCGCCCTGCCCCTGTCCACCCTGCTGTCGAACCTGCACAACGCGGCCACGGCCGCCGGGCGGCCACCGCCGCGCCTGCTGGCGGTGTCCAAGACCCAGCCGGCCGAGGCGGTGGCGGCGCTGGCCGCGCAGGGCCAGCGTGCGTTCGGCGAAAACTACGTGCAGGAAGCGGTGGCCAAGATCGACGCGCTGGCTGGCCTGGGGCTGGAGTGGCATCTGATCGGCCACCTGCAGTCCAACAAGGCCGAGCTGGCCGCGCAGCGCTTCGACTGGGTGCAGAGCGTGGACCGGGCCAAACTGGTCACCGCCCTTGCCGCGCACCGCCCCACCGCGTTGCCGCCGTTGAACGTACTGGTGCAGGTCAACATCGACGATGAAGACAGCAAGCATGGCTGCACGCCCGGCACCGTGCCTGAGCTGGCTGCCGCCATCGCCGCCGAACCCCGCCTGTGCCTGCGCGGATTGATGGCCATCCCTGCGCCGTGGCCGGACCCGGACCGCCGTGCCCGGGCCTTTGAACGCATGCACGCGCTGTTCGCCGATCTCGCTACCCGGTACCCGCAGGTCGATACCCTTTCGATGGGCATGAGCAGCGACTACCCCGAGGCCATTGCCCACGGCGCGACCATGGTCCGCGTCGGCACTGCCTTGTTTGGCGCGCGTCAGTAAGCCGCGCCCCCCCCCAGATCACGTACAAGGACGCCCAATGAGCACCGATTCCATCACCTTCATCGGCGGCGGCAACATGGCGCGCAGCCTGATCGCCGGCCTGGTCCGCCAGGGCACTGCCCCGGGCAACATCCACGTGGCCGAACCGGTTGCCGAGCTGCGCAGCCAGCTGACCACCGACTTCGGCGTCAAGACCTACGCCAGCGCCACGGAAGCGGCCGCCCAAGGCGCGGTATGGGTGCTCGCGGTGAAGCCGCAGGTGCTGCGCGATGTCTGTGCGTCGCTGGCCGACATCGCCCAGGCCAAGGCCCCGCTGGTGGTGTCCATCGCCGCCGGCATCACCAGTGCGCAACTGCTGCGCTGGCTGGGCGGTGCGGGCGCTGTAGTGCGCGCCATGCCCAATACCCCGGCGCTGCTCGGTGCAGGCGTGACCGGGCTGTTTGCCACTTCAGGGGTCAGCGCCGAACAGCGTGGCCAGGCCGACACCGTGCTGGCCAGCGCCGGGCGCACGGTCTGGATCGAGGATGAGGCACGCATGGATGCGGTCACCGCCGTCTCCGGCAGTGGCCCGGCCTACGTGTTTCTGCTGGCCGAGGCGATGGAAGCAGCCGGCATCGCGCAGGGCCTGCCGGCCGACGCCGCGCGCACGCTGGTGGTGCAGACCCTGCTGGGGGCCAGCCGCATGCTGGACGAATCCGGCGAAGCGCCGACGGAGCTGCGCCGCCGGGTGACCTCGCCCAATGGCACCACGCAGGCGGCAATCGAGAGCTTCCAGGGCGACGATTTCGAAGCGATCGTGGCGCGCGCGATCGATGCGGCGACGCGGCGCGGGCAGGCGCTGTCGGCGGCCAACGATTGACGTAGCGCCACGCCCTGCGTGGCTGGCGTATCAATCGGGCGCCAGCGCACCCAATAGAAACTCTACAAAACTTCCCAGCTTCGGCCGCGGCCGCCGGTCCGGCAGATAGACCAGGTGCAACGGCCTGGGTTCGGGCAGGTAATCACCCAACACCGGCACCAGCCGCCCCGCCGCGATATCGTCGGCCAACAACACCGCCGGCTGCAGGATCAACCCCGCCCCGGCCAGCGCGGCACGGCGCAACCCATCGCCGTCATTGCACAGCAGCCGCGAATGCGCCGACCAGTCCTGCTCGGGGAAACCGCGCAGGCGCCAGCCGTGACCACCGCGCCAGGCCAGGTGGGTCAGGCAGTCATGCGCGTGCAGCTCCGACGGGTGGGTCGGCACGCCACGCCGCTGCAGGTAGGACGGCGCCCCACAGATCTGCATCGCATACGGCGGCAGCGGCCGCGCTACCCACTCGGCCGACCCCAGTTGGCCCATCCGCACCACCGCGTCGAACTGCTCTTCAATCAGGTCCACGCGCCGGTTGCTCAGGTCCAGTTCGACGCTGACCTGCGGAAACGCGGCCAGGTAATCCGCCACCAGCGGTGCCAGCACGCAGCTGCCCCACGTCACCGGCGCGCTGATGCGCAGCACGCCCTGCGGCTGCGCCTGCAGCCCTTCCACGCTGGCCTCGGCCTGCTGCACCTGCTCCAGCACGGCGCGGCAGCCGGCCAGGTAGTTGCGCCCGGCATCGGTGAGGCTCTGGCTGCGGGTGTTGCGCTGCAGGAGGCGCACGCCCAGGTGGGCCTCGAGCTGCTGTAGGTACTTGCCCACCATCACCGGCGACACCCCCAACTGCTGGGCGGCCGCGCTCAGGCTGCCCCGGTCGACCACGGCCGCGAAGGCCTGCATGCAGCGGAGGGTGTCCATTGGAAACTCCTGGTTAGGAATCTGCAAAGCATATGCCGGTTACCAAACCCCGTAAGCCGGCGCAGACTGGCCCCATTCCTTACTGGAGCAACCGGCATGAAGATTCTTCTCGTAGGCGCCAGCGGCACCCTGGGCAAGGCTGTCGCCAGCACGCTGGGCGTGCACCACCAGCTTATCCGCGCCGGCCGCCACGGCGGCGATGTGCAGGTGGACCTGACCGACGATGCCAGCGTGCAGGCACTGTTCGAGAAGGTCGGCATGGTGGATGCGGTGGTGGCCGCCACCGGCCGGCTGCACTTCGGGCCGCTGGCCGACATGCAACCGGCGCAGTTCAACCTGGGCCTGCAGGACAAGCTGCTGGGCCAGGTGCGGCTGGCGCTGGCCGCGCAGCATCACCTGAGCGTGGGCGGCTCGATCACGTTGACCAGCGGCATCGTCGGCGCGCAGCCGATCCGCGATGGCGCCAATGCGACCGCCGTCAATGCCGCGCTGGAAGGATTCGTGCGTGCAGCGGCCTGCGACCTGTTGCCGCGCGGGCTGCGTATCAACGTGGTGAGCCCGAACGTGCTGGTGGAATCCATGGACGACTACGGCGCGTATTTCCCGGGGTTTGAGCCGGTGACCGCGCACCGCGCGTCGTTGGCCTACCAGCGCAGCGTGGAGGGCGTGCAGAGCGGGCAGGTCTTTACCGTCTGGTAAACATCAGCCCCAGCGCTGCGGACCATCCCCCTGCTCGCCCAGCGCATCGCCCGGGTTGGCCAACCGGCAACGCTTCAACGACAGACACCCACAGCCGATGCAATCGGTGAGCTGGTCGCGCAGCAACAGCAGTTCCTCGATGCGCTGGTCCAGCTCACCGCGCCACAACGCCGACATCTTCGCCCACTCGGCGCGGGTCGGCGTCTTGTTTTCCGGCAGCGCCGCAAACGCATTGGCCACTGCTTCCAACGGCATGCCCACCCGCTGCGCCACGCGGATCACCGCCAGCCGGCGCAGCACGTCCCGACCGAAACGGCGCTGGTTGCCGGCCGTGCGCAGGCTGCGGATCAGCCCCTTGCGCTCATAGAAGTGCAGCGCCGATACCGCCACGCCGCTGCGACGTGCCACGTCGCCTACACTCAGCTCCTGCGCGATCACTGCTTGACCTCAACCATGGTTAAGGTGTCATCGTGCGTCACCTCGCGGTGTGCCGCAAGCACCGCGCTTCCTCGTTGCCTGGATTCCGCATGTCTTCCGATGTCGCTGCACTGCCCGCCGACGCCCCCACGTCGATCCTCTCGCCGCGCTACCGCGCCACCACCATCGGCATGGTCGCGCTGGTGTCACTCCACGCCTTCGAGGCACTCGCGGTGGCTGCCGCCATGCCCACCGTGGCGCATGAGCTGGATGGTTTGCGCCTTTACGCGCTTGCGTTCGGCGGCACGCTGGCCACCAGCGTGATCGGCATGACGCTGGCGGGCCGCTGGAGCGACCGGCTCGGCCCGGCGCGGCCGTTGTGGCTGGGCCTGTGCTGCTTCATCGCCGGCCTGCTGGTGGCCGGGCTGGCGCAACACATGCCGGTACTGGTGGTCGGCCGTCTGCTGCAGGGGCTGGGCGCGGGAGCCATTTCAGTGTCGCTGTACGTGCTGGTCGGGCGCACGTTCCCCGAATCGCTGCGGCCGCGCGTGTTTGCCGCGTTCTCGGCCGGCTGGGTGGTGCCCTCGCTGATCGGCCCGGCCATCAGCGGTCTGATCGTGCAGCACGCCGGCTGGCGTTGGGTGTTCCTGGGCGTGCCGCTGCTGGCCATACCGGCCGCGCTGCTGCTGCGGCCCGCCCTGCGCGCGGTGCCGCCGCTGGCTGCCGCGCCGCGTTCGGAGGGCAGCGTGGTGCGCTGGGCGATCGGTGCGTCCGTGGGCGCGCTGCTGTTGTACGTGGGAGGCCAGCAGGTAGGCTGGCCGGCACTGGCCGTGCTGCTGCCGGCAGTGGCGCTGCTGGTGCTGTGCAGCTGGAAACTGCTGCCGCGCGGCACCCTGCGCCTGCGCCGTGGCCTGCCCAGCGTGATCGCCCTGCGCGGCATTGCGGCGTCGGCGTTCTTTGGCTGCGAAGCGTTCCTGCCGCTGCTGCTGCAGCGTGAGCGTGGCCTCAGCCCGCTGCTGGCCGGGGTGGCGCTGAGCCTGGGCGCGCTGGGCTGGTTCAGCGGGTCGTGGTTCCAGGGCCATGGCGGCCAGGGGCTTTCGCGTCGCCAGCTGCTCACTGCCGGTGCGCTGCTGATGTGCACCGGCATCATCGGCACCGCACTGGCGATCCAGCCGGGCGTACCGCTGGCCCTGGCGCTGGCCGGGTGGACCTTGACCGGGCTCGGCATGGGGCTGATCTACCCCAGTCTGTCGGTGCTGACGTTGTCGTTGTCGCCGCCGGCGCAGCAGGGCGCGAACAGCTCTGCGCTGCAGTTGAGCGAGGCCTTGGGCGTGGCCACCACGCTCGCCATTTCCGGTTCGCTGTTCGCGCTGATGCTGTCGGTGGATGTGACGCTGGGCTATCTGCAGACGTTCGCGATCATGCTGCTGCTGGCCGCTTCAAGCGTGGTGGTGGCGCGGCGGGTGTGACCGCTACGGCGCCACCTCTTCCAGGTCTTCGCGCAGGATCCGCCGGATCTCCAGCACCGCCTGGGGGGTTTCCTGCACGCTGTGGCCGGAAATGATCACCTTCTCCGACACCGCGCCCGGCAGGTGTGCGCTCCAGTACGGCACCAGCCCGTCATCAGACTTCTCCAGCGGCACCTCCGGTTTGCGCTGGGCGATGATCGAGTGGTACTTCAAACCCGGCTTGATCGGCAGTGCAGCGGCCGCCTTCACGAACGGGTCGGTGGCCTTCAGGTTGTCGATGCTGTTGGGGATCTGCAGCTTGGTGGACTGTGCAGACTGCACTTCCGATTGCTGCAGCGTCTGGAACACATCTTCGAACTTGCCCAGGAGGGTGATCGGCAGGCGCACCAGGCGCCCGATGAAGCGCCCCACCCGGTTGCCGGCGATATCAGTGCCCTTGTGGGGTGCGGCGATGAAGATGGCGCGCTCCACGTCCGGTTCGGCATCGAAGTGCAGCAGTGGCCCCAGTTTGGCCTCGACGCGCTTGAGCCGTTCACCCTTCAGGTCGTAGTTGGCCAACAGCTGGTTCCATAACGTGTCGCCGGAACTGGTGACGAGCAACCGGGCCAGCACGCCGCCCATGCTGTGGCCGATGAATACCATGTCCTTCGAGGCACGCGAGGTGCCCTTCGGGTCGAAATGCCGGAGCGTGTTGTCGAATGCCTGGTCGATCTCGAAACGGTTCAGTGCAATCGGCGCATTGGTCGGGTAGTACACCTGCCACACCTGGAAGTGCCGGCGCAGTTCGGGATCGCCGAGAATCTCGTTGGCCACGTTCACCCAGGCCTCCGGGCTGCTGCCCAGCCCATGCAGCATGAAGATGATGCGGCGGTTCGGGTCCCACGGCTGCATCAGGTACATGTGCGGTTCGGCAATGCCTTCACTCAGCCCGAACAGCGTGCGCAGCGACTGGGTGGCGAAGCCGGACTGGGCCAGCCACATGCCGTAGGCGGCGGTGAAGTTGCCGGCCAGCGGCACCTTCTCGCCATGCAGGTCCACGCTTTCGGTCGATTCAGGCGAATACACGTCGAACAGCACCTGGGTGGTATCCAGCACCTGCTGCAGCGTGTCGCCCTTGAATCGCAACAATGCAGTGGCATTGATCGCCGACATCTCGCTGTACTGAGGAATCTCGGCCTTCTCACCTTCCAGCGGGGCGATCAGCTTCGGCGGGTCCATCACCACGACCAGCTCGGCACCAAACCCGTCGCGGCGATAGGTACTGCGCAGGCCGGCAAAACTCACCGAGGACGCCGACACCATCGTGGTGGGAATGCTGGTCAGGCGCAGCTCGTCGAAGTCCGACGTCAGCGTCCAGCGCTCGCCCTCAACAGCGGCGTTGTAGTCCTCGCCTTCCAGCGCGCTTTCGCGGCTGCGCTTGAACACCACCGTGGCGGTCTGCTCGGCGGCGTAGTTGTAGTAGTCGCGCACCTGGGTCTGGCGGTCTTCGAACGCACGGTCAGACGGCGTGCGGCCGCTGAAAAACAGGTACGCATACGCGTACCGCGCTGCTTCCAGCCACGCATCCAGCGCCGCATCGGATATCGGGGTCTTGTCGCGGTCCTTCGGCTTGGGGGTGAGCGCCAGCGCGTTCTTTACCCACAGCTCGGACAAGGTCGACAGACGCTGTTCCTCGGGCAGGTCGCGGGTGTCTCTCAACGTCGTTTCGCAGGCGGCCACGTCCTTTTCGCACAGCGCCACGTCCAGCCCGATCACGCTCAGCGTTTCCTGCGAGGCCATGCTGAACTTGCCGGAAGTGAGCACGTCACCACGCTTGTTGGCCAGGTAGTCGGTGGGCGAGACCTGCTTCATGGTGACCATGGCGCAGCCGCTGGACAGCAGCAGCGACAGCAGCACCGCAAGCAGGGGCGCGCCACGGCGCAGGAGCCGGCTCATGGCGTCACCTCGGGATCAATGCCAGGCACGCCGGCGCGGATCAGCTGCGAGAAGCGGGGATCATCACCGGCCGCCCGCGCGCGATCGGTGATGCGCCCACGCGCCTTCAGCGTGGCGAAGTCCACGCCGGGCGTGAGCACGCCCAGGTCACGCGCGTACTCGGCGAAATAGCCGGAGGCCAGCAGCCGGTAGTCCAGCGGCAACCCCGGCGCGATCTGCTTTGCCAGCTCGTACACGATGGTGGTGCAGTTGCTGGTCAGCGTGTTGTAGAACGCCGGTGCGGCATCCAGTTTGCGCGCTTCGCCCAGGTAGGACACGAACAGGCCCTTGAGCTGCTCACGGGTCATTCCCTTCAGGCGGTACAGGTACACATCCTCACCGCGCACGTTGCTGCGCACCCGCACAATGTCGGTTTCCTCGGCCGCCACCAGGGTCATCTCGAACTTGCGGAAGAACCCACCCAGTGCCGAGAACGATTCGCCGCGCTCCTTGCGGATCTCCAGCGAGAACACCAGCTGACGGCCGTCGGCGAAGCCGAACGACACCAGCGTGTGCGCGATCAACGGCCCCATCCAGTACGACAGCACCAGGTCGGCCGAACGCAGCTGGTCCAGGTCATATTCCCTGCGCTCCCAGCGCACGTCGTGGTCGTCTTCGCTGCACCAGGTGAAATTGCGCACGTTGTCGAGCACCACCCGGGAGCCATCAAACTCCACCACCTTCAGGCGCTGGGCCACATCATCGGCCCACACCCGGTCCTGACGCGGACTCAGCAGCAGCCACCAGACCCCGCACAGCACCAGCACGGCCACGAACAGCGGGCCCGGCCAGCGCCCCGCGCGGGCGCGTCCAACGGCCACGGCACTGGTGAGCGCAAACGCACCCCAGGCTGCGAGCAGAACACCCTTGAGCCAACCCGGTCCGGGAAGCTGATACGCCAGCAGCCCGGCCACCCACAGCGCGCCGACCAGCATCACTACGGCCAGCCCCCATCGTCCTGCTGTCTTCACACATCGTTCCGTCGGTTGGTCGGGGCGCTAGTTAGCCACAACCGGGGTGTGAGAAACATGTTCCCCTGTTCAGGTTCGCTCAGCGACGCGGGGCGCCCACCTTCTGCCACGGTGCCATGCCCTTCCGGGCGCGCGGCAGCGCCCGCCGCAGCGGCAGACGGCGCGGCATCGGAATGCCCACCCCCGGCGCGGCAGTATTGTCACGGCGCAGGTCGTCGGCGCGCTCGCCCACCAACAGGGCCGCCATCTCCTCCAGTCCGTTGCGCATGGCCCGGGCGGCCGTCTGCAGGGTATTCATGGCGTGTCTCCAGTAACAACGTGGGGCCAACTACGGTAAGACCGGCGGCGCCTACGAGCCGTGCAGGGGATGTGGCAAGAGGATGAAAACCAGCCTGGACGTCTCTGTATCTGAGATTCATTTGCGTTCGCATCCTCACCTCCCGATAATCCGGGCCCTTGGTCCCGGGATCCCCGTCATGTCTGCCCTGCCGCGCCGTTCGCCCTTGCTGCTGCTGGTTCCCACCCTGCTGGCGTCGGCCATGGGCAATGCCCAGGACACCAGCACCGCCCGCACGCTGGACGCGGTGAGTGTGGTCGCCGACCGCGCCAGCACCGCCACCAAAACCGATACCCCGCTCACCCAGACCCCGCAGGCGATCAGCGTGGTGACCCGCGAGCTGTTCACCGACCGCGGCGCCCGTAACCTGCAGGAAACCCTGCGCTACAGCGCCGGCGTGACCGCCGATGCCTACGGCCTGGATACCCGCAGCGACGGCAGCACCGTGCGCGGCCTGGACCCGGTGCAGTACGTGGACGGCCTGCGCCGCAGCTACGGCTTCAATCCGCTGGCACGCACCGAGGTGTACGGTCTGGAGCGGGTGGAAGTGCTGCGCGGCCCGTCGTCGGTGCTGTACGGCGCCGGCGCCACCGGCGGCATCATCAATGCCATCACCAAGCGCCCGACCTTCGGGGAGCTGGGTGGTGAAGTGGCCGTGCAACTGGGCAACTTCGACCGCAGGCAGTTCCAGGGCGATGTGGCAGGCGCCCTGAACGACGCCGGTACCCTGGCCGGTCGTATGGTCGGGCTGGTGCGCGAATCCGGCATGCAGACCGACTTCATCGACGATGACCGCGTGTACCTTGCGCCGTCGATCAGCTGGCAGGGCGAGCGCAGCACCCTCACCGTGCTGGCCAGCTACCAGCACGACAAGACCGCCTCCAGCCAGCAGTTCCTTCCGGTGGTGGCGACCCTCAACGCACCGGCCGGGTCGCCGCGCCTGGATCCGTCGACCTTCCTGGGCGACCGCGATTTCGACAAACTCGATTCGCGCGTGTACAGCGTGACCGCCCTGTTCGACCACCGCTTCAGCGACAGCATCAGCCTGCGCTCGGCCGTGCGCTACCTGGACGGCAAGACCGAATTCCGCGAACTGTACCCCGATACCTACTCCAATCCGCTGGACCCGTTCATCGACGCCGACAAGCGCGTGCTCAACCGCAATGCCTACGGTGTGCGCCCGGACGTGCGTTCGCTGACCAGCGACAACGCGGTGCAGTTCGACTTCGCCACCGGCGCGTTCCAGCACCTGCTGCTGGCCGGCGTGGACTACAGCGATTACCGCGAGAAGTCCTACGCCCTGGATGCCACCCCGACCCCGATCGACATCTACACCCCGATCTCCACCGGCGTGACCATCAACGGCTGGGGCCGCCTGCCCGACCAGCAGACCACCCAGCTGGGCGTGTACCTGCAGGACCAGATCCGCTGGGCCGACCGCGTCTCGCTGGTGCTGGGCGCACGCCGCGACCATGCGCGCAGCAAGACCGAAGGCCTGCCCAGCCAGACCGACAACGCCACCACTTGGCGCGCTGGCCTGATCGGCGAGATCGGCGCGGGCGTGTCGCCGTACATCAGCTACAGCGAATCGTTCCTGCCGGTGACCGGCCAGGATCTGTACGGCCGCGCGTTCAAGCCGATGCAGGGCGACCAGTGGGAAGGCGGCATCAAGTGGCAGCCGGCATCGAACATGCTGGTCACGCTGGCGGCGTATCGCATCACCGAAACCAACCGCCAGACCAACGATCCGGACAACGTGTTGAACGTGATCCAGACCGGTGAGATCGAATCGAAGGGCGTGGAAGTCGAGGGCCAGTTCCAGTTCTCGCACGACGTCACGCTCACTGCGGCGTACTCGCGCAACAAGGCCGAAGTGACCAGGAGCAACTTCGCCATGGAGGTGAACCAGCGCCTCAACGACACCCCGCAGGAGCTGGCCTCGGTGTGGCTGGGCAAGGCCTTCCACCTGGTGGATGACGCGCGCCTGCGCCTGGGCATCGGTGGCCGCTACGTAGGCAACACCCAGTCGCTGGGCTACGGCGGTTTCATCCGCACGCCCAGCTACACGCTGGTGGACGCGCTGGCGGAAGTGCAGGTCACCAACTGGACGATGGCGCTGAACATCACCAACCTGAGCGACAAGAAGTACTTCGCCCCGTGCCGTAACTTCGGTGACTGCTTCACCGGCAACCCGCGCACGGTGACCGCCACCATCAGCTACCGGTTCTGACAGCATCCGCAGTGACGGGCCATGCCCGTCAACCCAATCTCCAGCCGCCGCCAGAGAATTCAATGCAACGTAACACCATCAAAGCCTGGTTCCTGGTCCACAAGTGGACCAGCCTGGTCTGCACCCTCTTCCTGCTGCTGTTGTGCGTGACCGGCCTGCCGCTGGTGTTCGGCGAGGAGATCGCCCACCTCAGCGAACCGCACGTGGACAACCCGCAGCCGCAGGCCGCGCATCGCAACCTGGACGAACAGGTGCGCACCGCCGTGGCGCAGTACCCGGGCAACGTGCCGCTGTTCGTGGGTTGGGACTGGGAAGGCCATACGGTGTACGTCAACACCGGCACCGAGCCGGCCACGCCACCGCCGCAGATGAAGACCGCGCTGCTGGATGCCAGCAGCGGCGAGGTGCTGCCCGCGCCGCAATTCAACGAAGGGGTGATGTACTTCCTGTACCGCCTGCACACCGACCTGTTCCTCGGCCTGCCCGGCATGCTGTTCATGGGCGCGATGGGCCTGCTGTTCGCCGTGGCGATCATCTCCGGCCTGGTGCTGTACGGCCCCTTCATGCGCCGCCAGCGCTTCGGCACCCTGCGCACCGGGCGCAGCCGCCGCTTGGCCTGGCTGGACCTGCACAACGTGATTGGCGTAGTCACCCTGGGCTGGGCGCTCGTGGTGGGCATCACCGGCGCCATCAACACGATTGCCAAGCCCCTGGAAACCGCCTGGCAGAGCCAGCAGCTGGGCGAGTTCGCCGCGCGTTACGCAGGCCAGCCGCGCCCGACCACACTGGCCTCGCTGCAGGCCGCGGTGGACACCGCACGCGCTGCCGAACCCGGCATGCGTCCTGCGTTCGTCAGCTTCCCGGGCACCGGCTACAGCGGCGACCACCACTATGGCGTATTCATGCAGGGCAACACCCCCCTCACCGAACGCCTGTACCGCCCTGTGCTGATCGATGCGGCCAGCGGCGAACTCACCGCCCGGCCACAGCTGCCCACCTACATGAGCGTGCTGCTGCTCAGCCAGCCGCTGCACTTCGGCGACTACGGCAAGCTGCCGCTGAAGATCCTGTGGGCGCTGCTGGACCTGCTCACCATCGCGGTACTGGTCAGCGGCCTGTACCTGTGGTTCAAGCGTGGCAGCACCGAAGCGCGGGTAACCGAGATTGAGCGTGCGGAACAGACCGGGGGCGCGGCATGAGCCGGCCGCCTGCGCGCAATGGCAGCCCGTTCACGGCGCCGGCGTGGATCGCCGCGGCCAGCGTACTGGGCCTGGTCAGTGCGCTGATCGGCGACGGCGCGTTCAACGTGGTGTCGTGGGTCGTCTTCGCCGCGTTGATCGGACTGGTGGTGCGTGCCTGGGTGAAGCGCACGCGCTGATCAGCCGGCCACGTTCCGGGCGAAGTTCACTACCGCCGGTGACGCCTCACCCGCACGCAGGCACAGGTGCAGCTCGAACGCAGCATCATCGCCGCTGATCGGGCGATACACCACCTCGGCCTCGCGGAACCCGGCCATGCTGGCGGGCACCACCGAGATGCCCGCCTCCACGGCTACCAGGGACAGCACCGCATGCATGCCGTGCGCTTCCTGCACCACCCGGGGGGTGAATCCCGCCGTCGCGCACAGGCGCACCACCTGTGCGTGGAAACCCCTGCCCTCGCGGGCCGGCCACAGCACGAACGCTTCATCCGCCAGCGCCGCAATGGTCAAGTGCGCCCGCTGTGCAAGCGGATGCGCGCGCGGCAGCGCGATTGCCAGGCGGTCGCTGTCGAACGCCTGCAGCCGCATGTCGTCGGCCTCGAACACCGGCGGAATCACCACGCCCACGTCAATCCGTTGTTCGCGCAGCATCTGGATCTGGCGTGCGGACGTGGCCTCGATCAGCTCCAGGCGAACGTCCGGGCTGGCCTGGCGGAAGCTTCGGATCACCCCGGGCAGCCGCCCGTACAGCGCGCTGCCCATATAGCCCAGCCGCACGGTACCGGTGCGCCCTGCGGCCGCATCGCGGGTGGCGGTAAGCGCATGGTCGGCCTGCTGCAGCAGCAGGCGTGCTTCGGCCAGCAGCACCGCCCCGGCCGCGGTGAGCCCAAGCGTGCGGTTGCCGCGCTGGATCAGCTCGCTGCCGATCTCGTCTTCCAGCTTGCGGATGGCCGCTGTCAGCGGTGGCTGCGACATGTGCAGGCGCGCGGCAGCGCGGTGGAAGTGCAGCTCTTCTGCCACGGCAACAAACTGGCGAAGCAGGCGGAGATCAACCATGGGCATGCATGCGCTGGACGGAAACCCCGCCAGTATGCCGTGCCGGTGACTACCTGCGGGGTTCCACCGTGGGCTGCGCGATGCGCGACCATTGCGCGGCGATGTCTTCAATGCTGTCGGCGGACGTGGCGCGCAGGTCACGCGGGTAGGCCACATCGTCGGCCTCCACGCTGCGGGTTGCGTGGAACTGGCCGTTGCTGGCGCGCAGGATCCAGCCGCCATCGCGGCAGGCCGCTGATGCAAGGAAGGCAACGCCGGGCGCGACTGCATCCGGGTGCAACTCATCCGGCTCGCCTTCCACGCCCCACATGCGGGTCTTGGCCACCGGCGAGATGGCATTGACCATGATGTTGTGCGGTGCGCCTTCGGCGGCCAGCACGTTGACGATGCCCACCGCCGCCATCTTCGCGGCGGCATACGCGGCCAAGCCCTTCTGCACGTACTGCGGATACAGCGCGCGGTCTGAGGTGGTCAGCACGATGCGGCCATGGTGGTTGGCCTGCATCGAGGGCCACGCCGCCTCGGCCAACCACAGCGGCGCCTTGGCCGCGATGGTCATCATGTGGTCGAAGCGGTCCTCCTCCAGCGCATCGATCTGCTGGTACTCCACCCACCCCGCGTTGTGGATGATGAAGTCGATTCGACCATGGCGGGCAACAATGTCGGCGATCAACGCGCGGCAGCCATCGCGCTGGTCGATCGCCGCATGCGCGGCATGCACGTCCAACCCGGTACCACGCAGCAATGCAACCGTCGCATCAATGCGTCGCGGGTCCTGCCCGTTGCCATCCAGCCCGGCGCCCACGTCATGCATGACGACCAAGGCGCCACGCCGGGCCAACAACCGGCTGTAGGCCAGCCCCAATCCACTGGCCGCGCCGGTAACCAGCCCGACCTGCCCTTCAAACGAGATATCGCCGTGCGTCTGCATCCGCACAGGATCGTACTGACAGCATGCTCAGCGCCAATACCCGCTGCAGCAGTCCACGATACGAAACGCGTATCGCTCTCCAACGATTCACCGCAACGGCTCGACCACCACGGCGGTGCCATAGCACAGGACCTCGGTCAGCCCGGTCATGATGTCGGTGGCGTCGTAGCGCATGCCGATGATCGCGTTGGCCCCAAGCATCCGGGCATGCTTGGCCATGTCGCGGTAGGTTTCCTCGCGCGCCTGCTCGCACAGGTCGGTATAGATGGTGATGTTGCCGCCGAACAGCGTCTGGATACCGCCCAGGAAGTTACCGACGATGGAGCGCGAACGAACGGTGATGCCGCGCACCACGCCCAGGTTGCGCGCGATGCGATAGCCCGGCAGCTCGAACGCGGTGGTCACCATTGAATCATCAAGACGGGGCCCGTTCGGCGGGCGTGCGGCGCTGTTATATGGATCTGCCATGGTTGCCTCGTTGCCAGGGACGGTCCGCCCCGGAGGATGGGAAGGATCAATGCGCGTGTGGCCGTCGCGGGCCGAGGATCCAAAGGAGGCATGTCTGCACCAATACCGCCAACCAAAGCGTGCAATACACTCCCACCGTTATTCCCTTGGTCACGCGTTGGCTGTCATTGGCGTACGGCCAGAGCCGCCACGTATCAATCTCGAATACCCACACGCCCCCCAGCAGCAGTGCCGCTGCAAGGAACGTAGCCAGCCATGTGAGCCATGAACGCGGCCGCGTGCGCACAAACAGCATGGTCAGTAACAAACCTGCTGCGCCGAAAAGCAAAGGAATGCCGATCGCGGTGGTCAGTACACCGGTGTAGTTGGTCGCCAACGCAGTGAGCGGCGCGCAGGAAGCCGCTGCGATCACGCACTTCGCAACCGTTCGATGCCGTGCACTCACGCCCGCAGCACCTGGGTCAGGGTATGGCGCGCGTCGGTGTCGAGTTCGTGGAAACGGGCGACGAAGAATTCAGTTGAGTACATGGTCCCCCCTGGACCGGTCGCGCGTGGCGGGGCCGCGTCGCGCTCCGTGCTGATGTGCTTGTTGCAGGTCCAAGCTTAAGTAAGGTGGCCTGGGCGGACAAGGTCCCATCAGGCGGACAAGGGACCGCGCAGCCACGCAGGGCGTGGCTCTACCGGGAACTGGCGGGCTTGGAGTACCAGAGCGCGTTGACGATGATCCAGCGCTCTCCGAAACGGCCCATGTGGAAGTAGTCCACGAACCAGGGCGTCTCCAGCCGCACCGAGGCCGCGTTGCCGGTAACGTCCAGCACGCGGCAGGTGCGGTCCCACTCCGCCTCGGGCGTCTTCAGCGCGCCCTGACGGGTCAGGCCCACCAGTTCTTCCTTGCTCATGCGGCGCAGGCCAAGCCGCTCGTCCGGGGTTTCGCCCAGCACCATCCGCTTGGCCAGGTCTGGATGCAATGACCGCGCTACCCGCGTGTGATCGGCTTCCAGCTGGCCATCCACATAGTCAAAGCAGGTCGCCTCGATGGCGGCTACGGTGGCGGCATCAGGTGCCGCCGGGGTATTTGCGGTGGCGGCGGCGGCAAACAGCAGGGCAAGTGCGGACATGGAATCCCCAAGAGAGTGACAAGGTAGTCAACAGGTGACGCATCCAACGATTGGATCGATGCCGCTACGGCGCGCCAGGTCGGACCACCTTGCAGTGATAACACCCGCAGGTTGCGCCGTCGACGTTGTACCAGGAATGCACGCCACCATGCGCCTCGCAATCCCTGCCTTTACCCGCGAAACCCAGGTTGATCAGGAACCAGGGCAGGTGCTGCCTGATGGCAGTCCTCCAACGGTAGGGCGAAGGCGTAGCAGCCAGGACCAGTCGCCGGAATACTTCCACCATGACGAGGGGCAACAGCCAGCTTGCCCACAGCAGGCACGAGATGAGCGCTGCGCCCGGTGCCAAGCCTGAAGCAATGGCCACCGGCAACATCAAACGGAACAGGACGGGCGCCAGGGTCACCGCGTAGTTGCGGAGCATCCACGTCCTATGACGCTGCACCCGGCCACGGTGGATCGCGATCATGGCCAACAGCGCCGTGGCCAACCACGCCAAGGCGGTGCCGGCAAACCCAAGCTTGATGGAAAGCGGTGCGGGAGTGGTGGCGATCAATCCGGCCGCCGCCGCGCTGGCCGTGAGGATACCGCCGAAATAGAGGTACCCCACCCGCCGATGCAATGCCGGGCGCTCCCACCACCAGCGCGCCAGCAGCTGGATCGGCCCGGCCACGATGGCCACCACGCCACCGGCCAGGTGCAGCCACAGCCAGCCGTGGCGATCCACGAAGCGGCCATACGCGGGGCTGTCTAGAAGCCCGTACTTCCCATACGCAGCCAGCAGGAATTCGGCCGATATCAACACAACGATCGTCCAGACCAGGACCCTGGAGGCGGTTCTCACCACGTTGTCCCGGCGCGATGGCAGTACACCCACGGCATGGCCTCCTGTCCTGTTGGCGGACTGTACGACGTAATCGCTGCGAAAGTGCGTCACTTCACAATTCATGTGAACATTCCCGCCAATGACCAGCCCTGCCCCCCTCCCGCCGCTCACCGATCCCGCACTGCTCCGCGATATCGCCGAGATCGGCCGCATCGCGGCCGTCCCGCGCATCCTCGAGACGGTCGCCCACATCACCGGCTGCCGGTTCACGGCCATTGCCCGGGTGACCGATACCACGTGGACGGCATGCGCCACCCACGACACCCTCGGCTTCGGCCTGGTGGCGGGCGGCCAGCTGGTGCTGGAGACCACCATCTGCGACGAGATCCGGCAGTCGCCCAGGGCGGTGGTCTTTGCTCATGCCAGCCTGCACCCGGTCTACTCCACCCACCATACCCCACGCATCTATGGGCTGGAGAGTTACGCCTCGGTACCGATTCTTCGTCCGGATGGCAGCTTCTTCGGCACCCTGTGTGCGATCGATTCGGCGCCTGCCACCTTCGATGAGCTGCATATCCAGCGCTCGATGGAACTGCTGGCCGAGCTGATCGGCAATTACCTGGATACCGAAGAACGCCTTGAGCAGGCGGCGGTGGCACTTTCCGATGCGCAACAGGTAGCCGAACTGCGTGACCAGTTCATCGCGGTGCTGGGCCACGATCTTCGCAACCCGCTGCAGTCGATCAGCATCGTGACCGAATCACTCGAGGCGGCGCCGCACTCCGACCAGCAGCAGCGCATGTTCGATCACATCACCGCCAGCGTGAATCGCATGGAGGGGTTGGTGAGTGATGTGCTCGACTTCGCGCGTGGCCGGCTGGGCGGTGGCATTCCGGTGGCATTGCGCAGCGTCGACCGCTTGGCAGCCGATCTGCAGCAGGTGGTGGACGAGGTGACGAACGCTACCGGGCGTGCTGATATCGCGGTGCGGATGGAGATCGGCGGCGCGGTGGTGTGTGATCCGAACCGGCTGGGGCAATTGCTGGCCAATCTGCTGACCAATGCCGTGCAGCATGGCGATGCCGACGCGCCGATTGCGCTGGAGGTACAGGCCGCTTCAAACGGACTGGTATTGACCGTGCGCAACGGCGGGCATATTCCCGCCGAGCGGCTGGCGAGCATTTTCCGGCCGTTCTCACGCGAGCAGGCAGAGCTCCCGCGGCCCGGCCTGGGCCTGGGACTTTACATCGCCGCGGAGATTGCGCGGTCGCATGGGGGCACGCTGGTGGTGGCCTCGGATGAGGCCACCGGGACAGCGTTTACGTTCCGGATGCCGGGTGGCAGCGCCTGATCAGGACTGGATGAAGGCCAGCAGGTCCGGATTGATCACGTCGGCATGCGTGGTCAGCATGCCGTGCGGGTAGCCCTTGTAGACCTTCAGGGTGCCGTTCTTCACCAGCTTCACCGAGAGCAGCGCCGCGTCTGCGATCGGCACCACCTGGTCGTCGTCGCCGTGCATGACCAGCGTCGGCACGGTGATCGCCTTGAGGTCTTCGGTCTGGTCGGTTTCGGAGAAGGCCTTGATGCCTTCGTAGTGGGCCTTGGCGCTGCCCATCATGCCCTGGCGCCACCAGTTCTGGATCACGCCCTGTGAAATGGTCGCACCGGGGCGGTTGAAGCCATAGAACGGGCCGGTCGGGAAGTCGACGAACAGCTGCGCACGGTTGGCCGCAACACCGGCACGGATGCCGTCGAATACTTCCATGGGCAGGCCACCAGGGTTGGCCGCCGTCTTCAGCATCAGCGGCGGCACCGCGCTGACCAGCACCGCCTTGGCAACGCGACCCTGCGGCTGGCCATGCCTGGCCACGTAGCGGGCCACTTCGCCGCCACCGGTGGAATGGCCGATGTGCACGGCGTTGCGCAGGTCCAGGTGTTCGAACACGGCGGAGGCATCGGCCGCGTAATGGTCCATGTCATGCCCGTCGCTGACCTGTTCCGAGCGGCCGTGGCCACGGCGGTCGTGGGCAATCACGCGGTAGCCCTTCTGCAGGAAGTACAGCATCTGGGTGTCCCAGTCGTCCGACGACAGCGGCCAACCGTGATGGAAGACGATGGGCTGCGCGTCGCGCGGGCCCCAGTCCTTGTAGAAGATGCGGACGCCATCTTTGGTGGTGACAAAATTCTCGGACATGCGGGTGTTCTCCGGAGCGGGGGAAGGGGTGCGCGCCATGGCAAAGCCCGGCAGCACCATCACGGCCAGCGCCGAGGCACCGGCCTGCAGCGCCTGGCGGCGGGTGAGCATCAACGTTTCCAGCAATTGGGGGGGCATCGGTCAATCCTGCGCATGGGCGGCAGCCCACATGGGGCCAGATATGGTCGTGCCGGCGCTTGTACGCCGTTGCTCTTCATGCCCCGGTCGCGGGTCAGCGACGCCTCACGTCCCAGGCAAACGCGGCCGGTATCTGCAGGTCGATCTCCGTACCGCGCCCTGAGCGTCCCGACAGGATCGTCAACGTGCCACCGGCGCGCCCCGCGCGCTCACGCATGCCTTCCAGGCCCCAGTGCCCCTGCAGCGCCTCGGCGCCCTGCGGCAGTCCGATGCCATCGTCATCGATGCGCAGCCGGAAGCCCTGCCGCCCATAGCTGACCAGGATCTGCACCTGCGCGGCACGCGCGTGCCGGAAGGCATTGAGCAGGGCCTCTCGCCCAATCATGTAGGCCTCTTCGGCCGCACAGGTCTGCATGGTGCGCGGCGTGCCCTCCACCACCAGCCGAACGGCGGGGGTCTCGAGCCCGTGCGCTTCCTCCGCGACACCCAACAACGCCGCGCCCAGGTCGCGCGTACGCTCCACGTCACCGCGCAGGCCACGCACGCGCTCGCGGCCATCGGCCGCTACCTGCTCGGCCATGGTCATCGCCGCCTCCAGCTCAGCACGAACCGGGTCGGTGGGTGGCAGCTTGCGGCTCGATGCATGCAACCTCAGGATCAGCCCCTGGGTGCTCTGCAGCAGCGTATCGTGCAGCTCGCGTGCGATCCGCTCGCGCTCGCGGTGACGCTCGTCCAGGCGTGTACGGATGCGTGCGGCCAGTTGCCGCAGCCGCCCCAGGTACAGCAGCCACAGCAGTGCCGCGCCCGCGATCACGCACAGCACACGGAACCAGGCGGTTTCCCAGTAGTGCGGTGCAACGTTGACCACCAGGCGGGCGCCCTGCTCGTTCCAGACCCCATCGTTGTTGCTGGCCGCCACCCGGAATACGTACTGCCCCGAGGCAGGTGCGTTGTAGAACGCCGAGCGCGCGGTCGAGGCCTCGAACCACTGCGAATCGAAGCCCTCCAGCTGATAGCGGAACCGGACCCGCTCGGGAATTGAAAGACTCAGTGCGGTAAAGCGGATGCGCAGGTTCTTCGTCCCTGCCGGCAGCTCCACGCTGCCCGCGTTGATCGGTACGTTGGCCCCATCCACCGCCACCGACAGGATCTCCACCGGCGGTGCCACGGGATTGCGCACGATCTGCGCCGGATCCATCGACACCAGGCCGCTGGTGGTGGAAAACCACAGCCGCCCATCCTGGGTCCGCGCAGCGGTGGGCAGTGGCCGGAACTGGGCCGCGATGCCAGGCAACGCATCGAGTGCATCGAAGCGCTCGTAACGGGGCGTGCCCCGCCCGTCGAACAGCCCGGCAATGTCGCCGGCGCGCACACGCACCACGCCGCGCGCGCCGTTGAACCACAGGTCGCCCGCCGCGTCGGCGACGATACCGCTGATGCCACGCAGGTCTTCGCGCACCGCAGGCAGCACGTTATGCAGTTGGCCATCAGCCACGCGCGCCAGGCCGCGTTCGCCGCCCACCCACATGCCGCGCGCGTCCTCGAAGAATGCGGTGACATTGCCCACGTCCAGCGGTTCACCCGTCCATGGTGTGGAGAACACCTTGTTGTCGAGCACCGCCACCGCGTTGCGGGCAAAGCCCAGCCACAGCCGCCCGCTGGCATCGGCCTGCATCACCAGGGGCGAACCGCCCGTGGGCAGTCCGGGCCTGTCCTGGAAGTGCGCCCACTGCCCGTCCTTCAACCGGTACACACCCGGCGTGTTCAAGGACACCCAGAGCGCGCCGTCCGGGGTGGTCGCGATGGCCTGCACACCCGAGCGCCCCGACACCGGCAGCCTGGATACCTTCGAGAACTCCTCCCCGTCCTTGCGCCACACCCCGTCTGGCCCGGCCAACCACGTCGTGCCGACGGCATCGCGGTGCATGGCGGTGATTCCTGCCGGCAGTGCAAGCGTCTGCCGTGAAGCCATGTCCACGCGCTGCAGCGGGTGGTTGCGGGTACCCACCAGCAACGCGTTGCCGTCCGCGACCATGGCGAACTCCTGCGCACCTTCCGGCATCGGCACCTGCGCCAGGTTGGCGTGACGGAAGCGATCCAGCCCACGGCTGCCGCCCACCCACAGGTTGCCCTCGCGATCCTCCAGCAACGGCTGCACGTAATCGGAGCTGAGCCCGTCCACCCGGCGGAAGCGTTCCAACTGCGCCTGGTTGCGTTGCGGTGAGCGGCGAACCAGCCCGGTACCCAGCGTGGTCGCCCACAGCACGCCATCGCGGTCGAACAGCAGCCCGGCCGATTCCACGGCGTCGCCCTGGCCGGACAGCGGGCGCACACCGCCGTCCGCTTCGGCGACCCAGATGGCGCCGTCCGGCGCCTGGGCGATCTGGCTTACCCGGCCCACGCGCGCCGGCACCCGTTCGAATGCACTGGCACCGCGCCGCAACACCACCATGCCGGCCTCGGTGGCAACCCACAGCGTGCCCTCGCGATCCGTGAACAACGTACGCGCCTGTCGTCCCGGGTAGCCCATCGCCTGCGTGGGCCGCACCCAGCGCTGGCCCTGCAGGAACAGCGGGCCGGTAAAGGTGGCGGCCCACAAGCGGCCCTGCCCGTCTTCGGCGAAACGGAATACGGTGCTGGTCGGCAGCCCTGCCGCCGGCCCGTAGTGACGCACGCCCGTGCGCTCGACCCGGCTTACCCCGCCGTAGCGGAAGCCCACCCACAAGGCACCATCGCGGGCGGCGTACAGGGTAGACACACTGGTCGCGGGAAAGGCGTCATCGCCGGGCGGCGCGAAGCGCGTGAAGCGCACGCCGTCGAACCGGTACAGGCCGATCTCGGTGCCCAGCCAGAGATACCCGTCGGCGGTCTGGGCCAGCGCGGTCACCTGCCCCGGCGCGCCCTGGTTGACCGTCCACGCGGTGTGGTGGAACTGCCCGATCGCCCGCTCGGGATCCAGGGCTGCAGCATTGCCGCCCAGCAGCAGCAGGCACGCGCAGGCAATGGCCCGGAATGTGATCGTCATGGTCAGCCCCTGCGCGTCGGGACCATCATACAAAAACAACTACCGGCAAGGCGCACCGTCGCACGGCTCGCACCCCGATGGCACGGCCGCGCGCACGTAGGCGGTGGGCGTGCAGCCCAAGCTGCGGCGGAACCAGCGCACGAAGTGGCTCTGGTCGTAGAAACCCAGCGCGCTGGCGACCTGGCAGATGCGCTGCCCCTCGGCGCGCAGCAGGTGCCGGGCGCGCTCGATGCGGCGCATGCGCAGGTATTCCATCGGGCTCAGCCCGGTCTGCTCGCGGAAGGTACGCGCGAAGTGGAAGCGACTCATGCACGCCGCTCCGGCAATCGCGCTGAGTTGCAGCGGCTCGGACAGGTTGGCCTCGATGTAGTCGACCGCCCGCTCCACCGCGCGCGACGGTGCGCCCGACATGGGTGCCACGGCGGATGCCGGACGATTGGCATGCATTGGCTCGAACCTCGCGAAATCCATCCGTGCATGCTGTTCCTGCTGTGCAGCGCGCCCAAGCCCCGATTGGCTGGCCGCGCGACTACTCTTTCGGGTGAGTGTCCTTGTCGTCGGCATGGCCGCGCCGCGACGCAGGCAGTTCCAGCACCCGCCGACCGAACAGCACCGCATCCACCGAATAGGCACCCGGGCCCAGCAACAGCAGCGCCAGCAGCAGCCCTGCCAGCGGCCAGCCGTCCAGCGCGCCATCCAGCCCGGCCAGGAGCAGTGCCCCGCCTATCCCCAACGGCAGCAGCGCGCCGAACGCGATCAGGGCGGCGGCTACCCAGGCCAACCCGAGCAGGTCATCCGGGGGCAGTGCCCCGCGCAGGCCCCATGGCGCTACCAGCATCGACGACAGCAACAGGCGGAACAACAGCAGGCCCACGCCGGGCATGCGGTCGGGAAAGGTTGCGTACAACAGCTGCACCGGGGCGCCTCCAGCGTCGATCTGGCTGTGTCCATTGAGGACCCATCGAAGCCGGCGCGCATGCCTCGAAAGAGTAATGCGGGCCTCCCCCGCGGGTTGCCAGGGTCGCGCCTCAGCGCATGTAGGTGCGCCAGTAAAGGACGCGATCCCCGGCGTTGCTGATGGCGATGAATACCGTCTTGTCGAACTCGGTATTGCATTCCAGGAACCGATACGACCGCTCCAGAGCTCGATCACCGGGCCACCACGGGCGGTTGAAGGCTGCTGGCGCCGCCTGCGCGTAGGCCACCGGTCGGCAAACGGGCGGGAGGTCCAAACCGGTGCCCGGTGGCATGAAGAACGAAAGCTGGCTCGCATTCGAGTCGAGGTCGTGCACTTCGCGAAGTTTCGTCGCCTCGCGAGGAACCCATTCGGGAATCCACCCCTTCCGGACCATCCCGGCAGCGTCTGCCTCCTTCTGGGTGGCGAAGTCGCTGTCCATCACCAGGCTGCAGCCCGCCACGATCAAGCAGAGCACCAACAACGTGACAAGTCTCACGATCTTCGTTCCTTCAATGAATGGCATGGTGCCAAAGCGGGCTGATCACACCGGCATTTGTTATCGTGCCCGCCGTCAGCCCTATTCCTGGAATCATATGCCCCGCAAGCCATCTGCCTCCCTCTCCCCGCACGCGGTGCTGCGGGCAGCCACCAAAGAGGCGTATGAGCGCGTCACACTGCTGCTGACCACCAGCTTTGGCGATTTCAGCCCGGAACAGCAGCGCAGGCTGCGCGCCCTGCTCGGCAACGAGGGCGCGGCCAGCCCGGTCAAGCGGGCCAAACCCGCCAAGGCCGAGCGGAAGGAACTTCCGCCACGTTACTGGCTGCCGCATACGCAGGAGACCTGGTCCGGCCGTGGGCGCGTGCCGAACACCTTCCTTGCCTGGGAAGGCACCGTGGCGCATACCGAGTGGAAGAAGCACCACCCCGATGAGCGCTTCCCGGCCTATCCGGGCTGAACGCGAAGATGAGCGGCGACCTCAAGATGCGCAGGGCCGTGGGAACGCGCGGCACGCTGCATCGGATCGACGGCCTGCAGAAGCGCCACGATACGCAGCAGACCCTGCCCACCCTGCTGTGCGACAGCGAAGGGTGCGGCGCCTCGGTCAGGTTCGTGGCGGCGGAACCTTCCTATATCGCCTTGGCCAAGGGCGCCGAGCACCAGCCCAGCTGCCGGTACAACGCCGCGGGCCGCTTGCAGGCCATTCTGGCCGCAGGTTCGGATCCTGATTTCCTGCCCTCTCTGGACGACGGCCGGCACGAGCTGCGACTGCTGTTGCCGCAGCAGGCCCTGAAACGTGGCGGGGCCGAACAGCAGACCGTCGATGGCTACCTGGGCACTCTCGCCGACCTGCTGGTCCTGCGTGCGATGTGTGAGCGCGATGACCTCGTGGCGTCGCAGGTCATCCTGCGCCTGGGCAAGAAACGCGTGGACTGGGAAAATTTCTTCTACGACCAGGAGCGCTACGACCAAGCCTGGGAGCGTATTGGCACCGGGACTACCGACCTGCCCATGGCGCTGGTCGACACGGTAAGGTCGCACCGCGCGCCGCAGCCGGGTTCGCTTTTCCTCAACTGCGCGCCGAAGTACCAGCACACCGGCGTGGCCGATCGCCGTGATTTCTATGAAGTCAGCGTCGGGCATGCCGACGCCGCCTGGCTGAAGTCGTTCCCGATGGGCGCGGAGATCGTGATGTTCGGGCTGTGGCGCCAGGGCAGAAGCAGCACGTCGTCCCGGCCGCACCCCACCGACCCGCGCCGGACCATCACCAACGTCACCCACAAGCTTGCGCTGTGGCCGGGATTCAAGCGGCAACTTGCCCTGGTTGAATGAACTGGAGAACGAACAGCATGAGCCGACCCACCCCATCATTCCTGCTGTTCACGGCCCTGTCCTGCGCCTCGATCACCGCCTGTGCGACGCCACCGCCGCCGGCCACCACGCTCTTCACCGACGTCACCGCCACCCACGTGCCGGCGGATTCCGAGCTGCACGCCTTGGATGCGGCGCTGCTGGATGCCGATGGTGACGGCGACCTGGATGTCGCGGTGGCGGTGGAGAACGGCGCCAACCGGCTGTACCTCAACGATGGCACCGGCAAGCTCAGCCACACACCCGGTGCGTTCGGCTCCATCGCCGGCGACAACGAGCATGTGCGCGTGGCCGACTTCAATGGCGATGGCCACCTGGATGTGGTGTTCGTGGCCGAAGATACCGAGCAGCACAACCTGTTCCTGGGCGACGGCAAGGGTGGCTTTACCCTGGCGAGCGAACGCCTGCCTGCTACCAGCCAGGCCAACGCGGTGGCGGTCGGCGATGTGAACGGCGACGGCCTGCCCGACATCGTGGTGGGCAACACCACCGAAGGAAAGGAGGGCGTGGCGCAACCATTCCTGTGGCTCAATGACCGTGCACGCCCCGGGTGGTTCATCGATGCCAGCACCACCCACCTGCCCGCCATCGACGTGCAGGCGCAGGGCATCGTGCTGGCCGATCTGGATGGCGATGGTGACCTGGACATGGCCATTGCCAGCCAGGATCCGATCAACCGGCTGCTGCTGAACGATGGCGGCGGGCGCTTCACCGATGCCACCGATCGGTTGGGCCCACAGATTCCGACCGAGACCCGCGAGGTGCATGCCCTTGATGCAAACGGCGACGGCCGGCTGGATCTGGTGTTCTTCAACCTCACCAGCAACAACCGGGACTGGGACAAGGACCCGCAGACGCGGATGCTGATCAACCAGGGCAACGCGCGGTTCAAGGATGAAACCCGCGCCCGCCTGCCCACCCACCGCTTCTCAAGCTGGGGCGGCACCGTGGTGGACTTCAACGAGGATGGTCATCCTGATCTGGTGGTCAGTGCCATCGACGTGCCCGGCTTCGTGCCGCTCCAGGTACGTGCGTGGCAGAACGATGGGAAGGGCAATTTCAGCGACGCCACCGCGAAGGTGATTCCCGCTGCCACCGTGGGCCGCAGCTGGAGCATGGCCCGTGGCGACCTGGATGGCGATGGCAAGCCGGATCTGTTCATCGGTGGCTGGCAATCGCAGGCGCGTCTGCTGCTGACCAGCGACCAGGCGACGCGCTAGGACGAAGCGAATCTATTCAACCCTGCGCTTATGCGGCTCTTCGATGATCCGTTTGTTGAGGATGCGTACCGTACCCACCATCAGCAGCCGCATGTCACGAACGATGTAGTCGGCGAGCGCGTCATCACTGATGTCATCGCCCTCGATATCCAGCCGGAACTCCTGGCCCTGGATGCCGCCACCGTTGCTGAACTCTATTTCGAAATCAAAGCAGACACGCTTTTCCATGTTGACTGGTTCCTCCTGTATGTCTGAACGTGACCGTCGGTCATGCCCTGCGTGCGAACAACCAGATGACCACGAACACCGGCAGTGGCGAGAGCATCATGATGATGCCCAGCCCGATGTTGGCGCCGCCGCCGGTGTTCATCCATCCATCTGCGTAGTACCAGCCCCACAACGCAAGCGAAGCAAGCAGCCCGGCGATGAAGCCTCGGCGCACGCGGGGCGGGCGGCGGATGCCTACCCACAGCGAGAACAGCGCGAAGGGCGCCAGAGCCAGCGCGGTGCGTACCCAGCGTGGCTGCAGTTCCGGCCCCATGCCAAACGTGCGTGAGCGCAGTAGATCGAGCAGCCACTCAACGCCCCACACAATGGCGAGCGCGTAGACCCCGGAAACAAGCAGCAACGCTGCGCCGGAAATCCTTCTGGTATCAGACGGCATGGATGTCTCTCTGGACACATGCGGCAGCATGCGATTCCAATGAAAGCACAGGCCGAAGTCCGCTCGCCACCCGCGATGTAACTGCCCCTCGTTCAGCCATCGGTGGAGAGGGTAACGCTCTCCCAGCGCACGAGGTCATCCAGCGCAGCCATGTACTTCTCGCGAACCAAGGCCAAGGCATCGCTGCCAAGCAGCAGATGCGCGGGCGGCGCTTCGCTTGCCATCAGGGCCAGCATGGCCTGCGCGGCCTTGCGTGGGTCGCCGAGCTGCTTCCCACTGACCTCCTGCCGGCGTTGGCGGATCGGGTCGAACACCGCGTCGTAGTCGCTCAGGGTTCGCGGTGAACGCACCATCGAGCGGCCTGCCCAGTCGGTGCGGAAGGAGCCCGGCGCCACCGCCGTCACATGGATCCCCAGGTCACAGACTTCCTTGCCCACCGCTTCGCTGATGCCCTCCAGCGCGAACTTGCTGCCACAGTAATAGGCAATGCCCGGCATGGTGATCATGCCGCCCATGGAGGTGATGTTGAGGATCCATCCAGAGCGACGGGCGCGCATTCCGGGCAGTACGGCCCGCATCATCGCCACGGCGCCAAACACGTTGACGTCGAACTGTTTGCGCATTTCCGCCAGTGGAGACTCCTCCATGACGCCTTCATGGCCATAGCCGGCGTTGTTGACCAGGACATCGATCGGCCCCAGCTGCGCCTCAACCGCGCTGACGACCGCCCCGATGGCTGCCTCATCGGTAACGTCCAGCAGGCGCGCATGCGCGCGCCCGGGCGCCAGCGCCTCGAACGCCGCGATGCCGTCGGCTTGGCGCAGCGTGCCAACCACCTGGTGGCCAGCGGCCAGGGCTTCACGGGCGAGCGCCAGGCCAAAGCCGCTGCTCACACCGGTAATGAAGATTCGCTTGGGGTGCGTCATGGGGTGCTCCATCAGGGGATGGGGTGCACAATAGTTCCAGCACACGGTCTCGCTAAGGCGTAATTCGCTCCGCTTATTGCCTAATCCTATGAACCCCTCCAACGCCACCGCCCGCTCCGGACCGGCCAGCCCCCTGCCGCTGGCACCGCTCGTGCTCGCACTGGCACCGGTGGAGGGCTACAACCTGACCGCGCTGCCAAGCGTGCGGGTGCTGCGGTCCGACCGCCCGCTTTCGCGAACCCCGGTGCTGTACGACCCTGGCATCGTGGTCGTCTGCCAGGGCTGCAAGCGCGGCTACTTCGGCCAACGCACCTACGTGTATGACGCCAACCAGTACCTGGCCGTTTCCGTGCCGGTGCCGTTCACCATGGAAACCGATGCGTCGGCGGAATCCCCGCTGCTCGCGCTGTACCTGCACCTGGATTTTCCGCTTGCGGCCGAGCTGATGCTGGAGATTGACCGCCACGACATCAGCACGGACGTGGCGCAACCGCAGAGCATGATGTCCAGCCCGCTGGATGCGGCCATGCAGCTCTCCCTCGAGCGTCTGCTACGCGCGCTTGCCGATCCCGTGGAATCGGGACTGTTCGGCCCCCAGCTGCTCCGTGAGCTGTACTACCGCGTGCTCACTGGCCCGCAAGGGGCTGTGCTGCGCGCGGCACTCTCCCAGCACGGAAGGTTCGGAAAGATTGCCAAAGCGCTTGAACGCATCCACTCGGACTACGCCCAACCGCTGGATGTCGCGCGACTAGCGCAGAGCGCCGGCATGAGCACGCCCTCGTTCCACAGTCACTTCAAGGCGGTCACCTGCACCTCGCCCATGCAGTACCTGAAATCAACGCGCCTGCACCAAGCACGCCTGCTCATGGTGCGCGAGGGCATGACCGCCGCTGCGGCCTGCCATGCGGTAGGATTTGAAAGCACCTCGCAGTTCAGCCGCGAGTTCAAGCGGCTGTTCGGGCTGACACCGGCAAAGGAAGCACAGCGCATGCGCGAGAGCTTCGCAGTCCCGCGGCCTTGGCCCGGCGCCGCCTATGTTTCATCTCATTGACGCAGCGTGCCAGCACGCGGAAAGAGAAGGGGGCATGGGCGCCCCTCTCACGATAGTTGCTGCGCCGCGTCGGCCGGCATCTGTCACGTTGCACCTCCTGAGCGTGCTTGATCAGTCCGACAGGCGAAGGACCGCGGACCGCAACAAGCACAATCAATACAAGAAGAACAACTCTCGTCATTATCAAAATCAGTGTAGTTTTTCCTCCGGCTTGTCATCCATGGATGACGCTACCATGACGAAATTTGCACGCAGCTGAGGGCTGGCACCTCTTCCACCGAGGTGAGATTGCCAGTCAGTCAAGAGCTTGTTCGGCAGAGTGGTGTTCGGGCTCATCACTGCTCCCCGCAATCAGCTCATCAGGAACTTCGAGCTGGGCGCGTATCCATCGTTGAGCATCCTCACTCTGGCGCAAAAGCTGTTCTTCGATAGCCTTCGACTCACGGAACTGGGCAGCATCTGCTGCCATCGTCCACGAAGCCTGAAGCCCCAGTTCTTCAATCGCACTACGAAGATTCTCAAGTGGAACTCTGAAGAATTCCTTCCTAGGGTTAACCTTGTTGACCTGTGAAGTGAGGAACCTGCGATGCAGCGCTCCCTCCAGCGCGGGAGCGTCGTCCGACCAGATCATTGCGTGAACGTCGAACGGGAAAGGAACACTGGCGTCGCCCAACTCTCTCACCCGGTCATGAGGTTCCAATCGACGCGTCATTCCAACCTTGAATACGCGATCACCGAATGAGCCGATGTTGGAAATGACGTACACGTGCCCGGCCTTGGTCTGCTGAGCCATTGAAAGTGCACGTTGGTTCTTGGCTTCAGCCTCGGCAAGCTTGGCTTCGAGGGCAAACATCTGAGCCTCGAACATAGAACGCTGCTCTTCACTCGCCTTATCGAGCTGTACGCGAGCCTTGGATAGCGCCTTTTGGAGCATATCCTCTTCCTTGGCGGCTTCCTTCAACGCCCTATCAATCTCCCGCTGGGCTCGCTCCTCCTCGCGAATCTGATCTCTGATTCGGCGCTGCTCCTCCTTGTCCCTCTCGCGCAAAGCGATTGACGATGCTCCCCAGCGCAGCTCTTCCAGGCGACTAGCGAGGTACTCCTTCGTAATTCGGGCGGATCGGAATGAGCTACCATTGTGGTTGACCAGCGAGTATGCGTCGCGCACCTGCTGCTCCAACGTCCCGAAGTTGTCGGACTTCAGCCTTCCCAGAATCGTATCGACCTTGCCATTGAAGGCGTCGATCACGAACCTTATGGCCGTCTCGCGTCTGTTCTTCTCGACATAGTCACATTCTGCGGCCCGACCGGAAGTAACCATCGATACAGAATTCGCCCTCGCGCGCTTCAGCTCCTGAGCTGCTGACTCGAACTCATAGTCCTGCGCAAGCTGATCCAACAAACTGTAGGTTGGCTTCAGGTAAAGATCACCATAGCCTTCAATTACGTTGCGCATGGCAGCAGCGCTCTGCTGAATGCTCTCGGCCTCATGTAGAGCTCTATACGCGTCGCCAGCGATCTCTTCTGCACGAAACTCTGCCTGTTGAACCAGCGAGGCAGCCCGCCTATTGGCATCCTCGATTGTCCGCTCTGCCTTCTGGCGAGCATCTGCGTTGGCGCGTCGCCCATCTGTGAGCAATGCACTGACCTGCTGCTGGGCTTCAATACGCAGTGTCTCCAATGTCGACTCTGTAGCCGCACGGAGCGCATCGATCTCGATACGAGCGGACACCGAAGCTGCCTCAGCATCTGCAAGTATTCGACGTGACTCACTATCCGCGTCGCGAACCTGCGTGAACTTGGCCAGCGACTCATTATCTGCAGTCAGCCGATCTATCTGCGTTTGAAGCCATGCCGCTTGGCGCGCGGCATCCAACTCAAGTTGGGCAATACGACTCCGGGATGCTTGTGCGGCAAGCTTCCGGAGAACCAGAAGTACGCCAATTGATACAGCCAGTGCAAACGAAAGAATCCAGCCCATGAGCGCCCCTGTAAGCCCCATTCATTGATGATAGACCTTGGCTATCAAGATGATCGGGCTGACGGCGGCGGCCCGTCTATAGGAATTCTCTTACGCAGTACTTTGCGGAGAGATCATGTGGATGTCCCAATCCCATCAGGCTCGTGCTTTTAGCTCTACTACGGAAGTCCGGCAGCGGCGGAGAGGAAGTTGGCCGCACCCTTGTATACGTGCGTTTTGCCCACGGCTGAACCAGGGACTCGCTGGCGACTGCACTTATGGGTGCGCATACGAAAAAGCCGACCTTAGGTCGGCTTTTCGATTAACCCTAATAACTCAGGGCTCTAATTGGTGGGCGGTACAAGGTTCGAACTTGTGACCCTTGCCGTGTGAAGGCAATGCTCTACCGCTGAGCTAACCGCCCGATGCTGCTGAGCCGCTCATTATAGGGCGGCAAAATTTCGCGTCAACGGGTTTCCATGAATTTCTTCACATCGTGTGCGTGGGCTTGTCCGAGTTCAGGGTGCCGGCCAGCGCGGTCTCGATCTTGTTGCGCACGTTCTCGCCTTCCTGGCCGTCGGCCAGCTGCACGCCGATGCCCGCCGCGCGGTTGCCCTGGGCGCCGGCCGGGGTCACCCAGATCACCTTGCCGGCTACCGGCAGGCGCTCGCTGGAGTCCGGCAGGGTCAGCAGCAGGAACACCTCATCGCCCAGGAAGTAGCGCTTGGGCGTGGGCACGAAGATGCCGCCGTTCTTCACGAACGGCATGTAGGCGCTGTACAGCGACGCTTTGTCCTTGACGGCCAGCGACAGGATGCCCTGGCGGGCGTTGGTGGCGCTCATGCTCTATTCCCCTTTACTTGCCGCTCGTTGACCTTGTTCCAGGCCAACAACAATTCCACCACCGCCAGGTCGGCGCGCACGGTGGTGCGCAACAGATCACGGGTACGGTTGGCGGCGTCGAACCAGGCGCCCAGCTTGTGCAATCGCTCGGGATCGGTCAAGCCGCCGCCGGTGGCCTGGGCCAGCGCCAGATCGGCGGCGTGGCGCAGGCGCAGCGCGGCATGGTCGTCGGCGGTCCAGCGCTGGGCCAGTTCCACCGCGCCCGCGCGCCCGGCCACCAGCGCTTCCAGGTCGCTTGCCACCTGCCGGCGCAGGGCCAGACCGTCGTTGCGCAGCCAGTCGTCGGCCAGCCCGGGGTGGCCCCGGGCCGCGTCCAGCGCTTCGCGGGCGCTGGCTTCGCTGTGGCCGTGCGCCTGCAGCCAGGCCAGGCTTTCCTCGCGCGGCGGCAGTTTGAATTCAAGGCGCTGGCAGCGGCTGCGCACGGTGGCCGGCAGGCGCGCCGGGTCGCTGCTGATCAGCCACAGGTAGCGGCCGGGCTGCGGCTCTTCCAGGGTCTTGAGCAGCGCGTTGCAGGCGGCGCGGTTGATGGCGTCGGCCGGGTCCACCACCACCACCTGGGCAACGCCGTACTGCGGGGTGAGCGAGAGCTTCTGGGAGATCTCGCGCACCTGCTCGATGACGATTTCGGTGCGCAGCTTGTCGCCGGATTTGTTCGGAATGAACGAGACCAGCTGCAGGTCCGGGTGGGTGCCGGCGGCGATCAGCTGGGCGGCGCGCTGGGCGGCGGCCGGCTCGCCCCGGGTCAGGACGTGGCTGGCCATGCGCAGCGCCACCTCGCGCTTGCCCAGCCCGGCCGGGCCGCAGATCAGCAGGCCATGGCCCAGCCGGCCCGCGTCGAGCGCGGCGATGGTCTGGTCATAGGCGCGCTGCTGCCAGGGGGAAAACGTCTCACTCATTGGCCTGCTCCTGCGCCAGCCACGCTTCGATGGCGGCCACCACCTGGGCGGCCACGCCGGCCTGGTCCTGGCTGGCGTCGATGAGGCGGAAACGCGTGGGGTCCTGGGCGGCGCGCTCGCGGAACACGGCGCGCACGCGCTGGAAGAAATCGTCCTGCTCGCTTTCGATGCGGTCCGGCCACAGGTCGCGGCCGTTGGCGCGGGCGCGGCCCACGGCCACGTCCACATCCAGCAGCAGGGTCAGGCCGGGCAGCAGGCCCACGGCGCGGCGTTCGAGCTCGGCGATCCAGGCCGCCTCCAGGCCACGGCCACCGCCCTGGTAGGCGTAGCTGGAATCGGTGAAGCGGTCGCTGAGCACGTAGCAGCCCCGGCGCAGCGCCGGTTCGATCACCTGGCGCACATGCTGGGCACGGGCGGCGAACACCAGCAGCAGTTCGGCCTCGGCGCTGAGCGGCTCGGCGGCGATCTCCGCGTCAGGGGTCAGCACCAGCGCGCGGATGCGCTCGGCCAGCGGGGTGCCGCCGGGTTCGCGGGTGAGCACTACCTCATGGCCCTGCGCCTGCAGGGCGCCGCGGATGGCGTTGAGCGCGGTGGTCTTGCCGGCGCCCTCGCCGCCTTCCAGGCTGATGAACCGCGGGTGGCGGCGCAGTGCGGGGCTCATTGCGGCGCCGCTTGCGGCTGGGCGCGCTGCTGGCGCAGCTGCTGCAGGTAACGGGCTACGGCGGCGTTGTGGTCGGTGTAGTTGGCCGAGAACACGTGCGCGCCGCTGCCATCGCCCACGGCCACGAAGTACAGCGCGTCACCGGCTGCCGGGCGTGCAGCAGCCTGCAGGGCATCGCGCCCCGGCATGGCGATCGGCGTGGGGGTCAGCCCGGCGCGGGTATAGGTGTTGTACGGCGTATCGGTGGTGAGGTCGCGCTTGCGGATGTTGCCGTCGTAGCTGCTGCCGATGCCGTAGATCACGGTGGGGTCGGTCTGCAGGCGCATGCCCATCTTCAGGCGGCGCACGAACACGCCGGCAATCTGCGGGCGCTCGCTGGGCAGCGCGGTTTCCTTTTCGATGATGGAGGCCAGGATCAGCAACTCATACGGGGAATTCAGCGGCAGGTCGTCGGCGCGGCTTTCCCATGCGGCGGCCAGTTCCTTTTCCATGGCGGCGTGGGCGCGCTTGAGCACGTCCAGGTCGGTGTCACCGCGCTGGTAGACGTAGGTCTCGGGCAGGAAGCGGCCTTCCGGGTGCTGGCCGGCGAAGCCGAGCGCCTTCATCAGCGCGGCATCGTCCAGTTCGTCGGTCTTGTGGATCAGCGGATCGGCGCGCTTGAGCGCGGCGCGCAGCTGGCGGATGTTCCAGCCTTCAACGATGGTGACCCGGTGCTGCAGGGTGCGGCCCTGGCGCATGCGGGTGAGCAGTTCACGCGGGGTGAGCTTGGCATCCAGTGCATATTCGCCCACTTTGAGCTTGCCGGCGGCATCGAGCTGGCGCGCGAGCAGCTGCCACTGGGTGTCGTTGCCTTCATCCACGCCGGCGTCGCGCAGTTTGCGCACGACGGTCTGCAGGCCGTCGCCGGGGGCGATGACGACGCTGGGCTGGTCGGGGCTGATGGCGGTGTCGGCGAAGCCGCTCTGGCTGTGCCAGAACCATGCGCCGGCAGCGGCCAGGAGAAGTGCGCCTAGCAGCAGCACCGTCAATATGGCCAGACAACCCCGTTTCGCACCCGCCATGGTCACCTCTGTTGTTGAACGTTGTTGGCGCCGGCGCCGGCGCCGCACGACCAACGGCCGTGCGCTACCGACAGGATACCGCGCGGGTGGTGCACACACACTTACGTCATTCCTGGCGGCCGAGCGCGCGCATCAGGCCGCGGGCCTTGGCGCGGGTTTCGTCCAGCTCCCTGGCCGCATCCGAGTCGACCACGATGCCGGCGCCGGTGCGGAAGGCAGCGTGGGTGCCGGCCACTTCGGCGGTGCGGATCAGGATGTTCAGATCCAGGTCGCCGTCGCGGTTCAGCCAGCCGAACGCGCCGGTGTAGGCGCCACGGGCAGTCTGTTCCAGCTCGGCGATGATCTGCATGCAGCGCACCTTGGGGCAGCCGGTGATGGTGCCGCCGGGGAAGGTGGCAGCAATCACCTGGCCGGGGCTCACGCCGGGACGCAGGCGGCCGCGCACGTTGCTCACGATGTGGTGCACGTGCGCGTAGCTTTCCACGCTCATCAGCTCGTCCACCTCGACGCTGCCGGGGGTGCAGATGCGGCCCAGGTCGTTGCGCTCCAGGTCGATCAGCATCACGTGTTCGGCACGCTCCTTGGGGTGGCCGACCAGTTCGCGGATGCGTTCGGCATCATCGTCGCCGGCGAAGCGCGGGCGCGTGCCGGCAATGGGGCGGGTCTGCACGTCATCGCCATGGACGGACACCAGACGCTCCGGCGAGGAGCTCACCACTGCCCTGCCCTGCGCGATGAACAGCCCGGCGAACGGCGCGGGGTTGGCCACGCGCAGCTGCGCGTACAGCGCCTGCGGTGACAGCACGTCATCGAAGTGCGCGACCCAGCGCCGCGACAGGTTCACCTGGAACACATCGCCGGCACGCAGGTAGTCGATGACCTTGCCGACGCCGTCGGTGAAGCGCGTCGGCGCGTCCTCTTCCATCCGCGCCGGGGGCTGCCACTGCGGCAGCGGCGGCAGCGTGGCGGTGGCCTCCAGGTCCAGCAGCAGCGTGTCCAGCTGGTCGGCGTGGTCGGTTTCGCACACGGCGTGGAACTGGCCCAGCACACGGTCGTGCAGTACGGCGGCCGGGCAGCGCAGGGCGAGTGCACCGGGCAGGCCGTCGGCGCGCGCAGGAAGACTCAGCACGGTTTCGATCTGGCCGGCCAGTTCGTAATCGAGCATCAGCGCCCAGCCGCCCCGGAACGGCAGGCCGGTTTCTTCGCGCGGCAGGCGCAGGGACTGCCAGTGCGCATCGAGCACGTCCAGGAAGGCGCCGGCATGCGCAGCACCGTGGTGGTCGCGCACCACGCCATCGGCATGCAGCGCCAGGGATTCACCGTTGCCCATCAACAGCAGGTCCCAGCGCCCCTGCGCGGTACCCGAGGCGGTGGATTCCATCAGCAGCGGATATCGCTCCGGCGCCAGCCGCTGCAGGGCCAGCAGGTCGGTGGTGTCGGGCAGCAGGCGGGTCTGGAACATGGCAGGACAACCAAAGTAAGTGCGGGGGCCAGATACACCAAGGCCGCCAAGATGGCGGCCCGGTGCGGTGGCGTTGGAAGGCGCGGTCAGACGCGCTTGAACACCAGCGTGCCGTTGGTGCCGCCGAAGCCGAAACCATTGGACATCACCACATCCACCTTGGCTTCGCGTGCGGTGTTGGGCACGTAATCCAGGTCGCACCCCTCGCCCGCTTCGTGCAGGTTGATGGTGGGCGGAATGATGTTGTCGCGCAGCGCCAGCACCGAGAAGATGGCTTCCACGCCGCCGGCCGCGCCGAGCAGGTGGCCGGTCATCGACTTGGTGGAGCTGACCATCATTTTGTAAGCATGGTCACCGAAGGCGGTTTTCATGGCCATGGTTTCGCCGAGGTCGCCCAGCGGCGTGGAGGTGCCGTGCGCGTTGAGGTAGCCCACCTGGTCCGGGCTGACGCCGGCGTCCTTGAGCGCCATGGTCATGCAGCGGGCGGCGCCTTCGCCGTTTTCGCTCGGGGCGGTCATGTGGTATGCGTCGGAGCTGGCGCCGAAACCGGCCAGCTCGGCATAGATGCGCGCACCGCGTGCCTTGGCGTGTTCGTACTCTTCCAGGATCAGGATGCCTGCGCCATCGCCGAGCACGAAACCGTCGCGCTCCTTGTCCCACGGGCGCGAAGCTTCGGCCGGGGCGTCGTTGCGGGTGCTCATCGCCTTCATGGCGCAGAAGCCGCCCAGCGCGGTCGGCGAGGAGCCACGCTCGGCACCGCCCACCACCATCACGTCCGCATCGCCGTACTGGATCATGCGCATGGCGGTGCCGATGGAATGGTTCGAGGTGGCGCAGGCCGACACCGCCGAGAACGACGGACCCTTCAGACCGGTGATGATGCTCAGCTGGCCGGGCAGCATGTTGATGATGGTCTTGGGCACGTAGAAGGGCGAGATCTTCTTGCCCTCGTGGAACTCGATGGTCTGTTCCTCGATGCCCAGCAGGCCGCCGATGCCCGCGCCGACGATGGCGCCGATGCGTTCGGCATTGCCGTCGGTGATCTCCAGGCCCGAATCGTTCAAGGCCATGAAGGCGGCACCGAGGCCGTAATGGATGAACGGATCCATCTTCTTGGCATCCTTGCCACTGACCCGGAACTTGCCGAACTGTTCGTTGTCGGCGGTGATGTCGAAGTCCCTGACCTCACCTGCAATCTTGGTGGTGAAACGGTCCAGATAAGCCTGCGAAACGTTGGTCAGCGGGCCGATGCCGGAACGGCCTTCGGTGATGCCCTTCCAACTGGTGGCCAGATCATTGCCCAACGGCGAGACCATGCCCATGCCGGTAACGACGACGCGACGCTTCATTGCAGATTCTCCTGACCCGGGTGATACGGGGTTGACGCGGTGTAACGCTCAAAAGCACAGGGCCGCAAGCGCGGCCCCATGGGTTTGCCGCACGCGGTGGCGGCAACAACCGCTACCGCGCGCCAGCCGCCCGACATCACGCCTTGACGTGCGCCTTGACGTAGTCGATCGCAGCCTGGACGGTGCTGATCTTCTCGGCTTCTTCGTCCGGGATTTCGCACTCGAATTCTTCTTCCAGCGCCATCACCAGCTCAACGGTGTCCAGCGAGTCGGCACCCAGGTCATCGACGAACGATGCGGTGGTGACAACTTCTTCTTCCTTGACGCCAAGCTGTTCGACGACGATTTTCTTGACGCGTTCTTCGATGGTGCTCATTGGATATCGCTCCAGATGGAGTAGTGGTTCAAAAAGTGACGCCATCAAATGGCGATGGCCGTTGGATAGTGTAGTGGAAACCGAAGGCGCCTTGCATGACTGCAAAACTCCATTCAGATCAACCACTTGCGGTGCATTCCCTGCACCACATGCTCACGGCATGTACATGCCGCCGTTCACATGGAGGGTTTCGCCGGTGATGTAGCTGGCCGAGGGACCGGCCAGGAACGCCACCGCATTGGCGATATCGGAAGGCTCGCCCAGGCGTTCCAGGGCGATGGATTTGACCAGGCCGGTACGCTGTTCTTCCGGCAACGCCTTGGTCATGTCGGTGTCGATGAAGCCCGGCGCCACCACGTTGACGGTGATGCCGCGCGAGCCGATCTCCTTGGCCAGCGACTTGGAGAAGGCAATGATGCCGGCCTTCGCTGCAGCGTAATTGGCCTGGCCGGCATTGCCGGTCACGCCGATCACCGAGGCGATGTTGATGATGCGGCCCTTGCGCGCCTTCATCATGCCGCGGATGACGGCCTTCGAGGTACGGTAGACGCTGGTCAGGTTGGTGTCGAGGATGGCCTGCCAGTCCTCGTCCTTCATGCGCAGCAGCAGGTTGTCGCGGGTGATGCCGGCGTTGTTGACCAGGATGCTGATGGCGCCAAATTCCTTGGCAATGCCGTCCAGCACGGCCTCGAGCGCGGCCGGGTCGGTTACGTTCAGCGCGCGGCCGTGACCGCCTGCCGCCGCCAGGCGCTGACCAATCGCGGCAGCGCCGGATTCGGTGGTGGCGGTACCGATGACAGTCGCGCCCTGCGCGGCCAGCGTGTCGGCGATCGCCGCACCAATGCCACGGCTGGCGCCGGTCACCAGTGCGATTTCACCCTGAAGGGGCTTGCTCATGCTCAGTTTCCTTTAACGGGGACCGGTCCGCAGCGCCGGCCCGGGGGCTGGCACGGGGAAGACGCGGTCGAAAGCCATCAGGCGGCCCAGGTCTCGCGGGCCGTCTCGAAGTCGGCGGGCGTGGACAGTGTGCGCGCATCCAGGCTCTTGTCGATGCGCTTGATCAATCCCGTCAGCACCTTGCCGGGGCCGCATTCGGCCACGCAGGTCACGCCGCGCGCGGCCAGGGCCTCGACGCAGCCGGTCCACTGCACCGGCAGGTACAACTGCTGGACCAGGGCGGTGCGGATGGCATCGATACCGTCGTGGACCTTGGCATCAACGTTCTGTACCACCGGCAGTGTCGGCACGCGCCAGTCCAGGCCGGCCATGGTTTCAGCCAGGCGGTTGGCCGCTTCGCGCATGAGCGGAGTGTGCGAGGGCACGCTGACGGCCAGCTTCACCGCCTTGCGCACGCCCTTTTCGGCGAGCAGCGCCAGGGCGCGGTCGACGGCGGCGGCGTCGCCGCCGATGACGATCTGGCCGGGCGAGTTGTAATTGGCGGGCACCACCACCTGGCTGCCGGAGGCCTGTTCGCAGACCTCCTTGACGAGGGCATCTTCGGCGCCGAGCACGGCGGCCATGGCGCCCACGCCGGTCGGCGCGGCGTCCTGCATCAGCTGGCCGCGCAGGCGCACCAGGTGCGCGCCGTCCCGCAGCGACAAGGCGCCGGCGGCTACCAGGGCGGTGTACTCGCCCAGGCTGTGGCCGGCCAGCACGGCCGGCTGCGCACCGCCCACGGCCTGCCATGCGCGCCACACGCCAATGCTGGCGGCCAGCAGCGCCGGCTGGGTGTATTCGGTGCGGTTGAGCATCTCTTCCGGGCCGCCCTGCGACAGCGCCCAGAGGTCCACGCCGGCACCATCGGAGGCTTCGGTGAACGCTTCACGCACCTGCGGGTGCAGTTCAGCCAGTTCAGCCAGCATGCCCAGCGACTGCGAGCCCTGGCCCGGGAACACGAAAGCGAGATTGGAATCGGTCACGCGGAGTTCCGCCTGCAAAAATCGAACGGCGAATGATAAGGGGGAATACCGCGCTTCGTCTGTACTGGCGCGTATTGACCGCCCGGCCGGAACGCCAACCGCACCCCGCCGGTAGGTGCCGACCGTTGGTCGGCACGGCACTCAAACGAAGAGCTGCAGAATATCCAGATCGCCATCGCTGAAGAAGTCGAAGCAGATCGCCACCAGCATCAACATGCCCAGCGTGGTGGCCCCATGCACGATCACGATGGCATGTGCCAGCGCGCGCGCCGACCGCCCCATCTTCATGCTGTAGCGGGCCAACCGCTGCAACCGGCCCGAGACCGCGTGCGCATGCGCCAGCACCGGGGCATCTTCGCCGTCCATGGCCGCGGCCATCAGCGCCTGCAGCTGCGCAGGGCGGTGTTCGTAGTACTTGGCCACGCCATAGCCGAACATCAGCCAGTCGCGGGCCTGGGCCTGGGCCAGGTCCATCACTTCCAGCGGATCTTCCTCGAAATCGATGAAGCCGATGGCCTGGCCATCCCAGGTCAGGTTGCGCGGCAGCGGCTGGCCGAAATAGGCACCCTTGGCGTGGGCAGCCACGATGGCCTGCATGGCCGCCGACACCAGCGCGTCGCGGCCGGCATCGTCGGCCTGGCGCAGACAGGTGTTGAAGGAGCGGCCGTTGTCGCCGAGGACCAGCGAGGCATGACCACTGCCGATTACGTGCGGCACATTCACCCCCTGCGCCTGCAGTTCGGCCAGTCGCCGCGCTTCGGTCTTGCGGGCGGCGTCGCCGCCGCGGTGCGGCGGTGGGCGCAGGGCGTCCAGCTGGAAGCGGTGGGCCACGAAGTCGAGCAGGCCCAGCGCGACCGCGCGGCTGCTCTCGCCGTACTGTTTCAGCCAGGCGCGCTGGCCCTCGATGACGATGGGTTCAACCATGACACACCTCCAGAAATGCAAAACGGCCCCATCGGGGCCGTCTCGTATGAACCGATTAACATATCAATAACGCAGCAGCGCCGAACCCCAGGTGAAGCCGCCACCGAAGGCTTCCAGCAGCAGCAGCTGGCCGCGCTGGACCTTGCCCGAGCGCACCGCCACGTCCAGCGCCATCGGCACCGACGCAGAGGAGGTGTTGCCGTGCTTGTCCACGGTTACCACGACCTGGTCCATCGACATGTCCAGCCGCTTTGCGGTGGCTTCGATGATGCGCAGGTTGGCCTGGTGCGGGATCAGGAAGTCCAGGTCGGCCTTGGTCAGGCCGTTGGCATCGAGGGTTTCGTCCACGACCGAGTCCAGCGCCTTGACGGCGTACTTGAACACGTCGTTGCCCTTCATCAGGATCGCGCCGCGGGCCTGCTCGCCTTCGCCGAAGCCGGCCGAGACGCCCACCGGGTTCCACAGCAGTTCTTTCTTGCTGCCATCCGAATGCAGGTGGGTGCTCAGGATGCCGGTGTCTTCATCGGCCTTGAGCACCACCGCGCCCGCGCCATCACCGAACAGCACGCAGGTGGTGCGGTCGTTCCAGTCGACGATACGGGTCAGGGTTTCCGCACCGATGACCAGCACATGGCGGGCATCACCGGAACGGATGAATTTGTCGGCCACGCCCAGCGCGAACACAAAGCCCGAACAGGCGGCGTTGACGTCGAAGGCAGGGCAGCCGGTCGCACCGAGCTTGGCCTGGATCAGGCACGCGGTGGACGGGAAGATCAGATCGGGGGTGGTGGTGCCCACCACGATCATGTCGAGCTGGGAAGCATCGATACCGGCTGCTTCCAACGCACGTACCGCGGCGTGGTAGCCGAGGTCGCTGGTGGTCTCCGTTTCGGCGGCGATGTGCCGCTCGCGGATACCGGTGCGCGTCTGGATCCACTCATCGCTGGTGTCGACCATTTTCTCCAGATCCTGGTTGGTCAACACTTTTTCGGGCAAGTAACTGCCAGTGCCCGCGATCCTCGAGTAGATCCGCTTGCTCATTGCATTTCCTGTAACGGAAGAAAGGGGTAAAGGCCGCTGCCCGACCGGGCAGCGGCCCTCACGAATCAATCTTCTTCGACGGCCGAGTTCGACTTGGTCGTGATCACCTTCTTGCCGCGGTAGAAGCCGTCAGCAGTGATGTGGTGACGCAGATGCACTTCGCCGGTGGTCGGGTCGGTGGACAGCTGCTTGGCGCTCAGGGCGTCATGCGAACGGCGCTGGCCGCGGCGGGACGGGGTAACACGGGATTTCTGCACAGCCATGGGATTGCTCCAAACTCGGTTCGTTTTTGCTTCGTCGTATCGTCGCGCAGGACGCCAGCGCCCAGCACAGTCTTCGCTTTCGCCGCAGCCGCCGACGACAATCCGGCTGCTATTGTTTCTTCAGCGCCGCCAATGCCGCGAACGGATTGGCCTTGCTCTGTTCTTCTTCGGTCGGTGCCCAGTCCCGGTCAACCGCTTCACCGTCGGGCGACAGCGGCACCACCGGCACGGCCAGGACCAGTTCGTCCTCGACCAGATCCAGCGGACGCAGGCTGCCGTCTTCGGGCACCAGCATCGCCTCGTACTCTTCCGGCAGCGAGGACTCTTCGTCTTCGCTGCGGATCAGGCCGAGCCGCTGCTTGACCGACACCGGCAGCAGGAAGCGCTGCAGGCTGCGCTGACAGATCAGCGGCAGCTCGGTATCGATGGTCAGATCCACATAGGATACCCGCAGGATGTCGTCGTGGCCGAATTCAAGCGCAAACGTGCACTTTCCCTCGGTATCGGCAACAAGGCCCTGCAGGCGGGTCATTTCTGCCAGTTCTACCTGACCGTCGAAGCACCTTCGTGCTGCGACCATCCGCCAGGCATCCAGCAATTCGGGCACGTTCGCGGACATAAGCCGCTGAATGTTAAGGATGCCATTGGCCGTTGTCAATTCCCCGCGACGCGCGGGCCTGCGGTAGAGTGCCGCCCACCCCTGTCACCCCGGTATTGTCGCATGCTTCCCCTGCTGCTGGCCTCCACGTCCCGCTACCGTCGTGAACTGCTGGAACGGCTGGGCCTGCCACTGGAGACCGCGCGACCGGACGTGGACGAGTCCCCGTTTCCGGGCGAAGCGCCACGCGCGTTGGCCGTCCGCCTGGCACAGGCCAAGGCCGCTGACGTGGCGGCCCGTCACCCGGGGCGCTGGGTAATCGGCTCGGACCAGGTCGCAGACCTGAACGGGAACCCGCTGGGCAAGCCCGGCGATGTGTCGGGGGCACATGCGCAGCTGGCGGCAATGTCCGGGCAGACGGTGGCCTTCCATACCGCGATCTGCCTGATCCGCGATGACCGGGTGCTGGAGGCCTGCGACCTGACCGAAGTCCGGTTCCGGGCGCTTGGCGCGGACGAAATTGCCCGCTACGTGGCGGCCGAGCAGCCGCTCGACTGCGCCGGCAGCTTCAAATGCGAGGGACTGGGCATCACGCTGTTCGAGGCGATCGACAACCGCGACCCGACCGCTCTGATCGGGCTGCCGCTGATCACCCTCAGCGATCTGCTGCGCCAGGCCGGTTACACCTTGCCCTGAGCCCTCAGCGCAGCTGCAGGGCGCTCAGACAGGCCGCGTCCACCGGGCCGGTGGCCCAGCCCGTCCAGCGTCCGGCTTCAGCCAGCGCCAGCCCGACCGGGCGCTGCCCACACTGCAGGACCAGCCGCCTGGCGCTGCTGTCGGCATCGAAGTCGATGCGCCAGGCCACCCCTCCCAGTGCATTCTCGACCGGTACAAGTGCAACGCCGCCCATGGCAACGCCAGTGCCGGCCAGGCCGGCCCGCTCGCCCTGCAGGTAGCGGGTTTCCGGCCAGGCGAACATCGAGATGCGCTGCGCCTGCACTACCGGCAGTGCGGACAGCATTTCACCCACCACGGTTTCGCCATGGACCTGGGCCGGGTCCACCACGCCGGCCGCCACGGCGGTGGCGGTGGCGGTCGCCACGCGCTGCATGCCCAACCCCAGCATGCCCATCCAGACGGTACTGGGCAGCAATGCCAAGGCCAGCAGCAGGGCCACGCCGGCGGCGCGGCGCGGGCGGCGTGGCCCGACCCGGACCACCGACCACAGCACCAGCCCGCACCAGAACAGCCACGACCACAGCACGTAACGCGGCGCGGAGAGCTGGTCGGGATAGTCGACGAAGTAGCCCATCCGGCCCAGCGCGATCAACGCGCCCACGGCCAGCCCGAACCAGGCCAAAGCCAACGCCAATACTTCACCGGCGCTCGCGGCGCGACCGCGCCGTCCACTACGCCAGCTCATTGCCAGCAGAACGGCGACCCCGGCGACACCCAGCAGCAGGTGCGGCCAGCGCGCGCCCATCACCGGGCCGAACACTGCGTGATACCCGCGGGCCACGCCCACCGCAGCGGCGCGCAGCGGTGCCACCGGGAGCTGCTGTGCGATGGCCGGATCCAGCAGCGGCCACGCCGCGTAGATGAAAGGCGACGCCAGCCAACGCAGCACCAGGTCGAGCTGTGGCAGCGGCGCAAGTACCATGTCACTGCGCATGCCGGTGTTGCCCATGCCCAGGTGCACACCCACCGCCAGCGCGGCGCCGGTAACCAGGACCCCCCAGTGCTGCCACGGCGCGCGGCGCACGCCCAGCACCGCGGCAAAGCCGACGAATACCGCCACGCCACTGCCAAAGGAGAACGTGGCAGCCATCCCGCACAGCGCCGCCACCGCAGCGCCACGCCAGCTGCCACGCAGCAGCGCCACGACGCCCGCGATCAACAGCGCGGTGATCAGGTAGGCATGCACGGTTTCATTGGCGTGGGTGAGCACGCGCTGGCCACCCACCCAGAACAGCGACAACGCACCTGTCAGCACCCCCGCTGCACGCACCACCGGCGCAGCCGCGTCGCGACGCAGGATGTACGCCATGCCTGCAAGTGACAGCAACGCCAGCAACATGCCGGTGATGATCTGCAGCCACTGGTTGCCGTGCAGCCACACCAGTTCGGCGTAACGCACCAGGTTGGGCAGGATTTCGCGGTGGCCATTGTCCGAGGCGAGCACGTTGCGTGGCCAGGGCAGCTCCAGCAGGCTCTGGGTAAATCGCCACGGGTCGGCATACAGCACGCGTGGGGCCAGCCATGCCATGGCCGCCAGGCCCACGGCCGTGACCGCGAACGCGGCGCACCACAACAGGCGGGTCAATGGTGAAAGATCGCGCGGTGCGGTGGTGGCAGGTACGGCAACGGCGGAAAAGGCAGCAGCAGGCAACGCGTCGCGCATGGAATTTTTCTTCCGTGAAAAAATGCCGGCGCGATCAGCGCGCGGGGACGATGAAGGACTGTTCCTGCCACTGCTCCACGCTGCCATCGTTTCCGTACAGCGTCATGCCCAGCCAGTGTTTTCCCGGCGCGAGCCGGCGCGTGTCGAGCGTGGCATCGAAGGCCACGCGCGGGTGCTGCGGATCGGTGGAGATCTTCCACGCGGCCGTGATGTCATACGCGCGGCCGTACACCGCATCGCCCACGGGCTTGCCATCAATCAACAGTTCCACGCGCGACAACCCCACGCCGTCCTTGAACGCCCACCCGCGCACTTCCATGCGCCCGGCGACCTTCTCATCCTGCAGGGGGGCATCCAACCACGCCATGGCAGGGGTCACGCAAGGGCCATCGATGCGCTGTGCAGGCAGCTTGAACAGCAGGAAGCGCTGGTAGCCGTGGTCCTGGCTGACCACGCGCGGCGGCGGCAACGGGCCCACCTGCGCGCAGATGTCATGGTAGCGCTCCAGCAGGTCGCGGTAGCGCTGGTCACTGGGCGAGAGCACCAGCAGCATCGGCGCATCACGCCTGCCATCGTGCAGCAGGCCCCACAGTCCCAGCTGCGCAGTGCGACCGTGCTTGTCGTTGAGTGGGTGGCGCAGAACTTCGATACGCGGATCACGCAGCTGGAAGCCAAGCTCGGCCCCAACCTTGAAGTTGCCGGCCAGCACCCGCGTACCCGGCGGCATGCCCGCCAGTTCGGCGCGCACCTCATCGGCCAACGGCGCCCAGCCGGCGAAGTTGCGCGGGTAGTACTTGTCGCCGGCCAGCTGCTCGCGAAGCCCGGGACTGGAGGCCATCAGGTAATACAGGAACGCCAGCGCCAGTCCTGCCCCGGCCAGCCACCAGCCGGTGCGGCGCAGCCAGCGTGGCCAGCCATTGAGCACCACGGGCACCGCCACCAGCAGCGCCAGATAGCCGGGCAGCGGCCAATGGAAGCTGATGCGCTCCACGTCGGTGAAAAAGCCCAGCGCGAAGATCGCCAGCGTGGACACCGCACCGACCAGGCCGAAGTAGCGCCACTGGGCGCGCGCACCTCCGCCGGACCGGGTGCCGGCCAGGGCCACCTTCCACATCGCAACGCACAGGATCGGGGTGACCAGCATGGGCTGGATCACCAGAAACCACAGGCCACTCCACTGGAATGCCCACGGATGCCGTTCGACCACCTGGAACTTCAGGCCGGCATCCTGGTTGTCGGCATTCCATGCCAGCAGCGGCAGCCAGGCCATCACGCCCACCGCCAGTGCCACCCATACGCGCGGATCACGCAGGGTGCGCCGCCCCTGCGGCAGCAGCAGCAGCGCGATGAAACCGACCACGATCACGCCGATGAAGCGGTAATGGCTCAACGCACCGATCACCAGTCCCAACGCCAGCTTCACCGCAGCGGCCGCATCGACATTGCGCAGCAGGCGCGCACCAGCATCCAGGCACAGCACCGCCGCCAGCGCCATCGGCACATCGGGCACGGCCAGCATGCCCAGGGTGGCCGACAGTGGCATCAACACGGTCAGGCTGCCGGCCTGCCAGCCCGCCACCGCACCAAACCAGCGGGTGGCGATGCGTGACACCAGCCACGGCAACATCGCCCCGATGGCAAGGAACGGCAGGCGCAGCGCAAGTACGTGGTTGCCGCCCAGCTCCACGCCCAGGCGTGCCAGCCAGGCGGTCAGCCCGGGCAGATCGGAATAGGCGGCGGCCAGGTGCTGACCTTCCTGCCAATAGAACGCTTCGTCCACGAACAGGGGCAGACGCGCGGCCACCACGAGCTTGACGGCCGTGATGAGCGTCCATAACAGCAAAAAAATCGTGCGTGCGCGTTGTTCGCCCTGCATTGCTCTATAGAATCGAAGGAATCATCGACACGAGACGAACATGGATACTTCGCCCCGCGTGCCCGCCATGCTACCCGAAGAACTGCGACAGTCCCTGCGCAGCGCGCAGGATCAGGTCAATGGGCTGGTGCTGGGCAAGGCCCATGAAGTCCGCCTGGCATTCGTCGCGCTGCTCTCCGGTGGGCACCTGCTGATCGAGGATCTGCCCGGGCTGGGCAAGACCACGCTGGCCCACGCGCTGGCATCAAGCCTGGGCCTGGGCTTCCAGCGCGTGCAGTTCACCTCCGACCTGCTGCCCGCCGATGTGCTCGGTGTCTCCGTTTACGAGGCCACCAGCCGCCAGTTCCAGTTCCATCCAGGCCCGGTCTTCACGCATGTGCTGCTGGCCGATGAAATCAACCGCGCACCGCCACGCACGCAGAGCGCGCTGCTCGAAGCGATGGCCGAGCAACAGGTGACGCTCGATGGCGTGACCCATCCGCTGCCCGATCCGTTCTTCGTGATCGCCACCCAGAACCCGGTGGACCTTTCGGGCACGTTCCCCCTGCCCGACTCCCAGCTCGACCGCTTCCTGCTGCGGCTTGCACTCGGTTACCCCAACCCCGAATCCGAGCGCGAGCTGCTGCGGGGCACCGACCGCCGCCACCTGATCGCACAGGCCACCGCCTGCCTGGATGACAACCAGGTACGCGCACTGCGCGACGCCGTCAGCCAGGTACATGCCAGCGAGGCCCTGATCCAGTACGTACAGGCGCTGTTGGCGCGCAGCCGCCAGCACACCGGTGTGCGGGTGGGCCTGTCGCCGCGTGCCGGCCTGGCGCTGCTGCGCGCAGCCAAGGCGCATGCGCTGCTGCTGGGCCGCGGCCATGTGGTGCCCGAAGACGTGCAGACCCTGTTCATTGCGGTGGCCGGGCATCGTCTGGTGCCCGAAGCCGAAGCCAGCAGCGGACCGGCGCTGGCCCGCGCCATCCTTCAGACCGTACCGGTGGACTGAGTGCGCAGCGGCTGGGGAGATCGCTGGCGCAGGCTGGTGCTGATGGCCCGGCCCCGGCAGCCGGAGCGCCTGCCGCGCCGGCTGGACCGCCGTCGCATCTATGTGCTGCCTACCCGCTTTGGCCTGTTCGTCGCGCTGTTGCTGGTCGCGATGCTGCTGGGTGCGCTCAACTACAACAACAATCCCGCGCTGCTGCTGGCGCTGCTGCTGGCCACGGTGGCCATCGCCAGCACGCTCAGCGCGCACCTGCAGCTGTCGGGCCTGCAGGTCGATGCGGTGTCGGCCGAACCGGTGGTGGCCGGCGCCACGCTTCGCCTGCGCATCAACCTGTCGCGTGCCGATGCGCGCGTGCGTCGGGGGCTGGAGCTGGCGCTGGGCGACAGCCGCGGATACGGGCATCTGGTGGATACCGATCAGATCGAAGTAGACCTTTCCCTGCCCACCGGGCGTCGCGGCTGGATGGACGTGGAGCGCATCCGCATTGCCACCACGCAACCCCTTGGGCTGGTGCGCGCATGGTCGTGGGTGTGGCCCGATACGCCGTTGCTGGTCTACGCCGCACCCGAGCAGCAGCCACCGCCACTGCCCGAAGGCGATGGCGACCCGCTGCACACCCGCGTGCACGCAAGCGGGGATGAGCTGCACCAGCTGCGCCCGTATCGACCGGGCGACCCGCAGCGAAGCATTTCCTGGAAGCACTCCGCACGCCGCGACACGCTGCTGGTACGCGAGTACGAAAAGCCGGTGGGAGTGGACATCCTGCTCGACTGGCGGCAGATGGGATCACTGCCGCTGGAAGTGAAGATCTCGCGGCTGGCACGCTGGGTCGACCTTGCCGAACGCGAAGGTCGCCGTTACACACTGCAGCTTCCCGGCCAACCGGTGTTGGGCCCCGGCCAGGGCAGCAGCCACCACCACCTTTGCCAACGCGCCCTGGCGCTGATGCCGCATGGCTGAATCTTCCGCCTCGCTGCTGTCTCCCGCCGCCCGCCGCTGGACCCTGGCCAGCGCGGCGCTGGCGCTGGTGCCGCTGCTGCTGCAACTCCCGCCGCTGCTGGCCAGCGTATTCGCACTGGCGGCGGTGCTTACCGCGCTGGTGTCCGGGCATCGGGTGCTGCCCGGCCCGGTCCGCGTGCTGCTGGTGCTGGGCATGCTGGCCGCCATCTACTGGCAGATGGGTGCCCGCCCGGGGCGCGATACCGGGTGTGCACTTCTGGGAGCGATGCTGGCACTGAAATCCAGCGAGCTGCGCAGCCTGCGCGATGCGCGCAGCCTGCTGGGGTTTGCACTGTTTGCCCCGTTCTCGGCATTTCTGCTCGACCAGGGACCGCTGACGATGGGATTGGCGGTGCTCGCCGCCATGGCCACGCTGCTCACATTGCAGGGCTTGGCGCGCGCCGAAGGGCATGCCGCCGGCGCGACCCTGGCTGAACAGCTGCGCGGCGTGGGCAAGCTGGTAGCGATGGGCCTGCCGTTGGCGCTGGCTGGGTTCTGGCTGTTCCCGCGCCTGAGCGAACCGCTATGGGGGCTGCCGGACCGCGCGGTGGGCAAGCCCGGCCTGTCCGACCACATGGAACCGTCAGAGTGGCTGGACCTGATGGCCGACGATGCGACCGCGCTGCGGGTGAGCTTCGTCGGCGCGGCGCCACCGCCCGAGCAGCGCTACTGGCGCGGCCCGGTGATGACCCGCTTCGATGGCCGGCGCTGGGACCGCGACCCCTACAGCGAGCGACGCCCGCCACCGCCGGTGGCCCGCGGCGCGGCACGCTGGGACTATCAGATCGACTACGAGCCCACCGACCGCCGCCAGCTGGTGGCGCTGGACCTGCCGCTGCAGGCACCGGCCGGTACCACGCTGGATGGCACCTACAGCCTGCGCAGCGATCGCAGCCTGTCGGCGCTGACCCGGTGGCGCCTGCAATCGGCCCCGGCAGCGGCCTACACCGAACCGCTCAGCGCGTTCCAGCGCCAGTTGGCGCTGCAGCTGCCACCCGACCTCAATCCGCGTACGGCGGCACTGGGCCAGCAGTGGCGGCAGGAGGCGGGCGGCAACGATGCGGCGATCGTGGCGCGGGCGCTTGACTGGATCCGTTCGCGCTTTGCCTACACGCTGTCCACTCCGGCACCGGGCCGGAACAGCGTGGATGAGTTCCTGTTCGACCAGCAGGCCGGCTACTGCCAGCACTTCAGTTCGTCGTTCGTGGTGCTCATGCGCAACGCCGGCATTCCCGCGCGTGTAGTCACCGGATTTGCCGGCGGCCAGCGCAATCCCTACGGTGACTACTACGTAGTGCGGCGCATGGATGCGCACGCCTGGGCCGAAGTGTGGCTGCCACAGCGCGGCTGGGTTCGGGTGGACCCCACCGCGGCCGTCGCGCCAGAGCGTATTTACGACACTCTGGAAGACCGTCTTGGTGCCGGCGCAGGCACCGCGCTGGAAAGCCGCTGGCTGCAGTTGGGCCAGGTAGGCGATTTCCTGCGCCGGGGCTGGAACGACCTGGTGCTGTCGTTCGATGCCAACCGCCAGCGGCAGCTGCTGCGCCCGCTGGGGATCGACGCGCTGGAGCCGGCACAGCTGGTGGCTGTTTTCATTGCCTTCGCAGGCGTCGCGCTAGGCTGGATGGCATGGCTGCTGGCCCGAGGGGAGCGCGAGCGCGATCCCCTGCTGCGGGCCTGGCACCGGCTGGGGCGGCGCTACGCGCGGCATGGCCTGGCCCGGGAACCTGCGGAAACCGCCATGGACTGGGCGCAGCGCGTGCACCGACTACGCCCTGACCCGGCGTTGATTCCGCTCAGCCAGCGTTTCGTTCACGCGCGCTACGCTGGCGCTGAGCTCGACCCTTCACTCGTGCGCGACCTGCACAGGCATCGCCCGTCCACCGGAGCAACCTCATGAACGTCAAGAACCTGCTTCCCCTTGCCGCGTCGCTGGCGCTGGCCGCCTGTGCCACGGCGCCCAAACCGTTGCAGGGCCAGTTCAGCGTGGTCAGCCCACGCGATTCGGTCGCCACCCAGCAGGTGGGCACGCCGGTGCGCTGGGGCGGCCGCATCATCGAAACCACCCCCGGCCAGGGCCAGACCTGCTTCCAGCTGCTGTCGCGCCCGCTCAACGCCAGCGGCCGCCCGAACACCAGCTCCAATGACGCCAGCGATGGTCGCTTCGTGGCCTGCCGTGCCGGCTTCTACGACCCGGCCGTGTTCGAGGAAGGCCGCGACGTGACCTTCATCGGCAAGATCGCCGGCTACGAGAACACCCGCATCGGCGATTACGACTACCGCCTGCCCAAGCTGGAGGCCGACGTGATCTACCTGTGGCCGGAACAGCGCCAGGTGGATGTCGTGCCGGTCTACCCCTATGGCCCGTGGGGCCCTGGTTGGGGTCCCGGCTGGGGCTACCGCGGTTGGGGTTGGTGGTAACTCCAGCACTGAAAAAAACCGCCCTTCCGGGCGGTTTTTTTTGGCTCAGCCCGCAGGCGTTCCGAAATGTCCCAGCGGCGCGCCGGCCAGCAGGTGCAGGTGGATATGGAACACGGTCTGCCCGGCATGCTCGCGGCAGTTCATGACGATGCGGTAGCCATCCTGCGCGAAGCCCTCGCGCCGTGCGTATCCGGCGGCCGCCAACGCCAGCTTCCCGATCAGGTGGGCCTGGGAAGGCTGCACGTCATCGAGCGTGGGAATGGCTTCGTTCTTGGGAATGAACAGCACGTGCACCGGCGCCTGCGGCGCGATGTCCTTGAACGCCAGCACCTCGTCATCTTCGTAGACGATGGTGGCCGGAATTTCGCGGCGGATGATCTTTCCAAACAGGGTGTCCTGGGTCATTGCATCACCTGATGTCTGGGTAGACCGGCCAACCGCCGGCGCTACCGGTTAGGTTGCTTCGGTACGGGTACCGAACGCGTGTGACAGCGTGCCGCGATCCACATATTCCAGCTCGCCGCCCAGCGGCAGGCCCTGCGCCAGACGGCTGGGCCGCACCTTGTGCGCACGTGCCAGCTGCGCCAGGTAATGCGCGGTGGCTTCGCCTTCCACGGTGGCGCTGGTTGCGATGATCAGCTCCTGCACCTCGCCCTGCCCCAGCCGTGCCTCCAGCTGGTCCAGGCCGAGCTCGCGCGGGCCGACGCCGTCCAGCGGCGACAGCCGCCCCTGCAGCACGAAGTACACGCCGCGGAAACCCGTGGCGGTTTCGATGGCCAGCCGGTCGGCCGGTGATTCCACCGCACACAGCTGCTGGCGCTCGCGGCTGCCATTGGCGCATACCGCGCAGATCTCGGTTTCACTGAAATCGCGGCACTGCGCGCAATGGCCGATGCGTTCGATCGCCCTGGCCATCACCTCGGCCAGCTTTTTTCCGCCCTCACGCTCGCGCTCCAGCACGTGGTACGCCATGCGCTGGGCGGTCTTCTGACCGACCCCGGGCAACACCCGGAAGGCTTCGATCAGCTGTTCGAGCAGGGGCAGGCTCACGCTTAGAACGGCAGCTTCATGCCAGGCGGCAGCTGCATGCCGGCCGTGGCCGAGCCCATGCGGTTCTTCGATTCGGCATCGATCTTGTTGGAGGCATCATTGAAGGCGGCTGCCACCAGGTCTTCGGTCATTTCCGCATCGGACAGGATCGACGGATCGATGCGCACCTTGCGGCACTCCTTGGCGCCGGTCAGGGTCACGCTGACCATGCCGCCGCCGGCGCTGCCGGTGACTTCCAGCTTGGCGAGTTCTTCCTGGGCCTTCTGCAGGTTTTCCTGCATCTTCTGGGCCTGCTGCATCAGTTGGGCGATGTTGCCGCGCATGTCGTATCACTCATCAAAAGGACGGATGGAATCGGTCACGACCCGCGCGCCATGCTGCTGGATGAGCAGCTGCACCGACGGGTCGGCCATGAAGGCGGCTTCGGCCGCCTGCTGTCGCTCGCCACGCTGGCGGTCGGAACGCTGGTGCAGCGTTTCGGCCTCGGCGTTGCCATGTTCGATCAGGATCTTCGGGGTCATCCCGAGCGGGCCGGACAGGGCCTCGGTCAGGGCCGCCAGCGAACGGTCCGAGCACAGGTACTCAAATCCGGGCGATACGGCCAGTTTCAAGACGCCGTGCTGGAATCCGATGAAGGCCGCATGCGCGGCGAGCTGGCGCGACGGACCATTCAGCGGGCTCTGGGCAACCAGTTCCAGCCAGGTTTCGGCCGACGCCAGCGCGACCGGGCGGGAATGGACGGGCGCGGGCAAAGGGCTGATGGCGATGCCCTGCGGGCGCGGCGACGGCGCGGCAGGCACCACAGGACGAGCCGGCGGAGCTTCCCACGGCGCGGCCATGGCGGCGTCCGGGCTGGCCAGTTCCACGGCCAGGGCTTCGTCGCGGTGGTCGCTGCCGGCCTGGTGCCACGGCGGCAGATCGTCGTCGGCAGGTTCCGCTACCGGCGCAGGTGTCGGTTTCGGCGCGGCCGGGGCGACCACGGGCGCCGCAGGGGCCACCGGCGCCGAAGCCGTCACGGGCACGGCCGCCGGCGCGGCGGCCATGCCACCGTGCTCGGCACCGCGCGAACCGCTGCCCACTTCGGTACCGGTGCCCGGGTCACGCGGCACCGGCGGTACCGCAGCGGCCGGGCGGAACGCCAGCATGCGCAGCACGGCCATTTCAAAGCCGGCGCGCGGGCTGGGCGCCAGATGCAGGTCGCGGCGGCCACTGAGTGCCATCTGGTACCAGAGCTGCACCACTTCCGGGCGCAGGCGCTGGGCGAAGGCGGCGGCGTCGATGCCCTCGCCGTCGGCCTGGGCGCCGGGCACCAGCTGCTGCACCTGAATGCGGTGCAGGGCTTCGGCCAGCGCTTCCAGCACGCCGCTCCAGTCCGGCGAGAATTCGGCCAGCGCGGCCACCACCTGCAGCAGGCGCACGCCATCGCCGTCAGCCAGGGCCTCCAGCATGGCCGCCACCTGGGTGCGATCCACGGTGCCCAGCATGGTGCGCACCACATCTTCGCGCAGCGCGCCACCGGCATAGGCGATGGCCTGGTCGAGCAGCGACAGGCCATCACGCAGGCTGCCGTCGGCGGCCTTGGCCAGCTGCACGATCGCGGTCGGGTCGGATTCGATCTCCTCGGCGGCCAGGATCCGGGTCATCTGGCCCTGGATCTGGTCCTCGTCCAGCCGCTTGAGGTTGAACTGCAGGCAGCGCGACAACACCGTGACCGGCAGCTTCTGCGGGTCCGTGGTGGCCAGCAGGAACTTCACGTGTTCCGGCGGTTCTTCCAGCGTCTTCAGCAGCGCATTGAACGCCGCCTTGGACAGCATGTGCACTTCGTCGATCAGGTAGACCTTGTACTTGCCGCGCGAGGGCATGTACTGGGCGTTCTCGATCACCTCGCGGACATCATCCACGCCGGTGTTGGACGCGGCATCGATCTCCAGCAGGTCGATATAGCGCCCGGAATCGATATCCAGGCAGGCCGGGCACTGGCCGCAGGGATCGGCGCTGGTGCCCTGTTCGCAATTGAGCGACTTGGCAAAAATGCGCGCGATGGTGGTCTTGCCGACCCCTCGGGTACCGGTAAACAGGAATGCGTGGTGCACCCGGCCGCTGTCCAGCGCATTGCTGAGCGCACGGACCACGTGTTCCTGGCCTACCAGCTCGGCAAAACGCTTGGGACGCCACTTGCGGGCAAGGACGAGATAGGACATCAGGCCACCGTCTTCATCGGGACGTCCATTGTGCCACGCCTGTCCAGCCCCTCAGCCGGGTGATCGCGCCGCTTGTGCCAATCGCATTCCCCGGCTAGAATCTGCGCCCCTGCAGCGTCAATGCAGCAGGTCCGGAGAGGTGTCCGAGTGGTTGAAGGAGCACGCCTGGAAAGTGTGTAAGCGTCTAAACCGCGCTTCGGGGGTTCGAATCCCCCTCTCTCCGCCAGATTACGCAAACCCCTGTTAACGCAGGGGTTTTTGCTTTTCTGGGGGGACCCTCGACGGGACACAAATCGGGACACATCTCATGATGCGCATCCCACACCATCTTGTTCGCTCGCCCTCCGGGCTCTGGTCCTTCCGGCAACGGGTCCCCACTGATCTCCAGGCCATGATTGGCCTACGCACCTTCAAACGCACCTTGCGCACATCCGAACTGGCCGTGGCCCAGCTGCGCGCCTTAGGCTTGGCTGCGCGTTATGCTCGGGCCTTCGACGTGTTGAGGGAACAACGCATGGAAACGAAGGACGAAGACATTGGCGCACTGCTGGATCGCCTGACCAGTGGTGACCCGCTGAAGCAGCTGACCTTGAATCGGACGAAGGCCGCAGACGGCACGGTCACCGAGCACTGGCAGATCGACACACCCGAGGACGTGACGCTCTATCAGCAGATGATGGAACTGACGGCCCAGCGGCCGAGCGCTCTTTCTGAGCTCATCCGGAATGAGGTTGCACCCCTCCCCCGGCCAAACCGCGTCTCCAAGCCCGCGGTGGAGACCATTACGCTGGGCAAGGCCCGGGACGCTTGGCTGGCTAGCATCCAGCCCGGCTGCCTGCCGAAAACCTACACCATCAAAAAGACCGCCATTGAGGCATTGACGGTCTTTTTGGGCGATAAGGCCAAGCTGCACTCCATCACCCGGTCGGACCTGGCTCGGTGGTATCAGTTCATGCGAGATGGAGGAGCGGCCACGCCGACCCTGACCAATAAACAGTCCTACATCGGCGGCAAGGGCGGATTCTTCGAGTGGGCCATGGCCTCCGGCCACTATCCGAAGGGCGACAACCCGGCAGCCGGCCACATCACCTACTCCACCCGGGAAAAGCGTGCCCGGAAGAAGTTCGGGTTTAAAGCCTACGACGCCCACCAGGTCCAGGCGCTGTTCGCCCCGGCAGCCTTTGAGGAGCTGGCGCTGTCCGCCCGCTGGGCGGCCTTGATCGGGCTTTACACGGGCGCCCGGGCGTCAGAGGTCGGCCAGTTGCTGGTCGAAGACGTGCTGACGGTGGATGGCCTCCCCTGCATTAGGATTTCTGACGAGGGCGAACACCAAAAAGTGAAGACCGAGGTCAGCCTGCGCACCATTCCCGTCCATCCAGACCTCGTTGAACTGGGCTTCCTGGACTGGGTGGAGGGCCTGCGCACCCAGAAGACACCTCGACTCTTCCCAGCCGCCAAGGCGAACGCCAAAAACGGGGCGGGCAACTGGATCACGAAGGCCTTTGGCAGGCATCTGGAGCAGGTAGGGGCGAACTGGCCCGCGGCCAAGAGAGGGTTTCACTCTCTGAGGAAAACGCTAATTCAAGAGCTCCAGGGCGCCGGCGTCGTGTCCGAACTCCGGGCGCAGTTGGTTGGACACGAGCTGGACGATGAGCACCATGGGACCTACAGCAGGACCTTCACGGTCCGGGAAAAGCTGGAAGGCCTTAAAGGCGTCTCGCCGGGGCTTAAGGTGCTTTCGTATGGGTTGAATCTGCCAGTCCTCAGGGGTCTCCTGACCGGTTAGAGCCCTAAACGCCCGTCGACAGCGGGTGAAGCGGTGTGTCTTTTAGGTTTTCAACATCAGGAGGATGTATGGGACGGCGAAGCGGCTTAGAAGGGTTCTTGCGAGCAGCCGGGCGGGCAGCGGCAGCGGCAGAGCGGGAGACCAAACGCCAACAGAGGATGCAAGCCACTCAACAGAGGCAGCTGGAACGCCAAGAGCGTATGGCCGCCGCCCAGCAGAGACGGGAACTTCAGGCCTTCGACAGGCAAGAGAAAGAGGCCGCTCGGCAAGCCAAGGCGGACTACCTCCAGGACCGGCAAGCCGAGGCAGATGACCTTAACGCCGAGCTCAAAGACCGTCTGGAAGAGTTGGAGGGCTTGCTGCTGCATACCCTGTCCGTGAACGACACCATCCGCTTAGACAGCCTGCGCCACACTGATCCCCACCCCGCTTTCGAGGTTCCGAAGGAGTTAGTGCCGGGCTTCGCACCAGCCGCTGCCGAACCCATCCCGCCGACGGGTCTTGCCCGCTTTTGGCCGGGAGCCGGGAAGAAGCACGCGGCGGCAATAGCGGCGGCGCAACAGGCTCACCAGCGGGTTCTGGACCAGTTCAATCGCGCAGAAGCGCAGAAGAAGCAGCGCTTGGCCGACTTAAGGGCCCAACACGAGACCGCTCGCGCGCTCTACGTCGCCGACGTGGCCCGCCGAAACGCGGAAGTGGATGAGTTCCAGCGCGCCTATCGGGCGCATGAGCCAGACGCCGTCGTTGCCTACAACGAAATGGTTCTGACGCGCTCCGAATACCCGGCGGAGGGATTCCCACAAGCCTTCAAGCTGGCTTATGCAGAGGCATCTAAGGAGCTGGTCATTGAATACGACCTTCCAGAGCTTTCTGTCGTGCCGTTGGAGGCCGACTACCGTTACGTCAAAGCCCGTGATGCGATCGACTCCAAAGCCCGCAAGGCCAGCGAAATCAAGACGCTTTACCAAGACATCATCGCCTCAATCGCTTTACGGACGCTGCACGAGGCTTTTGAAGCCGACCAAGCCGAAGCGTTGGCGCTGGTGACGTTCAACGGCGTGGTGGACACGCACGATCCCAGCACCGGGCAAGAGGTCCGCGTCCCGGTAGTGTCCGTCCGCGCTACCAAAGAAGCCTTCCTTCAGCTTCGACTTGAGCGCGTAGAGAAGGTTTCCTGCCTGCGCAATCTGGGCGCGCAGGTGTCCAACAGACCGGACGAGTTGCAGGCCATCAAGCCCATTGTCGAGTTCAACATGGTCGACAAACGCTTCATTGCGCAGTCGGACGTATTGTCGGGCCTGGAGGCACGGCCAAACCTGCTGGAGCTTACCCCAGGCGAGTTTGAAGCGCTCGTGTCCAACCTGTTCAGTCGGATGGGGCTGGACACCAAGCTGACACGCAGTTCCCGAGATGGCGGGGTGGATGCGGTCGCGTTCGATACCCGACCGGTGCTCGGGGGAAAAGTAGTTATCCAAGCCAAGCGCTACAAGGACACGGTCGGGGTCAGCGCCGTGCGCGATCTCTACGGGACGATGCTTAACGAGGGGGCGAGCAAAGGCATCTTGGTGTGCACCAGCGGCTACGGGACCGCTGCCTTTGACTTCGCCAAGGACAAGCCCATTGAGCTGATCGATGGCGGAGGCCTGCTTTATCTTCTTAGAGAGCACGCCGGGCTGGACGCTCGCATTGCGAGCTAGGGACGCTCGCCCAGGATTCGTTCAATGGGACGTCTGGCATTGGTCTAAAGGATGTCTCCGAACCAGCACGGCACCTAGGGATCCAGCCTCATGCTGGGCTGGATCCGTTGCGATGCCTAAGCAAAGGGAGCAATGCTCATATTTGTGAGCTCGCGCAAGTTCTGACGCTTGCGGGTTCGGGGATTGGTGCTTCGATGTGAACATCATTCACCCATGGAGTTCCAATGCCCGCCAATGTTGAGTTACGCATCGCCAGCCGTCTCTTGCCCGCTTTACTGTCGCAGAGTGAAACGCGCGAACTAGCCGACCGCGAAGCCGACATCCAGCACGCACTTGATGTTGCCGCTGCGCTGATGCGTCGCTTCGCTGCATCCCCCTCCGGCCAAATTCAACAGGCCTACGCCCCCAGTCCAGGAGGCCGGTCGTCTCCACGAGCGGCGACAGTGGACCGAGGTCAGGAGCCGCCAACCTTCGTGTCCCAGGAGGACTGGCGACGAGCCAGGGGGCTGGGCCCCGCTCCCACGCCAAAGCCCAGCCGAACGTCTCCGGCAGGCCTCTCCCTCCGTTGAGCCCCACTGACAAAGAGCCCCGCATTTTGCGGGGCTTGTTCGTTTAGTGCAGGGAGGGGGGCCTCGGCCTGAGAACCGGCAATGGCACCTCCTCGGCAATCGGCGGGACCTCGAGCAGCTCAGGGGCGAGTTCGCTGGGCGCCGGCATGGCCTCCAGCTCTGCTGCCCGGCGAACGACATCAGCGTCTACCATCGCCAGCGCTTCTGCCGATCCCCGGAGCCGGGCTTTCTCCAACTCCCCCGCCCGCTGCTCAAGAACGGACATCCGCCGCTCGCGCCGATGGGTCCATTCGGGTCGCGAGTAACACGTGGAACCAGGCGGGTAGTCCGAGTTGAAGCGCTCCCACTCCTGCAGGGCGATGTGATGCAGTCGCTCGGCCCTCCCGAGGGCAATCAGTCGCGTCGCACGCCCGAGGACCGCGTTCCGCAGCGCACGCACCCGGATGACTGCTTTTGCGACCCATTGCCGGAGGGCCGGTGTCTCTCCTGAGCCCGCCAGCACATCCCGCACCCATTCAAGCCCGGCGCGAACGCGCTGCACGGAGAGATCCGCCCTGGCCCGTGCCACTTCGTGCAAATCCCTCAAGGCGTTGCTCACGTGCTCCAATAGGCTCAGCGGAACTGGGGCTAGGGCCTCCTCTGTGGCACGGCCGGCAATGGCAGGCAAGCGCATGCCCAACATGCCCCGAATCTCCAGGCCGGGCGCAAGCTGCGCAGACCGCACGGAGCGCCCTCGTTCGGCATTTCCCGCCGAGGCTAGTTGGGGATTCCCCGCCAACTCCTCTCGGCCCGCTGCTTGGTCGAGAAACACCAAATGCTCAGCGTTGATGGTTTCAATGGCTTCGTTCTCCGCCGCCAGCCGGCTGTCCATCCCCTTACGGACCCGCGCGACCGCGTTTTTGCCTAAATGCTTCGTCGGTTCCCTGGACAGCGCAGCCGCCTGAAGCTCGTCGCCTCGGTCCGAGGCGGCCCGCGCTTGCTCGGCCAAGCTGCGGTGGTCGACGGACGCCGACAGCCCCGCAGCTTCCAGATGGGCGTTGGTGGTTTCGGCGACCATTTCCCGGATCCACTGAACCTGCGACTTTCCAGATACCCCGCCATCGAGCTCCCTGGTCTTCTCCCCGAACCCGTCCGGCCCTATGCGCCTGGTGCTGGCCAGCATGTGGACGTGATGGTTAAGCCCGTCAGGGGTTCCCGGGGAGTGGATGCTGGCTTGGAGAGCGAACTTGTAACGGTCGACCAGGGCCTCGGCAATCGCGAAGGCGAGCTGGGCGCGTTGCTCGTCAGAGAGCTCGTGAGGCAGGGACAGCTCAATCTCACGGGCGACGGTGGCGTCCTTGCGCCGCTCCGCCGCCTCGGCGACGGCCCATAGCTCGCCAGGCAACAGGGCCCAGTCAGGCGCGTCCGGAGGAGCGAGGCAGAAGGTTTCGACAACGCCGCTGCGGCGGCGATAGTCGTGTTGCTGCCCGGTGAGGAAGTCAGCGAGCAGCAGGCCGCCTCGGTATGCGGCGGCGGCCACGGCGGATTGCCCTTTGCCTCGGCTGAAGGTTTTGATTGAGGTGTGGAAGATGGCCATGAAGATTCCTGTGAAGACAGGTTCTTTATGGACCAGCTTTTGCCGTTGGCAAGCCTCGCAGAGGCTTGGGGTTCCAGGGGCGAAGCCCTTGGCGCACGCAATGTGAAACATTGCCTAAGTGCGCTGTTGCTTCGATCGCTTTCCAATCAAGGCTCGAGGAAAGGGAAGTTGCCGCAAGGTTCGCGCCCGCCCAACCACGCCTATGCATCACCCTCGTTCTTCAGGCTCTTGGCTTGCTCCCACATTTCAACCACACGCTCACGGAAGGGCCAAAGCACCAACCTCAGCATTGTCCACCAGAGCGCGACTGTCCCCACGTTTGCCAACTGGTCGTCCGAAATGAGGCCGTGGCCGTAGCGATTCCGGAGGTTGTGCCCAGCCTTGTGCGTCAGCAGCGCCTTAAGTTCCAAAATCAAATCAGGCGAGAGAACGCTACCCACATCGGGGTGGGCCAAGAGCTCGTTGAGGGATTTTTCCTCCTCAGCGCCGTCCGTCACATTGCTTTTGGACAGAGTGTGGATGCCGGCCCGTTTGAATGCCGCGCGCACAAATGGCTCGGCCTGGGGAATGAGAAACACCGCAGCCTCCTCCCAGTCCAGCTCAAGGCCCGCTAAGATTCCCCGTGCCAACGACCATTCATGGCCGCGCGGCGTAACCGGCGAGCCATGCAGTATTCCAACGATGTCGGCCAGGGTAGGCTCAAACTTACCCTGGAGAACATCGAGAGCAGCGGGTATAGCCACCTGCGCCAGGATGGGATGATCGTGCTGCGATACATGATTCACCATGCGCCGCTCCATCTCCGCTTCATCAGAGGCGTCAAATGGTGCGGTTGAGTCCACGGGAACCCCGTTGGCGTCATAGGTAACCTGACGAAACATCCCGGTAAAAACGAACCGCCGAGCGTTGTCTGTTACCTCTTTGCGAACCTGCTCAGCGTCGACCCAGTTGGAAAACGCAAAAGCCACTTGCAAGAGCGCGTCTGCCAGCGCCGGAGCTATGACGCGCTCTCTTATTTGCTTAACGACTGAGGACACGTCGATCTGGTGAGAAAAGGTGCTCATTTCTCCGAGAATGCAAGACCTGATGTCAGCCAGCTCTGCCTGCAGCTCCTTGATGCGGGTCCTGTCGCCTTTGTGACGCCGCAGCACTGCGATTCCCTCATTCATCCAATCGGCCCGGAGCATGGCTTGCCCTGGCGCTTGAGCCAAACCGATCAATGCATCCGCGGTCTTGTGATGGGCTACCTGTTCCTGCGAAGAATTCTTTGCCGCCAGCCACAGCGCAGCAGCCTGACGGAAAAGATCCACTGCCTCTGGGGAGGGACCGTTGGCCATTAACGTGTCGCCCTGATGCTCAAAAGCTGCTGCGGCCTCCGCAGCCATGGAACGATTTCGCTTCCGGATCTCTTCAGCGATCGGGATGCTCACACCCGGCCAAGACTTTTCTAGGCCTTGATGCATAAGCGTCTTTGCGGAAGTCCACAGTGCATCCGAAAACTCGGCATCGTGCCGAAGGTATCGCCATCCCAGCTCCATTGCCCTCTGTAGAGCCTCTCTTCGAGATACCGCATGGTCATTCGAGCGCATCGAATACTCAAGGTGTGCGCGAGCTGCCATTGCCCCCAGTTGCCAACCAGATCTTTCGTAGGCTGGAGCCACCTGTAAGGCCACGTCTGAGAGCCGCGCACGAACCCACGCATCTGAGGCCATTTCAGCCATCATCTCAAGGGCATCCAGATCGTAGATGCCCAGATCTTCCGGCGCAGCAGAACGGCCGTTACTCATCTGAAGCGCCGCCGAGTAGGGCTGTGGGGTCCCCACAACCATGTGCATTGAGATAACCGCTGAGAGCAGATGCAAAATCGCGGCATCCTGGGGGTGCTCCTCCTTCATTTCATCACTGCGTTTACGTAGCTCAGCTACGCTGGTCCAGCGGTTAACCGGGCCAGACAGACTTTCGAGCTCTCGCTGCCAGTCGAACGTGCCCAGATCATCCTTGGACACCGGTTCACTTAAAATACCTACTTTGACGATCTCCTCATGGGGGGTGTCGGCCTGAGCATCTGAAGCTGTCATTTCTTCCTCCTTAAATCCGTTTGGACGCTTATCCAATTCGCCAGAGGCCAGCGCCAGTCCCCATAGGCTCAACGCACAACGCGTCCCATCTAGGGATAGCCAGCACGATGGGGCCTGCCTCCTATGCCGCGCTGATTCATGCCTTTATGGTGGAGCTTGGCTCAGAGCGGAGCCACCGCCACGTTGAAGTTATTGCCGATTCGAACGTCAGGCAACAAGGCGCAGCGATCCTCGCCGCCTTTGCGCTCCTCGGTTCGCTTTTCTACCATTTCAGCTCTGATTATCACGGCCAGGGAAGCTAAGCAGGACCTAAAACGTCGCTATCCGCAATCCACGACATCCATCCCGATTCCGAGTAACCGGCTGTGGCGCTGAGGCCCATGCCCCCCGGGCGGACCGTCAGCGACGACAGTTCATCTCGGGATTGGAGAAAGAAGGGACCATCGACCCCCATCACGTAGTGGTCGCCTTGGAGCGCGTCACAGTGGGAACAATGGTTAGCCCAATATTTGACGCCAGCCGTCTGCGACTGGCCGACACGCAGGAGCGGCGCAGTTCGGAGGATGACCGCCTCAGCGGCAGGATCAAGAACTTCGGCGTATTGAAGGACAGCAGCATCAGCAACCTCCAGTTCGCCCTCCTCATCGAACTCTGTGAGGCGAGGCACCCAGATCGCAGTGACCACGGTCCCAGAGCCACACTTCCAACACGCCATGGGAGCCTGGAGCAAAGCAAAGCTAGGCGCTTGGAGATTGAAGTCAGTCACGGCCAGAATCCACATAGTCCCCACGGTCCCAAGATCGGTAGCGCCAAGGGAGGACCTCCTCCAAGGCTGTTATCCGCGGATCTGGCATCAGTGATAGCGCAGCTGTGCTCAAATGCAAGCGCTCCAAGCGATCGTTAGGCACGAACAGCCACGGCTTAACCGTCCAATCGGCTGGGATGCCGCAATCCCTAGCCAGGGCTGTCCGCAGACGTTCCCAGTGCTCGTCCCAGCTCTTCAACCGCTTCAGCAGAGTCGGTAGGCGGGCCGCATAGGAGATTTCGCACAGGTAGGCAGCCCGGTCCCGGACGTTTACAGCGACTGCATCGCAATACCAGTGGGGTCCGCTGGTGTCCGGATTGCTGCCCGGATTCAACTGGATGCAGCACTGGGGATTGACGAAAAGCCTGCGGTCTGCCCGCAGGAAGTCTAGAACCACCCCTTCGAAATGATCCACCCTTCCCTCACGGTTCGAAGAAAATCGACCCCGTAGGCCGTAAAGCGCTGCCCTGGCCGTCGCTGTCAACGTCGCCTATCGGACTCGTCCGTGGCTACGTCAATCTCAAAATCCGCAACCAGCCACCCATAGGTGTCCGCCAGAGCGTCAGCAATGTCCGCGACGGTCTTGCACTCCACCACTGCTTCAGTTGGCAGAGCGGCTCCCCCCGACCACTCAATGTTACGAACACGAAACACGCCCATGGATGTCCTTTCGGTGGACTAGAACGGTAGCAAAAAAGGTTCTGACGTTTCCCTAGCCCCGGAAGTCACCTACCTCCGCTGCACAACGAAGACAAGCCCAGCTTGCTTCAGACGTCGGGCCAATTCCTCCACCTCAGTCAGCGTAGGCTTGGCAGTAAATTCAAACCGAATGTCGGCGTCTTCGAGACCAGGAATAGTCAAATACTCCTCGAAGGCGATGTAGGGAGTGCTTCCTAACTCGGGGGCCCCATCGCACACCTTGAGGTGGGGAACGGCCTTATGCACTGAAACGGTCACTGCAACCTCCGTTCTTACAATCGTGAGAGTTCCTTTATACCCTGCCGGCGCCTACCAGGGTATGTCGTCATCGGACGGCACTGAGGATGTCGCCTCGACTTCCGAGTCCGCTGCGGGCGCCATCATCTCTAGCAATCGCTCACCCTGGGACAGAAGGTGGTCGTAGGTCATGACCGTGATTCCGTGCATCCGACGATTGAGCCCATGAAGTGCCCGCTGCTTTTCTTCGGTCCAGTCATGCGAGCGTCCTATGACGATTGTCGCGCGTGGGTGATAGGCCACGACCTCCTTATGATCAAGCAATCCTTTGTCCGCGAAATCGTGAAGCATGTCCAAGTATCGGTGGCATTGACCCACCGCCTTGGAAACGTCCGCAGAGAAATAGAAGTTCTTGTGAGCTTTGTCATAAAGCAGCACATCCATGTCAGGCCGCTTCAGCTCGACAATGTCTCTGTAGCCAGCAATGACGTTCGGCAGCATCAGATCTATGCTGTCCCCGGTGGTGATTGCCCGCACCTCGTCCCGAACGACATAGGCGTTACCAAAGGCCCAGCAATGCTTCTCACACCACGATTGGTAGGTGTGTTCGGCTGTGTCGCCCCCTCCTAGACGCGAGCGCAGCTCAGCAACGGCCGATCGCATCTCGTTAAGACGAATGGAACCCCGTAAAGCGGCAGTGAGCTCATGGGTCAGTTCAGTGCTAGCAAGATGTTCGACTAGATCCGAATGCGACAGAACTTTAGTCAGGGCCGCTACCAGAGAATGAGGGTCGTGCCCAGTGAGGTCGACCGAACCATTCGACACCTTGATTAGGATGAACTCGCCCGCCTCGCCTTGGTTGGCCAGAGGTAGGTGACTCTGAAGGTATTTGAATAGCTTGAGCGTCGAGACCTCAGTCAGGTTAATCGTTTTTTCCTTGTCTTCGACCCAAGACGAACCCTTCGTCTTCGTGAAGCCCTCGAGCTTCACTTTGAATTCGGTGCGGTCGCTATGTGGGATCAAGAATCCCAAAATATGCAGCTTGGTCCGCGTGGTCTCATTGAGAACCACGACCGGAACGTAATCCAATTTGCCACTGCTCGCTGTCTTGCGGACCAGCTTCGCTACCTCAGGCGACTCGCTCATGCTTCCGTTCCTGATCCTTGGCGGTCACCGCCGTTCTTGGGCCTGGTCGATTAGATGATGCAGCGCGAGGGCCCTGTCCTGCCACGTGTCCACGTTCCAGGAAGGATGATAGACCCAGGTCATGAGGGCTGAGCCTCCAGCGTAGTCCAGCGACCAGATGTCCCGTCTTTCAATATAGCGCCGACGCCCATTGAGCCGGTTCACTTCCCGCGCCAGGAATGGGGGCAGGCCCTCTTCACGCCTGCCGTGACGGAGGAGTCTCCACGTGGTCCGGCCTAGAGCCAAGACAACGGTGGGTTTGAGGATTGAAAGTATCTCTTCCACCAACACGTCGCCGCCTGCCAGAAGCTCTTTGTTCCGGGGGCGCTGGTTCGCTTGCGACCCAGCGAAGGCCTGAGAGAGGTTCGCGAAGGCCACCCTCCTCCAGGCGTCGGCTGCCTCCTGAGCGTCCGGCTTCCCGTCCGCAGTGAGCACTGAATCCAGAGCCTTGAAGAAGGGTCCATCCTCAGGGTGCCGGATGGGCTCCGCCATCCCACGGAAAACATCCCGGGTGAACGGCCTGGTTACTTCCAGTGAGTCGCTCATCCCCTCTTTTCGGTAGTGCGATTCGCCCAGCAGCAGGATCCGCTGCCCGTCCATCCCATCCCAGTAACGGTCTCCCCAGTAAGGAAGAAAGCGAACGGTGTCAGGCCACTGGTGCTCGTCAAGATTCAAATCTGGACCGCCGACCGATCGTGGCCGACCCGGTGCAACCTTACTCATGTGATTCCCTGGCTCTCACGCCCCAAAAGAGACCGGCACCGACCGATGCCGGTCCGTGGAACTATTTCTTGCCTTTCTTCCCCTTGTCGGGGGCTTGGCTTAGCGCTGAGGCTGCTGCGGCCTTGGACTTGTCGCCGGTTCGACCGTCGCGCAAAACATCACTTGCGGCCTTGGCTGCTTTCGGCCCCGTCTGTTCGTTCTTCGCCATCGCGTCTCTCCTCACCACCACTTGGTGACTATCGAAGGATATGAAATTCGCCCTGAATCCTTGTTAGGATACATTCGTGGTTTATCTGGCGTTCATATTCAAATAGTCAGTTGGTTAGCTTATATCCGTTAAACAGTACACTAATGACTCCGAAAAAGTATGTCCCGCGCCAAGTCAACCCCTTGATTTTCCTGTCGAAATATCCAACTCGGCGTCGGAATAATCTTGAGCATGATTGTCCAAAAGGGGGCGCTTTGGGCAACGCCTAAGGCCAGAAAGAAAACGACCATTTTTGATTGACGATTTTTAAGCCTGTCGTATCCCTACTTCCATCCTTCAGATGGAAGCAACGCAGTGAACTCACCCGCTCAACAACACCTCAACTCTTTCTTGGCCGACCCCATTGGCGCGCTCAAACTCACCAACGTTCGTATCGGACGTGTCCGCATCGGCGAGATGATTGTCAGCGGCCGCGAGGCCGCCATCCACGCGCAGGAAATCATCAACGATGCGTGCGAGCGTGCCCGGCGTGCGCGCCTTGGCAAGCACGGCACCCGCTATCCAGAGCCATTGCCCGTTGCGGCTCCCGCGCGGCTTCTTTCGGTGGAGATCAGCGACTACTTGGCTGACCGCGAGCGCATGGGGCTGGCCCGCAACACCATCGAGGCCACCGCCAGGACCCTCAAGCTGCTTCAAATGGCCTGTGGCGAGATCCCGGTCTCACGCATTGACCACGCGCACATCTATCGCCTTTGGGATCTCATGCGCTGGGCTCCGCCTCTTTTGCTCTCTGATCCTGTCTATCGCAACTGGACGTTCGATGAAGTGGTTGCGCAAGGGAAAAAACTTGGTGTCAGCCCACCAGCGCCGGCGACACTTGAAAAGCACCGTCGCTTCTTGTGCACGTTCTTCACTCGCCTCGAAAACGCAAAGGCAATCGCGGCGTCGCCCATGAGGGTCTTTGCAGAGGTCAAGAAGGACTTGGTGGTCGATCCTAACAAAGCGGAGAGGTTGTTCGATGAGGCGGACCTGCAGCGGATTTTCGCGCCCCAGACCTTCATCCCCTGGGCAATCAAAACACCTCACCGCTGGTGGGTGCCGATGATCGGGCTTTATACGGGGGCTCGCATCAATGAAGTCGCTCAGCTGAAGCTTGCGGACATTGTTCAGGAGAGCGGGGTTTGGTGCATCCGCATCCAAAAGACCGTTGATAGCGACCTTAGCCACAAAGACCGGAATCGAAGCCGTCAAAGCCTAAAAGGCAAAGCCGCGGTCCGCACCCTGCCCATCCCCCAACCATTGCTCGACGCAGGATTCCTGCTCTTCGTGGAAGACATCCGTGCATGCGGGCATCCAAGGCTATTCCCGCACCTCTCTGCCGGCGTGCGACGCGACACTGGGGAAGCAAATACGCGCTACAGCGCAGGCATCCTCAACCAGTTCAGTCGCTACATGAAGGATCTCGGCTTCGCTTCTGGCGTCGGCTTTCACGCGTTTCGCCACACCATCGCAACCGAGCTCCATCACCTAGGCGTCTCGGACGAAGACATTGCCTTGATCACAGGCCACTCCGTCAGCAAGCGGGTGCCGGTGCTGCATGAGGCGTATTTCCACAAGAAGCCAGCGCAGGCACGACTCAAGCAAATCAGGATGTTTGAACAGTATCGGCCTGACGTGAAGCTGCCGGTCTACCAGGCTGGACAGTTCAAAGCGCAGCTGGCTGACCCGAGGAAGTTCTATCCATGAGGAAGGAGCAGTGAGGTGAGTGCGGGTGGCAAGGGCGCTCCTCAGCGCCCGGCATCGAAGACCGAGACTCTCACCTGCCAATCCTCGCCCAGGCGGATCCTGCCGATCACATGCGCGCCTTGGGAAGACGACGACGTGCAAGAAAAGCCTGATGGTAACGCCGGCGTTATGCCTTTAACCGGCACTACGGTCGCCGGCGGAGCTTCTGGGTAACGGAGTGCGGCGACGGAGTATCTCTACAGCCACCCACGCCTGCGGCCGATCAAGATTGAAGCCAAACCGAGTCCAACCATGAAGGCAACAGCAATCCAGAACCCCTCGGTTTTAAGGCTGAAGAAGTTGGCCTCGAAGTTCATGCCGAGCGCGCCGGCGATGACGGCCAGCAGACCCGTCACAACCGTGACAAAGGTCAGCAGCTTCATGCGCTCGTTGGTCTGAAGCTCGGTCTGGGTGCTGAACAGCTGGAAGCTTCCAACCACGAGCTCACGGGCGTTTTCAACCACGTCCAAGGCCCGCTCGTAGCGGTCATCCAAGTCGCGCAAATGGCGGGCCACGTCCTCTGCCCCGTCGGGAACAAAGTCCGGCCGCGACAGCCCGTCGAACACGACCCGGTGGGGCGCAAGCATTCGACGGAGCCGTGAGGCCGCTCCCCTAAGGGCGCAGAGTTGAGGCAACGCCGATCGGCCCGGCGGCTGGTCGGACAGGATGCGGCTCTCCAGGCGCTCGATCTCGACCTCAAACAGGCCCACTGCGGAGAAATACGTGGACAAGTGCCAGCCGAGCAACGCGGCAACAAAGCTCGCCTCGCCCAAGCAACCGATATCACAGACCGTCTCAGGCTCCCGGGCCCGCATCTCCGCCAAGAACTCGATGTCCTCAGCGTGGTGGGTCAGGACGAAGTTGGGTCCGGCCACGATGGTGAGGACGGCGCCTCGAAAGTCGAGGTTCGCCCCGGGCAGAACAGCAACGACGCGCGCCATGAAGTGGTTGGCGAACTTCTCCAGACGGGGATTGGTGGCGATCGGCCTGGTCGGTAACGATCCCTCTCCCAAGTCCAATGCACCCCAAACCCGCGCTACCTCCGCCTCACTCGCGCCGCATAGGTCAACCCAGAGCAACTCGTCGTCCCCGGGCACGTTGTTACGTAGTTCCAATACATCTAACGAGCAGCTGTGTTGCTCTCGATAGAGGGTGATGGTGACACCAGTGGAGGGGGCGACAGACGTGTCCATGGCCAAATTTTGCGCAGGCCAGGCTAGACCCAGCGTGAAGATTGGAAAGGAGGGTCAACGCAGTGGCAATCGGTTACGCAATGAGGCTTGTAACCGGCTCGGTAGGCGCTCTCCGCGAGTCGTCTTGTGCCCGTCGGACGTAACCAGGGTTGCGAGGCATCCGAACAGCGGCTCCTGTGAGCCACTGCTCACACAGCGAGGCATAGCATCAAAGCCCCGCCCCAAGCGCCCTCCCATGAACTCCACCCAAGCTTACCCCGCCGTGCACGGTGATATTCTTCTGCTGGAGGACGACGCCGCGTTTGCTCCATTGCTTCGCGAGGTGCTGTCCATGGCTGGATACGACGTTCGCCTCGCCAGGTCAGCGCCTGAGGCCTTGGCGCACATCGAGGTCGGGTCGCTTGCGGCGGCCGTGCTGGATTGGCGGCTATTGGGTGACAGCGCCGAGGAGGTCGCCGACCGGCTCCAGTCTGCGCGCGTCCCGTATGTCTTTGCCTCCGGGGCCAGCGCGACCGCGGTGCCGGAACGCCATAGATGGGCTCCCTTCTTCGCTAAACCGTTTCGCATTACTGCATTGATCAATGCCCTTGAAGAAGCCCGCGCCGCCGGTGTTCCCGCCAGGGCCTGACATTCCAACTTACTCCAAAGTGGGGCTTCTGTGGCCAGGATTTACGGCGCTGTTGGTCACCTCCACAGCACCGTCACGTCTTGCGGCCAAGGCGACGGCGGCGGGTTCTCGCCAAGTTATGGGGGTGCTTAGAACAGCTCATGCTGGGCTGCGGGATAGATTAGGTCCTGGCCCACCCCACGTGCCATGGGATTCAGCGGATGGGGTTTGGGCTCTGCGCTAGACACGATGTGCAGCACCTCATGGCCCCGGTGGGTCAGCAAGTCTGAAATAAGGCGTCGATGGCAGCGCCACCACGGTGCCTCTGCGCACATAAGCGCTGTCCGGTGCGCGCCCGCAAGGGAGATGACCTTCTCTAGGCCACTGGCGAACTCGGCAGAAGCCATGTGGTCCGCATAGCCCTGGAAAGCGGCGTTATCCCAAGCGTCGTTCGGAGAGTCCGGCTGCACCCTGCGCCGACCACCGAGCTCCGGCACCCACACATACACCACGCCAACAGTCGGCAGTGCGTGGGCCATTTGCTCGGAGGCGAACCAAGGGTGGCGACGAGAGCCTGGGAAGCGGCGCACATCCGCAATGGCCGCGATATCATGCGCGGACAGAAGCCGCAGGAACTCGTCCCAGGGCCGAGTGGAGTGGCCAATGGTCCAGACAGTTGATGGGTTTGTGGTGCCGTATTGCACGGTGTGCAGCCCATGGGAGCGGGTGGGGATTACCTGCCTGGGTGCCGCTGCAGTGCTGCAGCTGTCGGCCCTACCGCTTTGCCGACTTCGCGGAGTTCATCCGCAGAGACTCCCTAAGGCCGTCGTCCAACAGAGACGCTCGTAGTCTACATTCACCTTAGTGCGGCCGCGATCACGGTCGCGGGTATTGCTCTTGTCGCCTGACATCGCTGGGTTCTCAGACGGCGGCCTCAAGTGAGGCACCTTATCAGGCCTCACACCTTCACCGAAGCGTCAAGGTTCTCTGGCTGGGCGTCTTGTTGCACCTGCGCCCCGCACTGGGCCCAAAGGTTCTCTTTTAGCTCGGCCATGGCGATCTTCGTTGGTGGGTGACCGCAACCTACCCATGGATACATGTGCCCAGGGCGAGGTCCCTGTGAAGGGAAAGCGCGTCGCCGCTGAGAGAGCGACGTTTAAAGACTCGAGTTCAGCCTTTCCCATGGCGGGAACCAAAGCCCCGACGCCGATGCGTGGAAAGCGCGGGGCGCACTGACCGTTGTAGGCGCAGGGCCGGCCCATCGCCCGGCGGATACGATCCGCTGTCCATGGCGTGGCAGTCTCTATGCCGCCGCCCCGCCGATGTGAGGCTCCACGTCGCTGTGGAGGTGTTCCATCGCCGTGACTGGATCAATCAGACGTGCGGGGGAGCGAAAAACTCCGGCCCGGTCGTCTTTCACCGTCGTCCGCAATTGGCTGGGGCCGGCCGGCAGCCACCGCATGCTCCAATAGGGGCCAGGCTTCGTCCCACGTCCGGGTTCCATGACATTGGGGTGCAGCGACGAGCGCTGGGTCCTCTGGTATGCGACCGACACGCCATCCTCGGGGTCCTCAAAATGCCCTTCCCGCCCCCCACCCTGAGCTCTTGACTGAATATTTCAGCTTCGGCATATGTCGAAAGCCATCTACCGCTGAGGCGCCCAGTTGCTAGACTCTTGGTAAGCGTTTCCACAGGGGAAGTGGGTGTATATCGAAATCCACCAGAGGCGTGGCATCTGGGCGCACGTCACGGGAGCAGCGGGCTGGCGCTGGCGGCTTAAGACGCGCGACGGCATCGTGCTAATCGACGCGCGGGAAACCTTTGAGGATCGGGATACATGTCTGCGCATGGTCTCATTATTGATTGCTGGCGTGAGGGCGCCTGTGGTGGATGCAGAGACGCTTCGGGTGCTTAGATCATCGGCAGGCCACTGGGTAGTGGGAAAGGACTTTGTGCCTTAGACTTCGCGGCAAACCCAGCGATGTCTTGTCTTTCGCACCTTGGCGATCCCCCTGCGCATTTGTGCAGATGCTCCTACACACTCCTTCCCTGCGCGCCGAATCCCTGCGCTAGGCTAGGGTGCAGCCCCCAGAGAACCCGCATTACGTGGAACGCGGTGCGCGCTCGGGTGCCCGGCAAAGGGCGCTTAAGTTGTTCGTAAGTCGGCAGCTTGGGGTCAGGACGAATCAAATTCGCCGCTCACGCTACATGTTAGGTTACAGGTCATCCGCTTCGAAGGAATGCCACTTGAATGCTTAAGTAGAAATACCGAATATTACCCTCCTTATCTACGGGTGTCTTAGCCCCGGCCGCCCTGTAGGGTGGGTCAACATCCAGCAGTTTTCAGCGACACTTTGATTGATGGACAGCTGCAACCACAATAGACAATGTTGACGGAGGGCAGTAGTGTTGAACCAGCCGCGACCAGAGAGTTGTCAGAAAATCCGAAGGCTGTTGATAGCGGACGACCATTTGATTGTCGCCGAAGGGCTGGCAAGAATCTGTTCCAACTTGGCGGACACGATCGAACTGGTTGTCTCCGGTGAGCAGCTGCTCAGAAGCGTGCGGAGATCGCCTCCAGATCTAGTAATCGCGGAGACGGCGCTGCCGCTCATCTCTGGGCTCGATGCAATGAGGGTTGCAAAATCGGAGGGTTTCGCCTTTCCGTTCTTGTTCCTGACGAGGCATCGCGACGCGGCGGAGGCGGCGTTTGCCATGCGTCGGGGCGCTGGGGGCTATCTCTCAAAGGCTTCGGACGAAGCCGAATTGCTCCAGGCGTTGGCGGTGGTATGGGCGGGCGGCAGGTATGTATCCCCATGGGTCGTGGCTTCGGGAGGGTGCTTGGATCCGGCCCTATCACACGGCCTGAGCGGCACGCAGGTGGGCATCCTTAAGCAACTCGGTCAAGGGCTGAGAGCAAAAGAAATCGGATACGCCAGGGGACTCTCGACCCGAACCATCGAACACCACAAGTTCGTAATGTCTCGGAAGCTCGGCGTCCACGGAACCGTAGAGCTCGTAAGAAAAGCAAGAGAGATAGGAGTCATTTAGGAACACGAGACTCAGGGGCCATAAAAGCAAGTCACTGACGAGGGAAACGCGAAACCTGGGCGTGGTTTGACCGGCTTGCCGTATTCCTACAAGATCATCGCGCAAACCCTCTGCTGCTTACCTTCGGACTCTAACGCCAGCAGTCCAGCCCCCGTCTACCCCGTCTAGCTGCCGCCTTCGGTGGGCGCCACGGCCGGGAGGGCATTTGGCGCCTCGTTCGGCTGGTTGGAGAGTCGCCAAATCAAAAACCCTCCCTGTTCGATAGTGGGTATCAATCGATTACCGTCGCGCGCTTGGGTCTCAAGTTCGTCGAGGAGCGCCGTGCTGGCCGCAAATGCCGTCACGGCGGAGTCCACACGCTTTGCGGCATCGGCGAGCTGTGAGGGGTCGAGGGAGGTTCCCTGGCATACGAGAGAGATCAGGGTGGCCTTTCCCAAAGTAGTCAGTCCATGTTTCGGAGGCTTCGCGATCAAGACCCAGATCAACCCATCCGCGATCAGCTCATCCGCTCGGCGGCGAGAAGGGTGAAAGCCCTGCGCCACCATGCACAGGTCCGCCAACAAGCGGAGCTGCTGATCTTCGGAGCTTGGCTGAAGCAGCTTACTCATGGGGCCAATTTGCCAGCAGCCCCTCCGAAGTTCAAGGCCATTCGACGCTGCGACGCCATCTATTCATTGTAGGAGAGGCCATCGGCGTCGCCCTTCTTATTCGCTCCCAGGCGTTTCACTGGAACATATGACGATCCGGTTCACCGGCCGGGAAGTCACCTTTAGCGACGGCCTGGCTGCGGTCAGTTCGAGCTTCCCTGACGGGCTGCTCCAGGGGCGTTTCATTGCTGCTGCGCACCGGGGATCGGCGAGTCCTCCCGATCTCGTTCCATGGCAAGCTCCTAGGCGTTGGGACGAGCGCCCGGCCCACGGGGTTCATTGGTCGGGGCGGTCAGGGTAGCAGCGCTTGACGCCGCGAGCAGGGTCAATTTCTTGTCGGCTGTTGCAGCACGCCAACGATGCTATGCCATGACGGACCGTTGTAGGTCGGCCGGTATCAACGGCAGCTTCATCGCCCCCCGGTCTCCTTCGAAGCGCTTTCCCGCGACTCTTAACCTTCGAGCGCGATGAGCTCCTTTGCGACGGCTTCAGCGCGCAGAAGCGCTTCCAGCAAGGTGGGAAAGGATGGGGTCGGTTCAGCATGGCTGGCACCCCCGTGCAAGCGCACCTCTAACAGGCGCCAATCCTGGGGCGACTCTTGCCATACCTCCGCGGTGTAGTTCCTTCCCGCAATGGCTAGCGTAACGCTGCTTTGACGACCATCAGCTTCTTTACTGCCCATGAAGAGCTACCTACCCTCAGATCGGCGGGGCGGACAAAGACGGCACTCCTGCCGCGCCCTGTTCGGCTGTCGATCAAAAAATAACATGTCGTTTCCCCAGACCAATGTGTTTCAGTAGTCAGGACCTGACCATTGTGCACGGAAACCCGCGTCCCAACGACAAGCAGCAAGCTTATCCATCTGGCACGGCCTTTTCGCACCACTTGCCCTCGGCGTCTCTCCACCGCACCCCAGACGGGATACCAGTGCGGGCCTGTTCTCGCCGAGCCATCTCAAACGCGCACTTGAACGCATCCCCGAAGTGCTGATAGAAGATCGGGGACTCCTCGGGAATCGCTGGAAGCCACCCTGGCGTCACTGACCATCCCTTGTTGACTGGGGTAACAAGCCAATGTCGCATTGAGTGATCGACCATTTGCTGCCCCCTGGTGGGTATGTCCGCCTTTCAGGCATTGCACTCCAGCTTGCCAGTGCAACTAGCCAGTTCGATAATGGAGGGGCGACCAGATGCTCCGAACGCTCGCTCCCCGGCTACATCATGCTGGCAGCCGGTGCAGATGATGCAGTAGGGAGAGCGGCACCCATCGCAAGCTCTGCCAATGTGTCCAACACACACGCGTGCTCCCCTATGCCGGGACATGCGGGTTGAGGTAGGACAGCAGGTGCTCCATTGCCGACCTCGGCCTCTCCCTGCGTCTCTCGGATCGGATAAAGCCCATCCAGTCGGCGTGGGCGACGTTGCGAACTTGGCCGGGGTCGGCCAGGAGCCAATGCATGCGCCAATAGGGGACCAAGCGGCGGGCCAACGGGCCCTGGCTCAGCACAATCAAATCCGAATGGGAGGTCGAGATGCAAACCCGGTGATAGGCCGCATCTACTCCTTCCTCGGGGCCTTCCAAGTATTGAAGGAAGCGGTGCCCATCAAAGAGAAGGACGCCCGTTACATCGGCTTCCGAATTGAAATCCGCGGCTTTAGCTATCAACCCATCCAGGCTCATCCGATCCCACGGGCCCACGACGTGGCTGACATATGCGAGTGCTCGCAACGACATGCTGTCCTCCTATACGGTCTCCCGCCCCTCTCTTCCCGACCGCCAGTATCAGACGAAGCCCCCAGTCGCAGACGACGTCAAAGCCGCCCCCCTATGCTTTCAGCATGGCCAGATAGCGGCTTAGGCGCCGGGGGATAGGGATTGGAGCGTGCTTCTGAGCTCTTTCAATCGGAACGGCTTTTCCATCAGAGGAGTCCCCTTGAATCGCTCAGGGAGATGGGCTGATCCGAATCCCGTGGTAAAGACGAAGGGAATGCCTAACCGTAACAGCGCATCGGCGACGGGGAAGGAGTCCTCGCCGCGAAGGCTCACGTCGAGCATGGCCATATCAAAATCGCCTCCTTCAACGCAGCCAAGCGCCTCAGGCAGCCCCCCCGCCTTTTGGCTCACGTCGTATCCCAGCGTCCTAACGGACTCCTCAAGGACAGACATCAACGCCGGCTCATCCTCGACCAAGAAGACGTTCAGCCTTTTTTTGTCGGCACTCATTGCCATATCCTTCGGGCTGCGTTGACAGCCTCTTCACACCACGTTTTCATCCTAGTGTGATCCTTATGGCGAAGGCCTGTGTAAACACCGCGTCAAATACTTGATTCACCGCACATTTTAGCGAGCCTTTCGGCCCGTCTGAGCCCAAAAAGGAACCGCAGTGCTCCCAACGCAGAACCCGCAAGACGTTTTGAACGATGAGTCTCGTCAGTTTGCGTTGTTGGTCAATTCCGTCACCGACTACGCTATCTACATGCTCGACAAGAACGGCACCATCCAGACTTGGAACCCTGGCGGCCAGCGCATCAAAGGATACGACGCGGCCGAGGTCATCGGCACCAACTTTTCCCGGTTCTATCTACCCAACGAGGTCGCGGAGGGCATGCCGGCGCGAAACCTGCGCACGGCGGCTGAGGAAGGTCGTTATGTTGCCGAGGGCTGGCGGCTGAGAAAGGACGGCTCGCGCTTTCACGCCAGTGTTGTCATTGACCCCATCTGGGTCGACGGACAGCTGTTAGGGTTCGCGAAGATCACGCGGGACATCACCGAGCGGTTTGAGGCCAACGAAAAACTGCTAAAAACCCAGCAAAGCCTGTTTCAAGCCCAGAAGATGGAGGCGATCGGGAAGCTCACTTTGGGCTTGGCCCACGACTTCAACAACCTGCTGGCCATCATTGTGAACTGCTTGGACCTGGTCGCCGTCCGGGTCAAGGACCCCGTCGTGTCCCGGCTGGTCGACACAGCATTGCGCGCAGCGGAGCGCGGGGCGCTGCTGACCCGCCAGCTTCTGACCTTCGGTCGGGGTCAGCCCTTGGCCCACGAGGCGCTCGACCTGGGCACGGTCTTGGCGGAGATGAAAAGCTTGCTTCAGCGGTCCGCCGGCGAGAGCATCGAAGTGGCGATGGAGGCGGAGCCAGGACTTCCTACCCTCTACCTAGACAAGAGCCAGTTGGAATCGGCAATCCTTAATCTGGTGTGCAACAGCCGGGACGCCATGCCGACAGGCGGGCATGTGCGGATCACGGCGGCTATGCAGCGAATCAGCGACCCTTCGGTGTCAGAGGCTGGCCCGCGAACCTGTGCTTGCTTGCGGGTCACGGACGATGGAGAAGGCATTCCGACGGATCAGCAGGCGCGGGTCTTCGAGCCGTTCTTCACTACCAAGCCCGTCGGACGGGGCAGCGGACTGGGGCTGAGCCAGGTGTTCGGGTTCACCACCCAGTCGGGCGGATTCCCTCTGCTGACCAGTGAGCCAGGGAAGGGCACCGCCATCACCCTTTGCTTCCCCGTTTCAGAGCCCTGATATGCCGATCAACGTCCTATTTGTAGAAGACGAGGCCGACCTTCGCTCGGTTGTGGTTGAAGCCCTCTCCCAACAGGGCTTTTCCGTTACCCCCGCTGCGAACGGCGTCGAAGCCATCACGTTGCTGCGCGGAGCAACTCAATACGCCATCGTCGTGACAGACGTGAACATGCCTGAGGGCGTGTCCGGCTTGGATGTGGCACAAGAGGCCGCCGAGACCCAACCGTCCGCCCGGGTGCTGGTGGTCTCTGGTTTGCAGCGGGCACAGCTGCCCCCCATCCCTGCTCACGCTCGGTTCCTTCCAAAGCCCTATCGCTTCAAACAGCTGATCACTGCGATCCACGACCATCTGGGCTAGCAGGCCCAGCGCACCCTGCCCCTACGGACGCCTATGGCCACACTAACGGTCAGCGTTCCTTCCCTGTCGACCCAGTCGTAGATCTGCCCCGCAGGATTTGGTTCGTGAAACGGGGCGTGGACCGCGCCGACCCGCCCTGGGGTCTATGGACTGGTTTCGAAAGCGGTTAGTGGCTTCTACTGAGGCTTTGAGTAACGGCTCCTTAGAAACTGCTCATCGCTTCCAGGAAGTGGCATCCCTGTCCGCTCCAGTGCGTATTCACGCACGTTCGGGTCCGCCGCCGCGCAAACAAGGTCAAGAGCTGCAGCAAGCAACCGGAGACCTGCTCTTCATACTTTTCTGACCAACCAGGAAGCTGCTTTTGTAGATCGCACAGCAAGCTGTCGATTTCAACTCGGGGGCGCATGGCTGGGCAGCTTTCCAAGGGTTTCTTCCACACTCCGACCTCGCCTTCTATGGGAACGAGGCCCTTCTGGGCATGGCACCAACGCGAGGACGCGGCGCCCCGGGTGGGGCTTGTATCGCTACTCTTGGCCTTGGTCGCCTATCCCTCCATCACCCCTCGACGTCGCCTCCCTCGTTACCGACGCAATGTTGGAGCCGGGGCGGACTGCGAGCGTTTTCGCCTCGCGTGGCAGTCGCTTCGGCGTGCCTGAGAGGCCCTCAACGGACTCCTTTCGTTGCTAAGCCCTTGGCTATCATCACCTGGTAAGTGCTCTGTGAGAAGGACGGCCCATCGCGGCACTAACCGCCGTCAACTACACGGCGGCCGGAGAATCACGAAAGTTTCAACCGCCCTTCACATAACGTCCGCTGGATCCGGTCCAAGGTTGAACTTCTCCCATCCTCAATCCAGGAATTTTACGCATGGCGATTAAGACCGCAGAAGAGCTGTTCGTGCACGAGCTGTCTGACATCTACAGCGCTGAGAAGCAGTTGACGAAATCCCTGCCCCGCTTGGCCCGCGCGGCGGAGAACCCCGAACTAGCGGCGGCCTTCGAGACCCACTTGGAGGAGACCGTTGGTCAGATCGAGCGAATCGACCAGGTCGTGGAAGTCTTGGGAATCCGCCTCAAGCGCATCAAGTGCGCCGCCATGGAAGGGCTGGTGGAAGAAAGCAAGGAAGTGATCGAGTCGATTGAGAAGGGGCCTGTGCGTGACGCCGCGCTGATCGGTGGCGCCCAGAAGGTCGAGCACTACGAGATCGCCTCCTACGGGACCATCGCAGCGCTTGCCAAGCAGCTGGGATACAAAGATGCCCTGCCCTATCTTCTGGAGACCCTTGAGGAAGAAAAGTCCACCGACGAGAAGCTCACCCTGCTCGCCGAACAAGGGGGCAATCAGAAGGCCGCGGCAAGCAAATAACGAAATGACCGGCGGGCCTCGGGCCCGCCCTTGATCTGGATAGAAACCATGTGGCGTCGAAACGGGTTGTCGATTGTCCTCGCCGTGCTTACGGTGCTGTTCTTGATCGCCCAGGCCGTGACAGGTTGGAACGTTCACAACGAGGAGCTGGCGCAACACGGGCAAGCTGCCGTGGGCTTCGGCACCTACTTGACCACGGGGCACTTCAGCAGCGCGACCTTCGAGAACTGGGAGAGCGAGTTCTTGCAAATGGGGATGTATGTCCTACTCACAGTTCGGTTGCGCCAGCGTGGCTCCGCAGAATCGCGCCCTATCGACCCCAGTGAGGAGGAACCAAAAGTTGCCGACGGGCCGGCGCCTTGGCCCGTCCGTCGCGGGGGTCTTTGGAAACAAGTCTACGGCCATTCCTTGGCGATAGCTTTCTTGAGCTTGTTCGCGATTTCCTTTGCGCTCCATGCCTTAGGCAGTTGGCGAGCACGGTCCGACGAAGCACGCTTGCATCACTTGCCTGTTCCCAGCTTCCTTGAGCACCTGTTTAGCAGCGACTTTTGGTTTGAGTCCATGCAGAACTGGCAGAGCGAGTTTCTGGCCGTGTTCGCCTTGGTCGTGCTCACCATTTTCCTCCGCCAGAAGGATTCACCTCAGTCCAAGGCAGTGGAGGCCCCCCACTCGCAGACGGGGGACTGACATGCGCCGCCCCGCCCTGATTATCATCGATCTCTTCTCCCGTTTCGATTTCCCAGACGGCCAAAGACTTGCGCCCCTGGCCCTCAAGGCCGCCAAGAAGGTGCGCCAACTCCGAAACATCTTCGACGAAAAACAATGGCCGGTGATTTACGCCAATGACAACTTCGGTGACTGGAAGTGCGGCTTCCACCAGCTCGCCGAAGTCTGTCGGCACGAGGAAGGACCCGCGGGGGACATCGCCAAGTTACTTTTCCCGGGGCCGGACCACTACACGCTGCTCAAGCCGAAGCACTCGGCCTTCCTCGCCACGCCGCTGACGGTGCTTCTCGCCAAGCTGGGCGTCGACCAGTTGGTGCTTGTCGGCATGGCATTGGACTCTTGCGTGCTCGCCACCGCGATCGAAGCAAACTCTCGCGAATTTTCGACGGTGGTGGTATCAGACGCCACGGCCTGCATTGCGGAACGCAGACAGGCCGCGCTGAAGCTGCTGCGCTCGACAGGGGGCGTCGAGGTTTGCACGTCGGCGGTGCTTATGGGCCTACATGGCGATCATGGATAGTCTGCAGCCCCTCCCACGCCGGTGGATCGCTGAGGCCTCGTATACGACGCGGTTCACGAAAAGCTGGCGGGAATGTGCTTACCCTTTTAGCCATCTCTGCCTGAACCCAAAGGGGGACGCCAGTGATTGAGCAAGACCGCCTGTCTGCTTTGCGCTCATTGAACATTCTGGACTCAGATCCAGAGCCCTTTTTTGATTCGCTCACCCGGGCTGCACGATTCGCGGCAGAGATGCCCATCGCGTTGATCTCGCTGGTAGACGGGGGACGCCAATGGTTCAAATCCCAAACAGGCCTAGAGGGCACGCGTGAGACGCCACGCGACATCTCTTTCTGCACGTGGGCAATTCTTTCTGACGATGTCTTCGAGGTGGAAGACGCGTCAATTGACCCCAAATTTTGCAAGAACCCGTTGGTGCTCGGCCCCCCTATGTCCGACACTACGTGGGAGCACCAATTCAGGTGGCTGGGGGCCATCGCGTGGGCACCTTGTGTCTGCTAAGCCAGACGCCTGGCAGAGTAACAACGTCCCAGAGGGCGGCCCTTCAATCCTCGGCTGAGGCCGCCGCAGTCGGAATGGAAAAACGAGCACAGCTTCTCGACCGTATAGCCGATGCCACTGAGCTTCACCGAGACCTGCAAAGAAGCCAGACGCTGCTCGAGCAGACCAACGCCTTGGCCAAGGTGGGCGGCTGGGAACTCGACGTTGATACCAATGAGCTGGAGTGGACCCAAGAGACGCGCCTTATTCATGGGGCCCCTCATGCGTCCCCCTCCTTGGAAGCCGCTTTATCCTTCTACCCTGAGGCAGCGCAAGAGCCCGTTCAGACCGCCCTCGCCAACTGCACCGAGCACGGCACCCCGATTGATCTAACGGTGCCTTCAACCAGAGCCGACGGAGAGCGAATCTGGGTTCATGTCGTCGGCCAGCGCGTCCAAGATAGTCGGGGCACACGGCTGATCGGGGCGGTCCAGGACGTGTCGCTTGAGAGGGCTGCTAGAGACGCTTTGACGCGCAGCGAATCGAAATACCGCCGCCTATTCCAGCACAGCATGGGGCTGATCTGCACCCACACCCTAGAGGGGATCATCACCTCCATAAACCCGGCCGCCTCATTGTCCCTGGGGCGGGAAGAGCACGAACTCCTCGGCTGCCCGCTGTCATCGGTCCTGCCGCCAGACAGGCATATGTATTTCCAAGCTTATCTGGCCAAGATCAAAGAGGATCTGAGCGACTCAGGGCTGATGGAACTCATCGCCTCGGATGGATCTCGGCGCTTCTGGGCCTACCACAATGTGGTCGATACTGAAGCAGACCCGCCTTATGTGCTGGGGCACGCCCAAGACGTCACCACGCAACACCTGCAGGAACAACAACTCCAGGAGCTGGCGATCCGGGATCCGTTGACCCGATGCTTCAATCGGCGCTATCTCACCGAGCTCGCTCAACGTCAGTTCGACGTTTGGGGATGCCTGGTCTTCGACTTGGATCACTTCAAGGAAATCAACGACACCCAAGGGCACGCAGAAGGGGACGCGGTGCTGGTCAAGTTTGCTGCGTTTCTAGCGTCCAAGCTGCTAGACAACGAGGCCGTCATCCGCCTTGGGGGCGATGAATTCCTCGTCTTCGTTCCGGGCGCAACGCCCGAGCGCATGGAACAGTTGGAAACCTGTTACCGGGCTCACGCGATGAAGCGCAAATTCGGTTTTCGGGGGGCTGCGCCGTCAGCCGACCTCATGCGTCGGTCGGCGACACCATCAATCGCGCAGACCTGAAGCTCTACGTTCGTCGGAAACAAGAGCGTTCGTGAGCCTTTAGCGATCTGTCAGGGAAGCAACCCAGCAAGGAACGGTGAGCAGCCACGCCTGCCAATGCCCCTTCACCCACCGCCAAGGCAATGTTCCCAGCGAACCGGGCCGCATCCCCGCACGCAAACACCCCCGCTACGGTGGTCTGCTTGGCCGAATTGGTGGTGATGCATCCTGCATCCTCTGTCTCGCAGCCCATGCGCGTAGCCAAGTCCGACGCCAAACAGGTCTCAGGGTGAACGAACAAGGCTTCCACGTCACGCACGCTTCCGTCCGCGAGGTTCAAGGTCGCTTTGCCGGTCACACCCGCTAAGGGACTTTCTTCTAACGTCACGTCGATGCCCTTCAGCTCCGCTGAAAGCTCTTCCATCTCGGCCGCTGAGAGCGTTGCGGCGTGGAAGGCCGTGACGGCGCCCCATTGTGAGAGCGCCTTGACCTGGTCCATTGCCTCCGCTTTGGACGCAATAAGCACGCCGATGTTTGTTCCGCAGATTTCATAGCCATGGCAGTAAGGGCAATGGAGGACCGTTTCGCCCCAACGCTCTGCGAGCCCTGGAATGTCGGGCAACCGATCCACCACCCCATGGGCGAGGATTACCCGCCTTGCGTGGTAGTGGTCACCGGACTCGCAGTGGACAGCGAAGGCCGTCTGGATACAGCCGGTGGCCTCAATGACCTGATCGTTCGCCCATTGCACTCGGTCGTAGGCGAGGAGCTGCCGACGTCCCACCTCAAGGATTTGGCCAGGAGGCACCCCGTCCCAGCCCAAGCATCCATGGGCCCTTGCAGCACGCTCGTTGCGCGGCCGACCGTGATCTATGACCAGCACCGTGCGGCACGCCCTGGCCAGCTGCAAAGCAGCAGACATGCCTGCATAGCTTCCGCCGACCACGACTGCGTCGAAGGGAGGCAGGTGTTCGGAAGATTCGATGCTGGGATGGATCATCGTCGGCCGCTCCCTCGTGGGCCGCTGGAGCGATTGGGTGGGGCCCTGTTACGTCTCTGTCTAGTGCGGTCATGAAAGCGCGCGATAGTGGCTTTCTCCACTGTGAAGCCCGCCTAACGGCGGGCTACAGTTGAAACTGGTCACGGCTCACGGGGATTGACGTCCACGGCCCCGGCACCGGGGCCAGCGCCCAGTTCTGCGCCCGTCGCCGGGCGCGCGTCGGGATCAGAGAGAGTTCTCGCAGCCATGGCTTCCACGGCGACTTGCTCCCTTTCGCTGAGGTCCACGTCGCAGCTTCCGTCCCCACCGTCCAAGGCCGCTTGAGCGTCACGGTCGGTGACACGCTCCCAAAGCTCGCCGCTGTTCCAGCTGCCCTCTACGTCGCCGTCGCCTTGCGACATGTCCATGTAGAGGTCGGTGAATGCAGGGTCCCCTGGCAGCTTGCCCGGAGGGAAGTTGGGCTGGATGCTGTAAAGCGCCTTTTCAAACGATTTTTGGTGTGCGATTTCACGGGTCATGAGGAACCGGAGGGCGTCTTTGATGCCCGGGTCATCGGTCACGTTTATGAGCCGTTCGTAGACAATCTTCGCGCGTGCTTCTGCCGCGATGTTCGATCGCAAATCCGCAGTGGGCTCGCCAATGCTGTCGATGTATGCAGCCGTCCAAGGCACACCGCTTGAGTTGACCAACGCGGGACCACCGCCATACAGAATCTGCTCGGTGTGGCTGGTGCTGTTTTGGCTCATCAAACGCATGTCTTCGGCTTCCATCATGCCCTCAGACTGAATCGCCTTGGGGCCGCGGTTGAGCATCGCGATAATCGTGCCGATGATCTCAAGATGGCTGATTTCTTCAGTGGCGATGTCCATTAGGAGGTCCTTGCGGCCCGGATCGGCCTCGCCGAGACCCTGCGTGAAATACCGCATCGCTGCGGCCAGTTCGCCTTGCGGACCTCCGAACTGCTCGAGCATCAAGGCCGCCAAGGCGGGATTGGATTCTTTGACCCGAACCGTATACATCAACTTTTTGTGGTGAAGAAACATTTGCGCGTCTCCTTGGGGCTGGCTATGGCTTGCCTTAATGGAAGAGTCGTCATCTCCTCTGCGGCATGGGTATGTTGCCTGCCCGGGCATTGACGCCCCGTAGAAAACCGTGATGAAAAACCCTTCCTCTCGCACACGCGCTCCTGACCACCGCCTAACGTTTATGCAACTACGAGCTTCCTTCAGAAGGCCGCCGCCCGAACCGTCTGGGCGGCATTGCCTAGGGCTGCGCACTTGACCGGTTGCGGTGTAGCCATCGATCACCTATACGCCGACCTGGTCAGCGGCGGAGCGGGTTTACTTCAGAGGAGGATCGGTCTGCTGATAGGTCCCCACGAGCTGGCCCTTGCCAATCACATGGCCTTTGGCTGCCTTGAGCACTTCATCGCGGGTCGCCCCAGGCCTAACGTCCAATGAAGCGTCCAATGCCAAGATCTGGAAATGGTAGTGATGCGGTGGATCCCCCACTGGCGGCTTCGGCCCGTAGTAGCCGATCGAGCCGCGGCTCGTTGCCCCTTGAAGCACGCCCTCGGGATCGGTCAGCCGCGGCTGAGTTTGGAGACCCTCCGGGAGACCAGTCAGAGATCCCGGGATGTTCCAGGCGACCCAGTGGACGAAGGGCTTGATGGGTGAGGCATCGGGATCCTCGGCGATCACCACGTAGGTCACCGCCTTTGCCACGGGGTTCCACGTCAGCTGGGGCGATACGCCTTCGTGATACGCACTGAACCGCTTGGGCATGGGTTGACCATCCTGGAAAGCCGGGGACTGCACCGCAAGGGACGCTGTTTCGGGAGTGCGCTCCAAGACCAACGGAACGCCCGTCCCGGCGGTGACCTGCCGCTCAAGGGACTGCGAAGGAATCGCGGTGGGCTGCGCTGCAGCAGGGATGCCGCCACTGTAGCTCACCCGATAGAGCGTCCCATTGGCATCATCGCCCACCAACAGGGCCCCGCCGCGTGTGATGGCCAGCCCCACCGGCCGTGCCACATGCTTCTGGCCCCCATCGACTAGGAACCCGGTCAAGAACGGCTCAAAGGCCGTTTGCTGCCCGTTGCGGAAGCGAACCCGAACCACCTCGTAACCAGAAGCGGGCTTTCGGTTCCATGAGCCACGCATGGTGACGAACGCATCGCCCCGGTAGTCCGCCGGGAACTGGCTGCCCGTGTAGAACACCATTTGCATGGGGGCGGCATGGGCGGTATAGCCCAGCGTCATGGGCTCGCTCATCTGAGCCCACTGCGCCTTCGTGATCTCCCCCGGCGGGGTGCTCTGCGGGTTTTGTCCGTCCTTCCCCCAAATGTGCGGCCAGCCATACTGCTTGCCTTTGACGATGTGGTTCAGTTCCTCCGGCTGGACGTCATCGCCTAGGAAGTCGATGCCGTGATCCATGCCCCACAACTCGCCGGATTTCGGGTCCCACGCGAAGCCGATCGTGTTTCGCAGCCCACTGGCAAAGATCGTCCTGCTTTTGCCATCCGGCGTTGACCGCAACAAGGCGGCATGCTCCGGGTTGGTCTCGTTGCATGCGTTACAGGACGAGCCCACGCTGATGTAGAGCATGCCGTCTGGGCCGAACGCCATCGTCCGGTTGGGATGCTGTCCGCCGTCCGGCAAATCGTTGATGATTCGCTCCACGGCATCCAGGGAACCGTCTGCATTGATGGGCGCTCGAAAGACCTCGGTTGGGGTAGCCATGTAAAGCTGTCCGCCTCCGATTGCCAACCCATGAATGTTCGGTCGGTGGGTCACTGCCTTAGGCGCCTCATCAAGGACACCGTCTTCGTTCGCGTCCTTCAAGAGCAACACGTCGCCTTGCTCCCGACGGGAGACGTAAATGTCGCCGTTGGGAGCAACGGCGATGATCCGAATGTTCTTCAGGTCCTTGGCGAAGGCCTTGACCTCGAATCCCTGCGGCACCTTCAGCGCGGCAATGCGCTGGTCAGTAGCGGGGACTTTGTCGGGTTTGAAGGTGTTGACCCGGGCGGGAACGTCCGTCCCATCGCCCTGCTGGGCAAGCACGGGTCCAGTTAAGACGCACAGCAGAGCGGCGTATACGAGGGTCTGTTTCATGGGCGCAGGTCCGGGTGAACTGAGACCTGAATCATCAATCCGGCACCATCAACTTGGTGCGAGGGCCATGCGAGTGGAGCGTGAGACGTGGCTACCGCTTGCTCGGCCCGTTCGATTTCGCGTTCTCATCGGGGCTGGACCGCTTCTGCACGCTGCTTTCCGTGTCATGGGCATGCGCCCCGCTGGGGTCTTCGATCTGGACTACGGTGCCCTCCTGCCAAGCGTCTGCGCCAGGGTCGATCGTCGGCAGCGCTATATCTGCGCGGCGCTTTCGCTTGTCTTCGCTGCTGACGCCAAGCCTGGCGTCACGAGCGGCCACCATCGCAGGGTCGGCTTGCCCATCGGCCGTGAAGCCCATCATCAACTGGGGCATGCCTCTTGGCAGGTCCTTATCCAAGTCGGTGTGCCAGGTGTGCCACGTTTTCCCATACGTGCGAATCAGCTTTTCCATCAGCTCGTGCTCAGCCACCTCCGGGATGCCCGGCGCAACCAGCTGGCCAGATTTCACCTCTTGGACGTGGCTATGCCAAAGGGCTTTTTCCTGTTCGGGGAGCCCAGAGAACAGCTTCTCGCTGACGATATATTCCACGCCCATCAGCTTGGCGTCTTTTACGTTGCCATCGTAGATCGTGCACTGAATAACGTCCTCGTTGAGGATCGAACAGTAGTGGTGCGCTTCCATCTGCACGTCTATCTTGCCGTTGTAGAAGTGGAAGCCGTCCAGGTAGGCGTTGATGGCCTCGATGGGCGGCCGGTCCTGCAGCACCGCCGCGCCGGTCTCCAGCGCCTTGGTCTTAGCCGTCTCCTCGCCCCCGGGGGCTTGCACGCTGGATTCGGTGTTCCCGCCACCGCAGGCGGTCAAGGCAAGCGCGGCTGTGGCGGATAGGATGGATCGACGCATCGTGCTTTGCTCCCAAATCGGTTTCGAGGCAGGGGGGCCTAAATCAGTCGTCTTGCGCCCAACGGGCCAGATTTTGCTGGATCGTATTGATGTCAGCCCAAGGATCTTTGCGGCGCCGCTTCAGCTTTTCGGGCACCTCCTTCATGGTGAAAGCATCCGCACGGGTCAGCATGGAGAGCTCGCCCCAGGCAATGGGCATGGCCACGGGCGCGCCGGGCCGACCACGCAATGAATAGGACGCCACAGCCGTGGCTCCGCGGCCGTTTCGCAGGTAGTCGACAAAGATGCGCTTGTTGCGAAGGCTTTTGGTCGAGGTTGCCAGGAAGCGGGTCGGCTCCGACTGAGACAATGCCTCGGCGAAGCCCTTGGCAAACCGCTTGGTCAGGTCCCAATCGCACCCGGGGTTCAAGGGCACAACCACGTGCAAGCCTTTCCCTCCCGACACCCGCAAGAACGACTCCAGTTCCAGTTGCTCAAGCAGCTTTCGGATATCCACGGCGGCCTTTTTGACCTCGGAGAAAGGAACATCAGGGCCCGGGTCCAAGTCGAAGACCACGCGATCAGCCCTGTCCGGGTTCTCCGCGTGGCTACCCCAAGGGTGAAACTCCAGGGAGTTGAACTGCACCAGCTCCAGCAGGCTGGCCGCGTCGCGAACCACCAAGTAGTGCGCGTTGACGCCGCTGTCCTCCTTGAGGCGAACCGAGTCCACCAACTCCAAGCCGGCCGTGTGGTGCTTTTGGAAGAAGCAGGGTTTGGCTGTCCCGCTGGGACAGCGAATGATCGACAACGGACGGCCGATGATCTCGGGCAGCAAATGGTCCATCACGGCGGTGTAGTAATCCCACACGTCCTGTTTGGTGGCCTTGATGTCCGGAAAGATGACCTTGGTGGGACTGGACAGTTTGGGCGGCGTGCGCGCTTCACCTGCCGACTTGGCCGAGCTCCCCGCTGAAGGTTTTTTGGTCGCCTTCCAGGACGGCTTTAACGGGACAGCATCCGTGACCTTGTCCGCTGGAGGCGTCCTGTCTGAGTCGGCCAGGTCCGCCACGTCTTTGTCTCGCCGAACCGCTTTGAGCGAGGGTTGACGCAGCAGTTGTTGCCCACCAATGCCCCGGTAGAACACTTCCACGACAAAGCGCGGCTCAAACCAAGTCGCTGACCGCAGGTCGGTGTCCTTGGTGGGCACGTGGGCCGTGGGCGTCTTTCCACCCGCCCGGCCAATCAACTGGCTCAACTCCTTGATGAGCGTGTCGGAGAAGCCCGAGCCCACTCGCCCCACGTAAAGCCACCCGTGTTTGGGATCCGGCTTGGCCAACAACAGCGAGCCAAAGCCGGCGCGGCTTCCCTTGGGGTCGGTGTAGCCCACCACCGCAAACTCATCGCTGGCCAACTGCTTGGTCTTCTTCCAGTCCTCGCTCCGGCCACCGTGATAGGCCCGATCAGCCCGCTTGGAGATAATCCCTTCGAAGTGGCGGTCGCCGGCGAGCTGGTAGGCCGATTCCCCGTCCCCCTCGATGTGCGAGCTGTAGGCCAAGTGCCCTGGACTCCCTTCCAAGAGTTCTTGCAGGAGCTCCTTGCGCTCCAGCAGGGGCGCATCGGCGATGTCGATTCCGTCGATGTGGAGCAAATCGAACACCGCGTAAGCCAACGTGCCTTGGCGCTCGCCGGACAACGTGGCCTGGAGGAGGTTGAAGTCCTCCTTGGTGCCACTGCCGGCGATGAGTTCGCCGTCCAATGCGCCTGATTTCAGCCCCAAGGTGGCCACAGCGTCCCGGATTTCGGGGATCTTCGACGTCCACTCCAGTGCATTGCGGGACCAAAGCCGCACTTGGCCTTCGGCGATCGTGGCCAGAATGCGGTAACCGTCCCACTTGATCTCATGAACCCACTGGTCTCCCTTGGGGGGGACGTCTCCCAGCTTGGCCAGCTGCGGCTCGAACGGGCCTTCGGGCGTTTTGGCTTTCTTGGCCTTGGTCAGCGCCGAGGCTTTCTTGGCCCAGGCCTTGCGCCGTCCTTTCTTGGGCAACGCCACGGCGGTGAGCTTCTTCTTCTCGGCCTTCCCCGCGCCCGCGCGCTTCAGATCTTCGGCGGGCGGCGCGGTGACATCGCCAAGCAAATCGTCGGCTTCCACGTCGCTTGCGAAGGCATCTTCGTCTTTGAAAAGCAGCCACTGGGGCTGCTTAGCGGACTTTCCCGATCGGACCAGGTGCCATCCACCCTTCAGCTTGGTGCCGAACAACTCGAACCGAAGATGCCCCTTGGCGAGCTGGGCTTCCGGGTCGCCCGTCGTCGCCCACACGCCGTGGTCAAACTGGGCGACGTGCCCGCCGCCATATTGCCCTTTGGGGATGTCGCCTTCAAACCCAGCATAGTCCACGGGATGGTCTTCCACCTCTACGGCCATCCGTTTGACCTTCGGATCGTAGCTGGGCCCATTGGGAACAGCCCAGCTCTTCAACGCGTCCCCGACTTGGAGCCTGAAGTCGTAGTGTCGGCGGCTGGCATGGTGTAGCTGGACTACGAAAATCGCCCGTTGCCCCTGCGGCAATGCCTTGCCAGGCTCCGGTTCCTTCGTTTTGTCAAAGCTCCGCTTGCGGCGGTATTCCGTAAGCGACATGCCGTTCTCCGGTCACCTGCCCAAGTGCTTTCGCACCGCGACCGCCGTGGGACCTACGGCCTTCACCGCCGCCCGCAGTTCCTCGGCGCTGACGCCCAGCGCCTTGGTCCAATACTGGAGCTCGTAATCTTCGTTGACGTTGATGCGGTCGCGGTCCGGGCTGCCAGCATTCTTTTTGTCGTCGGTCACGGTGATCTCCTCCGTTCGTCCTAAATGGTTTTGGCCCAAGCAACTACCGGCTCTAGGTCACTGCATAGCGGGAGATGGAGTCGCGCTGAACGCTGTTGGCCGAACAGCGACAGGTCCGTAGGCCATCTCGCCTGCAGCAGCAATCACTTCCAATAGGCGAGCTGCAACGGGGCCTCGCGTTTTTCGCACGCCGATGAAGTGGACCCATGAACCATCCACTTCTACGCGTGTCCCGGCAAGCTCTGGGGACCGGCTCACCAACCCTTGCAGGTTCTGAATCCACGTATCGCAGGGGGCCGCGTCCAGCTGGACCACGGTGGTGGCATCGCCCGCATAGAGATCCGCCATTTCCATTCGGGTCACTCGCGGTGTTGCAGCCAGAAACTGTGGATAAGCGCTCATACGATTCTCCTAACAAGGTTGGAGACGAATATCCGCTTCAGAGAGAGCACGGCGTGTCACCAAGGCGTCAAGGGGACGTCAAACCGCCTGGCAGCTATAGTCAAGTCGCCATTCATACACGAATGCTCGCACGCGCGACGAAAGCACACGCCGTCGTAAGCGGTAGTGCTCTAATATTTTCGGTAGAGCTAAGCTTGCACCCATTACGTGGGAGTCACGGTGAAGTGATTGCAACCGATCCCGGAGCGACAATGTTCAACTCAGCGATGGACGTGACGATTTGGCACCTCCTGTATCTCCTCTGGTTGACTGCAGGGGCGTTGGACTTTCGGCTTCACAGGGCCAGCAGTATCGAAACCACGTCGGGGCTAAAAGAATCCACGCTGCACTTGGTGCAGATCGCGATCTTGGGGGCAGCGACGCTGCTATGGCTCTCCCTTCGAGCGTCTCAACCGCTTTTCTTGATCCTTCTGGCGCTGGTGTGCCTGCATGCCATCACAGGCTATTGGGACACACGCGTGGCCTATCCCACGCGAGCCATTCGTCCCCTGGAGCAGCACGTTCATAGCATCCTGGACTTGGCCCCTTGGATCGCAATCGGCGCCGTTTACCGGTCTATGCCTGATACGCACGTCGTTACTGCCCTAGCATTTGACCTGGCTCCCATCGCCTTGTGGTTTTTTGCCATCGTGCCGGCGCTCCTCCTTACGGTGCTTCCCGCCCTCAGTGAGTTCCGACGCTGTATTGTCTACCGCGCCCCTTAAGACGCATGGCAAGTCGAGGCCCCGTCGGAGCGTCGTAGCGCATCCGACAGGGCACTGATGACGATCTAGCCCTTACTTCTTGGCTTCGACGCCTGGGGTCGCGTCGCGCACCAAGAACTCCTCGGTCACTTCAGGCAGATGGGCTGCGAGCCAATCGGCCATTGCCACCTCCTGAGAAAGGATCTCCTCGCAAACCCTAGCGGTCTCGGGGTCGCCTGCCGTCTTGGCAGCGGCGATCAGGGCCGTGTAGGACGCGATTTCCATGTGTTCGAACACATAGCCGGCCATGGCGCCCTTTACGATCTCATCGGACGCCGTCATGCCGCCGACGGCTTGGCCGAACGCCGCCATTTTGCCCATGACATCCTTCAAGACGGACGGGGAGCCGCCAAGGCGCTTGATACACCCTTCCAGCAATTCGCGCTGACCGATGGTCTCTTGAATATGCTCCTCGATGCGGGCCTTCAGCACCGGGTAATGCTCGATTCGGGATGCCTGCCCCTTCAGCATGGTTTCCGCCTGCTGCTCCATCGCGTGAGCGTCACGGAGCCAGTCCAGCAAGTTTTCCTTGATATCAGCCATTGGGTTCTCCCGATAGGTATATGAGGGTCTAACGTAACGGGAGGGGCATACACATGAGGCGAGGACGCTGTGAAGTCCTAGAGAAACCGGTGGATCCTTAAACAGATGCCCTCCGGGACAACCGCCTCCTTGCCCCAAAATGCCCTGAGCTTGCTGGCTATTGAATGCCTCGCCGGGTTCAGATGCCTATGTGGGCTGCGAATGGATCCCCGGACGCTTTAGACAAGAACCACGATCGCCGATGCCCGCCCCCTCACGCTTGCAGTGATTCCGTCAAGCCGTCCTCGATGTCCGCGATGCGGACAAGCGTCTCAGTCATCGCGTGGCTGAAGCTCACCTCGCACCGCAGAGCGTTTAAGAGCGCTCCGACAAGGTAACGATGGACATCGACCCGACCAACGCTCACTTCAGGCTCGTCCTCTCGATTGATGTGCTTCACAGCGTTGCGCAGACCAACCAAGTCTTCGCTGATTGCGCCGTAAGCCAGGTCTGGGCGGGCCGTCAGCTGCCTCGCATACTGGAGCATGTGATCGCCGACCGCAGGGGTATCGTTCAGGGCCGGGAGGTTGCGAAACATATCTTCCGCCGTCCCTGCCAGGAGCACGACGGTCGCATGGCGGGAATCGCAGAGATAGAGCTCGCAGGCGATCTCCAGGTGTCCGGCGGCTACTTGAAGTTTGGTCAGGAGCATACAGGCCAGCAATGGGGGGGACATGGCGCAACGCCCGCAGCCTCAGTGCCTCAGCGTCAGGCCCAGGAATAGCCCGGTCAGCTTACCCCACCGGACAGGGCGTCAACGCACGCTTTTAGTCCTCAAAAAGCGCGGATAGCACCAAGGCCGCGCCCGTGCAGAAGGCACCGAGGGCAGCCCAGTAGTTCATATCAGCCGACAAGACCGACATCGTCTTTGAAAACTGCTCGGGGGCACCGGGAGCATCCATCAGCTCGCGCTGAATCCTAGCGGACATGAACCAAAAGAAGCCTGAAAGCAGTGAACCGCATGAGGCAAAGAAGATCATCAGCTTCCAGATCAGCTTCTTCAACGTCCGGTCTCCGGCTTCCCAACCATGTCCTTGAGCCGCTGAAGGGCTTCCTTCTGCTTGGCAACGGGTAGCTTCGAGACCAACAAAATGACTTCGGCCAGGGTGTCGGAGGTGGCGTGGAAATACGCCACGGGCAAGCCCAACGCCTTCGCCAGCGCCTGAGACGTCGCGGGATCGGGGTCGTGTTGCCCCGTCTCATATCGACTCACCCTCGTGGCTCCGGAGACCGAGTCCACCATGCCAATGCGCTCCGCCAGCTGTGCTTGCGTCCAGCCCTTAGCCGTCCGCGCACTGCGCAGGCGCTTGCCATAGACCGTCGAGGGCGTCTTGGGCTGCATCGGGTTTCTTGCACCACAGCTGAACTCCCTCCAAGTTTGACGGTTGGAACCCGATTGCACATCTGCGATTATCGTAAATGCCGCCGGGTTGGCGGTCTATAGGGGCTGCGAATGAAGAACCAGACAAGGATGGCCGCCGGCTTGGCTGCCGCACTGCTTTTGACGGTCCCGGTGGCAGGGGCTCAAGAGAATCCCGAGGAAGCACCCAATAGGCCCGGGTTCTTTCGGCAGTTGGGCAAGAGCCTGAAAGACGCTGGTGGACAGATGGTCGGGGTCACCCCTCGGGCTGGGAGCTCCAACGCGGCAGCAACGGGAGCCATTTACAGCCCGCTCTCCGGCCCCGGAAAGCTTGCCGGGCTGTTCAAAGCGGACAACCACCAACTGGCCCAGCAAGGCAAGCTCGACTGGCCCCGCGTAGGACTCACGTTTACCGAGTGGGGCGCGTCCCTGCCCTGCTGGACGGTGGAGGCCCGCATCTGGTCCAACGCCTCGACCTCAACCACCGAGACCTTCCGCACCTGCGCCAACGCTGCCGTGACGGAAGCCGATGACCTGGGCGACACGGCCGAGCTCAACACCTCCGCGCTCTGGAAAGGGCGCGACACCCTCATGGGCGTGCGGGTGCCGGCGGGCAAGTCCAACACGGGCTCTACCCGGTCGACCGGCCCCACCCCGCCCGCGCAGCCGTTTGTCGTGAATGTGTCTCGCCCGGGTGTGTCCGACCGCGCCGTTGACGTGGCTCTCCGAGTCGCCTGGGTCAGCGGGTTCATCCAAACGAGTGACCTCCACCCGGGGGCATCTGGGTTGCTGACCCCCTTCAAGGATTCCCGTATGTGGATTGCCGGGTTCAAGCCCGACGGCAACCGCGACAAGTAGCCCAGGACCCTCTCTTCACCGTGCGACAGACTCCAGTCGCTCTGCTCAACCACTCAAGGAACGACCCATGAAAGCAAGGTTTCCCCTGGCCGGCTTGGCCTTTGTTCTCACCCTGTCCGGCTGCGGCGGCCCGCCTTCCAACAGCGATGCCGAGAAGGCGTTGGCAACCCTGTTGACCCAGAGCGGCGCAGGCGAGATCTCCGGCATTCAGGACTTCGAGTTCGCCGGGTGCGTCGAGGCCCAGGACATGGCGGGCTATCGCTGCGACACCACCGGGAAGGTCACCATCGACATCGGAGGCCAGCAGGTGCCTGTCCCGGTTAGCAAAAACCTTCGGTATGTGCGGGAGTCGGGGACTTGGAAGGCCTACGCGAAATGAGTGCCCTGCCCCCTCCCATGTCTACCGATCCGCATCCGGCCCGCCGCAAGCTGATGACGCCTCGAGATCGATTTTTCTGGTGGTATTCGCTCAGCTTGCTCTTCACCGGACCTTGCGGATTCGTCGTCGGGCCGGTCATGGCCCGACGCGCAAGCCGGAAGGCGGCTTTGCGCTATCCCGTCGAGGCGCATGCCGCACAGGCGCGAGACACCGGCTTTTCCTGGTGGCAGTGGTGGCTCATGACGCCATTGACCTTGCTCGGCGCTTTCTGGGTGTTTGGCCTGCTGAGTGGACTGCCGATGTTCTTGCTTGTGCTATATGCCCAGTTGACGCAATAGCGTAAGCACCTCCGTCTAATCCCCGAGGGCCGCAACAAGCGGCCCTTTTTCATTGTCCTCCCGAGGGCTTCACGCGTGAGGGATAAGGAAACCAGGCCCCTAAGGATTGACAAGTCCGATGCGCGAGCTATTTTCACTATTATTTCGAGAAGGAATCTAGTGAATAGGATTCAGGCTAGCGCCAGAATCGCGAAGTTCGGCCTATCCATAGAACGTCAGAACGATAGGCGCGAATGGATAGTGCGAGATAGCGTCAATCACCAAAGTATCGGACCCTCCCACAAGACTCTGCGAGAAGCTGTAACTCACAGCGTTGTCGAGGCCGAAACCATTGTCGAATTGAACATCTATTTAGGGCGACTGGCACTGGAATGCACTCGCTTGGGAGACCGGAGTGCGCGACAAGTTCGTGACTGGCTCCTGGGCCTGTCCGAAAGGACTCCTTCCGCCGTATCGGTTCTTGACGGAAAAGCGCCCCCATCCGAGAATGACTTGGAGCGAAGCCTTGACAATCTGATTGAAAGACACGGACTGCCGATCACCGCCAAAATCTTGTCTGCAATGAAAGTTCACCATGCTGCTAGTATTGACCGGTCGCTGGTAAAAGACGCAGGCAACCGCATTGAAACGCACGCGCAGCATCAAGCAGGTGATAGACGCAAAGCACCCCAAGGAGGGAAATCCGTTTGAGAAGACCGCACTCTCCTCCACTCTTCATGTTGGACTACAGGAGTTCATCTTGGATGGAAACTTCATCGTCGAGGATGAAGAGTCGACGACTAGCGGCTTGCTTGCAACCATAGGGTCGACGGCTCCATGGTGCAGTGAAGCATATGGAATCGCCCCAGACTTCACTTGGGTAAAATACAAGAAAAACGGGAATGAAGATCATGCGGAGCCAGCAACAGGAGCTGACTTTGCCCTAATCCTCAGAGTCGACAGCGACATAACCCGCGCCGCAGTGTTTCAAGCGAAGCGAATGCTGCAGGGAACTGCGACGTTCAACGTTCACCGGATCTCCCCCGCTCGCAGCTCACCGGATCGAATAGCAGAGCCGCAGTTTCTTCGCCTGCTTGACCATGGAAAGTCCATTCTGACCAATGCCAACAAAAGTGCCGAACTAAAGCACTTGGATTGGATACACTACTTGATTTACCAGCGCGACGTATTCTCGTGCGTCCCCATGTCGGACCTCGCAGGCCTACATGCCGCATACACCTCGGCACGGGAAGATAAGAAAAACAGGTATTTAACACGCCTAAAGAAGATTGAGAGCACATCAAAGACGGGAAAAATCAAGTCGAGCAGGAAGACTCGCTTGGCGGAGACCCTATGGAAGAGCGCACAAATACCCAAGGCCTCTTTCACTGATAATACGAAGAATTTGGCGACACTCTTTGCTTATGGGCCTTCCCAACAGCGCCAAATACCCCCGGGTTGGCTCACCCTAACCACGGAATCTGTCGCCGCCTTCGCAAACGCCCTCCGGAAGGAAATGGACGTATATGAGCTGAAGTTCGACCCTTCACTCGAGCCTTGTCTTGCCCAGGTTGTGGACAGCTTGCGAAAGGAAAGGAAAGACCGAGCCATCAAACTGTCCAAGAAGCTGATTCAAGGAATACAGGATGACGTAGCGAAGATGGTGAAGCAGTCCCAGCTTTCTCCCCAAGTTACGGCAACTACTTCGCCAAACAGGCGGAAAGGATAACTGTCCCGTGGGAAATATCTTCCAGCTGTCTTATCATTGCAGGACACAACACAGGACACATGTCTGGTTTGCGATCTGCTGCAGGGTCAAGAGGTTAGGTTAGGGTCGATCCGATCCCCCTCTCTCCGCCAGACAAACGCAAAAGGCCGCCCCCAGGGGCGGCCTTTTGCGTTTGCCCGGCGGAGATCGGGGAATGAAAGGTTCAGCGGTAATGCACTGGCGCGTGGCGACGCGTTCATCCAACGGGCGCCTCAGTCCTATCTCGGCGCGGAGCGAGTCCGGACAGCCGAATGGCTGGCCCTTCCGCGCAAAGCGCGGAAGGGCTGGCCCATGGATGGGCCCAGCAATCCCCGGCAATGAACCGTGCCAGATTCGACCAACCCGCCGGACAAGCAACGTCGCCCGAAGGGCGACCTTCCCGGTAGAGCCACGCCCTGCGTGGCTGCCCTCCATTCAGCACCGCGAAGCCACGCAGGGCGTGGCTCTAAAATTTCATGCATTGCCATGGCACCGGACACGAGATAGCATCCCATTGCAGTCAGTGCCGCCGGCCGTTCTTGTTATCCGGGGACTGATTGCCCATACACCTGCCGCCGGCGGTTTCTGTTATCCGGGGAGGTGTGTACAAGACAAAGCCCCGATCAGGGGCTTTGTTGCTTTTTGGGCCGGATGAGATCTCCCTTCGGAACCACAGAAAAGACCTCGGCTCTCGGCTTGCGCGCCTGAAGTTCAAGAATCGCCCTGTCGCGGACCTTGTTTCCATGACCATCATTCCGGTCGTTCGTGCTGACCACTGCCGTCATGTGCCGGTGCGTCTCTATCACCGAACTGCATGCGAGTGCGGCCTGCAGCTTACACACCAGATCGCAGGGCAGATAACCATCCTTGCGCACCCGACTTTCATAGCGGTGCCTGCCTAGGTAGACGAGCATCCTGCTGGCGGGCGGCTCATGCCCCAGCTCTCTCTTTTGCCGAACCAGTTCATCGAACTGACTGACCGTGAGCTCGCCGATTTCCACGATGCCGACCCGCTCACCGCCCGCGATTCTGCGCAGTTGATCCAGAATGAGGGGCGGCGCGTTGTCATAGAGGGGCATCGCCCTTCCCTGGGTCGTAAATCCATGATTCAAGCTGCGTCTATCGCGAACTCAGGTAGAGCCACGCCCTGCGTGGCTGCCCTTCGTTCAGCACCGCGAAGCCACGCAGGGCGTGGCTCTACAATGGGGCACCCCATCAGATCACGTACCCCCATGTCCGAATGCTGCGGCTGCGGAAAAATCGTCGACGTCGCCGCCCTCCAGGCAAAGCAGCGCCGCGTGCTGCGCATCGTGCTGGCGATCAACCTCGCCACCTTCGTGATGATGGCGGCGGCCGCCTGGTGGAGCCATTCGTCCTCCCTGCTCTCCGGCAGCCTGGACAACCTCGGCGATGCACTGACCTATGCGATCAGTCTGGCCGTAGTCGGCGCATCGATGCGCGCCAAGGCGCGGGTGGCACTGTTGAAGGGACTGCTGATTCTCGGTGCAGCCATTGCGGTGGCGGTGCAGATCGGCTGGCGACTGACACACCCGGCCGTACCGCTGTTTGAAGGCATGGGCATCGCCGGTGCGCTGAACCTCGCCGCCAATGGCGTATGCCTGTGGCTGCTGAATCCGTTCCGCAACGGCGACGTCAACATGGCCTCAGCGTGGGAATGCTCGCGCAATGACATTTTCGAAGGCGTGGCGGTGCTGCTGGCCGCGCTCGCGGTGTGGGCGTTAGGCGCCGGCTGGCCCGATCTGCTGATCGCAGCGGCCTTGCTGGTTATGTTCCTGCGCTCCGCACTGCGCGTACTGCGCTCTGCGTGGCGGGAAATTCGGGTTCAGGAAAGCAGTTCTTCGGCGTAGGTCATGCGTCCAAGTGCTGATCAGCAGGATCGGCAGTTGTTTGGGAACCAACCCTAACAGCGGCGTCCCCAGTGGTCGTGGCGACGTGATGGGTGGACGGTGGTCAACGCCCCGGTAGGGCATGACCACCGAACGAAGCAGGCTTTCGCGCTTACGCGCTCGACACCTTCATCAGCACCAGCCCGCTCACGATCAGCACCGCCGCGGCAATCCGCATCGCGCTGACCTGCTCGCCGAGGAACACGATGCCGATCACGAACGCACCGACCGCACCGATGCCGGTCCAGATCGTGTAAGCGGTGCCCAGCGGCAGCGTGCGCATGGCCGACGCCAGCAGCCAGAAGCTGGCGATCATGCCGGCAATGGTGATGATGGAGGGGGTGAGCTTGCTGAAACCGTCGGACTGCTTCATCGCAAACGCCCAGACGATTTCCAGTACACCGGCTGCCAGTAGATAGATCCAGGCCATGAGGCCTCCTTTGATGGGGCCAGGCCGTCCTGGTCGTTTGATGCCCGATGCGGGGGAGGCCGTTCCTCCAGATGTGCGGGCATTTTAGCCGCTGGGGGTCGGGGCGGCGTGAGTTGGACGTTGGGGGCTACATGGGATTCAGCTATCCGTCGGACACGCATGGCGTGTCGCTACGCGTGGGCGGGCATCGGGTGGCTGGCGTTGCTGGCGGCGGTTGGGATAGAATGCGTGGCTGCACTGCGGGACCTTGTCCTGCCTGCACACGTCTCTATGGCGGCCCCGTCGGCCCCTCGCGACGCTAGGTCGAAAATCCCGCCAGGGCCGGAAGGCAGCAACGGTATCGATCGACGCGGGCGCCGAGGTCAGCCGGCGGGGCCGTCACCCGTTTGGGCGGCCCATTCCCTGTCTGGATATCAGGCCGCAGGCCTGGGGGCCGTTGGCTCGGCCAGCGCCACGCATTCGCCCGGCACCGCCACGCGATGCCCACGCTGGCGCAGCGCTGCACCGTCGGCGTCGCTCGCGTAGTGATAGAGCACCATCCGCGCCTGCAGTTCCGCGCTGTACTCGCGTTCGAGATCGTCCACGCCGGTATGCGATGGGTTGCCATGCAGGCCGCAGTCGTGCGCGATCAGTTCGTCGTCGGCCGCGTAGCGCGCCAGCATTTCCGGAATCGGGCGGGTGTCGCCGCTCCACACCAGCGCGCCCTGCAGGCGCAGGCCGTAGGCGGTTTCGGGCCAGTGATGGCGCACCGGGAATACTTCCAGGCGCACGCCGTCATGCCAGAACGCCTCGCCCACCACGATCAGCTGGAAGGCATCCCAGAAGTTGGCGCCACCTTCGGCCAGAACGTTGGGGTAATCGGCCACGCGCCGGTGCAGCAGCGGCACCACCGTGGCGGGTACATACAGCCGGATGCGGCCGCGCCGCTGCGGCGAGAAGTAGGCGTCCACGAACAGACGCTCGAAGCCGGCCACGTGATCCAGGTGCACATGGGTCACGAACAGCGCATCGGGCATGCGCCCGTACTGGGCCAGGAAGGCGGTGAGGCCCTCGCCACCGCAGTCGATGGTCAGCCACGGCTGGCCGCCGCGCTCGATCACCGCCATCGGCGAACCCAGCTGCACGGCCGACGCGTTGCCGACCCCCATGAAGCGCAGTGCCCAGTCCATCAGTAGCCCCGGTTCCAGGCCAGGTCGTAGGCCCGGCGCAGCCGTGCGAAGTCCTTCTCGACCTCGTCGTGGCTGCGCTCGCCGCGCAGCTTCACCAGCGACCGGTGCAGCCGCTTGAGGTTGCGCTCGCGCCAGGCGGTGGCCGGGATGCGCTGCACGCCGCGGTCGAAATCGATCAACCAGCCGTGGCCGTTGGCATCGAACAGGATGTTGTGGGCGTTGAGATCGGCATGATCCAGCCCGGCGCGGTGGAAGCGCGCGATCAGCCGGCCGGTTTCCTCCCAGGGCGCGCCCCGCCCCGCCACCAGGGCGCGGTCGGCCAGCGAACGCACGCCTTCCAGGCGCTCCATCAGGATGGCAGCACGGTAGCGCATGCCCTCACGCATGTAGAACGCGGCGATCGGGCGCGGCACCGGCAGCTTCAGCGCGCGCAGCGCGCGCATCAAGCGGAACTCGGCGAAGCTGCGGGTGCGGTTGGCGCCCCGCCACAGGTACTGGTCATGGCTGAGCTTGGCTGCCATGCCGCCGCGCAGGTACTGGCGCAGCACGCAATGGCCAAACGGCGCATCCACGAACCAGGCCCCGCCGCGGCCACCATCGCCGACCGGGCGCGCCCGGTCGCCCCAGTGCGCCGGTGAGAACAGGCTGATCTCGGCTTGCCGCAGCCGTTCGCGGTCGAACAGAATGGCACCCATGCCGCGTCCATCGCGGCAGGGCGTCAGCGCTTCAGTGGCGTCGAATGCGACCATTCCTTCGAGTCTAACAACACCATGGCATCAGCGTCCTCTTCCTTGTGTCTTTTGCGTTTGTCCGCGCTGGGCGACGTCACCCATGTGGTGCCGCTGGTGCGCACCCTGCAGCAGGCACGGCCGGGGACCGAACTGCATTGGATCATCGACAAGGCCGGGCACAAGCTGCTGGACGGCCTGCCGGGCGTGGTGTTCCATGCCTACGACAAGAAGACCGGGCTGGCCGGCATGCGCGCCCTGCGCGCGTCGCTGCCGCCGGGGCGCTTCGAGGCGCTGCTGCAGATGCAGGTGGCCTTCCGCGCCAACGTGCTGTCGGCATTCGTCCCGGCGGTGCGCCGGATCGGCTATGACAAGGCGCGCTCCAAGGACCTGCACGGCCTTTTCATCAACGAACGCATCCCCGACCGCCCCGGCATCCACGTGCTCGATGCGATCGGCAGCTTCTGCGAACCACTGGGCATCCGCCAGACCGGGGTCAGCTGGGACCTGGCGATACCGCCGGCGGCAGTGGAATGGGCGCAGGCGCAATGGCAGGACGATGGCCGGCCGGTGCTGATGATCTCGCCCTGTTCCAGCCACGTGCGTCGCAACTGGTATGCCGATCGCTACGCTGCGGTGGCCAACCATGCGGTGGCGCGCGGCTGGCGGGTGGTGCTGTGCGGCGGCCGCAGCGAACTGGAACGTGGCATGGCCGACGCCATCCAGGCCCAGCTGAGTGCCCCGGCGCTGGACCTGGTGGGGAAAGACACGCTCAAGCAGCTGCCGCCCCTGTTGGCCCGCGCTGCATTGGTGATGACCCCGGATTCGGGCCCGATGCACATTGCCAACGCGATGGGCACCAAGGTGCTGGGCCTGCATGCGGCCAGCAACCCGCACCGCAGCGGCCCCTATTCCGATCGCCGCTACTGCGTGGACCGCTATGACGACGCGGCGCGGAAGTTCCTGGGCAAACCGGCCAGCGAACTCAAGTGGGGCACCAAGGTCGAGTTCGACGATGTGATGCAGCTGATCACGGTCGAAGACGGCATTGCCGCCTTCGAACGCTACGTGGCCGATCAGCCGCGCCCGCTGTAATCCTTGTAGGACTTCTCTTCGACGTAGACCGAGCCGAGCGCCAGGTTGATGTCCTTCTTGATCCGGGCGCGGGTGTCGTTCTTCTGGTACACGCTGCGCGCCAGGGCGACGAACGCATCATCGAACTCGGCGGCCTGATCCTTGAGGCGGATGTTGTCCTCGATATCCCAGAGCTGCTCGTTGATGTCCTTGAGCTCCACGCGCAGCTTGGCGATGTCCGTGCCGCCGGCCGGATGCGCCATCCACGTCTTCTCCAGCGCACTCAGCTCGGCCCGGATGTTGGCCAGCTTGGCCGGATCACTGATCCGCTCGGACTTGATCTGCAGGATCGAGATCTTGTCCAGCAACTCACCAAAGGACACAGGAACAGAAATTTCAGCGGTCATGGGAGATGTTCCGTTTTGAATGGCCCCAGTTTAACGAACACAGCGCGAGCGCAGCGTCCGCGCAGCCACCGTTCGCACGCCCCAACGCCGTAACAAGCCCCTCTGTTGAGGGGCTGCCCCGACAGGGGCGGGGAGAGGAAGCAATGCGGGGGCAACGGCGCTACGCGCCGTTGCAATCCCCCCTCTCCGTCAGGCACGCAAAAAAGGCCACCCAATGGGTGGCCTTTTTCGCGTGTCTGGCGGAGAGGGGGGGATTCGAACCCCCGAGGCGCTATAAACGCCTGCCTGATTTCGAGTCAGGTACATTCAACCGCTCTGCCACCTCTCCAGATGGTCCCCGGCGAACCGGGGAGCGAATAATACGGTCAGGAGCCGCCGACGGCAAGCCATTCCGGCGCTCCCGATGAATTTCTTCTGTATCGATGCCTTGCCGGATGTCCGCAGGGCCGCGATCATGCCGTTATCCCTCGGCAATACACTCCTGGCCTGCGCACCTCCATGATCGAATTCGGACACCTGACCCACCCTGGCCTGCGCCGTGACCTCAATGAGGACACCTACTACGGGGACGGAGAGCTGGCATTGTGGCTGGTGGCCGATGGCATGGGCGGGCACGCCTGTGGCGAGGCGGCCAGCGCGCTGGCGCGTGAAACCATCGTGCGCGAGATCCGCCAGGGCGCCACGCTGGCGCACGCGATCCGGGTGGCCGATGAGGAAATCATTCGCACGTCGCGCCGCCGCAATGACAGCCTGCCGATGGGCACCACCGTGGTGGCCGCACGGGTCCATGGCAACCGCTATGAAGTGGCCTGGGTCGGCGACAGCCGTGCCTATCTGTGGCGCGACGGCAAACTGGCACAGCTCAGCCAGGACCACAGCGTGGTGCAGGAAATGGTGGCGCAGGGCAACCTCACGGCCGAAGAAGCGCGCGCGCACCCGCACCGCAACGTGGTGACCCAGGCGCTGGGAGTGACCGATCCCGCGCACCTGAATGTGGCCACCACCGCCGGCGAGCTGCGCCCGGGCATGCAGCTGCTGCTGTGCAGCGACGGGCTGACCGAGGAAGTGGAAGACACCGGCATCGCCCGCACCCTGGCCTACGACGACGCCAGCGCGCAGGAATGCGTGGATACGCTGGTGGCGGCCGCGCTGGATGGTGGTGGGTCGGACAACATCACGGTGATTCTGGTGCGCTGCCATTGATTCAACCGGGTCACGACCAACGGTCGTGACCTACCGCGGTGGCTATGCCACCGCCTCTTCGACCTTCGGGCCATCCCAGATGGCATGCCCGGCCTTCTTGCGCAGCTTGGCCAGGCGCGCTTCGTGCGCCTCCCGTTCCGATGCCGTTGCCACCACGCGCGGGCGAGGCAGCAGACGGCTGGTGTCGAAAGCCTGCGCATGGGCGGTGCCCGGGCGGGCGTCATCGGCCGAACCAAAGCCGATCTCTTCCTGCCCGGAGGTCAGGGCGATGTACACATCGCCCAGGATCTGCGCATCGAGCAGGCCACCGTGCAGCTGGCGGTGCGCGTTGTCCACGCCCAGCCGCTTGCACAGCGCGTCCAGTGAGTTGCGCTGGCCCGGATAGCGCTCGCGCGCCATCTTCAGCGTATCGATCACCGTGCAGCGGTCGGTGATCTTTCCGTACTGGTCGCCCAGCAACGACAGTTCGTAATCCAGGAAGCCCAGGTCGAACGCGGCGTTGTGGATGATCAGCTCGGCGCCGTCGATGTAGGCGAGGAATTCTTCGGCCACCTGCGCGAATACGGGCTTGTCCGCCAGGAACTCCAGGGTCAGTCCAGTAACCTCCTGGGCGCCCTGTTCAAACTCGCAGTCCGGCTTGAGGTACTGGTGGAAGTTGTTGCCGCTCGGGCGCCGCTCAAGCAGCTCCACGCAGCCGATTTCGACGATGCGGTTGCCCTTGCGCCATTCCAGGCCGGTGGTTTCGGTATCGAGGATGATCTGACGCATGGGCTTAGTGTACCGGGCCGGCAGCACGGATCCGGATCGCGGCGTCGCGCGCCAGCGTATCCACCCGCTCGTTGTCCGGGTCGCCGGAATGGCCCTTCACCCAGCGCCAGTCGATGCTGTGCTTCTGGGTGGCCGCATGCAGCCGCTCCCACAGGTCGCGGTTCTTGACCGGGTCGCCGCCGGCGGTTTTCCAGTTCTTGCGGATCCAGCCCGGCAGCCACTGGGTCAGGCCTTGGCGCACGTATTGCGAATCGGTGAACAGCACGATCTCGCACGGTTCAGTCAGTGCTTCCAGGCCGGAGATGGCCGCCATCAGCTCCATCCGGTTGTTGGTGGTGTGCGCTTCGCCGCCGCTCAGCTCACGCTCGTGGCCCTTGTAGCGCATCAGCGCGGCCCAGCCACCGGGACCGGGATTGCCGAGGCAGGAACCGTCGGTGTGGATTTCAATCGTTTTCAATACAACTCCAAATCAAGTCGCCACGGTGCCGTGCCAACGGCGTACCGGCAGTGGCGTAGGTCCTGGCAGGGCCAGGGTGCGTTTTTCGGCAGTGAACAGGCAGGCCGCGCGCAGCGCGGCGATGCTGCCGCGCTCGGGGGCGCGGTCGCGCCACATCGGGCCCAGCCAGGCCAGGTCGTCACACGCAAGCCCCGCCCGCTCCAGGCTGTGGCGCAGCCGCTGCGGGGTGCGCACTACCAGCCCGTGCCGGCGCCACTGGCTGCGGAACGGGCTGAACGGATTGAGGGTGGACAGCCACAGGCGCCCACCCGGCATCAGCACGCGCTCGCATTCGACGATGAGATGTTCGGCGTCGCGCGCGGTCACGTGCTGCAGCACGATGGCATTGAAGCTCTCACTCTGGAACGGCAGCGGCAGCGCGCAGGTGACATCGCCGGTGTAGCCGCCTTCGCTGCGGTACAGGCGCACACCCTGCCCCGGCAGCGCGGCCGCCTCCAGCCAGGCCGGGGTCGGCGCGATCCACAACCAGGGGTTCAGTGGGTACGACGCCAGCACCGGTTCAAGTGCCTTCCGCTCCAGCTCACGCAACGCCTGCGCCGGTTCAGTATCAAACCAGGATGCGACGGAAGCTTGACGGGGGCTCGGCGCGGCGGGCATGGTCCAATTCTATGCGACTGACTGCCCTACCCGCATTCGCGGACAACTGCATCTGGGCGCTGGTCGCCGACGACGGCCGCGCGATCGTGGTCGACCCCGGCCAGTCTGCCCCCGTACTGGCCGCCGCAGCGCAGCACGGCTGGCACCCGCACACGGTACTGCTCACCCACCACCACGAAGACCATATCGGCGGCGTGGCAGAGCTGCAGGCCCGGTTTCCGGGCCTTGAGGTGATCGCCCCGGACGATCAGCGCATTCCCGGCGCCACGCGCCGGGTGGGCGAAGGTGAATGCATTCAGGCACTGGGGCTGGAGATGCACGTAGTATCCGTGCCCGGACACACCCGGTCGCATATCGCATTTCACAGCGCTGAACATCTTTTCAGTGGCGATGCGTTGTTCAGCCTGGGCTGTGGCCGGATGTTCGAAGGTACGCCACCCCAGCTTCTGGCTTCCCTGCTCAAGCTGGCGTCCCTGCCGCCGCACCTGTTGTTGTGCTGCGGCCATGAGTACACCGTGTCAAATGCCGTCTTCGCGCGGCATGTCGACCCCGCCAACGCCGCGCTAGCGCGACGCCAAGAGGAGGCACTGGCCATGCGCCGCGATGAACGCCCAACGCTGCCCGTAACATTGGCAAGCGAGCTGGAATGCAACCCGTTCCTGCGAACCGATACACCCGCCGTCCGCGCTGCTGTCAGCCAGCATCTCGGTCGCCCCGTCACCGATGAAGTCGATGTCCTGGCGGGTCTGCGGGGCTGGAAAGACGGATTCCGAACATGAGTCGGCGATGGTTGCCGCTCGCGGCAGGCCTGGCGATCGCCCTGGCCGGCACCGCGGGCGCCCAGTCGTTGAGTGCGGGAATGTCGCAGAACGTGGCCGGACTTTCGCAGCTGCCACTGGACCCCGCTGCCCTTCCAGCGCCCTCGGTCCGCAATGGCCAGGAGATCTTCGCCAGTTTCCGCGAGGGTCTGGCCGAACCGACCTGCAATGCCGAGGCCACCAGCCCGCGCTGGCAGAAGCAGTTTGCCCATGCGCCGTCACGCCTGGCCAATCAGGATGACGACGCCCTCGTGCTGTTCGGCTATGTGGTCGAGGAGCTGCGTAAGGCAGACCTGCCTACCGAGTTCGCCCTGATCCCGTTCGTGGAAAGCGGCTATCGGCCAAATGCACGCAATGGCGCCGGACCGGCGGGCCTGTGGCAGTTCATCGCCACCACCGCGAAAAACCATCGCGTTCAGATGACCAGCGGCTATGACGGGCGCCTGTCCGCCGTCGATTCCACCCAGGCCGCAGTGCGCTACCTCAAAACCCTGCATGGGATGTTCGGCGGCGACTGGCGCCTGGCGACCATGGCCTACAACGCCGGCGAGTACCGGGTGCTCCAATCGCTGCGGAAAGCGGGCATGAACGCCCAGAACGCGCGGCCCGCCGCATTGCCGGGGCTCTCGCCGGTAACCTATTCCTACGTTGAAAAGCTGCACGCGCTGGCCTGCGTGCTGGAAGATGCCGAAACCACGCCGGCCGTGATGGCCTCGCTGGACCGCACCGTGCCCGTGCTGAAGGGACATACCCTGCCGGCCGGCACCAGCGTGCAGCAGTGGGCCGCGCAGCGGGCGCTGGACCCGGCGCGCATCGCCCGGCTCAACCCGGCCCTGGCCACCGGCAAAGGCCGTCCCAGCGGCCAGGTGACTGTGCTGGCCCCGGCCACCCACGCACCTGTCGATCCCTCGGTGATGCTGGCCAAGGCCGACGCGCCGGTCTCGGACACGGTCAGCCCGCGTACCGAGACCCAGTTGGCCGGCCGCAGCGTGGCCAGCGCCGATCGCCCGAAGGCACGCCGGCACACCGTGCGCAACGGCGAATCGGCATGGACGATCGCCAAGCGCTACGGGATGCCGCTGAAAGCGCTGCTTTCGCTGAACAACCTCAGCGGCAGCAGTGTGCTCAAGCCCGGCGCGGTGCTGCGCGTCGAGGATTGAGGCGGACAAGGCGTGACAAAAAAAGGCCCGGCATTGCCGGGCCTTTTTTCGTATGCGCTCAGCGAACCCTTAGAGGTTCGCTTCTTCGATCTGCACTTTGTAGTGCTTGCGCATGGCCTGGATGAAGGCCTTGGCCGAGGCCATGCCGTCGACCTGGTCCAGCTGGTCCTTGAACTGCTGCTTCTGCTCGGCCGGCACTTCAGCCAGATTCGGGGGGGTCACCTTGTTGACCGCAAACACCACGTAACGGTCCTGCACGGCGACCTTGCCGTAGCTCGGCTTGCCTTCGGTCGGAGCCGGGGCAGCAAACACGGCGCGGTTGATCTCCGGAGTCGGCACCGGCTGGGTGCGCGGCAGGCCGGGCAGCGGGCTGAGCTGCAGCTTTTCTTCGGCGGCCACGGCCTGCAGGCTCTGCCCGGCCTTGAGCTTGGCCAGCAGCGCGTCGGCGGCCTTGGCCGAGACCTGGCGGTTGCGGTCGGCACGGATCGCGGCAATCACGCCGTCGCGGGCCTTGTCCAGCGGCAACGCCTGTTCCGGGCTGTGGTCGGTCACGCGGATCATCACGCTGTGGTCGGGCGTGATCGCGATCGGGTCGCTCACGGTGCCGTCCTGCACCAGCACATCGGAGAACGCCGCACGCAGCACCGCGGGGTTGGCGGCAATGCCGCTGGCGGTGTCGCGGGTGAACGGGCCAATGGTCTGCACCTTCAGCTTCAGCGCATCGGCCGCGCCCTGCAGCGAGGTCGGGTTCTTGTACACCTGGTCGACCAGGCGGCCACTCAGTTCGGAGAACGCGCCTTCGTTGTCGGCCTTGAGCTGCTCGGCGGCAAGCTGGTCACGGACTTCCTCGAACGGACGCTGCTGGCCACCACGGACCTCGCGCAGCTGCAGCACGTGGTAACCGAACTCGGTCTTGACCGGTGCACTCACCTCGCCTGCCTTCATGCCGAACAGCGCATCTTCGAACGGCTTGACCATCGAATCGCGTTCCACCCAGCCCAGGTCACCCCCGGTGGCCTTGGAGCCGGTGTCGTCCGAATTGGCCTTGGCCAGCGCGGCGAAATCCGCACCCGGCGCCTTGGCCTGCGCAGCCAACGCGGCTGCCTTGGCTTCAGCAGCCTTGAGCTTGGCCGGATCGCTGCCGTCGGCGGCAATCAGGATATGTGACGCAAGGCGGGCCTCGGGCGTGGAGAACCGCGCCTTTTCATCGGCATAGCGCTTGCGCAGCGTGGCCTCGTCGGCGGCAGCCGCCGGCGGCAGGGTGGCCGCGTTGATTTCCACGAACTCCAGCGACACGGTTTCCGGCTGGCGGAAATCCTTCGGATGGCTGTCGTACCACTGCTTGATCTGCGCGTCGGTCACTTCGGCGGTATCGGCCGGCAGTTCGGGCAGCGCGGCGATTTCAACGTCGCGGGTCTCACCCAGCAGCTTCATCAGCCGCTCGGCCTCGGCGCTGGTGACAAAGCCCGATTCCTGCAGCGCCTGCGGAATGATCGACTGCTGCAGGCTTTCGCGCACCAGCGTTTCGAACTGCGCCGGGGTGCGCGGCGGATTGCCGGTGCTCAGTGCCAGGCGGTACTGATCCTGGTTGAACTTGCCATCGGCACCGATGAACGCCGGGATGGAGGCGATGGTGTCGCGCACGGCGGCGTCGCTGATGACGATGCCCGACTGTTCACCTGCCAGGCGCACGACCTGCTCGTCGACCATCTGGTCGAGCACGGCACGCTTGTTTTCGGCGCTTTCGAACTCGCGCGGGTCGAAGTTCTCGCCCTGCTGTTGGCGGGCCTGCTGGCGGGCCTGCTCGAATCGGGTACGGAATTCTTCCGCACTGATTTCATGGTGCTGCCACAGCAGCGACATCGGCCACCACGACGGCGCCGAGCGCCACCAGGTCGGCGGCGCTGCCACCTTGGCAACGTTCTGCGCACCGACACCGCCCAGATAGCTGGAGTCGATCACGAACAGGAACGGAATCATCAGCAGCCCCAGGATCACGGTAACGATCCAGCCCGAGGTCTTGTCGCGAAGTTTCTGCAGCATGGGAAAAATCAAGGCCCGATTGGCGAATCCGGCAGTGTACCCCGCTTCGCGCCACTCCCCAACAGGGGCGCCCGGCAGACGGGCATCGCGCAAAAAAGAAAAGCCCCTGGTCTGCACCAGGGGCCTTCAAGAATTGGCGGAGCGGACGGGACTCGAACCCGCGACCTCCGGCGTGACAGGCCAGCATTCTAACCAGCTGAACTACCGCTCCGCGCTTGAAACTTTGCAGGCGCTCATTATATCCGAAGATATTCAGAAAACCCACCCCGAAGTAATGCTTTTCGAGGATTTTTTGTAACTGGCGGAGCGGACGGGACTCGAACCCGCGACCTCCGGCGTGACAGGCCAGCATTCTAACCAGCTGAACTACCGCTCCGCACTAAAACCTTGTTGCTGCCTTCCACGACGATCTGGATCGTTGCAGAAAACAAGGCCCCCGATCGCTCAGGGGCCTCGTTGAAACTGGCGGAGCGGACGGGACTCGAACCCGCGACCTCCGGCGTGACAGGCCAGCATTCTAACCAGCTGAACTACCGCTCCACATTTCAAACTTTTTTACTGGCGGCGCATGGTGGGTGCTGAGGGTTTCGAACCCCCGACCCTCTCCGTGTAAAGGAGACGCTCTACCGCTGAGCTAAGCACCCCAGCAAGCCGCTTAGTTTACGGCATCCTTCAGGGCTTTGCCAGCCTTGAACGACGGATTCTTCGATGCAGCGATCTTGATGGTGTCGCCGGTCTTCGGGTTGCGGCCGGTACGGGCAGCGCGGTCGCGCACCTGGAACGTACCGAAGCCCACCAGGGTCACCGCATCACCGCCCTTCAGGGCCTTGGTGACGGACGCGATGACGGCATCGACAGCGCGGCTCGACTCGGCCTTGGTCAGGTCCGCGGCTTCGGCAACGGCGTCGATCAATTCGGTCTTGTTCATTCTGTACAGCTCCTTTGGCGGGGATTCCGCATGTTCGACAGTGAAGCATCCGACCCACAACGTGGCCGGACGCCAGTGAAGTTCTCGATTCGCACCCGCCAGCGTCTGCTGGCTTGCGAGTGGTGCTTTTATACCAGCGCACCCCTACCCGCGCAAGCTGAAAAGCCAATAACGACGCGGGTTTCGGGCACTTCCTGCCCGCGCGTCAGTGCTTGACGCGCGTGGTGGAAGCTGTCTTGCCCTTGCCTCGCACTGTGACGCGTTGCCCATCCTTCTTGGGCTTCGGCGCGGTCAGCGGCGTTTCCAGCGCCAGGTCCAGCACTTCCTCAATCCACTTCACCGGAATGATCTTCAGGTCGCGGGTAACGTTGGCCGGGATGTCGGCCAGGTCCTTGCGGTTCTCTTCGGGGATGATCACGGTGGTGATGCCACCGCGCAGCGCCGCCAGCAGTTTTTCCTTCAGGCCACCGATGGCGGTGACCCGCCCACGCAGGGTGATCTCGCCGGTCATGGCTACTTCGGCGCGGATCGGCACCCGGGTCAGCATCGACACCAGCGAGGTCACCATCGCGATGCCGGCGCTGGGGCCATCCTTCGGGGTGGCACCATCGGGTACGTGCACGTGCACATCGTGCTTCTGCAGGAACTCGGCATCGATGCCCAGCCGCTCGGCACGCGAACGCACCACCGACAGCGCGGCCGAGGCCGATTCCTTCATGACGTTGCCCAGCTGCCCGGTCAGGATCAGCGCACCCTTGCCCGGGACCAGGGTGGATTCGATCTGCAGCAGGTCGCCGCCCACTTCGGTCCAGGCCAGGCCGGTGACCAGGCCCACTTCGTTCTGCTCCTCGGCACGGCCGAAGTCGAAGCGGCGCACGCCCAGGTACTTTTCCAGGTTCCTGCCGTTGACCACCACCAGCGCCTTCTTCTTCGCCGCGGCCTTCTTGCCGGCCTTGGCCGGCTTGGCCAGCACGTCCGGACCGCCCAGCGCGATTTCCTTCACCACCTTGCGGCAGATCTTGGCCACTTCGCGCTCGAGGTTGCGCACGCCCGATTCACGGGTGTAGTAGCGCACCACGTCCTGGATGGCGTCGGCCTCGATTTCCAGTTCCTCCGGCTTCAGGCCATTGGCCTTGAGCTGCTTGGGCACCAGGTAGCGCATGGCGATGTTGAGCTTTTCATCCTCGGTGTAGCCGGGGATGCGGATCACTTCCATGCGGTCCAGCAGCGGGCCGGGGATGTTGAGCGAGTTGGAGGTCGCCACGAACATCACTTCGGACAGGTCCAGATCCACTTCCAGGTAGTGATCGTTGAAGGCGTTGTTCTGTTCCGGGTCGAGCACTTCCAGCAGCGCCGAGGACGGATCGCCACGGAAGTCCATCGACATTTTGTCGATCTCATCGAGCACGAACAGCGCGTTCCTGCTTCCCACCTTGTTGAGGTTCTGCACGATCCGGCCCGGCATGGAGCCGACATAGGTGCGACGGTGACCACGGATCTCGGCCTCATCGCGCACGCCGCCCAGGCTCATGCGCACGAACTTGCGGTTGGTGGCCTTGGCGATGGACTGCCCCAGCGAGGTCTTGCCCACGCCGGGCGGGCCGACCAGGCACAGGATCGGGCCCTTCATCTGCTTCACGCGCGACTGTACCGCCAGGTATTCCAGGATGCGGTCCTTGACCTTGTCCAGGCCGAAGTGATCGGCATCCAGCGTGTCCTGGGCCACCTTGAGGTCTTTGCGCACCTTGGTGCGCTTCTTCCACGGCACGCCCAGCAGCCACTCCAGGTAGTTGCGCACCACGGCCGCCTCGGCCGACATCGGCGACATCTGCTTGAGCTTGTTGAGCTCGGCCTTGGCCTTGGCTTCCACCGGCTTGGGCATGCCTGCTTCGGCGACCTTGCGCGCCAGCTCTTCCAGCTCGCCGGGCGCATCGTCGAGATCGCCCAGTTCCTTCTGGATGGCCTTCATCTGCTCGTTGAGGTAGTACTCGCGCTGGCTCTTCTCCATCTGCGACTTGACCCGGCCGCGGATGCGCTTCTCCATCTGCTGCACGTCGATTTCGCCGTCGACGAGGCCGACCAGCATTTCCAGGCGATCGCCTACCTGCAGGGTTTCCAGCAGGCGCTGTTTGTCGGCCAGGCGCACGCTGATGTGCGCGGCGATGGTGTCGGCCAGGCGTGCCGGCTCATCGATGCCGGCCAGGGTCTGCAGCAGCTCCGGCGGCAGCTTGCGGTTGGTCTTGACGTACTGCTCGAACAGCGACATCAGCGAGCGCGCGATGGCCTCGACCTCGCGCGGTTCGCGCGCGTCGTCCGATTCGATTTCCTCGGCCACGCCGTGCAGCGAGCCATCGCGCTCGGTGACCTGGGTGACGTTGACGCGGGACAGGCCCTCGACCAGCACCTTGATGGTGCCGTCGGGAAGCTTCAGCAACTGCAGCACCTGGGCCAGGGTGCCGACCTGGTAAAGATCGGCGGCGGTGGGATCGTCGGTCTCGGCCGACTTCTGCGCCAACAGCAGGATGCGCTTGTCCGCTTCCATCGCCTGCTCCAGCGCATGCATGGATTTGTCACGGCCGACAAACAGCGGAATGACCATGTGCGGGAACACCACCACGTCGCGCAGCGGCAGTACCGGCAGGTCGAGAGTCTCAGTTGGGGAACGGGCCATGTGGGCTCCAGTTGAGCAGTGGGGATGGCCTCCGGGCAGCGTTGCCCGGATACAAAAAAGCCGATGGCCCCGTTATGGGGCCATCGGCGTCCAGATGCAAGATGCTCTGAAAAACGTCCATCAATTCAATTGCTTGAACCGATTATTCCGCGCCTGCCGCCTTCTGTTCAGGGGCCGGCGGGGTCTGGTAGATCAGGTACGGCTCGGACTTGTGCTCGATCACCGATTCGTCCACCACCACCTTGCTGACGTTTTCCGCCGAGGGCAGGTCGTACATGGTATCCAGCAGCACCGATTCGACGATGGTACGCAGGCCACGGGCACCGGTCTTGCGCTTGAGCGCCTTGCGGGCAATGGCCGACAGCGCGTCCGGGCGGAACTCGAGCTCGACGTGCTCCATCTCGAACAGCTTCTTGAACTGTTTGGTGATGGCATTCTTCGGCTCGGTCAGGATCCTCACCAGGGCTGCTTCATCCAGCTCTTCCAGGGTCGCCACCACCGGCAGGCGGCCGACGAATTCCGGGATGAGGCCGAACTTGATCAGGTCTTCCGGCTCGACTTCGGCCAGCACCTTGCCCACTTCCTGCTTGCGCTCGGAGCTCTTCACCTTGGCACCGAATCCGATGCCGCCGGCGTCGTTGGAACGCGCCTGGATCACCTTGTCCAGACCGGCGAACGCGCCACCGCAGATGAACAGGATGTTCTTGGTGTCCACCTGCAGGAATTCCTGCTGCGGGTGCTTGCGCCCCCCCTGCGGTGGCACGCTGGCGACGGTGCCTTCGATCAGCTTCAGAAGCGCCTGCTGCACGCCTTCACCGGACACGTCGCGGGTGATCGACGGGTTCTCGCTCTTGCGCGAGATCTTGTCGATCTCATCGATGTAGACGATGCCCTGCTGCGCCTTTTCGACGTCGTAATCGCACTTCTGCAGCAGTTTCTGGATGATGTTTTCCACGTCCTCGCCCACGTAACCGGCTTCGGTCAGCGTGGTGGCGTCAGCCATGGTGAACGGCACGTTGAGCAGGCGGGCCAGCGTTTCGGCCAGCAGCGTCTTGCCCGAACCGGTCGGGCCGACCAGCAGGATGTTGGACTTGGCCAGTTCGACTTCGTCGTTCTTCTGGCGGCTCTCGATGCGCTTGTAATGGTTGTACACGGCCACGGCCAGCGTGCGCTTGGCCCGGTTCTGGCCAATCACGTACTGATCCAGGACTTCGAGGATCTCGCGCGGCTTGGGCAGCGAACTGCGCGCCGACTGCGCCTTTTCCTCGAGCTCTTCACGGATGATGTCGTTGCACAGCTCCACGCATTCATCACAGATGAACACGCTCGGCCCAGCAATCAGCTTGCGCACCTCATGCTGGCTCTTCCCGCAGAAGGAGCAGTAGAGGATCTTGCCGGTTTCCGTGGAACGACCTTGGCGGTCTTCGCTCATGCTTCGCTTACCCAGTTACCCCACCCGCTGAACGGGGGTTCGATTCGAGAATAGCACAGGGTCGGGAGGACGCCAGTCCAGCCCGACCCTGCGGAAACAGACCGGTTTCCCGGTCTGGCGGCACATCATGCCGGGGTGATCGACTCTTCCGGACGGCGCTCGAGCACCTGGTCGACCAGGCCATAAGCCACCGCATCGGCCGCGCTCTTGAAGTTGTCGCGCTCGGTATCGCGCGCGATGGTCTCCAGCGACTGCCCGGTGTGCTTGGCCAGCACTTCGTTCAGGCGCGAACGCAGGGTCAGGATCTCACGGGCGTGAATGTCGATATCCGTGGCCTGGCCCTGGAAGCCGCCCAGCGGCTGGTGGATCATCACGCGCGAATTGGGCAGGGCGTAACGCTTGCCGGCCGCACCGGACGCAAGCAGCAGCGCGCCCATCGAGGCGGCCTGACCGACGCAGATGGTGCTCACGTCCGGCTTGATGTACTGCATGGTGTCGTAGATCGCCATGCCGGCGGTGACCACGCCACCGGGCGAGTTGATGTAGATGCTGATGTCCTTTTCCGGGTTGTCCGCTTCCAGGAACAGCAGCTGCGCCACCACCACGTTGGCCATGTGATCGTCGATCGGGCCCACGAGGAAGATCAGGCGCTCCTTCAACAGGCGCGAATAGATGTCATAGGCGCGCTCGCCGCGGCTGGTCTGTTCGACCACCATCGGAACCATGTTCAGGGCTGTGGTTCGGTTGTCCATTGTGAGGCACCTATTTGGGGGGGAGCGACCCCGCGCCGGAGGCGCGGGGCGTGAAACGCGAACCGTTTACTGGCGGATCGCGTCCTGGAACGACAGCTGCTGCTCGGTGTGCTGGGCGCGCTCGGCGATCCAGTCGATCACCTGCTCTTCCATCACGCGGTTCTGCAGCCCACTCATCAGCTGGGGGTCGTTGCGGTACATCTCAATGACCTGCTCCGGCTCTTCATAGGTCGAGGCGATCAGGCGCATGGTTTCGTTCAGGCGCTTGGGGTCCAGGCGCAGGTCGTTCCTGCGGGCCACTTCGCCGACCAGCAGGCCGACCAGCACGCGCTTGGCGGCGGCGTCCTTGAAGCCTTCATGGGCATCGGCCGGGATTTCACCCGGGTTGCGGCCGCTGCGGCGGATCTGCTCGACCTGCTGGGCCAGCATGGCGCGGGCTTCATTGTCGACCAGGCGCGGCGGCATTTCGACCGAGGCGTAGGCGGCGATCAGCTGCTCGCCCACTTCGCGACGCAGGCGGTTCATCAGGGCACCCTTGAGCTCGCGCTCCAGGTTGGCGCGGATGTCCTTGCGGAACTGCTCCACGTCACCGCCCTTCACGCCGAAGCTCTTGATGAACTCGGCATCCACCTCCGGCAGCACCGGCGCGGAGACGTCCACCGCTTTGACAGTGACCTTGACCTGCTTGCCAGCCAGCGCAGGCACGCGCCAGTCGGCCGGGAACTCCACGTCCAGGGTCTTCTCTTCACCCTTGGCCAGGCCAACCAGGCCCTGTTCGATCTGCTCGAACATCATGCCCTGGCCCACCACCACGCTGCCCTTTTCGGTGCCTTCGGCAGGCAGGCGCTCGTCGCCAGCCTGCGACCAGGTTTCCAGCGCCACCAGGTCGCCCTCCTGGGCACCCCGGTCCACCGGGCTCCAGCTGCGGCGCTGCTCGCGCAGGTTGGTGATCATCTGATCGATGTCGGCGTCATTGATTTCGGCGGTGTGACGCACGACAGTCAGCTTGCTGACGTCGACGTCGCCGAAGTCCGGCACCAGCTCGACGGTGGCCACGAACGAGAACTCGCCCGCGTCGCCCTTGTCGATGCGCGGCGCGCCGGCAATGCGCAGCTCGTGCTCGCGGATGGCCGCATCGAAGGTTTCACGCAGCAGGCCGTCGACGGCTTCGCTGCGAACCTGCTGGCCGAAGCGCTGCTCGATCACCTTGGCCGGTACCTTGCCCGGGCGGAAGCCCTTGATGCGCGCGGTGCGCGCGATTTCACCCAGGCGGCCGCTGATGTGGGTCTGCAGGCGGTCTTCCGGCAGCGAGAAGGTCAGGCGGCGTTCCAGATTGCCGGTGGATTCGATCGAAGCTTGCATGTTGACTCCTGCCAACCGGTGGCGAGGCCCCCGGCACGATGTGATTGGATGAAACGGGTTGAGAACGCGGGGTCGTGGACGCGCCTGCCCGCCGCAGCCCTGTAGTTTGGCCGATAACGGCCAGCGCCGCCAGCATGGTGCCGGGAACGTCAATCCGGGGCGTGTTCAGGAGGGCCTCTGCCCGTCAGCTGGTGCGAAAGGGGGGACTCGAACCCCCACGCCTTGCGGCACTGGAACCTAAATCCAGGGCGTCTACCAATTCCGCCACTTTCGCGCTGGTGCGCATTGTACGTGAAGACCGGAAGCAGGTCGCCGGTCGGGACGCGCCATGCGTCTCTGCGGGGTGGCAGTTCGCGCGCAAGAAAAAAGCCACCCGGCGGACCGGATGGCTTCTGTCTTGGTGGGCTGTCAAGGATTCGAACCTTGGACCTATTGATTAAGAGTCAACTGCTCTACCAACTGAGCTAACAGCCCGAAAATCGGGAGGCGAATTATGACGCAATGCCGCACGGGCTTGCAAGCATTTTTTATGAACCCCTGCCGATCAGGCAAGAAAAAAGCCACCCGGCGCACCGGATGGCTTCTGTCTTGGTGGGCTGTCAAGGATTCGAACCTTGGACCTATTGATTAAGAGTCAACTGCTCTACCAACTGAGCTAACAGCCCTGAAAATCCAGGCACATAGTGTAGCGTTTGCGCCTTTTTTTGCAACCCCGGTTCACTTCCGGTGAAACGGGTCCTTCAAATCAGTGGGGTGGCTGAGGGGATTCGAACCCCCGACCACCGGAATCACAATCTGATTCCGCTGATCTTGAACCCCAGCAAGTGCAAGCACTTACGAGACGCACATCGTAACAGGTGACATCACGGGTGACAACTAGGTGACGCCTAGTGCCGTCACAGGTGACGCGAGGTGACGCCGAATAAAGTGGTCATCTTCGGCGGACCTCTCCTAGGACAACCATTCAGAACTACTCATTGCTGTTCACCACCGAGGACTACTACAGTTCCACATAGGTCCACCCAGGACCAACAACCGAACCACTCAGGACCGTACCGGGCAGCCCCCGGTGCGGTCCTCCCGTTTTGACTTTTGCATCCCCCGAGGGCAAACGATGACGACTTGGCAAGAGAACGACCTGCACGCCGCCCAGCTCGAACTGGAGAAGGAAAGCACCAGCCTGGGCATTGCCCGCTACGAGAAGATCAGGGAGCAGCGCCAGGAGGCCGAGACCGGCCCCGGCCGCAAGCTGGTCATGGAGAGCATCGACGCCACCGCCGCCGCGATCATGGCGTTCGTGGCCGAAGCCGACACCGGCAAGCCGGGCAAGCGCCACGCCGCCCTCAAGTTCATCCGCCACCTGAACCCCCACGCCCTCGCCTATCTGACCAGCTTCACCTGCGTCAACGCGCTGGTCGCCGATCACCGCAAGGCGGTGTCCGTGGCGATCACCCTGGGCCACGAGGTAGCCAACGAGATCAACTTCTCCCTGCTCCGCGAGAAGCACCCCGGCCTGTACCGGGTGGTCCAGGAGCAGCTCAAGAAGTCCACCTCGGCCCGGCACTCCACCGCCGTCATGCGGCACGTCATCGCCGACGCCGAGTTCGCCCCCGAGGACGACAAGCGCCTCTACCTGTCCGACAAGGACGCGCTGCTGGTGGGCATGAAGCTCATCGAGCTGTTCGTCGAGGCGACCGGGCTGGTCGAGCTGGTCACCGTGGCCGAGCGTGGCAAGCGCCACCTGCTCATCGCCGGGAATCAGAAGGTGCTCGACTGGCTGACCAAGGCCCACGACAGCGCCGCCCTGTACCAGCCGGTGCTGATGCCGATGGTCGTCCCGCCCCGTCCGTGGACCACGCCCCGCGACGGCGGCTACCTGACCGACATCGGCGGCCGGGCTGACCTCGTGCGTACCCGCAACCGCGCCTACAAGCGCGAGCTGGCGCTGGTCGATATGCCCAACGTCTACCAGGCCCTCAACGCCATCCAGGCAACCGCCTGGAAGGTGAACGTGCCCGTCCTGGAGGTCATGCGCGAGCTGTGGAACGCAGGCGGCGGTGTCGCCGGGCTGCCGGAGCGCGAGCTGATGGACCTGCCGAGCCGCCCTGCCCTGCTGGAGACCGACCCGGACTACTTCAAGGAGCACCACGCCGACGAGTTCAAGGAATGGAAGCGCGACCGCGCCAAGGTCTACGAGGCCAACGCGCGCAGCGTGTCCACCCGCCTCGCCGCCGCGCAGAAGATCGCCCTTGCGGAGAAGTTCGCCGAGTACCCCGCGATCTACTTCCCGCACAACCTCGACTTCCGCGGCCGGTGCTACCCCCTGCCCCCGACGCTGACCCCGCAGGGTGATGATGCGGCCAAGGGCCTGCTGACGTTCGCCCAAGGCGTGCCGCTCGGCGAGGACGGTGCCTACTGGCTCGCCATCCACGTCGCCAACTGCTTCGGCGTGGACAAGGTGTCGTTCGAGGAGCGCGTGGCCTGGGTGCGCGAGCACGAGGAGCAGATTCTCGACAGCGCCCTCGATCCGCTGGACGGCCAACGCTTCTGGATGGACGCCGACAGCCCGTTCTGCGCGCTGGCCGCGTGCTTCGAGTGGCTCGGCTACAGCCTCAACGGCCGCGATCACGTCTCCCATCTGCCCATCGCGCTCGACGGCTCCTGCAACGGCCTCCAGAACTTCTCGGCCATGCTCCGCGACTCCGTGGGCGGCGCAGCCACCAACCTGATCCCGCAGCCGAAGCCCGCCGACATCTATTCGCGCGTGAAGGACGTGGCCCAGGAGAAGCTGCGCGCCCGTGCCGAGAGCGGCGACCCGCTGGCGATCAAGCTGGACGGCCAGCTCACCCGTGACATCGTGAAGCAGCCGGTGATGACGCTGCCCTACGGCGTCACGAAGTCGGGCATGCGCGCCCAGGTGCTCTCCAAGTTCAAGAAGCTGGGCATGGAGGACGATTGGGAGACCGCCGAGTACCTGGCGACCCTGCTGTGGGAGTGCATTGGCGAGGTGGTGATCGCAGCCCGCGCGGCGATGGACTGGCTGCGTGACGCCTCCAAGGTCGCCTCGTCGGCCGACCTGCCGGTGAGCTGGACGACCCCTGCCGGCTTCCCGGTCCTCCAGGAGTACCGCGAGGAGGAAGGCGTCCGCATCCGGCCGCACGTCGGAGGCCGCGAGGTGAATTTAGTGGTCAACATCGGCGGTACTAAGCTCGACCGTCGCAGGCAGACCCTCGGGATCAGCCCGAACTTCGTCCACTCCTGCGACGCCAGCCACATGATGCTGACCACCTGCCTCGCGGCAGAGAACGGCATCGAGTCGTTCGCAATGATCCACGACTCCTACGGTACGCACGCAGGCCAGGCAGCAATCCTCGCCGCCGCACTCCGACAGGCGTTCGTCGATCAGTACAGCGGCGACGTACTGGCCGACTTCCGACAGCAACTCGTCGAGCAGCTCCCGCCAGAAGCGGCAGAGAAACTCCCACCCCTCCCGCCGCATGGCGACCTGGACCTCAGCCTGGTGCTGGAGTCGCGCTATTTCTTTGCCTAGTCCATCCCCCTTTGGCAATTGATACCCCAAACGAGAACATCCACATGAGCATCAACTACCAGCACGCACTGAACACCTACGTTGCTCAGGACCACTTCGGTGTGGTCCTCGGCATCTACAACCCGGCCGAACACGGCACGGTCGAGGAGTTCAAGCACCGCATGACGGAGCTGCACGCAGGTGCGTGATCGCGTCATCGACGGACTGCACTCACGTTCTGCCGAGAGCGCCGCACGCGGCGCTTTCGTCGTGATCGACAGCGTGCAGTCCCTCGGCCACCCGGCCGATCAGGTGATCGGCTTGGCGTGTGCCTTCAAGAACTTCTGCGAAGTGCTCAGCCTCGATCCGATGGAAGTGCTGCGGGTCGTCTCGCGCATGGAGCAGGACTGCCGCTACCGGCAGGTCAACACCCTCAACGCCGTGCGCCGCTACGCGGAGCGCGAGCTGAAACCGCACTACCCGTGATGCGTGACCCGATCACCGACGCCTTCATCGACGAGGCGCTCATCGGCTTCGACATCGACGAAGCCTTCGGCATTTCCGCCGACACCCCGCTGACCGCCGCCGCTGACCTGTGGCGCGCGGGCATCTATCTCCCGACCAACTACGAGACCGACAACTGATGGCAACCAAGAAGCGCGAACGATTCGTCTCCCCCAAGGGCACCGCAGTGTGGCCGCGCCTGAACGAACCGGACACCAAGTTCAAGCCGGAAGGCGAATACACCGTGAGCCTGGCGTTCGACCCGAACGACAAGGACTTCAAGGCGCTGGCGAAGAAGCTGGAAACCCGGCGCGACGAGCTGTTCCAGGAGTTCCTGAGCGAGAACCCGAAGAAGAAGAAGGGTGCCGAAGTGGCCCCGGTGTTCACCGAAGAAACCGACGAGAACGGCGATGACACCGGCCGCGTGCTGGTGAAGTTCAAGATGAAGGCCAGCGGCGTCAGCAAGCGCACCGGCAAGAAGTTCACCATGCGCCCGGACATCTTCGACGCCCGCGGCAAGAAGATCGACAACCCGCCGCAGATCGGCGGCGGCAGCGAACTCAAGGTCTCCTACGAGATCGGCGGCTCGTTCGTCGAATCGGCCAAGAAGTTCTACCTGACCTGCTACATGGTCGCCGTCCAGGTGATCGAGCTGGTCGAGTTCGGCCAGCGCAACGCCAAGGACTACGGCTTCGGCGAGGAGGACGGCTACGAGGCCGCCGACAGCGCGCCGTTCAGCGACAGCGATGACGACTCGGACGACGACAGCGACTCCGACGACGAGGGCGATGACGGCGACTACTGATCCGCTGTCGGTCATCGTGGACACCGCGAGGGGGGCCGAGCATTTGGCCTCCCTCACGTTCCCGTTTGACCCGGTGCCCGCCTCGCGCCCGAAGGTTTCGCGCTGGGGCGTCTACTACGGCAAGACCTACAAGACCTGGAAGGAAGCCGCAGAGAAGCATCTGCCAGCCGGTGACCTGGACCTGTCGCCGACCGATCCGGTTTTAGTGGTCATCATCGCGGTATGCAAACGCGCCAAGACCTCGAAGGCCGCGTTTCCCAAGGGCGACGTGGACAACCTCGCCAAGGGGCCGATGGACGTTGTGACCAAAGCCACCGGCTATTGGGCCGACGACAAGCAAGTCATGTGGCTGCTCTCCGGTAAGCGCTGGGCGCAGCCGGACGAAGAACCACGCACCGAAGTCCACCTCTACAAACTCTAAGTGCGCCTCAAACCTCTGGAATCGGTAGAGGCGCTGTTCGTCCTCGCCAGCATGACCCGCCCCGAGCAGGTCACGACCGGCGAAGAACTCGCACGCCTGCACCGCTCGCAGGGCTACTCGAAGATCGCCGTCCACTTCGTCATCGAACGTGACGGCTCGATCTACGACGGTCGCCCGCTGAATCAGCCCGGCGCTCTCGCCGGTAAGCACAACCAATCCGCATACCAAGTCTGCCTCCTGGGCGGCGTCAACGACGCCATGCAGCCCGAGGACAACTTCACCGAAGCCCAACACGCCGCGCTGCGACGCCTGCTCGCCGCCTACGGCAAGCCCGTCGTGTGGGCACCTGACTTCCCTCGATAGGAGAACCCAACGTGAAACCGCTGCCCCCGCAAACCCAGGTCGTCCTGGATCACCTGCGTCGCCACTCGCACCTGACCTCGTGGCAGGCCGAAGGCGTCTACCGCATCCGCCGCCTTGCCTCGCGCGTCGATGAGCTGCGCGCTGCTGGCTTCGAGATCGAAACGCAGACCTGCGAGGACGCCTCGGGGCAGCGGTACACGCGCTATCGCCTGTCGCGCCGTCAGCGCCGCAGCAAGGCTCCGCTCCTGGAAGCGCGCCGCGCTCCGAAGCAGTACCGCGTCGATGCGCTGCTCCAGCTGTATCGCAACTACTGCACCGACGAGCTGGGCCTCGACGCCAACGATGCGACCGAAGAAGTCGCCGCATTCACCAAGTTCCTGCTGGAGAAGAACGCATGACCAACACTGCCACCACCGTCATTCCGTCCGCGATGCGCCTGGCTTTCGAGCGCGCATGGGCGAGCGCCGACAAGCCCTTCCGCGGCCTGGGCCGCACCGTCAAGGGTGCGCTGAATCGTCGCCTCGGCATTTCCTACCGCAAGCGCATGTGGTCCGTGGAGCGTGCAAAGCGCTGACTCCGAATACCTCCACAAAGAGCCGTGCCCGAACTGCGGCAGCAAGGACAACCTTGCGCGCTACAGCGACGGGCACGGCTACTGCTTCGGCTGCGGTCACTACGAGCCAGCCGAAGGCGAGGAGGTCTCTCAACCCACCAGCAGGAAAACCATGAGCGACTTTGCGAAGGGTGAACCGCAAGCCCTGGCGAAGCGCGGTATCACTGAGGAAGCATGCCGTAAGTACGGCTACTGGATCGGCAAGGACAAGCACGGCAAGACCGTGCAGATCGCCAACTACAAGCGCGATGGCGGCATCGTCGCGCAGAAGCTCCGCTACCCCGACAAGAAGTTCTCGTTCATCGGCGACTCGAAGGCGTGCGGGCTGTTCGGCCAGCACCTCTACGAACCGGGGCGACGCCTCGTCATCACCGAAGGCGAGATCGACGCGCTCTCCGTGGCGCAGGCACTCGGCCTCCGCTGGCCGGTGGTGTCCGTCCCGAACGGGGCGCAAGGCGCAGCCAAGTCCATCAAGCGCGAGCTGGAGTGGGTCAACGGCTTCGACGAGGTTGTGCTCATGTTCGATATGGACGAACCGGGCCAGGCCGCCGCGCAGGAAGTGGCGCTGCTGCTGACTCCCGGCAAGGCCAAGATCGCACAGCTCCCAGCGAAAGACCCGAACGAGCTGCTCCAGCGTGGCGACGCCGAGGCGATCACTCGCGCCATCTACGAAGCGCAGACCAAGCGCCCCGATGGCGTGGTGACGTTCGGCTCCCTCAAGGAGAAGGCACTCAAGCCGGTCTCGATGGGCATGCCCTGGCACGACCCGCGCCTCACCGCGCTGACCTACGGCAAGCGGTACGGCGAGGTCTACACCTTCGGCGCAGGCACCGGCATCGGCAAGACCGACTGGCTGATGGAGGAAGCAGCCTTCATCGCGCAGGAAACCGGCGACCGTGTTGGCCTGTTCTTCCTAGAGCAGCAGCCGGTCGAGACGGCGAAGCGCATGGCAGGCAAGGTTGCAGGCCGCCGCTTCCACGTTCCCGATGGGAGCTGGACGCAGGAGGAACTGGAAGCCGCGTTCGAGATTCTCGACAAGGGCCAGGTGTTCATCTACGACCACTTCGGCTCGTCCGAGTGGGACGTGATCGAAGCCAAGATGGCCCACATGGTCGTCGCCGAGGGCGTCAAGCACATCGTCCTCGACAACCTCACGTCGTTCGCGGCCGGTGCCGAGGACGAGCGGAAGATGCTGGAGGACACGATGGCGAAGATCGCGCAGTTCGCGCAGCGCCACCTCATCTGCATCTACCTGGTCTCGCACCTCGCCACGCCGGAAGGCAAGCCCCACGAGGAAGGCGGGCGCGTGATGCTCCGTCACTTCAAGGGCAGCCGCGCCATCGGCTTCTGGACGCACTTCGCCTTCGGCCTGGAGCGCAACACGCAGGCCGAGAACGAGGCCGAGCGCAACTGCACGACCTTCCGCGTCCTCAAGGATCGCTTCACCGGCCAGTCGAACGGCCAGGTTCTCTACTACAGCTACGACCACGCATCCGGCCGTCTGCTCAATGCAGATGCTCCGGGCGAATACGGCGACTTCGCCGACGAGTCATCCGATGTATCCACCTCCGACTACTGACGGCCGCTCGGTCGTCGGCTTCATCCCAGCTGATGCTCCGCTCTCCTTCGCTGAGAGCCTCGTTCTCCCCTACCAACTCCCGCGCTCCGACCAAGCCTGCCGTGTCATGTACGGCAAGCCAGGGCGGCGCGTGGTCATCCACATCAAAGCCGAGGAACTACCCCAATGAAAGAGATCGTCGCCATCGCAATCGACCTGCTGACCGCCCCGTTCCGCAAGGACACCGTGACCGACGTGGTGAAGGTGCTGGAGGGCCAGGTGGACAAGCTGTTCAAGATCAGCGCCGACCGCATCGCCACCGCCTCGACGCTGCGCGACAAGGCCGATGTCCTGCACTCGCAGGCCGACGAGCACGAGGAAGAAGCCGAGCGCGCACTGCGCGTCGCCGAGCGCTTCACCAACCTGATCCGCTAAGGGACCAACCATGACTGCCGAGCAACACGCTCGGTCCCTGTTCGACGTGTTGCCGGCCGAAGTCCGCCACCTGGTCATCCTGGGTGGCGGAAGCCTGCGCGCGTTCTACGACGGGACCGAAATCAAGGACATCGACTGCTTCTTCGTGTCACTTGCGAGCTACACCTACGTGGCCGCGTACCTGAGCGGCCGTAGCGACTGGACCAGCGAAGCCGCTCCGAACGGTATCCGCAACTTCCGCTCGCCCGAGGGTCACCTCGTGAGCCTGATCGGCTTCGAGTTCGGCACGCCGCACGAGCACTGCGCCCGCTTCGATCTGCGGTGCTGCGCCCATGTCGCCATCTACGAACCCAGCACCGACGAGGTGGTGGTCGTATCCCTCGAAGGCGCGGTTGCCGACGCATCGGAGAAGCTGCTGTTCGTGCTGAACAACAACGGCACCGAGCGCACCATCCGCCGCATCACGCACTACGTCGAGGACTACGGCTACACGCTGCATCCCGACCAGCCCGAGCAGGACGAACTGTTCGAGGACGACGACTTCTCCGGCCACGCGCCGCAGGGCGTCCACACGCCGCCGAAGGCCCCCGAGCCGGAGTACATCCTCCGCGCCCGCCGCCGCGTCCGCGCAATCCCCGTAACCAACCACGGCTACCCGTAAGGAGGACCGCCGTTGATCCTCGTATTCGACTGCGAGACCAATGGCCTCCTCGACGAACTTGACACGATCCACTGCATTTCCCTCCAAGAGGTAGATGAGACCGGCGCACCGCGCGGTCCCATCCTGTCCGCCAACGATCACGGCACGGGCGAAATGACAGTCCGTCAGGCCGTCGAGAGGCTCAAGAAGGCCAAGCGCGTTGTCGGCCACAACATCGCCGGATTCGACATTCCGGCTATCGCCAAGGTGTTCCCGGACTTCAAGGTCCAGGCGTACTTCGACACGCTGCTGATGTCCACGCTGGTCTACCCGGACCTCAAGGACCGCGACTTCAAGGCCCGCAAGAAGCAGGGAGCGAACCCGGTGTTGCCGGGCAAGCTGATCGGCCGTCACTCCCTCGAAGCGTGGGGCTACCGCCTCGGCCGCTGGAAAGGCGACTACGCGGCGCAGATGGCCGCACGCGGCCTCGACCCCTGGGCACAGTGGTCTCAGGAAATGGACGACTACTGCGACCAGGACGTTGCGGTCACGCAAGCGCTGTTCGCGTTGTTGATGAGCAAGGGCCTCCCCACCGAGGCCATCGAGCTGGAGCAGGCCGTCGCGCCGATCCTCTCGCGTCAGCAGCGCTACGGCTACCTGTTCGATCAGGAGAAGGCGCGTGAGCTGGAGTGCATCCTCGTGTCCCGGCGCACTGCGCTGGAGGCCGAGCTGCGCAAGGTCATTCCGCCGTGGAAGGTGGTGAAGCGCAAGTTCGTACCGAAGCGCGACGACAAGCGCCGCGGTTACGTCAAGGGCGTGGAGGTCACGACCTACAAGGACGTGGTGTTCAACCCGGCAAGCCGCCAGCACATCGCTGACCGCTTGACTGCAATGTACGGCTGGCAGCCCCAGGAGTTCACCGAGAAGGGCCAGCCGAAGATCGACGAAGAAGTCCTGGGCGCGCTCAAGTTCCCGATCATCCCGCTCCTGCTGGAGCACTTCATCGTCAACAAGCGCCTCGGCCAGCTCGCCGAAGGCGACGAGGCGTGGCTCAAGGCCATCAAGAAGGACGGCCGCATCCACGGCAGCGTGAATCAGAACGCAGCGGTGACCGGCCGCATGACGCACTCGAAGCCGAACATCGCTCAGGTGCCGAAGGTCCAGCACTCGAAGGAGAAGGGAATCCTCAAGGGCCAGGAAGGCGGCTACGGATTCGAGTGCCGCTCGTTGTTCTGCGTCCCAACAGGGAAGCTCCAGGTCGGCGCGGACGCCTCGGGATTGGAGCTGCGCTGCCTGGCGCACTTCATGGCAAAGCACGACGGCGGCGAGTACGCCAAGGTCATCCTCGAAGGCGACATCCACTCCGTCAACCAATCGGCGGCAGGACTGCCCACCCGCGACAACGCCAAGACCTTCATCTACGCCTTCCTCTACGGGGCAGGCGACGCGAAGCTCGGCTCCATCGTGGGTAAGGGTCGCCAGGCCGGGGCGAAGCTCCGCTCGAAGTTCCTGGCCGGGCTGCCTGCGCTGGAGAAGCTGGTACGCGGGGTCAAGAAGCGCGCGGCCGAGAAGGGATACCTGATCGGTCTCGATGGCCGGAAGCTGCACATCCGCAGCGACCACGCCGCGCTCAACACCCTGCTCCAGTCGGCCGGTGCGCTGGTGATGAAGAAAGCCCTGGTGATCCTCGACGCCGACCTGCAAGCCGCAAGGTTGGTGCCGGGCGTCCACTACGAGTTCCTCGCCAACGTCCATGACGAGTGGCAGATCGAAGTGGACGAGGACAAGGCCGAGTTCGTGGGCAAGACCGCACAGGCTGCCATCCGCAAGGCTGGCGAATACTTCGGCTTCCGCTGTCCGCTCGATGGCGAGTTCAAGATCGGAAGGAATTGGGCCGAGACGCACTGACCCGCGGCAAGCGGGACATTGCACTCGCCCTGGTGCGCCAAGCGAAACGCCGGGCAGCAAGGAAGGGACTGCCGTTCGACCTCACGTCGGACGACATCGTGGTCCCCGACTTCTGCCCGGCGCTGGGCATCCCGCTGTACCGCGCTGTCGGGCGCAAGGCCCAAGGCCCCAACTCACCCACGCTCGACCGCATCGAACCTGACCTCGGCTACGTCCGGGGCAACGTGCGCGTGATCTCCGCACGCGCGAATCAGATCAAGTCCGACGCGACTCCCTCGGAGCTTCTGCGAGTCGCCTGTTACGTCCAAGAGAACCGATGAACCCAACCAACATCCTGCGCGCCCTCGCGGCGCTGCTGGTCGTTGCCGCGCTCGCGGCTGGCGGCTTCGCAGCCTGGAAGTACACCGCAATGGCCCAGCGCGTGACGGAGCTGGAGGAGTCGGCAAAGGAACTGGCCGACCTCAAGCAGACCGTCGAGACCCTCAACCGCGAAGCCGTGCGCCGCTCTGCCTTCGATGCAGCGCTGCGGAACGCCCGCGCCACCACCAACCGCTCTGTGGAGATTGCAGCAAATGCTGACCCGGAAACTGGCGATTACCTGTCTCGCCGCATTCCTGACGAGCTGCGCCGCGCACACCTCGAAAGTCGTGCCGGAGCAGTTCCTCCAGCCGACCGTCATTGAGGGCACGCACTCCTCACTCGACGCCGTGATGGCTGACCCGACCACCACCACCTACGACCTCTACCGCTTCGGCGGCAACGCCGAGGACGGCCTCCTGCGCTGCAACGCCGACAAGGCGAGCGCCCTGGAAGTCCTCAAGGAATCGAACCGATGAACGAGAATCAGCTTCGCGTGCATTTCATTGGCGGCCCCGCTGACGGCGATGTCCGCTTGATCGCTCCGTGTACTACCTACCGCGTGGCTGTGCTCGAACACCAGCCCGAGGTTCACGCCTACAACGCCAAGTGCCCGTGCTGCACGGAGCGCATGCTGCGCCCCGTGGAGTGGAACACCGCGATCTACTTCATCCGCCGCGTTGGCGAGAAGTGCTGGGTCGCCGTACACGAGAGCATGGCATGAAGCGCGCACTTCTGATCCTGGCGCTGTGCGCTGGCCTCGCTGCGTGCGACATGAAGCCTTGGCCGCCACGCGCCGATTACGGCTCGTGCCTGAAAGGACACACCGAGAGTGGCCTGATGCTGATCCCAAACAGCAATGGCGGATTCTCGTACATCCCCACCAGCGATTACGTCTGCGACGAGTACGAGTACCCGCTCGGCGACGGCCCGGAGTACCAGGCCGGAATGAAGCGCTACGCCGCCGAGCTACAGGCGTGGTATGAGCGTCACCCGGAGAAGCGGCCATGACTTCCTACGTGACCTATCGGCCACCGCATGCGGCCGGTTCCTGGGTCATCGGCGGCAACTTCTTCGTGCAGGTCAAGGAGCGTCCGAACTGGCTGCACCGCTGGTTCGCGCTGGCGTTCCTGGGATGGCAGTGGGTGGACGCATGAACAAGCGCGGCCCCCTGCTGCTGATCGACGCCGACGTGCTGCGCTACCAGCTCGCGTTCTCGAACACCGCGAACATCGACTGGAACGGCGACGGCAACAAGGTCGAAGCGATCCAGCCCGAGCGCGCGAAGGCGAAGCTGGAGGACTACATCGACGAGATCGTCGAGAAGTTCGGCGCGCGTGATTACCTGCTGGCCCTGTCCTGCAAGAAGCACAACTTCCGCAAGGACATCGACCCGACCTACAAGCTCAACCGCGCCAGCAAGGACAAGCCTGCCCTGTGGTACGTGCTCGACGAGTTCGTATACGACGAGTTCGGCGACAAGATCGTGGAGATCGAGAACCTGGAAGGTGACGACGTGCTGGGCCTGCTGGCCTCGCACCCGAATCCGAAGCGCGCGCCAGGTAGCCGCATCGTCGTGTCCATCGACAAGGACATGCAGACGATCCCCGGCATCCGTCTCTACAACCCCAACCGTCCCGACGTGGGCGTCCGGCCGATCTCGGCTCACGACGCTGACCTGTTCTGGATGAAGCAGGTGCTCACGGGCGACCAGGTGGACAACTACCCCGGCTTCCCCGGCATCGGCCACAAGGGCGCGGACGAGCTGCTCATGCCCATCCACGAGGCGTACCGCGATGCGTCCGTCGAGGAGCACCTCGGCGCGCTGTGGAACACCGTCGTCACCACCTACACCACCCGCATCCCCCGCGGCGGCACCGAGCCGCTGTCGAAGCACGATGCGATCCGCCAAGCACGCCTCGCGCGAATCCTGCGCTACGGCGACTACAACCCCAAGACCAAGGAAGTGAAGCTGTGGAAACCCTGATCCTGTTCATCACCATCATCGCCGTGCTGGCCGTGCTGTTCGCCTTCGTCGCCTATGGTGCAGCCTGGCTGTGGTGGCGCAGCCTCAACACCCTCGAACGCGCCCTGTACCGCTCGGCTGGCCGCGTCAAGCTGTGGCCGGCCGCTGTCGGCGCTGCTGGTGCGGCTTGGCTGATCGCCCGGTGCTTCGCCTGATGCGTCCGAAGCTGCTGGCCCTCGCCATCAACCTGGCGCTGCCCGGCCGTCCCGGCTGGTAGCGCCTCTCCCCCAAGTCCCCTTCGGCCCGCCTCGTGCGGGCCTTTCCTTTTCTGGAGTCCCCATGAAGATCATCGGAATCACCGGCCGCGCCCGTAGCGGCAAAGACACCCTGGCCGAGTTCCTGGTCAGCGACCACGGCTTCGTGAAGCTGTCCTTCGCGGCCCCGATCCGCGCCTTCGTGGCGGACATCACCGGCCTGCCGGTGTCCGCGATGGAGGACGGCCCGCTCAAGGAGGAGCCGCTCGACTGGCTCAACGGGCAGACCCCGCGCCGCCTGATGCAGACCGTGGGCACCGAGTGGGGCCGCGAAATGATCGACCGCGACCTGTGGGTCAAGGTGGTCGCGCAGAAGATCCGTCAGGCCCGCCGCGACGGCGCTGCTGGAGTCGTGGTGTCGGACGTTCGCTTCGACAACGAGGCGCAGTTCATCCGCGAGTGGGGCGGCCAGGTAGTCCAGGTGCTCCGCGACAGCGCGGCCCCGGTCTCGGCGCATGCCTCCGAGGCAGGCGTCCACGGCGACCTGATCGACACCGTGATCGACAACAACGGCCCGATCCACCGCCTGCGGATGGTCGCGGAATCGCTGGCCCGACTCTAAGGGTTTAGTGGTCATCATCGGGGGAAACGACAGTTTCCCCACCTATTCATAACCCAGGAGTTCTATGCAAATCCCTCTGCACTCCTACGACCTGATCGACCTCCTGGACGAACTGCACCCCGAAGTGATCTACGACCCCGCCCAGTCGAAGGAGGAGTTCCTGCTCCGGCAGGGCGAGCGCCGCCTGATCCTCCGGCTCAAGGCGCTGCGGGAGGTCGAGCAGATGGAGCACCGCGCCCGCTAATCATGTGCAGCAAGCCCAACATGCCGGACCAGCAGGAGAAAGACCCGATCCTGCTGACCCGCCAGGACACCCAGCCGACCGGCCACGCGGCCGATCAGCGGCGTAAGTCCAAGGTCCGACTGGACCTGAACAACGCAACGCAGTACCAAGGACTGACCATTCCGAATGGCTGACGCCAAGCAGACCTCGGCCGAGAAGCAGACGGCCGCGAAGCGCTACGGCGATCTCAAGTCCAACCGCAAAGAAGCCGAGACGCGCGCCAAGCGCTGCGCCAAGGTCACCCTGCCCCGCCTGTGGGTGGACGAGGGCGCGAAATCGCGTACCCCCGGTTCCGCCTACATCGACACCGGCCCGAAGTGCGTCAACGCCCTGGCCTCGAAGATCGTGCTGGCCTGGCTGCCGCCGAACGCCTCAGTGTTCAAGCTCGCGCCTGACCAGGCCGTCGCCGAGAACATCGCCGAGCAGGCTGGCGTGGAGACCTCCGAACTGGAGGCCGCGCTGGTGGACGTGGAACGGGTCATCGTCAACGACCTTGAGACCAGCGGCGTCCGCCCGGTCCTCAGTGAGGCGGCCAAGCACGCCATCGTCCTCGGCAACTTCCTGCTCTACGACCCCGACGAGGGCAAGCCCAAGCTGTACCCGCTGACCTCCTACGTGACCGACCGCGATGGCCTGGGCAACGTGCTGGAGATCATCACACTCGACAAGATCGCCCCGGCCATGCTGCCGGATTCGATCCGCGCGGCGGTGATGCAGAAGCTCGCCCAGGAACGCGACGAAAAGACCAAGAACGACGACGTGAACCTCTACACCTGGGTGCGTCGCTCGGAAGATGGCAAGGAGTGGGAAGTGGTCCAGGAGGTCGAGGGCGTCGAAGTGCCCGAGACCGTGGGCACCTACCCCATCGACGCCTGCCCGTGGATTCCCCTGTGCGCCCCGCCGTCCCTCGTGGACGACTACGGCGAGGGCTTGGTCTACGACTACGTGGGCGCGTTCGAGTCGCTGGAGGCGCTGCGCAAGGCGATCCGTAAGGGTGCCGCCGCGCTGGCGAAGATCATCATGTTCCTCAAGCCGACCTCGACGATCCGCGAGCGCCAGCTCACCGAGGCCGAGTCCGGCGCGGTGCTGCGTGGCGAGGCCAGCGACGTGACCACGCTCCAGCTCCAGAAAGCCTACGACCTGAACTTTGTGCGTCAGGAGGCCGAGGGGCTGGCGAACTCGCTGGAGCTGATCTTTGGCGTGAAGTCCGCCGTGCAGCGCCCCGGCGAGCGTGTGACCGCCTACGAAATCCGGGTGCTCACCCAGGAACTCGACGACGCCCTCAGCGGCTTCATGGCGATGTCGGGCGAGCAGCTCTTGCTGCCGCTGATCCGCCGCCGCCTGCACAAGCTCCAGAAGCAGGGTCGCCTGCCCGAGCTGCCGCAGGAACTCATCAAGCCGCGCATCACCGTTGGCATCGCCGCCCTCGGCCGCGGCCACGACCTGAACAAGCTGATCGAGTTCGGTCAGGCAGTGGATGCGCTTGTCGGCGCAGAGGAGAAGGCACGCCGCCTCAACAGTGGCGAGGCGATCTCCCGACTGGCCGCCGCTTCCGACATTTCCACCAAGGGCCTGATCCGCTCCGACGACGAGCTTGCTGCCGAGCAGCAGGACGCCTCGGCGCAGGAGGCGATGGTCCGTGCCGCTCCGAATATCGCCTCAGCGATGACCCAAACCCCGTAACCCCGAGAAGGACGCAATGTCGAACGAAACCACCGAGAAGCCCGCCAAGCCGACCAAGGAAGCCCCGAAGGCTCCGAGCGTCGAGCGTAAGGGCAAGGCCGAGATCACCCGCAAGACGAACGGCCTGGTCATCGTCAACTACAAGCCCGAGGACAAGTAATGTTGCAGCCGGGCAAGTCCGAAGTGACCGTCAGCCTTGACGGCATCAACGGCCAGCCGACCCCAGGTCAGCAGCCGCCGCAGAACTCCCAGGACACCCAGCAGCCCGCACCGGGCGCGCAGGGTGGCACCGATGGCGAGCGCCTGTTCGGCGGCAAGTACAAGACCGTGGAGGAGCTGGAAGCCGCCTACGCACAACTGAGCACGCCAGCCGACGACAAGGGTGGCAAGAGCGGCCCCGCGACCATCGACGGCGCCACCGAGGATGACGCGCGTGACGCCTTGGCGCGGGCTGGCCTGAACCTGGACGACTTCGCCACCGAGTTCAACTCGAACGGCTCGCTGTCCGAGGAGAGCTACAAGAAGCTCCAGGACGCGGGCTATCCGAAGGAGCTGGTGGACGTGTACGTCGATGGCCTGCGCGCGCGCGTGCAGACCTACGAGAACGCCGTCTACTCGCCCGCAGGTGGCAAGGCCGGTTACGACGGCCTGGTCCAGTGGGCCAAGACCAACCTGAGCGCCGAGCAGAAGCGGGCGTTCAACGAAGCGGTGCAGTCCGGCGACGCCGGCCGCGCAGCGCTGGCAGTCCAGGGCCTCGTCGCCCTCCGTGGCGGCAACGGCCGCCTTCTGAATGGCAAGACCGCATCGAACGCCGATGCTGGCCCCAAGCCGTTCCAGTCGCAGGCGCAGGTCGTCGAAGCGATGCGCGATGTGCGCTACCACCGTGATCCGGCTTACCGCGCGGAAGTCTCCGCCCGCCTGGCCGTGTCGCCGCTGTTCAAGTAATCCACTCAACCTCAAGCAAGGACTAAATGTCGGACGCAATCCCCTCCCGCCTGGGTCAAGCCCAGGCCAACGGCGACGCCTGGGCGCTGTTCAAGCAGAACTACACTGCTGAAACCATCACCAGCTTCGTCGAGAACTACAAGCTGGACGGCCGCGTGTCGGTGCGCAACATCGAGAGCGGCAAGTCCGCCTCGTTCCCGAACGTCGGCACCATCGGCTCCGAGTACCATGTGCCGGGCACCGAGATCAAGGGCCTGGTGGTCGAGCACAACGAGACCATCATCACCCTCGATCCGATGCTGATCTCGCACGCCTTCATCGCCAACATCGACGAGGCGATGAACCACTACGACGTGCGTTCCGAGTACACCCGTCAGCAGGGTGCGGAGCTGGCGCTCAAGCGCATGCAGAACGAGCTGCGCTGCGCGATCCTGGCCGCTCGTACCACCGAAGGCAAGGTCGAAGGCCAGCCGGGTGGTGCCATCATCAAGGCCGCCACGATGGCCTCCGATCCGACCGTGCTGGCCGATGCGTTCCGCAACGCCCGCATGTTGTTCGACGAGAAGCTGCTGCCGGACAACCCGCAGGAGTTCACTGGCGCACTGGCCCCGGCTCAGTGGTATCTGCTGACCGAGAACAAGGACTTGATCGACCGCGACATCAACGCGGAATCGAACGGCTCCTACGGCCAGGCGATCATTTCCTCGGTCGCCCGCATCCCGCTGGTGAAGATCAACGCGATGCCGCGTGTCGATGAGTCGGCCCTGGCCTCGATCCCGGCCAAGTACCGCGGCAACTTCGCGGACACCGTGGGCGTGATCTTCCACCGCTCGGCGGTCGGCACCCTCAAGCTGCTGGACCTGTCCCTGGAGGACGTGTACCAGGGCGAGAAGCAGGGCACCCTGATGCTGGCGAAGTACGCGCTGGGTCACGGCATCCTGGCTCCGCGCGGTGCCATCGAGCTGTCGAAGGCCGCGTAAGTTCCACCGGGACGGGACTCATAGAGTACCCGGTCGTGTAGCTGGCACCGCAGACCTAGATCGTCAAGTCGGCTCCCGTCCCAACTCCAATCTCTCTCCATCTACGGGGGACATCCACACGGGTGTCCCCCGTTTTTTTGCCCCGAATCCATGAACCTCGAACTCACTCCGACCACGGAACTCGAAGCCGTCAACGTGCTGCTCGGTGCTATCGGCGAAGCGCCGATCAGCGACCTCGAAGCGCTCGGCAACCTGTACGCCTCGCAGGCGCGCGACACCCTCCGCGCGGTGAGCCGCGAGGTCCAAACCGCTGGCTGGTGGTTCAACACCAGCGAGTCGTTCACCTTCACGCTCAACGCGGAAGGCAAGGTGCTGCCGCCGCAGTCGATCCTCAAGCTCGTCCCCGCACGCGGAAGCGAGCCGCTGGTGATCCGAGGCACGCGCCTCATCAACCCGCTCACCCTCGCCGACACGTTCTCGTCGGCACCCACCGCCGACTTCGTGACCTGGTTCCTCGCCTACGAGGAGCTGCCCGAGTCGGCCCGCCGCTACATCGCCGTGCGCGCTGCGCGTCTGTTCCAGACGAGCGTGCTGGGTAGCGACCAGCTCTACGTGTTCACCGAGAAGCACGAGGAGGAGGCATACCTCATCTTCGCGCAGGAGCACGCCGACTTCACCTACGCCCGCGGCCACAACTTCCTCAGTGGCTCGACGGACGTGTCTGATATTTGGGACCGCTGATGCCGCTAATCACGGGGGACTATCCCTCGTTCCTGGGAGGCGAGTCGCAGCAGGACGATACCGTCCGCTCGCCGAACCAGCTCACCAAGGCGATCAACGCCTGGCTGCATGCCGCAATGGGCGCTGGCAAGCGCCCGCCCGCCGAGTTCGTTGCTGGCCTTGGCGTCACCCTCGATCACGACTGCGCCTTCCACTCCATCGTCCGCGATGAGAACGAGCGCTACATCGTCGCCGTTGGTCACCGCAGCATCCGCGTGTTCGACCACGAGACCGGCAAGGAATACACAGTCAACGCCACGGGCGACGCGCTCAACTACCTGGACACCCAGGGACAGCGTGCGTGGTCGTGCTTCGCGCTGGCGACGTTCTCCGACACCACCTTCATCGTCAACCGGCTGGTAGACGTGAAGCAGAGCGATGAGCTGTCGCCCGGTTCGCTGTACGGATCGGCGCAAACGATGTCCGACCTGCCGAAGCCCGGAGACAAAGGCTCGGCCGTTGTGCCGACCGGCGCGATCTACAACATCATCGGCTCGTCCGAATCGCAGTTCGACGACTACTACGTCCAGAAGCAGTCCTCCTCGGTCTACCTGGAGGTCGCCCGGCCGGGCATCAAGCACCGCTTCGATGCCAAGACGATGCCGCACATCCTCAAGCGCATCCCCGATCCGGTGCATGCGGACGGCTTTTGGTTCTCCTTCGGTGGACCGGAGTGGACCGCGCGCCTCGCGGGTGACGAGCAAAGCAACCCGTTCCCGTCCATCGACGGCCAGCGCATCCGCGAGGTGTTCAAGCACCGGGACCGCCTGGGCTTCCTGGCCGGGGAGAACGTGCTGATGTCCGAGGTCTCCGACCCGTTCAACCTCTGGCGCACTTCGGTGACCCAGGTGCTCGACGCCGACCCCATCGACGTGAGCGTCAGCGGGTCGAACGGCGTCACCACGCTCTACCACGCAGTCCCGTTCCAGTCGGCCCTGTTCCTTGCCGCTGCGGGCGGCCAGTTCCTCCTGACCGCCGAGCCGTACCTGGCCGCCAAGAACGTCAAGAGCGATCCGGTCAACAGCTACAGCAGCTCGCCGTACATCCGGCCGAAGCTGATGGGCGAGTCGCTGTACTTCACCGAGGACAGCGGCGCATACGCCAGCGTGCGCGAATACTTCATCGACGACCTGTCGGTGACCGGCGACGCTGCCGACGTGACCGCGCATGTGCCTAAGCTGATGCCGGGCCGCATGCGAGCGATGGCGAGCGCAAGTGGTGCCGACTGCGTGTTCTTCGCTCCTGACGAGCCGACCGACGCGCAGCTCTACGTCTACTTCGTCCGCTGGATCGGCGACGAGAAGCAGCAGTCCGCATGGACGCGCTGGTCAATCTCCGGCGTCGGCCGCATCGTCCACATGCACGCCATCAACGACGTGCTGTACGCCGTCGCGGAAGCGCCGGGAGGCGGCTGCGAGCTGCTCAAGTTCCGCATGGTGCTCAACCAGCACGACGCGGACGCCACGGGCGACTACAACTTCCTGCTCGACCGCATGCTGGTGGTGCAGCCCACCTATCAGCAGTTCGGCAACGAGACCTGGATCGACCTGCCCTACATCGTGCCCGATGGCATGACGGTCACCGTCCTCAAGACGGACGACTGGCAAGACCCCGGCGCGTACCTCGACATCACCAAGGCGCGCTGGGACAACGCCCGCACCCGCCTCGCGCTCCCCGGTAACCACACCGAGGGCCGCGTGGTCGTCGGCATGGACTACGAGCACCGCCTCACGCTGACCAAGCCCATCGTTCGCGGCGGGCAGAACCAGGCCGTGCTGGTGGGCCGCACGCAGGTGCGTGACATCGAGGTCGCCTACAAGGACGGCGCGTACTTCGAGCTGGAGGTCGAGCAACACGGCAACGGCCGAGTCGAGACCTACGTGGCGTCGCACTCCGGTGCGTACACCGCGCGCGTCCTCAACGACTCGGTGTTCCGCACCAGCGCCCCGACGTTCCACTCCGGCTCTCGCCGGTTCCCCGTGCTGGGCGACGCCAACAGCGTCCGCATGCACCTCGTCAACCGCCTGCCGTTCCAGTGCTGGTTCCAGTCAGCACAGTGGCGCGGCATGTTCGTCTCCCGCAGCCGAGTATGACCCTGACCTATCGAAGCCCCACCGCCAGCGACATCCTCCACGTCGCCGAGAACATGCGGCAGGAGGACATCCTGGAGGTGGCGGCTTCGCATGGTCACACCCCGCTCCAGGCGCTCGCATACGCAGTCACCGCGAGCGACCGCAGTTTCGCCGCGATGCACGACGGTTCCGCCGTGTGCATCTTCGGCTTCACCCAGCACGCCGAGGGAATCGCCTCGGTTTGGCTGCTGGGCACCGACGCCCTGGTGGCTCCCTCGTTCCGCCGCACGTTCCTCCGAGAAGCTCGGCGGATCAGCGACGAGTGGGCGGCCACCTTCGGCACCATCTTCAACTTCGTCGATGTCCACGCCGTCACCACGCGGCGATGGCTCGGCTGGCTTGGCTTCCGCGAGAGCGGCGTCGAGTCCGCCTACGGCTTCGCCAAGACACCCTTCGTCCGAGTAACCAAGACCCCATGTGCAACCCCGTAGCAGTCCAGGTCGGTATCGCCGCAGTCAGCGCGATGGCGACCATGTACGGCCAGAATCAGAACAACAAGGCCATCGAGGAAGCCGCGGAGCGTCAGCAGGAGCAGATCAACGACCAGGCCGCCGAGCGCACCCAACAGCGCATGGAGGAGGCCCGCGCACTGCGATCCGCGATGCGCGCCTCCGCAGCAGAAGCGGCAGTGTCCGGCAACTCGGTCGAGCTGCTGGCGAACGACATCATGGCCCAGGCTGGCCGTGACGTGGCCCTCATCGAGAAGAACCGCAGGAACGGAGTCGTCGAAAGCGGCTCCGAAGCACGCGCACGTATCCGCACCGGCAATGCCGAGGCGCTGGGCGGCGTGATGCAGTCAGGCGTGAACGCCTACAGCAACATCCAAACCTACAAGCGCTATTCCATTCCCGGAGACGAGTAACCCGTGGCCCGCACGAAACCCCAAGAGATCATCCGCCGCGCGCAGGTGCCGCAGCGTCTCGCCGAGCGCCCCGTTCTGGCGGTGCAGGCTGACCAGGCGTCCTCCGCTGGTGCCGGTGCCCTCTCTCGCACCGCCGCTGCGGTGCTGACGCGCGTCTCGGATTCCGTCAACTCACAGATGATCTCCAACAGCCGCGAGCAGTACAGCGCCGCGGCGACCCAACGTATGCAGGAGGACGCCGAGGGTACGCCCCGGCAGGCCGAGGACTTCGTTGCCCAGCAGTCGGAGTCATGGCGTCGCGGCTACCTCAAGGCTGACGGCATCATCCGCGTCCGCGACTGGCAGATCGAAGCGGCCAAGGAGATCGCCAAGGCCGAACCCGGCACCGACATCGAGCCGCTCATCAAGGAGCGCATGGCGGCGCTGACGCAGAACCCCGAGTTCCAAGACCCGCAGGTCCGCAAGGCCCTGATGCCGGTCGCCATGCGCGCCGCGCAGCAGGTCCGCCAGCAGTGGCAGGCCGACTCGATGCGGGAAATGCTGGTCCGGCAGAAGGAGTCGCTGACCGCGATCATCCGCGACGGCATCAAGGGTGGCACGTTCCTCACCTCCGAGGGCATGAACGGCCTGTACGCGATGCTGGACCAGGAGGAGTACGCCTACCTCAACAAGCGCGACGTGGACGAACTCTACGTCGAGGCCGCCAAGGAGGAGCTGGCTGCGGGCAACCGCGATCCTCAGTCGATCCTGGCGTTCCTGGAGAAGGACCGCGGCGACGGCCAGCCCGGCTTGATGAACACCGAGCACGGCGACGAGCTGCGCGCGGCGGCTGCCGCTGGTGCCCGCGTAATCGCACACCGCGAGGACGAGGCACGCAAGCAGGCGATGGCCGAGGCCGAGTGGACGCTCCAGGGCCTCGCGGATCGCGGCCAGCTCACCCACAAGACCATCGACACCTGGGCCAGCAAGTTCGGCCTGAGCGGCGGCGACCTCCAGTCCTTCAAGCGCTACTGGAACAACCAGCAGGAGCAGACGCTCCGCCGCTGGGAGCAGGAAGCGAAGGAGCGCGCCCGAGAGGAGCGCATCCGCAAGCTGGTAGCCGGGGGCAATCCCTACGAGATCAGCGACGCCGACCTCAAGAAGCAGGCCGGTAAGGAGTGGGAGGAAACCCCGCAGGCCGCACGCGGCCAGGTGCTCCAGAAGTGGGCACGGCAGGGCATCGTCATCCCCCAGCTCGAACGCATCCTCAAGCGCGCTGACCCGGCGTTCCAGGAGAACTTCCAGAATGCCGCGACGCTGTACGAACAGCTGCGCAAGGTCTCGCCCAAGTACGCCGATACGGTCGCTGGCGGCGAGGCTGCCGCAATGCTGGACCAGTATCTCTACGACACCCGGCGCAGCGGTCAGTCGCACCAGGAGGCCGCTCGCGTCCTGACGCAACCGAAGCGCGAAGTCGAGGAGGCCCGCTCGGTCATCAACGACACCTGGAAGTCCGGCATCAAGGACTACCTGGAGATCGACGGCAAGCCGCGTGACCCGCGTGAGCTGCACCGCATCCGCCAGGAAGCCGAGCGCATCGCCTCGCGCGGTGGCGTGTCCGGCGAAGCTGCCATCCGTGCAGCGGTCGGTCAGATCGACGCCCAGCGCACGACCGTCAACGGCCGCCGCGTGCCGAACATCGGCATGCCCCAGGGTGCCGAGCCAGCGGTAGACGAGCTGATCCAGACGGTCGCGCGCAAGCTCGGCCGCGACCCGGATGAGCTGTCGGCCCTGCCGAATCCCCGCAATCCGGGGCAGTGGCAGATCGTCGGCCCCGACAACTGGCTGATCCCTGACCCGGACACCGGCCGCGCCATCGGTTTCGACCCGCGTGCCATCGCGGCACAGCACCAGCGCTGGAAGGGAGACCTTGCGGAATCCCAGGCGCGTCGTCGGGTCGAGCAGCGCACCACCTGGGCGGACCAGTCCCGGAATATCCGCGACCTGCGCTCGCAGTCGGCGACCACGGAAGTCCCCGCGGCCATCACCAAGCGCGACGCAAGCGCCGCTGAGGCTCCCGCCTTCGAGCTGCCCAAGTTCGACCTCACCAAGCCGCTGGTCCCCAACGCGGGCACCAAGCAAACCACCACCACCCCGGCAGTCCCCGAGGACTTCCTGGAGTACCTGACGAGGAAGTAAGACCGCATGTTTGAATCCCTACCCGGCGCAGACGAGAACGTCGTCAAGCCGGCAACCCAGCAGCCCATCGTGCAAGCCGTGCGCGAGCGCAAGGAGCAGCGAGAGGCCGCGCAGCGCCGGAAGGATCAGACGACCGTATGGGACGGATGGGGCGCTGCCCAGGCAAAGGGCGGCATCGGCTTCATCGACCGCTTCATCACCGAGCTGGGCTACGAGCCGCAGCAGGGCTATCGCATTCCCGCAGACGCGCGCAAGCGCTGGGAGTCGATGGGCCTGCGCCCGGAGCAGTGGGAACTGTTCGGCCGGGCCACGTCCGACGAGCACCTCTCCTATCTGGAATCCGTGGCCTTCATGAATCAGATGGCGGACGACGACCTGGCGCAGTTTGGCCTGGGCGGACAGATCGCCCTCGGCTTCACCGACCCGGTGGCAACCGGCCTCGATCTCGCCACGGGCGGCCTGGGGTACGCAGCCAAGGCCGGACGCCTCGCCAACGCGGTGCGTTCCGGTCTACAGGCTGCGGGCACCTCCGCGCTGATGTCGGCCGCAACCTCCACCTACGACCCCGAGCAGACGCTCGCGGATGGCGTGCAGAGCGCCGCCCTGTCGTTCGCGTTCGGTGGTGCCCTCGGCGCTCGCCGGGGTGCCCTGTTCGACGGCGAGGTGAAGCCTGACGTGGTGAAGCGGTTGGCCGGTGACGACTCGCTGTCCGCCGCCCGCGTGGCAGGCACCGCCGCCAACGACCCCACGCCAGGCGTCCTCCCGCTGCGCAACGAGAGCGCATTCGAGCAGGAGTTCACCGACAAGGCGCTGGTCAACGCGCACATCACGCCCCACTTCGCCACCGTCCGCCGCGACCTTGCTGCCCGCATGGGCAGCGCCAAGTCGCCCCTGGTGCGCGAGGCGGGCCGTCTGCTGTTCCGCGATGGCGTCGGCTACACCGATCGCTCCGTCGCGGTCCAGGAGTCCACCAGCGAGTTCGCCAAGCGCCACCTGGCCGTCATGGAGACGGAATGGCGGAGCGGAGTGAACGCCGCGTGGGACGCCTACAAGCAACGGACGGGCACGCATTGGTGGAACTTCTCCGAGCGCGCCAAGTTCAACGAGGAGGTCGGCCGTGCCGTGCGCGGTGCGCCGGACGTGTCACCGGAAGCCGCCAAGGCTGCCGGAAGCGTCGCCAAGGCGATGCGGGATGCGCTCAAGCTGGCGCAGGACAGCAACCTCGACGGCTTCGCCAACGTGGCGCAGAACGGCAACTACCTGCCGCGCTACTGGAGCGGCAAGGGCTTCAAGCGCCTGTTCGGCGAAATGCAGCTCCACCAGGACGACGTGATCGACCAGCTCATCAAGCCCGCCATGCGTCGCGCATGGGAGGCCGCCGCCGACGAAGGCGACGAGATCGACGACGAGCTGCTCGGTGCGGTTGCACGCTCCTACCTCAAGCGCGCTCAGGCGAACTTCGAGGGCGACGGGATGGACCTGCTGGTCCGCCCGCTGGACAGCGATTCGGTCGAGGAGATCGGCAACATGCTGACCGAGGCGGGCGTCTCGCCCGTGCGGTCGCAAGAGCTGCTGTCCAAGCTGGAGCGCAAGACCTACGAGTCGGGCAAGCTCGACCGCGCGAAGAAGCGCATCGACCTCGACGAGACCTACTCCACCACCATCCGCAATGAGGCTGGCGAGGACGTGCAGGTCTCGATGGCCGACCTGTTCGACAACGACGTGGACTCGGTGATGACCCGCTACATGCGCGAGATCACCGGCTGGTCGGCGCTGTCGTCGAAGGCTGGCATCAAGAACCGCGCACAGCTCGACCGCTTCGTGTCGAAGCTCAAGAGCGACGCCCGCAAGTCCGGCGACGACGTGAAGGACATCGAGCGCCTGATCGACATCGGCCTCAAGTCCACCTTCGGCCGCAGCACCGAACTCGATCCCGCCAGCCGTGGCGCACGCTACGCGCGGTTCCTGCGCAACTGGAACTTCGCCCGCGTGATGAACCAGGTCGGCTTCTCGCTGTTTGCCGAGCTTGGCCCAACCATCGCGCATGCCGGTCTCCGCAACTTCTGGAACTCCGTGGGTGCCGCCCGCGACTTCCTGGTGCGCGGCGCTGACGGCAAGCTGTCCTCGCAGGAGGCGCGCGTGATGGAGCGGCTGTTCGCACCCGGCACCGACTGGCTGCGCAACCCGCCGTTCCTGCGCCTGGACGAGGACGCGCTCGTGCCGCAGACGTTCAACGTCAAGCACGGCGAGAAGATCGACAACGCGATGAACATGGCGACGCACGTAACCTCGGTCGCATCCGGCATGGCCCCGATCAACACGATGCTCCAACGCATCGCCGGTCGCGCCACGCTGCTGCGGCTGCTGGACATGGCGAACGCCAAGAAGCTGTCGGACGCCGAAGTGGCCCGCCTGCGCACCTGGGGCCTCGACGAGAAGGCCCAGGCCGACGTGTTCGGCTACCTTAAAGGCAAGCGGCAGATCGAGCAGATCGACCCGGACAAGCTGCCGTTCCAGACGCGCGAGCGCATGGCGGCGTTCCTGTTCCGCGTGACGCGACACCAGGTTCTCGAAGGTGACGCCTCGGACAGCATCGAGCTGATGCACTCCACCACCGGCCGCATCGTCACGCAGTTCCGCAGCTTCATGGTCAACAGCTACACCCGCCACTTCCTGAACTCGGTCCACCACTACGACGACTGGCGCACCTACGCGATGGTCGTGCTGTCCACCTCGGCAGCAGGCATGGGCTGGGCGGCTCGCACGTACATCAACACTGCGGGCAACCCCGAACAGCGGAAGAAGCAGCTGACGCAGGAGAACTTCTACAAGAACGCTGTCGCGCAATCGAGCTGGTCGAACGTGATCCCCGCGGTCACCGACGCCGTGTGGGCGGACGCCTTGGGCAACGACCCGGTGTTTGCCAACAACCGCTCGACCGGCCTGGAGAACGGCGTGATGGGCATCCCGTCCATCGACCTGTTCAACAAGGTCTACGGCAGCACGCGGATGATCGGCTCGGCCATCCGCGACGATGAGGAGATCACCGAGAAGCAGATGCGCGACTTCTGGAAGATTTGGTGGTTCAACAACATGACGGGCGTCCGCAACATCGCGGATCAAGCCCTACAGCAGTTCCCCGACCGCAAGGACGGGACTGATCGACCGTAACCAGGAGGCCCTTCGGGGCCTCCACCTTTTTGAGGACGCATGATCGAACTATCGCGCGGCCTTTCCTTCGTGCTCTACACCTACGAGGGAGGCCCTACGCGGTTCACCGTGCCGTTCCCGTACATCGCCCGCGAGCACATCCGGGCGTTCGTCGGTGAACCGGACGCGGCCCGCGCTGTCTCCGTGTCGTGGGTGGACGCCAGCACCATCGAGATTCCGTCGCAGGATGGCGTGCTCGACGCGCCCTACACTGTGACCATCCGGCGATTCACGCCGATTGACGCCCTCCTGGTCAACTACAAGGAAGGCGCAAACCTCCCGGCGCGCGACTTGTCTAAGTCGTTCCGCCAACTGCTGTACGCACACCAGGAACTCGCCGAGTTCGGTAGCGGCAGCGGCCTCCCCGGTGGCGGCCCCGGCAACCCCGGTGGCAACCCGGACCTCAACGCAATCATCGAGCAGCTCCTCCGCTCGCCAGCACTGCAAGACCTGCTGACCCGCATCGACCTCATCGACGTGAACGCCGAGGCGATCCTGGAGGAGATCATGCGCTCGCACGAGTTCTTCGACGTGCAGCGCGACTACGGCGACAAGATCAGCACGGCCACCCACGAGATCGGACTGCTGACCGAAGGCAACAAGGTCATCGCGCAGCAGATCATCGACCTGTTCGCGCGGGTGGATCGCGGGGAGCAAAGCAACCAAGCGCGCTTCCTGGAGGTCAACCGCGCTATCGCCGACGAGCACTCTGCGCGCGTCGAGGCGATCACCGAGCTGCAAGGCCAGGTGGTCGAGAACGGCAAGACGATCTCCGCTGCGCTCAACCAGCGCATCGACGAGGTGGAGAGCACCACCGAAGCGGCGCGCGCGGCCACCGAGCAGCGCCTCGGCGCAGAGATCGAGGACAGCGCGGCGCAGGTCCGCACCGCAGTCATGGCCGAGGTTGACGCAACCAAGGCCCGCGTGTCCGACGTTGAGACGGCTGTGATTCGCCACGGCGAGAACATCGCTGGCTTGGCCGAGACCACGGAAGCCCTGACGGATGCCGAGGGTGCCAACACGGCATTCCGGCAGCAGATGGCGGCGAGCTACGGCGCGAACGTGCCGCAGGGGATCGCCAACGAGATCGACGGCCAGGTATCGGCGGTCTCGGCTGCCTTCGAGCAGCGCATCGACACCGAAGCGTCCGCACGCGAAGCCCTGGCGTCGCAGGTATCCACGCTGGAGACCAGCACCGCGCCGACGATCTTCTCGGACACGCAGCCCTCCCCGCCCGCTGGCGGCTTCAAGGTTCCGACCTTTTGGGTCAAGACCGGGCAGACCGGCGCGTACCTGACGCAGATTTGGGATGGCACCGGCTGGCGCAAGGCCGACCTGGATGTCACCTCTCCGACCGGCGCGCTGGTGCAGCAGCTCAACACCACCAAGATCACCGCCGAGCAGGCGCAGTCCATCGCGGCCACGCAGGTCCAGGCGTTCAAGGACGGCGACTTCGCCACCATCCGGCAGGAGTTCAACGTGGTCGCCGGGCAGCACTCCGGCATGTACGGTCAGTGGCAGGCCAACTACTCGGTCAAGATCAACGCGGGCACCATCAACGGCGTCCCCGTGGTCGCCGGTATCGCCCTCTCCGCCAACCCGCAGACCGGCAGCGACTTCATCGTCACCGCGGATCGCTTCGCCTTCGTCCACCCGCAGTACACCTCGGGCGGCTCCCTGGCGAGCATCAAGTATCCGTTCGTGATCGGTACGGTCGGCGGCCAGTCCACCGTGGGTATCCAGGGTGCGCTGGTGGTGGACGGGACGATCACTGCGGACAAGATCAGGGTGAACTCCCTGGCCGCGCTCACGGCGAACGCAGGTACGATCAACGGCGGCACGTTCAAGACCCACACCCTCGACGGCAACGGCAACATCGTCAACGCTGCCGAGTTCCGTGTGGAAATCTCCAACCTCGGCGACTGGCCCCTGTGGGTCGGCTCCGGCGCGAAGAACGCCAACAACGCGGTGTTCTACGTGGACCGCAACGGCGGCGCGTTCTTCCGAGGCCGCGTCAATGCTCCCAACATCGTGGGGCAGTTCCAGTCGGCGACCGGCGTGTGGTGGACCGGGGCAACGAGCCTCTGCTACCAGGCGGGCAACAACTTCATCCCGCTCGGCGATTGGGTGGCGATCCACGAGTTCTGGCTCGGCGCTCCGGTGCTGGCTGGCGAGGGTCATACGCCCTCCGTGTCGGTGACCGTCACCGCGAACACGCGCGTCTATGGGCTGCACGTCATCTTGGAGGAGCTGCGTGACTCCGTGTGGGTCGCCATCGCCTCGCACGAGCCACCGATGTACCGCGCGTTGATTCAGCAGATGGGCGGCGACGGCAACACCTTCACCGCGTCCAACTTCTACACCTACGAGCAGTCGGTGACGCTCTCGGCGTCCGGGGCATGGACAGGCGGTGCCCGCGCGTTCCGCGTGCGTTGCCGCGCATCCAGTCCGCCGCCGCAGGTCCACGGCTACGACGCCCCGGCCTATCCGAACTACCTCATCACGTCGATTGGCGGCTTCGCCTTCGGCATCCGATAACCCTCAGAGAGAACCCAAGCACCGCATGAGCACTACCCCCGGCTACGTCTCCAACGCCGAGCTGGCCTCGCGCCTCTCGACGCTGGTAGACCGCTGGAACCGGCGCGAGAATCAGATGATCGCGCTGCTGACTCAGGAGGAAGGCACCGTCGTCGTGACGGACGGCCTGGGCAACAACCACACCCTCCCCTCGTTCCCGCAGCTCCAGAAGGACGTGGCCGGGCTGACCGACGAGCTGACCGGCTCGGTCGTGCAGGTGCGCGACCTTGTGTCCGTGGCGACCGGCATGGCGAACGCCGCGCAGGCGTCCGCAGATGACGCCTCCGGCTTCGCCGACGCTGCCGAAGCATCCGCCGTGCGCGCTGTGGAATCCGCCGCGAGTATCGACGACGACGTGCAGGCCACCGCCGACGCGGCGACCTTCGCTGCTGCCAAGGCGGCCGAGGCTGCCGACAGCGCGACCGAGGCGGCAAGCTCCGCAGTGGACGCCGCCGCTTCGGCGACGGCCTCGGCCACCTCGGCGCTGGCTTCGGCTGGCTCCGCAAGCCAGGCGGGCACGTCGGCCACCGCAGCGGGTCAGGCGCGTTCCGACGCGCAGGCAGCGGCGACTGCTGCCGCCACGTCACGGGATCAGGCGCAGACCATCCTGGGCTATGCGACCGACGCGGCCGACCGCGCGGAAGCTGACGCCACCGCTGCCGCAGCATCGGCTGCCGCAGCCGCCGACAGCGCGACCGCCGCAGCGACCTCGGTCACCCAGGCGACCACCCAGGCCAACCGGGCGGAAGCCCAAGCGTCCGCCGCGGCGACCAAGGCTGGCGAGGCTGCTGGCTCGGCGACGACCGCAGCCGGTCATGCCTCCGCTGCGTCCGGCTCGGCGTCGGCCGCCTCGACCTCGGCGCAGACCGCATCGTCGGCCAAGGCCGCTGCCGAAGCTGCCCGCGACAAGGCTGGCCTGTACGCGAACGCGCCGCAGGGCACCGAGGTCTCGCCGGGCGAGTTCTCGGCGAAGCATTGGGCCGCCCAGGCGCAGGCTGCCGTCACCGGCTCGCTGGTCTACATGGGATCGTGGGATGCCGGCACTGGTGCGTTCCCGGCCAACCCGGTGAAGGGTCACTTCTACAAGGTGGTCGGCGAAGGCACTGTGGGCGACATCCACTGGCGCGTCGGCGACCAGGCGCTCTACGGAGCTACCTGGGAGAAGATCGATAACACCGATCAGGTCACCAGCGTCGCCGGAAAGCAGGGCGACGTGACCCTCGTGGCTGGCGACATCGGCGGGCTGGGCGCGCTGGCGACCCGCAACGACGTGGACTTCAATACCCACGTCACCGGCAAGCCGACGACCTACCCGCCGAGCACGCACACGCACACCAAGGCGCAGGTCGGCCTCGACAAGGTGGACAACACCGCCGATCTCGACAAGCCGATCAGCACCGCCACGCAGACGGCGCTCGACGGGAAGGCTGCGGCATCGCATACGCACACCATCGCCAACGTGACCGGCCTCCAGTCCGCGCTCGACGGCAAAGCGGCGGCGTCCCACTCGCACACCATCGCAAACGTCACCGGGCTGCAAGCGGCGCTCGACGGGAAGTCGGCAATCGGCCACACGCATACCGCTGCTGAGATCGCCAACGTCGTCAACGTGACCGACGATCAGCCCATCGGTGGTGTCAAGACGTTCGCCTCCGGGCAGATTCGTGCGCAGGGATATGGCGGCGAGGCCACGTCCGGCGTCGTGTACCTGGGGTCGCTGGATCGCTACGTCTACGTACCGCCCGCTGCGAACTCGCTGGAGTTCCGATTCGGCGATGGAACGGGCGGCGTCGCGTCCCTCAACACTGGCGGCACCGTCTGGACTTCGGCGAACTTCAACCCGGCAGGGAAGGCTGACGCCGGTCACACGCACACCATCGCCAACGTCAGCGGCCTACAGTCCGCACTGGACGGCAAGGCGAGCCTGGGCGGTGCAACCTTCACCGGACAGGTCACTCTGGCCTACGCCGCTCCTCTGCGGTTGACCGGCATGGGTGCAGCGGGAACCGCGTACATCCACGGAACGAACGGCGCTGGCGATGACGTGTGCTCGATCACCCGCGTGAACACGAACAGCTGGTACAACCTGTACTGGAACGGCGCTGCGAATATCGCGGGCCGCCTGACGGCTGGCGATCAGATTTACCTCAACGCGGGCTGGTTCCGCTCCCAGCAATCCGGCACCGGCTGGTACTCGGAGCCGCATGGCGGCGGCATCTTCATGCAGGACAACAGCTGGGTGCGCACCTACGGCGGCAAGGGATTCCTGGTCAACGGCGCGAACATGCGCATCGAGTCCACCTCGCCGACCATCGAGTTCTACGACACGGACCACGGCTCGACCCATTGGATTCACTGCAACGAGAACAACCTCGGATTCCTCGCGAACAACAACTTCGCGTGGGCCTGCTTCCGCAACGCCAACAACGACTGGCAGTGCCAGAGCAACAGCATTTCCTACGCATCCGACGCGCGCCTCAAGCAGAACATCGCGCCAATCCCTCGCTCCGCGGTGGACGCCTTCTTCTCGATGTTCCGTGTGCGGGAGTTCGATTGGAACGATGAGCAGATCAAGGAGCTGAACCCTGGCTTCACCTACTCGGCAAAGCACGAGTACGGCGCAATCGCGCAGGAGGTCGAGGAGGTTTTGCCATACATGGTCTACGAGTCCGAGCACAACGGGATCAAGACGATCCTGTGGGACAAGGCCGTGCCGTTCCTTATCGCCGAGGTGCAGGCGCTCCGCAAGGAAGTCGCCGAGCTGCGGGGAGGTGCCTAATGGCCCTCCCCGGCTCCGGCCCGATCTCTTGGGAAATGATCCGCGCCGAGTTTGGCGGCGGGTATCCGATCTACGCGAACCAGTACTACCGAGGCGCTGGATTGGTGCCCGACGTTCCGGCCAATTACGGCGTACCCACGAGCGGGCCGATCTATGCCTCGCAGTTCTACAACGCGGTCAAGGCGACACCGTTCCAAGCGTCCCTGTCGCCGAGCTGGCTGATGGGTAGCTGGCCGCAGAACACCAGCGGCTCGATCAGCAAGTCTTTCACCGTCAGCTGCTCGGGCGGCACCGGGAACTACTCCGTTGTCTCCCGCTCCGTCACTGGCGGCGCAACGATCTCCGGCAGCGGCCTCGGTGGCACTGTGAGTGCCTCGGGACGAAACACCACCCGCATGGGTCAGTTCACTGTCGTCGTCACCGATGGCGTCACGCAGATCACTCTGACCGGCAACTACGAGTACAGCTTCGGCGTTCCGATCTAACGCCCTCACCACCTACAAGAGACCTAATGCACGATGAAGTGAAGCTGGTCGGCGCTCTCGCGGGCGTCGGCCTCATCGTGGGCATCGCAAAGATGCTCACGTCGAACGACCCGATCACCTGGAAGCAGGCGCTCGGCCGCGCAATCCTCTCCGGCGCTACCGGCCTGGCCGCTGGTGCCATCGTCATTTTCATCCCCGGCGTCTCCTTCGTCGCCCAGGTCGCGCTCGCGTGCATCCTGGCGTCGCTCGGCACGTCCGCGCTGGAGACCGTACTGAACCGCGTCGTCAACAAGTGACCGCCCCCAAGGATGCCTTGGAGCGACTGCACGCCGCAGTCGCGGACAAGCTCGCCGACACCATCGACTCGATGGAGTCGGACGCGAAGGGCCTGGCCTCGATCCTCAACGTGGCCCGGCAGTTTCTCAAGGACAACGGCATCGACGTTGCGGCCACGCCGCCCGGCTCACCGCTGGGCAAGCTGGCCGACAAGGTGTCCGAGTTCCCGTTCGATCCCGCTGAGGATGGGCGGCTGAACTGATGGAGGGCATGACGAGCCTCCACGTTCGTCACCCTTTCGAGGACTTCCGCAACTTCGCCTGGTACGTCTGGAAGGAGCTGGGGCTACCAAGCCCCACTCCGATCCAGTACGACATCTGCGAGTTCCTGAAAACCGGCCCGCGCCGTCGCGTCATCATGGCGTACCGCGGCGTCGGCAAGTCCTGGGTGACGGCCGCCTACGTCTGCTGGCTCCTCTGGAAAGACCCCCAGCACAAGATCATGGTGGTCTCGGCATCGAAGGAACGCGCCGATGCGTTCTCGGTGTTCGTCAAGCGCCTGATCGAAACCCTGCCTGAGCTGCAACACCTGCGCCCACGTCCCGACCAGCGCAACTCGAACCTGGCGTTCGATGTCGGTCCCGCGCAGCCCGATCAGTCGCCCTCGGTGAAGTCGGTCGGTATCAACGGCCAGCTCACCGGCTCCCGCGCCGACACCATCATCGCGGACGACATCGAAGTCCCGAAGAACTCCATGACCGTCGTGCAACGCGAGAAGCTCGCCGAGCTGGTCAAGGAGTTCGACGCGGTGCTCAAGCCGGGCGGCGAGATCATCTACCTCGGCACTCCGCAGACCGAGGAGTCGCTCTACAACAAGCTGCCCGAGCGCGGCTACGTCATCCGCATCTGGCCTGCGCGCTACCCGAAGGACACCAAGCACCGCCAGGTGTACGGCGACCGACTCGCGCCGATGATCGCCGATGCGTTCGACGCGAACCCCAAGCTCGCCTGGAAGAACTGCGAGAGCGTCCGCTTCTCCGATGAGGACTTGATGGAGCGCGAGGCGTCCTACGGACGCTCCGGCTTCATGCTCCAGTTCATGCTCGATGCGTCGCTGTCCGACGCCGAGAAGTACCCGCTCAAGCTGTCCGACCTGATCGTGATGGACGTGGACCGCGAGGTCGCTCCGATCCGCGTGGTCTACAGCAGCGGCCCGGAGTACATCGTCAGCGACATCCCGTCCGTGGGCTTCACTGGCGACCGCCTGTACCGGCCCATGTACCTCGCCTCGGAAATGGAGGAGTTCACCGGCAAGGTGCTCGCCATCGACCCCTCGGGCCGAGGCGGCGACGAAACCGGCTACGCGGTCGTCGGCATGCTTCGCGGCATGCTCTACGCGCGCCGTGCTGGTGCGACCAAGGGCGGCTACGACGACGACACGCTGGAGACCCTGGCGCACATCGCGCGCGCCGAGAAGGTCTCCGCAGTCCTCATTGAGGCCAACTTCGGCGACGGCATGTTCGCCAAGATGCTCTCCGGCGTCCTGGCGCGCGTGTACCCGTGCTCCATCGAGGAGGTGAAGCACTATGGCACCTCGAAGGAGAACCGAATCATCGACGTGCTGGAGCCGGTACTGAACCAGCATCGCCTGGTGGTCGATGCCTCGATCATCCGCGCCGATCAGAAGTCCGAGCAGAAGTACCAGCTGTTCTACCAGCTGACGCGCATCACGCGCGACCGCGGCGCACTGCGCCACGACGACCGCCTCGAAGCGCTGGCGATGGCCGTGAAGTATTGGGCCGACCAGCTCTCCCGAGACGTGTCCAAGGAGGAGCAGCGCTACCTGGAGGAGCTGCTCGACCGCGAGTACGCCTCCTTCATCCAGTCCGTGACCGGCCGCGTGCCGTCACCCGACAACTACCTCGACATCCTGTAGGAGACCCAATGTCCAACACGCTCGCTGCGTGGCTGATGGCGCTCGCCGCCGCTGCCCTGCTGTACCTGTTCCTGCGCCGCAAGAACGACGACGACAACGACGGCCCGAGCGCACCCGCGCCGGTAACGCCGTGCGACTGCAACCACGCTCCCTGCTGCCACACCCAGGGCGGCCAGTCGAACCCTTACGCCCCGGTGTGAGCCAGGCTGTCCAGCTCGCGCGCCCTCTGACGATGAAGTCGGAGGGTCTGCGCCTGGTGGCCTACCTGTGCCCCGCAGACAAGTGGACCATCGGCTACGGCCACACCGGCAGTGACGTGAAGCCCGGCCTCCGCATCACCGAGGAACGCGCTGTGGAGCTGCTGGAGGCTGACCTCTCCAAGGCCGCTACGGTCGTCCGTCGATACGTGCGCGTGCCCCTCAGCGCGCCGCAGGAAGCCGCTCTGATCGACTTCGTGTTCAACCTCGGCGAGGGCAACTTCGCCAGCTCCACCCTGCTCCGCGTGCTCAACGCGGGCGACTACGCGGCGGTGCCCGCACAGCTCCGCCGATGGACCAAGGGTCGCGTCAAGGGCGTGCTGACGGACCTGCCCGGCCTCATCGACCGCCGCGAGGCGGAAGTCAAACTCTGGAACTCCAAGTGACCATCAAGACCATCTACAACCGCGCCAGCGAGCGCCTGGTGCGCGCCTACGAGCGCGCCAAGGGGTACGTAGCGCTGCGCATTGCCCTCGCCTCGCAGTGGCTCCCGGAGCGCCTGCGCGAGACCTCCCGTCGCACCTACACCGGCTGGCTGTTCGTCGCCGTGTTCCTGGCGCTGCCCTACGTCGTCCTCGGCGGCCTGTGGGAGCACTTGCGGAATGCCGCGGAGCGCCTGTGGGATGACGTGAGCGACATCGAGTGGGCTGCGTTCACCCCGAGCTACTGGCGGGAGCACATCAAGCAGTGACCACGCTGGCCTTTGACGGCCGGCTCGTTGCTATCGACTCGCAGGTCACCGCTGGTGATCTGCGGTACGAGGAGGAGAAGTTCTACCGCACCACCGACACCACCGGGCGCGACCTGGTGGTGTTCGGCGCGGGCACCACTTCCCACATCCAGCGAGCCGTGCGCGAGCTGTCGGAGGGATTCGACGAACTGACCAAGGGCGAGTACACGATCCTCGTGGTCGGCCTGCGGGACAACCCGGTGGCCTTCTACCACGACGGTCTCCCTCTCGACCTCCGGCGCGACTTCCTCGTCGCCGGTAGTGGTGGTGCGATTGCCCTGGCCGCCATGAAGGCAGGCCACAACGCGACCGAAGCAGTCCTCATGGCCTGCTCGACGGACCTCTACAGCGGTCCACCGGTGCAGACCTACGACACTTTCAACAAGCGCTTCCTTAGAAAACGGACATGACTTAACGGCGCAAGGATGCGCCTAAACTGGAATCCCCATCTGACGCGTCCGTTCCAAGGCCCCCATGAGATCGTTTATGCGATACGGCTTTTGAAGAAAGGTAGCCCATTGGTGAATGGTGGGCAGTTGAGGATTGGGAAGCCCCGTGGCAAACATGTAGGGTATTCGATTCGACAAGAGACAGTCAGCGACCGACATGGAGCCACCATCCTCGATATGAATATCTAAGATTGCCGCGTGGAACACTTTTGCCGCCAGTTGGTCTAAAGCTTGCGCGGAGGAAGCAACAACCTCGACCTCATAGCCGAAATTCACCAGGATTTCCTGCAACATCTCTGACAGGTCGGGGTCATCTTCTAAGACCAGTAGCGACCCCAAGCAACCCTTACCGTTTACCCGCGAAGCCATCTGACACCTCCCATGCGTAGCGGCCCGTACCCTATAACTATTGAAGGGGAATATCGCGCTGATGATTTGCAGCGTCCTGAACTGTTCAGCTAGAGAGTCAAGTCGTCTTCCTTGAACCACCACATTACAGCCAAGGCGACGAACCATACGATCAAGGGTATTCCGACAAGGAACTGGAGTAACAGGTCTCTCATGTACTCGCATCCCGCCGACTCAGTAAGCGCGGAATCAAGGATACGCACCTGCTGCTCCACAACGCTTGGGGCGGTGTTATCGTCGTTAATAAGTCCGCGGCTTCTTTCCGCCACGGCGTCCGCATCTCGCATCTTTACATGTTGATACAGAGCCGGTACTCCCACAAGGATTACACAAGCCAGCGTGATCGAAGCCGCGAACCGGGTGAGGATGCTATTGAGCGATGCCATGTGGTCTTGATGAGCTGTCTAGGGCAAACGCCAAGTCTACCGGACCACACAGACCGTCATCTCCTAGGGGGCTTGACAGAGCTGTTATCATTAGATAGACCTAAGTATTACTATAGTGGGACTGTAGAGTTCTATTCATTGGTATTCACCACCAAGTAGAACTACAGTCCTCCTATGCACTCTTGGGGTGTTCCTCTGTCCTCCTTGGGTGCCACTGCGGCGGAACTCCCATGCACCGACTTCTCCTGATCCTGCTCATCGCGGGCGTCACGCCCATCAACCCGCTCCTGGCGATCCTCGCGTACAACCGAGGGATGACCTGGGCTGTGCCTGTGTGCGTCCTATGGGGACTTGGGTCGCTCGCCTGGTTCGCTGTCGTGGCAACGCGGAAGCGCTCCGGTGTGACTGAGGCTCCCTCCTCGCGCGACTGAGGGGGTCGAAACGTTTGCGGCAAATTTCCGAAGGGGTATCCAACTACTTGGAACCGCGCGATCACCCCCCGTAGGGGGTCGCCCCCTGTAGCGCAAAGGCACGATGCGCCCCCCCTTCGCGTCACCTGCGGCGTCACCACCTCGGCTAACCTGCTGATTCCAAAGGTGAACCACCGGATTAGGTATCCAGTGCCTAGGCAATCCCATGCGATACCTGGGCAACCTGCGGACATCCGCGCTCAAACGTTCGCGCCTCTGTCTGTCCCTATCTGTCTTTTTGCCCTGACCGCCACGCGTCCACCTCGGCACCACCTCGGCACACCTGCCTACCACCTCGGCGCACCCTGCCCCAGCCTATGCCCACCTGCCGCCCACCACGGCCAGCCAATGCGCCGCCACGGCCCACGCAAGGCCCGCCACGGGCATCCCTACCGCCCCGCCTATAGAAGCTCCCCACGCGCGCGCTAGGCGCTCCCTGCGACCATCCAAAAATCGTTGCCATCGGGGTATTGACAGCCATGCGGGGATTGATCTAATCTATACCCGTCGCCAGCAGCACGGCGGCAGCGGAAAAGGCGGCGACAGACGTGCGACCGATGGATCGACAGCACCTAGAGCTTATCCCGCCAGCACTGAGGACTAGCCCCAAAGGCCCCTGAGCGCACCGCAGGTAACGTCCGGCTCAATCCTCCCACTACCGGGAGTGATTGACAAACCGGGAACAAACGGGCATAATGCCCACCATCGAACAACGGTCGCAGGGTGCGGTCGGGACAGTAGGAAAGGGGCAGGCAGGAGCGCCGCCCACGGCAGAACGCGGGGAGCTGGGAACACTAGCCGCGCCGGGAAGTGTAAGGGCCGATGAAGGCCGCCACGGATACCGGGTCACCGCCAGAAAGAGCGGGGCCATCTGTACGGGATTCCTAGGCGAGCTGGAGGCGCTCCCGGAAGCTGGCGACGGTCAGATTCCATGCCTTACAAGCATGAGTCTGACCGCCAAAGCGTCCCTACCGTTGTGATGGGGCGTTTTGGTGGTCCGATTCACTGGAGAGCAACCCATGACGATGATCCCGTTTGATATGACCGCCCGCGACTACTACGTGGCCGGTTGCATCCGCCGCGGCATCCGCGAGCACCGCGCCCGACTCAACGAGCGGGAGCGCCAGGCGAACAGGAACCGCACCCAAGTTGCGCCTTGTCCCTCCCCCGTTGTCATCTGATCCCCTTTCGTCAACCCGGTTTTCCACACCCCGCCGACGTGTGACGGCGGGTCTTTTTTGGAGCTACCATGAGCACCAATGGACCACTGGAGGACTTGCAAGTGCGCAAGCTCACCGCTGAGATTCGCAAGATCAACCGCGAGAGCGACAAGCTGATGATGGAGACCCGGTGGTATCCGTTGGTGGTCGCCACGGCCTTTGTGGCTGGCATCGTCACGCTGACCAAGCTGTTCCTCTAACAGCGCCCTATCCCAATCCACCGAAGCCGCCGCAAGGCGGCTTTTTTGTTGCCCGGAGAAAGCTATGAACAAAATTCCTTCCGCCCTGATCGCCGCCGCTCTGCATGTGGCACCCAAGAATGACGTTCGCTTCTACTTGAATGGCGTGCTGATTGAGTCGCACGCCGATGGTGCGATCATCGTTGCTACAGACGGCCACCGCATGCTTGTGGTGCGTACCAGCCTGCCGTGGGACATTGGCAAGATCATCGTGCCGCGCAATGCGTGCGAGCTGGTCGCCAAGATGAAGGGCGATGTCTATTTCAGCGCCGTGGGCGATGCCAGCCGGTTCAAGGCGGAGCGCGGAGGCCAGGCCATTGAGTTTGCTGCCGTTGATGGAACCTACCCGGACTGGCGTGCTGCGGTGTCCAAGCCGAACGAACTCAAGCTGTCCGGATTCGCGCCTGCCGTCCTCGAAGGCGTAGTGAAGGCGGCCGGTGTAATTCGCAAGGCATTCGGCGGCAAGGCCACTTCACTGATTCCGGTGACTGGCGGCGACGTGGCGGCCATGTTCGGTATTGGCGGCATCACCGATCCGAGCATCAGGTGCGCGTCTTTGATCGTCATGCCAATGCGCGACTCGTCATACCCGGAAGCCCTGTGCAGCGACGCGCTCCGCGCTTAACCCGAACCCATTAGCCGCCGCTAGGCGGCTTTTTTGTTGCCCGGAGAAAGCCATGAACCTCGACAAGTACGCCCCTGAGAGCGCGAAGCGCATAGCCGTGGCGCTGGTGGATGCCGCCCTCGCCGCTGGTTACTCGCTCGGCGTCTACGACGGCGAAGAAACCACGGTGCGGCACAGCCGCGACCGGCAAGAAGTGTTGGAGGCCCTCGCCTCTACCGACCACGATCACCTGCGGTTCTACCGCCCGGACGCAACAAAGGCGGGGTTTGTGCTCCTGATTTGGGAGAACGGGAACGACGCCGCGAGCGACTGGAGCGACAACGACGAGACCAACGCGCTGGTGATGCCGGTGCTGCGCGGGCTGGGAGTGCTGTGATGGAACTGCGCACCTACGGAACCCGCAACGTGTTCCTGGCACAGCCGGGGCGCTATCACGAACAACTGGCGGCGACCGCGATGACGCCGCAGCAAGCCGAGGAGTTCGCCACCGTGGTCAACCGGGCAATCAGGGATACCGACTTCGACCCCATCGACCTTGCGTTGCTTGCGGCAGGGTGGCAGTTGGCTGACGTGCCTGTGACCATCGAAGTGGGCGAGTTCCTGACCAATGTGGCCCGGATGCTTCACAAGCTGTTCGAGGAGCTTTGCACCCCTGACGGCTATCCCGGCGTCTTTGGCTACGAGATCGCGGAACCGTTGGGTGCGTGGCTTGCCGAACGCCCCAAGAATCGCTGCGAACTCGCCGATGCTGAGCGGCAGGCACGCGAAATGATCCAAGCCGAGATGGGCCGCTTCGCATGAGCTACCGCGAGGAGGACATCATGTTCGAGACCGAAAAAGCGTGGGTGCTGCGCAAGGGGCCGAACCATTTTGAGGTCTACAAAATCGGCCTCACGCACTCGACACGCCACGGCATTTTTCACAACATCCCCGGCGCGCTGGATCGCGCCATTGAGCACGCAAAGGGCCTGTCGCAATGAGCAACGACAACGAGCTGGCTGTACCTGCCGGTGACAAGCTGGTCACCCTGGGCGACCGATCGGTCTCCTACGGTCCCCGCCAAGAGTTCGATGGAAGCGTCGAGCCTTGCGCACCGATGGCCGCGCAGTTTTGGGGCGTCTACCGCTGGGCTGGTAAGGACCGCTGGTGGTGGATTGCCGACGTGGCCGACGAAGACACCGCCCGCGCAGTGGCCGCCGCCTACCTGCTGAACGTCAAGCCCGATTGGGCGCACTGACCGACAACCACCGCTGATCCCGAGGCCCGCCTAGTGCGGGCCTTCGCATTTCTGGAGCACACCATGCAAATATACGTTGCCTGCCTTGCCTCATATAACGCTGGCGTCCTGCACGGCGAGTGGATCAACTTGGAGGGACGCGACGCCGACGACGTGCGCGATGAGATTGCCCGCATCCTGCGCGAGTCGCCGCACCCGAACGTGACCGTTGATTGCCCGGATTGCGGCGGTACTGGAACCACATACGTCCCCCGAGTATTCGGCGGGGCGGAATGCACGGCGTGTGGCGGAAGCGGCAAGGTCGCCAGCGCCGAGGAGTGGGCCGTCCACGACTACGACGACGTGTTCGGGGATACCTGGGGCGAGCACCCCGACCTGGACAAGCTGTGCGCATTGCAAGAGCGGCTGGACGAGTTGCACAACGACACCGAACGCGCCGCCTACACGGCCTTCTGCGACCACGAGGGCCTCGACGATGTGACCGTGGAGCAGTTCCACGAAGCCTACGCGGGCCAGTTCGATAGCTGGGCCGACTTTGCCGAGAACTATGTGGACGAATCGAGGCTTCTTCACGACGTGCCCGACGCCCTCTCCCGCTACTTCGACTACGAGAGCTATGGCCGCGACATTCGGCTCAACGGTGACGCGTTTGAGGTGAGCGGCTTCTACTTCTGGAGCCGCTAACGCCGCTTCCGCAAGACCCTGCGCCAATACAGGTATGTGCGATGCGCCGGCACCGAGCTAGTCCACACCCATACGACTAGGTGAAGGGCCGTAATGGCGACTTCTACGCGGGGGTCAATCATCGAATGGTCCTTGGGGTCGGGAGTGGCGATCACGCCCTTCAGCCCTAATCATAAGGCCAATCTCGATATTTGGCACTCATTGTTCCATTTGTAGCACTTGCATAACAGGAGACTTACATATGCGTAACGCAGATTTCACCGCAAACTCGACCCTGGTGATCGTCAACGTGGCCCTCCGCGTCCACCAGTTCGGCCCGTTCTTGGTATTCGAGCGGGAGGTTTTGGTCCTGCATGAACGGACCTACGAGGTGCCCGAATGATTCGGACCATCAATTTCGACCATAACGAGAAGCGCGGCGCTCTCCGCGCGATGCTCGGCCTACTCAACGAGCGCGTCCAGTTCTCGGTCGTCCCCGAGGACTGTGGCTGGCGGGTGTCGTATCCGGTCCCACCCGCGGCCCCAACGGAGACCCCGCGGCCATGACTTCACTGCACCAGTCGGGATCAATCTCTCCCGTGGTACTTGATTCCTACGGACGCGCCATCATTGTGGCCTGTAGTCTGCCCGACGGCAGCGTCATGCTGTCGGGCTGCGCATCCGCAGACGACCAGGGGGGCGTTCTCAGTCTATGAGTACGGTGAGACGGACAATAGCCAGCGCGGTAGTCCGCGTAGGGCAAGGACTGTTTTTTGCATCCGTGGTCGGGGCCATTGTGACCCTGGCGGCGATGCTGGCACTACCGTTCTTAAAACACTGAAACGTAAGACCTTTTTGTGGAGCGCAGCCGGGGGTGGCGGCGCATTACAACGCCGTGAGCAGGGGACAGGACGGCCCCTTCGCAGGGCAGAAGTACCTGGACCTGTTCGTGAAAGCCTTTGGATATGAGATCGGAATCGACCCCTCCCCCACGCCCTGGCAGCGTGGTTTCTGGATGGACAAAATTGGCAAGAATGCCATCAACATTGGCTTGGGCCTTGTAATCCTTACATTGCGGCTCCAAGATAGACCCTGATGGTTTCCCAAGGGGGAACCATCCCCTTACGGAAAATGAGCGCACCATGAATCTCTCGCAGAAAGAACTGACGGCCATTCTCACAACCGCACTGTCAGCCTTCCGGGAAGAGATCGACGAGGACATCACCGCCACCCGCATCCTCACCCTACTCGCCGTTGTGGACGAGCCGGGCATTCAGCAGGTGGACCTTGAGCGCGTCCTCGGCGGACTCTCTCCCTCCGCAGTGAGCCGCAATGTGCTCGACCTGTCGTCTATCAAGCGTAACCGCGAGCCGGGGCCTGACTTCCTGGAGCAGCGCCCTGATCCCGCCTACCGCAAGCGCAACCTGATCTTCCCGACGACCAAGGCGCTGCACTGGCTGGCTTCGCTCGCAGAACGTGTCAACCGCAAGGTGACGGCGCGCGTCGCAGCCGCCTAACCCCCAACACCCCGTTGTGCCCCGAGGCCCGCCTAGTGCGGGCCTTTTCATTTTTGGAGATACACATGGCCCTTCGCCTCAAAGGGACCGCGCCCAAGCCGGGTGCGCCCGATAAGCGCTACTACATGCTCGACGTGCAGGAGGGATACCGGCGCGTGCGCTTGTCCACCGGCACCCGCGACCGCGTGGCAGCCGAGCGCAAGGAGCAGGCGGTCCTCGACGCCCTGCGCGACGACCCCGACGTTTCCGAGGACGTGCTGCGCGAACTCATCCGGGGCAAGTCCCGGTCGGCGCAGATGGCCGTGGCGAAAGCCAAGGCCCGGCAGCGCACCCTCAAGGACGCGATGGATGACGCCCTGGACGACCGCAACTTTTGGGGCAAGCTCAAGTCCATCGAGACCGTCCGCACCAACTGCAAGATCGTCCAGGGCTTCCTGGGCGAGGACACGCCCATCAACGACATCACCCAGGCCGCAGTGGACGCGATGGTGACCAAGATGGAGGCCGAGGGAGCTGCTCCGGCGACCATCAACCGCAAGATGCACGCCCTGATGGCCGTCCTGCGCCGCGAGGCGAAGGCCGGGCGCATGCTGGCCGCCATCCCGGAGTACCGGCCGAGCGACGAGCGCGACAACGCGCGCCAGTTCACCCTGACCATTGAGGACGAGGAGCTGATCCTCTCCCGCGTGCTCGCGTGGGACATCCTGCCCGACCCCGAGTACGGCGGTCGGCCGCGGACGCGCGACGGTAAGGACTACCACGACCTGTTCGTGTTCCTGGCCGACGTGGGCTGCCGCCTGAGCCAGGCATTCAACCTGCGCTGGAGCGACCTGGTGGGAACCCCGCCGACCGCCGTTCGCTTCTGGCGTCACGGGGAACTGAAAGGCGGCCGGCAGCGCACCATCCCGTTGACCTCCCGCGCCTCGGAAGTGGTCCAGCGGCGGCGCAGGGCGGCAGGCAAGGAGCAGACCGGCCCCTTCTCCACGCTCAACAAGACCCGCGCCAACAAGCTCTGGAATCGTGCGCGAAAGGGGACGCATCTCGCCAAGGAGAAGGAGTGCGTGATCCACTCGCTGCGGCACACCTGCGCCACCCGGCTGCTGCTGGCGACCGGCAACATCAAGCTCGTGCAGGAGTGGCTGGGGCATCGGGACATCCGCACCACGTCGGAGACCTACGCGAAGGTGCTGGCCGAACAGGCGCTCATCGGCAAGTCTGCGCTGGAGCAATTGCGGGCTGCGCCGCAGGTGACGCCCACAGGTGACGTTCCGAGACAGGGATTGATTGCCAACGAGGGATTGTAGTACCAAAACTGACCGTCGCCAGCTTACTTTTCAGTAACTTAGCGACGGTAGTAAGAAAACAGTGGGGTGGCTGAGGGGATTCGAACCCCCGACCACCGGAATCACAATCCGGTACTCTAACCAACTGAGCTACAGCCACCACTGAAACCTGTTTATTCGTTTGAAACCTGTACCACACCCTGCGCTTGCACCTATGGTGCGCCCGACAGGAATCGAACCTGTAACCGCCGGCTTAGAAGGCCGGTGCTCTATCCAGTTGAGCTACGGGCGCCCGGACCGGATTGTCGCATTCCCATCCCGTTTTGAGCAGCGGGATGTGGTCGGGGTAGAGGGATTCGAACCCCCGACATCCTGCTCCCAAAGCAGGCGCGCTACCAGACTGCGCTATACCCCGGTGGTGTGATCCCTCGAGGTTCCCCCCGAAAGAGTCGGCTATTGTGGGAATCGGCGAGGCATCTGTCAACGCTTTTCACAAGGTTTTTCACATTCGTGATCGGGCGCTATGCTTTCTTCAGCGGCCGGATGGCCCTACCCCTACCCTTCAAGGAGATTGGCAATGCGCAGCGGCAACCCTGCACTTTCAGAGTCGACGTTCCTCGACCTGGCCAGCGGTTCGGTGGTGACCTCACCCGACCAGGTGATGACCATCAATGGCACGGTCAACAAGACCGGCGTCCTGCTGTTGCTGACCGTACTCACCGCTGCTTTCGCCTGGAGCCAGGCCGTCGGCGCCGACGGGCAGATCGCACCCGGCGCGATGATCTACGCCATCGGCGGCGCCATCGGCGGGCTGGTCCTGGCCCTGGTGACGGTGTTCAAGAAGGAATGGTCGCCGGTCACCGCGCCGATGTACGCGCTGGTGGAGGGATTCTTCCTGGGGGCGATCTCGGCGGTGTTCGAGGCCCGCTTCCCGGGCATCGTGTTCCAGGCGGTGCTGCTCACCTTCGGCACCCTGTTCGCCCTGCTGGCGGCCTACCGCAGCGGCCTGATCAAGGTCACCGAGAACTTCAAGCTGGGCGTGGTCGCGGCCACCGGCGGCATCGCGCTGCTGTACCTGGCTTCGTTCGTGCTGAGCTTCTTCAACATCAACGTGCCGGTGATCCATGAAGCCAGCTGGCTGGGCATCGCCTTCAGCCTGTTCGTGGTGGTGGTGGCCGCGCTGAACCTGGTGCTGGACTTCGACTTCATCGAGAACGGCGCCGCCGCGCGCGCACCGAAGTACATGGAGTGGTACGGCGCGTTCGGCCTGATGGTCACCCTGGTGTGGCTGTACGTGGAGTTCCTGCGGCTGCTGTCGAAATTGCAGCAACGTTGATTCAACGTTGCGGTACAAAAAAGGGCACCCCATGGGTGCCCTTTTTCATTGCCGGTTCGCGGGGCCGTTACAGGCGGCTGGCGATGGCCTGGGCGAAGCCCATGGTGGTGCCGGTGCCGCCGAGGTCGCCGGTCAGCGAGTCCTTGGCTTCCAGCGTGGCCACGATGGCCTTGCGCAGGCGCTCGGCGTTGTCGGTCTGGCCGACGTGGTCGAGCATCTGCGCGGCCGCCAGCAGCAGGGCGCACGGGTTGGCCTTGCCCTGGCCGGCGATGTCCGGCGCGGTGCCGTGCACGGCTTCGAAGATCGCTGCGTTCTCACCGATGTTGGCACCCGGGGCCAGGCCCAGGCCGCCGACGAGGCCGGCGCACAGATCGGAAATGATGTCGCCGAACAGATTGGTGGTGACGATCACGTCGAACTGCTCAGGACGCATGACCAGCTGCATGCAGCAGTTGTCGACGATCATTTCCTGGAACTCGATGTCCGGGTACTTGGCCGCCACTTCGCGCGCCACGGCCAGGAACAGGCCCGAGGTCGACTTGATGATGTTGGCCTTGTGCACCGCGGTGACCTTCTTGCGGCCGGTGCTGCGGGCCAGTTCGAAGGCGTAGCGCACGATGCGCTCGGAACCCTTGCGCGTGATGCGGGTGCCGGAGAACGCGGTTTCGCCGTCGGCCGACACTTCCTGCCCTTCAGCCAGGTAGGCGCCTTCGGTGTTCTCGCGCACGGTGATCAGGTCGACGCCGTCGCCGAAACGCGACTTGGTGTTCGGGAACGACACCGCCGGACGCACGTTGGCGTACAGGTCGAAGTGACGACGCAGGCTGACATTGATCGAGGTGAAGCCACCACCGACGGGCGTGGTCAGCGGGCTCTTCAGGGCGATCCTGTTGCGTGCGATCGACTCCAGGGTGGAAGCCGGCATCAGGTCGCCGTGCTTCTCCAGTGCGACCAGGCCAGCGTCGGCATCTTCGTATTCAAAACCGGTGTCCAGCTTGCCGAGCACGAACAGGGTAGCGTCCATGATCTCCGGGCCGATGCCGTCACCGCGGATGACCGTGATTTTCTGCGTCATTTGATCTGTTTCCGAACCGAGGGGGAGCGCCGTCAAGCAGGTGCGGAAAGCACCGGCGCAAGGGAAGTTTCACCCGCAATTATGCCTTACCGGGCGGGGGGACCCCAAATCAGCCATTGGTCCAATGGCCCGGTAGCGCCCGACCGTTGGTCGGGCGGCCTCCCTCCTTAATGCTCGTGAACGGCCGGGGCGGCGGCGCCGCCTTCCAGCTGGTCCAGGAAATCCACCGCACGGCGCAGGTGCGGGATGACGATGGAGCCGCCCACCACCAGGCCGACCGAGAAGGTCTCGAAGAACTCCTCGCGGGTCACCCCGGCCTCCTTGCACTGGGCCACGTGGTAGCTGATGCAGTCGTCGCAGCGCAGCACCATCGAGGCGACCAGGCCCAGCAGCTCCTTGGTCTTCACGTCCAGCGCGCCGGCCTGGTAGGTCTGGGTGTCGAGCGCGAAGAAGCGCCGCACCACCTGGTTGGGTTCGCCCAGGATGCGCTGGTTCATGCGCTGGCGGAACTCGGTGAATTCGGCGATCCGGTCCTTGCTGCCGTCGTCCGCAGCGCTCATGCGCCTTCCCCGTTCAGCAGCGGCTCAAGCTTTCCTTCCCGATGCAGGGCGATCATGTCGTCGTACCCACCCACATGGACGTCGCCGACGAAGATCTGCGGCACGCTGGTGCGCTTGGTCTTGGCCATCATCGCCTGGCGCTCTTCCGGGTCCAGGTCGATGCGGACTTCGGTCCAGGTCTCGCCCTTGCTCTTCAGGAAGTTCTTGGCGGCCACGCAGTACGGACACACGGCGGTCGAATAGATGGTGATGGGCGGCTTCCCGCCCGGGTTGGAGGCAACATCTTGGCTCACGGGAAACTCCACAGCGGATCGAGTGTCTGTATATGGTAGCCCTGCGCTGGATTTTCCATGTCATCACCGCAACACTGCGGATCACCCGCAGCCCAAGGAGTACCTGTTTGCGACCTTTGCTGCTCTCTGCTGCGTTGACCCTGGTCCTGGCAGCGCCCTTGGCGTCGGCCCAGGACAGCAAGCTGCCGGACATCGGTTCATCGGCAGGCGAACTGCTGACCCCGGCCCGCCAGGCCGAGTACGGCGGCATGATGCTGCGCGAGCTGCGCAACTACGGCTTCCTGCTGGATGACCCGCTGGTGGACGACTGGCTGCAGACCATGGGCGCGCGGCTGGGTTCCAACAGCGCCCAGCCGCGCCAGTCCTATACGTTCTTCATGCTCCGGGACCGGCAGATCAACGCTTTTGCCACCCTGGGCGGCTATGTGGGGGTCAACGCCGGGCTGGTACTGACCGCCGAACGCGAAGACGAGGTGGCGGCGGTGCTGTCCCACGAAATCGCCCACGTCACCCAGCAGCATGTGCTGCGCGGGGTGGAACGGGCACAGCGCGACCAGATCCCGATCCTGCTGGGCATGCTGGCGGCGGTGGTGGCCGCGCAGCAGGCCGGCGGCAACTCCTCCGGCGACGCGACGATGGCCGCGATCACCTCCGGCATGGGACTGATGCAGCAGCGCCAGATCAACTACACCCGCAGCAACGAGTCGGAGGCCGACCGCCTGGGCATCCGCACCCTGGCCCGCAGTGGCTACGACGTGGATGCGATGGCCGGCTTCTTCGAACGCATGTCCGCCTCCATGCGCGGCAATGCCGGCGGCTACTCGGTACCGGATTTCCTGCAGACCCACCCGGTCAACACCACCCGCATCAGCGAAGCCAAGGCGCGCGCCGAGCAGATGAAAAAGGACACGGTGCTGCTCACCACCGAGGTACCCGGCGGGGTCCGCCAGGAACGGGTGGACCCGGCCGACCCGGCCCAGTCCGACCCGTTGGTCCGCCGCAACAACCCGCTGTTGCCGGCGTCGATGCAGATTTCGGTGAATTCGCTCAGCCGGGGCGGCACCGGCCAGTTCGAGTGGGCGCGCGAACGCCTGCGCGTGCTCAGCGCCGATACCCCGGGCGAGCTGGCCACCGAATACCAGAACCTGCAGCGCGCGCAGAAAAACGGCCTCAACGACGCCCAGCGGTATGGCCTGGCCCTGGCCCGCCTGCGTAACAGCAGCGCAGCCGAGGCCCGACGCGACCTCACCGAACTGCTCAAGGACCACCCGGACAACCTGTGGGTGGCGCTGGCGCTGGCCGAGTCCGAGTCGCGCTCGGGCCAACCGGCGCAGGCCAATGCCCGCTTCGACGCCCTGCTCCGCCAGCATCCTGGCAGCCGGCCGGTGGCGCTGACCTACGCCGAGATCCTGAATGAACAGGGAGGGCGCGAGGCGGGCCAGCGCGCGCAGGCCATGCTGCGGCCGCTGCTGTCGCAAAGTGGCAATGATCCAGTGTTCCAGCAGCGCTATGCGCGGGCCAGCGAGCTGGCCGGCGACACCCTGCGCGCCAGCGAGGCCTACGCAGAGGCTGCTTTCCTGAACGGTCGGCCGGAGCAGGCGCTGATCCAGCTGCAGGCGCTCAAGAAGCAACCTGCGCTGGATTACGTGGGCCGGGCCCGGGTGGATGCGCGGATCGAGAGCATCACCCCTACCGTGCTGGAGATGCGCCGGCAGGGCATCAACGATCCGGAGCTGGAACGGCGCTGAACTGCGACCGGATGACCGTAGGATGGCAATGTCCTCCCGGCCGTCACAAACATGTCATGAAACCGTAGTCTACTGGGCTCAATCCCGGTCTGATGAGCAATACGGTGGGCACGTGCAGAAACGCATCCTGATCGTCGATGACGAACCCGCGATCCGCGAAATGGTCGCCTTTGCCCTGCGCAAGGGCGATTATGACCCGATCCACGCCGGTGACGCCCGCGAAGCGCAGACGGCGATTGCCGACCGCGTGCCGGACCTGATCCTGCTGGATTGGATGCTGCCGGGCACCAGCGGGCTGGATCTGGCCCGGCGCTGGCGCAAAGAGGCCCTCACCCGCGAGGTCCCGATCATCATGCTGACCGCGCGCGGCGAAGAAAACGACCGCGTCGGCGGGCTTGAAGCCGGGGTGGATGACTATGTGGTCAAGCCGTTCTCGGCCCGCGAGCTGCTGGCCCGCATCCGTGCGGTGATGCGGCGTGCGCGCGACGACGACGAGGACGGCAGCGTGGCAGTGGGCACGATCCGCATCGACGGCGCCGCGCATCGGGTTTTCGCCGGCGACCAGCCGGTGCCGATCGGCCCCACCGAATACCGCTTGCTGCACTTCTTCATGACCCACCCCGAACGCGTGTACACCCGCGCCCAGTTGCTGGACCATGTATGGGGCGGCAGCGTATACGTGGAAGAGCGCACCATCGACGTGCACATCCGCCGCCTGCGCAAGACGCTGGAGCCGTTCGGCGCTGAAAACATGGTGCAGACCGTGCGCGGTGCCGGCTACCGGTTCTCCACCTCGACCTGATTTTTCCTGGGACCGCAATGCCGCGCCACATCCGCTCTGCCTGGTTGAAAACCCTTGCCACCCTTGCTGTGCTGCTGCTTGCAGCCGGTCTGGTGGGCCTCGCCACCGGGCATATGTGGATGTGCATCGCCCTGGCCTCCATCGGCGCGCTGGCCTGGCACTACTGGCGGCTGCGCAGGGTGCTGCGCCGGCTCACCGCGCGCCAGCGCTGGGACATGAGCGGCGGCAACGGCGTCTGGAACGAGCTGGACCGGCTGCTGTACCGCAACCAGCTGGAGATGCGCACGCGCAAGCGGCGCCTGCTGGACATGCTGCGCAGTTACCGCGCGGCGGCGGCCGCGTTGCCCGATGCCGTGGTGGTGGTGGACCGCAACAGCCAGCGCGTGCAATGGTTCAACGAATCGGCGACCACGCTGCTCGGCCTGCACCACCCCGGCGATCTGGGCGAAGCGCTGGTCGCGCGCCTGCAGCCGATGCCGCTGGCCCACTGGCTGGCCGGCGGCCGCAACGCCGAACCGATCCTGGACGTGGCTTCGCCGGTCGACCCCGCGATCCGCCTCAACCTGCGCCTGATCCCTTATTCGCCCGACTACTGGCTGCTGATCGCGCGCGATGTCAGCAAGCTGCTGCGGCTGGAACAGGTGCGCCGCGATTTCGTGGCCAATGTCTCGCACGAGCTGCGCACGCCACTGACCGTGGTGCACGGTTACCTGGACATGATGGAACCGGAGGATTTCCCCGGCACCGGGCCGATGCTGGAAGAAATGCGCAAGCAGTCCCAGCGCATGGCCCAGCTGGTCGAAGACCTGCTGACCCTGTCGCGGCTGGAATCGCAGGAACACACCGAAGAAGAAGCCGTGGCGATGGCGCCGATGCTGGCCACGCTGCGTCGGGAAGCCGAAGCGCACAGCCAGGGCCGCCACCAGATCAGCGTGATCGACAGTGCCGGGGTGGACCTGCAGGGCTCCAACAAGGAACTGCACAGCGCCTTCTCCAACCTGGTCACCAACGCGGTGCGCTATACCCCGGCCGGCGGCCGGGTCGAGGTGGAGCTGGCCCGCGAAGGACAGGGCGTGGTGCTGGCGGTACGCGATACCGGTTATGGTATTCCCGCCACCCACCTGCCACGCCTGACCGAACGCTTCTACCGCGTTTCCAGCAGCCGTTCGCGCGAAAGCGGCGGCACTGGGCTGGGCCTGTCGATCGTCAAGCACATCCTGGGCCTGCATCACGCGCGCCTGGAGATCCAGAGCGAGGTCGGCAGGGGCAGCGTGTTCTCGTGCCACTTCGATGCCGACCACGTGCGCGAGCGCACCGATGTCGCCACCCTTTCCTCTGCAGAAGACTCCTCCGCATGAGTACCCTCGTTCCCATCGCCGTGCCGGCGGACACCGATCCACTGCGCGACCCGGCCCTGTACATCAACCGCGAGCTGTCGCAGCTGGATTTCAACTTCCGCGTGCTGGCCCAAGCGATGGACCCGCAGGTGCCGGTGCTGGAGCGGCTGCGCTTCATGTGCATCTCCTGCACCAACCTGGACGAGTTCTTCGAGATCCGCGCCGCCGCGGTCCGCCACGCGCAGGAATTCGGCCTGCCGCCGGCGCCGGACGGCATGACGCCGCAGACGATCCTCAATGCCATCCACGACCGCGCCGCGGAGCTGGTGGACCAGCAGTACCGCTGCTGGAACGAGACGCTGCGCCCGGCGTTGCACGAGGCCGGCATTGACGTGCTGGGCCGGCACTCCTGGAACCACCGCCAGAAACGCTGGCTGCGTGCCTACTTCCGCAACGAGATCATGCCGGTGCTGTCGCCGCTGGGCCTGGATCCGTCGCACCCGTTCCCGAAGATCCTCAACAAATCGCTGAACATCGTGGTGGTGCTCAAGGGCACCGACGCGTTCGGCCGCGCCGGCCACCTGGCCATCGTGCGCGCGCCGCGTTCGCTGCCGCGCATCATCCAGCTGCCGCAGACCCTGGGCGGGCCGCAGACGTTCGTGTTCCTGTCCTCGGTGCTGTCCACGTTCGTCGGTGAACTGTTCCCGGGCATGGAAGTCCAAGGCGCCTACCAGTTCCGGGTGACCCGCAATTCCGAGCTGGTGGTGGACGAGGAAGAAGTGGAGAACCTGGCGCTGGCGCTGCGCGACGAGCTGGTCGACCGCGGCTACCGGCCGGCGGTGCGGCTGGAGATCGCCCAGGACTGCCCGCGCGACATCGTGCGGACCCTGCTGCAGAACTTCGGCCTGACCGAGAACGCGGTGTACCGCATCGACGGCCCGGTCAACCTCAACCGCGTCATCCAGCTGTACGACCTGTTGGCCCGGCCGGAACTGAAATACCCGCCGATGAGCCCGCGCACGCTGCGTGACAGCGACGGCATCTTCGAAGTGGTGGCACGCAAGGACGTGCTGCTGCACCACCCCTTCGACGCCTTCACCGCCGTGCTGGACCTGATCAAGCAGGCCGCGGTGGACCCGAACGTGCTGGCGATCAAGCAGACCCTGTACCGCACCGGCAAGGATTCGCTGATCGTCGATGCGCTGATCCAGGCCGCGCGCAACGGCAAGGACGTCACCGTGGTGGTCGAGCTGCGTGCGCGCTTCGACGAGGAAGCCAACCTGGGCCTGGCCGACCGCCTGCAGGAAGCGGGGGTGCAGGTGGTGTACGGCGTGGTGGGCTACAAGACCCACGCCAAGATGCTGCTGATCGTGCGCCGCGAGGGCCGCAAGCTGCGCCGTTACGTGCACCTGGGCACCGGCAACTACCACAGCGGCACCGCGCGGGCGTACACCGACCTGAGCCTGATCACCGCCGATGCCGACATCGGCAACGACGTGCACCTGCTGTTCCAGCAGCTGTCCGGGCTGGCCCCCCGCACGCGCCTGAAGCGCCTGCTGCAGTCGCCGTTCACCCTGCACGACGGGCTGCTGCAGCGTATCGAACGCGAGATGCACCTGGCCCGCGATGGCCGCCCGGGGCGGATCATCGCCAAGATGAACGCCCTCAACGAACCACAGGTGGTGCGCGCGCTGTATGCCGCGTCGCAGGCCGGCGTACAGATCGACCTGATCGTGCGCGGGGCGTGCACGTTGCGCCCGGGAGTGCCGGGGATCTCGGACAACATCCGGGTGCGCTCGATCGTCGGCCGCTTCCTGGAACACAGCCGCGTCTACTGGTTCGGCAACGACGGCGCGTCCGAGCTGTACTGCGCCAGCGCCGACTGGCTGGAGCGCAACCTGCTGCGCCGGGTGGAGACCTGCTTCCCGATCCTGGACCCGGAGCTGGCCCGCAAGGTCTACCGCGACGTGCTGCAGAACTACCTGGACGACAACCTCAACGCCTGGGAACTGCACGCCGACGGTGAGTACCGCAAATGCAGCCCCGGCCCCGACCAGGCCCCGCACTCGGCGCAGATGGCGTTGATGCAGGGCCTGTAGGGCGCTGCATCAACGCCATCGGTAGATTCCTTGCGTGCCCACCAACGGTGGGCACCTACCGCCCTGCACCGGTCGCATCATGTGAAGGTCGCGCGGTGACGTGCGCGGCCCTGCTTCGGCTACCATTCGCCCATGCCGCATACCTCAACGACTCCGCCCGCCCTGCAGGATGGCGACCTGCTCGCCGCCGTCGACCTCGGTTCGAACAGTTTCCACATGGTCATCGCGCGCTACACGCTCGGGCAGCTGCGCGTGGTCGACCGGTTGCGCGAGACAGTGCGCATGGCCGATGGCCTGGATGGCAAGGGCGGCCTCTCGGCGGACGCGCGCCAGCGCGCACTGGAATGCCTGGCCCGGTTCGGCCAGCGCATCCGTGGCATTCCTTCGGTGCGCGTGCGCGCGTTGGCCACCAACACCGTGCGCCAGCTGCGCTCGCCGCAGGCGTTCCTGATGCCGGCCGAAACCGCGCTGGGGCATGCCATCGAAGTGGTCAGCGGGCGCGAAGAGGCCCGCCTGATCTACCTGGGCGTGGCCCATGCGCAGCCGCCCAAGCCGGACCAGCGCCGGCTGGTGATCGACATCGGCGGCGGCTCCACCGAATTCATCATCGGCCAGGGCATGCAGACCCTGGAGCGCGAAAGCCTGCAGGCCGGCTGCATCGCCAGCACCCGGCGCTTCTTCCCGGGCGGCAAGCTGAGCAAGCGGCGCTGGAAGGATGCACTGACCGAGATCGGCGCCGAGTTCCAGCAGTTCGCCACCAAGTACCGCTCGCTGGGCTGGCACGAAGCGCTGGGCTCGTCGGGCACCCACAAGGCGATCAGCGAAATCTGCGCCACCATGAAGCTGAGCAAGGGCGCGATCACCGCCGAAGCGCTGCCGCAGCTGCGCGATGAACTGCTCAAGGCCAAGCGGATCGAAGACATCAACCTGCCGGGGCTGTCGCCGGACCGCCGCCCGATCATCGCCGGTGGCATCCTGGTGCTGGAAGCAGCGTTCCAGGCGTTGGGCCTGCAGAAGCTGCTGGTCAGCAAGGCGGCGATGCGCGAAGGCATCCTGTACGACATCCTCGGCCGCGCCAGCGAGAACGACCTGCGCGACGAATCCGTGGATGCGCTGACCCTGCGTTACGGCATCGATACCGTCCAGGCCGAGCGCGTGCAGCGCACCGCGCTGGACCTGTTCGCCCAGGTCGAAGGCAGCTGGAAACTGGACCCGGACGACGCACGCATGCTCGGCTGGGCAGCGCGCCTGCATGAGCTGGGCCTGATGATCGCCCACAGCGGCTACCACGTGCATGGCAGCTACGTGCTGGAGAACTCGGACATCGCAGGCTTCTCGCGCCAGGAACAGCAGCTGTTGGCCGCGCTGGTGCGCAGCCACCGCCGCAATGTCTCCAAATCCGCGTTCGATGCCCTGCCCGAACGCCTGCTGTTGCCGGCCCGGCGCATGACCGCCCTGCTCCGGCTGGCGGTGCTGCTCAACCGTGCCCATGAAGACACCCCCGTGCCGGCGCTGGAGCTCAGCGCCGACGACAGCCGGATGTCGCTGATCCTGCCGCAAGCCTACATCGACGCCCGCCCGCTGCTGCGCGCCGACCTGATCGGCGAAACCGACGGCATGGCCGGGCTCGGCGTCCAGTTCCGCCCGTTCGTGGCCTGAGCCGCGTCCGCAGCACCCGCCTCTTTGCCGCGAAACACACTGCGCGCCATCCGTGATGGTGTGCGCAGATCCACGTGCTGCGTCGCACCATCGTGATACATTGCGACATATCAGGATACATGGGACCAGTTCAGCAAAAATTCACAATTCCTTGATTCATAGGGATATTTGTCTCCTTTGTTACGAGAGGATGAATTTTTTTTGCCAAAACGCTTTACACAGGCTTAACGACTGGGACTAAGATCGAATCACCCGCCCATTTGGGTGGGGTTTTCGAGGGACGCGGGGGCACTTGGGACCCCGCCGACCTCTTTTGATTCAGTTCTGAACCAGAGAGAGAGCCAAATGACTTCACGCATCAACGTACTCGGGCAGGCGATCCGCTATGCCCTGGTCGCCGGTACCGCTGGCCTGGCGGCCGCCCCGGCCATGGCACAGGACGCGCCGAACCCCACCAACCTGGATCGCATCGAGATCACCGGTTCGCGCATCCGTACGGTGGACGTGGAGACCGCACAGCCGGTGTTCGCCATCAGCCGCACCGACATCGAGCGCCAGGGGTTCAGCTCGGTCGCCGACATCCTGCAGAACGTGACCGCCATGGGCAGCCCGACGATCAGCCGCGCCAACGCGCTGACCGCCGGTGAAAACGCCGGCGGCACCTACATCGACATGCGCAACCTGGGCACCCAGCGCACGCTGGTGCTGGTCAACGGCAAGCGCCTGGGCATCAGCACCTCCGGCTACCAGGACGTGTCCACCCTGCCCGTCTCGGCCGTCGAGCGCATCGAAGTGCTGAAGGATGGCGCGTCGGCGATCTACGGTTCCGACGCCATGGCGGGCGTAGTCAACATCATCACCCGCGGCAACGTCACCGGCGTTACCGCCAACGTCTACCACGGCCAGTACAGCGAAGGCGACGGCGCCCGCGATCGCTTCGACGTAGTGGCCGGCTGGAGCAACGACCGCATCTCGCTGACCCTGTCGGCCGAACACGCCGAAGAAAAGGGCGTGTGGGCGCGCGACCGCGGCTTCAGCCAGTACGGCATGACCGACCGCCACCCGCTGGATTCCAGCAACTGGACCACCATCAGCCAGTACGGCCAGATCACCGGCCTGCGCGGCCCGGGTTGCACGGCCACCGCCGGCTGCGGCTACTCGCTCAACCGCGGTTCGGATCCGACGCTGCCGGGCAACTACCACCGCACCGACACCACCCCGTTCACCGGTGATGTGAGCAACGCCAACGACCAGATGCACGTGATGTATCCGCTCAAGCGCGATTCGGTGTACTTCGATGGTCGTTTCGCGATCACCGACAGCATCAACTTCCGCACCGAGCTGGGCTACAACGAGCGCGAATCGACCCGCCAGATCGCCGGCTACCCCCTGCAGTCCAGCACCGCCGGCGTCGGGTCGATGTCGGTCAACAGCTATTTCAACCCGTTCGGCAGCCAGCACGGCTATGCCACGCCGACCGCCGTCGCCTGGAACCGTCGTACCTGGGAAGTGCCGCGGGTGACCACCAGCAACCTGAAGACCTACCGTGCGGTGGCTTCGTTTGACGGTTCGTTCGACATCGGTGAGCGCTACTTCGACTGGGAAGCAGGCTACCAGTACAACCGTAATGAGCTGGAGTCGGTGGCCACCGGCAACCTGCACAAGGCGCGTGTCGCCGGCGGCGTGGGTCCTTCGTTCCTCAACGCATCGGGCCAGGTGCAGTGCGGAACCGCCGCCGCCCCGATCTCGTTCGACGTATGCAAGCCGTGGAACCCGCTGGTCGCCTACGGCGTGACCGCGCCGAACGGCCTGTACGGCAATGAAGATCTGCAGGCCTGGCTGTTCCCGGAAGAAACCACCAAGGGCCGCACCACGTCGAAGAACTTCTTCGCCAACATCGCCGGTTCCATCTTCACCCTGCCGGCCGGCGACCTGGGCTTCGCCTTCGGCGTTGAAAGCCGCAAGGAAGAAGGCAAGTACACCCCCGATGCGCTGGCCCAGACCGGAGCCACCACCAACCTGGCGGCCGGCCCGACCGGTGGCGATTACACCGTCAACGAAGCCTACCTGGAGCTCAACATCCCGGTACTGGCCGACCTGCCCGGTGCAAAGGAACTGACCTTCAACGGGGCCACCCGCTTCTCGGACTACGACACCTTCGGCAACACGCTCAACAGCAAGTTCGGCTTCAAGTGGAAGCCGATCGACTCGCTGATGGTGCGCGGTACCTGGGCTGAAGGCTTCCGTTCGCCGACCATCAACGACCTGTTCGGTGGCGGTTCGGAAACCTTCGCGCAGTTCAGCGATCCGTGCGACACCGTGTTCGGCTCCTCGCGCACCAGTGCCGAAGTGCGCGCGCGCTGCTCGCGTGACATCGCCAACGCCGCGACGTTCCGCCAGCTGCGCCAGGGCGGCACGCCGGTGACCGTGGCCACCGATGCCACCCCGGTGCCGTTCACCTCCGGCTCCAACCCGACGCTGACCCCGGAAACCTCCAAGAGCAAGACACTGGGCCTGGTCTGGAGCCCCGGCTTCATCCAGAACTTCAATGCCTCGCTGGACTGGTGGAAGATCCGCATCGACAACACCATCATTGCAGACACCCCGACCCAGATCCTGATCGACTGCTACGAGCAGGGCATCGACGCGCGCTGCTCGCGCTTCGAACGTGATCCGGTCACCGGCATCGTGACCAACCTGAAGTTCGGCAACCGCAACGCCGGTTTCCTGGAAACCGAAGGCTACGACCTGGACCTGAACTACCGGCTGGATACCGACTTCGGCAAGTTCTCGCTGAATTCGGCCACCACCTACGTGTCCAGCAACATCTACCGTTCGACCAACGACGCCAGCGTCGTGCCGACCACCACCAACGGCATCGGTAGCGGCTTCCGCGTCCGCTCCAACCTGGTGCTGGGCTGGGACCTGGAAAAGTTCGGCATGAGCTGGACCGCCCGCTACTATTCCGGGGTGAAGGAACAGTGCGCCAACATCGCGCTGTACCCGGAAGAGTGCTCGGATCCGAACCAGTACGCTCCCTGGTACAAGGGTTCGCGCAACTACAACGAACGCGGTTCGGTCACCTTCCACGACGTGCAGGTGCGCTACAGCCTGCCGTGGGATGCCACGGTCTCGGTCGGCGCGAACAATGTCTTCGACAAGCTGGGCCCGATCATGTACAGCAAGCCGAACTCGGCCTTCTCGTACTACGGCGGTTATGACATCGGCCGCTTCATCTACATGAAGTACCAGCAGCGTTTCTGATCGCCACACGCGGTTGATCCACCATGACCACGGCCCTTCGGGGCCGTGGTTTTTTTTTGCCCGGCACCGCGTCATGCGCCGGTCATGCCACCGTCATGTCGGCTACATCGCCAGCCCGGAGCATGCGTGCAAACCGGAGGCCCGCCATGCGCTATGCCATCGTCACTGAAACGTATCCCCCCGAAGTCAATGGCGTCGCCCTGACCGTGCAGGGGCTGGAACAGGGACTGCGCGCGGCCGGGCATGAGGTGGACCTGGTCCGCCCGCGCCAGGCCGACGACACCGATGCCGGTGGTGCGCTGCTGGTGCAGGGCGCCGGGCTGCCCCGCTATCCCGGCCTGCGCTTCGGCCTGCCGGCGCCCAAGCGGCTGGCGCGGCAGTGGCAGCAGCAGCGCCCGGACGCCATCTACATCGCCACCGAAGGTCCGTTGGGCTGGTCGGCACTGCGCACCGCGCGGCGCCTGGGCATTCCGGTGGCCACCGGCTTCCACACCCGCTTCGACGAATACCTGCCCGACTACGGCGTGGCCTGGCTGCAGGCCGCCGCCCTGCGGTGGATGCGGCGCTTCCACAACCAGGCCGATGCCACCCTGGTGCCCACCTTGGAGCTGCAGCAGTTCCTTGGCGACCAGGGCTTCGACCGGGTGCGCCTGCTGTCCCGCGCAGTGGACAGCAGCCAGTTTGAACCAACCCGGCGCGATCCTGCACTGCGCGAGGAATGGGGCATCGACGGCAGCGGCTTCGCGGCCATCTACGTGGGGCGCATCGCTGCGGAAAAGAACCTGGCACTGGCGGTGAAGGCGTTCCGCCGGCTGCAGCAGGTGCGGCCCAAGGCTCGTTTTGTATGGGTGGGCGATGGCCCGGCCCGCGAGAAACTGGCCCATGAAAACCCGGACTTCATCTTCTGTGGCGTGCAGCGCGGCGATGCGCTGGCCCGCCACTTCGCCAGCGGCGACCTGTTCCTGTTTCCCAGCCGCAGCGAGACCTTCGGCAATGTCACGCTGGAAGCGATGGCCAGTGGCGTGGCCACGGTGGCGTTCAATTACGGCGCGGCGCGCGAACACCTGCGCACTGATGACAACGGGGTTGCGGTGGACGATGACAGCGCCTTCGTTGCCGCGGCCGTGCGCCTGGCGGGTGACGATGCCGAGCGCAGACGGTTGGGCGACAACGCCGCCAAGGCGATGACGCGACTGCACCCGCAGCAGGTCGTCGCCGAATTCGATGCCCTGCTTGCTGAACTGGCCAGTGCCCGGAGGGCGCATGCGGACCACGCCGCTTGATGGCCTGCGCGGGCGCGAAGCGCGCTGGTGCCGGCGCGCCAATCACTGCTGCCGGCACCGCGGCGTGCGTCGCGCCTTCTCGGTGGTCAGCCGGCTCGGCGACGGGGTGTTCTGGTATGCGCTGATGGGGGCGCTGGTGCTGCTGGACGGCTTCGATGGCCTGCGCGCGTCCCTGCACATGGCCGCTACCGGGCTGATGGCGCTGCTGTTGTACAAGGCCCTGAAACGCTGGACCCGGCGCCCACGCCCCTACGCGGCCGATCTGCGCATACGTGCCTGGGTGGCGCCACTGGATGAATTCAGCTTCCCTTCCGGGCACACCCTGCATGCGGTGTCGTTCACCATCGTCGCACTGGCCTACTACCCGTGGCTGGCACCGGTGCTGGTGCCATTCACTGCGGCAGTCGGTGTGTCGCGGGTGGTGCTGGGGCTGCATTACCCCAGCGACGTGCTGGCGGCGACGGCGATTGCCACCGCGTTGGCCGGGGCGAGCCTGCAGTGGTTGCCGTTGCCGGTGTGACGGGACAACCTAATACAATGGCGGCATGACTACGCTGTTCATCTCCGATCTGCACCTGGACCCGAGCCGTCCAGCCATCACCGATCTGTTCCTGGACTTCCTCCGCCGCGAGGCAATGCAGGCCGATGCCCTGTATATCCTGGGCGACCTGTTCGAAGCCTGGATCGGCGATGACACCCCCTCCCCCGCCGCCGACGCAGTGGCCGATGCGCTCAAGGCGGTCACTGCCGCCGGGGTGCCTGTCTACTTCATCCGCGGCAACCGCGATTTCCTGGTGGGCGAGGATTACGCCCGTCGCGCCGGCTTCCGCATCCTGCCCGACCCGAGCGTGATCGACCTGTACGGCACCCCGGTGCTGCTGCAGCACGGCGACCTGTTGTGCACCGATGACGTGGCCTACCAGCAGTTCCGTGCGCAGACCCGCGACCCGGTGTTCCAGGCCCAGTTCCTCGCCCAGCCGCTGGCTGCCCGTATCGCCTTCGCACAGAAGGCGCGCGACGCCAGCCAGGCGCGCCAGTCGGAAATGAAACAGGGCGACCGCGCCACCTTCGAGACCGTCACCGACGTCGCACCCGACGAAGTGACCGCCACCTTCGTGCGCCATGGCGTGGACACCCTGATCCATGGGCATACCCACCGCCCGGCGATCCACAGCCTGCAGGCCGGCGGCCGCGCATGCACGCGCATCGTGCTGGGCGACTGGTACGAGCAGGGTTCGGTACTGCGCGTCACCCCGCAGGGGTGGACGCTGGATTCATTGACATAGGAGCGTATCGACCAACGGTCGATACCTGCCCGGTAGCACACGACCGTTGGTCGTGTGCTCCGGAAACCATCAGCGGAACGCAGCCACTGCCGCCTTGGTGTTGACCAGCACGCGCTGGTTGTCCGCACTGGAGGCGATGCCCATCGGAATCCCGTTGTAGCTGATGTTGGGATTGGACCAGAAGTTCAGGCGCGGGCAGCCGGAGGTGCAGTCGTAGGCCATGATGGTGCGCCAGCGCGAACCGGTGGCCGGCTGGTAACGGTACCCGTGACCATACGCATAGGGCGAGGTGCTGGAGTCGGTGGCGATGTCGTGCCGCGCGCTCTGCAGGTGGCCGATTTCATGCGCGAACGAGTAGTAGCCGGTGGCGCAGTCCCAGTACACCGCTGCGAACGCGCTGGACGCGGTGGAGCCGATACCCGAGGCCAACCCGCAGTAGCTGCTGTTGTTGATGATCAGCACCGCCACGTCCGCCGCCGTGCTGTTGCGGGTGGTGTGGATGGCATCCATGTACCCATCATTGGTCGAGCGGAAGCGCGCCAGGTCGGTACTGAAGTTGCCCGACTCGGTATACGCCACGGCCTGGTACCCGGCCAGCTGCATCGTGATGCCCACGTTGCTGTTGGTGTAGCCCTGGTTGGATTCGGCCACCGCCAGCTGTACCAGCGACTGCATGTTGCCGCCATAAGCGCTGACCGCTGCATTGGTAGCGACCACCAGCACGCGGATGGTAGCGGGCGTGCCCGACGAGGCCGCCGCAATGCCGGCGCGATCGCTGGCCGGCATTTCGATCTTCGGCAGCGTGTTGTAGTCGGCCGGGTGTTCGGCCGGCATGCGCGATTCGTCCACCTGCACCAGCACATGGCGGCCATCACTGAGCGGACGCAGCCGGTACAGCGTGCCGTCCTTGCGGATTGAACCGGTGACCGTGTCGCCGTTGCGCACCAGGATCACCGAGTTGCCCGGGTCCTGCGTACCGGCCTGCCGGGTCAGTTTCGACCCCGCGCTCTGCAGGCTTCCGTACCAGATGCTGCCCCCATCGGGCAGGTTTTCCACCCGCTGCTGCACTGCCTGCACGGACGTGCCGAGCAGCTCGAACTCCAGCTGCCGCTGCGCCGCGATCACCGCGCCTGCCTCAACGCGGACCTCCTGCACCGCAGCGCTGGAGGGCGCCGCAAGCACGGCCTGCGCGGCCGGTTGGCTGGCCGCACCCGCCCGGCTCAACACCGTCACCGGCTGGAACAGGGGAGCCGCCGCCGCCGTACCCATGGCGGCCAGGAACAACGTGATCGCACCTGCGGTCTTTCTCATCGAACTGGACATCATGTCGCCTCTCTCGTTGAGTGAACTTCGGAAGTGAACGTGTTCGCGCCACCGCCCCTGTCGGCAGGCCACACCATCTGGCGCCAATCGATCGCGTGAATTCAATAGAGCGCACCAATGAGATTTCCGAACTGTGACCGGCGGCCACAGCGGTTCAGTTACGTCGCGCCAGTGTCGTTTTCGCGCTACCTTAAACGCGCATCGACAGGGGAACCGAGGCCATGGCTGGGCAGCCCGCTCCGACCACCACCGTGCCGGTCACGCTGCAGATCGGCCTGTTTTTCGACGGCACCCGCAACAACGCCGACAACCTCCTGCACGCCTCGCGCCCCCCCGGCAGCACCACCCCCGCACCGCGGCCACCCGCCCCCGCCGTCCTGGCCGATGACGCCTCGCCGTACCAGAGCCGCCTGACCAGCAGTTTCAGCAACGGACTGACCAACATCGCGCGGCTGCACGCGCTCTACCCCGACCACCGGCGGACCGCGCCCACCCTGCCGGGCCCCCTGTCCCTGGCGATCTACATCGAAGGCGCCGGCACCCGTACCGGCAAGGACGACGACCTGATGGGGCTGGCATTCGGCATCGGCCCCAGCGGCGTGAAAGCCAAAGTCCATCGCGCCCTCGACGTGTACCTGCCCGAGGCCCTGCGCGCCCTGGCCCGCACCCTCCCGCCCCACACACTGACCCACGTCCGACTGGACCTCTTCGGCTTCTCGCGCGGCGCCGCCTCCGCGCGCGACGCGATCAACCGGCTCAACGCCGCCGACGGCCGCCTCTGGCTGCAGGAACAGCTGCGCCGCACCGGCTGGACCCTGCCCACCGGCCCCACCATCCGCCCCGTGCGCTTCGTCGGCCTGTTCGACACCGTGGTCGCGATCGATGCGCGCCAGCGCGACGAACTGCCCGACGTCACCCTGCCCGCCGGCTGCGCCGACAAGGTGGTCCAGGTCACCGCGCGCGACGAGCACCGCCACTACTTCGCACTGACCTCCGTCGCGCCCGGACATGAGGAAATCACGCTGCCCGGCGTACACGCCAACATCGGCGGCGGCTACGACCAGCGCATCGAAGGACCCAAGTTGCTGACCCGCCCACAAGGCCAGCGCATCCGTACCCACGACGTGCCCGACACCATCACCCCACCGCTGGCCCTGCTGCGCAGCACCCAGGTCTACGCGCGCGCGCAGGACGCCTGCCGGCGATGGCAGGCCGCACTGGGCCTTGGCGAAGACAACGTCTGGGTCGACGTCTGGCATCGCTGGCAGCAGCTGCGCGTGGCCGGCAGCGACAGCGTGCTGCCGCAGTGGGTCCTGTTCGCGCACGCCGCAGTGGTGCTCAAGCGCGAGATCGACTGGCGCTACCAGCTCGTCGCACTGCGGCTGATCCACCAGCGCGCGGCAGCGGCCGGCGTGATGTGGGCACGCACGCCGGATGCGGATCCGGCGATGGCGTTGCCGGACGAGTTGAAGCCCATCGCCGCGAGGCTGGTGGCGGGCCAAGCGCTGGATGCAGCGCAGGAACTGCTGTTGCGGCAGCGCTACCTGATGCAATCAGCGCATTGGAATTTCGATGCGCTGGGCGATACCGCGTTGTTGTATGCGGCAGATGATGCAACCCGCGAATTGCCATACCGGCCGGGGCCCGGATTGTTTTACATCAACCGGCCGACGGAAGACGGGAAGCGGGTGGTGTTGCGGAACGTTTAGCAGAATTCCGCAACCCGCCGTTCCCCGGGCCACCGGTACACCGTCGAAGGTGGGTCGGTGCGGGTTTGCGGGGGTGTGAGCGGCATGGATGCCGCGACCAAGCCCCCATGGATGGGTTTACGGCGTCCCCCGCAAACCCGCACCGACCCGCCAAACCGGAAGTTCACGAACCACCGGCTGTTCGCCAAAATGCATGAAGCCGGGCAACGCCCGGCACAACAGCAACGACTGCAACCTAATTAGAAGGCCCAGGCGTACGACCCGCCTGCTCGATCAGGTCCGCCAGCTCGTCCTGCTCGAAGCCAGCCAAGAGCCGCGCCTCGAGATTGAACGGGCCATACAGGAACCCGTTGGCATATTCCTTCAACAGCGCGATGAAGCGTGCGCGAGGCTCCACACCGGCACGCTCGCAGTACCAGCGGTACCAGCGCGTCCCTGCCGCCACATGCGCCACTTCCTCGCGCAGGATGATCTCCAGTACATCAGCCGTCGCATGATCATTGGCCGAACGCAGCTTGATGATCATCCCCGGCGTCACGTCCAGCCCGCGCGCCTCCAGTACGCGCGGCACCAGCGCCATTCGCGAAAGGCCATCGTGCGCCGTCTTCTCGCACATCTCCCACAGCCCGTTGTGCGCGGCGAAATCGCCGTAATCGTGCCCGTGCGCCTGCAACCGCCCATGCAACAGCAGGAAGTGACGCGACTCGTCATCGGCCACCCCCACCCAGTCCGCATGGAACGACCCCGGCAGCCCGCGGAAGCGATACACCGCATCCCACGCCAGATCGATGGCATTGAGCTCGATATGCGCGATCGCATGGATGAACGCTGCGCGCCCCTCCGCATTGCCCAACCCGCGCCGCGGCACCTCGCGCGGATGCACCAGCTGCAGCTGCGGCGGCCGCCCCGGCATGCGGATCGGCTCGGGCGGCGGCGCATCCGCGCGCACCTTCAACTTCCCCGCGCGGAACTGCGCCGCATAGTGCTGGGTCAGCGCCACCTTGCGCAGCGGGTCCGCCTCGGCCATGCACTGCTGCGCCGCGCGCAGCAGGTCACCGGCCGCCTCGTCCTGCGGCAACGTCGCGCTCACCGGCACGCCTCAGGCGCGGCGCTTGTGCTTGGCATCGTCCGAACGCAGCTGCTGGATGCGTTCGAAATAGCCCGGCTCGATACCGGTCGGGTACACGCCGTTGAAGCACGACGAATCAAACGACTTCAGCTCCGGGTTGCCTTCGCGCACCGCTGCTTCCATGTCCTCGATGTCCTGGTAGATCAACCAGTCGCAGCCCAGGTGCGCCTCGATCTCTTCCACGCTGCGGTTGTGCGCCACCAGCTCTTCGGCCGCCGGCATGTCGATGCCGTAGATGTTGGGATATCGCACCGGCGGCGCCGCACTGGCCAGGTACACCTTGCGCGCACCGGCGTCGCGCGCCATCTGCACGATCTGCTGGCTGGTGGTGCCGCGCACGATCGAGTCGTCCACCAGCAATACCACCCGGTTGCGGAACTCCAGATGGATCGGGTTGAGCTTGCGGCGCACCGACTTCACCCGCTCGCCCTGCCCCGGCATGATGAACGTACGGCCGATGTAGCGGTTCTTGATGAAGCCTTCGCGGTACTTCACCCCGAGTACGTTGGAGATCTCCAGCGCCGCATCGCGCGAGGTATCCGGGATCGGGATGATGGTGTCAATGTCGTGGTCCGGGCGCAGGCGCAGGATCTTCTCGCCAAGTTTGATGCCCATGCGCATGCGCGCCTTGTGCACCGACACGTTGTCGATCATCGAATCGGGGCGCGCGAAGTACACGTACTCGAAGATGCACGGGCTGTGCTCGGCCGGCTCGGCGCACACTTCCGAGAACAGCTCGCCACGCGCGGTGATCACCAGCGCCTCGCCCGGGCGCACATCGCGCACGCGCTGAAAGCCCAGCACGTCCAGTGCCGACGATTCCGAGGCCACGATGTACTCATCACCTTCGGCATGGGCCCGCTTGCCCAGCACCAGCGGGCGGATCCCGTGCGGGTCGCGGAAGGCGACCAGGCCCAGGCCGAGCACCACGCTGATCACCGCATAACCGCCCTTGCAGCGGCGGTGCACGCCGGCCACCGCGCGGATCGCCGCCTCCGGGGTCAGCTGGCGCTGCGCGTCCAGCTCGAAAGCGAACACGTTCAACAGCACTTCGCTGTCCGAATCGGTGTTGACGTTGCGGCGGTCCTGTTCGAACACCTGCTGGCGCAGCGCCTCGGTGTTGATCAGGTTGCCGTTGTGGGCCAGCGCGATGCCGTAGGGCGAATTGACGTAGAACGGTTGCGCCTCGTCCATGCCTTCCGAACCGGCGGTCGGGTAGCGCACATGGGCGATACCGACGCGGCCTTCCAGGGTGGACATGGTCTTGGCGTCGAACACATCGCGCACCAGGCCGTTGGCCTTCTGCACGCGCAGCCGGGTGCCATCGGCGGTGGCGATGCCTGCCGCGTCCTGGCCACGGTGCTGGAGGACGGTCAGGCCGTCATACAACTGCCCGGCGACGTTCTGGTTGCCGACAATACCGACGATGCCACACATGGTGCGAATCTCCGCTGGGCTGGGCCCATCTACTGTGAAGGTGGCCGTGCCTGGCCGGGGGAACCGCTCCGTGCCGGAGCGGTGTCGTCCGGGCGCACGAGCGCCGGGTCGATGTTCTGGGGGGAGCCTGGCCGTGCCTGGTTGGCCCACACATCGGCGGGGTCCACCGCCTGCTGCGGGGTCTCATCCAGCGGTCGCGGCCATCCGCGACCACCCAGCAACTGGCCAAGGACGCCATTATCGCCTGTCGCGCCCGGCTTGCCCAACTCTCCGATGGGCAGTTGCGCCATGTTCACCTCCGGCAGCGCCATCGGCATCCCCTGCAGGCCCTGCATGTCCTTCAAACCGGGCATCTGCGGCAGCGCCGGCATGCGCGGCATCTTCGCCTGCATCCAGCCCACCCCGGGGTCGAGCATCGCGCGCAGGTGCGAATCGCGCCAGGTGGCCTCGCGGGTCAGCGGGGTGTACGAGCCCACCAGCAGCAGCGCGCAGGCGATCAGCCCACCCCGGGCCAGGCCGAGGCCCGCGCCCATCATGCGGTCGGCACCGTTCAGGCTGGTGGAGCGGACCGCCTGGCGGATCACCAGGCCGATGGCCCAGACCGAGACCATCACCAGCAGGAACACGGTGAGGTAGCCCGCGAAATAGTGACCGGTGCCGGGCGCGGCCGGCGCCGACCACCAGGCCGCGGCGCTGCGCCCGAACATGAGGGCGGCCCAGCCGCCCAGCAGCCACGAGAACGTGCTGATGACGATGCTGACGAAACCGCGCATCACCCCGAGCAGGGTCGAGATGCCGATCACCGCCAGCAGCACGAAATCAACCATGTGCGGGGGGCCGCATCAGGGGTGCGGCCGGACCATGCCGGCCACGCCGACCTTCGACGCAACCTGGGCCTTGAGGTTCTCCGCCTCGGCACGGTTGGCGACCGGGCCGACGCGCACGCGGTTGAGCGTGCCCTTGTCGGTACGTACCTGCTCCACGAACGCGCTGAAGCCGGCCGCGCGCACTTTGTCGCGCAGGGCGTTGGCTTCGGTCGCCTGGCCGAACGCGCCCAGCTGCACGGCGAAGCCGACGCTGCTGGCCGCCGGTGCGGCGGGCACGGCCACGGGCTTGGCGGCCGCGGTGGCGGGTTCGGGCTTGGCCGTCGCCGGCTTCGGCTCCGGCTTGGGCGCTTCCGGCTTGGGTGCCGGCTTGGCCGCCACCGGTTCCGGCGGCAGCGTTTCGGTCTTCACCGTGGCGGCTGCCGGTGCGGCAGCGGCGCTGGATGCGGCCGGTGCCGTCGCCGCGGCCGGCGTCGGCGCCGGAGCAGCAGCCCCGGCAGTGTCGGGGCGCGCGTCCAGGGTCACTACTTCGGCCTTGACGTCGTTACGTACCTTGACCGCTTCCAGGCGCGCCGCTTCGGCCTGCGCGCGATCGGCATACGGCCCCACGCGCACGCGCCAAGCCTGGCGGCCGTTGATCGTGGCCGGTTCGCTGAAGCCCGGCAGCTGGGCCTTCTTCAGGAACGCGATCACCGCGTTGGCGTCGGCCTGGCTGCCGTAAGCGCCAAAGCTGACCGCGTAGTTGCCGGCGGCCACGGCCGGCGAAGCATCGGCGGCCGCCGCCGGCTCGGCCGGTGCGGCTGCGTCGGGCTGCAGCGGCTGGGTGGTCGACACACCGCTCTGCAGGCCGGTGGCACCACCGGTCGGGGCGACCAGCGGCAGTTCACGGGTCTGGAACTGACCATCGGCCGGCGCGTCCGGCGCGGTGATCGGCACGTTGGCCACGCCACTGTCAGGGGCAGGCCCCTTTACCAGCATGGGCAGGAAAATCACGGCCAACGCCACCAGGACGATGGCACCAATCAGTCGCTGTTTCAGAGGAGTATCCACGGAAGGCAGGCAGGGCGGCGCGGCGGAATGCCACGGCGATTATACGGGCGCACGCGTGTGCGGCGTCGAAGACGGCTGAACGTTGTCGTCTGCTGCCCGCCTCAGCGGGCGTTCTCGAGCCACAGCAGGGCCTGCGCGGCGGTATGGAAGGAACCAAAGACCAGCACGCGGTCGCCGGCCCCGGCCGCCGACAGCGCCTGCTGCAACGCAGTATCCACATCTTGATGGGTGGCCGCATCGGCGGCGGCGGTACCGGCCAGACGGGCAAGCAATGCCGTTGCGCTCTGTGCGCGCGCACCTTCCAGCCCGGCCAGGTGCCAGCCATCGACGCGGTCGGCCAGTGCCTCGACCACACCAACGGCATCCTTGTCCTGCAATGCGGCGAACACGGCCACGGTACGCCCGGTGATCGTTGCGGCCTTCAGGGCAGCCGCCAGCTCGCGCGCGGCCTGCGGGTTGTGGCCGACATCGACCAGCACCTCCACGCCATCGCGCTCGAACGCCTGCAGACGGCCGCGGATGCGGGCCTGGGACACGCCCTCGCCGATGGCCGCACGCGGCAGCGGCTTGTCCAGCGCGCGCAGCGCGGCAATGGCCGACGCGGCATTGCGCAGCTGGATCGGGCCGCGCAACGCCGGCATCGGCAGTTCGATGCGGAAACCCACGTCACGCCACGCCCAGCGTTGGGCATCGATGACGTCGGCGAAGAAATCGCTGCCGCCTCGGATCGCATTGGCGCCCAGCAGGTAAGCACGCGCCAGCACGCTTGATGGAGGATCGGTCTCCCCCAGGATCACCGGCTTCCAGCCACGGATGATGCCGGCCTTTTCCGCGCCGATCGTTTCGCGGTCCTCGCCGAGCCATTCGGCATGGTCGATGTCCACGGTGGTGATCACCGCCACGTCGGCATCGACGATGTTGACCGCGTCCAGGCGTCCGCCCAGCCCCACTTCCAGCACGGCCAGGTCAAGCCCGGCCTGCGCAAACAGGTGCAATGCGGCCAGCGTGCCGTACTCGAAGTAGGTCAGCGTGGTGCTGCCGCGCGCATCTTCGATGGCGTTGAAGGCGGCAATGAGCGCCGCGTCGGAGGCGTCTTCGCCGTCGATGCGCACACGCTCGTTGTAATGCAGCAGGTGCGGCGAGGTGTAGGCCCCGACCTTCCAGCCGGCCGCCCGCGCGATCGCCTCGATGAAGGCCACCGTGGAGCCCTTGCCGTTGGTGCCGCCCACCACGATGGTGCGCGGCGCCGGCTGGCCCAGGCTCATGGCGGTGGCCACCGCACGTACGCGTTCCAACCCCATGTCGATGGTGGCCGGGTGCTGCTGCTCGATGTAGCTGAGCCAATCGGCGAGGGTATGCGGGCGGGTGGTCGTCATGGCGATGGATCGTGGTGGTCGTGGAACGGAAAGCGGAAAACCGGGGTGGATCACAGCGCCCGGTGCTTGGCCTCGCCGAAGAAAGGCGTGTGATGCGCGCAGTCGTTCAGGCGCACCACTTCCAGGCTGTCCAGGTCCGTGCCTTCAAGCAGATTGAGCGTGGTCGGCGCCTGGCGGAAGGTCCACAGACGCGACAGCGGTAAACCCAGGATCCGGCACAGGATCACCCGGTTGACTGCGTCGTGGGCCACCACCAGCAGCGTGTCGTGCTCGCCCAGCCCTTCGGCGGCGCGGGCCAGGCCGCGCCAGCTGCGGTCCAGCACCAACCGCAGCGATTCGCCGCCGGGCATCAGCACCGTATCAGGCTCGTCGCGCCAGGCCTGCAGGCGCGACGGGTCTTTTTCGTTGATTTCGCTGGCCAGCAGGCCTTCCCACTCACCGTGGGCGATTTCCTGCAGCTCCGGTTCGGTCAGCAGCATGTCGGCGCGGTCGGCACCGAGGGCCAGCTGCGCGGTGCGCTGCGCGCGCGACAGCGGCGAGGCGACGGCACGGGTGATGTCCACCGATTTCAGGCGTTCACCCAGGGCCTGGGCCTGGGCTTCGCCGATCGGCGACAACGGGATATCGATCTGGCCCTGGTAACGGCCTTCGGCATTCCAGGGGGTTTCGCCGTGGCGGGCAAGCAGGATGCGCATGCGAACTAGAGGTCCTTGGGGGAGAGGAGAACAGTCGCAATCGTTCACATGATGTGAATGATCGTGGGGGAGCGGCCATCATACCTTGCCGAGCAAACGGTTCTTCCTCCGTCTTCGATCAGGTTCATCGCGGGCGTTGGGGGCCCCGCCGCGGCCGGCAGGCCCCTGTGCAAATGTCCCCCGGCATCGGCCTCCGGCCGACGCCGGGGGACATTCGCCGGAAAGGGTATGCCGCCCCGGCGCTCGATTCACCGGCAGCCGCGTTTGATCCAGCGCGAAAAAAAACCCGCGGCGTTGCCGCGGGGTTCGTTGACAGTAGCGCCGGCCGTTGGCCGGCAATCAGGAACCGCGCCTCACGGAGTGAGGTTCAGTTCCTTCAGCAGCTGCGGCGCGGGCGCCACCTCCTGCATGATCCACTGCATGTAGCGGCTGTCCACCGCGATCATGCGGGTCATCACCGGGTCGAACACCCAGTTGGAGCTGACCGATTCCCAGTTGCCATCGAAGGCCAGGCCGACCAGCTTGCCGTGCGCGTCCAGCACCGGCGAGCCGGAGTTGCCGCCGGTGATGTCCAGGTTGGACAGGAAGTTGACCGGCACCGAGCCGACGCGCTTGTCTTCCAGGCCGCCGTAGCGCTTGGCCTTGACCGCATCGAGCAGCGGCTTGGGCGAATCGAACGGATCGGCGCCGGTTTCCTTGGCGACGATGCCTTCCAGCGTGGTGAACGGGGTGTAGGCCACGCCGTCCTTTGGCGCATAGCCCATCACGTTGCCGAAGGTGATGCGAAGCGACAGGTTGGCGTCCGGGTAGACGAACTCACCCTTGCTCTTCTTGTAATCGGCCAGCGCCTGCAGGTACGCCGGGCGCGCCAGCAGCGATTCGCCTTCACGGGTCTTCTTCTGCTCTTCCAGCTTCAGCAGCGCCGGCATGGCGGCCACCGCGTACTGGATGACCGGGTCGGTGCTGGCTTCGAAAGCGGCGCGGTCGGCTTTGAACCAGGTCAGGCGCTCGTCGAGGCTGCCCAGTCTGGTGCCGGACAGCTTCTTGACCAGGCCGTCCACGGCGGCGGAATCACTGCCGGCCAGCCACTGGTTCAGCACCTCGTTGCTGCGCTGGGCGGCCGGCAGCGCCACGTACTGGTTCAACCAGTACTGCTGCAGCTGCTGGTCCATGCCCGCCACGTAGCGGCGGTCCATCTGGCGCAGGCTGCCTTCGATGGTCGGCAGGTCGCGTTCCTGGTAGCCCGCTTCGCGCTGGGCATCGGGCTTGGCGCGCTCGATCGACAGGCGGTACAAGGCCAGCGCGGCACCCACGGCGGAGGTGTTGTTGAACTGGCCCACGAACAGGTCGCGCTCGCGGGTGGACTTGCTGGTATCCAGGTGCTTGATCAGCTGCGCGTGCGCGGCCAGCGCCGGCTTGCCGGCAGCACCCTGCTTCTTCAGCCAGGCCAGCACGGCGGCCTCTTCAGCCTGCTTCTGGCCGGCTGCGTCGATGCGCTTGAAGCCCTCCAGCTGACCGGCGTAGTTCTTGGCCACGTTGTTCATGCTGGCCGCGGTGGCGGCGTACTTCACCTTCACGTCCGCATCGGCCTTGCCAGCCTTGTCGATCAGCGCCAGCACCGCGTTGTAGTGGCGGGCGATGGTCGGATAGGTCCAGTCGGCGGTTTCGTTGAACTCACCGGCCAGTGCGTAGCGGTTGGTGCGGCCCGGGTAGCCGGCCACCATCACGAAGTCGTCGGCGCCCAGCGGCTGGTCGGCGAACTTCAGGAAGTGCCTGGGCTGGTACGGCACGTTGTCAGCCGAGAAGGCGGCCGGCTTGCCGTCTTTCCCCACGTAGGCGCGGTAGAACGAGAAATCGCCGGTGTGGCGCGGCCACATCCAGTTGTCGACGTCGCCGCCGAACTTGCCGACGCTGCCCGGGGGCGCGTAGACCAGGCGCACGTCCCTGATTTCCATGTTGCGGAACAGGCGGTAGGTGTTGCCGCCAGAGAAACTGTACAGGCGGCAGCGGAAGCCGGCTTCGGCCTCGCACGCGGCGGTCTGTGCCTTGTCGAACGCTTCCAGCGCGCGGGTGCGGGCCAGCGGGTCCTTCCCGGCGGCGGCGATGGCGGCCTTGGCCTGGTCGGTGACGTCGGTGATCCGGTCGAGCACGAACACCCGCGCGTTCGGGCCGGCGCTCAGTTCATCCTTCAGGGTCGGCGCGTTGAAGCCGTCCTTGATCAGGTTCTTCTCGGCGGTGGAATTGAGCTGGATCGCACCGTAGGCGCAATGGTGGTTGGTCACCACCAGGCCCTGCGGGGAGACGAAGCTGGCGGTGCAGCCGCCCAGCGCGACCACCGCGCCCATCGGGTCGCCAGTCAGGTCGGAGATCTGTTCCGGGGAGAGTTTCAGGCCGGCCTGCTTGAGCGGCCCGGCAATCTCCGGCAGCTGTTGCGGCACCCACATGCCCTCAGCGGCATGGGCGGCCTGGACCAGCGCAAGGCTGGCGACGACGGAGAAAGCAAGCAGGTTCGAGCGCATGAGCGGCCCCTGGTGAATGAACCGCCGATTGTAGCGGGGTCCCCCGCCGGCCCGGCCGGCCGAAAGTCACGGACCGCACCGCAACATGCCCGGCCCCCCGCCGGGCCTATAATTCCGCCTTTCCCCCTGACGAGTTCCACCCCGATGGCGCAGCAAACAATGAAGGCCCTGGTCAAGCGTGAAGCCGCCAAGGGCATCTGGCTCGAAGAAGTGCCGGTACCGGTGCCGGGCCCGAATGAGGTCCTGATCAAGCTGGAAAAGACCGCCATCTGCGGCACCGACCTGCACATCTACCTGTGGGACGAATGGAGCCAGCGCACGATCAAGCCGGGCCTGACCATCGGCCATGAGTTCGTCGGCCGCATCGCCGGCATCGGTCCGGGCGTGACCGGCTACGACATCGGCCAGCGGGTATCGGCCGAAGGCCACATCGTGTGCGGCCACTGCCGCAACTGCCGGGGCGGCCGTCCGCACCTGTGCCCCAACACCGTGGGCATCGGCGTGAACGTCAACGGCGCCTTCGCCGAATACATGGTGATGCCGGCCAGCAACCTGTGGCCGATCCCCGACCAGATCCCGTCCGAGCTGGCCGCCTTCTTCGACCCGTACGGCAATGCCGCGCACTGCGCGCTGGAATTCGACGTGATCGGCGAAGACGTACTGATCACCGGAGCGGGCCCGATCGGGATCATCGCTGCTGGTATCTGCAAGCACATCGGCGCGCGCAACGTAGTGGTGACCGACGTCAACGACTTCCGCCTGAAGCTGGCTGCCGACATGGGCGCCACCCGTGTGGTCAACGTGGCCAATACCTCGTTGAAGGACGTGATGAAGGAACTGCACATGGAGGGCTTCGACGTGGGCCTGGAAATGAGCGGCAACCCGCGCGCGTTCAACGACATGCTCGACTGCATGTACCACGGCGGCAAGATCGCCATGCTCGGCATCATGCCCCGCGGCGCCGGCTGCGACTGGGACAAGATCATCTTCAAGGGCCTCACCGTGCAGGGCATCTACGGCCGCAAGATGTACGAGACCTGGTACAAGATGACCCAGCTGGTGCTGTCCGGTTTCCCGCTTGGCAAGGTGATGACCCACCAGCTGCCGATCGACGAGTTCCAGAAGGGCTTCGACCTGATGGAACAGGGCAAGGCCGGCAAGGTGGTATTGAGCTGGAATTGATGCCGCGAGGTCACGGCCAACGGTCGTGACCTACCCGATTGCGGTAGCTACCGACCGTTGGTCGGTACGAAAAAGGCACCCATCGGGTGCCTTTTTCTTTGGTGATCCAGCGCGCGTTATTGCCCCACGGCGACCGTGAACACCACGCGGTTGTCGGCCAGCTTGCCGGAGTTGTCGCGGCCGTTGCCGTCGGTGCCGTAGTAGCCCAGGCCCAGGGTGAACAGGCCCCAGGTGCGGTTCACACCAACGTTCCAGTCGGTGTAGTCCTGGGCGACGCTGTCCTTGAAGGTGCTGCGGCCGACGTTGGCGGTCAGGTTGAACTCGTTCGGCAGCGCCCACTCGGTGCCGGCGGCGAAGTACCAGCCATCGGTGTCGGTGTTCCAGACATCGTTGGTGTAGGCCACGGTCACGTTGTAGTGCTCGGCGAAGCTGGTCTTGGTGATCAGCTCGGTGTAGGCCAGTTCGCTCGAACCAGGGTAGCTGTAGTGATTGAGCATCACGTCGAAATTGACGCTGTCGGTGACGTCCACGCCGTAGCCGATGAAGTAATCGACTTCGGCATCCGGGCCGCCGTCCCCGAAGTCCACGCCCGAACCCCACACACCGGCGTACAGGCCGACTGGCGAGGTGTAGGTGAAGCCGGCCTGCACGGTCGGATCTTCGTCGGTCTGGGAGACACCGCGGAACACGTAATCGGACACGCCGGTCACGTTCCAGCTGAACGGCGATTCGGCCTCGTCCTGGGCGCTGGCGGCAAACGGGGCAAGCAAGGCGGCGCAGAGCACAGCGGCGGCGGTACAGCGCGTGGCGTGGTTCATGCGGGGTCTCTCCTGGACGTGGGGTGGATGCAGCGCGTGTTTACGGATTTTTAACCTGATTGATATTGCGTTGCAACAATCCCATCTGCAACCGTTTCCTGCGCGGCCCTGTAAAATCCCGCTTTTCCCGTGCCGATGACCGCCTGCCATGACCGATGCCCCGACCGCCCCGCTCACCCAGCACTATGTCGAGGAACTGGAAGCGATCCGCGCCCAGGGCCTGTTCAAGTCCGAGCGCGTCATCACCAGCCCGCAATCTGCCGAGATCACCCTGGACGACGGCCGCACGGTGCTCAACTTCTGCGCCAACAACTACCTGGGCCTGGCTGACCACCCGGACCTGATCCAGGCGGCCAAGGACGCGCTGGACAGCCACGGCTTCGGCATGGCCTCGGTGCGCTTCATCTGCGGCACCCAGGACCTGCACAAGCAGCTGGAGCAGCAGATTGCCAGCTTCTTCGGCAAGCAGGACACGATCCTGTACGCGGCCTGCTTCGACGCCAACGGCGGTCTGTTCGAGCCGTTGCTGGGCGAGAACGACGCCATCATCTCGGACGCGCTCAACCACGCCTCGATCATCGACGGCGTACGCCTGTGCAAGGCCAAGCGCTTCCGCTATGCCAACTGTGACATGGCCGACCTGGAAGCCCAGCTGCAGGCAGCCGATGCCGCCGGCTGCCGCACCAAGCTGATCACCACCGACGGCGTGTTCTCGATGGACGGCTTCATCGCCCCGTTGGATGAGATCACCGCGCTGGCGAAGAAGTACAACGCGCTGGTCCACATCGATGAATGCCATGCCACCGGCTTCCTGGGCGCCACCGGCCGCGGCTCGGCCGAGGTCAAGGGCGTGCTGGAGAAGATCGACATCATCACCGGCACCCTGGGCAAGGCCATGGGCGGCGCACTGGGCGGCTTCACCACCGCCAGCGCCGAAGTGATCGAGCTGCTCCGCCAGCGTTCGCGCCCGTACCTGTTCTCCAATTCGCTGCCGCCGCACGTGGTTGCCGCCGGGATCAAGGCGTTCGACATGCTCGCGGCCGCCGATGACCTGCGCACCACCCTGGCCGACAACACCGCCTACTTCCGCCAGAAGATGACCGCTGCCGGCTTCGACGTGAAGCCGGGTGTGCATCCGATCAGCCCGGTGATGCTGTACGACGCGCCACTGGCGCAGAAGTTCGCCGATCGCCTGCTCGAGGAAGGCATCTATGCGATCGGTTTCTTCTTCCCGGTGGTGCCCAAGGGCCAGGCCCGCATCCGCACCCAGATCAGCGCCGCGCATACCCGCGCGCACCTGGACCGGGCGATCGACGCGTTCACCCGGATCGGCCTGGAGCTGGGTGTCATCAAAGCCTAGAACGGGGCGTTGCCCCGCTGTCGGGCACCATGCAACATCCGGAATGACGCGCATCGCGCGTCATTTCTTTTTCTTCTTGCCCTTGGCGTCTTCCTTGCTCGCCACCACCACCGGCTTGGCCACCGGCGCCGCATTCGGGTTGCCCTTGGCCACCCGGATGCCGTTGGCCTTCATCCACGCATCGAATTCGTCGGCGCTCATGCGCTTTTCACCGTTGCTCATGTGGAAGCGGTAGGCGCCACGCCCATCGCGCTCGGTGGGCTGTATCTCCACGATCGTGTCGGTCACCGCCGGCGGCGTTGCCTTGGCGACCTCCTTGTGGCCGCCGCAGGCGCTGAGCAGCGCGGCAGGCACCAGCAGCCAGGTGCTGCGCAGCAGGGAACGGGTAAAGGGGTGGGCGTGCATGGCATTACTCCCGGTAGTGGACGGAATCTCGGTCGCAGGCCATCCCTTGCCCAATCTCAGGTATCGGCCACGGCCACATCGGCCGTGGCGATCAGCAGGTCCAGTTCGTGCGGCTCCAGTTCGCGCCAGGCGCCTTTGGCCAGCGTGCCCAGCGGCAGCCGGCCGATGCCGACGCGCACCAGCCGCAGTACGTTGATGTCGAAGGCCGCCAGCAGCCGGCGGATGTGGCGGTTGCGGCCTTCTTCCAGCACCACTTCCAGCCAGGCGGTCTTGTCGCCACTGCGCAGCAGGCGTGCCTGGCGGGCGCGCAGGAATTCGCCGTCGTCGTCCACGCCGGTGCACAGCGCGGCCAGCTGCGCGGCATCGGGAATGGCATCGATCTGGACGTGGTAGGTCTTGTCCGGCCCGGTGCTGGGGTCGGTCAGCCGCGCAGCCCATTGCGGGTCGTTGCTGAACAGCAGCAGGCCTTCACTGGCCTTGTCCAGCCGCCCGACCGGCGCCAGCCACGGCAGTCCCGCCCCATCGAAACAGCGGTACACGGTGTCGCGGCCCTGTTCGTCCTGCGCGGTGGTGACCAGCCCGCGCGGCTTGTTGAGCGCGATGTGCAGGCGGCGCGGTGCATCCAATGGCTGGCCATCGACCCGCACCACGTGGCGGCCGTCGATGATCGGGAATTCGGGGTTGTTGATGGTGCGCCCATCGACCGTCACCCGGCCCTCGCCGATCCAGCGCGCCGCTTCGGTGCGCGAACACAATCCCGCCTTGGACAGCACGCGGGCCAGGCCGTGGCGCGGCGCGGTGCCAGCATGGGTCGCAGGTGTGGCGGACGCGGACGCACGCCGCGGGTCGCGGCGTGGTCGAGCGGTTGGCGCGGCTGGAGGTCGACGGTTACGCATCGGGCGCCGCGCGCGTTGCTTACTTCTTGCCGCCCGGCTTGGTATCAGCCGGTGCCTCGGCGGCCGGCGCAGGTGCCGGCGCCGCGGCGGCGGCCGCACGCGGCTTGACCACGCGCACGCCGCGCGACTTCATCCAGGCGTCGAACTCGTCGGCGGTCATGCGCTTGCCGTTCTGGCTCATGTCAAAGCGCCACGGCGTGTTGTCGAATTCCGTCTGCGGCTTGTAGGCAGCCGGATCGTTGGGCTTGATCGCCGGCGCACCCGGCATCGCCTTGGCGATGTTCTGGCAGCCGTCGATGCGCAGGCGCTGCAGCACGCGGTCCAGCGACTGCTGCTGGTCAAAGTTGGAGGTCAGCACACCCGCGGGCATGCCCAGCTGCACGTTGCGGATGTACAGCTCGGACGCCACCGGGGCAATCGCGGTAGGCGGCAACGGCAGCGGCTTGACGCTGGTGGCCGAAGCCGAGCAATCCACGGCTGCGTAGGCGGTGGGAACCAGGGCCAGGCCAAGCGCGGCGGCCAGTGCAATACGCAGCATGGGATGCATCCAGGGAAGAGGTCGACGCGCCGAGTTTAACAGCGCCACAACGGCTTTCAAGATCCCACATTCAATGAATACGGCAACCTGTTGGATTTATTGCTGATTTCGCGCATGGCGCAAAAAAAAACAGGGCCCGGCAGTGCCGGGCCCTGTTCTGAAGCTGTATTACCAGAAGGATCAGTTCTGGACGTTCAGCTCGGTACGACGGTTCTTCGCACGGCCTTCCGGGTTGTCCGAACCATCCGGGTTGGTGTTCGGGGCAATCGGACGGCTCTCACCGTAGCCGATCGGGCCCACCAGACGCGAAGCGGCAACGCCGTTCTTGGTCAGGTAGTCGTACACGGCGGTGGCGCGACGCTCGGACAGCTTCTGGTTGTACTCGTCGGTGCCCTTCGAGTCGGTGTGACCAGCAACCTCAACCTTCAGATCCGGGTAACGGCTCAGGATCTGCGAGGCTTCGGACAGGATCGCCACGGCGTCCGGACGCAGGGTCGACTTGTCGAAGTCGAAGTTCACGCCCTTCAGGTCGATGGAGACCGGCACCGGGCAACCGTCCGGACCGATGGTCTGACCCGGCTGCGAATCCGGGCACTTGTCGTCGCAGTTGTTGACGCCGTCACCGTCGTCATCCAGGTCTGCGCAGCTCGGCGCAACCGGAGCCGGAGCCGGAGCAGCAGCCACCGGAGCCGGGCCCAGCGGGATCACGACGCCGACCGAGGCCAGCACGTCGCCGAACCAGCTTTCGTCCGGAGCGGAAACGCTCTTGTCGTCGAAGTCACCGCGGTAGGCCACTTCGGCGCGGACTGCAACGCGCTTTTCGAAGGTGGTCTGCAGGCCGACGCCGAGCTTGGCGGCGAAGTTGCCGTCCTTGCGCTCACCCGGGCTGTCGGGCGACGGGAAGTTGTTGTATTCCTCTTCCGACTTCTGGTAGCCCAGGCCCATCAGCAGGTACGGGTTCCAGCCACGACCTTCGGAGATGAAGTGGCGACGCAGGTCGATCGAGGCGCCGTACTGGCTCCAGTTCAGGTCCTGGTTGTCGTCGAAGTTCGGGTTCTGGTAGTTCAGCTCGCCGTCCAGCGACCATTTGGGGCTGATGAACTTGCCGAGGCCCAGGGTAACGAACGGAGCGTCGTTGGTCAGACGGTCGCTATCCTGGAAGTTGAAGCCGGCCGAACCGGTCAGGTACCAGCGGTCATCAAAATCCTGCGCGGAGGCTGCCTGGGCAAACGCCAGGCCGCCCAGCAGCGCGGCAGTGAGGATCTTCTTGTTCATGTAATACAGCTCCTATTTCGGGGGTATGAAACCGGTAGAGGCATGGGCCAGCACTACTGCGTCGTTTAAGACTGCCGATTCAGCACGCCACCGCCGCGAACATTATGCTCAGGGGAGTGAAGGCGATGTTAACGGTCACGTAACATGTGAAATCGGCCACCAGACCTCCACCGGGTCCAGCTGGTGGCACCCTATACAGGTTGGTGAACTTCCGCAAGACCCAGCAATGACAAGGGTTTTCGGAACTTTCCCAGAGTTTTCAAGGCCCCGCCACAGTATTTGATGCAGTTTGTCGCATGCTGCTTATTCAGCTGCAGAACAGGTTCAAAAGCGACCGTATGATGAAGGTGTTCACCTCCACGGGAGCCGCCATGAAAGCCGTAGGCCTCACGCACTACCTGCCCATCGACCACCCCGATGCGCTGCGTGATCTGCAGATTCCTGAACCCGGCGCTCCGCTGGGAACCGACCTCCTGGTGCGCGTGCAGGCCGTTTCGGTCAACCCGGTCGACACCAAGCAGCGCGCGCCCCGCGCCGGTGAAGTGTCGCCGCCGCGCATCCTCGGCTATGACGCGGCTGGAATTGTCGATGCGGTCGGCCCCGAGGTCACCGCGTTCTCCCCCGGTGACGAGGTGTATTACGCGGGCGATGTCACCCGGCCCGGCAGCAATGCGCAATGGCAATGGGTGGATGAGCGCCTTGTGGGACGCAAGCCGACCACGCTGGATTTCGCCGAGGCAGCGGCGCTTCCGCTGACGGTGTTGACCGCGTGGGAACTGTTGTTCGAGCGCATGCCATTGCATTTCGATGATCGACGCCACACTGGCCAGACCCTGCTGGTCATCGGAGGCGCCGGCGGCGTGGGTTCCATCGCGATTCAATTGGCACGCCATGCCGGCTTCACCGTGGTGGCCACCGCGTCACGGGACGCATCGGCGGAATGGTGTCGTCGGATGGGCGCCGACCATGTGGTGGATCACCGCCAGTGGCTGCCGGCGCAACTGCAGGCGCTGGGCATCGCGCAGGTGGACGTGGCCCTGAACCTGGCCGACACCGACCACTACTGGGAAGTGCTGGGCGAACTGCTTGCGCCGCAGGGGCATGTGGGCCTCGTCGTGGAACCGCGTGGACCACTGCGCATCGGCGATCCCTACAAGGCCAAATGCATCGGCATCCATTGGGAGTTCATGTTCGCCCGATCGCGATTCCAGACCACGGACATGGTGGAACAGCACCGCATCCTCAACCGGGTGGCCAGCCTGGTCGACGCCGGCGAACTGCGCAGCACCGCGCATACCTCGCTGGGCAGCATCAATGCCGCCAACCTGCGTGAAGCACATCGCCTTCTGGAGGGCGGTGGTGTCACCGGCAAACTGGTCCTCTCCGGCTGGGAGTGAGTACCGGCGCGTGGGTGTACGCACGCGTTCGAGTGCATCTGTATCTGTCGGCGCGGCAGCGCGCGCCCTACAGTCAAACGCCCTGCCGATGACGCCGCCATGCCCACCTCATTGCCTCTGCGCCTGCTGCAACTGCTGATCGGCCTGTTCCTGTACGGCATGGGGGCGGCAGTGATGATCCGCGCCGCGATCGGCGTGGCGCCCTGGGACGTGCTGTCCCAGGGCATCGCGCTGCAGACCCCGCTCTCGTTCGGCGTGGCCACCAACGTGATCGGCGCGCTGGTACTGCTGTTGTGGTGGCCCATCCGTCAGAAGCCTGGACTTGGCACCGTCCTGAACGTGCTGTTGATCGGCCCCAGCGCGCAGTTCGGTCTGTGGCTGCTGCCGGAGGTGCACGGGCTGCTGTGGCAGGTGCCGATGTTCGCGTTGGGGCTGCTGCTGGTGGCGGTCGCCACCGGCTTGTACATCGGCGCCCGCTTCGGCCCTGGCCCGCGCGATGGCCTGATGACCGGTCTGCACGCCCGCACCGGTTGGCCGATCTGGATCGTGCGCAGCCTGATCGAAGGCACCGTGCTGGTGATCGGCTGGTATCTGGGCGGCGACGTCGGTCTGGGCACCCTCGCCTTCGCACTGCTGATCGGCCCCCTGTGCGGCTATACCCTTCCCCTGTTTGGTGCTGTCAAACGCCCCACAGCTGCAGCTGCACCGTAGCGCTCCGGAGCGCGAGGCCCCCGCATTGGCCTTGCGTGCAGGGGCAATCCGGGGCAACCTTCACCGCTTACCGTACGCAAGCGTATCTTCATGTCGCCAGCCGCCGAATCCCCTGCCTACCCCCATCTGTTCGCCCCGCTCGATCTGGGCTTCACCACCCTGCGCAACCGTATCCTGATGGGGTCGATGCATACCGGACTGGAGGACCGCGCCCGTGACTTCCCGCGACTGGCGGCCTATTTCGCCGAGCGCGCGGCAGGCGGGGTCGGGCTGATCGTCACCGGCGGCTATGCGCCCAACGTGGTGGGCTGGCTCAAGCCATTCGGCGGCAAGCTGTCCTGGCCGTGGGAAGTGGGTCCGCACCGCCAGCTCACTGCGGCGGTGCATGCGCATGAGGGCGGGATCTGCCTGCAGCTGCTGCACGCCGGGCGCTACGCCTACCACCCCCTGTCAGTAGCGCCGTCGAAGAAGAAGGCGCCAATCAACCCGTTCACCCCGCGGGCGCTGTCGGCACGCGGGGTGGAACGACATATCGCCGATTACGCGCGCAGCGCGCGGCTGGCCCGCGAAGCGGGCTACGACGGGGTGGAGGTGATGGGTTCGGAAGGCTACCTGATCAACGAATTCATCGCTCCGCGCACCAATCTGCGCAGCGATCGCTGGGGCGGCGACGCCGCCGGGCGCATGCAGTTCGCGGTGGAGATCGTGCGCCGCATCCGCGAAGCGTGCGGCCCGGATTTCATCATCATCTACCGGTTGTCACTGGTCGACCTGGTCGAGGACGGCAGCAACTGGGATGAAATCGTGCAGCAGGCCAAGGCGATTGAAGCGGCCGGCGCCACCCTGATCAACTCTGGCATCGGCTGGCATGAGGCGCGCGTGCCCACCATCGCTACCTCGGTGCCGCGCGCGGCCTTCGCCGGGGTCACCGCCAAGCTCAAACCGCACGTGCGCGTGCCGGTGATCGCCACCAACCGCATCAACATGCCCGACGTGGCCGAACACATCCTGGCCGGCGGCGGCGCGGACATGGTGTCGCTGGCGCGGCCGCTGCTGGCCGACCCGGAATGGGCCAACAAAGCACGCGCCGGCCGCGCGCACGCCATCAACACCTGTATCGCCTGCAACCAGGCCTGCCTGGACCACGTGTTCGAGAACAAGACCGCCAGTTGCCTGGTGAACCCGCGTGCGGTGCATGAAACCGAACTGGTCTACCGCCCCACCACCGCTCCGAAGAAGGTCGCGGTGGTCGGCGCTGGTCCCGCCGGGCTGGCGTGTGCCACGGTTGCGGCCGAACGCGGCCACGCCGTTACCCTGTTCGACGCAGGAAGCGAGATCGGCGGCCAGTTCAACGTGGCCAAGCGGATTCCCGGCAAGGAAGAATTCCATGAGACGCTTCGCTACTTCCGCCACAAGCTGGAGGAAACCGGGGTCCACGTGAAGCTCGACACGGTGGCCGACGTGGCCAGCCTGGGCGGCTTCGATACAGTGGTGGTCGCCACCGGCATCACCCCGCGCCAGGTCGATTTCCCCGGCGCCGACCACCCCAAGGTGGTCAGTTACCTGGACGTCCTGCTGGGCAGGGTGAAGGTCGGCGCGGAGGTGGCGATCATCGGCGCAGGTGGCATCGGCTTCGACGTGGGCGAGTTCCTGGTGCATGAGGGGCCGTCGCCTGCGCTGGATCCGGCACGCTGGATGGCCGAATGGGGCGTGGACCCGCACTTCGAGGCACGCGGTGCCCTCGCACGGCCGCAGCCCGAAGCGCCCGCGCGCAGGGTGTGGCTGCTGCAGCGCAGCCCGGGCAAGCCCGGCGCGCGGCTCGGCAAGACCACCGGCTGGATCCACCGCGCCACGCTCAAGGCCAAGGGCGTAAAGATGCTTGGCGGGGTGGAGTACCTGGGGGTGGACGACGATGGTCTGCGCATCCGCATCGATGGCCAGCAACAGACGCTACCGGTCAGCCACGTGGTGATCTGCGCCGGCCAGGAGCCGCGCCGCGACCTGCATGCCGCGCTGCTGGGCGCAGGCGTGGATGCGCGCCTGATCGGCGGCGCCGATGTAGCCGCGGAACTGGACGCAAAACGCGCGATCAACCAGGGCAGCCGCCTGGCGGCTGCGCTCTGAGTTGGCCGAGGGCACGACCAAGGATATGCCCGCCACCGGCGGGCCCCTCCGGGCCGTCGACAAGCGACGTCAGGAATGGCGCCGCCATTCCCTGCGTGCCCTGCCCGCATTGGAAACCGGTTGGGCGATGCCCTTCTACGGTAGGTGACGACCGTTGGTCGTCACCTGAATGGGCGAAAACGCCCCCCGTCCGAACCTGAATGTCAAGCCTTTCGGTTCAGGATGCGTTGCGAAATGCCCCCCTATCGTGCGCCAACTTTCCCGCTCACCACCCAGTTCGAGTGAGCGCGCGGCCCCCACGTCTTCCGGGTGCCGCTTCCGGGCGGCCCCGATGGCCGCCTCCCCATGACGCCAAGTCGTACCTCGCGCCCCCGATCACGTTGATTGGACGGACAGCCAGGTGCGGCCCATACGGAGCAAGGAGATTTATGAAACTGGCCTGGATTCTCTGGCTGTCGCAGTTGCTGCCCCAGCCGGCCGCCGATTCGTTGTGCCTGAGCACGACCGTCTACCTCGAAGCTCGTGACCAGACCCTGCGCGGCCAGCAGGCCGTTGCGGAGGTGGCGCTGCGCCGCCTGGACAGCGGTCTGTGGGGCGATTCGATGTGCAAGGTGGTCACCGCGCGCAAACAGTTCGCCCCCACCATCGTGGCGCCGGGCACCCAGCTGGGCAACGCCGATGCCTGGGAAGAAGCCATGACCGTGGCCTTCGATGCCGAGCGCAACTGGGCGCTGCCGGAAGGCGAGCGCAAGGAAATCGTGCCCGGCGCCAGCCACTTCGCCGCGCTGGCCATCGCCAGCCCCAGCTGGCGCAACGCCTACCAGGTGGCCACCATCGGCGACCACACGTTCTATCGCGTGCAGAAACTCAAGCCACGCGCGTCGTAACGATCTGTTACGGCCATACCGTTGAGGATGCGGGGCCGGCTCTGGAATAGTGGGCCGCTTACCTTTCCTGCATTCCCACGGAGTTCCCCATGAAGCTGTACAGCAAGCCCGGTGCCTGCTCCACCGCCGACCACATCGCCCTGCAGTGGACCGGCCAGCCGTTCGAGGTGGAACTGCTCGACAAGGACACCCTGAAGGCCCCGGCCTATCTTGCGATCAATCCGGCCGGCTCGGTGCCGACCCTCGTCGACGGCAGCTTCGTGCTGACCCAGAACGCGGCCATCATGGGCTACATCGCCGACAGCTACCCGCAGGCCGGCCTGGGCGGCGATGGCAGCCCGCAGCAGCGCGCTGAAGCCAACCGCTGGCTGGCCTTCGTCAACTCGGACGTGCACCCGGCGTTCTCGCCGCTGTTCGCACCGGCCAAGTTCATCGCCGATGACGGCCAGTACGACGCGATCCGCGACGCGGCCCGCAAGCGCCTGCGCGGCCTGTTCGAGACCGCCAACCGCCAGCTGGCCGACAAGCCCTGGCTGGCCGGCTTCCGCAGCTACGCCGACGCCTACTTCTACATCACCCTGCGCTGGGCGGCCGGCGCCAAGGTCGACCTGACCGGCCTGGACAACCTGGCTGCGTTCAAGACCCGGATGGAAGCCGACACCGGCGTGCAGGCCGCGCTGAAGGCTGAAGGCCTGCACTGAGGACTGTGGTGCGCGCGATCAGCCGATCTCGCGCACCACGTTGTCCTGCGCATCGCGCAGCGCGGTCGGCACCACGTCCACCACCAGCGCCGTGCCCGGTACCGGGTAGCGCCCGCGCTCTGCACGCACCCGCTGCTCCAGCGTGTCCAGTCCCTGCGCGCTCAGTGTGCAGCGCATGCCCTCCCCAACCTTGCTCACGACATCGCGGTCACCGGGCGCGAACTCCCATTCGCGCTCGCGGCTGACGATGGTCAGCGGGTGACCATGGCGCAGGCGCAGCGGCAGCAGTTCAAGCACATTGGGCACCTGCCCGGCACCCAGCACCAGCACGATCTGGTCGCCTTCTTCGCGCCACTCCAAGGTCTCCACGAACAGGACCGCGGTACTGGACCCTTCGCGTTCGCTGCCCGCCTGCAGCTGCCGCACCAGCGCCGGATCATCCAGCAGGCTGGCACGGTGCAGGTCGGTGATCCACAGCGGCATGCGCGGCTCCAGCGCCTGCAGCACCCCATCGGTCGACCAGCGTTTGATTGCCGCCATCTCATCGTCGCTCAGACCGATCACCTGCAGGAACGCCAGGTGACCATTGGGCGTGGCCCGCGCCGGCAGTTGCGGATCAGGCATGAACGCCAGGTGGCGCAGGCAGGTATGGGTGTCCAATGCGATGGGACCGTTGGCATTCATGTGGTGCCCGGCCTCGAACACATTGCCGCTGCCGAAGACATAGCGCGCCAGGTTCTGCAGCAGGTTCATCGGCCAGATCGGCGGATTCTCTTCGCCGATCCCGGCGGCGAGGCGGAAAGTCAGCTCGAACCCGAAGCCGCTGCTGTCGATGTCCTCGCTCTGCTTGTCATACAGCTCGGAAAAGCCGTAGGTCACGTAGTGCCAATGCGGACGCGGTCGGTCGGCGCGGTACACACTGATGCCATCGAGCGGATCACGGCCGCCCAGCGTATACGGCAATGCCGTGCCGTAGTGGCGTGGCTCCTGCCCCGGATACAGCGCGGCCAGGGCCGCGTTGATCGCGTCCCAGCCCGGCGTACCGTTGTCCTGTTCGTCCACGCGCTGCTCCTGGGGTCCCGGAAGGACGCCAATGTACGCCAATCACACCCGCGCTGCGGCGCTGCCGTCAGGCCGGCTGCGTATCGCTGTGCAGCAGCGCGCGGGTTTCCTCCAGCCAGCGGGTGGCCAATGCAGGACTCTTCGCTTTGGATACGGCGGCGGCCATTTCCGGCCACAGCTTTTCCAGGCTGGCCGCATCGGTGCAGCGCTCGATCTTGAGCTGCATGAAGTAGCCCTTCAGGCCCAGATGCCTGCGGACCGATTCGCTCATCCAGTCGTACAACTGCCTGTACAGCACCGGGTCCTGTTCGCGACCGGCGGTCAGCGCCCGTGGCGCGGCCGGCGCCAGCGCGCCGCCCACCACCTCGATCAGGCCCATCTCCGCCAGCTGGGCCAGCGCGTCGTCCGGGGCGCGCAGCCCGGGCAACATCGCGGTCAATTCGTTGTCATCGCGCTGACCATCCACCATCAGCAGAATGGAGCGCAACCCCGGCACCAGCCGGCGCGCACGGTCTTCGATTTCCTGACGGCCAGCGGCCGTCTTGGCATGGATGTACGCCATGTGTTCCCCCTGTTACCTGGTCCCCCTGCACGCACGGCCCCGGCGATGACCGGAACCCGTACGCCCCCTTGCGTTCGTCCAGACACCGGCCCCGGCAGCGCACGCCATCCCCGGCGTGTCGCGCATCGGGCCCACAACGAACACCCCGGCAGCTTACCCGAGGTCCCGCGCGGCGGATAATGCACCGCAGCACGCCGCGGCGGGCTGCAAGCCGGCGCGCTGGGCGTTACCGCCCGAGCGCTCGGCGGATCTCATCCAGCGCGCCGGGGTCGTCCAGGGTGGACAGGTCGCCCGGGTCACGGTGTTCGGCCAGGGCCTGCAGTGAACGGCGCAGGAGCTTGCCCGAGCGGGTCTTGGGCAGGGCGTTGACCAGGTGGATATGCGCCGGGCGCGCGACCGCACCCAGGCTCTGGGTGACCCGTTGCATCATCTCGGCCACCACCGCGCTGCCGTCGCCCTCCACGGCCTGCTTGAGGGTGACGAACACCAGGGGCACCTGGCCCTTGAGTTCGTCCTTGACCCCGATCACCGCCGCTTCGGCTACCAGCGGGTGCCCGGAGATGCATTCCTCGATCTCCCGCGTGCCCAGCCGGTGGCCGGCCACGTTGATCACATCGTCGGTGCGGCCGAGGATGAAGGTGTAGCCATCCTCGTCGCGGATCGCCCAGTCCAGCGAGCTGTACAGCAGTTCCTTGAAGTGGCTGAAATAGCTCTGGATGAAGCGCTCGTCGTCGTTCCAGACGGTGCTCATGCAGCCCGGTGGCAGCGGCGGCACCATCACCAGCACGCCCTTCTGCCCGGCCTGCACTTCTGCGCCGGTGTTCTCGTCGATCACCTTCATGCGGTAACCGAGGTTGGGGAAGCCCGGCGAGCCGAACCGCACCGGCTTGAGGTCCACGCCCGGCAGCAGGGTCAGCGCCGGCCAGCCGGTTTCGGTCTGCCAGTAGTTGTCGATGATCGGCTTGCCCAGCGCATCGTTGATCCAGTGCGCGGTGGGTTCGTCCAGCGGTTCGCCGGCAAGGAACACGTACTTGAGTGCGTCGAGGTCATGGCGACGGATGAAGTCGGCATCGTGCTTCTTCAGCACGCGGATCGCGGTGGGTGAGGAGAACAGCGTGCGCACGCCGTACTGTTCGCACAGTGCCCACCAGATGCCCGGATCCGGGTAGGTCGGCAGGCCTTCGTACAGCAGCGAGGTACAGCCGCCGATCAGCGGCCCATACACGTTGTAGGAATGGCCCACCGCCCAGCCCACGTCCGAGGTGGAGAACATCACCTGGCCCGGCCTGCAGTCGAACACGGTTTCCATCGACTGCGCCATTGCCACCGCGTAACCGCCGACATCGCGCTGGACGCCCTTGGGCTTGCCGGTGGTGCCGGAGGTATACAGCAGGTAGCTGGGCTCGCTCGATTCCAGCCACACCACCGGTACGTCCTGGTCGCCGACTTCGTCGCGCAGGGTGGCGTAGTCGACGTCGCGGCCCGCCACCCTCGGTTCTGCCGGGTCCAGCCCCCGCGACACGATCAGCACGTGCGGCGGCGGCGACTGCGCCTCGGCGCAGGCGGCATCCACCATGGCCTTGTACGGAATCACCTTGCCGCCGCGCTTGCCGGCATCGGCGGCGATCAGCAGCTTGGGCGCGGCATCGTCGATGCGCAGCGCCAGGTTGTGCGCGGCAAACCCACCGAACACCACCGAATGGATCGCGCCGATACGCGCGCAGGCGAGCATGGCGAACACTGCTTCGGCCATGTTCGGCATGTAGATGACCACGCGGTCGCCACGCTGCACGTCCAGCCGCTGCAGCACGGCGGCGAACGCGTTCACTTCGCGGTACAGCTCGCGATAGGTGATCTCGCGGGTGACGTTGGTTTCGGTGGAAATGGCCACCAGCGCCAGCTGGTCGGGGCGTTCGGCCAGGTGCCGGTCCACGGCGTTGTAGCAGAGGTTGGTCTGGCCGCCCACGTACCAGCGTCGGAACGGCGGGTTGCTGTAATCGAGGATCTGCTGCGGCGGTACATGCCAATAGATCCGGTGCGCTTCCTCGGCCCAGAACGCTTCGGGTTCCTCCACCGATCGCCGGTAGACATCTTCGTAACGCATGACAGCCCTCCCAGACAAAGTCATGGGATCGAGCATAGTCCGATGGCGGCGGACGAACTGTCCTACCTTGGTCGTACGGTGCGCGCGCGTTCTGGATCAAACGCGGGTGCCGGTGAATCGAGCGCCGGGCCCCCATACCCTTTCCGGCGAATGTCCCCCGGCGTCGGCCAGAGGCCGACGCCGGGGGACATTTGCACAGGGGCCTGCCGGCCGCGGCGGGGCCCTCAACCCTCGCGATGGAAGTGATCGAAGAAAAAAAACGCCGGGCAAGCCCGGCGTTTTCTCATCGAGTGCCAACCAAAGGTCGGCCAGCCGCGATCAACCCAGCAGATGGGCGACGCCAGCGCGCTCTTCTTCCAGCTCGGCCAGGGTCTTGTCGATGTACTTCTGGCTGAAGTCGTCGACCGGCAGGTCCTTGACCAGGGTGTACTCACCGTTTTCGGTGGTCACCGCGAAGCCGAAGATCACGCCTTCCGGAATGCCGTAGGAACCGTCGGACGGCACGCCCATGGTGACCCACTTGCCGTTGCTGCCCAGCACCCAGTCGCGCACGTGGTCGATGGCGGCATTGGCGGCCGAGGCAGCCGAGGACGAACCACGGGCTTCGATGATCGCCGCGCCGCGCTTGCCCACGGTCGGGATGAACGTGTTCGCGTTCCATTCCTGGTCGTTGATCGCATCGGCGATCGACGCACCGTCGGCGGTGGCGAAGCGGTAGTCCGGGTACATGGTCGGGCTGTGGTTGCCCCACACCACCAGCTTCTCCATGCCACCGACCGGCTTGCCCAGCTTGGACGACAGCTGGCTCAGCGCACGGTTGTGGTCCAGGCGCAGCATGGCGGTGAAGTTGCGCGGGTTCAGGTCCGGCGCCGACTTCATGGCGATGTAGGCATTGGTGTTGGCCGGGTTGCCGACCACCAGCACCTTCACGTTACGGCTGGCGACCTTGTTCAACGCCGCGCCCTGGGCGGTGAAGATCTTGGCGTTTTCCAGCAGCAGATCCTTGCGCTCCATGCCCGGGCCGCGCGGACGCGCGCCGACCAGCAGGGCGATGTCGGCGTCCTTGAATGCCACTTCGGCGTCATCGGTGCCGACCATGCCGGCCAGCAGCGGGAACGCGCAGTCTTCCAGTTCCATCATCACGCCGCGCAGGGCGGCCTGGGCCTTGTCGACCGGCAGCTCGAGCAGCTGCAGGATGACCGGCTGGTCCTTGCCCAGCATTTCGCCGGAGGCGATGCGGAACAGCAGGGCGTAGCCGATCTGGCCGGCGGCGCCGGTCACGGCAACACGAACAGGTGCTTTCATGGGGATTTCCTCTGCTAAGAAGCTGTGTGGGAGTGGCCGCCGGGCGGGGAGAGACCTGGCGGGGCGGCCGGAAATGCGCAACGGCCTCCCGCAAGGGAGGCCGTCGAAAGAAAATCAGTTGGCCGGAATGAGCTTGTTCCACTCGGCCACGCGGTCGGCCTGGGCGGCCAGCACGGCGTCGGTGTCGCCTTCCAGGGTGATCGAATGGATCACGTCGCCCTGCTTGACCGAATCCACGATCGCCTGGCCTTCCTTCACCTGGCCGAACACGGTGTGCTTGCCGTCCAGCCAGTCGGTCTTGATGTGGGTGATGAAGAACTGGCTGCCGTTGGTGTTCGGGCCGGCATTGGCCATGGACAGCGAACCGACCTGGTGCTTCACGCCGTTCTTCTCGTCTTCGAACTTGTAGCCCGGGCCGCCGGTGCCACGACCCTGCGGGCAGCCGCCCTGGATCATGAAATCAGGGATCACCCGGTGGAAGATGAGGCCGTTATAGAAGCCCTTCTGGACCAGGTTCACGAAGTTGGCCACGGTCAGCGGCGCTTCCTTGGGGAACAGCTCGACCTTGATCGGGCCCTGGGTGGTGTCGAAGGTGGCGATGAGGGACATGTGGATCCTTGGTATACGGGGTTGTCGTCAGCCCATAAGGATACACCGCAGGTGGGATGTGGGCCTGCCTGACCATGGTCGAACGGGCCCCGCCAGCACCGTCCGTTGGCCGGCCCTCAGGTACCGGTGTGCCGGGCAACGGCCAGCGCTACCTGAATGCGCAGAAGGTTGTTTTCGCGTTTGGTCATGAAGGCCGTATAATGTCGGACTTCTTTTTCCAAATCCGGCGCCGACTGGCCCCCTTTCGCATGTCTATCGAAAATCTTCGCAACATCGCCATCGTCGCCCACGTCGACCACGGTAAGACCACCCTTGTGGACCAGCTGCTCAAGCAGTCCGGCACGCTGTCCGAGCGCACCGTGCTCGCCGAGCGCGTGATGGACAGCAATGACCAGGAAAAGGAGCGTGGCATCACGATCCTGGCCAAGAACACGGCCATCACCTGGGAAGACAAGAAGACCGGGATCAAGAACCGGATCAACATCGTCGACACCCCCGGACACGCCGACTTCGGCGGCGAGGTGGAGCGCGTGCTGTCGATGGTGGACACCGTGCTGATCCTGGTCGACGCCATGGACGGCCCGATGCCGCAGACCCGCTTTGTCACCCAGAAGGCTTTCGCGATGGGCTTCAAGCCGATCGTGGTGGTCAACAAGGTCGACCGCCCGGGCTCGCGTCCGGAGTGGGTGATCGACCAGGTCTTCGATCTGTTCGACAAGCTCGGCGCCACCAATGAACAGCTCGACTTCCCGATCGTGTACGCCTCGGCCCTGAACGGCTACGCCGGTCTGGAAGATACCGTGCGCGACGGCGACATGACCCCGCTGTACGAAGCGATCATGCAGCATGCGCCGAAGCCGGAAGTGGACCCGGAAGGTCCGTTCCAGATGCGCATCAGCCAGTTGGACTACAACAACTTCGTGGGCGTGATCGGCATCGGCCGCGTCCAGCGCGGTACCCTGAAGAAGAACATGCAGGTCGCGGTGATCGACCGTGAAGGCAAGAAGCGCAACGGCAAGGTCGCGCAGGTGCTGGGCTTCCTGGGCCTGGAGCGCATTGAGCAGGATTCGGCCGAAGCCGGCGACATCGTCGCCATCTCGGGCATCCCGGAACTGACCATCTCCGACACCCTGTGCCACCCGGACACCCCGGAAGCCCTGCCGGCGCTGACCGTCGACGAGCCGACCATCTCGATGACCTTCCAGGTCAACAACTCGCCGTTCGCCGGCAACAAGGACCTGTCCGGTGGCAAGTTCCTGACCAGCCGCCAGATCAAGGACCGTCTGGACCGCGAACAGGTCCACAACGTGGCCCTGAAGGTCGAGCAGCTGGAAGACGCCGACAAGTTCCTGGTCTCGGGCCGTGGCGAGCTGCACCTGTCCGTGCTGATCGAAAACATGCGCCGTGAAGGCTACGAGCTGGCCGTGTCGCGTCCGGAAGTGATCATCAAGCAGATCGACGGCCAGGCCATGGAGCCGATCGAACAGCTGGTGGTGGACATCGAAGAGCAGCACCAGGGCGGCGTCATGGAAAAGCTGGGTACCCGCAAGGGCCAGCTCAAGAACATGGAACCGGACGGCAAGGGCCGTGTGCGCCTTGAATACATGATCCCGGCCCGTGGCCTGATCGGCTTCCAGAACGAGTTCAAGACCCTGACCCAGGGCTCGGGCCTGCTGTTCCACGTGTTCGACCATTACGGCCCGAAGGAACAGGGCGCCATCGCCAAGCGCCAGAACGGCGTAATGATCGCCAATGCGCCGGGCGCCACCCCTGCCTACTCGCTGGGGCCGCTGCAGGAGCGTGGAAAGCTGTTCGCTGCTGAAGGCGACAACGTGTACGAAGGTCAGTTGATCGGTATCCACTCCAAGGACAACGACCTGACCGTCAATGCGATCAAGACCAAGCCGCTGACCAACATGCGCGCCTCCGGCAAGGACGATGCGATCCAGCTCACTCCGGCCATCAAGTACTCGCTGGAGCAGGCGCTGGACTTCATCGAAGACGACGAACTGGTCGAGATCACGCCCAAGGAAATCCGTCTGCGCAAGAAGTTCCTGACCGAAAGCGACCGCAAGAAGGCCTCGCGCGGCGGCTGATCGGACCCTCGTGACCGACACCCCCTACAACCCGGATCCTCACAGGCATCCGGGGCTTCACCTGATCGCCTTGCTGGAAGCCAGCAAGGCGGTCCTGGCGCTGTTGGCGGCCACCGGGCTGGAAGTGCTCGGCCCGCAGCCACTGCGTGATGGGGTCAATGCCCTGATCCGGCGTTTCAGCCTGGACCCGGATCACGGCACCCTGCCTTCGCTGCTCAACATGATCAGTCCCGATGCCGTCCACCTGGCCGCTGCGGCCATGGTTGCGTACGGCATCCTGCATCTGTTCGAGGCCTGGGGCCTCTGGCGCGCCAAAGCCTGGGCCTCCTGGCTGGGCTGCGTCACCGCCGGCATCTATCTGCCGTTCGACATATTCGCGATCATCCGCCACCCGGGCTGGGCCTCGTGGACGGTGCTGGTCATCAACCTCATCGTGGTCGGCGTACTCGCCCGCGACATCCGCAAGCGCCACGGCCCGGCCCAACCGCCCGCGTGAGTTGCCAAGCGTGCGGGGCGCTGGTTAGCCTGAGCGCCCGCTCCAGGGATACATAGATGCGCGCGCCAGTGACATCGTTCGTGTTGGCCATTGCCCTGCTGGGTGGCTGCTCGCCCTCGCCTGCGCGCTGGTTCAACCAGGCACATGCGGCGGCCCCGCAGGACATCCCGTTCGCCTACGCCGAAGCCGATATCACCCAACTGCAGGCCGCCATGGCCGCGGGCGAGCTGGACAGTGTCACCCTGACCCGGGCGTACCTGGAACGGATCGCCCGGCTGGACCGTGCCGGTCCGCGCCTGAACGCAGTGCTGGAGCTCAATCCGGATGCACTGAAGGAAGCGGCGGCACTGGATGCCGAGCGCCGCCGGGGGCAGCTGCGCGGCCCCCTGCACGGCATTCCGCTGCTGCTCAAGGACAACATCGGCGCGCGCCCGATGGCCACCACCGCCGGCTCCCTGGCACTGGCCGGTTTCCGCCCCGATGACGCGTTCCTGGTCACCCGGCTGCGCGCGGCCGGCGCGCTGGTGCTGGGCAAGACCAATCTCAGCGAATGGGCGAACTTCCGCTCCAGCCAGTCGATTTCGGGCTGGAGTGCGCGTGGCGGCCAGACCCGCAACCCCTACCGCCTCAGCCACAGCCCATGCGGCTCCAGCAGCGGCAGCGCCGTGGCGGTGTCGGCCAACCTGGCGGCCGCGGCGGTGGGGACGGAAACCGACGGCAGCATCGTCTGCCCGGCGGCGGTCAATGGCGTGGTCGGGCTCAAGCCCACGGTGGGCCTGGTCAGTCGCGGCGGCATCGTGCCCATTTCCTTCAGCCAGGACACCGCCGGCCCGATCTCCCGCAGCGTGGCCGACGCGGCCGCACTGCTGACCGCGATGGCGGGCCGCGACGACGCCGACCCGGCCACGGCGACGATGCCCGGTCGGGCCGTTTACGACTACACCTCACGATTGAATCCGGACGGCCTGCGCGGCGCCCGTATCGGCGTGCTGCACGGCGCGCTGGACCAGCAGCCAGGGGTCGCCCCTGCCCTGCAGCACGCGATCGGCGTGCTTCGCGATGCCGGCGCGGTCGTTGTGCCGGTGGAGCTGCCTACCGCAGGCCAGTGGGAAGAGGCCGAGCGCCTGGTGCTGCTGCACGAGTTCAAGGCCGGGATGCAGCGATACCTGACCCGCCACCAGGCCCCGGTGCGCGACCTGGACGCGATCATCGCCTTCAACCGTACCCACGCTGACAAGGAGCTGCTGCTGTTCGGCCAGGACCTGATGGAGACCGCCGCGCAGGCGGGCAGCCTGGGCAGCCCCGGGTACATCGCTGCACGCAGCCAGGCGCGCCGCCTGGCCGGCCCCGAGGGGATCGACGCGGTGTTGAAGGCCGAACGCCTGGACGCACTGGTGGCGCCCACCACGGGCACCGCGTGGCCGATCCGTACCGGCCAGGGCGATGACTTTCCCGGCGGCAGCTACAGCGCTGCCGCCGTGGCCGGCTACCCGAGCCTGACCGTGCCGATGGCGCATGTGAACGGGCTGCCGTTGGGGCTGTTGTTCATGGGAACGGCCTGGAGCGAGCCGAAGCTGATCGAACTGGCCTACGGCTACGAGCAGCGCACGCGGGCACGGCGCCCACCGCGGTTCGGGACGCAGGCATTGTTGCCGTAACGAGAGCGTACCGACCAACGGTCGGTACCTACCGACGATGGTGCCCGCTCACCGATATCGTCGCCTCACCGCGCGGCGTCTTCTGCGGCCAGCACCGCAGGCGGGCCATCCTCGGCACCAGGTGAACGCACGTCATCGGCCGGCTGCGAACGCGGCGTGCGCGTGGGCGGATCGGGGCGTTCGAGCAGTTCGGCGCGGGTGCGCGGCAGCGCCTGGGGATGTTCGCGCGCGAGGAAATCGAGCATGCGTTCGCGCACGATGCAGCGCAGGTCGAAGGCATCGCCGGAATTGCGTGCGCTGACCAGCAGGCGCACCTGCAGGGTGTGATCGGTGGTTTCGGTCACCTGGGTCACACAGACGCGGCCATCCCACAACGCTTCGCCTTTGCAGATGCGCTCGAGCTCCCCGCGGATCGCCACGATCGGCGCGCGGTAATCGAGCCACAGGAACGCCGTCCCAAGCAGGTCGGCACTGCGTCGGGTCCAGTTCTGGAATGGATTCTCGATGAACCAGGTCAACGGCACCACCATGCGCCGCTCGTCCCAGATCCGCACCACCACGTAGCTGCTGCCGATCTCTTCCACCCGCCCCCACTCGCCCTCGACGATCACCACGTCATCGAGCCGGATCGGCTGGGTCAACGCAATCTGCAGGCCCGCGATGAGGTTGCCGAACACGGGCTTGGCGGCGATGCCGGCGACCAGGCCGATGATGCCCGCCGATGCCAGCAGCGCGGTCCCGATCTGGCGCACCATCGGGAAGGTCAGCAGCACCATCGACGCGCCGATCAGGATGATGGCGCCCATCAGCACGCGGCTGAGCACGCGGGTCTGGGTCTGGATGCGGCGGGCGGCCAGGTTGTCGGCCACCTCCATCGGGTGGTCGCGCAGGATCGCCTGCTCGCCGGCAGCCACCGCGCGCACGAGCAACCAGATGAAGCAGGCAGTCAGGCCGATATGCAACAGGCGCAGCGACTGGTCCAGCCAGCGCCCTTCCAGCGGGGTGGCTTCCAGCGCGGGAATCAACACCAGCATCGGCAGCGCAAAAGCCAGCGGCCGGCTGATCACGCGTGCGATCCGCGCACGACGATAGTCACGCCCTTTCAGGCGGCGGGTCAGCGCCATCAGCAGCCACCAGCCGGTAATCCCGATCGCCAGCGCGATCCCGATCGGCCACAGATATGCAGCCGCCTCCTGCCAATCCACTCGCATGCTCCCTCCCGCAGGGCTTCAATCCGAGCCCTACCGTGCCAGAGCGGCGATGATCGGCGCGTTTACCCGCCCTGCTTGCGTACGATCGCCATGGCGATCTCCAGCGACTGCTCGTAGTTCAGGCGCGGGTCCACGGAAGAGCGATAGGCACGCTCAAGATCGCGCTCGGTGAGTTCGCGCGCGCCGCCGGTGCATTCGGTGACGTCCTCACCCGTCAGCTCCAGGTGGACGCCCCCCAAGCGCGTGCCAGCGGCCGCGTGCAGGTCGAAGGACAGCTCCACTTCACTGCGCACGTTGTCGAAGCGACGGGTCTTGTAGCCGTTGCTGGTGCTTTCGGTGTTGCCATGCATGGCGTCACACACCCACAGCACGCGTCGGCCATCGCGCTTGACTGCCTCCAGCAGCGGCGGCAGTCTTTCGGCGATCTGCGCCGCGCCCATGCGATGGATGAAGCTCAGGCGGCCGGGTTCATCGTCGGGATTGAGCACGTCAATCAGGCGCAGCAGCTGGTCGGGCTGCACGGACGGGCCAACCTTGATCGCAATCGGATTGCGTACGCCACGCAGGTATTCCACATGCGCGCCATCGAGGGCGGCCGTACGCATGCCGATCCACGGGTAATGCGTACTCAGGTTCAGCCAGCCGTGCTGGCGCGGCACCTGTCGGGTGAGCGCCTGCTCGTACGGCAGCAGCAGCGCCTCGTGGGAGGTGTAGAAGTCGATCCGGTTGAGGTTGTACACCTGTGCGCCGGACAGGGTTTCCATGAAGCGCACGGCATCGCCGATGGACGCGACCATCTTCTGGTAATCGGTGGCCAGGGGCGAGTGCCGCACCCACTCCAGGTTCCAGTACTCGGGATGGTGCAGGTCGGCGAAGCCGCCATCGATCAGCGCACGCACGAAGTTCATGGTCATGGCCGAATGCGCGTGGGCCTGCAGCATCCTGCGCGGGTCGGGCAGGCGCGCGGCTTCGGTGAACTCGGGCGCGTTGATCACATCGCCCCGGTAACTGGGCAGGGTCACGCCGTTGCGGGTTTCGGTGTCGGCCGAGCGCGGCTTGGCGTATTGGCCAGCGAACCGGCCGACGCGGATCACCGGCTTGCGCATGCCGTGCACGAGCACCAGACTCATCTGCAGCAGCACCTTGAGCCGGTTGGAAATGGTGGTGGACTCGCAGTCGCTGAAGTTCTCGGCACAATCGCCGCCCTGCAGCAGAAAGCGCTTGCCTTCCTGGGCCTCGGCCAGCTGCTGCTTGAGCGACAGGATCTCCCACGAGGTCACCAGCGGCGGCAACCGCTTGAGCTCGTGCAGGGACGCATCCAGCGCGACCGGATCGGGGTAGGTCGGCATCTGCAGCGCGGGCCGGCCGCGCCAGCTCTCCGGCGACCAGTCGGTCGGCAACGAAGCGGAAGGGGTGGCACGGTCGGAGGCAGTCATCGGAATATCCAGTAAACCAGCAGAAGAAAGATCAGTGGCGACGCGCAGGACGGCGGAACGATACCAGCAGCGCCCAGAGGCCCAGCAGGGTGAACCACACCAGGCTCCACATGGGCATGGTCAGGCCCAGGAACTGCCAATCAATGTTGCCGCAGTTGCCGGTACCGGTAAGCACGGTGCGGAACACTTCGAACGGTCCCATGGTTTCGCTGAGGAACGACAGCGGCGGCCCACAGCTCGAACCCATGTCCTGCGGCAGCAGCTGCACATACACGTGCCGCCCGGCAATGCCGATGCCCACGGCGGCGGCAATGAAGGCCAGCACGCCATAGGTGATCCGCCCGGGCCGATCGCGCGGACCATGCAGCGCGCCGATCAGGAACAACAGGCCGAGCGCAGCGAACGCAATGCGCTGGAAGATGCACAGCGGGCACGGCTCCAGCCCCATCTTCAGCTGCAGGAAGATCGCATAGGCCAGCAGGCCAGCACACACCAGGAACCCCAGCAGGAACTGGGCGCGGAAATTCCAGCGCAATGGATTCATTGCCAACACTCTTGTTAGTCCAGGCGCCAAGATTAACAGGGAGCTGTGCGGTGTAGGCTGCGGCCGTTTGCCGTACATCGGCTTGGTTGGCCATATGGGGTGTTCTGGGGGCCTGGCGAACAGCTGCACGGCTGATAGGTCCACTGCCCGGCCGCGCCGACGGTGGGTCGGTGCGCATGGGGGGCAACAGCAGCCGGGCAAGGCCCGGCTCTACGGTTGGCGAAGCCGGGACGGGCGTGCCCGTCCTCATTCAGACCGCGACCTCCCACGCCCGGCCGATGGGCCAATAGGCAACCGACCCAGTGTCGAGGTCCCGGCCGGGGTGGGTTTGCGGGGGTGTGAGCCGCATGGATGCGGCGACCAAGCCCCCATGGATGGGTTCACGGCGTCCCCCGCAAACCCACACCGGCCGGGGCCCCGCAGTGGACAGCAAATCCCCAGCGCCGTTGCCGTTGCCGTTGCTCTTGATCTACACGCCCAACAAAAAACCCGGCGCAGGGCCGGGTTTCTTGAAGAATCTTTGGTGAAGCGCGTCGATTATTCTTCGACGGCTTCAGCCACGGCGGCCGGACGGTCGACCAGTTCGACGTAGGCCATCGGGGCGTTGTCGCCAGCGCGGAAGCCGCACTTCAGCAGACGCAGGTAGCCGCCCGGACGGTTCGCGTAACGCGGGCCCAGGGTGGTGAACAGGTTGCCCACGGCTTCGTTGTCACGCAGGCGGGCGAAGGCCAGACGGCGGTTGGCGACGGAGTCGACCTTGGCCAGGGTGATCAGCGGCTCGGCGACGCGACGCAGTTCCTTGGCCTTCGGCAGGGTGGTCTTGATCAGCTCGTGCTTGAACAGCGACGCGGCCATGTTCTTGAACATTGCTTCGCGGTGGGCGCTGGTACGGCTGAACTTGCGGCCGGATTTCATGTGACGCATGACGGATGTTCCTTGAAAGAATATTGGATCGGTTGGATATCGCTGTCGCCTTCCCGGCGTTGTTGCTTGGACTGCGGATGGTCCGGTGCCGGCCCTCCTGGCCGACCGTCACCGCAGGCTGGCGCCTGTCGATGCGAGGTACTGCGGGTAAAGCCCCCGCACCCGAAGGTGCGGGGTGACACATTTACTGCGCTGGATCAGCCGAGCATGCCGTGCTGGGCGACACCGGCCGGCGGCCAGTTCTCCAGCTTCATGCCGAGCGAAAGACCACGCTGGGCGAGGACTTCCTTGATCTCGGTCAGCGACTTCTTGCCGAGGTTCGGGGTCTTGAGCAGTTCCACTTCGGTCTTCTGGATCAGATCGCCGATGTAGTAGATGCTCTCGGCCTTGAGGCAGTTCGCCGAACGCACGGTCAGTTCCAGGTCGTCGATCGGGCGCAGCAGCACCGGATCCACGCCGTTGTTGGCCGGCTTGGCTGCACCGCGGTCGCGGTGGGTGAAGTCACCGAAGACCGACAGCTGATCGCTGAGGATGTCGGCGGCGGTGCGCACGGCTTCCTCGGCATCGATCGTGCCGTTGGTTTCGATGTCCAGCACCAGCTTGTCCAGGTCGGTACGCTGTTCGACGCGGGCCGCTTCCACCGAATAGGCGACGCGACGGACCGGCGAGAACGAGGCGTCCAGGACCAGACGACCGATGGCACGGGTCTCTTCATCCGGACGACGACGCGCGGCGGCCGGCTGGTAGCCGAAGCCGCGCTCGATCTTCAGACGCATGTTGACTGCCGTGTCCTTGGTCAGGTGGCAGATGACATGATCCGTATTGAGGATCTCGACGTTGTGGTCGACCTTGATATCGGCAGCAGTCACGACACCCGGACCCTGCTTGGACAGCGACAGGGTTGCGCTGTCGCCGGTGTGCATACGGATGGCCACGTCCTTCAGGTTGAGCAGGACTTCGAGAACGTCCTCCTGCAGGCCTTCGAGCGTGGTGTACTCGTGCAGTACGCCGTCGATCTCAACTTCCGTGATGGCGAAGCCCGGGATGGACGACAGCAGCACGCGACGCAGGGCATTGCCCAGCGTATGCCCGTAACCACGCTCCAAGGGTTCGATAACGACCTTGGCGCGGGTGTCGGTAAGGCGTTCGATCTGCGGACCACGAGGACGCAGAACCTGGTTGGCGGTAACCGTCATGTTGCGGGTTCTCCTAGTGAACCCCCGGCCGTCGCCGGGGGCTCTCCAATGTGAATTACTTCGAATACAACTCGACGATCAGCGCTTCGTTGATATCCGCAGGCAGGTCCGAACGATCCGGCACGGCCTTGAAGATGCCGGCGAACTTGTCGGCGTCCACTTCGATCCACGTCGGGCGCAGGTCGTGCGTCTTGGACACGGTCAGGGCTTCCTGAACGCGCAGCTGCTTGGCAGCCTTCTCGGACAGCGCGACAGCGTCGCCGGCCTTGACCTGGTACGAAGCCAGGTTGACCGACTTGCCGTTCACGGTGACGCCGCGGTGCGAGACCAGCTGACGGGCAGCCGGACGGGTCACAGCGAAGCCCATGCGATAGACGACGTTGTCCAGGCGGGTTTCCAACAGCTGCAGCAGGTTCTCGCCGGTGTTGCCCTTCTTGGTCGAGGCCTTCTTGTAGTAGTTGCGGAACTGACGCTCCAGCAGACCGTAGATACGCTTGACCTTCTGCTTTTCACGCAGCTGGGTGGCGTAGTCGGACAGCTTGCCCTTGCGGGCGGTCGCGCCGTGCTGGCCGGGCTTCTGCTCCAGCTTGCACTTGGAGTCCAGCGCACGGGCCGGGCTCTTGAGGGAAAGGTCGGCGCCTTCGCGGCGGGCGAGCTTACAGGTAGGACCGATATAACGAGCCATTTCTTATCGCTCCTTTAGACGCGACGCTTCTTCGGCGGACGGCACCCGTTGTGCGGGATTGGCGTCACGTCGATGATGTTGGTGATCTTGTAGCCCACGTTGTTCAGCGAGCGCACGGCCGACTCACGACCCGGACCCGGGCCCTTGATGCGGACTTCCAGGGACTTGACGCCGTAATCCAGCGCGGCGCGGCCGGCTTTCTCGGCAGCCACCTGGGCAGCGAACGGGGTGGACTTACGCGAACCGCGGAAGCCAGCGCCACCGGACGTCGCCCACGACAGAGCATTGCCCTGGCGGTCGGTGATGGTCACGATGGTGTTGTTGAAAGAAGCGTGGACGTGGGCAACGCCGTCAGTGACGACGCGCTTGATCTTCTTCTTGGTCTTAGCGACGGGCTTAGCCATTTCTTAGGTCCCTTACTTCCTGATCGCCTTGCGCGGGCCCTTGCGGGTGCGGGCGTTGGTACGGGTGCGCTGACCACGCAGCGGCAGGCCGCGACGGTGACGCAGACCGCGGTAGCAGCCCAGGTCCATCAGGCGCTTGATCGCGATACCGATTTCACGGCGCAGATCGCCTTCCACGATGTACTTGGCCACTTCCGAGCGCAGGCGCTCGATTTCCGGCTCCGACAGATCGCGGATCTTGGTGGTCGAGGTCACGCCTGCGGCGTCGCAGACCTTCTTCGAACGGGTACGGCCGATGCCGTAAATGCTTTGCAACCCGACCCAGACGTGCTTCTGGGCTGGCAGGTTGACGCCTGCAATACGCGCCATGACGCGGTTCTCCAGCTGAGTGATGGCCGACAGCGCACCCGAGGCGCGCCGATCCGGCAGGATGGATCAAAAAAGTGAACTAGCGATACTAACAAGGTTCCGGTTTACATGGAAGCCCGTGAAACCTGAAAGGTTTCATGGACCCGGCCCAGGGAGTGTGCCCAGGCTCCGGCGCCGGACCAGGTTGACTCCGGAATGACAACTCTTTCGAGCCCTCTTCCGGCGCCGCCCGCGCTACTCCCGCGCGGGACGACCCGATCTCACCCCCACCCGGAACCGCTGCGGGGGCCGCCCTTCGTTTGTGTGGCCAGGTCCGCGAAGCGGAGGACCATCACGTCAGGAAGACGATAGTGTAACAGGCCAATCAGCCGCGGGCAAAACCGCCGCGGTTGCCGCCCTTCAGGTTGGCCTTCTTCAACAGGCTCTCGTACTGGTGCGACATCAGGTGCGCCTGGATCTGCGCGATGAAGTCCATCACCACCACCACCACGATCAGCAGCGAAGTGCCGCCGAAGTAGAAGGACGCATTCAGCTGCGTGCGCATGATTTCCGGCAGCAGGCAGACGATCACCAGGTAGGCCGAGCCGGCCGCGGTCAGGCGGGTCAGCACGCCGTCGATGTAGTCGGCGGTGGCCTTGCCCGGACGGATGCCCGGAATCAGCGCGCCCGACTTCTTCAGGTTGTCGGCGGTTTCCTGCGAGTTGAACACCAGCGCGGTATAGAAGAACGCGAAACCGGTGATCAGCGCGGCGAACACGATCATGTGCAGCGGCTCGCCCGGACCCAGGGCGTTGGCGACCTTCTGCAGCCAGGTCGCCGAGCTGGCCTGGCCGGACCACATGGCCAGGGTGGTCGGGAACGCCAGGATGCTGGAGGCGAAGATGGCCGGAATCACGCCCGCCATGTTCAGCTTCAGCGGCAGGAACGAGGTCTGGTTCATGTACGCGTTGCGGCCGCCCTGGCGACGTGCGTAGTTCACCGTGATGCGGCGCTGGCCGCGTTCGACGAACACCACGAAGAAGGTGAAGGCCAGCACCACCAGTGCGATCAGCAGCAGCTGGATGAACTGCAGGTTGCCTTCGCGGAAGGCGTCGAAGGTGTGGATGACCGCACCCGGCAGACCGGCCACGATGCCGGCGAAGATGATCAGCGACACACCGTTGCCGATGCCGCGCTCGGTGACCTGCTCGCCGACCCACATCAGGAAGATGGTACCGGCGGTCAGCGCGACCACGGCGGTGAGCACGAAGCCCATGCCCGGCGCGTACACGACCGGCGCACCGGACGGGGACAGCTGATTCTGCAGCGCCAGCGCGATGCTGCCGCCCTGCACCACCGCCAGCAACACGGCGCCGATGCGGGAATATTGGGTGATCTTGCGGCGACCGGACTCACCTTCCTTCTGCATCGCCTTGAGCGCGGGGAAGATGTGGACGGCCAGCTGCATCACGATGGATGCCGAGATGTACGGCATCACGTTCAGCGCGAAAATGCTGAAACGGTGCAGGGCGCCGCCCGAGAACATGTTGAACATGTCCACGATGCCGCCGCCCTGCGCCTGCATGAGTGCAAGCATGGCATCGGGATTGACGCCCGGCACCGGCACATAACAGCCGATGCGGTAGACGATCAAAGCCCCGACGACGAACAGCAGACGCTGGCGAAGTTCCGTGAACTTGCCGAGCCCGCCGCCCAGGTTACCAATGCCAGCTTGCGCCATGTCTTACTCCTGTACGCTGCCGCCGGCAGCTTCGATCGCGGCCTTGGCACCGGCCGTTGCTGCGATGCCCTTCAGGGTGAAGGCCTTGGTCAGGCCGCCCTTCATGACGATCTTGGCCTGCTTGGCAGTGCTCGGGACCAGCTTCGCGGCGCGCAGCGCTGCGAAATCGATCTCGCCAGCTTCCAGGCGGTCCAGGTGGTACGACAGCACTTCGGCAGTGTCCTTGGCGATCTTGGAACGGAAACCGACCTTCGGCAGACGACGCTGCATGGGGGTCTGGCCGCCTTCGAAGCCCGCCTTGATCTTGCCGCCACCCTTACGGGCGAACGAACCCTTGTGGCCGCGGCCACAGGTCTTGCCCAGGCCGGAGCCGATACCACGGCCGACGCGGGTGCGCTCTTTGCGCGCGCCCGGTGCCGGGCTCAGTTCATTGAGATGCAGGGTCATTGGATTATTCCTCAACCTTGACGAGGTAGTGGACCTTGTTGATCAGACCGCGAACCTGCGGGCTGTCCTTCAGGACACGCACATCGTTGAGCTTGTTCAGGCCCAGGGCACGCACCGACAGGCGGTGACGCGACTGGGTACCACGCAGGCCGCCAACCAGACGGACCTTGACGGTCTTGACGGTGTCATTAGCCATGGTTGAGATCCTCCACCTTCTTGCCGCGCTTGGCCGCGATGCGGGCCGGCGACTGCATTTCGGACAGGCCCTTCAGCGTGGCGCGAACCAGGTTGATCGGGTTGCGCGAACCGACGGCCTTGGCCAGCACGTTCTTGACGCCAACGGCTTCCAGCACGGCGCGCATCGCACCACCGGCAATGACGCCGGTACCTTCCGAAGCCGGCATCATGAACACGCGGGCCGCGCCATGACCGGACTTCACCGGGTGCCACAGGGTGCCGTTGTTCAGATCGACGTCGGCCAGGTTCTTGCGGGCCTGCTCCATCGACTTCTGGATCGCGACCGGCACTTCACGCGCCTTGCCGTAGCCGAAGCCTACCTTGCCTGCGCCGTCACCGACCACGGTCAGTGCGGTGAAGGTGAACTGACGACCGCCCTTGACGGTCTTGCTGACGCGGTTGACCGCGACCAGCTTCTCGATCATGCCGTCGTCGACTTTCTCTTCGCGGTTACGGTCGCGGTCGCGACCCCGCTGCTGACGTTCTTCTGCCATGTTGATTCCTTGATTGATTGGGTATGTACGGCTCAGGGCCGCTTATAGCTGTGGAATGACGCGGTGGATCGAACGCCCCTGCAGAAGAAGGACGCCGCCCGGCACAACCCGTGCCGGCAGGCAGGCGGAAGCGGGGACCAGCCCCGCTTCCTTATCCCTTAGAACTGCAGGCCGCCTTCGCGGGCTGCATCGGCCAGTGCCTTGATACGGCCGTGGTAGCGGTAGCCCGAGCGGTCGAAAGCGACCTTCTCGATGCCCGCAGCCTTGGCGCGCTCGGCAACCAGCTTGCCGACCTTGGCGGCGGCGTCGCTGTTCTTGCCGTTCTTCAGGCCTTCCTTGACGTCGGCCTGGGTGGTGTTGGCGGCAGCCAGCACCTTGGAGCCGTCGGCGGTGAAGACCTGGGCATACAGGTGCTGACCCGTGCGCAGCACCGACAGACGCGGCACGCCGAGGACACGGATGTGTGCGCGGGTGGACTTGGCGCGACGCAGGCGAGCAATGTTCTTGTTCATGATCTTTTTCCTTGAAAGCTGAAGACAGGACTTCTCCCCTGAAAGGGGACTCGCCCTTACGCCTTCTTGGCTTCCTTACGAATGATGACTTCGCCGGCGTACTTCACACCCTTGCCCTTGTAGGGCTCCGGCTTGCGGTAAGCGCGGATCTTGGCGGCAACTTCGCCCACCAGCTGCTTGTCGGTGCCCTGGACCAGGATTTCGGTCTGGGTCGGGGTCGACAGCGTGATGCCTTCCGGCGCCACGTACACCACCGGGTGCGAGAAACCGAGCGACAGGCTCAGATCCTTGCCCTGCATGGCGGCGCGGTAGCCGACGCCGACCAGCTCAAGCTTGCGCTCGAAGCCTTCGGTGACGCCCTTGACCATGTTGGCCAGGATCGCGCGGACGGTGCCGGTGAGGGCAACCAGGTCGTCGTTGCTGGCGGCCAGGGTGGCAACGCCGTCATTGACGGAAATTTCAACGCCAGCAACCTTCGGCAGGCTCAGGGTGCCCTTCGGGCCCTTCACGCTGACGGATTCCGGCTGGATGTTCAGTTCAACGCCCTTGGGCAGGTTGACCGGCTTCTTGGCTACGCGGGACATAGTAGTTTCCTTCTCGCCTTAGGCCACGAAGCACAGGACTTCGCCGCCGACGCCCAACTGGCGCGCCTGCGCATCAGTCATGATGCCCTTGGAGGTGGAGATGATGGAGATGCCCAGGCCGTTCAGGACCTTCGGCAGCTCGGACTTGCCACGGTACTGGCGCAGACCCGAACGCGAGAAGCGCTTCAGGGTCTCGATGACCGGCTTGCCCTCGAAATACTTCAGGACGATTTCAAGCTCGGCCTTGTTGTTCTCGGTCTTGGTCACGCGCAGGTCGGTGATGTAGCCTTCGGCCTTCAACACTTCTGCGATTGCAACCTTGATCTTGGAGGACGGTGCCTTCACCGTCTGCTTGCCAACCGCAGCCGCATTCTTGATGCGTACCAGCAGGTCGGCGATGGGATCAGTCATGCTCATAGTCGATACCTTTGAGTGCACCGATATCCGCTTTCGCGAAAATCTTGCTTTTTGGAATGGGCCTGGCGGCCCGTCGTTCTTCTTCAGCGCTTCCTGGCTGCCGACCCACAGTCGGCTCTACCGGACCGCCCTACCCCGCACCACCCAGTGAAGGGCGGGTGAGACGCGGGAGTATACGACAAAAAGAGCCCGACCGGGGTCGGACTCTTCAAGTCGGGGTGAACCTGAACAGGTCCACCCCGTACTGCAGGGACGAGTCCCTTACCAGCTGGCCTTGCGCAGGCCCGGCACGTCACCACGCATGGTGGCTTCGCGCAGCTTGTTGCGGCCGAGGCCGAACTTGCTGTACACGCCACGCGGGCGGCCCGACAGTTCGCAACGGTTGCGGTGGCGGCTCGGCGACGAATCGCGCGGCAGCTTCTGCAACTTGATCACGGCCTGTTCCTTCTCTTCGTACGAAGCGGTCGTGCTGGAGATGATCTTCTTCAGCTCGTCACGCTTGCCGGCGTACTTGACGGCCAGCTTCGCACGCTTCAGGTCGCGGTTGACCATGGAGGTCTTTGCCATTTCGGATTCCTCGACGTATCAGTTACGGAACGGGAACTTGAACGCTGCGAGCAGCGCCTTCGCTTCCGCATCGGTCTTGGCGGTGGTGGTGATGGCGATATCCATGCCGCGGATCGCGTCGACGGCGTCGAAGTCGATTTCCGGGAAGATGATCTGTTCCTTCACACCCATGTTGAAGTTGCCGCGACCGTCGAAGGAACGACCCGAGACACCACGGAAGTCGCGCACGCGCGGCAGCGAGATGTTGATCAGGCGATCCAGGAACTCATACATCTTGGCACGACGCAGCGTGGTCTTGCAGCCGATCGGCCAACCATCGCGGATCTTGAACGAAGCCACCGAGACGCGGGACTTGGTCACGATCGGCTTCTGGCCGGAGACCTTGGCCATGTCGGCGACGGCATTTTCCAGGATCTTCTTGTTGGTCGCCGCTTCGCCGACACCCATGTTCAGGGTGACCTTGACCAGGCGGGGAACCTGCATCGGATTGGTGTAGCCGAACTGCTTCATCAGCGCCGGCACCACTTCTTCCTGGTAGAACTTTTCGAGACGGGAACTCATCTTCTCATTCCTCAGGCGTCGAGCGCCTCACCGCTGGAGCGGAACACACGCAGTTTGCGTCCATCCTCCCGCACCGTGAAGCCAACGCGCTCGCCCTTGCCCGAAGCCGGGTTGAGCACATTCACGTTGGAGATATGGATCGAAGCTTCACGCTCGACCACGCCGCCGGCAACGCCTGCCTGCGGGTTCGGCTTGGTGTGGCGCTTGACGATGTTCACGTTGGCGACGATCACACGATCGCCATCGACGCGGACGACTTCGCCCTGCTTGCCCTTGTCCTTGCCGGTGTTGACGACGACCTGGTCGCCCTTCTTGATACGGTTAGCCATGATTATCTCCTGTCGCTCACAGCACTTCGGGAGCGAGCGAGACGATCTTCATGAACTTCTCGGAACGAAGTTCACGGGTCACCGGCCCGAAGATGCGGGTGCCGATCGGCTCTTGCTTGTTGTTGAGCAGGACCGCGGCATTGGCGTCGAAACGGATCAGCGAGCCGTCGGCGCGACGCACACCCTTGCGGGTACGCACCACGACGGCGTCGAACACTTCACCCTTCTTGACCTTGCCGCGCGGAATTGCATCCTTCACGGTGACCTTGATGATGTCACCGATGTGTGCGTAGCGACGCTTGGAGCCGCCCAGCACCTTGATGCACATCACTTCCTTGGCACCGGAATTGTCCGCGACCTCGAGGTAGCTCTGCATCTGGATCATGAGTCAGATCTCCTTATTGAGCCGCACGCGTGATGACTTCCACCACGCGCCAGTTCTTGGTCTTGGACATCGGAGCAATTTCGGTCACCAGCACGACATCGCCTTCATTGCAGGCGTTGTCGGCATCGTGCGCGTGCAGCTTGGTCGAACGCTTCAAGTACTTGCCGTAAAGCTTGTGCTTGACCAGGCGCTCCACCAGCACGGTGACCGTCTTGTCCATCTTGTTGCTGACGACACGGCCTTCGACCGTGCGCAGCTGCTTGTTTTCAGTATTGTCGCTCATCGCGGCCATCCTTACTTGTTGCTGCCGAGCAGGGTCTTGACGCGAGCAATCTCGCGGCGGACCCGGCGGGTTTCGTGAGTCTTCGGCAGCTGCCCGGTGACCTGCTGCATGCGGAGCGAGAACTGCTCCTTACGCAGGTCGACCAAATGGGACTTCAGGTCGTCAGCCGACTTTTCGCGAAGTTGTTTGATATCCATCACATCACCGTCCGGGTCACGAAAGTGGTGGTCACGGAGAGCTTGGCAGCTGCCAGGCGGAACGCCTCGCGTGCCACGTCTTCACCCACACCTTCAATTTCATAGATCATGCGGCCGGGCTGGATCTGGGCTACCCAGTACTCCACGTTGCCCTTACCAGAACCCATTCGGACTTCGATGGGCTTCTTGGTGATCGGCTTGTCGGGGAACACGCGGATCCACATCTTGCCACCGCGCTTGACGTAGCGGCTGATCGAGCGGCGGGCCGCTTCGATCTGACGCGCGGTCAGCTGACCGTGGGCGGTTGCCTTCAGGCCGTAGTCCCCGAAGCTGACAGCGATGGCGCACCAGCTCAGGCCATCGTTACGGCCCTTGTGTACCGTGCGGTACTTGGTTCGCTTGGG